>JAXGRH010000009.1:0-43596 GCA_040766025.1 Clostridia bacterium | reverse complement strand
GAGCGCCGCAACCAACTGGCGGGAACACTGTCAGGCGGCGAGCAGCAAATGCTCGCGATCGGGCGCGCGCTCATGAGTAAGCCGAAAATGCTCCTGCTCGACGAGCCCTCCATGGGCCTTTCGCCTCTCCTTGTAGGCGAGGTGTTCCGACTGATCCGCGAGATCAATGCGGAGGGCATGACCATTTTGTTGGTTGAACAAAACGCGAAAATCGCGCTCACCCTGGCCTCACGCGGCTATGTGCTTGAAACAGGCCGCATTACCCTTTATGGTAATACGAGTGACCTGATTGACAATGAAGAGGTGAAACGCGCCTACTTGGGCGGTGCCACCCATCCATAAGCCGGAGCGACCCATGAAGAAATACACGGGGCTTATCGCCGCGATCGCGGCCTCTGTAATTTTTGCGCTCGCCTCAGTGCTGGGGCGTCTCACTTTTGACTTGGGCAGTAACTCCGTCATGATCACCTTTTTGCGTTGCACGCTTGCGGTCCCTGTGCTGTTTCTTTTGTTGAAGTTTTTGAATATTCCGCTTCGCGTCACCCGTCGCGAACTATTGGACCTTGCGGTCGTGGCACTTCTCGGCTATGCCCCTTCATCGCTTTTATTGTTTTCCGCGTTCAACTTCATCGCGGTCGGACCGGCGACCGTCCTGCACTTTCTTTTTCCGACCTTTGTGACGCTGATCAACGCCTTTATTTACAAGATGAGGATCAACCGTCTGACCCTCGCCGCGCTTTTTTTGGCCACCTTGGGCACATTTTTTTTCTTCGACGACAGTTCACAACTCGCGCTCACCGGTGTCCTCCTCGCGCTGACCTCCGCGGTGACCTACACGATCTATTCTTTGGGGGTCGAACATACGCGTTTGAAATCGATGGCGCCTTTAAAAGTATCCTTTTACCTTTCGGCGATTGGGGCGATTGAAGTCGGATTGTTTGCCTATTTTAGCGGCTATATGACCTTTGCTTTGACGCCCATGGCTTGGGTGTACACCTTCCTTGTAGCGATCACGGTGACTGTCATCGGCTTCACACTCTTGCAATGGGGTATCGGAGAAATCGGGGCGACCACCGCGTCGATTGTTTCAACGGCTGAACCGGTGACCGGCATTTTGCTCGGCTGGGTCATGTTGAACGAAACGCTTGATTTGCAAAAAGGAATTGCGTCGGTGGCCATCATCGTGAGCGTGATTCTTATTATCCTATCTGAAAAATGATATAATCGAGCTAAGGCCGCTCTTCAGTCAGAAAAGGGAGATTGATGGATATTTTTAACCTGGTTACCCTCTTAGGAGGGCTTGCGCTCTTTTTGTTCGGGATGAACGAGATGAGCAGCAACCTGATGCTCGTCACGGGTTCCCGATTGCGCGGGATGCTCGAAAAATTGACCGCCAATCCTTTGAGAGCGGTTCTTCTAGGCGCGGGCGTCACCGCGATCATCCAGTCTTCGTCCGCCACGACCGTCATGGTCGTAGGCCTTGTGAACGCGGGGCTTTTACCCCTTGCCCAAACCGTCGGCCTGATCATGGGCGCCAACATCGGGACCACGGCGACCGCCTGGATTTTGAGTCTCGGATCGATCGGGACTTCGACCACCTTGTTCCAGCTGTTTAAACCCAGTTTCTTCGCTCCGATTATTGCGTTGGCCTCGGTCGCCGTCATTATGGCGTCGGATAATGACCGAAAGAAAAATATCAGCCGGATTCTTATTGGCTTTGCCATCATCATGTTTGGCATGCAGATCATGAGCGACGCTGTCATGCCGCTTTCCGAATTGCCCGGTTTTCGCCAATTGCTCGTAGCGTTCTCAAATCCTCTGCTCGGCCTTTTGGTCGGCGCTGTTTTAACGGCCCTGATCCAGAGCTCTTCTGCCACCATCGGTATTTTGCAAGCCTTCGCGATGACGGGCGCCATTTCCTTTGGTGCGGCCATCCCGATCATTATGGGGGCGAATATCGGCACCTGCGTCACCGCCATGATGAGCAGTATCGGGACATCGACGAACGCGAAACGCGCGGCCTTTATCCATTTGTTTTTTAACGTGATCGGTACCATCACCTTCATGGCCTTGTTCTACGGACTGAATGTCATTTCACCTTTTTCCTTCATGGTAAAAACACCGACGCCTGTCAGCATTGCTATCTTCAGCACCGCCTACAAGACCGCGATGGTCGCCTTATTTCTTCCCTTTCATAAAATGTTCGTCAAGGCGGCGACCCGATTCCTGCCTAAAAAAGAAGTGTCTTCAGAACTTTTGGAGCATGAAGATGTATTTTTGGCCCTTGATTCCCGCTTCCTTGACACGTCCGGTTTTGCGGTCGATCAGAGCCGTCAGCTCACGATCAAGATGGCAGGTCTTGTCAAGCAGCATTTCAAACTATCCGCGGATCTTTTGTCTTCCTATGACGTCCAAAGCTTTAAGGACGGACGTCAAATGGAAGATTTGGCCGATCAGTATGAGGATCGCTTGGGCACCTACATGATCCAGATCAGCGCAAGGCAGCTGACGGACAGAGATAACCGCGTCCTCTCCTTGCTCCTCCAATCGTTAACGGACTTTGAGCGAATCTCGGATCACTCATTGAACATCGCGATGTCCGCCAAGGAGATGTATGAGAAGAAAATCCGTTTTTCGGACTCAGCCGTTGAAGAACTCGGCATTTTCCGCCAGGCGGTCGAAGACCTCCTTGACATGACGGTCCTTGCTTTTTCTACCTACGATCTTGATTTAGCCAAAAAAGTGGAACCCTTAGAAGAGGTGATCGATCATCTTCAAGGGGAGCTTCGCGCGCGCCATATTCTGCGCTTAAAAGATGGCCGCTGTACATTGGAGCTCGGATTTGTGTTGGCAGATATTTTGACGAGCATGGAGCGCATCGCCGATCACTGTTCGAATATCGCGCTCAGTATGCTGGAATTGAGCCATGACACATTCGAACAGCACGCGATGCTGATTAAGATGAAACAAGGAGATCATTTCCGTGAGATGGTCGAGGGTTACCAAACGCAGTACGCGCTCCCTCCGATCGTCCTAGAGAGCTATACGGAAGTCATTTTGAACGGTCATTAGCGCTGTCGGATGCCTGCTCATACGTACGCCGGTACGAAAAATAACCCACGGTCACAACCGCTAAAGCGGACAAGGCATCCGCGATGAGATCCACCATCGTGTCCCTTAAGGCCGCCATCCCCACTAACAAGGTACCGTCCTCAAGGCGCCACTTTTGCATGTTGAGGCCCAGAGTGCTGTCCACGATAAACTCATAGATCTCCCATACGGCGCCGGCTGACAGGGCAAAACAAAAAGCAAAAAGTGAGACAAAAAATGGTGACAGGCGAATGCCCTTTAAATCGGATTCATTTAGGACACGCACGATGACAAAACCTAAGGCGCCGAGCATGCCGCCCGACAAGGAATGCAGGACCGTATCCCAATGCGGAAAAATATAATAAAAATTGCGCACTTCACCCAGATACACCGCCGCGAACAAAAACAGATAATACAGACTTGACATCAGGTCGGGCACGGTAAAATCGAAGCGCTTTTCCAAAACAGACGGCAAAAACATGACAAAAATGGCCAAGCCACACTGGGCCACCATGAGCGCATAGTCACTTTTAGTCTTAATGAAATCATCCCCTACAGGGGATTCAGAAGGCGCTCCGATCAGGCGCACAACGGCAAAAACAACGGACAATAACAACAAAGAAAATACGATTATCCCGATCAACTGTCTTGGTTTTTTCAACATCGGCCTCCTTCCCCCTTTAACATGTTGTATCGTATCACAGTGGTTTATACTGCTAGGAGACACCATGAAAGGAAGTAAAGAACATGGCCAAACGACATGAAGTCCCTTTGGAGGATACATGGAATCTTGACGATCTGTTTGCGACAGAAGCAGCCTTTAACGATGCCCTGGAAAATGTGAAAAACCGAGGGCTCGCCTTTGTAAAAAAATATCAAGGCCAAATCAAAGACGCTAAAACCCCGGACATCCTTTTAGAATCGTTTCACGAATTAAAGACAATCATGGGGGAGGCCTCCCCTGTCATGCTCTACGCCATGCTCGATTTTTCCGCGGACATGATCGACCCCGATAAAAGAAGGCGCTCCATGGAGACACAAGCCATTTTCGGGATGCTCCAAGGTGAACTCTCCTTCTACCAGTCAGAAATGAACCTGCTCCCTGAAGCGCTACTGGAACAGTGCGCCAATATCGACCCGGAGTCAGCCACCTTCTTCAATGACATGTTAAGAGAACGGCCCTACCGGCTATCCCCTGAAACAGAAAAGGTGCTTTCCTCACTTTCTCAAAGTATCTTCGACCTCCCCTACCAACTCTATTCAAGCGCCAAACTGGCGGATCTTTCGTTCCCCGACTTTGAAGTCAAGGGCAAAACCTATCCGCTAAGCTTCGCGCTCTATGAAGAAAAATACGCCTACGACAGCGATACCGACGTACGGCGCAAAGCCTTCGAAGTGTTTTCAGAAGAACTCGGTCGCTACCGCAACACCCTTGCAACAGGCTATTTTGCCAAAGTACAAAGTGACGTCATCATGGCCAAACTTCGCGGCTACGACAATGTCTTTGACTATTTGCTCCTCTCACATAAGGTGGACTACGAGACGTATTTGAGGCAGGTGGAAGTCATCATGGCGGAACTTTCGCCCCATATGCGCCGCTACGCCCGGAAAATGAAAGAAAACTGGAACCTCGAAACACTCCGTTACGACGACCTGAAACTCCCCCCGCTTCCCGGCATGGACCCGCCGGTCACCCAGAGTGAAGCAAAAAACATCGTCTCCGACACATTGGCCATCATGGGCGAAGATTATCAAAAGCTTCTGCTTTCGGCCTTTGAGGAGCGCTGGTTTGACTTTGCCGCAAACGAAGGCAAATCAACCGGCGGTTTTTGCGCCGTCCCTTACAAAAACCACGCCTACATCCTTTTAAACTGGAACGGGCTTTTAGCCGACGTCTACACCCTGGTTCACGAACTGGGACACGCCGCGCAGGGCATGCTCGCCCAACAGGAACGCCATTTCTTTGACGCGGATCCCACCCTCTATTACATTGAAGCGCCCTCCACCTTCCACGAAGTGTTATTAAATGACCGACTGCTCTCGGAAGCGAAAACAAAAGAAGAGCGCCAAGTGATCGCCGCAAGAGCAGTCGCCAATACCTACTACCACAACTTTGTCACACATTTCATAGAGGCGGCCTGGCAGCATGAAGTCTACAAAGCCGTCTCACAAGGCGCGGTTCTCACCGCCGACGACTTTGACCGGATGTTCCTTGACACTTTGAAAACAATTCTGGGGCGATGAGGTCGAAATGACCCCGGGCGCGGAACGTACCTGGATGCGACAACCGCATTACTACACGGGACTTTACTCCTACACCTACAGCGCGGGGTTGACCGTCAGCACCGCGGCCGGCAAGCGCATTCAGCGTGAAGGCCCACAAGCGGCCGAGGACTGGATCAAGATGCTGAAACTCGGCGGGACCTTGAAACCGGAAGCCTTGGCCAAAGAAGCCGGCGTGGACATCACGACAGACGCGGCCTTAAAAGAAACCATCGCCTGGATCGGCCAATTAGTCGACGAAATATAAAAACATTAGGGAGAATAAAAAAAACAATGGACATTCGAAAAATATTGAACGCAACCGACCATACCCTACTTCGCCCCACCGCCACATGGGCCGAAATCGAAGTATTGATCGATGAGGCCGCAGATTTTGGGTGTGCCTCTATTTGTATCCCACCGTCATTCGTCTTTGAAGCCGTCGAATACGCGGAGGGGAAAATCCCCGTGTGCACCGTCGTGGGATTCCCCAACGGCTACAGCACGACAGGCGCGAAACTCTATGAAACAGAGGACGCCTTAGAAAGCGGCGCAGAAGAAATTGACATGGTCATCAACCTCGGATGGGTGAAAGACGGACTGTGGGACTTTATCGAAGATGAAATCATGCAGATCCGTGACCTTTGTGAGGACGCCATTTTGAAGGTCATCGTTGAGACCTCTGAACTGACAGATCAGGAAAAGATTCACCTCTGCCAAATCGTAACAAGCGCGGAGGCCGATTTTATTAAGACATCGACGGGCTTTTCCTCCTGCGGCGCGACTGAAGCGGATATTCGTCTATTCCGAGCGCATGCCGGACCCAAGGTCGGCATCAAGGCCTCCGGTGGCATCCGGACGCTCGAAGACGCGGAGAAAATGATGGCCCTGGGCGCGACGCGACTCGGGGCCTCAAGCATCGTGAAACTTGCAAGGCCACTTTTAGACGAAGAGTAAACCTTAGTCAAAAAACCTTGCATTCGGCCTAAATGAAAGCCTTCAGGCGGGTAGGGAACCGTCCGTTGTTCCTTCCCTGCCTGAAGGATAAGAAAAGCTTGTAAAAGAGAATCCAAACCGGCCTCCCCCGGCGCGACGGGCTCTCCCCCCGTTAGAATCACACGGATCATATCTCTGTAAAGGAAGGTGTAGGGGTTGCCAATCTGTCTGAGGACGCTTAGTCCCTCTCGCCTCACACGCTCTTTCACGGCGCCCCACATCAATTTACCGCCGAGTTTTTGACCCTCGTCGGTCACGATCTTAAGTTGTTTTTTCCCGCTTGAAAAGGACGCGCGCACCGTCCCCTTTTCACAGCGCAAGAAGAATGAGGCCTCATGGTGATCGGGGTCCGTATTGGTCGTGCCTTCTAAGAGCAGGTAGCGATTACCTTCCAAATGAAGGGTGCCTGAGACAAAGTCGGCCGCCTCCATCGCATGGCATTGACGCGCCAAAACCGCTGTAGCGCCCACAGGCTTTGCCTCCATCAGCCAGGCCATGAGGTCAAGCGCGTGGACACTCTGATTCAACAGGGCGCCGCCCTCCGCCTCCCATGTGCCAAACCACCCCGCCTGGTCATAGTACGCCTGATCGTGACCCCATCGTGTCACGACCGTCCCGTACAGGATGTTGCCCAGCGCGCCGCTTTGGATCAGGTTTTTCAACTCCGAAACGCCCGGAATGTAGCGGTATTTAAATCCGATGGCAATGGCTTTCCCCTCTTCTTCGCCTGTTCGTAAAAGTGCCTTGGCTTCCTCTAAGTCAAGCGTCAAAGGCTTTTCAACCACCAGATGCGATCCCGAACGGATGGCCTTCATCCCGATATTCGCGTGGGTTTTAGGCGGCGTGGCGATGACGGTGAGGTCAAACGATTTTTGAGACAGAATCTTATCTAAGTCATCTGAAACAAGAGGCTTGGGTCGTCGGCCTCGTTTTTCGATAAGCTTTTGGATCGCCTGCTCATCCTGGTCCACTAAACCGTCGAGCGATAAAAGGCCCCGTTTTTCAAAATAGGAAATCGCGCGCACATGATCCTTTGAGGCGCGGCCGCAACCGACTAAAAGAACGGATAAGGGGTGTTTAGGTTTACCTTGATTCATCACAGTGAGATCCCCGTCCTGTAACCCGCGCGCACAGCTTCTGTGATCATGCCGCTTGAACAGGCGTCCCCGATAAGGTGGACCTCAGGGGCCACGTAGGATTCAAGCAGCAAATGGTAGAAGGCGTTATCAGGCTTATTGCCCGTCGCTAACACCACAAGATCCGTTGGGATCTCCACCGTTTCCATCTCAGGCTTAATCTTTTTGGCAAGCGGATTAGGAATATTCTCCGGCAGGATCGGCGCCCAGGTGTTGTAAGGATCGGGAACCGTTGACGAACGATTCGTGTCGACGACCGCAAAGCCTTCTTCGATCGCCTTTAAGGTGCTGCAATTCATGAGTTTTACCCCATGTTTTTCCATCTCGTGGATCAAATGGCTGCGGTTGGCCGTGCAGATGCCATCCATCAGGTGGGGGAGCATCTCAAGGACGGTGACCTCCAGCTCGTATTCTGCGGCAAGCATCAAGGCGACCTCACAGCCGACCAGGCCCCCGCCTGTGACAACGACCTTTTCTTTGCCCTCAAGCAACGTAAGGTCTCCCAACAGATCCCTTACCAACACCGCTTGTTCGATGCCATCGATGGGAGGTGCGGTTTCGTTTGAACCGGTCGCGCAAACGATGCTGTCGTAATGCGCGTCGGCCAAAAGCTGGAGGGTCGCTTCGGTCCCAAAAGACGTTTTGAAACGCGGATTGTCGCGTGATTCTTTTGCCACCGTCCGCTCCATCCATTCTAAGTAATTCTTGACGTCCCGCTTAAAGCCCGGGAGGGCCGCCAGGCGCACCATGCCTCCGACATTCTCAAAAAGATCGAAAAGGTGGACTTCGTGGCCGCGCGACAAAGCCGCCATGGCACACTCAAAACCGGCGGGACCGGCTCCTACAACCGCCACTTTTTTCAAAACCTCCGCCTTCGGCGGTTGGGCCGGAAGGGTGGCTTCAAAAGAGGTTCTCGGATTCACGGCGCACATGGGGTGGCCGCCCTCGACAAACTCATTGATACAGGCCTCCTGGCATCCGATGCAGGGCCTGATCTCCGAGACGCGTCCGGCATAGGCCTTTTTCGGCCACTCAGGATCCGCCAAAAGCGGACGGGCGAGCATGACCATGTCACACATCTCTTCGGCCAATGCTTTTTCGGCTAAATCAGGGTATCCCAACTTCCCGACCCCGACGACGGGGACGGGCAGTCCTTTGTTCGACAAAATATTTTCTTCCCGGAAGTAATCTTTGACCTGTTTCGCGACATCTAAAAACAACCCGGGCTTCATGGTAGTCGGCGGGTGAGGCAGCCACCAGTTGTCGTAGCAACCCAGGTCGACGTCAAAGATGTCGACGCCCGCTTTGACCAGGTTTTTCATGTAGTCGAGGGTCTCTTCAATCCGGCGTTCATTTTTAAATTTCTTCAGTGATTTCACCGTGTCCATGCGCTCGCCGTAGACCGCGTTCAAAGCAAGCGACAGGTCAATGCGGTACATGATCGGGTAGTCAGGGCCGCTGCGTTTTCGGATCTCGCGGACAACATCGAGGCCGAAAGTCTGCCAATTGGCATAACGTCCGAGCTTTCTGCGATTAAACGCGCGGTTTGTCATCTGCTCCAACAGATAACCCTCGTGCCCGTGCAAGTAGACGCCGTCAATGGTGGCCGTTTTCGCGTCCGCTGCCGCCTGACCGAAGTTTTTGACAATTTTTTTCAACTTCCTTCCCGAAAGCGGCAAACAGGGCACGCCCGGCAGATAGTAGTTGGGGTTCAAGGAGGCGGATACGGGGAATTTGTACTGCGTCACAAGGCATTGGGGGTTTCCCACGCGGCCGAGACCGGCGGTCAGCTGGATGAAAAAATGCGCGCCCGCGGCGTGGACGACATGCGCGACATCGCGCCAGCCGGCGTAATGCGTGCGGCTTCCCAAAATCTTAGGAAAATAAGTGAGCTTGCCCGGCTCGGTCAAAGAATGATCGATCCCAAAAGAAATCGGCACGAGTCCTGAGGTGATAAGGCCGACCCCGCCTTTCGCACGCTCCTCGAAATAGGCGATCATGGAGCGGTTGGGCCGGCCTGTCTCCTCCGCCAGCGAGATATTGCCCATGGGACCCATAATGAGCCTGTTTTTTAACGTGAGATTGTTCACCCTGATCGGCGAAAAGATCGACTTATACGGATAAAGCAACTGGGTCATCCGTCCCCGGGCTTCTTTTTCCGGGTCAAGAAACCATGTGCCTGAGTCTTCGAGCCAGTCATTTAAAAGGGTTTCCGGATAATGGGTCATAAGCGCAACACCTCCCGCGTATTGACGAAGCTTTCCTTGGATGGAAAGGCGGTCTTCCTTACCGAAAATAATACCATGGAACAGGATGATGACGTCAAAATGAATCGGCCCTTCATCCTGTGAATAAAGATTGTCACTTTGACTAAAAGCTGTTACCATACAGGCAGTAAATACCCATAACCAACAACGGAGGTGTAGAAATGATCATCGGTGTCCCGAAAGAAATTATGCCGGGGGAGCGTCGCGTTGCCGCGTCGCCTGAAACAGTCGAAAAAATGGTCAAGGACGGGTTGACCGTCCTGGTCGAAAAAGACGCCGGAGAGGGCGCCTTCTACCACGATCCTGATTACGTGGCCGCAGGAGCAAGCATTGTTGACGACGTGTGTGACATTTTCAAGCGCGCGGACGTCATTCTTAAGGTGAAAGAACCCCTTTTCAACGAGAAAAAGGACAAGCACGAAGTCGATATGATGCATGAGGGACAGACCCTCATCACCTTCATTCACCCGGCGGCGCCGGTGAACCACGAGATGGTCAAGCGTCTTGCCGCACAGGGCGTCACGAGTATTACACTCGATGGTATCCCGCGTATTACACGCGCGCAGGTGATGGATGCTTTGACTTCCATGAGCACATGCGCAGGCTACAAGGGTATGCTGATTGCGGCCAACGAACTGCCGCACTTTGCCCCGCAGATCTTTACCGCCGTCGGCATGATCAAACCGATCAATGTCCTCGTCATCGGCGCAGGCGTCGGCGGACTCCAGGCGATCGCCACGGCCAAACGCCTTGGCGCAATCGTCCACGCGGCCGATATTCGCCCCGCGGCAGCCGAACAGGCCATGTCGCTTGGCGCGAAGGTCATTGAGCTGGGTATCCCCTCAGAGGAAGCCATCGGAGAGGGCGGCTACGCGCTCGCCTTAACGGAAAAACGCCTCGAAGAAGAGCGCCAGCTGCTCGCGGAACACGTCAAAAACATGGACATCATTTTCCTGTCGGCGCTCGTTCCCGGAAAACTCGCCCCAACCTCATCACCGAGGAAATGGTGAAGAGCATGAAACCGGGTTCGGCCATTGTGGACATCTCGATTGACCAGGGCGGCAACTGCGAAATTACCCCTCCGGGCACGATCGAAGTGAAACACCATGTGACGCTCGTGGGCATCAAGAATATCCCGGGACTCCTCCCGACAAGCTCGACTTGGATGTTCGCCCAAAACGTGTACAATCTCTTGAAATACCTCATCAAGGACGACAAAATCTACCTCGACATGGATGATGAGATCATCCAGAGCGCCTTGACGACTCACGATGGAAAAGTGGTCCACCAAGGTGCGTTGGAGGCTTTTGCCGCACTTGGTCACTAATATCCCCGGCTCGTAATGCCGCACCTACGGGTGCGGCATTTTTCTGCCCAGGCAGATTGCATCATTTACTAAGGAGTAATGCTATGACAACAACACAGGGCATCTTGATAGCGGTGTTTATAGTCGCAACGCTTGTCGGCTATAAAATCATCAACCGCGTGCCCAGCCTCTTGCACACCCCCCTTATGTCCGGCATGAACGCCTTTTCAGGCGTCACCGTGCTCGGCTGCCTCTCCGCGACGGCCATGGCTGCTCATTGGGGCAGCAAGGTACTCGGATTTATCGCGATTGTACTGGCCATGATCAACGTCGTCAGTGGATTTGGCGTCACCGACCGCATGCTGCGTATGTTCCACAGCAGTAAACCGAAGAACGGGGGGAATGAATCATGAAATTATGGCTCTTCCTTGCCGCTCAGCCAAGCACTACTGAAAACCTGATCTATTACATCGCGGCCGGTGTTCTGACGGTCGCCGTACTCATCGGCATCGCCATGATGAGCAAGGTGGAAACCTCGGTCAAAGGAAACCTTTTGGGCGCGATCAGCATGCTGCTGGCCATTGTGCTGACCCTTTGGTACTTCAATATTTTCACCGTCATTGAACTGTGGATCGCCATGCTCGTGGCCCTTGCCATTGGCATCACGGCGGCCATGCGGGTCAAGATGATCCAGATGCCTCAGATGGTGGGGCTGTTAAACGGCTTAGGTGGCGGCGCGTCCATGCTCGCCGGTATCCTGACCTTGATTGCCGCGGATCCCTTTGAGACAAGCTTCTCGCTTATCACGGCGGGGCTTGCGATCTTTGTCGGATCGCTGACCTTAACAGGTAGCCTGGTCGCCGCGGGTAAGCTCCATAAGGTCCTCCCGCAGCGCCCGATCGTCTTGAAGGGCCATCCGCTTTGGACCGCGCTTTCCCTGATCCTGTCGCTTGTGACCGTTATCCTCTTAGGCATCCCCTACATCCTAATGGTCCCCATTTTGAAAACGCTGCTCATTTTGCTGTCGGCAATTTTGTCGGGCGCCTTTGGCATTATCTTCGCCATCCGCGTGGGCGGCGCCGACATGCCGATTACCATTTCACTTTTGAACTCCCTTTCAGGGGTCGCCGGCGCCATTGCCGGTATGGCGATTGCAGATCCGCTGTTGGTCGCCGTCGGCGGCGTCGTTGGAGCCTCAGGCTTGCTTTTGACCCAGATCATGTGCCGCGCGATGAACCGCAAGCTCCTTGACATTCTCTTGGGCAAAACATCGGCTCAGGGTAAACCCAAAACAAAAGAAAAAGTCACAAAAGTGGTTGAAGAAACAGCGGTCGAGACCGTCCGGTCACCCGAAATGAGCTGCGGCTGCTGGCTGCGCGACGCTGAGCGCGTCATCATTGTGCCGGGCTACGGCATGGCACTGTCTCAGGCGCAATCGTCAGTGAAGCAACTCATGACGGAGCTTGAAGCTGACGGGAAAGAGGTCAAGTTTGCCATCCACCCCGTCGCGGGACGTATGCCGGGCCATATGAATGTGCTTCTGGCGGAAGTCGACATCCCCTACGACAAACTGTACGAGATGCAGGACATTAATGAGGATTTCAAAGATGCCGATGTCGTCATTGTAATAGGCGCCAACGACGTTGTGAACCCGGCCGCGAATACGGCCGAAGGCACGCCGATCTACGGCATGCCCATCCTGGATGTCGAAGACGCGAAAAGCCTCATCATGTGCAACTACGACACACAGCCTGGTTACGCCGGTGTCGATAACCCCCTCTATGACGGAGGAAAAGAGCATATCGCGCTGATGCTGGGTGACGCGAAAGAAACCCTCGGCGCGATCATGAGCTCCTACAGGGAAGGTGATGGAACGGATGAAGTTCCCCCTGCCGGAGAAGCGATGACCACCGAACTCCAGTCGGGCACCTGGCTGCGCGACGCCGAGCGCGTCATCATTGTACCGGGCTACGGCATGGCGCTGTCTCAGGCGCAGTCTGCCGTGAAACAACTCATGACGGAACTTGAACAGGAAGGCAAGGACGTGTCCTTTGCCATCCACCCCGTGGCGGGACGTATGCCGGGCCATATGAATGTGCTTCTGGCGGAAGTCGATATCCCCTACGACAAATTGAAAGAAATGGATGAGGTTAACCCCGAGTTCAAGAACACCGATGTCGCGATCATCATCGGCGCGAATGATGTCATCAATCCGGCCGCCAACACCGCGGAAGGGACGCCCATCTACGGCATGCCCATCCTGGATGTTGAGGACGCAAAACATGTGATTATCTGCAACTTCGATAAGCTCCCGGGCTACGCCGGCGTTGACAACCCCTGTACGATGAGGGCGCACCGATCGCATTGCCCTCATGCTGGGCGACGCGAAGGAAACCCTGGACGCGATCACTAAGGCCTTCCGCACCTGCAAAGTGCAGCCCGCAGTTGAAGGGGCCACTGCGTCCCCTGAACAAAAGGGCGGCCGATGGCTCGCGGATGCTACGCGCGTCATCATCGTGCCGGGCTACGGCATGGCGCTCTCTCAGGCGCAGTCGACGGTCAAGTCGCTCATGATGGAACTTGAACAACAGGGTAAAGAAGTGAAATTTGCCATCCATCCTGTGGCAGGCCGCATGCCCGGTCATATGAACGTGTTGCTGGCCGAGGTGGACGTGCCCTACGACAAACTCTATGAAATGCAAGACATCAATCCTGAATTCAAGGACACGGATGTCGCCGTCATCATCGGGGCCAACGATGTCGTCAATCCGGCCGCCAACACCGCGGAGGGGACGCCGATTTACGGCATGCCCATCCTGGATGTGGAGGACGCGAAACATGTCATCATCTGCAACTTCGATAAACTCCCCGGCTATGCCGGTGTCGACAACCCCCTCTACGAGGAGGGTCACGAGGAACATATCGCGCTTCTTTTGGGAGACGCGAAGGAAACGCTCGGAGCGCTCATTCGAGAGTATCGCGGCTGTTAGGTGAAAGCCTCATCGAGGTTCATAAGGAGCTGTCCATCCCATTTTACGTGCGATGGACAGCTCCTTTTTATTCGATCACAAGATCACAGCGCAGAAGTAAAGCATATTCCTTGATGTACTGCTCTTCTTTTGGAATCCATTTTTCAAAAAACAGGGCGGATCCTTCTTTATTTCTGGCCATAATCCGTCTTCTTTGTTCTTCGGGGTCAATGGATAAAAAAATGCGAAAATCGTAGAGATCCCACAAAACCGGATGACAGACGTAAGCGCCCTCCACAATGAAGAGATCACTTCTTTCAACATGAATGAGTTCTCCCATCGCCATTTTTTGGCAATCAAAGGGGCGGTAGGAAAAGGCAAGATGTTCTTTCATAAAGGGGGCCACTTCCACCAAAAAGCGCTCAACATCGAGATTGCCGCCCGGCTTATCCAGGCGCTCCTTCGTGCGCTGATGCGCCTGAGGGAAAAAATGGTCCATGTGAATAACGGAGGCTTTTCTTTTGTCGGCAATTGATTTTGCCAAAGTTGTCTTCCCCGAACAGGAGCGTCCGTCAATGGCGACGATGAGGCGATTATTTTTTAAGCGCTGTTCATCGATCGCTTTCAGAACCACCGCCTCTGGGTTCATGAAATTTCCGCCTCCATCTCTTCGGCAATCTGTTCGAGCAAGTCGATGATCGGCAGGTGCTGGGGGCAGATCGCCTCGCAGGCACCGCAGGCGATGCATTCGGAGGGTCTTCCGTATTTCGACATCAGGTTTTTGACCTTGTTAAACGAGGAAAAACGCATCATTTCCCCGAAGAGCCGGTAGTCATTATAGGCGTTGAAATAATCGGGGATCGCGATATTCACGGGACAGCCGGGCACACAGTAATAACAGCGCGTGCAGTCGATCGCGCGGCTGTCCCTGATCGACATAAGCGCTTGGTTAATCACTTCGCGCTCTTCATCTGTCAGGGGTTTAAAGTCGCTCATCGTCTTGATGTTATCTACAAGCTGTACTTCATCGCTCATCCCGCTTAGGACATGGTCGACATGTTCTAAGGAGGCGGCGTAACGGAGCGCCCATGAGGCCGCGGACGATTCCGGATGGTAAGACCGAAATACTTTTTCTGCCTCAGGCGGTAAAACCGCCAAGGATCCGCCCTTCACAGGCTCCATCACCATGATGCGCTTACCGTGGCTGACCGCTGTCTCATAGCAGGCACGCGACTGAATCTCATCGTCCTCCCAATCGAGGTAATTGATCTGGAGCTGGACATAGTCAAGCTCGGGGTGAAGCGCCAAGGTCTTGTCCAGTACCTCGGCTGTGTCGTGAAAAGAAAAACCCGTGTGGCGGATTTTTCCTTCTTGTTTTTTCTTTTCGATGAACTCAAAGGCCGAAAAGCGGTGGCTTTTGTCAATGCTTTTCTCATTCAATGAATGAAGCCAATAATAGTCGAAGTAGTCGACTCCGCAGCGCTCCAACTGTTCGTTGAAGATCTGTTCCAATTCCGCTTCTTCTTCCACCTGAAACATGGGCATTTTATCGGTCACGGTAAAGCGATCGCGGGGATAGCGCTTCACGACAGCCTCCTTAAAAGCCGCCTCGCTCATCTCCCCGTGGTAGTTGTAGGCCGTGTCAAAATGCCGACAGCCCGAGGCCAGAAAAGTATCGACCATGTTACATAGACGCTCAATGTCAATCGAGGCCTTGTCGTCCTCATCTGCAAGCGGCAAGCGCATAAGTCCAAATCCGAGTTCTTTCATGTTTAACCTCTCAATTCTGACGCCTTCATCCCCAGGTAACGCTTGGCGGAGCGCTCCATGGCGCGGCATTTTTGAAGCGCTTCATCGGATGAAATGCCGGCTGCCACAAGTCCGTGGCTTCCGATAATACAAGTACGACCTTCGTTGCCCGAAAGACCTTTAACCACTGATTTCACAAGGGCCATCGTCCCCGACAGCTTACCCTTCGCGTAGCCTGTCCGATCGCCCAAAAGCGCCCGATCATCTTCATGGATGACGGGGATGGGCTTCTTGCAGGCAGCAAACACACTCGAGTAGATCGCGTGTGAGTGAATCACGGCATTGACATCAGGATAGCGCTTGTAAATCGCGGCGTGCATGCGGGATTCCGACGAGGGCTTGATCGCTCCCTCATACGCGTGGGAATCCATGTCAAAGCGGACAATGTCATAGGGGGAGAGCCGATGGTAAGCAAGGCCTGAAGGGGTCACCAGCATGTATCGATCGTCCAGGCGGATCGACACATTCCCCCAGGTGCCTTGGACCAGGTTTTCCTCGATGAGTGTTTGGCCTGTCCGGATGACCGCCTCTCGTTTTGCCATCTCTTCTTCCGAGATATCGCGCCCCAGGTCTTCCTTTGTCTGCGATACGACTTCTTCATCGTGGCTGCCATAAAATTTTTTGTAAACAAAAGAATAGAGCCAGGCGATCAGGGGGTTCACCGGTTTCATGCCACCTAAGAGCGTGCCTTCGACAAGGGCCAGGCAGGATTTTTCAAGCACCAATGTCGCGGCGATGGCGCGCTCAGGGGATGCACCCACCGAAAGCGCGTAGGCTTCATCTTTGACAATACAGGCATTGCCCTTTTTTAAAGCCCTAATGATCCTTCCCGACCGGACTTCTTTTGCCAGCACAATGCGCGTGCCGATGATCTGGGCCGCGTCGTCAATGGGAGGTCGAAAGGAGCGAAGGTTTCGGATCGATGAGGCCGCCTCCACATAGCTTGGGCTTGAACGGATGATCACATGGATGTCGGGGCGGGCGGTAAAAATATCCGCAAAAAGCAAGTTTCGCGCTTTCAATTTGCAAAAGCTGAGCGCTTCCCTTTCCCCTTGACCTCCACAATTTCGTATGTGCCGTCTTCCTGCCTCAAAGCAATGGTCACGCGCGACGGCGCGATGGACTCATGGCGCAAAGCATCTAAGATCTGATCGACTGATGTATTCATAGTCTCATCATACCGAAAAACAATGGCTATTTTGTGCGACTTGACAAATAGACTGTACTATGTGATATAGTACACACATAACACTAACGGAGGGAGCACGATGGTCTATCCCGAGATCAACCTACAAAGCGGGGTCCCGCTCTACCAACAATTGAAGCGGTCCTTCCACCGGATGGCCGCACTCGGCATCATCAAGGCGCACGAGCAGCTCCCCTGTCCGGCAACTGGCAACAGAGCTTGGAATCAACCCCAACACCGTCCAGAAAGCCTACCGTGAACTCGAGCAGGAAGGCCTGATCTACGCCGTGACGGGGAAGGGCAATTTTCTGTCCGATCAAAAAGACGGACTTGCTACCGAAAAGGAAGAGATCTTGCGAAATTTCAATCAGGCGCGTCAGGTCGCTTGGACGAAGGGTATTTCAAAAGAAACGATGCACGCGTGGCTCGATGAATGCCTGGATGAAAAATGAGAAGGCGGATATGAATATGACGAACAATACTGAACTTGCTTGGGAGGATGTGATCCTCAAAGCTCAGGGGCTCCATAAACACTTTGGTCCTGTTAAGGCGCTTGACGGGGTGTCCTGTCAGATTAGCGGAGCGTCCATTTTCGGCTTGATCGGTTCAAACGGCGCGGGCAAATCGACCTTCTTGCGGATCGCCGCGGGCGTCTACCGCCCCACCTCAGGCGACATGCTGTACCGGGGTCAGACGATTTATGAAAATGTTTCGGCCAAACAGCAGATCCAGTTTGTCTCCGACGACCCTTATTTTCACTTTGACAACTTGAAAAAAATGTCGAGCCTTCATCGTTCAATTTACCTCGACTGGGATCAGGATCTTTACCAAGAGTTGCTCCTGATCTTCCCTCTCGGGGAAGAAGATCGTTTAGATCGCATGTCGCGCGGCATGAGGCGGCAGGCGGCGGTACTCTTGGCGGTGGCCTCGAATCCAAAACTCTCTCCTCATGGATGAAGCCTTCGACGGTCTTGATCCCGTCATGCGCCAGAATTTAAAGCGCGTCCTCGCGCGTCAGGTGGTGGATCGACAGATGACGGTGCTCATCGCCTCACAGAATCTACGGGAGTTGGAAGATTTTTGTGACCATGTCGGCCTCCTCCATGAAGGCGGTCTCCTGTTCGTCGAAGAACTCGATAAACTCCGCCTGAGCATCGTCAAGGTGCAGGCGGCCTTTGCGGAACCTGTAAGTGAGGCAACGCTCGAAGAAACGGGGTCTCGAGCTGCTTCAGTTCAAAACAAAAGGCTCCGTGATTGAAGTATTAGCTCGCGGCTCTGAAGAAGAGATCCGTGAAAAACTACAAAATCTAAACCCGCTCCTGCTTGATATCCTTCCGCTGTCTTTGGAGGAAGTGTTTATCTATGAGCTTAGTTTGAAATCTACGCCATAAGCGAACTTTTAAGATAAGGAAGGACGGTCCCATATGGAAAAAATAACAAGACCGCTTCCACAACTGGGATCGGCGTACAAACAGGGTTTGGCGCGCACGCGCTCTCTTGTTTCGCTGTTCTTATTTCTCTTTTTGCTGGGGATGCCCATCGCGCTTTTGATTATCGGGAAAGACAACTATATTGCGAACACCGCCCCCAGCCCTTTTAGCTCCGCGGACTACGGCCCACACTTGAATGAAGTGCTGCTTGCCGCTGCACGTCATCTTGGGGCTTTTATCCGCTGTTTTCGTCTATTTTCTAGGGGGCACCCATTTCAATCTATCTGTACCGGCGAAACGTGATCGACCGTGAAGAGAGTTTGCCCTTCAGCCGAGACACGCAGTTTTGGGGCAGAACGCTGGCCCATCTTCACGGGGCTTTTCATCGTGTTCTTGGTGAACGCCCTTCTCACGGGAGTGATCCTCTCCTATTGGGGCGTTGGGCAAGATTTTTCGGCCTACCTGCCTCTTTATTTAAGCCTCTTCCTCTCAATCCTTGAATTGACGGGATTCAGCCTTGTCCTGTTCAGCCTGTCGGGCACACTTTTTGATGCCGTTCTGTTGAATGTCGCCATTCAGGGCGCATGGATCGTCTCCGTCCTCGAAATACTGAACCTTACGGAGCGCCTGCACGACAAGCCCTCACGGATCTCATTTGGTTTTGGCTCCGGCATCCCGCTTTTTCAGCGCGATCGTATGGCCCCATAGCATCCTGCAGACGGTTGCCATGATTATTTTTTGGACCGTATCGGCTTGGCTGTGTTTTCGAAAAAGACCGGCCGAATACGCGGCGGTACGAAGCGGCCAGCTCTCCTGGTACCCCTGGCTCCAGCCTCTGTTTTCAATGTTTTCGGGCTTAAGCTTAGGGCATTTTATCTTTTTGCTCTTTGACCCGAACGTTGCCTACCTCTCGCCCTTACGTTCTCCCGTCTTCTATATCGGGTATTTGATCGGCCTTGTGCTCGGTCAATGGTTGTCCTCCGTCGTGATGGGCAAACCCATCCGAAAAGTACTTTTTCGAAAAGAGCTCCTTTCAAGCCTTTTAGGAATTGTCTTGTCTATCGCCATCGCGGGGCTTGCGCTACTGTTCATCCCGCGGGCTTATTAAATGAAAGGGGATTCTTCGATGACTTCACAGCATGAAAAAATGAATCACCGCATCTCCTATCTCGTATGGCACCGCCCGATCGCGCTGTGGCTTGTGCCTTTGATTTACTTGTTCATCGTGACGACACTGCCGCTCTTGCCTTCACGTGGCATCGGCTTATTCTTTGGTGTCTCGTCCTTTAGCTTTGTGCTTTACGGCATGAGTTTTGTCATCGCGCACCATTTTTTCAGTTTCATCCACCATTTAAAGCGCTGTGACTATTATTTCGCCTTGCCCGTCTCCCGGAGTCGACTCTTCTTATCGCTTAACCTCGGGGCCTTCACCTATCTTCTCGGCCCAACTTTGGCGATCATGGGCCTGAACACGGTGATCGGCCTGATTATTGCGCCGTCCGCGACAGGACAGCTCGCCTTATGGG
The DNA here is from genome assembly GCA_040766025.1 of Clostridia bacterium. Lineage (GTDB taxonomy): Bacteria > Bacillota > Clostridia > Saccharofermentanales > DTU023 > UBA4923. The sequence continues at coordinate 23,619 of JAXGRH010000009.1, read as the reverse complement.
GCGAATTGTTAGGCTTTCTCCCCCAGATTATCTACTTCTTTTTGCTGCTTGAAGTCTCGTACCTGTTGACCGGCAAATCATCGACAGCCATCAACATGTTCATCCTCATCAATGTTTTTTGGCCCCTCATGATCTTCCTTTACAGCGACGCGACAAGCCGCTTCCTGCCCGGGTTTATCAACCCCCTAGAACAAGCCGCGCATTCAACGGGCGTGTTCATCCTCTTGCAACTTTTTTCACCCTTGTCCACGGCCATAAGTGAACCTTCAAACTATTTCTGGGTGACCCTTCTCATGGTGGCGTTGCTCTTTCTTGTCGCGCACTGGCTGTTTAAACATCGGCAGGCCGGGGTGACGCGCGGCGACTCTCCGACGAACGGGCCCTTCCGCCTGACGGAATGGATGGGCATCATGGCGATCTCGCTGCTTGGCGGCTACGCCGCGCATCTGCTTCGTTTACAAACGGCGGCGAACGACAGGCCCTTAAAATCGGTCTCCCCCGTCCTTTCCTGATCGGTCTGGTCTTGGGTTTTCTCCTATCGCTCTGGCTCTTCAACATCATCCGAGGAAAGGGCGGATCCTTTGGCGTGCTTTCATACTGCCGGCATTGACCACCGCCGTTCCCCTTATTATTTGGCTTCTCATCGTGATGACAGGTGCCTTTGGTTTCACAAGCAAGACACCCGAGGATGTCTCGGTTGAAAAAGTCGGCATCCGATACAGCAATACGTATGGGGCGTTTTTGACGACCGCAGAGAATAAGCCCTTTATTTTCGAACTCGACGATGAAAAAGACACGGCGCTCATGTTCAATCTTTATGAAACAACCGTCGCCCCCGATAACCCCGGGCTTTCAGTCCCAGGACCTTAGAGAGTCTGGAACAGTTGAGGGATTATCTTGAGGAAGCGCTACGCGGCGACCTACGATGACGGATTTGGTTCTTACCGCATATGGTACTCGGACACTTATATAACGCTCTTCTTTTCGGACGGGACCACCAAGGAACGCATCACCGATGCCCATGATTGTTACAAACGACGATTACCGAGCGTTACTGCGGCAGAATAAAAAGTTTTACATGGCGGAATTGGCCGCTTCTTCTTCCATGAGCACCGTCTACACCTTGGTTGATATGGAAACAGGCCCCCTCTTGTCAGAGAAGGATCAGGCGAAATGGGTGGAACCTTTGATGGCATTGAAGGCGTACGATGATCAGTATTACCGACGCCATCCTACGCAACCTGATGAGCCATGCGGCTTCAGTCTACGCCGTCGCGGATGACACGCTCTACCTTGAGGCGATAAACCGCCCCTATGTGGATCAAGGTGTCGCTTGATTTCCAGGAAGTCGATGACAACCGGGAAGACTTTGATCTTATCATCCCCTTTGACCCGAACCGCGACATACGGCTCGCCAAGATTGTCGAGGAAGCCCTCAATATTTTTGAAGACAGACCTTTGAAAGAACGCTAGTGGATATTGCCTAAGACGACGCGCTCCAAGGATTCTTTAGCGACCCCTTGCAGGCGATACATCGTTTGGATGGCGGTTGCGGGCGCGTGGTATTCGTAGCAGGGAAAGTAGCGCGACAGGTGAAGGGGCATCGCGGGATCGATGGCGGCCAGAAAGGCTGCTTCTTCACGTATCATGGTCTCATCGTCCGAGAGCCCCGGTACGACAAGTGTCGTGATCTCCACATGGGCTGCGGCCGATGCAAGCTCGATGGTTCGCAAGGTCACCTAAAGGCGCCCGCCAAGTTTTTATAAGCTTCCTCGCTAAAGGATTTTAAGTCAATATTCCAAGCCGAGATAAGCGGCAATAGTTCTCGTAAAGGCTCTTCCTCAATCTGGCCGTTTGTCACGACGACCGTGAGAAGTCCGCATCTCGCGCTAACGTCGCGGTGTCGCGGATGTATTCATAGCCGACAAGCGGTTCGTTATAGGTGAATGCGATCCCCATGTTCCCCCGATCTTTCAAGGCGAGCGCCTTTTTCACGAGCGCCTTGGGGCCGACCTCAATCGTGTGGCGAAGCGGCGGCTTCCTTTGCGATCTCATAATTTTGGCAAAAGGGGCAGGCCATATTGCAGCCATAACTTCCCGCGGACAAAATCATGGTGCCGGGGTGGAAAAAGGACAGCGGTTTTTTCTCGATGGGATCAAGCGCAAGACTTGTCAATTTACCGTAGCTTTCCGGGATCACCACGCCGTCATTCCGTGCGTGCACGGCAGTAACCAGGCCGCCTTCCTTAATGCGGCATGGCGCCAGCAGGCGTATGACAGGTCGCGTATATATTTTTTGCCGTTATCCTTCATCTTGTTCCTTGTGGCGCACGACCAAGAAGCGCTCCATCTGGTAAGGCTCATCCGGGTAGATCCCGCCTTTTGCAAGGCGATATCAAGTTGCTCATCGGCGCTGTCAATGCCCTCGAGATTAGGCAATAATAAACCGCGCCTTCGCCTTAACGAGACAATGACGCCGTATTGTTTCGGATCGAGTGATTCTTTTGAATCGATTTTTTCCGGGACACCGAGAACATCGACACTCACCGCGATGTGTTCCAGTTCTTCGATTTTGACGCTCGGAAACCTGGGATCTTCCGTGGCCGAGGAGGCGGCATTTCGAATAATCTCTTCGGCTAAAGTGCCTTGCTGCGGCTCAATCGTACCGATGCAACCGCGAAGCTTGCCATCCTTGTACAGTGTGACAAAACAGCCCGCCTGACGGTCCAGAAGTTCCTCGGGTGCATAGGCCGGAATCTCTAAGAAGTGCCTTGTCTCAAGGTAATGCGTGATGGATTCGCGCGCTATGGTGGTGTAGCTATTGGGCATGACAAGCGTCTCCCTTCAGTTGACATTCGTTATTGGGGTGAAAGAAGCGACTGCGTATCCCACCCCAAAGGTGCCTTCATAGGAGTAAAGTTCCGGGGTGATGGTGTCGCCTTCGAGGGCGCCCGCCATGATCTGGAAGGAGCGCAGGCCGCATTCGGCCGCCTTTTCTTCGAATGCGGGATCAAAGCGGAACAAGGCGTCAATCACCCGTTTCGAAGATGCGGATAATCTCTTCGTCAAATTCAGGACCTTCTCTTTTTTAAACCCGTAAGGGCCGTCCTTTTTAAGACATGTGACAGATCGCCGCTTGCGATATACACCGTCTTCGCGCTCAGTTGTCAGGCCACCCGCGACCGCCTGTCCACTTCGCGGTGCGTTGTTGCCGGCAAAAGGGACAGTCCCAAAAGGACCAGCTGATAGGCTTTAAAGTGTTCGTGGAGAAAACGGATCAGGATGAGGATCCGTGGTCAGTCCCTTTCGCCCGGCGAGCATCAGGGCCGCGGGAATGTGTTTTTGACTCAGTTTCTGTTCAAGTGTTTTTGAAAATTCGGCGTCAAGCGAAACCGATTCTCTTACATTAAAAGCGCCAAAGGCGCGCATATCGCCTTCCATTTTTTCGCCGCCCGCGATGAAAAACGCGTCCGCGTAAAAGGCGCGTGGGGCGAAGATAACACAATGGTGTCGGGTGACAGGGCTTCAATTTCTTCTGCCATTGGCGGAAAGAAAGCGTCGTCTTTTGATTTTCTCTTCTTCCCCCGACCGATTTCAGGCAAAATGATCGGGGGATGAGGGACGGCATACGCGCGAATAATCATGGTCACGCCCTCCTTCGCATCGCGTAAGGCAGGTGATGTGTCTCTTCGCTATTCTAACACGCAGGCTTACGATTCTTCTTCGCTTGTGAAGCTGACCTGCGGCTCCACCCAAGCCGACATCTCGTCAAGCATGACAAGCGCCGGGACTTCTTCCATGTAAAGGTGAAGGGGTACGAGTTCTCGGACCTGCTCCTCGGGCATCGATGAGACTTCCGACAGCTCTTTGACGTAGCCCGCGTAAGACGCAAGGTCATATACTTGTCCTTGGCGCTTTAGATACTCCTGGGCGAGCACGCGGAAGAGGAACTGGGTGCGGCCTAACCGGAGGACGTATTGGCGGATCGCGCCTTCATCCATCGTGGGGGCACCGAATTCTTTTTGTCCGAATTCTTCCACGGTCATGCCCTTTTCTTGGGCGTTCTCTTCGAATACCTGAAGGCGCTTTTCGCTCTCTTGGGTCGCTTCCTCGTCGTTGATCTCAAAGGTGCTGCGCTCCACAAGCTGGGGCATCAGGTAATTCATAAGGATCATATGCGTTTGCTCGGAAATGATCACCCGGGGGACCTCCGCTTGAATGGCCGCCTTATACGCTTCGACGGTCTCAATGCCGGGTAACCCTTCTTCTTTGACCATGTCATCGGTCAACACGTGGGCTTCGCCTTCAGCCAGCTCAATCTTGCTTTTCGACTGTGCCAGGACCTGGCACTGGAGTTCAACAAAGGCATCTAATTCAGGCAGAAAAACCTTCACAAGCGGCTCCGGGAGCTCGATATTTTTGTAGTCATAAATAAACGTTACTTTTGTTTCCATTTTTTTATCCCTTAATATATTTATTTCTTTCCCACGGTAACGCGTTACAGACTTTATTACCGTGTCATAGCATACACTCCGTTTCATACTATACCACCCGGAGATGAGGTATACTTTCTGAAGGAATTGAGGAGCGCTTTCATTTGATCTATTACTACATCGTCCTGTTTATTACGCAGGTCCTGCACTCAATTGTCGGTTTTGGTTCGACCTCCATCGGCATACCCTTCTTATCGCTTGCTTTGGGCGCCGAGCGCTCGGTCCTCTTATTGTCCACCGCGGGTGCATTTTTATCGCTTCTGATCGCCATCACGCAGCGAAAAGATATCCTCTACCGCGAGCTATTCATCATCATCTTGACGATCTTCCCCTTCATGCCGATCGGCTTTTTGTTGTTTTCAAGGCTGCGCCCTTATGACGCGATCTTAAGACTCATCATGGGCACGGTCGTCTGCCTGGTCGCCTCCCGTGAGCTCTGGCGGCGCATGGTGAAGAACAACCATAAGGATCCGCCCAAATGGGCCGTTTATACGGCGCTTGGCGTCGGGGCCATCTTGGAAGGCATGATCTCAATGGGCGCGGCGCTCATCAATTTTTACGCTTTGAGCCGCATGAAGGATAAACGCAATTTCCGCGCGACCATGGTCGCGGTCTGGGTCTTCACCAACACCGTCTCAACCTTGTTTCGCGCCTTCATCCTGAAAGCCTATTCGCCGCCCATCTGGATGGGTATCCTCTACGCCATCCCCCTTATATTCCTCGCCTTTTTTGTCGGCAACAAACTGCACCATAAAATACCCAACGAACGATTTGCGAACGTCGTCTACATGATCCAGCTTGTGAGCGGCGTCATTTCAATTGGCGGAGGGGTCATGCTGTTGCTGTAGTGAACTCGCGTATAATCGCGACGGAGATGTTGCCCTTGTCAGGGAGAGGGTGGAATGATTCTTTTTTTTATTATTGTTTTTATTGTCAATGTGATTGAAGCCATTGCCGGTTTCGGCTCGATCTCGATCGGCGTGCCGATTCTGTCCATCTTCATGGGCGCGGAGGACTCCATCGCCATCTTGACGGTCACAAGCCTCTTGATGCTCGCGATCATGTTCGTCACCCAGTTTAAAAAGATCAATTGGAAAGAATTCCTCATCATCCTGGCCTGCATCCTGCCGATCATGCCTTTTGGCTACATACTTTTTGCGAAGCTTCGCCACAGTGAATGGGCGTTAAGGCTCATCATCGGGGTGCTTGTCACCTTAGTCAGCGGGCGCGAAATCATTCGCATGCTCCGAAAAAAAGAAGAACAGCCGATGTCAAAAGCCGGCATGTACGTCGCCTTAGGTGTGGGGAGCGTCATCCAGGGCATGCTCACCATGGGAGCGCCGCTCATTAATATTTACGCCTTGAACCGTTTAAAAGATAAAAGTACGTTTCGCGCGACCATGGTCGCGGTCTGGCTTGTCACAAACGTCATCACGACCGTTTACAGAGCGCTTGTCATGGATGTGTACACGAAACCCATCCTCACGCACATCGGCTATGCGCTCCCGCTCGTCGTCGTTGCCTTCGTGGTCGGCAACTACTTGCACCATAAAATTTCAAATGAAAAATTCTCGAACTTTGTGTACATCATTCAGTTTACAGCGGGGCTCATTTCAATCGCGGGCGGCATCGGGGCGCTCATCTAGATCGTAGAAGAAAAGGCGCTCATACACTTCACCGATAGGCAGCCCCATGACCGCAAAGTAATCGCCTTCCACCTGTTCAATGAGAAGGCCGCCCAGTTCCTGAATCCCGTAGGCCCCCGCCTTGTCGAGCGGTAGCCCTGTCTCTACGTAGCGCTCAATGAGTGATTCAACGGCCGAAGACAGCGGTCGAAAGCGCACTTTGGAGGAAACTGAGAATACCTCTTCTTTTTCCCGACTCACAAGGGCCACCCCTGTATCGACGATATGCGTCCGCCCTGACAATTCAAAAAGCATCCGCCGCGCGTCATCTTTATCCACGGGCTTCCCGTAGTCGACGCCGTCGAGTGTGACGATGGTGTCGGCGGCCAAGATGAGATCATGGGGGAATTTTGAAAGCGCCGCATAGGCTTTGGAAAGCGCCAAATGTTCTGCTACAGCGTGTTCTTTGATATCGGGTTTTTCAGTTTTCAAATGATTCGAAAGACTGTCTTCATCGCAGTTTGACGGTGCGACGATGAAAGGAATTCCTGTAAGAGCCAAAAGCTCCGCCCGCCTGGGCGACTGGCTCGCCAAAATAAGTCGCATACCCTCTTATTCCCCCATCGCCTCAGAAAAAGCATCTTTAATATAGCCCGAATCGGCCAGGTAAAGACCCGCCACAGGGTTGTGTCCTAACCTTCGGTCTTTGGTGACTAAGGTTGTCACCGGCGCCTCGCTGTATTTGTAAAACAGGCTGTCATGGCCCACGCAGAGGCCGATGGCCACATTGAAATCGGTTTGTTCATGGTTCAGGCGCAGTGCCTGGGCGATGGGATTGCAGATCATCTCGTTTTTACCGGGTCTTACTTTTTCCTCATCCAACATCCCGATTTCTTCTTTCGAGATGGCGCCGCCCTTACAGATCGCCGACGCGGTCAAAAAACCATGCTCTTTTAACATCCGGTTGAAAATAGCCGCTTCTTTTCTGAGGCCGACACAAAAGGCAATGCCGATCTTCTCATACTCCATGTCTTTGCAAAAGCGCAAAATCTCCAAAGCGCGCGGCCACCGGCCATAGCCTTTGGCTTCAATGCGACTGCTTGTCAGGAAGAATCGATGATTCTCCTCTTTTAAAAGTAATTCAAGTGATTCATCAAAAAACCGGCGATCTTCCATCGGGCAGCCGGGGAATCCATCCTTGATGCCCTGGTAGCAGAAGAGTAGCTGACAGTCTGCGCAGTTCATTTTTAACCTACTTTCTTAATTCAAGTATATAGGCGTTCATCCGCTCAATTAAAGATAAGTCGTGCGTGGCAAAAATAACCGGTTTTTCTCCCGCCCTATCAAGCAGGAGCGAAAGTGCTTCTCCTTCGTGTGCCTCATCGAGCTCACGGAAAGCCTCATCCAGATAAAGGATATCGGATTCGGGCGCGAGTGCGCGCGCAAGCGACAGCCTTCTTTTTTCGCCGCCTGACAAGGTATCGGCCGGCTGGTCTTTCACGGACATCAAGTCAAGTGACAACAAAAGCTCATCCGCGCGCTCCCCGTCATAACCGGGCAGCACTAAGCGGATGTTGTCGCGGGCGCTCATCTGTCCGAGCAGTCGGTTGTCCTGGAAGACAAACACCCCTCGGGAGGGCACGCCGTCAATGACGCCGCTGTCGGGGCGAATAAGCCCCGCGATCATGCGCATGAGTGTCGTCTTGCCCACCCCGGAGGGGCCGATCACCGCAAGCGGCCGGTCAAGCGGAATCGTCGCGGAGTATTCGCTAAAAACATAAGAGGAACCAAAGCACTTGCTGATGCTGTCGATGACTATCGAGGGCACGGCCTCGTCGTCGTAGGTTTTTTTGACACAAAGAACGCCGCGGATCATAATGGCCTGACCTTCCACGGGGCAGGCCAAGGGCGTGTCGCGTTCTGTGAGGAGTTCTTCTCGCGCCTTGACTTCCTTGACCACCCGGCGTTTTATGGGCAGCTTTTGTCCGATGCGTGTCAAGATGAAACGAAACAGACGGACAAGCAATTGTTCTGATAAAAAGGACACAAGGACAAGCGCTAAGGTCCATGACAACAACCGCTCCATGTCGAGGTAGAGTTTTGCCTCATGCATATGGCGCCCGATCGTGCCTCCGGAGAAGGCGAGCACCTCGGCCGCAACCCCTGCCTTCCATGCCATGCCGACCGACACGGACACGGAGGCGATGAACACTTCTCTTGATCCGGGAATAATGATGTAGCGGATTTTTTCAGAGCGTTTTAATGAAAACACGCGGGCCATCTCTAAAAGTCCCGGATCCGTATTCAAGAAGCTTGAGAGAAGCTGGGCGTAGACGACCGGGAAAACGATGAGGCCGCAGATGAAAAAACTGAGCATGGACGCCCCCATGAAGAAAAGCGCGATCAGGATGAAGGAGACGATCGGCACGGACTTCATGATGAGCACAAAAGGCGAGAGTATCTGGCGGACCGCCCTTGATTTTGAGGCGATCCAACTCAAAACGATGGCCAACAAAATGGCGACTAGCACGCTTTCGATGATGCGAAAAGCGGAGATGGCAACAGAGCGCCAATGAGCGCCCTGTGTGAATAGTTGTATAAAAGTCGAGGCAACCGCGATCGGCCCCGGCAGTAAGAATCCCGTTCCCCCAAAGGAAGCGGCCAGCTGCCAGATTAGGAGGATGAGCAGGACTCCCAAGGTTGAAAAGAGAATGTCCCCTTTCCTATTTCGCACGGTAATAAAAATCGTCGGCCGGCATATTGCCCCCGATGGCCTGGGGGTTCATGCCCGATAAGAGCTCAAGGAAACCCTTCAGTTGTTGTTTCATCGCATCCCCGTCATCGTAATGAATATTGCAATAGGGGATGGCCGCCTCTGAGATCTTCGCGTCAAACACATCGAGCGCCTCGACCATGAGCGATGTTTCCCCCGGATGGTCGTTTGTGAATTGAATGGCTTCCCGGTATCGTTTCAAGAAAGCGTCCACCGCCTCCGGGTGCTGTTCCACGGTTTCTTTTTGCGCGACGAGGACTCCCATGACAAGTCCGGCCTCAGGGACGAGGCGGACCCAGTCGTCGTTCAGGTCGAGCGCCAGGCGAAGCTCCGCGTTCTGTTTCATGGCAACCGTGACAAAGGGTTGGGGTAAAAGGCCTACGGCGCCCGGCTCGGCGAGCAATTGGGCGACGATCGCACCGTGTTCGGCCATCCATTCAATCGTGACGTCGTGGTCCGGGTCAAGGCCGCTTCGCTCTAAGAGCAGTCTTATGACGTATTCGGGCACAGCTCCCTCGCCTGAGGCGTAAAGCGTACGCCCTGAAAGATCTGACAGGGCATGAACGGTGTCACCGTTTTCGACAATGTCCAATACGCCGAGCGTATTGATGGCAAGCGTGACGATGCCACCTTCTGTTTTATTGTAAAGCGTCGAGGCTAAGTTGGCCGGCAAGGCCGCCAGCTCACAGTCGCCTCTCACTATTTTAGGAACAATTTCCTCCGGAGATGCCACCAGATCAAATTCGACATCGAAGGCTTCTTTCCCTTCCAATGCATCCGACACCAGCGGCGCGAGCCCCATGCTTGTGGGGCCCGCTTAGAGGCCACCCGGTGTGAATGTATGGCGATCTTCTTCAACAGGTTTCGGCGCACAGGCCGTCACTGTCATGAGTGCTACGAGCACAATCGCCGCGACTGACAATATTTTCTTCATTGTCCAAACCTCCTGTGAGATTCGACACAAACCTCACTTAATAAACAATACGCCGATGCAATGAAATCAGCAAGGTAAACCTGTATCTTTCAGTGATAGAATGGGGGAAGTTTAAATAACAGGAGATGACCGTGAAAAGAAATTGGCTACGCAGGCAGATCGCACTTATGGTCGCGATCGCCGTGATCCTATCGCTGTTTGTCGCAGTGGCTGTGACGATGAGCGGGTGTTCTACGGAGTGGTCGCCTCACCCTCGATGACCGCCCCTGTCACAGACAATACAAGCACGGTCCCTCCGACTACGTGGCACCGACAAGCGATGCGAGCTCCAAAACCCAGACCGTCCCTACCACGCTATTTAGTAACTTCCCGACGACAAAACGCGTGCATTCGGTTAAAACGATTAAGACGACCACAACGACCACCACGACCACGACCGTGCGGACGACGCCGAAGCCCATCGCGTTAAAAACGCCGGGCGCGGTGGCCATTACCTTTGACGACGGCCCGGGCGGCCACACCTCGCGCCTTTTGGACGCGCTGGCCGAATACAACATTAAGGTCACTTTCTTTGTTTTAGGACAGTCCGCGGAGCGCTCTCCCGGTCTCATCCGGCGCATGCACGCGGAGGGGCACCAGGTGGCCAACCACAGCTATTCGCATAAGTATCTGTCACAGGTGGACGAGGCGACAAGAGCGAATGAACTGAAAAAGACAAGCGATGCCATTGAAACCCTTATTGGCTACAGGCCTTCGATCATGCGGCCACCGGGCGGATATCGCAGTGAGGCCGTGTACGAAGAGCCAAAAAGCAGGGTATGGCACCGTCTTTTGGGATGTCGATACCGCCGACTGGAAATACAAAGACAGCGACTACGTTTACAATTATCTTTTGAATCACACGAGCAAAGGCCGTCTCATCCTGATGCATGACATTCATAAGACGACCGTCGACGGCTTCATCCGGGCACTCCCTCGGCTCATCGAGCACGGCTTTACCTTCGTCACGGTAGACGAGCTCGTTCATCTTGAGCCCGGTGACGTTTACCCGACCTACTGGAGACGCTAAACGATTATTTAATCGGAAGCTCCCGGATGGGACTCCCCATGAACGCTTCAATTGTGGGACGGATGCCCTGGTTTGTGCGTTTCACATGGTCGTAATACTGGTAAAAATCGTAATGACCCCAGGGGTTTCCCTCAATGACGCAGGGACCTTTGTCTGAGATGGCGATGTCCCAACCCAGGTGGCCGTATTCATCTTCACCTTCCGTGATCTCGATCATCATGTCGACCATTTCCTTGTAAAAGGGCACCTGGAAGCTACCGTCTGAGATGGCCACGCCTGTGATCGGATGGTAATCGTAACGTGTTTCAAAATCGGGATCGAACACGGAGTCATTCACCACCGCGGGCGAGATGAAATAACCCTCCTCGTCGATCGCGACACAGGAGGAGCTCTGCCCCATCTTGATGATGTCGACGTCGTCAAAAAGAGCGATGCGAACGGACAAGGGCAATATCAAAATCCTGCCCTCGTATTTCAAGATCGTAAAACGGAAGCTTGCGACCGCGTTAGGCGACACCGTATCCATGACGGGGTGCTGGACGATTTCTTCTTCCAGCATGTCGTATTGCTTCGCGCGGACGATGGCGTCCTCGATGTTATTTGGATCTACCTTAATTTTCTCGACGTCGCGCCCGGCAAAACTCCAGGCCTTTTTCGCGTAAAACACCTCATGCTTTTCGCAAAACTTTCGGATCTCTTCATCTGTTGAATCCGCCACGATCAAGACATCGCGGTAAAAGTATTTTTGAAAGCGCTTATAGGCGAGCACCTTGTCAGATAAAAAACCGGGCGTGTTGTTCGGCGGGTTCAAATTGTGGACAAGCTGCACCCAGTCGTCAGAGAAGATGTACTCACGGCGCATCTTGGGATCCCGGTACTCCATGAAATTAAAGAGCAAGTAATCACTTAAAGCGGTCTTGTACTTAAACTTGCAGCCAATGATGTCCGTATAAAGATCCAGGAAGGAACGATCACCGAGGCGGGCCTGTTTTTTAGCCGCGCGCCAAGCATCCTTCAAAAAGGGAAGGGCATTTTTTAGTTTCATCGCGCCACGTCCTAGGACTCAGGGGTCACAAAAAACACGCTTGTCATAACCGGCGGCGTTTTGGGGAAATCGCGGGCGTCTGTCGTAAGCGCGGCGATCCTGTCAACCTCGTCCATGCCGTATACCACCCGGCCGAAGGCCGCGTAATCGCCGTCTAAAAATTGGCTGTCACCGTGACAGATGAAAAACTGTGAGCTTGCGGAATCGGGCACCGGGGTCCTCGCCATGGATACCACACCGCGGGCGTGCGATAGGGTGTTGTTGACGCCGTTTGAGGCAAACTCGCCCTTGATGGAATCTTTTGATCCACCCGTCCCCTTACCCTCAGGGTCGCCCCCTTGGATCATGAAACCGGAGATGATGCGGTGGAAAATAATGCCGTCGTAAAAGGATTCCCCCACCAGTTTTTTAAAATTTTCCACGGTCAAGGGCGCCTGACTCTCGTCAAGCTCGATGACGATGTGCGCCCCACTGTCCATCTGGATATCGACAAAATTCGTCGGATTTTCAGCCGGCAGATAGCCTGCCGCAACTTCTTTTGGCATAGGTAATTCGTTCCCTTCCGTTGTGGCCTGTGTCGGTTCCGGTTGGGGTGTATGGTCTTTCCCGCTACAGCCTGCCGCACAGAGCACGATGATGATCAAGAGCGCGATCACGCTCAATACATTTTTCTTCATTTCTTTTAACATTCCATCCGCGCCCACGGCGCGGTCATTCTAGTTCCTTCATGAGGGCGGTACGTAAATTTCTGTATTTTGCAAATGCAAAAATTCTCCTACTTTGACCTCCACATCGATCCATGTATCCTCTAGGACGTGGCGCTCAACCGGTCCCTCGGACAGGTCATGCGCGTCATGGTAGATCTCGAAGAGTTTTGTTTCGCCTTCTTCGGCGTCAAGGGTCCGGATCGTGATCATGCCCGGGAACACATCCATCCCCACAAGGAAAAAACCGTTGCTCAGTCGGCTGGGAAAGCAGCCGTACTGCTGGCGTTGTTCGTAGGTTTCGATCCCGGAATTATTAAATTTCAGCGTTTCGCCGTCCCGGACCTCGACCCAGGCCCGAGTACTGAACGACTGCGAACGAATCGGCGTTTCCCGGTTGATGGGGCCCTCGGTCAGGTTAAATAATCCGACACCCTCTGTCGCGACCAGGCAGTACAGGCCCGGAGCGATTTCTCCCTCTCCCGAAGGATTTTCATTGACAGTCAGGACGCGGTCAAAAGGGACCGGTTTTGGTTTTGTCTGACAGGCAATTGCGGTTGCCGTGAGGGACAATAAAACGATTAAGGACAGTATCCGCGTAAGTGGACGTTTTCGCATCTGGCTATCCTCCCTTTTAATTAGTGACTGTCAGTGTATCAAATTTCTTCTTCGATTACCGAAACACCTCGCGATAACATTTGCGGTCGATCAAGCGCGTCACCGGAATTCCGATCGGGATGGCCACCAAGGCGTAAAGTATCCCGCCCGGGATATCGAGCACAACATGCTGCTTGGTCGTCACGGTGGTAATCGCCACGGCGGTAAAGTAGAAGGTGACAAGCACCTTCAACCAGCCGGGCGCATCTTTTAGTTTCCAGATAAAGAAGATCGTCAGGGTACATAAGATGACGTGAATCGACGGGAAGCCGCAGTAGTTGTTGTCGGCCCGGTAGGTGATCGCCAAAATTTTTGAAAAGATATCCGTCGCGGCAAACACCTGTTCATGCGGCCTGGGAATGACGGTCTGGAAAAAGGGAAAGGTAAGATCCGCCATGAGCTGGCCGATGATCATGGTGAAGATGTAACGGCGGTAAAGCTGTCGGTCCGATAAAAAATGAAACAGAGCAAGGACGAGGATCAGGGGGGCCCAGCTGTTATAGATGAGCACCGTCCAGGGCAGGAGCGGTATTTTAGCGTCAAGCGCGATCGTCAGATCGCGCACCGTCCCATAGGGGCGGTTCAACAGCTGCATGATCCACATCGTCGCGAAAAAAACTAAGAGTAGCACGATGTCACGCCAAAAGAAGCGGACATAGGCAACGAGGGTTTTACGATCAGAAAGGGAAGGGTAATAGGGTTTTCTAACCATGCACGACCTGACTTTCACCGTTTCGGTCACTAATACGATTCAGCGCGCGCCCTCCCAGGTATAAAAGATAGATCAATAGCTCATAGCCCCCAAGCATGATGAAGTAGAACACGAAGGGCGGGAACGACAGCACCAGGTCTTTTAAGGGTCCCGGCGGGAACAGCATGTAGCCGTAGTTGTAAAGCGAATCCTCCCGCGCGATGAAACCGCCGTTCATGACGGCATTAAAGAGAATCATCACAATGTTGTAAATAAGGGTCACCACCAGCGTTCGCTTTAAGCCCTCCTTATCAAAGCGATAGCCCAGGACAAAGATCGTATAGAAAATGATCCAACCCAGCGTGATGTGCACGATAAAAAACTGGAAATTCGTATAATGCGGAAAATCGAAGCGGTACAGGTCCATAAATCCCATGGCAAAGACAGAGCCGAGAAAGCCCCAATAAATCCATATCGAGCGCAACATCGTGAACCCGAAGATGAGGTCAAGGACAAGAATCGGCACCGCGATACGGCAATGGTAGAGCGGAAGGCTCATCTCGAGATTGAAGTACCCGGATAAAAATTGCCATAAATACAAGACGACCTGGTCGACTAAGAGGACCATGGCAGCAATCTTGGCAAGACACATAGGATTTTTTTGTGCCATCAGGCGCTTGCGATACAAGACAATGAGCACCATGACGCCAATCCAAAGGAGTAGCAGTCCAATCATCAGGGGTAGCGGAATGACGAGCGGATCCTCATTTTCTACACCATAAAAGAAGCTTTGGAAAAAATTCATCACACACCTTCTTATGACGGCCAGGTCCCTGGCCAAACTCCATAGGGGCATTATACGTCAAAAACGAAAGCGGCGACGAATATTAAAGTGCCCAATCAAAGGAGCGCGTTACCGCTTTTTTCCATCCCGCGATTTGTGCTTGCCGCTTTTTTTCTTCCATGGCCGGTTGGAAAACGCGATCAACCTGCCAGTTTGAAACAAGTTCTTTTGTCCCCTGCCAAAAACCTACCGCCAATCCCGCAAGGTAGGCCGCCCCCAAAGCGGTTGTTTCAACACAGGCCGGGCGCATGACGGGGACGCTTGCGATATCGGCCTGAAATTGCATGAGAAAGTTGTTGTTGGACGCGCCTCCGTCCGCCTTCAAGGTGTTTAAGCGGATACCGGAATCCTCCTGCATGACATCGAGCACATCGAGCGTCTGGTAGGCGATGGATTCGAGTGTCGCGCGCACGATATGCGCCCGATTTACGCCGCGGGTCAGTCCCACAATGGCGCCTCGGGCATACTGATCCCAGTAAGGCGCTCCGAGTCCTGTGAAAGCCGGGACGACGTAACAGCCCGCGGTGTCGTGTACGGAGGACGCGAGCTTTTCCGATTCTCCCGCGGTACTGATCAAGCGCAGTTCATCGCGAAGCCATTGGATCGCGGCGCCCGCGACAAAGATGGAGCCTTCTAAGGCGTAGCTGACTTCGCCTGAAAATCCCCAGGCGATAGTCGTCACGAGGCCCTTTTCACTGAACACGGGCGTAGGCCCAGTGTTCATGAGCAAAAAGCAACCTGTGCCGTAAGTATTTTTCGCCTCCCCCGCGTTAAAACAGGCCTCCCCGAAAAGTGCCGCCTGCTGGTCACCCGCCGCGCCGGCGATGGGAATCGCGGCCCCAAAAAAGGAGGGATCCGTTTCACCGTATATTTCACTTGAGGGCCGCGCTTCGGGCAACATCTTTTTCGGGATGTCAAGGATCTCGAGGATCTCATCATCCCAACGAAGATCCAAGATATTAAATAACATGGTCCTGGAGGCGTTGGAATAGTCTGTCACATGGACTTTACCTCTTGTGAGCCGCCAGATGAGCCAGGTTTCAACCGTGCCAAATAGGATGTCGCCTTTTTTGGCTCTGTCGCGAAGTCCCGGCACATGGTCGAGGATCCACTTGATCTTGGTGGCGCTGAAATAGGCGTCAATGACAAGGCCTGTTTTTTGGCGGAATAGATCGGTCAACCCTTGTGCCTTCAAATCGTCGCAGATCTCGGAAGTGCGTCGGCATTGCCAGACGATGGCGTTATGGACGGGCTCTCCGGTGTGCCTGTCCCAAAGAATCGTCGTCTCACGCTGATTCGTGATGCCGATTGCCGCGATGTCAGAGGCGTCAGCGCCGATTTTTTGCATCGCTTCCACCGCGACGCCGAGCTGTGTCGACCAGATCTCGTGGGCGTCATGTTCCACCCAGCCGGGTTTGGGAAATATTTGTGAGAATTCTTTTTGCGCGACAGAACAGACCTTCCCCGCCGGATCGAACAGTATTGCCCGGTTACTTGTCGTCCCCGCGTCAAGCGCCATCACATACGGTGCCATCGTCACCCTCCCTTATTCTTCAAGATCTCGCGTCGCGATGAAGTTCACGTTCAATCCTAAAATGTTTTCGAGCACGACATCGCCTCTTTTAACAGGGACGTCGAGCTCCAGACAATCGAGTAGCGCCATGGCGTCAAAGATCAAGGATTTGGGGATAGGGGCGTCTGTTTTCACAGGGCAGCGCGGGTACAAGCGGCTCTTCACCCGCACGGTTGAGCTAAGCACACGCGTCGGATTCTGCGCTTCTGTTTTTCCGTAAAGGATTCCCTTTTCGCAGCGATTCCCCGTCACCTTGTAGTCATTTTCCTCGTCTACCTGAAGATGGCAGCCCTGGGGGCATAAAATGCAGATCATTTCTTTCATCAATAACTCCCCTCAGTCGTCCACTGTGATGACAAGTTGGCTGCCCGTCACGCGCTCGAGCAGTTTTTTCGGGATGCGCACATGTTCCATTTCACCCGGCGCCATATAGGGTCGCCGGAAGGCGGCAATGGTCTGTTCGCCGTCTTTGAAGACGATGCGCTTGGGTGTTTTATGCGGTTCTGTCACACGGAAAAATACCTCCACAAAGTCGTCGACGCCTTGGGGTCGAACTTTATGAGGCACGGCGTATGAAATGCCTGCCTTGGGGACCATATCGAGAACCTGTTCTTCCGAACGTGTCCTTTTATCCGGATCTTGTTGGACGTAGCGTGCCGCGTAGCGGCCGGCCAGTTCACTTTCTTCGGAGACAAAGTCTACCAGGTCGTGCACATGGAGCACATTGCCGGAGGCAAAGACGCCGGGGAGCGATGTCTCGCGATTTTCGTACACCACGGGGCCCCCTGTTTTGGGATCGATCGCGACCCCGGCGGCTCTGCTGAGTTCGTTTTCAGGGATAAGGCCTACTGACAAAAGGACGCTGTCGACGTCAAAAAACTGTTCTGTTCCTACTATGGGAGTAAAGGATGAATCGACTTTTTGGACGGTGACGCGACTGACGCGGTCCTTTCCCTCAATATGGGTGATCGTGTGTGAGAGCAAAAGCGGGATGTCATAGTCATCTAAGCATTGGACAATATTGCGGTTCAATCCGCCTGAGTGGGGCATGATCTCAACGCAGGCGAGCACCTCGGCGCCCTCAAGTGTCATGCGCCGCGCCATGATGAGGCCGATGTCGCCTGAGCCCAAGATGATGACGCGGCGGCCCACCATGTAGCCTTCCATGTTGACATAGCGTTGGGCGGTGCCGGCGGTTAAGATGCCGGCGCCGCGTGCGCCGGGGATCTGGATGGCACCCCGTGTCCGCTCACGGCAACCCATGGCCAGGATGATCGAGTCGGTTCGAAGGGTCCGGTAGCCGTCTTTCGCGCTCATGAGCGTGAGGTGGTAAACAGGCCCTTGTTTTTCAAATGAGAGCACCATGGTGTCGGTCACCGTATCGATGTCCATCGTGTTCAGCTGATCGCGCAGGCGCCAGGCGTATTCAGGGCCCGTGAGCTCCTCGCCGAAGTAATGGAGGCCGAAGCCGTTGTGGATGCACTGGTTCAGGATCCCGCCCAGTTCTACATCTCGTTCAACGATGAGGATCTGAGACAGGCCGTTATTTTTTGCGCTGATGGCGGCGCTCAAGCCGGCAGGACCTCCGCCGATGACGATGAGCTCATAATGGTCACGCATGGGCACAGTCCTCCCTTTTTGTTTTGTCCGTCAGGATTTGGCTTCCCCGGGCGTCCTCCTCGATGGTCAGCGGGTCGCGTTTTTGTTCCCGCGCGATGATTTCAAGGACTCTCGGTCCGCAAAAGCCGCCCTGGCAGCGCCCCATGCCGGTTCCCGCGCGGCGTTTGACGCCGTCGATTGACACGGGCGGGATCTCTCTTTTTAATGCGGCGACAATTTCGCCTTCCGTAATCGTCTCACAGCGGCAGATGACGCGCCCGTAAAGCGGATTTTCTTTGACGAAGGCTTTGCGTTCTTCTTTGGGAATCTCCTTAAAGCGGATAACATGGCGCCCGCCCTTCCAATGTGCTTTTTGGGAAAGTGATAGGCCCTCTGCTTCTAACATTTCTTTTGCCAGGCGTGCGATGGCCGGCGCGCAGGTCAAGCCCGGCGATTTAATGGCCGCTAAATCTAAAAATCCGGGTGCTGTGAAAGCGATGTAAAAATCGTTGATATCGCTGTTGGCGCGCACGCCCGCAAAGTTTCGGATGCTCGCCCTCGTATCGAGGGAGGGCACCAAATGTCGGGCGGCTTCCCGGATTTCGTCAAGTGCCGAACGGGTGACGGAGGTATCCTCGGGGTCATTAATTTTCTCGGAATTCGGTCCGATGAGAAAGTTATCGTGGATGGTGGGGGACACGGTGATACCCTTGCCCGCGCTCGTGGGACTTTGAAACACGATGGATTCTACGAGCGTCCCGATGCTCCGGTCTAAAAGATAGTATTCACCCCTTGTCGGCACGATGTGGAAAGCGGGATCTGCCAACATGTTGTGGATGCGATCGCTTTCGACGCCCGCGGCGTTGACCACGTAACGGGCCCGGTAGTGCCCCTTGCTTGTCTCGATGTCATAGTGATCGGATGCCGCAGTAATTCCGGTCACTTGCGTGTTGGGCATGAAGCGGACGCCGTTTCGCACAGCCACCTCGGCCATGGCCAGCGCAAATTCCCAAGGGTTGATGACCCCTGCCTCCGGCGCCCAAAGGGCCCCGATAATCTCAGAGGAGAGATTGGGTTCTCTTTTCGGGCTTCATCGCCCGATACTATTTCAAGGCCCTCACAGCCGTTTTCGAGGCCCTGTTGGTAGAGTACATCGAGTGTGTCACGCTGTTCTTTGTCAAAGGCGACCACCCAGGAACCGGTCCTTCGATGTTCGACGTCGAGTGCCTCACACAGGGCGTAGCATGCCCTGTTGCCTTCGACATTCAACTTTCCCATTAAGCTATGGGGTTCGGGGTCAAAGCCCGCGTGAATAATCGCGGTATTGGCGCGGGTGGCGCCCATGGCGACATCGTTTTCTTTTTCAAGCAGCAAAACGGAAATCTCGTAAGACGATAAGGTATAGGCCAGGGCGCAGCCTGTGACACCGGCCCCGATAATGGCGACATCATGCATGGATTGGAATCCTCCCCGGTTCATTATCCTCTGGTGAGCGAAAATTCACAAGCGCCCCCGATTGGTTGAGTAATCGGCTGTTTCATGATTAACTATACACACCATAATGGCTTCAGACAGGCATCGTTCCCGTACCCATAGCGTCACCGGATTTACGAGGTGAAGAAGATGAAAAAATACCCGATTTTACTCATTATTTTACTGTGCATAGCAACCTTGGGCGCCTGTGCTGCCCCAACGTGGCATTGAGGTGGAGGAAGACATGGGCATCACTGATTTTAATTTTACCCATTCGGGGGTCATGAGGGATGACAATTACGTGTACGGCGTCCAAAAGGAGAAGGGCGGCGCCAATGTGCATATTGAGTACGGCACGGGTTTTCTCTACTCGGATGAGAAAGTGGAGAAAAGTTTTTTGCGTGAAGTCGCGGCCGTTGTCAAAAAATACAATGTTTTAGACTGGGACGGCTTTGACGCCGGTCATGAAGATTCAGATGAGATCGAAGGGTTCAGCCTGTCGATTGGTTTATCGGACGGCTCATGCGTCACGGCCCGCGGCAAGAATCGCTTCCCCGAACATTATGAGCCTTTACAGAGGCTCTCGATGTGCTGTTCAAACCCTTCGTGGATCGCGCGTTTGCCAAAAAGAGTTCCAAGGCCGAAATGCCCGGCGGCCGCGATGACCACTATGTGTCGAATGCGCCGTTGGTCATCCAATCCAAGGATATTAAGGCCTTCGAATGCGAGTACTATCGGCCCAATTTTTCAAACCGCTATCATAACTGCTTTTTCAAATTGGAGCGCTTTGACGATAAAGCCGTGGTCAGCATTCAAACCTATTGGAATCAACAAAGGGTCGCGGATGTCACCTTTGACGCGCCGCTGTCTTCGCTTGACCGGCTGCATGCGGTCATTGATGAACATGAGCTCGCCAAAAAGAATGGCATTTATAACCATACGAACGGCCTGCCGCCGGGACTTGGCATTGAGTTCGACGCGGAGTATATGTCAGGGGAGAAGATTTCTTTTCGTGACAACTCGGATTCGCTTTTATCCACACTTGCCGATATCGATCTTCACGATCTCTTTTTTGACCTGGCTGCGGCAGAGGGCCATTACCTTTACAAGTATGACAGCTGGCTCTCCTATCAGCTGACCGATAAGATCGATTTGCGGGTGCTTGACAGCGACGGCGAACGTCGAACTGACATCGGTTATGTGGTCGTATGCGGCGCATACCGTGGCGAAAAGAATCACATTGAATACGAGGTCGATGTGTCGGATGAAAATGTGGTGTTGTTAAGCCAACTTGATAACCTCCCGGATAACTACCAAGATGATGGCCGTTATGTGACCTACGATCACCTTGTGGGCTTGTTCGGCAAATCGCCGGGTACCGCGGATATTGTCATCAGGCAACGATTCGGCGAGAGGTTGAAACAAGTCGCAGCCTTTACGCTCCTAGTGGATGAAGATCTGGAAGTGACGAGGATCCATTAGACGGATTCTTTTGAAAAACGTGACACAAGGATGACGCCCGCGGCAATCAGGACGAAGCCCAGAGCGTTCATCAGGGTGATTTGTTCCTTTAAAAGCAAGTAACCAAACAGCACCCCGGTCAAAGGCTCCAGCATCGCGATGATGGAGGTTGTTGAAGCGCCGCATCGGATGATCGCAAAATTCAAAAGCGAGACGGCCCCGATCGCCACCATCATGGAGACAAGCAGGGAGTAGCCCCAGGCGGGGGCGGTCATTGAAAATTGGAGTGAACGCGTGACAACACCGTAGATCAAGGATGCTGTGGCCGAGATAATATTCGTATAAAAAGCCATCTTAAAGACATGCATTCTGGAAATGGCCGACTGTTCAATGCCGATCATGAGCGCCGCGTAGGTCACGCTCGATAACAGTGCTAATAAAATGCCCCTGGGGTCATTTTGGCCCCGCTCTCCAATAAATGACAACACGCCCAAAAAGCCGAAAACGAGGGCAAGGACCTTCCACCATAAGAGTTTTTCTTTGAAAAATAAAAGTCCGCCCAACATGACCAGCACAGGGAAGACGTAGTGCAGCACCGTCGCCGTCCCCACGCCAATGTAAGCGTAGGAGGAGTAAAGCAGGATGGTGGTCCCAAAAGCGCCAAAGAAACTGACGGGCAGCACCGCTTTGAGCTCTTCCTTCGAAGGCCGAAGCGGGACATGTAAAAGGCGGAGAATAATAATGAGGACGGGGATCGCAAACAAGGCGCGCGTGAAGGTCGTGGTCACGGGATTGCTTCCGCCCTCGTACGCCAGCTTCGCAATCGCGGGCGATATTCCAAATCACAGCGCCGAACAGATGGCCGCTGTAATGCCGACGCCTAACCGCTTCTTCATCGTCTCTTGTTTTCTTCCTCTCGTTAAGGCCTTTGATCCTGTCAACTATATCAAAGAAAAGCCATCGGACTGTTAGCACTCTCATGCTTAGAGTGCCAAATTTCAGATTTCCTACAAAAGTTTTTACTTTTTTTGTCAAAACAACTGATTAAAATAAACTTGTACGAAAATAAACAAGGAGGACGATAACATGTTTGATTTAATTCCTTACGGCAGACGTGACCGCGGTTTAGTGAGTGACTTCAATCGCTTCTTCGGTAATTCGTTCTTGCAGGATTTTTCAGGTGTCCGCGGATTTAAAGTGGACATCCAGGACATGGGTGACCATTTCCTTTTGGAGGCCGATCTTCCCGGCGCGAAAAAGGAAGATATCAAGATTAATCTTGAGGGCAAGTACCTGACGATCACAGCGGAACAAAACAGCGAGAAAACAGAAGAGCGTAAGAACTATATTTATAAAGAGCGTTCTTACGGTTCTTGCCGCAGATCCTTTGATGTCAGCGGGGTCAAAACCGATGAGATTAAAGGAAAGTTCAAAGACGGCGTGTTGGAGCTGAACCTTCCAAAAAGGGAGGCGAAGCCTGAACCTGAATCAATCGAAATCGAGATTGAAGACTAAAGGCTAAGCCTAAAAAATCACGTATGGACGGGAGCTCCTAAGACGGGCTCCCGTCTTTTTTATGCTCTAAGCCTTCCTATATGTCAGGAAATCGCTCGGCAGAGCGCATCAAAACGCTGAAGCAAAAACGCCTTGTCCTTTGGCGGGTGGTACTTATGGTCCGAATGCTCGAGACAGTGAAGTTGGATCTTGGGGTTCTCGGCCATCATGTCGTACGATTTTTCGGACACAATCTCATCGTGCCTTGACTGGAACACATAACATGGGACCTCAACGTCCAGCACCCGTGCCCTTGTCTCCTGCATGACATGAAGCAGTTCATAATAGCGGGGAATAAAGCCAAAATAATGCCATACCTTGCGGTCAGGCTCGATGCTGTAAAGCCTTTTTGCGGCCTCAACAGCCGGATCGTCCCCTGACGGCAAGTCAAGCGCGGTTCGAATCGATTGAGAGGCGGCCTTCACATGCGGCCTGGCTTTCAAAGGCACGGCCAAGAGAAAAAGCGCCTTAATTTTATCGGGGCGGCGGACACTCTGCTCGATCGCAAACAGCGTACCCATGGAATGGCCGACGATCAGGATGGCACGATGTTGTTCGGCCAATTCATCGACCACGTCGTCAATCTGCTGCCTCCATTCATCCATGGACGAATGGGAGAAGTCCTTCGTGGTCGCGCCGTGCCCCTCAATCAGGACGGAACGGATGCTCCAATCTTCGGGGACATGCGCGTAAAAGTCGGTAAAGAAAACAGGGGAACTGCAAATGCCGTGGATGAACAACACCGCGTGTTCACTGTCCGGCACATCGCGCACAAGTTCTCGGTGTGCTTGCTGCATAACATACTCCGCGTTTAACTTTGTCGCGTCGAGATGATGGGTCGTCCCTCACGGTCAACGAGGAGTGTCAGGCCGCCTGAATTGCCCGAATAATGATAAAGGTAATTCACGCCTGTCACTTGATCGACCCAGATCTCGATGCCATCGACCATTCCCTGTGAGTAGATCTTAATGAAACGTTTTTCGCCCGAAGGGTATTCCATGTTGAAGTCGCCCTTCGATTCTTTTCTAAAAAGTGCCACGCGTTTTCCTTTCTTTAGCTGAGTTGTAAGATCGCGCGCTCGATTCGGTCCATGGCCTCCACAAGATTCTCCATGGAATTGGAGT
>JAXGRH010000008.1:0-53381 GCA_040766025.1 Clostridia bacterium | reverse complement strand
GAGGTTTTTTGTGGTGGAGACGAAGGGGATCGAACCCTCTACCTCTTGAATGCCATTCAAGCGCTCTCCCAAGTGAGCTACGTCCCCGTGGACCTGCATTAAATTAGCACATAAAGGGAATACATGTCAAGCAAAAGCGCGCTCGAAACGGCACCCTCGATACCTATTGACTTGCCTGGTTTGGTAAGATGTCATTGTTCGCGCGTATCGAAATCATGGGAGGATCCAAATGGAATTTAAAGAACTGGCAAAAAAACGCTACTCCTGCCGCAAATTCAGCGACCGGGAAATAAGTCAAGACATCATTGACCATCTATTGGACGTGCAGCGTCTGGCTCCCACAGCCTGCAACCTGCAATCGCAAAGAATCTATATCGTGGACGGGAAAGACGCAGAAGACACCATCTTAAAAGCCACCCGTTACAACTTTAAACCGCCCATGTACTTGGTCGTTTGCTACGATCGTGAGAGTAGCTGGAAACGATCCTACGATGCTTATGAAGGCGGCCAAATGGACGCCGTCATCGCCGCATGCCATCTTGACTTCGCCATTGCGGAGGCGGGTTTGGGCACCTGCTGGATCGGCGAATTTGATCCCAAAGCCCTTCAAAAAACCATGAACTTACCCGAACACCATATCCCCATGGTCATCTTCCCTTTGGGGTACCCCAAAGAAGGCACAGGGCCATCCAGACAACACACCGATAGGAAACCCCTTGAACACACAGTGCGCGATTGACCCCAACGCCATGACCGCTGGCGAGCGCAAAAAAGCCAGCCTCAGAACCGCGATCACGGGGCTCTTCATGAACCTTCTCTTGGCGGTCGCCAAATTAATCGCGGGCGCCATCTCCGGCAGTATCGCCATCTCCGCCGAAGGCTGGAACAACCTAAGCGACACCTTTAGTTCATTCGTGTCCATCGTCTCCATCCGGCTTGCCGCGAAACCCGCGGATAAAAAACACCCCTTCGGCTACGCCCGATTCGAATACATCGCCTCCTCCGTCATCGCGCTCGGCATGCTCTTGGTCGCCGCTCAAGTCGGCTACCGCTCCGTCATGCGAATCATCCACCCCGAAGAACTCGACATGGGCTGGCTCGCCTTTTCGGCACTCATCTTGTCCATCCTGGTCAAAACCCTCCAATACTTCTATTACCGAAAAAAGGGAAAAGAACTAGTCTCCCCCGTCTTCATCGCGGCCTCCAAAGACAGTTTAGCCGACATCTACGCCACAAGCGGCGTCCTTTTAGCCACCATCCTCTACGCCTTCTTCGGCATCAACGTGGACGGCCCCGCAGGACTTTTGGTCACCCTCCTCATCGCCTGGTCCGCGATTGACATCATGAGGAACACAGCCACACTACTCATCGGCGGAAAACCCTCCACCGAACTGACCACCCTCATCAGTCAAAAAGTCTTAGAAGCCGATTCACGCATCCTGGGCATCCACGACCTCATCGTCCACGACTACGGCCCGGGGAGCGTCTTTGCCACCGCCCATGTGGAACTTGACAGCCGGGAAAGCTTCTTACAAGCCCACCTCATCGTCGACTGCGTCGAACGAAAACTCCTGCGAGAACACGACATCCACCTCATCCTCCACGCCGACCCCTCCTATGTCGGTGACGCCCAGCACAACTCACTGCACGACAAACTCATCGAGATCGCAAACGACATCGTCGAAGGCGCCGTCATCCACAGCCTCCACCTGTTCGTCTCCGACCAGGGCGTCCGCGTCGCCTCCTTTGACGTCGGTGTTCCGGGAGACGCCATCCTCGATGACGCCGCCTTCTTTTCCACCTTCCGTGAAAAAGTAAAACACTACGACAGTGACCTCGTCCTGTGGATCACCCTGGACCGCGAATACCTTAGCGTCGTCTCCGACGAGCAACCCAATCTGCGCGTCACCCCCGAGCAATAACATTGTCCCCACTTTTATACAAAACAACAAAAGATCGTTGCTAATCGACAGGCCCTGTTGTTACAATGAGCACAATGGATAAGAAAACTGCCGCCCAAAAGCGGCAGTCAAGAGGGGCCGACACATGAAACAATTTCTATCCGGAAATGAAGCCGTCGCACGCGGTCTTTACGAAGCAGGCATACAGGTCGCAAGTGCCTATCCCGGCACACCCAGCACCGAAATATTCGAAAATCTACACCCCTACCCCGACATATACCACGAATGGGCCACCAACGAAAAAGTCGCCGTCGAAGTCGCCTACGGCGCCTCAATCGCCGGCGTACGCTCTGTCGCCGCCATGAAACACGTCGGTGTCAACGTCGCCGCAGATCCCATTTTCACTGCTGCCTACAACGGCGTCGGAAGAGGCTTTGTCATTATATCGGGCGACGACCCCAGCATGCACTCCTCACAAAACGAACAAGACAACCGCCACTACGCACGCGCAGCCAAAATCCCCATGTTCGAGCCGGCCGACAGCCAAGACGCCCTCGACATGATCAAGGAAGCCTACAAAATCTCCGAAGACTACGACATCCCCGTCCTCTTTCGCATGACCACCCGCGTCTGCCATTCAAGAAGCTTAGTGGAGACAGGGGAAGTAGAAACAGTTGAAGCCATCCCCTACACGAAAAACCCCAAAAAATACATCTCCGCCCCCGCCAACGCCTATATCCACCGTAAGGAACTCGAAAACAAACAACAGCAACTGGCAGAATACTCGGAACAAAGCCCCTTCAACCAAATGGAAATCAGAGGGTCAAAAATCGGCGTCATCACAGCAGGCGGCGCCTCACTCATCGCTCGAGAAGTATTCCCCGAAGATACCTCCTTTTTGAAACTCGGCTTCACCTACCCCCTGCCCATGAAACTCATCCGGGAATTCTCCAAACAAGTCGACACCCTCTACGTGGTCGAAGAACTCGATCCCATCATGGAAGAACAGATTAAAGCTGAGGGCATTGACTGCAAGGGCAAAGATGTATTCCCCTCCATGTACGAATTCAACCCGAGCATTTTAAAAGAAGCGCTCACAGGAGAAAAAGAACCCTTCCTCGATCAATCGGACAAGGCCGTCACAAGACCCCCTGTCCTTTGTCCGGGATGCCCACACCGCGGATTTTTCTACACCTTGGGCAAACAAAAAGACACCATCGTCACCGCGGACATCGGCTGCTACACCCTGGGAGGCTCCCCGCCTCTTTCGGCTATTGACACCGTCATCTGCATGGGCGCCGGCTTCACCGTCGCCATGGGCATGTCAAAAGCTTTCGAAAAAACAGGTACTCCGAAAACCATCTTCGGTGTCGTCGGAGACTCCACCTTCTTTCACAGCGGAATCCCCGGCGCGATTGAAATCTTCTACAACAAAGGTAAGGTCATCCCGGTTGTCCTGGATAACAGCACCACCGCCATGACAGGGCAGCAGGATAACCCCGGCACAGGCTACACCCTCATGGAGGAAATCGCCTCCGTGGTATCGATCGAAAAGATCTTCGAGGCCATCGGGTATGAGAAGATCATCACGGTCGACCCGCAGGACCTGGACGCCATGAAAAAGGCCATCGAGGAAGCGAAATCTTCTGAAGTACCCGTCGCCATGGTCGTTCGAAGACCCTGCGTACTCATCCGGCGCATCAAGCGGGAACCCGCTTTATGCTACGTCGACCGCGACCTATGCCGAAGCTGCAGACGCTGCCTGTCCGTCGGATGCCCCGCCGTGTTCTATGTGGACAACAAATCCATGATCGACCCCGACCTCTGCGTCGGCTGCACCGTCTGCTTGCAGGTATGCCCCTTTGGCGCCATCAAGGAAAGGTAAAAACGATGAGTGAAGTCACAACAATCTTGCTTTCCGGTGTCGGCGGACAAGGCACCATCCTAGTCAGCCGTGTCCTCACAAGAGCACTGCTCGACCAGGGTTACGACGTCAAAATGAGCGAAATCCACGGCATGGCACAACGCGGAGGGAGCGTCTCCACCACCGTCCGCTACGGCCAAGAAGTCCACTCACCTTTAATCGGGTACGGCCAGGCAGATGTCCTGGTCGCCTTTGAACCGATGGAAGCCATCCGCTGGACCCCTTATTTGAAAAGGGACGGCATCATCGTGGTAAACGACTATAAGATTCGCCCTTTGCCTGTCGCCTCCGGCCAGGAAGAATACCCCGAAGACTACCTTGAAACACTTCGCTCCCGGTTTAAAACCATTGCCTTTGACGCCGCAAAAGAAGCTAAGACCCTAGGCAACCCCCGCGTCATGAACATTATTCTTTTGGGGGCAATGGCCGAAGCATTTCAAATGAATGACTTCGATTGGGAGAAAGCTTTAGAAAAAGAGATTCCCGAACGTTTTCTTGCGATCAACGAAAAGGCGTTTTCAGAAGGTCAAAAGCTGGCCCAAAACGCCTCCCTTTGAAAGGAATCCCCTATGACGGACCCATGCCAAAAGATCTGCTCCGATCTCACGCTCTCCTACGGACAGCAAAAATCCGCGATCCGCGAACTTTTCGAATACGGAAAAATGAAGGCAAAAGAAATCGGGGCCGACAAGGTCTTCGATTTCAGCATCGGAAACCCCAGCGTACCCCCGCCTAAGGAAGTCGAGGAAGCCTTTCACAGCCTTTTACAAGAAAAAGATCCGATCGCCTTACATGGCTACACAAGCGCCGCAGGCGACCCTGTGGTACGCCAACAAATAGCGGAGCAACTGAACACTGAATACGGAACTCACTACGACGCCTCCCAGCTCTACCTCACCTGTGGGGCAGCCGCGGCCCTCTCATCCACCTTCCGAGCACTCAGCTTAGAAGGCGAAGACAATGAATTCATTGTCGCGGCCCCCTATTTTCCCGAGTACAAATGCTTCGTTGAAGGACACGGAGGAAAACTCAGTGTCGTCCCCTCCACCTTACCCGCGCTCGATTTACCCCTCCAAGCCATCGAGAATGCTATTACGACATCCACACGTGCGGTCATCATTAACTCACCCAATAACCCTTCCGGAAAACTGTATGAAACAGCGGAGTTGCAGTCACTTGCGGCATTACTTGAAAAAAAGGCCAAGGACATCGGACACCCCATTTACATCGTCTCCGACGAACCCTACCGGGAACTGGTCTACGACGACCAAAAGCCCCTTCATTCCTCTCATCTACCCGAACACCCTCGTCTGCTACTCCTACAGCAAAGCCCTCTCCATGCCCGGTGAGCGCATCGGCTATGTCTTAGTACCCCCCGAGGCCGAACACAGCAAAGATCTCTACGACGCCATCGCGGGCGCCGCCCGCTCCTTGGGTTACGTCTGTGCGCCCTCTCTTATCCAGCGTGTAGTGGGCCTTTGCGCCCATGTGAAGCCTGACATCCGTGCCTACGATGAGAACAGACATCTGCTTTACGAAGGTTTAACTCACATTGGCTATGAGGCGATTTACCCCGATGGCGCTTTTTACCTTTTTGTAAAAGCGCCCGGAAACGACGCCAAGGCATTCTCAGATTACGCAAAACAGCACTGCAACCTGCTGCTTGTCCCTTCTGAAAGCTTTGGATTTCCGGGATTTTTAAGAATCTCCTACTGCGTCTCAAAAGAGCGCATTGAAAGCGCCATGCCGCTTTTCGAGCATTGCTTTAAAACATATCAGTCACGGACATGACGACTATTACTTACTAGGGACGGAATAGTTCTCTTTCCTCAAACCAGACAAACTCTGTAATGCCAAGGCTTTCTAAGTATTGAAGCGTCTCATTCATATGCAAACCATTTTGCTCAACATGGTGCGCGTCCGAGCAGATCGTGAAAAGATCGCCGCCAAGTTCAATATAGCGGTCCAGGATTTTTTCATCCGGCATCGCGTCTTTAAGAGCATAATCCTTGCGCTTCATAAGAGAGTTCACCGTCCCCACGTTAATCTCTAACGCTTGTTTGTTTTCCATCATGATGCGAAACAGACGGTCAAAAGCCTCAGGTGCGTGCTCATAGTGCATCTTCGAATCGCGTTCGGGCGCATAGCGCGAGAAAAAATCAAAATGCGCGACAATATTCGCTTCTTTCATATCTTGGGCAGAATCCGCGATCGTATGAATCACCTCGGTATAGACCTTGTGAAGCTTCGAGGTATAGATATGCTCCGCGTGGGTAAAGGGATCGTAGTTTCTAAAATAATGGATTGACACAATCGAAAAATCAAAGGGATAATCGCGGATCACATTATGGAGGACATCGCTTACCTCCGGCATCCAACCAAGTTCGATGCCCACAAGAAAACCGGGCGGATCGCCTTCCTGTCTTTTCGAAGGCATCCTTCTTCTGGCATAAAATGCCTCCATATAGGCCTTAGGATCAAAAGTCCAGGGCGAACCGTCCGACATCTCACAGTCAGGGTCGTAGTGATCCGAGATGCCCACACCGTGCAAGCCTCTTTTTTCAGCCTCTAATAATAACTCCCCGACACTCTGTGTCCCGTCAGGCGACCAATAGCCCAAATGATTATGCGCGTCAACAAGCCTCATACCGACTCCTGCTCTTCCATCTCACTGTGCAAGAAGCGCTCTTTCAACGACCAGAGCGTATCCGACAGGTCAACATAGTATTCTTGCGGATTTTCAAAGCGCTTCAATGAATCCCAAAGGGTGTCAAGCTGCGCCCTGCAAAAAGCACGGATATCCTCGATGTGGCGCTTTTCACCGATATATTCACCCTTTTCAAAAATCTGCTCCAGAATCGGGACCGCACGGAAATCCGTTAACGTTTTGCGCTTCCAAGTATGAAGCGGATCAAAGATCGTCAAAGGCTTTGTATCGTCGATGACCTCATCGATGAGGGTAATCAGGTCGGCCTCGACCAAACCCGTCGAGCGGCTATAAAGCCTGTAAAGGGTCTTCTCACCCGGGTTCGTCACCTTCTCAGGATTATCCGACACCTTCATGCGAGGCTCCATGACGCCGTCCTTTTCAATCCCCGATAACTTATACACGCCGCTAAAAACAGGTTCGGCGCGCGAAGTGATCAGGCGCTCACCCACGCCGAAGGAATCAACCCGGGCCCCCTGGCGTAAAAGATCCTGGATCAAGTACTCATCGATGGCACTACTTAAGGTGATCCGGCAGTCGCTTAAACCTGCCTCATCGAGCATGGCGCGCGCCCTGATCGAAAGATAGGCTAAGTCACCCGAATCAATACGGATCGCCTTTAAACGGTGTCCCTGGGGCTCCAACACCTCACGGCTCACACGGATGGCGTTGGGGACGCCGCACTTTAAAGTATTGTAGGTATCGACCAAGAGTTGGCAGTCGTCGGGGTAAACCGTCGCGTACGCTTTAAAGGCATCGTACTCCGTATCAAAGGCCTGCACCCATGAATGCGCCATGGTGCCCAAGACAGGAATCTTGAAGATTTCGCCGGCCACCGTACAAGAGGTCCCCGCGACCCCCGCGATATAGGCGGCTCTCGCGCCCAGGATCGACGCGTCCGAGCCCTGCGCACGGCGCGCGCCAAACTCCAAAATCCCGCGGCCTTCCGCCGCGCGGACAATGCGCGAAGACTTCGTCGCGATTAAACTTTGGTGATTAATCGTCAAAAGCACCATCGTCTCCACCATCTGGGCTTGGATAATGGGGCCCCTCACCTTGACAATGGGTTCGCCCGGGAAGATCGGCATCCCCTCCGGAATCGCCCAGACATCGCATTCGAACTTAAAATCGCGAAGATACGAAAGAAAAGCCTGATCAAAATGATCGAGCTGGACCAAGTACTCGATATCCTTGTCCGTAAACTGCAGGTTCGACAGGTACTCGACCAGCTGCTCCACCCCGGCCATGATCGCAAAACCGCCACGCTCCGGGATGTCACGGAAAAACATGTCGAAGACCGCGACCGTATCCTTCATGCCCTCTTTGTAATACGCGTTTGACATCGTGATTTCGTAAAAATCGGTCAACATCGCAAGATTAATATCGTGATCCCATCCGTTTGCCATGTAAGCCTCCTTACTGTGAAGACGTATCCATTATAGACAATTCGCGCCGCTCGTCCTCATAGGGCCATTGATCACCGCCAAAAAGCGCTTGTTCAAAATACACGCGCTCCAAAAGCAAGCCCTCCGGCGGCATCGTCGGACCCGCGAGCACGCGATTTTTCGAAGCGATAATCGCCCCGATGGCCTCGGGTTCAATCTTTTTTTGGCCCGCGTAGACAAGCGTCCCCGCGATAATGCGCACCATATGGTATAAAAAGCCGTCGCCGATGATGCGAAAACTTATCGTGTCTTCTTTTATCTCCAAACTCAATTCATGAATCGTCCTCACCGAACGCTTCGTCGGCGAACCCTGATCCATGAAGGCGGTAAAATCGTGCGTACCGACCATTTCTTGTGCCGCTTCCCGCATAGTCAAAACATCCAGTTCGCCCGGCACATGAACCGCTTGGCGGCGCATAAGAACAGGACGGATAGACCCCGTGACCACCGTATAGCGATAGGACTTCCCCCAGCCGTCATAGCGCGGGTTAAAGTCAGCCTCGACAAGCCTTGCGTCCTTCACCGCGATGGACTCAGGGAGTGCGGCATTCCACGCCAAGGCCATGGCATCGACCGGAATAGACGTTTGGGACAAAAAGGACGACACATGGCCTGGGCGGACACCCCGGCGTCGGTGCGCTTACCGCCTGTCAGGCGGATCGTCTCCCTGTCAAATCGAACCAGCTGTTTTCCATCGCGGCCTGAACAGGCGCATTTTGCTGGCGTTGCCAGCCTGAAAAAGCAGTCCGTCATACTCCGTCATGATCGCGTAACGCCGCATCAGAAGAACCCTCCCAAGACTTTAGGCCCCACGAACGCAAAAGCTAATAAAAACAACACAAGAATCAAAGACAATATCCTTCGGATAAAGCTTGGCCGTGTACAACCTCGTTCTCCCCTTCTCACCCCGGTAACAGCGCGCGTCCATGGCAATCGCCAGATCATCCGCGCGTCGGAAGCTCGAGATGAAAAGCGGCACCAAAATACTCACGAGACCGCTCGCGCTGACGGATCGGGCCCCCAGTATCGTAATCGGCGCCCCCTTGAAGACTGCGCCTTCATGATCTTGGCCGACTCATCCATCAGGATGGGGACAAAGCGCAAAGCAATCGACACTACTCGGCAAATTCATGCACGGAAAAACGCAAATAGCGCAAAGGCGACAAGAGACTTTCCAAAGCATCCGCAATGGCTGTATGCGACTGTGGTCAGCGTCAATAAAAGTGAAGTATTGATCACCATCAAGATGAGGCGTCGCCGTCATCGCCCCTGTATAAAGCCCTCTTTGAAATCGCGATAGGGCCGATATGAAACAAGATATGTCCCTTACTGTCACTCAGGTGCAAGATGACCGCAAAAAGAATGATGAATACAAGCGGCCTGACACTTCTTAAGATGGTTGTGATTCGGATTTTGGATAATACCATGAGCATCATAGTCCAAATAAGGAACACCGCCATAATAATCGGGTCCTGGATGGAGAGGATTGCCACCATGAGAATAATCGCAGCGCAAAATTTGATTCTTGCGTCCAATAAATGGAGCGCCGAATCACCTGAATAGGAACGGCTGAGCATACTTTTACCCATGGGTGATGCCTGACCGATAAACCTTTGACCGCGTTTAAGAGCGCGTTTTTTACATCTTGCAGGACAAAAACAAGCGATTTTTTCTTTTTGGGGTACAAGATCTTGAAAATTGGATCCAAAAATTTTTTGAGGGCGGTGTCCTTTAAGATGAACATTTTTCAAAAACTGCTCGTCTTGGGTGATCTCAAAGGGCGTTCCAACGCCGGCCACCTTGCCCTCATTCATGACCAGGATGCGATCCTGAATAGCGTCATCTCCATGTCATGCGACACAATAACAAGGGTGACGCCTCCTTTGTGAGCGTCAAAAGATCACGGAACAAATCATCCCGTCCCCTAGGTCGCAGCGCCTGCGGCCGGCTCACCCAAGATGAGAATCTCTGTTTCAGCGGCTAAGACACCCGCGATCGCCACGCGGCGGCGCTGTCCGCCCGATAATTCAAAAGGTGAACGGTCAAGGATATCTGTGATGGCCTGCCAAGCCTTTTTGGCCGCGCGAAGCACCGCACGCTCTACCTCGTCTGGACGCTTTTTTTGCTGTTTCGGCGCAAAGGCGATGTCGAGGGCTACTGTCTCCTCAAACAGCTGATCCTCCGGATATTGAAAAAGAAGACCCACATGGCGCCGTATCCCGGACACCTGTTTTTTATCGGAAAGGTCGCGGTCCAAGACCACCACTTTTCCCTTTTTAGCCCGTATAAGGCCGTTAAAATGCTGGATGAGGGTGGATTTACCCGAACCTGTGTGACCGACAAGTCCCAGTATTTCTCCCCTTTTTACCTGAAGCGAGACATCGTCAAGCGCCGGGAGCACGCTAAGGCCTTCCGTGTCGTAGGTATAGGACAGGTGATCTACCTTGATCACTTCCGACATATCGCCTTCTTCAGGCTCTAATATCGGAGCCGTTTCTTCCACTTGCATATCTTCTTTTGACGGGTTTTGCTGATTCGGAACACTCGTAGAATCTAAGGCCTCCCGCACATACCGGACGGCACCGTCAAAGTGAATCAATTCATTTGAATCAAAGGGGACATGGGTTTCTTGGTGAATGAGATGGGCGATCTCAAGATGCGTCGGCACATCCAAGCCCTCTTGTTTAACCCGTTCGATCTGGTTAAACACCTCGGCCGGGGTGCCGTAAAAGGCGATGCTACCATCGCTTATGACATACACAAGATCGGCTAAAAGCGCTTCTTCCATATGGTGCGTGATCTGAACGACGGTGAGTTTTTCTTCTTTCTTCAGGCGTTTTACAAGCGCCATCACCTCATGCCTGGCCTCAGGGTCAAGCATGGCGGTGGCCTCATCGAGTACAAGGCAGTCGGGGCGCATGGCAAGGATCGAGGCAATTGCAAGCTTTTGTTTTTGGCCGCCCGACAATTCATGGGGGGCCCGTTCTTTTAAATCGGAAAGTCCTGTCAATTGCAAAGAGGCATCCACACGGGCCCAGATCTCATCGCGTGAAAGGCCGAGATTAGAGGGGCCAAAGGCGACGTCATCTTTGACCGTCGTGCCGATGATCTGATTGTCGGGATTTTGGAATACCATGGCGCATTCACGGCGGATCTCATAGATATTGCGATCGTCGTCGGTACGCTTCCCGTTCATGGTCACAAGGCCCTCGTCGGGCAAAAGCAGGCCGTTCATGAGGCGGGCAATCGTCGATTTCCCTGAGCCGTTTCGGCCGATCAGGGCGACATGCGTCCCGCGCTCAATGGTAAAAGAGACGTCCGAGACGGCACGCACCGGATACTGGCCTTCCATCGCGCGATAGGTAAATGAAACATTTTGAAAATCAATCATGCTTGGGTATCCTTTACGCCCCAACCATTCTACCAAAATAAAAGGACTTCCCTTTGAAGTCACATCAAGGGAAGTCCGTCATGATTATTTGTCAATCAAAAGTATTAGTCGACCAGTTCCAAAATCGCCATCGGCGCTGCGTCACCGCGGCGCGGACCGATCTTAACGATGCGCGTGTATCCGCCTGAACGTGTGGTGTAACGGGGAGCGACAGAATTGAACAGGTGATTCACGGTATTCACGCGATTTCCCTCATGATCCTTGGTCTCCACCATCATGGTCATGATCTTACGGCGTGCGGCCAGCCTTGAAGGCATATCGACCTGCACCGTTTTCGTCTTCATCTCACGCTCGACCACATCGTAGGCGCGGTCATTTTTTGAGGTCGCTGAGCGGAGCACTTTGCGCCCCTTATCATCCAACTTCGCCGACGATACCTGTACGGTCTTCGTGGTGAAATTGTTTTGCTCTTTGACCGCCAAGGCGATCGCTTTTTCCGCGATGCGGGCCGCTTCTTTGGCGCGCGTTTCGGTGGTGGTGACCTTGCCCTCCACGATCAGGGTGGTAACAAGGTTTCTCAGTATTGATTTTCTCGCCGCTGTCTCGCGTCCGAGTCTTCTATATCCGGGCATGGTTTAAAACTCTCCTCCTGCAAAAATGTTTATGAATGATCGGGATCAGCCAATTGCAGGCCGTGTGTTCCCAGCTTATCAGTCAGCTCGTCAAGCGATGTGGCACCCAGGTTTCTGACCTTCATCAGGTCTTCTCGCGAATGGGCGATCAAATCGGCGACTGTATGGATATCGGCGCGCTTCAAGGAGTTGAAAATCCGTGTTGAAAACTTCAAATCCTCAATAGGCGCATCGTAAATGCTCTTCTCTTCCTCTTCAATCAGCAAGGGCTCTTGGCCTGTGACTTCCTGGTCGTGCGTCATGGAAAGGAACAGATTCAGGTGATCGATCAGGATTTCAGCCGCCCCCACAAGTGCTTCTTCGGCTGTAATCGTACCGTCTGTCCAGATTTCAAGCGTCAGCTTGTCAAAGTCCGTGATCTGTCCGACACGCGTATCTTCGACCTTGTAGTTGACCTTTCTCACCGGCGTAAAAATGGAATCCATCGGGATGACACCGATCGGCGCGTTCGCTTCTTTGTTTTGGTCCGCGCTCTTATAGCCGATGCCCGCGTTGAAGGTGAGACCCATGAAAAGCGGGCCGTCGCCGTTCATATGCGCGATGATATGGTCAGGATTCACAATTTCGAGTTCGTCACTCTGGTTAAATTCACCGGCGGTCACCGGGCCTTTGTAGCCGGCTTCCTTATTGATAAACACCGTTTTGGGGCCTGACACGTGAAGGCGCGCGCGAATATCCTTAATATTCAAAAGGATTTCGGTGACATCTTCCACCACGCCGGGCACGGTCGAATATTCTTGAAATATGCCTTCAATTCGGACGGACGTGGCCGCGCATCCCGGAAGTGAGGACAACAATACGCGACGCAAAGCGTTGCCCAATGTTGTACCGTATCCGCGCTCGAGCGGCTCCGCGACAAATAGACCGTATGTCTCGTCTTCCGACTGCTTCTTATATTCAATATTCGTGTCTGTCGCGTTCTTAAATTCGATCATAGCAACCTCCTAGTCGGGTGCGTTGTCGCGTCACAGCTCTTACTTAGAGTAGAGCTCGACGATGAGCGTCTCTTCCACGTCGATATCAATTTCGTCACGCTCGGGGACACGAAGTACGGTCCCTTTCAGGTGATCCGCGTCAAAGGATAACCAGGCGGGTACGATGGTGTTCGGTAACTCGTCGAAAACTTTCACGTGGCGTGAATTTTCACGCACGGAGATTTCATCACCGGGCGACACATTCATCGAAGGAATGCTTGCGCGTTTGCCATTAATATTGAAATGACCGTGATTGACGAGTTGTCTTGCCTGCGCCCTTGTAGCGGTAAAGCCAAGGCGGTACACGACGTTGTCAAGGCGGAGCTCAAGCAGTTTCAAAAGATTTTCACCGCTCTTGCCCGGCATTTTGCTCGCACGATCGTAGGTATTGCGGAATTGCTTTTCCAACACACCGTAGACAAATTTCACCGACTGCTTGGCGCGGAGCTGACGTCCGTACTCGCCTTCTTTGCGGCGTGACTGTCTTGGATTGCGTTTCGATTTTTTATTGATACCCAGCATCTGAGGCGCGACTTCCAATGAGCGGCTGCGTTTCAGGATGGGCGATCTGTCTTTAGCCATAGTATGCGATCTCCTCTTTAGACTCTTCTGCGTTTCGGCGGACGGCAACCGTTATGCGGGATCGGCGTCACATCTTTGATCATAGTGATCTCAAGGCCGCCGGTCGACAAGGCTCGGATCGCAGATTCACGTCCGGAACCCGGTCCGCGTACATACACGTCCACGGTTTTCATTCCGTGCTCAACGGCTTTTCTCGCGGCCTGTTCGGCAGCAAGCTGCGCCGCGAAAGGAGTCCCCTTACGCGAGCCCTTCATGCCCTGCGCTCCCGCGCTTGACCAGGAGATGACATTGCCCACAGGATCCGTAATCGTCACAATCGTATTGTTGAAGGACGAATGGATATGGGCTGCTCCCCGCTCGATATTCTTACGGTCCCGCCTTCTCGTGCGGGCTGCCGGACGTCCACTTTTTTGACTTGCCATGGTTCGTCCTCCTTATCTCTTTTTCTTAGCCATGGTGCGCTTGGGGCCTTTGCGCGTACGCGCGTTGGTCCTGGTTCTCTGGCCGCGTACGGGAAGACCCGTACGATGACGGCGACCGCGATAACAACCGATCTCCGCAAGCCTCTTGATATTCATGGCTGTTTCACGGCGCAGGTCACCCTCAACCGTGTAATGGTCTTCAATCGCTTCACGGATGCGGGTAATCTCTTCGTCCGTCAGATCGCGTACTCGCGTATCGGGATTGACCTCCGCCGTCTGAAGGATCTCATTTGATCGCGTGCGGCCGATACCAAATATGGCAGTCAGTCCGATCTCAACGCGTTTGTCATTGGGCAAATCCACCCCGGCAATACGTGCCATGCGCTACCTCCAATTATGTTCGCATTTTGTAATCATGTTGTTTTTTATCTCTACAGAGCAAATAGCTCTAACCCTGTCTCTGCTTGTGCTTCGGATCGCTGCAGATCACCATGACGCGCCCGCGGCGCTTAATCACGCGGCACTTCTCACAGATGGGCTTGACCGATGGTCTTACTTTCATGGTTCTTCTCCTTTATACTGCTGTACTCTAACGCACAGCTAATAATTCTAACCTGTACCGCTCTGAAAATCAAGGAGCGTTACTTCGATCTCCAGGTGATGCGGCCTCGCGTCAAATCGTACGGTGAAAGCTCGACGGTGACGTTGTCTCCGTTCAAGATCTTGATGTAGTTTTGACGCAATTTGCCGGAGATGTGCGCGATCACTTCAAAGCCATTTTCCAGTCGAACCCGGAACACGGCGTTTGGCATCGTGTCGACCACAACTCCTTTGACCTCAATTGCTTCTTCTTTCGGCATCTTTCCCTCCGATCGCCTTACACGTCACTTTGTCTTAATTTCTCTATCCTGTGCCCATTGCGCGATCAGTTTACGTATCGACAGATTGCACTCACTCTCACACAACTCTCCGCCAACAGCTCTTCCAGTTCCATCTCGTCGATCGCCTGTCCAAAGGGTCGGACATGCTTCGTGTTTTTCAGCTTCGCATCGACATAGCCCCGGGTTCTGCCGTCTGCCAAAAGCAAACGCGTTTCACCCTTACAGGCAAGTACCAGGTACAATCTTCCGCGGTCATGCCCCTTTTTGGACTGAACAATCATGCCGGGACGAAATCGTTCAGGCAGCGCAATTGATATGTCACTACCCGAATCCATTACGCCAGCCACTTTCGCTTTCGCGCTTGCCAGTCACCCTCGTGCATAGTCAAGATTACCGGGCCATCCTTTGTGATGGCAAACGTATTCTCATAATGCGCGGACTGCAAACCATCTTCTGTGACAAAGGTCCAGTAGTTGTCCTCGAGCATCACCTCGCGCGAACCGAGGGTTACCATCGGCTCCACTGCAAGCGTCATGCCTTCCATGAGGCGTATGCCGCGTCCCTTTTGACCGAAGTTCGGTACGTTCGGTGATTCGTGAAGCGAGGTTCCGATGCCGTGTCCCGTGAGGTCACGGATTACTCCGAAACCGCGCGATTCACAGTATTCTTGGATCGCTGCTGAAATATCCCCTATCCTGTTCCCCACAACCGCCTGCTCAAAACCGTGCCAAAATGACGCTTCGGTCACT
This sequence comes from Clostridia bacterium, assembly GCA_040766025.1. Taxonomy (GTDB): domain Bacteria; phylum Bacillota; class Clostridia; order Saccharofermentanales; family DTU023; genus UBA4923. Next base: position 37,713 of record JAXGRH010000008.1, on the reverse strand, counting down.
TCAACCAGTTCTCTCACGCGTGCGGGCACCTCACCTACGATAAAGGTTCTGGCAGCGTCGCCGTGGTACCCGTCAAGGTACGCGCCGACATCCACCGACACCAGCATGCCCTCTTCAAGCACACGTTCGCGGCTGGGAAACCCGTGGACAACTTCGTCGTCGACCGAGATGCATGTCGCGTTCGGAAAGGGCGTCGGCCCTTGTCCGTCATAACCTAAGAAAGAAGGCGTCGCGTGGGCGTCAAGGATGACTTGATGCGCAACCCGGTCAATCTCCCAGGTCGTGACACCCGCTCTCATAAGCGGCTCGATCGCTTTGAAGACATCGGCAATCACGGCGCCCGGACGGCGCATGATGTCAATCGCTTCTTTCGATTTGAGCCTGATCATCTAAACTATCCTAACCGTTGTCTTGCCCAAGGCCCAAAAGACCCAGCAATTCGTTTTTAGTTGCCTCGCCAGGCGGCGCCGTATTTGAAAACTCAATGAGCATGCCGCGCTCGCGATAATATGAAACAAGAGGTTCAGTCTCATCGTGATAAGCCTTAAACCGCTTTTTCAACGTTTCTTCCGTGTCGTCACTTCTTTTGATCACAGGTCCCTGACAGTCATCGCAAACACCTTCCACCATCGGCACCATCGAAGTCGTGTTATAAGGTTTACCGCATTTTGTGCAAACCATACGCGACAAGATACGCTCGATGAGGACGGCCTCGTCAACGACCAGGTCAATGACCGCGTCAATTGACAGCTGTCGTTCGTCCAAGAATCGTTCCAAAGCCTCGGCTTGGAAAATCGTGCGGGGGAAGCCGTCCAGGATGAACCCGTCTTTGCCCTCTCCCTCACAGATCGTTTTCTCCACCAAAGCGATGGTCACACCGTCCGGGACTAACAAACCATTTTCCAGATAGTGACGAACTTTTTCCCCAAGCTCACTTTCAACTTTCAGTTCGTGGCGGAAAAGATCACCTGAGGATATATGCGGCAAAGACAGTGTGTCTGAAAGAACCTTCGACCACGTCCCCTTGCCGCTTCCCGGCGCACCTAACATGATAATGCGCTTCACCATCGTATTAATCCAAGAACCCTTTGTAGTGCCGCATGAGCATCTGAGCTTCTAATTGCGTCACAATATCCATGGCCACGCCGACGAGGATGAGTACGGCCGTTCCGCCGAACCAGATTCCGTGCGCACCCGTGACGGCGCCTAACAGCGCCGGCATCAGGACGAGGACTACAAGGAACACCGCCTCAAACCAGTTGAGACGACGTGCTGTCTTGCCTACAAATTCCGCCGTCGGGCGGCCCGGACGGATGCCCAGGATGTAACCGCCGTTCTTTTGCAAGTTGTTGGCAATGTCGACAGGGTTATAGCTGATCATCGAGTAGAAGAATGTAAACGCGATGATCAAAACAGAGTAAACCACGTAATACAAAGGATTCGTATTAAAGTTCATCAGCCAGGTCGCAAACTTGCCCGTACTGCCCGTGAACGAAGCAATCGTCGACGGGACCATGAGCATGGACATGGCAAAGATGACAGGCAGCACGCCTGATTGGTTCACCTTGATCGGAAGGTAGGTGCTCTGTCCGCCATACACCTTGCGGCCCACCACACGCTTCGTGTACTGGACCGGGATACGGCGTTCAGCGGTCTGAATATAGACGACCAGCGCGATAATTCCGACAAACACTGCGACCGTCAAGATGACGAGTCCGAGCGCGAGGAAAACATTGCGCGTCACCGTCAGCGTCTGGAAATAGACAAACAACTGACGGGCGTAATCGGGCAAGCGGCTCACGATACCGATGAAGATAATAAGCGAAATACCGTTTCCGACGCCCCTTGCATCAATCTGCTCACCCAGCCACATGATGAATGAGGCACCGGCGGCAAAGCTGAAGATGACGACAACAAGGCTCAGCCACTCGGGAATACCCGGAGTGGTGGCACCGCGTGTCAACAGCGCGTACGAGGTCGCCATCACAAGTGAAAGCGCTAAGGTGACCATGCGCGTGATTTTTTGAATCTTCTTTTGGCCCTCTTCCCCCTCTTTTTGCAAACGCTCTAAGGCGGGGATGGCGAAGGTCAAAAGCTGCATGATGATCGACGCGTTGATGTACGGTGATATACCAAGCGCCAGCACGGACACTGATTTAAAGGCGCCGCCCGAGATGATGTCGAGGAATTGACCCAGTTGGCCAAAACGCTCAATCAGCGCCGCAAAGGCAACACTGTCAATCATCGGGGTCGGGATCGCCGTCCCGAATCGAAAGATCAGTACCGCAAACAGCGTAAACATAATCTTCTTCTTCAGGTCGGGAATTCTCCACGCGTTTGCCAGGGTTTGAAACATACTACCCATGTCAGATTACCTCACATGTTCCCCCGGCCGCTTCAATTTTTTCTTTGGCCGTGGAGGTGAAAGCCGCAGCCTTCACATCGAGCTTCTTTGTGAGCTCTCCGTCTCCCAGTATTTTCAGTCCGTCGTTCACTTTCGGCAAGGAAATGACGCCACGTTCCGCCAACAATTCCGCGGTGACCGTTTCGCCCTCTTCCATCTTGGAAAGTTGGCCGACATTCACTGTAATATAGTGTTTCGCAAAACGCTTGTTGTTAAAACCCCGCTTGGGGAGTCTGCGATAAAGGGGCATCTGGCCGCCCTCAAACTGCGGACGAACACCGCCGCCTGAGCGCGCTTTTTGTCCCTTATGGCCGCGGCCTGATGTTTTACCGCTGCCTGAACCGTGGCCGCGACCCACACGCGAAGCTTTGCGCGTGGCACCGTCCACCGGCTTTAAATCATTCAACTTCATTATCGTCTCCTCCTTCGTAGGGTTCAGCGACAACAAGGTGACGTACTTTGCGGACCATGCCGCGAATCGCGTCGTTATCTTTCTGAATCACGGATTGACCGATTTTTCTCAAACCGAGCGCGTGCACCGTCGCCACCTGATCTTTTCGGCAGCTGTTGACACTGCGCAACAAGGTTATCTTTAAGCGATCCATGTCAACCTCCTTACAAGATTTCACTCGGGTGCTTGCCGCGGATCTCGGCGACCTGCTCAAGCGTGCGGAGCGATTTCAACCCTTCGATCGTCGCGTTGACGATGTTGTTCGGGTTCGCGCTACCCAGTGACTTGGTGCGGATATCTTTGATGCCCGCCAATTCACAGACGGCACGCACCGCACCACCGGCGATAACGCCCGTACCGGCGGCAGCCGGTTTCAACATGACACGCGCCGCGCCGAAGCGTCCCACCACTTCGTACGGAATCGTATCTTTATAGGTCGGAACCTTAAACATATTCTTTTTCGCGTCTTCAATACCTTTGCGGATTGCCTCGGGAATTTCACTCGACTTACCGAGTCCCTTCCCGACACGCCCCTCGCCGTCACCGACGACGACTAAGGCTGTGAAGCGGAAATTACGACCGCCTTTAACGGTCTTGGCAACGCGGCCGATATGAATGACGCGCTCTTGGAATTCATTGTCGCGGTCATCTCTTCTGTCGCGGTCTCGTTCTCTTCTCATATTGCCACTCCTCAAAATTCAAGTCCGGCTTCACGAGCCGCTTCCGCAAGTGCCTTCACGCGTCCATGATAAAGGAATCCGCCGCGGTCAAAGACCACCTCTTTGATCCCTTTTTCAATCGCACGCTCTGCTGCAAGCTTGCCGACTGCCTTTGCCGCTTCGACGTTCCCGCCGTTCGGATGTGCGCCCTTTACCTCGGCGTCAAGCGACGAGGCCGCGATCAGCGTCTGATGGGTCTTATCATCGATGACCTGCGCGTAAATATGGGAAGCGCTTCTGAACACAGAAAGGCGCGGGCGTTCGGCGGTGCCGCTGATATGCTTTCTCACGCGCCGATGGCGGCGGAGACGAACTTGATTGCGTGGTTCTTTTTTAATCATTTAATGCACGCTCCTTACTTCGCACCGGCTTTACCGGCTTTGAGTCGGATCACTTCACCCGCGTAACGAACACCCTTGCCCTTATAGGGATCAGGCAGACGCGAGCCTCTGATCTTAGCAGCCATCTCGCCGACAAGTTGCTTGTCTGCGCCCTTCACGGCAATACGTGTCGGGGAGGCCAGCTCAAAAGTGATGCCTTCCGGCTCTTCAAAAATCACCTGGTGAGAGTAACCGAGATCCATAATCAGTTGGTTGCCCTGCTTTTGGGCTCTGTACCCCACACCCTGGATTTCCAGATTCTTTGTAAAGCCTTCGTTCAGTCCGATGACCATATTGTTCACAAGCGAGCGCATCAGTCCGTGAAGCGCACGCGTTTCGCGTGCTTCATTTTCACGCTCAACATGGATCACTCCGTCGTCGACCTTAATCGCGATGCCGGGCAGCATTTTCTGCGACAGCGATTGATCACCACGACGCACTGTGATCGCGTCACCCGTGATATCGACGTCGATACCCTGGGGAATTGTGATCGGCTTTTTGCCAATTCTTGACATAATAGTCCTCCTGCTCTTAAGATTGCGGGTCTACTAAACCCATTTCAGAGTCTTCGCTCCGATCACCAGACATAGGCCAGCACTTCGCCGCCAAGCTTGGTGCGACGCGCGAACTTGTCCGTCATCACGCCTTTAGAAGTCGAGATGATCGCGATTCCGAGACCGTTTTGGACGCGCGGCAGATTGTCAATATCCGCATAGACGCGCAAACCCGGTTTCGAGATGCGTTTGATACCCGTAATCACGGGCTTGGAGCCATAGTACTTCAGTGTGACTGTCAGGATTCCCTGTTTTCCGTCTTCACGGTGGGAAACCTTCTCAATGTAACCTTCATCGACGAGAATATCCGCGATGGCACGCTTCATGTTAGAAGCGGGGATCTCACACGTCATTTTGCCGGCTCTCCCGGCGTTGCGGATGCGTGTCAACATGTCCGCGATTGGATCCGTCACATGCATGATATCTCCTCCTTACCAACTGGCCTTGCGTACGCCAGGGATCTGTCCTTTATAAGCGAGTTCACGAAAGCAAAGACGGCAGACACCGAATTTTCTGATATAGGCGTGTGGACGCCCGCACAGCTGGCAGCGGTTCTTCTGGCGCGTCGAATACTTCGGTACGCGTTGTGATTTTATGATCTGTGATTTTTTCGCCATGGTGTACTCCTCTACCTGCTAAAAGGCATGCCAAGCTCGGTGAGCAAAGCCTTTGCCTCTTCATCAGTTTTAGCCGTCGTGACGATCGCGATGTCGAGGCCGTTGATCTTATCGATGCTGTCGTAGTCGACTTCCGGGAAGATCAGCTGCTCACGCGCGCCGAGGGAATAGTTGCCGTGCCCGTCAAACGAGTTCGGATTCACACCGCGAAAGTCGCGCACACGCGGCAGCGCGATGCTGATCAGCTTATCCAAGAACTGATACATGCGATCCCCGCGGATGGTCACTTTCACACCGTTGGGCATGCCTTCTCTTAGCTTAAAGTTCGCGACCGATTTTTTCGCGTTGACCACCACCGGCTTCTGACCGGCAATCGTCGTCAGGTCGCGGACGGCCGACTCAACCGCTTTCGGGTTTTCGCGCACATTGCCGATTCCCACGTTCAGGACGATTTTCTCGAGCCGGGGAACCTGCATGATGGAGGAATACGAAAATTCCTTCATCAAGGTGTCACGCACTTCATTATTATATTTGTCTCTCAAGCGATTCATGCGTTACTCCTTTTTACCCTTGTTGATCACGGAAATCGTCGCATCGCAAGATTTGCAAAAGCGGACTTTATCGCCGTTCTCAAGATATTTTTTCCCCGTTTTCGAGGGTGCTTTACATTTCGGGCACACGAGCATCACGTTTGAGGCGTCGATCGGCATTTCCTGACGGATAATTCCGCCCTGTTGCTGCTGCGAACGCGGCTTCACGTGGCGCGTCGCGATATTGACGCCTTCCACGATGACGCGACCTTTTGCAGGATAAGCAGCAATAATTTTGCCTGTTTTTCCCGCGTCTTTTCCCGTCAGCACATAGACCTGATCGTCTACCTTGACATGTAATTTATTTCGGGCCATCTTCTCCTCCTTTGCCATTACAGGACCTCCGGTGCAAGCGAGAGAATCTTCATGTAGTTCTTCTCACGCAGCTCACGAGCGATGGGACCGAAGATGCGCGTCCCCTGAGGGTTGCCGTCTTCTTTTAAAATAACCGCCGCATTTTCGTCAAAACGGATCATTGAACCGTCTTTGCGTTGGATGGGGGCTTTCGTGCGGACGACCACCGCCCGGACAACTTCGCCCTTCTTCACCGTACCGCCCGGCGTAGCCTCTTTGACAGAGCAAACGATCACGTCGCCTACATGCGCGTAGCGGCGGCCTGTGCCACCTAATACACGAATGCACATCAGTCTTTTGGCGCCGGTATTGTCGGCGGATTTGAGCCTCGATTGTACTTGAATCATTGACTTTTCCTCCTACCCTGTTGGGCTACCTAGCCTTCTCGATGATTTCAACGAGACGCCAGCGCTTGTCGCGGCTCAAGGGTCTTGTTTCCATCACGCGGACACGGTCGCCGACGCCGCACTCGTTGTTTTCATCGTGTGCCTTCATCTTCACCGTGTGCTTGATGTATTTTTTGTAAAGCGGATGGCGGATGTGCTCGGTGACGGCGACGACAATTGTCTTGTCCATCTTGTCACTTGTCACGGTGCCAACGCGCTGCTTTCTCTTATTGCGTTCCATCGTCATTTAAAAATTCCCCCTATCTTGCGACAAGCTGCCCCAGCTCCTGCTGGCGCATGACGGTCTTGACGCGCGCGATGTCGCGTTTGACCCGTTTCAATTCCATCGGGTTCGCAAGCTGGTTTGTCGCGTGCTGGAAGCGAAGTCTAAACAACTCTTCTTTCAGTTCACGCAGCTCGGCCGCAAGCTCGGTCTGGTTTTTTTCACGTAATTCTTTCGCCTTCATCATCAGACCTCCTATTACTCAGCATCCGCTTCAGCTTCAGCTTCGCCGGATGCTTCATCCGCGCCTTCTGCCGCTTCAGTTTCTGCCGCCTGCTCCGCCAGCTCATCGTCGGTGAGGAGTTCATCCGGTATATCGAGCACTTGCACTTCAGCAAATTTCGCGATTTCCTCTTCGGTAAACTCACGTTCACTTTCAACAAAACGGACCTTGCAGGGTAATTTATGCGACGCCAGGCGGAGCGCCTCGCGCGCTTGTTTTTCGGTGACACCGGCCACTTCGAAAAGAACGCGTCCGGGTTTCACAACGGCAACCCAATATTCGGGGGAGCCTTTACCTTTACCCATACGGGTTTCAGCCGGTTTCTTCGACACGGGTTTGTCGGGGAATACCTTGATCCACACCGTCCCGCCACGACGGAAATACCGGTTAATGGCAATACGGGATGCTTCGATCTGATTCGCGGTGATCCAGCAAGGCTCCAAGGCCTGCAGTCCATACTGACCGTAGGTGACTTTATTGCCCCTTAAAGCCTTCCCCTTCATGCGCCCGCGATGCTGCTTTCTGCGTTTGACACGTCTAGGCATTAACATCGGAGTTCGCCTCCTTTTCTTCCACGGCGACGTTCTTCAATACGCGAACCTCACCCTTATAAATCCAAACCTTCACGCCGAGCTGACCGTAGGAGGTCTTTGCTTCGGCAAATCCGTAATCGATATCGGCGTGCAGTGTATGCAGAGGAATCGATCCTTCGCGATACTGTTCAAAACGCGCGATCTCAGCGCCACCCAAGCGGCCTGACACCATTGTTTTGATCCCGCGCGCGCCATTTTTCATGGCACGGTTAATCGCCTGTTTCATCGCACGGCGGAAAGACACACGTTCTTCCAGCTGGCGCGCGATGCTCTCGGCCACAAGCTGCGCTTCGATATCGACATTGCGCACTTCTTTCACATTGATATAGAAGTTGCGTCCGAATTTCTTCGAAAGTCTCTTTTTCAAATTCTCAATTTCAGATCCGCCACGTCCGATGATGATGCCCGGCTTGCCGGTTGTGATCGTAATCGTCGTATTGTCGTCACCCAGGCGCTCAATTTCAATCCTGGAGACGCCGGCGCGTTCTGTCTGTTCTTTGACATAATCGCGGATCTTTTTGTCTTCGACGAGGTAGCGCGCAAAATTCTTTTTGTCGGCATACCAGCGTGAATCCCAATCCTTAATAACGCCTACACGCAGTCCGTGCGGATTAACTTTCTGACCCATCTTAGACCTCCTCTACCCTTTCCTTCAGAACGACATCGACGTGGCATGTGCGCTTGCGGATCAGGTTTGCCTGGCCGCGGGCACGTGGACGGATGCGCTTTAGGGTCGGTCCCTGCATGACATAAAGTTCAGCCACATAGAGCGTTTCGGGGTTCATGCCGTTGTTGTTCACGGCATTCGCTTCCGCCGACTTCAGCAACTTGGTCAAAGGCTGGGCGGCACCGTGCGGGGTGTACTCCAAAATGGCGTACGCCTCCTCGAGCGGTTTGCCGACCACGTTACGGATCAGCGCGTTGACTTTAAAGGCATTCATGCGAAGGTGGCGAAGCGACGCGCGACCTTCGTCACGCCCGATCCCGAGCACCTTTCGTTCCTTCTTCGTCAGCACGCGTGTCTTCGCGTTTCGCGGAGTTTGTTTCTTATGCGCCGCGATCAGTTCTTCACGGCGTTCGAGCAACTCTTGTCTGCTCATTATTCTCTTAGCCACAGTGTTTCCTCCTCGCCGTCTCTTAGCGCATCCTCGCGCGTTTATCAGAGCCGGCATGGCCTCTGAATGTTCGGGTCGGCGCGAATTCGCCGAGTTTATGACCCACCATCTCTTCTGTGATGTACACGGGTACGTGTTTTCTTCCATCATGAACCGCGATTGTGTGGCCCACCATTTCAGGAAAAATGGTGGAGGCGCGTGACCATGTCTTGAGGACACGGTGTTCATTCTTTTCATTTTGTGCGATGACGCGAGCGAGAAGCCTTTCGTCAACGTAGTAACCTTTTTTGGCAGAACGACTCATGCTGTCTCCTCCATTTCTAGCTCTTGGTGCGACGTCTGATGATCAGACGATCGGTCGATTTGCGACGTTTACGCGTACGATATCCCAGTGTCGGTTTGCCCCAGGGCGTCACTGGACTCGGCTTACCGATCGGCGCTTTACCCTCACCGCCACCATGCGGGTGATCGACGGGGTTCATCGCGGAACCGCGCACGTGGGGACGGCGCCCCATATGACGTTTGCGGCCGGCTTTACCGATATTGACAATATCGTTTTCAATATTGCTGACGACACCGATGACGGCGCGGCAGTTTTGCAGGACCATACGCACTTCGCCTGAGGGCATACGCAAGGTTGCGTAGCGCCCCTCTTTTGCCAAAAGCTGAGCGGAGGTTCCGGCTGCGCGGATCAATTGTCCGCCGTGACCGGGATTCAGCTCAACGTTATGCACCTGGGTACCAACAGGGATCGAAGACAAGGGAAGGCAGTTTCCCGCCACGATGTCCACATGATCGCCCGCGATGACCGTGTCGCCTGTTTTCAAGCCGTGCGGCGCCAAGATGTAGCTCTTTTCGCCGTCCGCGTACATGATCAGCGCGATAAAGGCTGTGCGGTTGGGGTCATATTCGATGGCAAGCACTTCAGCCGGAATATCCGTCTTATTGCGCTTCCAGTCGATGATACGGTACTTTTGACGGTTGCCGCCACCTCTGTGGCGCACCGTGATACGGCCGTAATGGTTGCGGCCGCTATGCTTCTTCTTCGTTGCGAGCAGGCTTTTCTCGGGGGCCTTATCCGTCAGATTGGATCGATCGGCTCCGGTCATCTGCCTCCTGGCGGGAGAAGTCGGGCGATAGCTCTTAATAGCCATAATAATCTCCTTCTTTCACGCGACCGGTTTACTGGCCGAATCCGAATTCCGCGATTTCCGTTTTGTAGCGTTTGGCGCTTGAGCCTGTTTTTCCGCCCGGGAGCGCGTACTCGCCGGCTTCAGGATCGAGATCGATCGTCACGACCGCCTTTTTCCACGAAGATGTGCGTCCGCTCGTCTTGCCCATACGGCGCTTTTTCCCAATCAGGTGCATCGTATTGACCTTTTTGACCTTGACGTCAAAGAGCAGTTCACAAGCTTTGCCAATTTCCGTCTTTGTCGCATGCTTGGCCACGACAAAGGTATATTTCCCGAGCATTGTATCTTCCATACTCTGCTCTGTAATAATCGGTTTCAGGATGATATCATGCGGATCTTTCATGACGCGTAGACCTCCTCCAAAGTTTCAATCGCTTCACGTGTCGCGATCATGCGGTCGTACTTCAAAAGATCAAGCACTGACAACGCGTTCACGGGAGCTGTCTTCACATCCGGCAAATTGCGGGCCGATCTGACAACGCTTTCATTTTTACCGGCCGTGACAATGAGCGCACTGGTGTCGGCGCCGATATTCTTCAACACGTCGGCCATGACACGTGTCTTACCGTTTTCAATGGTCAGTTCGTCAAGCACGACCAGTTTTTCATTGCCCGCCTTAGACGACAGCATGGACAATAATGCCAAGCGTCGCAGCTTCCTCGGCAGGCGCACGCGGTAAGAACGCGGAGCAGGTCCGAAGACCACGCCGCCGCCCACATGGTTCGGCGAGCGGGTTGAGCCCTGACGGGCACGTCCCGTTCCTTTTTGGCGGAAAGGCTTCCTGCCGCCGCCACGCACTTCGCTTCTGCCCTTCGCCTTATGCGTCCCCTGACGCTTATTGGCCTGTTGGGCGATCATTACGCGGTAGACCGCATCTTCGTTGGGTTCAATCGCGAAGATCTCGTCTGAAAGATCCATGGATCCGACGACATCACCGCTCATGTTATATACATCGAGTTGCATAAGTCCCCTCCTACGCCTTTGCCTTGACGGTTGTCTTGATTTCAACAAGGCCGCCCTTCGGTCCGGGAACCGCGCCTTTGACAACGAGGAAATGCCGCTCACCATCGACCTGAACGACGTCCAGATTCTGTACGGTGACGCGCTTATATCCCAATTGTCCCGGCAATTTCTTACCCTTAAATACCTTGCCAGGCGTCGCGGCCGAGCTCATCGGACCCGCTTTTCTGTGGTATTTGGAGCCGTGCGAAGAAGGACCGCGGCGCATGCCGTGACGGCGGATACCGCCCTGGTATCCCTTACCCTTCGAGGTACCGGTAACGTCCACCGCATCACCGACTTCAAACATCTCGCTGACCGCGATTGTCTGACCGGTTTCAAACGCGTCGGTCGTGTGGAATTCACGAATCACGCGCATGGGGCTGACGCCTATTTTTTCGAACTGCCCTTTATGCGGACGGTTGCCCTTTTTTGTTTCTTCATAACCGACACGAACTGCCTGGTAGCCTTCCTTTTCAACGGTCTTGTTCTGAATGACCGTGAGAGGGCCGCAGGCGATGACGGTCACGGGGATTGCGAGCCCGTTTTCGTCGAAGATCTGTGTCATCCCGGCTTTACGGCCGAGCATGAATTTCGCCATGTCATAACCTCCTGAGTTATTGGTTTACTTTCGCAAACATTGACCCGTTTTCGCTGGGTTACAGTTTGATCTCAATGTTGACGCCAGCCGGCATTTCAAGACGCATAAGCGCCTCTACCGTTTTGGCCGTCGGTGCCAGAATATCGATCAAACGCTTGTGTGTCCTGATCTCAAACTGCTCACGCGCATCCTTATGCTTGTGAGGTGAGCGCAAGATCGTGATGATCTCCTTCTCCGTCGGGAGCGGGATCGGACCTGAGACACTGGCGCCTGTTCGTTCCGCTGTGCTGACGATGCGTCTGGCACTGTCATCTAATACGCGGGAGTCAAACGCTTTCAATCGTATTCTGATTTTTTGGTTTACAGCCATTCCTATTATTCCTCCTGCTGTCTGCTTTCAAAATCACTATGGCTTCGGGCGTGTCAATCTTTACCAATTGAATTCCCAGTCATCTGTCTTCGTTTACAAACGCTGGGATCCCACTGCCAAGGGATTTTGCGCCCGGTATCATGTCCGGACTTCTCGGATGAAGTTCCCTTCCTGTTTGCAGTGAACCTGGAAGCAATCTCCATCGTCATCGCTATATTTCGCGCACACGAGGGCGCGCAAAAAGGCGCGACTAGGAGTATACAACACAGAACTTAAGATTGCAAGCTTCGTTACTTGACCTTCGTTTTCAAAAGATCCAATGCTTTTTGAAGCTGTGTATCTTCTTCTAAAGTCCGCTGATTCGGCGCTTTCACTTCCACTTCAGGCGCCAACTCAATAGCGTAATCAGGGGTGAGACCCACCTCCTCAACCGACTCACCGTTGGGGAGGAAATATTCAAATCCCGTGATCTGGATCGCCGAGCGGTCAGACAGCTGCCACAGCATCGTGCCGACCCCCTTGCCGTAGGACTGCTCGCCGACAATCACAGCGCCCGCCAGATCGCGCATCGCACCTGAGAAAAGTTCGCTCGCGCTGGCGGAGTAGCGATTCAGCAAGATGACAAAGCGCATATCCTCCGGGACCAGTGCCGCAGTCCTCGTTTTCCACTCATCCTTGTAATCTTTACCATCCTCACGGCCTTCAATGGTCGCAACAGTTGCGGGAGGCAGCAAGACATCGAGCATGTTGACACATTCATGCGCATAGCCACCGCCATTGTTGCGCAGATCAATGACCAGATGTTGGGCGCCCTGATCCATGAGATCCTGCACGGCATTTTCGAAGTTTTCCGCCGCGTGATCTGAAAATTCAGTCATATGGATATAACCGATGCCCGTATCAAGCATTCGGTAGCGCACAGAGACGTTCGTAATCCCGCGCCTGACAATGCGAAGCGTCACTTCACGATCCTCGACGGGCCGGTACAAGACGAGCGTAACCGCCGTCCCCTCCTCACCCCGGACAAAGGCGGCCAGTTCGTTCACATCTTCGAAGTTGGACACATCGTGGCTGTCCACTTTGACAAAGATATCGCCGACATAGAGCCCTGCCGCTTCCGCAGGACTGTCAGGGATAATGTCGTTCACGACAAAGGCGCCGTCGCGGTCGCGCATCACAATGGCGCCGATCCCGACATATTCGCCCTTCATGGAGTCTTCTACCGTCTCGTTATACTCAGGCGTCAGATAGAAGGTATAAGGGCTGCCCATCTCATTGATGAGGCCCTCGGTCATCTTCTGGATCATCTCGGCGTCGCTAAAAGCTTGATAATAGTTATCCTGCAGCAGATTGTAAATCGTTGAGAACTTATCAAGCGCTTCTTCAATGCCCTCATCATCGGTGAAGGTCAGCGTCCGCTTATCCTCGCCCGTGCCGATCCCCGACGGTTTCTCAGCTTCTGTCTCGCCCGGATCTGACCCCAAAGAGTTCGCAATGCCCTTCTGGACCGCGTCACCATAAAAAATATAACCGGCCGCGGCGGTCAAGACGAAGGTCAGGGATGCCGTGAGTAAAATGGCGAGAAAAACAGGCCAGAACAGCTTTCGCTTCGGAGCGTTCGGGGAGACAGGAGCCAATGGCTCGGGCATTTCCTGGCGATGCAGATAGTGATTGCCGCCTTCCGGTTGATTGGGATCATTATTTTGTGTGTACATCGATTCAAACCTCCAGCAGTCGAAAAACTCCGGCCGCGATTATTTCAAGGAAAGTTCCGTCGGAACCGCCTTTTATCATACTACAAAGAGAAAGATGGAATGATTTAGCGGCGGCGAAAATAGTTCAAAGGATCTTTGGGCACACCATTGACCCGTATCTCAAAATGAAGATGGGGCCCGGAAGATCGCCCGGTGTTACCCGTGTACCCCACGACCTGACCCGCGGTCACACGCTGGCCGATGTAACTGTTAAAGCCGTTCAAATGACCGTAGCGCGTCTGGTAGCCATTGTCGTGATTGATGACAATCATCTTCCCGTAGGCCCAATGGTAAGCCGTCCCGGGCCAGCCGACATAGGTGACAACGCCGTCGGCCATGGCAACGATGCGTGAACCCACGGGCGCCGCGACATCCGTCCCGTAGTGATAACGTCCGTATTTGGCCCGCCAGCCAAACACGGATGTGACATTGCTGTGGTCCGGCAAGGGCCAGCGGAACATATGCGTCCCCACCCAGCCGGTATTAGAGGAAGCTGTACCGGTCGTTGTCACTGTGCTTCCCTGTTGCGCGTCACGGGCAAGTTGCGCTTCCTTTTGTCGCGTGATCTCAAGGGAGGAAGCAATTTGTTTCAGCTCTCCTTCCGCCAGGCTGACCTGCTCCTTGATCTCTTGCATGGCGTGATCGGCTTCGGCCACAAGCGCTGTCATCTCGGAGTACTGATCTTCCGCTTCTTCTTGAAGCTGCCCGGCCAAGATCGAGGCTTCTTCTAAGTCGTGCAAAGCCTGTTCATCCGCGTCCGTGACCATTTTCATGAAACGGAGTGTTGTAAAGAATCCTTGGAGGCTCTCAGACGACAACAACAACTCAACAAGCGATAAGCGATTCCAGGCGTACATCATGGCGATGCGCTCTTCATATTGGACGAGCTTCTCCTCATAGTCAGCCTGGGCGATATCGGCCGCCTCCTGATTCATCTCCAAGACCATCAGGGCGGCTTCTTTTTGCTGCAGGGCGTCCTCATAGACAGCGCGCTGCGCTTTCGATCTTGATTCAAGGTACGCAAGGTCGCCCGACAGTTTTGTCTTTTGGTCCGCGAGCTGTTTGCGTTTACTTTGCACATCCGCCAGTTCCTTTTGGATGCTTTGCAGCGATCGTGCGGCCATGACCGCGTTTGACGGCAATAAAAAAGGTAAAACGATGAGCATCGCCATAAACAGGGCAGCGCTTTTCAGTGTCATTTGCTTGCGATGTCTTTTTTTCACCAACGCGGCATCCCCCTGTATCTCATTATACGCGTTATACGCGCGCGTACTTTCTGACGGATACCGCGCTCACGAGCACATAAAGCAAAATGCCCACGGCCAAGTTCAGTAAAAAGAGCGTTGCCGTCACCTCGGAGGCGGGCAAGAGCACAAATTCAGACATCCCCGAAGCCGTCGGGCCGGGATTTAACCGCACGACAAGACGCTCGTAGATAAAGGACGCCAAAATGCTTGCCACAAGGGCTCCGCCAAGGCCGATAAGCGCGCCCTCGATGATGAAAGGCGTGCGGATGAAGGCGTTCGTGGACCCCACATACTTCATGACATTGATTTCACGGCCCCTTGAGAGCACGGCAATCCGGACCGTATTCGACACCACGACGCCGGCGGTGACGGTGAGGATACTAAAAACAATGATCCCCACTTTTCTTGTCCAATTTCGCACGCTGTCAAGCAGTGACATGAGGTGCGATTCCATCAATACCTCATTCACCATATGGTATTCTTCCACTTCCTCTGAAAGGTAGGCGCGTAGGATGGATCCTCAAGCCTCAGACTAAAGGTATAGGGAATGGACCGTTTGTAATCGAAGTCTTCCCACAGTTCATCTTTTCCCATCTCTTGTTTAAAGCGATTGAAGTTCTCCTCCGGGGGTCGACATTTGCAACTCTTGCACATACGGGTGATTGGACAAAAAAATCGATGACCGACCGTTGTAATCTCTTCCACCGTCGAGCCCACCTTCATGGACACCTCAATTGGGGGTTGCCGGGCGGCCACTTCCGAGAGGTGATTCGCATTCATGGAAACCGCCATAAAGGCACTCATCAAGAAAAGCATCAGGGCTAAAGTCGTCACTGCAGCCACCGATAAAAGCGGGTGCCGAATGAGCCCGTTGATGCCCGCTTTTGTCGCGTAACGCCACTCGTTAACTTTCATCGTCTTCGCTTTCCCTTAATCGAATAACAGGTACACGCCCCGTGCGCGATAGCGTCTCTTCATCAGTCTGCCGGCTTCGCCTGGCGGTGACATTTTTTCTTAACTCGGCGTAAAAATCGTCACGTTTCACCGTATCACGCATTTTTTGCGCGCGCCGGTCAATGCGGTCGCCGTTTTCATCGCGAAACTGACGCAGCGCGTCACGGCCCTCTTCGAGTTCTTCGTGAATGATCCGAGCCTGTTCTTCACGATCCGGCGCGCAGATCTCTTGGGTAAAGCGACCGTTTCTGCGCTCGCTTTCCAAAATATAAAGTCCCTCAGCGTCATCGCGTACGAGCACGCCGTCGCAGATCTCAATCACGCGCCGGTTCATACGGTCCACAATGTCGCGGTCGTGTGTGCAGGTGATCACTGTCGTCCCGTTCTCACGATTAATGCGTTCGAGCAAGGCCATGATCGCCTCGCCGTTCACAGGATCCAGGTCGCCTGTCGGTTCATCCGCGATAATGAGCCTGGGTTTATTGACCAATGAGCGGGCAATGCATACACGCTGCTGTTCACCACCTGATAATTGGGTCGGGTAGTGATTCATTTTACGGCGCAGCCCGACAATCGATAAGACAAGCGGGACACGCTGTTTAATTTTTTTGGGAGATTCGCCGATCATTTCCATCGCGAGCGCGACATTTTCACCGACCGTTAAGGTATCGATCAGCCGGAAATCTTGAAAAATCATGCCGATCTTGCGGCGAAGGTAGGGAATGCGCCGGTCTTCGAGCTGCGCCAGATCAAAGCCCTCGACGGACACGCGCCCCGCGGTCGGGTTTTCTTCGCGCGTTAAAAGTCGAAACACCGTTGATTTGCCGGCGCCGCTCTCACCGATCAGGAAGACAAATTCGCCTTCTTCAATGTTAAATGAGATGTCATGCAGCGCAAGCGTACCGTTGGCGTAAGTTTTGCTGACATTCTCAAAAGTAATATAGCCCATTACTGTCGTTTCGCTTTTTGATCTTCCACATAGGCCAGATAGTCGCGCACCATGTCCGCCAGCTTGAACAGGACGGCGTCTTCAAAGTTGCGCAGATCAAGCCCTGTGATTTTCTCCACTTTATCCAGTCGGTAGACAAGTGTATTTCGATGGACGAATAACTGTCTGGAGGTTTCACTGCCATTCAGGTTGTTTTCGAAAAACTTGTTGATGGTCCCCATCGTCACCGGATCTAAAGCCTCATAGGTGCCCGGTTCAAACACTTCACGCAAAAACAGTTCGCAAAGCGTGATCGGAAGCTGGTAAATGAGACGGCCCAAGCCCAGTCTTTCGTAACGCATGACCGGCATTTCTTCACCCTGGAAAATCTCGCCGACAATGAGCGCGATCGATGCTTCCTGATAAGCCTTGGCGGTCTCGGTCAGATTCGACGCCGTCATGCTGACGCCGATCTTGACATCGACCATCGCGCTCTCTTTCAAGATGTTGGCAAGCGCCAGCAAGGATTCATCAAGACCCTCAATGTTCTCATCGGTGGCCTCGATCATGATGACAATATTCTCTTCGTCAATCGGGAGGATATAATCATCCGGGCGGCCTGTGAATTGCTCTTCCAGCGTTTCCAAAACCGCCTTAAATTCTTCCGGTTTAAAGTGAAGCAACAGCACCACTCGCCGTTCGGCGTAGCGAATTTTAAATTCGCGCGCCTTCAAAGGGATATCGCCGGGAAGTTCATTCTCCAAAAGGACGTTCTTCAAGAACATCGCCTTGTGCTCGATCTCCCGTGTTTCGCGCTCCTCACTCTTACATTGCTCCGCCATCATCCAGCGCGACAGAAGTTCCACATAAGCGCGCGCGATGTCATCGGTGCCCTCCACAAAACAGATCGCAAGGTTTCCGTCGTTTTGCTCCGTCACCCGGTATGTCATGTTGCCGGCGGTTGCCAAGGTATCCCCCGAGGCCAACAGTGCTCTTACAGCGGGATCCTGTCCACCGATCAACTGCTCATCTGACGCGACCAGCACGATCCCCTGACCGTCTGTGACGCCGATCACCCGGTTCAGGCTCGAGGCCATCTCCATTAGTGCTTGTTGAATCTGATCCATCTTTATTTATCCCCACTTTCAGGCTTATACCGCGACATCCCGGCGCGCTTGTAATTTTTTTTTAGAACAATCCGGAAATTTTCCCGCTCTCATCCACGTCGATCTTCTCCGCGGAAGGCACTTTCGGCAATCCCGGCATGGTCATGACGTCACCTGTCAGGGCGACAATGAATCCGGCTCCTGCCGAAGCTTTTAGGTTACGTACCGTGATGCGGAAATCTTTCGGAACACCGATCATTTTCGGGTCATCCGCAAAAGAATACTGTGTTTTGGCGATGCAGACGGGCAACTTGCCAAAGCCATTGTCCTCTAACACCTTCAACTGTTTCACCGCGGGGCCCACAAAGTCGACACCGTCCGCGCGGTACACACGCTTGGCGATCGCTTCAATTTTCTCGCGGATTGTCGTGTCTTCACCGTAGACAAATCCAAGATCGCCCTGGCTGGGCAGTTCACAAAGGCGAATGACCTCTTCGGCCAGTTCAACACCGCCTTCTCCACCCTTGCCCCACACTTCTGACAGAGCTACATGGACACCTTGTTTTTCACATTCTTCACGGACCAGTTCAAGTTCCGCTTCGCTGTCGTCGGGGAAGCGGTTAATGGCCACCACGACCGGACGGTTAAAGACATCGATGACATTTCGCACGTGCTGAGTCAGGTTGTCCATTCCGGCCGCCAAGGCTTCAAGGTTCTCTTCTTTCAGGTCTGCTTTTGCCACACCGCCGTGCATCTTCAATGCGGACGGTCGCGACAAAACAACCGCGCTCGGATCGAGACCGTTGCGCGGCACTTGATGTCAATGAACACCAGCGCCGAGATCCGCGCCAAAACCCGCCTCTGTAATGAGGTAGTCTGCGTGCACCAAACCCATGGTGGTCGCAAGCACGCATACAGCCGTGCGCAATGTTCGCGAAAGGTCCGCCGTGCACATGGGCGGGTTCCCAGTGTCTGGTTAAGTTCGGCTGCAGGCATCCTTTAAGAACGCGGCCGCGCCGTTCGCCTCGATCGCGAGCACGCTCACGCTTACGAATAGCCGATGACGATGCGCTACGCTCTTTTAGATCGTAATTGAGGTGGAAAGGCAGAAAACCGCCATCACTCAGAGGCGACCGTAATCTCAAAGCCGTCCTCACGCGGTGTCCGTTCACACGCCCGCCAGACCGTCCACGATAAATCGAAGCTGGCGGTCATTCATGATCAACCGCACGTTTCCGGTAATCTGACGCGGGTCAATATTGAGCGCATTGCCTTGTTGTATATGGTTATCGATCAAGGCCGCCAAAGGTTGTTAGCCGCACCGATCGCGTGGAAATCTCCTGTAAAGTGAAGGTTCAAATCCTCCATCGGAACGACCTGTGCGTAGCCGCCTCCGGCCGCGCCCCCATGATCCCGAACACGGGACCCATCGAGGGCTCACGGAGCGCCAGGGTACAGCTTTTACCCAAGCGGGTCATGGCATCGGCAAGCCCGATCGTCGTCGTGGTTTTTCCCTCACCTGCCGGCGTCGGCGTAATGGCCGTCACCAGAACCAATTTTCCCTGTTTGTTCTTATTATCACTAAGCGCGTCAGAGAGATACTTTCGCCTTGTAGCGCCCATAATATTCAAGATATTTTTCGTCGATGCCGGCCCTTTTCGCGATTTCGCTGATGGGTCGCAACTTTGCCTCCTGCGCGATTTCGATGTCTGACTTAAAACTCATGATGATCCTCCCAATAACACACCTAAGGCGTGTCTATTATCAGCCCGGTCGTTAAGACACAGGCATTTTACCAAGATAAGGGGCGGTTCAAACACCGCCCGAGAAGTTATTCTGTGTCGCAGTCTTCGTACAGCCCGCAAGCGAGCCCGTAAAGATCCATCAGCCAAATATTTCGGCCGCTGACACGTATCAGTCCGTCCTTTTCCATGCTGATCAACTCACGCGAAAACGAAGGTCTCGGCATGGCCAACAGCCTTGCCACGACTTCTTTTGAAACAGGCAACATCACCGCGGAGGTTGTCGGCACTTCGATCGCCTCACGCAATGACTTCCCTTCAAAGACGAGCTGCTCTTCCAATAAGGATAGTAAATAACTTGAGATCTTAAGTCGCAGTGTCTTTTGTGACAGAAGATGAATCCTCTGATCCTGTTCGCGTGCGCGGTCGGATAAAAAGGACATGTAGTTTAAAAGTAACTGCGAACTGTTGGCAATGAGCGAGAGCAAATCTTCTCTTGAAATGAAAATCGTTTTCACAAGTGCGCGCTTCCAAAGAGTAAGGATAGAGTTTATTCGTGGAAAAAATAAGATCTGCTCCGAAGACCGTGCCCGGGCCCAACAGATTAAGTGTCGTGAATTCGCCTGTCGGCGTGTATTTTTGACGGGCCACCTGCCCTTCAATGATGACGCCAATTCCCTGGCAGGCCACCCCCTCCATAATGATCAGGTGTCCTTGCCATGCAGGTGGACATGTGTGTCCTTGCAGTATTCCAGATAGAGTTCGTGATCCAGTCCGGCAAATAGCGACGTTGATGCCATTACTTCACAGGTTTTCTTCATAATATAAACCAATCCCCCGATAAGCGATTTGTTACTCCTTACCAGAATAACAAATATCTGGACGCTTGTCCCGCAAGCGCCTGCTTACGATTCAAACGATCGATACCATCACATCATAAATCATAGCACGTCAGAGGAAGCCTAGGCCTCCGCTAATCGTGCTAAGATAAGTTTACAACAAGCTCTGAGTAAAGAGGTATTGAGAGATGGACCAAACATTGCGCGTCATCGGGACGAGGTCGGATGTCCGTGAAACCGGATACCATCCAACTGTTTTTAACCCTGAATGACCACTTTAGCAGACTACGAAGAAGCGGTCGAAACATCCGCCCTATGGACCGATCAATTGAAACAGGCTTTTTCGAAAAAGAAGTTCAAAAAGACAGAACTTACGACCCTTCATTTTTCAATCGACAGCCACTATGAAAATGAACGCGATCCCGACGGACAATACCGGCAGAAATTTTCAGGGTACCGCTTCAATCACCAGTTAACGATTGAATTTGAGGCCGATCACAAGCGTCTGGGTGACGCGTTAACCGCCATAATAACGAGTGCTGTTCCGGTGGAATTCAATATCCACTACGCGGTGAAAAATGTAAAAACCATCAAGGAACAACTGCTCCAAAAAGCGGTGTCTGACGCATCCGATACGGCCCGCCTGTTGGCTCTATCCGCGAAGGTCAAACTGGGAAAGATGCTTCAGATCCATTACGGCAAAGAAGAACTCATCTTCCGTCAGGAAACCATGCGAAGCGCGCGCTTTCAAGGCCAGGACATCCAAGCTTCCCTCTCGCTCGACATTGAACCGGGCGAGTTAAACTTTGAAGAAACCGTCGAAATAATCTGGGAAATTTCATAATAAGGACGAAGAAATGGAGGCCCCTATGACCCACGAAGCACTCAAACATTTGATCGATGTGGCGGCCGGCAGAGAAATCGCCGACCTTGTCATCAAGAATTGTCAAATAGTCGATGTCGGTTCCGGTGAGATCCGAAAAGGAGACATCGCGATTGTCGATGGCCTGATCGCCGGTACAGGCGATTATGAAGGGAAGGAAGAGATCGATGCCCAAGGGCTTTACGCGCTCCCCGGCCTGATTGACGCGCATATCCATATTGAATCCGCCTTTGTGACGCCGGAAGAAATCAGCCGACTGCTGGTGCCCTTCGGGGCCACGACCATTATCGCGGATCCGCATGAGATCGCCAATGTGGCCGGCCTCGACGGACTGAACTACATGCTCGAGGCCGCAAAAGAAGCCGCGCTTCATATCGAATACGTGGTGCCCTCTTGCGTCCCCGCAACGCCTTTTGAAAATGCGGGCGCCATTCTTGAAGCCAAGGATCTTGAGGGTCCCTTAGCCGACGACCGCATCCTGGGTCTTGGCGAATTTATGAACTTCCCCGGCATTATCTACGCGGACCCGGCTGTGCTTGACAAGCTTATTGCCGCAAAAAAACATAATAAACTGATCGACGGACACAGCCCGGGGATCAAGGGCAAGGAGCTCAATGCCTACACCTCCGCGGGGATCCTTGCCGACCACGAATGCTCCACCGCCGAAGAGATGGAAGACCGTCTGGCGAACGGCATGTACATTCTCATGCGCCAGGGATCTGCCTGCCATAACTTAGAAGACCTGCTCCCTGTGGTCACCGACCGCAACGCGAGGCGCTGCCTCTTATGCTCAGACGACCGCCAGCCCAAGACCATTCTTGAAGAAGGACACCTGGACGATCACTTGAGAAAATGCGTAAAATTCGGCATCCACCCCGTTGTCGCCGTCCAGATGGCGACGTTAAACGCGGCGGAAGCCTTCGGACTGAAAGATCGGGGCGCGATCTTCCCCGGAAAACGCGCCGACATCGCGCTCATGAATAACCTCCAAGAATTCAAAGCCCGATACGTCTTCATCGATGGAAAGCTTGTGGCCGAAGACGGTCACTACCTCCCCGAGGTGAAGCGCGCGGATACCACAGCGGTGAGAAGCAGCGTCCATGTGAAAGATTTTTCCATCGACAAACTGAAACTGAACCTGAAGGGCGATCGCGTGCATACCATCGACATTCTCCCGGGAGGAGTCGTCACCGGCAAGGGCATTGCGACTATCAAGCGCGATGAAACAGGCGATTTCATCAACGATCCCAACGAGGACATCGTGAAGATCGCGGTCATCGAGCGCCATAAAAATACCGGTAATGTGGCCGTCGCACTCCTTCGCGGCTACGGCATCAAAAGAGGGGCGGTAGCCTTGACGATCGCGCACGACTCACACAACGTCATTGTCACGGGCACGAACGATGAGGATATGGCCTTTGCGGTGGAAGAACTGATCAAACAAGAAGGCGGCGTGATCCTAGTTAAAGACAAAGAAGTGATCGGAAGCCTCCCCCTCCCGGTGGGCGGCATCATGAGCGATCGTTCGGGAGAATGGGTGAATGACAAGTTAACCGAATTGCACGAAAAGGCCGTCCGTGAATTGGGCGTCAGCGAAACGGTCGAACCGATCATGACCCTTTGCTTCATGGCCCTCCCCGTGATCCCTGAGCTAAAACTCACAGACATGGGACTTTTTGACGTTACGATCTTCAATTTCATCCCGATCGAGGCGTCCTAAGGCTACACCATGAACGGCATACATCGCCCCATTCGCATCGCCTGTGCGAACGTCATTTCCAGACTCGATGACATCGAGTACAACATGCGTGTGATGAAACAGGCGATGCGTGAAGCGGCAAAAAACGAAGCGGACCTGATTTTATTCGGAGAAGCCTTCCTCCAAGGCTTCGACGCCATGCGCTTTGTTTACAAGGAGGATGTCCAAAAGGCGCTCTTTCAGACAGGCGTTGAAATCACGAAAGTGCGCCAATGGGCCAAAGAAAACAAATTGGCCGTCGGTTTTGGTTACTACGAGAACAAAGCCGGCGGCCTTTATTCGTCTTATATGTTCATCGATGAAAAAGGCGCCATCCTCAACAATTACCGCCGTGTGTCACACGGCTGGAAAAAACCCCACGCCAATCCCGACTACCGGGAAGGTCGCACATTTCAAAGCTTCACATGGCAAAAGCTGCGCATGACGCCTTTAGTCTGCGGCGATTTTTGGGAAGATGAATTAATCACAGCCATCGCCGCCTGCGATCCTGTGACTGACCTGTTCCTTTGGCCGGTCCACTGCGATTATCCCGAGGATGAATGGGACGACAAAGAACACAAAGCGTATCAAGAACGATCGCAAATTTTAGAAAAACCGATCCTCTTTTACAATAATTACATTGATGAGAAAAACCGTGCCCAAGGCGGAACCTATCTTTGGCAACAAGGAAAGGAATTCTTTTCACAAGCCTATGGGATCTCGAAAATAGCGTATCTGACATTTTCTCCTAAACCATAAAAGACCATGAATATTGAAAATAAAGAAAGTTTTTGCAGGCTCTGCCCGCGCGACTGTCAATCACCGCGCACCCGAGAGCATCCCGGTTTTTGCGGATCCGATGAAGGTTTTTCGGACCTTCGCGTCACAAGCCTTATGCCTCACTATGGAGAAGAACGCCCGCTCAGCGGACACAGAGGGTCGGGCACCATCTTTTTTACCGGATGCTCGCTTCGCTGCTGTTTTTGTCAAAACTACGACATCAGTCACGAACATCGCGGGGTAAGGCTGAGCCAAGAACAGCTGGCAGACAAAATGGAAGCGTTGTTGAAAACCGGCGTTCACAATTTGAACCTTGTCACTCCCAGTCACTACGCCGACCGCATCCCCAATCTCTTAAGAATCCTCTTTTAAACAAACATATGGAAAAAGAGACCCGTTCCCATTATCTGGAACAGCAGCGCCTATGAGACTGTGAAAAGCTTGAAAAACGTCGCGGACATCGTCGATATTTACCTGGTTGACATGAAGTTTCATGATCGAACACTCTCCGACGATCTTTGTGGGGCGCCCAACTACGCCGAAATCGCCTATTTCGCGCTTGAAGAAATGTTCCGCCAGCAAGCCCAAGCGCACTATGACGAGGACGGCATCATGCAATCGGGAATCATGATCCGCCACCTGGTCTTGCCGGGCGCTGTAAAAGATTCTTTTCAGGTGTTAGAACAGATCTCTAAGAGAGTCCCCTTGGATACAGCCCTGTCCATCATGGGGCAGTACCATCCGCGCTCATTTAACCCCTGTGAACGTCGCCCTGACATGCGGCGATTTTTAAGTCATCGGGAATACCATGAAGTCCTGGACTACGCCAAGTCGCTTGGTTTTTCGAACATCCTAAAACAAGCGTAATACTTGCAACACATCAAACGCTCCTTTTTAAAATTATGGTACGATCCTTGCGGATCTTTTTTACAAAGGGGGAGTGTCAGATGACAACTTTTAACGAATTATTTGAAAAATACCGCGAAAAATTGGAGCTTTATGTGCCGGTTGTCGCCCGTGTCCACGGCGATACGCATCCGGAATTTCATGAAGTCAAAAAGCATTTCGATGTCATACGCGAAAAATTATATGAACTTGATTTAGGTGAACTGAAAGCTGAATTCGAAAAACTGAGTCAGATCACGGATCATTTTGCTGTTCCAGGCGATGTCTGTGAGACCTACGAAGCGGTTTACCAGATGCTTTCAGAGCTTCATACGGCGCTTCCAAAATAGTCATCACTATGCAAAGAATTATTTTGAGAAATAAAAATAAGATCGCGCTTGTGATCGGGATCCTGATCGCAACAGCTTTCATTGTCAAGTGGAGCACCGGCTTCATGCTCTTTTTGAATGGACGCTCATCGCAGCGTCCATACTCGGGGTGCTGCCGATCGCCATCCAAGCCTTTCAAGCCCTGCGCGTGAAAGTGGTGAGCATCGACGTGCTCGTCACCATGGCTGTGGCAGGCGCTTTTGCCATCCGAAATTTCGAAGAATCGGCCATCGTGACCTTCCTCTTCCTTTTTGGCGCCTACCTTGAACAACGCACTTTAAACAAGACGCGTTCAGCCATTCGGGCTTTAACCGAGATGGCGCCTGAGACCGCCTGGAAGAAAATGGATGACGGCGATTTTGAAGAAATCGATGTCGACGATGTCGACATCGGTGATGTGCTCTTAGTCAAAACAGGCGCCAAAATCCCGGTGGACGGAACAGTCCTTACGGGCGAGGGCAGCGTCAACGAGGCCAGCATCACCGGCGAATCACTGCCCGTTCTAAAAGAAATGAACGCGCTTGTCTATGCCGGCACTATCTTAGAAAACGGCACATTGCAGATCGAGGCCGACCGTGTCGGCGAGGATACGACCTTCGGTAAAATTATCGAGCTTGTCGAAGAGGCACAGGACTCAAAATCTGAAGCCGAACGCTTCATCGATCGCTTCGCCAAATACTACACGCCCGTCGTCCTCCTCATCGCTTTATTAGTATTCGCCTTCACCCGTGACATGGAGCTGGCCGTCACCATCCTCGTATTGGGATGCCCGGGGGCGCTTGTTATCGGCGTTCCGGTGTCCAACGTTGCAGGGATCGGAAACGGCGCAAGCCACGGCATTCTTCTAAAGGGGAGTGAGGTCATCTCTGATTTCTCCCGTC
The DNA here is from genome assembly GCA_040766025.1 of Clostridia bacterium. Classification (GTDB taxonomy): domain Bacteria; phylum Bacillota; class Clostridia; order Saccharofermentanales; family DTU023; genus UBA4923. The sequence goes on along the minus strand of JAXGRH010000008.1, from coordinate 11,755 downwards.
TTGATCAGATGATCTTTGACAAAACAGGCACACTGACCATCGGCAACCCGGCTGTCGCCGATAAGCGCTATTACGGAGAAAACATCGAAAATGCCTTGCATTATTTAGCAAGCATCGAGCGTGAATCTGATCACCCCTTGGCAAAAGCTGTCTTAGAAGAAATAGGACAAGCCACTATTTACCCCGTAAGCGACACAAACGTCATACGGGGCGGCGGCATCGTCGCCCAAGTAGACGGCCATCGGGTGGCGGTCGGCAATGTAGCGCTCATGGAACAAGAAGCGGTCGTGTTGTCCGAGGCCGTCCGAGAGGATCTTCATCAGTTCGAAGAAAAAGGTTATTCCCTTGTCCTCACCGCGGTCGACGGGGAACTCGCGATCCTGATGGGCATCCGGGACCCGATCCGCCCCGGCGTCAAAGAAGGCTTAGAGCGCATCAAAAAACTGGGCGTCAAAGAGCTTGTCATGCTCTCCGGCGACAACCAGGGGACCGTCGATGTGATCGCGCGCGAACTGGGACTCTCAAAGGCGCACGGCCATATGCTGCCTGAAGACAAATCCGCCTACGTGAAAGAACAGATCGGTAAAGGCGCCACCGTTGCCTTCGTCGGTGACGGCGTGAACGACAGTCCCTCACTTGCCACCGCGCAGATCGGCATCGCCATGGGAAGCGGCACGGAGGTGGCGATTGAAACCTCAAACGTGGTGCTCATGAACTCCGACTTCTCACGGCTGCCTCATGCATTGGGCCTCGTGAAGGCTACCTCAAGAAATATGATTCAAAATATCGTGATCGCCATCGGGGTCGTGATCGCGCTTTTAGCCAGTGTGCTCTTCGGAGAATGGATGAATATGTCGATCGGCATGCTCGTGCATGAAGGAAGCATCTTGGTCGTCATCTTAAACGGCATGCGTTTACTTCGCTACCGTTTGAAATCATGAAAGGAAAAAGAACAATGAAATCAGCCAATATTCAATTAGAAACACTCGTATGCCCCTCCTGCACCCAAAAAATTGAGGCGGCTTTAAAGAATATCGAAGGCATCGATCAGGATTCACTCAAGCTGTCCTTTAGCTCAAGCAAGGTCAAATTTGACTTTGATGACAATGCCACCTCCATTGAGGCGATTGAAAAAGCCATTAACCGTGTCGGCTTTGAGGTCATTAAGTCAAGGGTGAAGTAGCTTTTATCCTTGCTCGAAGGGCGTAGGCCGCGTCTTTCAGGTGTCGGCCTGCGATAGCCGTGCGATTGTCGGCCGTCATCGGTGAAAGATCTTCATTGACGAGGACGACCCCTCCCTTATAAGGCTTGGTCATCCAGTTTTTCGCGTACTGTAATTCATCCGCCTCCCCCCAAAGGTAGGGTACGGGCAGGAAGCCTGCGGTGAAAATCTGGTAAAAGCCTTCTGCGCTGTAAGGTTTTTCGAGCGATGATTCAATCGCTCGGATCACCGCCTTTGCCTCAGTAAAGAGCGCCTGTGAACGGCGCTTCACCTCACTATTTTTCCCCATATCGTCCACATCGCCTTTTTTGCGAAGCGCCCGGTAACGCGAAAGCGCGTGACGTGTAATCTCGATGCTCTCATGAATGACCTCAGGGGTCGCAAGGTGCAAGGCTTCTGAAAAACTCACCACATGAATCATCCAAGGGCTCCTATCGTCCCAAGGTTCGATGTCGTCCATGAGGGCCGTGACCGCCGCAAGCTGCGCTTTTGCCAGATCAAGGTCAGGTCGAAAATAATCAAGGCCGGCGCGCGGCTGCAAATAAATACGAAAACCAGAATCTTCCAATTCCCTGACAAGCGCCAGCATGGCCCTTGATTTCGCCAAATCCTGAATCCCCCATGTTGAACGGGGCGTGTTCAGCATATCCTGCAGGATAAAATGCCGGATGCCCAACTGTTTTGCCCACTTAGCCCCAAGGTATGCTGACACAATAAACGTCACGTCATCCGCGCCGCGAAAGGCGAAATGGTGCGGGACATTGGCCTCGAGGGGCTTATTTTTTTGGGCGATCCAGCGCATGGTCTTTTCATGTTGCAACAGATTCGTGTAAAGATCATTGGGACCCCGGCCGTCCAATTGATTGAACCACCACAAGGACAGGGCATGCCAGGCCATGTTTAACGTCTCTTCGTGCATCTTGGCAAGTTCGGGGATGTTTTTCGTGCCCGCGTAAGTGCGCACGAGCATGGGGCGCGAGGCCTCCCATACTTGCGCGTATTCATCGGGTGAGTTAATCGGCACGCCGCCGCCGTTCGGCAAACCCTCCCAGTCTTCGCCAAAATGGGACTGCGTCAGCTGAGAGCTTCCTATGGACAGAATATCCAGCTGATTGCCGAGGCTAAGTGTCTTGACCCAGTCGAGAAACAAAGCGACCGACTCTTCTCTTGTAAGGGACGAAGAAAAAGGCCCAACATGCGCTCGAATAAGGGGGAGTGTACCGTGTTTTTGGCTGTATTCCAAGCGTTTGACAAGCGTATCTTGAGGACTGCCATAACCCTCATAACCCGAGCGGTCCGGGGGAGGCTTCCCCCGGTAGTCTCCCTTTTTTATAATTTTCTTGCCAAATTCCAAAAGCGACTGATCGTAGCGGGAACTTTCACTGTATTCAGAGGGGATCTGTTCAAGGGGGACGCCCATCGCTAAAAGTGTTTTTGCAGCCGTCTCGCCTCCTTGGAATACCCGGACAAGCCCTCGCGATTCCAATTCGATCTTGCGGCAGGCTTCGGGAAGTCCCGCAAAAAAAAGAAAGTCCACAGGACCTCCCTGAAAATCAAAAAGATTCGCCCGCTTCATCTCCTCCACCAAGGAGCCCATCAGCCGGACGGCCTCCTCTTCGTCAAGGCGGTAGCTTAGGCCGACGCGCTGAAGATTATGGGTCTTGATCCAATCGATGACAAGAAGACGCATCCTTTCATCCGTATAGCGCTCGAGCGCCTCTGAGACTTCTCCCTCTGCCAAAACGACTTCATAACCACAGCTTTCAAGTAAATTTTTAACGGAGTGAATGCCGATCGTATGCGCGTCAACCGATGGTTTGAGTAATCCGTAACGCGGCTTTTTTCTATCATGCATGACCGACCCGCCCTTCCAGTATTTCATGCAGACAGAGCGTGCCTGAAGAAAGTCCCAGGCGGTTAAGGTTCCTGCCTGATTTTCTGAAATGAGTATCCATGAGATGGGAGGCAAGATCAATGACAAGTGTGGTGTATTGCATGTCAAGTCCTAAATTTTCGCCCACTGCTTCAAGCGGCACAAGACCCGTGGGAACGTCCTCGAAAATATACCGATGAAGGAGCGTGGTGGGGGCTTCGATTCGTTGGTAGGCTTCGTTATTTTGCAGACAGTCAAATAATGTTTCGCCTTCGATCTTATAGGTACGCCGCATCCAGTCACGTGTCGTTTCGACAGGGTGCCCCAAGGCTTTTGAGACACGCACGCGCTCAGCGTCAATTTTTTCTAAAAAGGCGCTTACTGTCGGTGTAATGCCGTCATAGTAGTAGCGATAAATATTGGATTCGTTCTCCGTCCAACCAGCATTTAGGAGCAGGGGGGCCGAATGAAGGATCATGCCGACATTACCGATGGAGGTTTCGATCATGGAGCTTGCGGGAATGAAATATTGCTGAAGGCATTCGGGCAGAGAAGCGATCAAATTTTCATTGGATTCCGCGTGAAAAGTTGACAGCAACACATCCGATTTCAACGCAAGGATATGGACGCGGTCGCCCTCGGTTTTGCGGCAGGTGTAGATAATGGTCTGCGCCTCCGCGATCAACGGCCGCAGTTTTGGGTTCACCGATTCAAAAGCGATCTGAAACTCTAAGGCGCCGAAAGTTCGGCCTGGATTTAATAAAATGAGCGGCTCATTTTGGATGCTTCTCCCGATGCGGCAGCCCAGCTCCCGATGCGCGTTGGCCGGGGTGGTAATCAAGATTAATTCAGGTTTTTCTAGCGCCTCATCCAGATTACAGGTGACATTATGAATCGGCACATGGCCTTCGATCATACCCTCCGAATGAATCAACCGTGTTTTCATGAGGGTTTTGACGTTGGCTTCTGTCCGATTCCACAAGGTCACCTCATGCCCTTCCCGGCTCATATGGGCCGCCATGGCAAGACCTGAATTACCCGCTCCGATCACTGTGACCTTCATACATCTCCCTTTCTGTCGTCGCCAAAATACTTCTTCAAGCACGTGCCGCTACACACTATTCAATTGTTCGTGGTGTTAAACCGATTCGAATGATTTAGGTATTTATAATAACAAAAAGCGAATAAATATGCTTAGCCTTCGTAGCGCAGTGCTTCAATCGGATGTTTGTCCGCCGCCTTGTACGCCGGATAGAGTCCGAACAATACACCGATGGCGATCGCGAAAGCCACCGCGATCATGACAATTTGAAGCGATAGGTTGAAAGTAATAAGTCCTTTGGCTATGAGGGTGGCGATTTGTAAAAGCCCAAATGACAGCAATATGCCGATCGCGCAACCCATGAGGCTCACGACGAGGGCTTCGATCAGGAACTGGAATAGAATACCGCTTTTGGTCGCGCCGATCGCTTTTCGGATGCCAATTTCACGCGTGCGCTCCGTGACGGAGACCAGCATGATGTTCATGATGCCAATCCCGCCGACAAGAAGTGAAATCGCCGCGATGCCGCCCAATAGATAGGACAGCATATCGGTGACCGTTCCGACAACCTCCATGAGGTTTGACTGGTTGAACACGAAGAAGGCGTTTTCATCGTTTTTCAAACGCCGCATTAAAAATGAGTGCAGTGTCTCTTCCGCCTCATCCATGCTTTTCGGATTATTGGGCGTCACGATAAAATTGGAGATGCCGCCCCGCATGGCTGACATACGGGTCAGCACCGTATAGGGCGCGTAGATTTTGACGGAGGTCGTCATGGCGCTCATCAGCGAAGTATCTTCTTCTAACACACCCACCACGGTGAAATCTCTTCCCCCGAGGTTGATTGTCTCGCCTAAGGGATCACTTTGGCCGAAGAATTTTTCCCAAGCTTCAATACTGAGCACACAGACATAGGCGCTGTTATCGACGTCACTTGTGCGCAAAAAGCGCCCCTGTTTTAATTTCCAATGGTGGATCTCCCCGTAGCTGGGGAGCGTTCCGTAAAGCGTTGATTTTTCTTCGGTGTAACCGTGCTTCGCATTCACCACCATCTGCGTTAAGGGCGCAATTTGGCCTACGGAGGGGTGCTGCGAAAGACGTTCCAAGTCATTTAGTTTTAAGGGGTACCCTTTGTCATCCAGTACCATCGCCGTCAGCATGTCGGTCCCTAAGGTAGACACCTGCTCGGTCACGGAGTCGGAGGCGCTGCTTACAAGCGACACGAGCACCACGAGCGCGATTACGCCGATGATGATCCCCAGCATCGTCAAAAAGGAGCGGATCTTGTTCGCTGTAATCGATTCAAATGCCATGCGGATCGACTGGAAAATCACAAGATTGCCTCCTCGTATACCTTACCGTCAAAGATATGCACCATGCGGTCAGCGGTTTTTGCAACATCCGGGTTGTGCGTAATCAAGACAATCGTATTTCCGGCCCTGTGGAGTTCGTGGAATAATTCAATGATCTCCGCCCCTGTCTTAGAGTCAAGGTTCCCTGTGGGTTCATCAGCCAACAACAAAGACGGCTTAGTGACAAGGGCTCTGGCAATCGCGACGCGCTGCTGCTGGCCGCCTGAGAGCTCAAAGGGTTTATGCTTTCGCCGGTCAATCAGGTCCACGCGCTCCAAGGCTTCTGTCACAAGTCTTTTTCTTTCACCCATCGTGATGCGCTGGTAAATCAAGGGGAGTTCCACATTGGCTTCCGCGGTCAGGCGTGAGAGCAAGTTGAAGTTTTGAAACACAAATCCGATTTTTTCATTTCGGATATGCGCCAATTCCCTGTCCGAATAGCGATCAATGGAAAGCCCGTCCAGGATGTACTCTCCGCTGTCGGCCACATCAAGACAGCCAATGATGTTCATCATGGTAGTCTTCCCGCTGCCGGAAGGCCCGACAATGCTGACAAATTCGCCTTCGCGAATTGCCAAGGAGGCCTCATCGAGCGCGCGCACTTCCTGTCCACCGACATGGTAGATTTTCGAGACATCGCGCAATTCAATCATGGTGTTACCCATCGCTTGCCCGGGTCGTTTCGTCACTGTTCCCGCCTCGATGGCCGGGTGGGCCAAAGGGGAACATCATATCCTGAGACGCGACCGGATAATACACCGTCGTGCCTTCTGTAATCCCGTCCAAGATCTCGATGCGATCGCCGTCTGAAAGCCCCGTGAGAATTTCTGTTTCACCTTCCAATTTCCCGGTTCTTTCATTCTTTTCGGTGTAGACAAAGGCACGGCCGCCGCTTTCCTGCAAGGCGATCACAGGAAGTGTTAGGATATCGACCTTTTCATCCACCGTCACAGTAGCGGTTGCGCTCATGCCGATGCGCATGACCTCTTTTGCGGGGATGCTGACGCGGGCCAGGAATCGGGCGATCCCGCCCATCTCCATTGCGGTGTCAGAGACTTCTTCAATCGTGCCGCCAAATGCTTCACGATCAATCGCGTCGAAGGTGACCGACACCCCTTGCCCTTCTTTCACCGATAATATATCGAGTTCATCAATGTCAATCATGAGCTGGTAGCGATCCGAGGGCGCGAAGGTAAAGGCCGACGCCGCTTCAAGTCGAAGCTCGCCCATCGCGGTCTGCGAGAAATCTCCGGTCATCTCATCTTCTGTCAATCCGACCGCTAAAATAATGGCGTCTTCAGGCGCTGTGACAGCATTTGTTTTTGACAGCTCAAGCAGCTCATTCAGGCGTATAACGGCGTCCTCGCGGTCGGCAAACAATTTTTCATACGATGCCTCTGGCGAAAGATCTTCTAAGGTCATAAGCGCCCAGCCCATCAAAATCTTCTCATTTTCTTTCACATGGATGGTCTTCACTTTTCCATCCGTCACGATAAGCGGCAACGAGCGGTGAATCACAAGTTCACCCTCGGCTATGGGTTCTTTATCTTTTGTTTCAATCTTGACCGCTTCGCCGATCTTAGGGCCGTTGTCCGTTAAGGTCACGGTGTAGGTTGAACCCTTCTTTTCACGCACGGTGCCTGTCTTGACTGTGCCGTCCTCTAATACGACGCGCAGTTCGTCTGAAAGTGAAAGTGTATTTTGGCTGTCAAAGTGGACGGCCATTTTGCCGTCTAAGGAAAGCAATATCACCGATCCGTATTGTTCATGGACATCACGGGCGAACGCGCCTTCCTCGGCGTAAATAGCCTTCACGCGTCCTTCGACCTGACTTCTAATCACCAAGCTATTGTCGGTCGTGGCCGCGCGCTGAATCGCAAGGTTCAAGCTGTCAATCTCCGATTCAAGTTGAGCGATGGCAAGTCTTATGGAAAGCGGATCAAAGCTTACGAGTGTGTCTCCCTTTTTGACGCGGTCATTTTCTTCCACATGAATCGTATCGACTAAGATTCCTGTGGGGACATCGAGCGTCGACTCTTTGCCGTAGCCCAGGTGGCCTGTTCCGACAACCGTCACGGTCAGGCTTCCCTTTTGAGTGTTGCTTCCCGTACGTTCGTACTTGATGTCCCATTTTGATTCGGCCGAATCAAAAAAACAAAAACAATGCCACAAGGACTGGAACTACAATCCAGGACCAGCGTATTCTTATTCTTTTTTTCGTCTTATTTTTGGTGTCGCTCATCTTTTTTTCCGCCATACAATTCATTCAACTTGGATCAGAATACAGGAGGAAGATGGCAATCGCGTGAAATCAATGCAACAACGTTCAATTTTTAAGCATGTTGCGGATCGCCTTCTTACCCCATTCCATCGCCGGCACCATGATGGGACCGATCGCAAAGGCGCCTAAAAGGGTGCCGAACCAAACGGTACCGCCTAACAACCAGCCGGCAAGCGTCATCAGGATGTCATAGATGATGCGCACATAGCGGTAGGAGATGCCCGTCTTTTTGGCGATAGTCTGGTTAATGCCGTCCGTGGGACCGAGCCCCAGTTCGGCTGATTGGTATAGCCCCAGTCCGATCCCGATGAACACCGTGCCCATTAATATCATGACGAGGCGGATCAGCATGGAAGGATCGCCGCCCACAACAAAGGGTATAAGGTAGTAAAACAGGTCAATGAAGGATCCAATGGCAAAGGCATAGATGGCCGTGCCCAGGTGGATGAGTTTGCGGTCGACAATGAGCAAAATAACAAGCGTTACCGCATAAAGGATATTGGTGGCCATGCCCGTCGTAACCCCGAGGCTTCGCCCCAGTCCTTCCACAAAGGCCGTGACGGGGTCCGACCCGAGTTCGGCGCGCAGAAAAAGCGCACAACCCAAGGCAGCACCCATGACACCTATGAGGATAAAGATCAATCGGAGAATCAGGCTTTTCAAGCCAAGTTTCTTGTTCATACTCACCTGCTCATCTTGAATTCAACATGTAACAGGATACATGAAATCACGAAGAAGATGAGCGGCAAGTATATTTCACATCATTTCCTTTGAATAAGCATTCAGAATTGATATCCGAGCCATGACAATCACAGACGGAGGATTTAGGAGGATCACACGCACAAAGTGAACAGCGACCGCGCCTTAAACAGTCATCTTCAAATTTGACGCATGGCCGACACCAACCGGTCCACACTTTCGATCTTGGCGTTGTAGCCCATGAGGCCGATGCGTAGGATCTTTCCTGCCAGGGCTCCCAGCCCCGCGCTGATCTCGATGTGGTATTCGTTCAATAATGTCGATCGAAGCGCAGCCTCATCGACTCCCCCCGGGACCACAAACGCGTTAAGCATCGGGAGACGATAGGGCTCATCGACCAAAAGTGTCCAGCCCAAAGATCCCAGCTGTTCCACCAAATGTTCGTGCGCCTTCACATGGCGTTCGAAGACCTTTACCGGTCCCTCTTCCTGTATATTTAGCACCGCCTGGTACAACCCGTACATCATGTTGATCGGAGGCGTGTGGTGGTATACGCGTTTGCCGCCGCTCATATATTCTGTTAAGAGTGTCATGTCAACATACCAGTTGGGTACCTTTGTTTTTCTTTTTTTAATGGCTTCAACAGCCCTTGGTGAAAAGGTAATCGGCGAGGCGCCCGGCGGGCAGGACAGGCATTTTTGTGAGCCGGCGTAGCAGACATCGACGCCCCAACGATCCGCTTCAATCGGCATGCCCCCGATGGCGGTGACCGCGTCGACGATGTAGAGGGTATCTTCTTTCAACAACTCCCCGATTTCTTTGACGGGGTTTAACACACCCGTGGAGGTTTCGGCCATGACGACGGCGACGATTTTGAAAGAGTCTTGTCGCAGCGCTTTTTCAACTTCCTCTATATCAGCGGGGGTCCCCCATTCAAAGGCAAGCTCTGTCACCTGAGCGCCCAAACGGGTAGCGACCTCCACCATGCGGACACCGAAAACACCGTTTTGCAAGATGAGAACCTTGTCCCCTTGTTCCACAAGGTTCACAAAGGAGGCTTCCATGCCCAATGAACCGGTGCCGGACAAAGGGATGGTCAGTGTATTTTCGGTACCGAAGAGTACGCGTAAACCGGCCATTAATTCATCCATGATCCGGATAAAATAAGGATCCATATGACCCAAGGTGGGCTGCGACATGGCGTGGTAGGTCGAGGGGGCGACACTTGACGGCCCCGCTCCCATGAGCATCGTGCTTTGTACGCGATCGAGTAAGTTATTCATGAGGCAATTCCTCCGGTTATCATTTTCAGTTCTCTTTTTATCCTACTTGAAATGGTGGAAAGATTCACTTGTGAACGGACAAGCCATAAGTATTTAAAAGGAGCAGGGACTTCACAATCATTTTATATATCATCACCCAAACGCGTAATGATCCCGTGCACAATCGCCTTTTCGTACATTTCCCGAAACATCTTCTTTGCTCCCTCGCCAAAACTTATGGACATCGAACTCGTAAAGCTGTCATAGATGATTTTGTCCTCAAAAGGTAACAGCACCGTTTCAATTTGAGTCGGTAATTTCCTCTGCATAGCGTCTGACAGCGACCGACTAATGCCCTTAATACCGTACAGCCTGTTTTCTTTTTGCTCGTTAGTGCCAATCACCACCGCATATTCGGGTTTGTAATCCACCAAAAGGAACATATCCTTCTTGTGGTGATCGCGCCAGGCTTCAAGAAGCGCGATTTTTCTGTCCGTGAGTGACACGGCGTTCAGGTAATCGTCTATCAATTTTGGATTTTCCCACAAAACCTCGCGCACTTTATAGATCTGCTCGTCACTGACAGGATTGGGGTAAACCGGCTTGACCACCTCGTTAATGACTTTTTTTTGATCGTTGACAAAGCTCATTAATCCATACCAAGTTTCATAAAACAGGGCGCATTCGCTTCTTGAAAGTTGCGCCGTTTGGGATTCCTCGATCAGGAGGCAGCATCTTTTATATTTCTTGCCGCTTCCGCAAGGGCAAGGGTCGTTCCGGCCTATCATTTTCCTTTCCGACAGGAGGATCTGTGACGGATCGTTTTGGGGAAAGTGGTCTGCAAGATACTTATTCATCTCGTTTGGAGTATGACCTTTATTTGACCAGAGCCGCATATTGTTACAGGCATCCGTAAACAACTCGAGAAACACCTGGGCTTGTTTTTCGCTGCTAAAAATTAGCCCATATTTTTCAAGAAGCTCGCCAACTTCGTAAATTCCTGCGCTGAACGCCGAGATTTCCTTTAATTCATTGTAGAATCGGTATCTCTGATTGTTATCCGGCCACTCTTTGACGGCAAACTCATGGAGTTTATCCCAGAAAGATGCCTGCGTTTTGCTCTCGTAATATGGGTTTGCAAATTTCAAAAACTCATCCTTTTCAGGGATGAACCTCGGCTTTTCACCTTGCTTTAAAAGCCAAGCGTCTGCATATTCAAAGTCCTCGATTGCCCAGTAATGGACGATGTTTTCTTTATAAAAGCAATACCATTTATGTTTCAGTACGAGCGGTAGTAGCAATGTGACCACCTCGTCGGGGGTTGTCTGTTCCTCGTTCTGGCGGTTGAATATTTCTGCAAGTTCTTCCTTAGAAATGACGCCATAGAGATTTACGGCCGCCCTTGCGTACAGATCAAGCAATTTGCGTACGGGCGCGCGCCCGTACGGGCAGCGGGTTACCGCTTCGACCGGGTTATATTTCTCAAAAATTTTCTGCGACTTACTTTTAGTCAATTATCATTCCCGCACTTTCGGTTTTAAATCCACGGTGCAAGTAACAGCCGAGCACCTCACGGATAAACATATCATAAGCCATTTCGCGTTATAGTCGAATCAAGAATGTCGGTGTAAATGCACTTTCCCTTTACCTCCCCGGCCTATGCCGAGCAAACCTTTGTTTTTATTCGTTTCATGCCCAATAACTTCTCGGTTTCTCTTTCTCGTATCCAATCGTGGTAGTCAGCCATGTCATTGTATTGCTTGCCCACTGTCCACTGCTCATGGAGCTCCAATAAAAGAGCGCCCGTTAAGCGCGTCAGACCTTCTTCGTTAGAAAAGATCCCGTCCTCCAATGTACGTGGTGAGTCCACGTGTGCGATAGCCATTGCTATACGTTTGATGTTCTTCACTTCGTTCGTACAAGCGTGGCTCCGATCTGGCTTTCTGCCTCCGCATTCAAGACCGCGTTAAAGACTCGTTCGAGTAATGGGCGAAGTGCATCGCTATCCCCTTTTTCGCCATCCC
>JAXGRH010000007.1:0-60324 GCA_040766025.1 Clostridia bacterium | reverse complement strand
CAATAGGCTCTTCAATGTGTGGAACACTTCCGTGCACCAGCGCACGGCTTCTTTGAAGCTTGGCGCGCCGACAGGCATGATCATGAATTCTTGCAGGTTAACACTGTTATCCGCGTGTTTCCCGCCGTTGATGACGTTCATCATGGGGACGGGGAGCACATGGGCGCGGATACCGCCCAGATACTGCCAAAGCGGCAATTCAAGCGCCTCGGCCGCAGCCTTCGCACAGGCCAGCGACACCGCCAAAATAGCATTGGCACCTAAGGTCGCCTTGTTGTCCGTTCCATCCAGTTCGATGAGGGTGCGATCGATCTCTACCTGATCAAAGACGTTCATACCGATGATTTCTGGGGCGATGGTGAAATTGATGTTGTCGACTGCTTTTTGGACACCTTTGCCCATGTAGCGATCCTCATCCCCGTCACGCAGCTCTACTGCCTCATAGGCACCGGTCGACGCGCCCGAAGGTACAGCTGCCCGTCCGACGGAACCATCCATGGTGTAGACCTCTGCCTCTACGGTCGGATTACCGCGCGAATCAAGAATCTCTCTTGCATGTACGGCCTCAATCCAAAGTTCGGTCATATTTATTTATCCTCCTCGAATTACAATCGTGCTAAACAGTATTTGTCTTGCGCTTCAGTATAGCAAATTCACTCATCGAATTCTTTTGGAAACGCACGCCAAGAGCCAAGTAATATGACAATCTGGAGCATAGAGGTAAAGATCAGCAGGTAGGAGATTGGAAAGATATCGGCCAGGGGGCCGAACAAGATCGCTCCAAAAGGAATGGCGGCCGATCCGATCATGTACAAAAGAGAGAAAACGCGTCCGTGATACGCCCGCTCCACCTGCTCTTGAAAGAGCGTGGTGACGGCGGTCGTGTAAAAAGGCACGACGATGCCGAGTGCGAAGGCGAGGAATACGAATAATGCAAAAAGCGGCGACTGCAATAAACCTAAAAGCGCCAGGGCAAAGGTCCCCGTCGCCACAATAAATCCGGACAAGCGGATCGTATTCAAATGGCTCTTGAACGCACCCTTTAGGGAGATGATGAGTCCTCCGACCGCCATGCCGGCAAAAATCGCGGTCTGTGTGGCCGAGATTTGCCAGGCCTCACCCCCGAAGTGTCGGCGGATATAAAGCGGTAAAAGGGTCGCGATGGGCGCGAGCAGCACCATGAAGAGCGCGTAGATCAGCATGAGATTGCGGATGACGATGTTTTGCCTGACATAGGTAAAGCCCATCCGAAATTGTTTGGCCACCGGTTCATGGGGGAGCTCGACGTCCTCTGTTTCGGAGAGCTCTATGGTTTCCTGTACTTCCGGTTGCGGGAATCCCCAAACAGCACCTTCTGCGAGTTTGGCTTCGACACCTAAGGCGGTGACCACTTTGCCCGTCCGCTGGTGAGGGATGGGCATGAAGATCATGATCAACACGGCGATGGCCGCCGTCACGACGTCCACCATGAAAACAATCCAAATGGGGAATAAGGTAATCAGCGCGCCGCCCAGGGCGGGAGAAAGCAGCAAGATGACATTTTCAATCGTGCTGTAAATGCCGTTGATGCGGACCAATTCTTTTTTCGGCGTGATTTGCGGGATGAGCGCCTTGATCGCAGGGCTTTGAATGCCGCCGCCCAAGGATCGGACCGCGGCCGCGATATAGATCATCCAAATAGGGTCGTAACCCAAGAAAAAGAAGACGGCAAGCGCCAACGTCACGAGCGCAATGGTCGAATCGGCCATAATAATCAGCCAGCGCCTGTCGTGGCGGTCGGCCCACACTCCGGCAAAAGGGGCCACAACGAGCTGCGGAATAAAAGACGCCAAGGTGATGATCATCATGGAGGTGCCGGAGTTGGCACGAAGCGTGACAAACCAAATGATCGCAAACTGAACAAGTCCTGAGCCCAGGGTTGAAACGGCCTGCCCGCTCAAAAAGGCGGCGCCGATGCCCTTCCAGCGTTCTTGGTGCTTTTTCTGATCTCCCCGCATAGCAAAAATTATAACACGCGTCCGATCATCTTTGTTAGAATTGACCCATTAGCGTCAACCTGCAAAGCATTGAGAACAAAGGAGCAAGAGTGATGACAACCGACTGGAAACACCAGATCAAACGACTGATGGACAAAGGCGCCTCCTATGCCGATGTCCGTTACTATCCGAAGGAAAAAGAAGACGCTCTCTTTATGTGGAACGGCAATTTTCTGAATTTTAATCGCTCTGAACTGAGCGGTTTCGGCGTCCGTGTCCTGGTGGACGGCGCCTGGGGATTTGCGGCCTCTTCGAATCTGGGCGATGTATCAGGGACTTTCGACCGCGCCTTTGAAAACGCGGTATCCGCCGCCAAGCGCGTAGGAAGACCGATTCGTCTGGCCGACAAAGAACTGCTTTCGGGGCGCTTTGACAGCCCCTGCGAAGTGGATCCCTTTGAAGTGCCTCTGGCGGAACAAGTGGCCTTCATGAAAGAACTGGACGGCTATTTGAATCAGCCGGGCGTGGAACAGCGCCGCGTGCAATTGAGTACGGTCAATAAAACGATCCAGTATTACGACTCAGAAGGCGCTGAAATTGAAAAGCATATTATTGACATCTTCCCGAGTATTCATGTGGCGGCCTTCGATTCGGAGGGGATGCAGCAGGGTCGAAAATACCTGCCACCCCGCCTCGGACCGACGCGCGGCTGGGAGACGATGGACCGTGACCATTGGAAGGGCGAGGCGGAGCGTATTGTCGATGAGATGAAGGCGATGCTTTCGGCTCCTAAATGTCCTGAGGGCCGTATGTCCGTTATCTTGATGCCCGACATGATGTTCCTGCAGGTGCATGAGACGATCGGGCACCCCTTGGAGCTCGACCGCATCCTGGGCTATGAACTCTCCTTTGCCGGAGGCTCCTTTGTCCGCTTAGAGGATTTTGGGCAATTGCAATACGGCTCCAAGAAACTTAACGCGAGAGCCGACGCGACGCTTATTAACTCCCCGGGGAGCTTTGGCTTCGACGATGACGGCGTCAAAGCGCAAGACCAGATGCTGATCAAGGAAGGGATTTTGGTGGGTGCTCTGACCTCACGTCAAATGGTGACGGAGGCGAATGACAAAGCCGGTCGCGAGATTTTCAAAAGCTCCGGCGGTTCCTGCCGGGCCTGCGCGTTCAACCGCGTGCCCATTGAGCGCATGACGAATATCAATGTCGATCCGGGTGAAGACGGGACGCTGGAGGACATCATTCGTAACACCGAGCAGGGTGTCATCCTCTCAGGTGAAAAGAGCTGGTCGATCGGGTCCAACCGCGAGCAATTCCATTTTTCAACCGACATCGGCTGGCTGGTTGAGGACGGGGTGAAAAAACATATTGTCAAGAACTGCGCTTACAGCGGTATGACACTCGATTTTTACCGCTCACTGACCGCGGTCGGTGACGCGAGCACCTGGGAAGTGCAATATGTTGACAACTGCGGCAAGGGTGTGCCCGGTCAGGTGATGCAGCTCGGACACGGCGTGCCTGTGTGCCGTTTCGACCATGTAAAGGTAGGTGAGTAAGATGAGGTCCCAACAAGTCATCGAAAAATTGCAAAGTTTAAGACAGTACGCCTTAGAACAGTCCGAGGCGGTCGAAATACAATGGGACGCCGAAGACAGCCATATGGTTCGCTACGCGAACTCGGCCGTGTCGCTCAATTCACATGAGGACATCACACGCCTTCGGGTGACGGTCTACGGTGACCACCGCCAGGCCTCTTCGTCGCAGGTGGTGGACTTTGACGATATGGACGACATGAAGGCCTGTGTCGACCGTGCGATCGGCATGCTGCCCTTTGCGTCGGACATGTCTTACCAGCCCACCATCCCCGACATTGCTGAAACAACGATCTCCGAGGCAAGCTACGATCCCCAGATCGCGGCATTGACAAATGAGGAGATCTTAACGTTTGTCAGCGAGGCCGTCCAAGGCCTTGAGACGGACGATATTTTGCTGTCGGGGAATTTCTCCTCCGGCATCACGGAAAGGGCGGTCATTTCCACGAAAACCCCCGAGGTCGTCTACTGGCGCGCAAGCGATGTCGGCGTGACGCTTGTGTTGGCCTCTGAAAAACGTAAATGGGAGGTGAACGCGGAGCAATTTGTCGCCAAAAAGGAAGACATGGACGCAAAAGCCCTCCACGATCGCCTCGCGTGGCTTGTGGAGCTTTACAACACGAAAAAGGAAACGCGTGTGCCCGAACAACCTTACCGGGTGGTGTTTGGTCCCGCGGCGTTGGCGACTTTTGTGCAATTCTTGGGCTGGATCGGCTATTCAGGAGACTCCATGAAGCGCGGCTACGGCATGTTCCAAGAAGATGACATCGGAAAACAAGTCATGTCGGAGCAGTTCACCCTGATGGAGGATCCCGCGCTTGTGAATACCTTTGCGCAACCGGTCGATACTTATGGGAAAAAGCGCGAAAAACAGGCGATCATCGACCGCGGTGTCTTAAAAAGCTTTGTCTGGGAACAGTCGTCCGCCGATGAGTTTGGGAAAGAAGCCACAGGACACGATGTCTCCAATTTGTCGATCGAATTATTGGGCGGCGATGTCGATGTCAAAACGATCCAAGCCTTTGCGAAATTGCCCCGCGACCGCGACATCCTCTACGTGCCCTTCATGCATTACACGAATATTGTGAATCCGGGAGAGGGGCTTTTTACGGGGACCTCGCGCTTCGGCGCCCTGCTTTTGAAACAGGACGGCTCGATTGAGCTGCCCTATAACGTACGCTTCACGGAGCGGATCGGGCGTCTGTTTTCTGAGAAACTCGTCTGGCTTGCGAAAGAAACGATTCCCTATGGCAGTTCTTCGCACTACTACGGCCGCGATCCTTACGCGACCCTTGTCCCCGCGCTTGCTTGTTTCGACCATGTGACGGTGGAGATTTCAAACGAAAGCTTTGGCTAAAAAAATGAAACAAAATTTAAGAACTATCCGTGATGCGGTCGACGGCGACCGCATCACGAATGACATACGCGCGATCAGCTCCTACCACCGCATTCAGGCTTCGACCGGGTACCGGGAAGCGGCCCACAAACTCGCCTCAACCCTTCAATCGGAGGGGATTGACTGCCGTATTTTGTCGTATCCCTTCGATGAAAAACACTGGTATCTGGCCTCAAAGTCCTTCATGGAATGGGATATCAAGGACGCGTGGCTGGAGCTGGTGACGGAGGGGCCCAAAGTGTTGGCCGACTTTCGGACGGAGGCGACCGCGATTGTCCAAAAAAGTCATCCCTGCGATCACCAAGAAGCGCCGCTCGACATTGTCATGCTTGAGGCGGGGGCCACGGAAGAGAGCTGTCAGGATCTCGATTTTTCGGGAAAACTCTTGTTTCTCCGAGATGATTTTAATCGCTACATGGACTGGGCCTTTGAGAAAAAAGGCGCGATCGGCTTTGTCACGGATTATTTACGTGAAGTGCCGGGTGTCCGCACAAGGGCCGATCTTTATGACGCGCGAAACTACACCTCCTTTTGGTGGCAGAATATTGAAAAAGAACCCTCTATTTTTGGTTTTGTCCTAACCCCGCGGCAGGGCGATGAGTTGGCGGCCTTATGCCGCAAGATGACTCCTTCTTACCCCCAAGCGCGCTGTCAAGTTGACGCGTCGCTTTATCCGGGGGAGATTGAGGTGGTTGAATGTTATTTAAAAGGTGAGGTCGACGAGGACATCCTGATCGTCGCGCATCTTTGCCATCCTCGACCGTCCGCGAATGACAACGCGAGCGGCGCGGCCTCCGCGATGGAGGCGGTGAGGGTGATCCATAAGTTGCTGGATGAGGGAAGGTTGCCGGCTCTGCGCCGGGGGATCCGCATTTTGTGGGTGCCGGAGTTTGCCGGGACATACGCCTGGCTTTCGGATGCGAAAAACCCCTCCGATAAGATCCTTGCGGGGATTAACCTTGACATGGTGGGAGGACGTCAGGTGGAAGGCTACGGGCCTTTGACCCTTACGTCTCAGCCCCAGGCAGCGCCCTCCATTGTGACCGCCATGGCCGAAATATGTATGGATGAAGTGAAGAAAAATACACATGGCTTGGATGGGGAGGGGGATGTCCCCATGTTCAACGCCTTTATATCTCCTTTTTCGGCCGGCAGTGATCACCAGGTACTCTCGGACCCCACGATCGATATCCCGACCCCGATGTTGGGACAATGGCCCGACAAGCACTACCATACCTCGGCTGATACTGTGGAGCGCGTCGATCCTTTCATCCTGCATAAATCCGCGTCGATTGCCGCGGGCTTCTGTTATGCCTTGGCGAACCTGAACGAGGAAAACGCATTCTTACTGCTCTCAAAGGCCTATGAACGCTTTACCCGCGAGCTTGTATCCGTGATGTCAGAAGAAAAAGAATCCGTCGAGCTTTCGGACAAGCTGCGCCATATAGCAAAAATTCATCAGGCGGGCATCCGGGATGTGAAACGTTTCTTTAAACAAATGCCGGACGCCCAAGCCCTCGATCGGCAGATCGAGTCATTCTCCACCCTGATCGACCGACAACTCGAACAGTTTATGGCGATGCTGCATGAAGGAGATCAAGTTGCTGATCGTGCTGATGAATTGGGGGGTGCTGTTTTAGAATATGCCTACCGGCCCATACGCCTGTATCGTTCGCCCATCATGCGGCTGATCGAGTACGCCTTAGGGGACGAGGAGAAAATGGGAGCCTATCGCGCTTACATGGAGGCGCATCACGAGCGGGTGCCGAACGCGAGGACCTATGAGTTATTGATCCAGTACTACATTGACGGGGAACGGACGCTTGGGGATATTGCAAGGCTGCTCAAATTTGAGTCCGGCTGTGACGACCCGGCGTTTGTACACGCCTATGTTCAATTTTTGATTCAATTGGGGCTTGTTGAGGTCAACGATCAGTCCACGTAGCAACGGGCCATCCATTCCGGTTTCGATTGATCGGTGTAGACGGTGTATTTTGACAGGAGTGCCACGGGGGCGTAGGTCATTTTTGACTGACGGAGCCCGGGGTCTCCGTTGTCGTCCTCGCGGTTGATAAAGGCGATACTTTTGCTGTCACCGAACATTTTCATAAACTCGGAAACGAGCATCTGGTAGACGCCCCGGTATTGTGTGTCCGCTTTTTCCACATGGACGTACAGGGTGTCGCCTTCAATTTCCGCAAGAGAGAAGCCCGCGACCTCGTCGCCGATAAAAAGCACGCCTCCAAACATATTGTAGTCGCGCATATGGTCTAATACCTCGCGGATTTTTTTGGCTTCTTCCACCAAGGTGCTGTTGTCAGGGGGATTTTCAGCCTCCACCGCGCAGGCAAAGGCACAGACGGCTTGGATGTTGTCTTGGGTAATCATCTCAAAACGCCAGTCGGGCGTGCTCCTAAGGAAGCGGTTGATGTTGCCTCGGGTAGAGCGGTGTTTGCCGCCTCGAAGCTTTAAAAGATCCTGGGCCTCGTAGAGATAATCGAAGTAGTCGCGCTCCGCGATCGCGTGGAAATCCGGATAGCGGTCGGACAAGAGAGGCAGATCCATGTCACCGACGATGCAAAAGACAAGGGGTTCACCTTTTTCTTGGCAATGCGCTTCTAAAAGCCGCAACGCTTCCTCCCGGTTTTCACCGAGAGGAACCGTATAGGCGGTATGACTGTCAAAGATCCGCATGCTGATGATCAGGCAATCGGCGGCGATGACGAATTCATTATGGAACCAGTCACGCCACATGAAAAGCCCCCCGATGGTAAGATCGCAAAGTCGCTGCGCGTTGTTTGCAAGAAAGGGTCTTGCCATCGGGATATCTTTGAGTTCGGGCGGTTGAAAGTCCAGCATGCCAAAGATCTCGTGATTGCTGGCCAAATCCGCCCTCACGCAAAATGGAGGCGGCTTGTTCAAGATTCGCGGTGGAGACTCCGGACGATAGGTCCGGTACATCCCATACCGCTTTCAGCGCAGATGTTCTTGCTCCATAAAAGCTGCACGGCATCTTCTAAATCGAGCATGTCAATGCCCTCGATCTGTTCGGTGACGACTTCACTCGGGGGTTGACGATGGCCTCTCCTGCCTGTTTAGCCGAAGCCGATTCACGGCGTCTTGTGAGAATGCGGTCAAGCCCCGCTTTTTTCGCGAGCTTAAGTTCATGCTGGTAAGTAGCCTCTGATCGCCCGTGACAGCGAGGCCGCGTAGACGATGCCTTCACTGATGACAGGGGCTCCTGAGGCGCGCGAGACGATCATGACGATGCCTTCCATTTTCTCGCCTACGCCGGGTTGCCGTAGTTTGCCCCAACGGTCTCAAAAGAGCCGCCGGAGGTAAAGGCCGACAGGATCTTGATGACGACGTTCCCTGTCAGGGAGTCCAGGACCAAAACGTCCTGTGAGGCGCGCAAGATGTCGTTGCCGCGCATGACGGCGCCGCCGTCAGAGCGGCCGTGGAGGTCGCAAAACGAATCGGATAGCCGTTGTCTTTTAGACTCTTTAAGATCGATTCCGCAAGTGCGTGTCCCGTCAAGATTCAACAATCCGACGGTGGGCTCTTGGATGCCGTCCGCCTCGCGGTGGCGATGCCGGCAACAGCGTTCAAGACCTGCGGCCTCAACGCGGTCGGTGGAGGTGGTGCCTGTCGTGGTCGCAAGGTAGATGTTTTTGCCCTGTCGCCGGGTGACCACGCGTCCCAGACGGTGGAGACGCCGATCGGGAAGGGGTAGTGCATGGCAACCGCCGCGCGTCCGCCTCACCCGTTTTTGGTCAGGTTCTTCCATTTTTTCAAAGGCATCGTCGGCGCAGTCACAGTAAAGGGTGGTGACCCCTCTGCCTCAGCGGTTCCAAGGTACAGTACCTCAATCCCGCGGGCGGCCGCGATTTTGCAGCCTTCCATGACATTGTCCTCGCCCAGCCTGGAGCCGGGACCGATGACGGCCACCTTTGTTTTTTTGCCCAATTGGCCTGTCTCAAGTCCGTCGGCCAGTTCAGTGAAAATAGCTGCGATGTCCCGTTTGATATGGTCCACTAAAATCACCTGCTTTCCAGGAGGCTCCGTGCGAAATCACGAAGTGATTCTGCGATGATCTGGCGAATCTCTTCGTTTCGACACCGCGGCCTCAGCCGCCTTCGGGCTGTCGTTTTTTTCAACGAGGAAAGAAACGCCGTCAAACAGGTTCGTCATGCGGCCCAAGAAAAGTGAGCCCTTACCGACGATCATGACGCGGTTTACTTCACCTTGAGCATAGACTCTCTCGCGTGTCCCAAGTAAGGCACGCCTGAAGGATATGCCCCTGCGTGGGCGCAAAGCCGGGGAGACCGTGCTTTGGAACAAAGCCGTTGAGCTCGCTGCGCTCAAGGTCACCCTGTTTGACGGCCAAAGCGCCGATCATCTTCATGTTGGCCAAGGGTACGTCACCGGCCCCTGCGGGCTTCGTGATATCCGGTTCGCATCTCAGGCGAGTAATAATCAACGTCTGTGACTTTCAATCCGGCTTTTTCAAGCGGCATGGTCACCAAAGAGGCGATGACGTCTCGCGGTGAACTTCCTGTTCCCACAGCATGCCAGCCGACATTGTCAATGTTGATGACGGGGTTAATCCTGTCGTCTTCTGTGATGACAACTGCAAAACCGCCCAGGACAGTCCTCCAAAATGGGAAGACCTTTTTTGACGTGGTCTTTGCCGTTCATGCCGAGCTTTGCGGTCGAACTGCCTGCTGTGACGGCGACGGCCTTGAAGGTGCCGGCTTTACCAATGAAGCGGCGACCATGACGGCGTGCGCCGGCGCGGCACAAAAGCCGCGGACGTCAGAGCCCGTGGAACGGACAGTTCGGCGATCTCAGCGGTGGCTTTCGCGAAGTTACCGCCGCCCCTTTGATTCATATCCCCGCAGGCTTCCTCAGAACAGTCGATCGTGTATTCGATGTCGTCCGGATTAATGTCAGCGTTTTTCACGGCGTATAGGAGCGCCAGGGCACTGAGGCTTTCGAGACGAGGTTCTCGATCATGACATGGCCGAAAGGTTGGTGTCGATGTCGTGCGCACGGCGGACCGCACCGACGATTACATCATTCATGTACAGGCCTTCCGCGCCTTCGTCCTCGATGAGCTGTTTCCAGTTTCGCCTGGTCGACGCCCTCATGGATACGTTTGAGAATGAATTCTGTGACGATAGGATCCTGCGCCAGTTTTTCCTTGGTCTTGGCGACGAAATCGCGGTCGAGGTAGACAAGTTCAAATTCATCGACAGCTTGTACGAGAAGGTAAACTCGTCCTGGGGCATGATCTCACCGGAAGGCGCCGCCGTAACGGTCGTTTACGGGGTTTTGCCATTTGCCAGGGGCCGTCGACTTTTGCCAGTTCCGCAGGCGTCACACGTTGATATAGGTCTGGTTGGGATAGTGTAGGCCAGCACGCTCGTAGGGTCAAGATGCGCCTTTAATTGTTTAAGATAGTCCGAATCGGGATTGACGATGCGCTCCGTCGTCTGAGTCGTTCCGTTGTGGATGACCATGTCGGGTGTGTGATGCCATTACAACTCCGTGCCTTTAAAACACTGTTCATGAATCGATATTCCTGCCTTTCAAAGTCAATTATGTATGTTGATCGCGCCTTTTCGGGCGTTATGATTGTCTTTACTGTTGATGCCCCGGCGCCGGCCCTATTTACAAGGGTCGGCGAAGCCTGGGGCATCTCCTCGTCAAACGATTCAATCTTTAATACTTGCTGTACGTTCGCGAATCGCCTGCATCTCTTCCGCGATCTCATCGACGTCGAGAACCATCTCCATCATGACAATTTCTGTTCATCATAGACTTCGGGATCGTATCTTCTTGACTTCCCCTTCACACACGTGGTATACGCTGAGTCCCAACGAGACTCCTGTCAACGGACCGGCAAAGGTCGGGTCACCGTTTCAGACTGTCTCTGCTGCGATTCCGGACGCCTCAATCAGCGGCACCCAAGAGAACAACGATGTTCTCAGGCGCGTACTGTTCGGTGAGATCCTTCACACGCTTTTGATTTTCCAGATCCACGTTGCACCCGCGGCTGTTCAGACGAAGCACTCCGTTGCAGAAGATAATCCTCAGTGCCTGCCGACCTGCACAAAGCGAGATCGCCGGGCCTGGAATTTCGTCGCGGTCACCGATGACGATGACCTTTTTGCCTTCGAGTATGCTCGTTATCCTGCTCCTTTCGTCGTATTTTTGAATGGTTAAGGGCCACCACCTGGCGCAGGCGGGCGAGATAACGCCTGCCAGGATAAATTCAAAGGATTGATCAGATATACCGCTTGATCATCTCTTCGACCGCCTCAGGGGTCGCGTCGTCTTTAATCAGTTCGGCGACTTTCTCGCTGCCCTGGTAAATGGCGACGACCGGGAGGCCCAAAAATACGTTGCTGAATGGCCAGACGTCTTGCGCCCGATGTATTCAGCGCGGTGAAGCGCAGGCGATCGCCATACGTTTCTTCCAGTTTCAGGATAAGGCGGGCTTCAGGCTTCACAGGGCACACAACCGTTGCCGTAACAGAAGTCGACCAAACCGGCTCTTCTGAGGCCAGTATTTCTGTTTCGAAGTTGTTCTTATCGAGTTCAAACATTGTTCCACCTTCTGACTTTCAACCGATGACACCGGCCGCAAGATCGTGTCTGACCTTGCATGGCGGCGATGGCGCCGTCGGAGCAAGCGGTGACGACCTGACGGAGAGGTTTCTCAGAATGTCGTCTGCGGCGTACACGCCGGGGATATTGGTCCGCATTTCCTCATCGGTCACGATGTAATTATATTCCATATCGACCGCGCCCTCAAAGAGCTCGGAGTTCGGCAGGAAGCCGACGAATACGAAAACGCCGAACATACCGTCGTCCTCGTCTGCGTCAACGCGGCGTTCCTCGCCCGTCTTCAAAAGTCTTTTGACCGTCATGCCGGACAGGACACCGTCGCCATGGAGTTCGGTGACGACCGAATTCCACATGAATTCGATCTTCTCATTATTGAATGCGCGCTCGCGGATGGACTGGCACCGCGCGAAGTTCGTCGCGTCTGTGGATGATGGTGACTTTTCTGGCAAATTTCGTCAGATAAATCGCCTCTTCCATCATGGTGTCGCCGCCACCGACCACGTAGATCTCAAGGTCTTCAAAGAAGGAGCTGTCGCAGGTCGCGCAGTACGAGACGCCGCGGCCGATGAACTCCTTCTCACCGGGCATCCGATCGACGCGGGTGGGCGCCTGACGCGATGATGATAGCCTTCACCCGAGGGACGGCGCGTCACGCGTGTGAACGCGTTTGACTTTGCCTTCGAGTTCAACCTTGATGACGTCCGCGCCTCAGGCGTTCCACGCCAAAGTGAGCGCACCGAGCGTCATGCGCGCGGACCAGGCCGCGCCGCTTTCAATGTTATCGGGGCCCGAGAGGCCGCCGGGGTAGTTCTCAATTTCATCGGTGATGGCGATCTGGCCGCCGTCAACGCCGCGCTCGATCAAGAGCGTGCGAGGCGTGAACGACCGGCGAAGACCTGCGGTGGCATCTGCGGCCGGCGCCGATGATGATGGAGGTCGTAAACTTTTTCCATGTTTTAATTTCAGTCGAAGATCGTCTGATCTTCCACTTCTGTCGTCAGCGCGAGGAGCGCCTTGTCAATAAGCTTCTGATGAAGTTCGAACTCCCCTTCTTCATGTGTGAGTTCGGGGTTCCCAAGCGGGTAGGGGATCGCGACGGCGGGGACGATTCTGTTGGCGCCTCCACGGTCATCGAGATCGGTGTGACTGTGCACATGTGCACCACAGGGATGCCGGCTCTTTCAATTTCTTTCACCATTGTTGCTCCGCAACGTGTGCAAGTTCCTCAGGTGGATGTCGATGACGGCGTCGACATTCTGGAGAAAGAAGCTTCTCGGCGATCTCGGTCGCAAAACGCTTTCGAATTGGCAACGGATGTACTGTTTCCGACAGTTGAGTAGAACTAACGTTGAGTTTGCCGATCTTACCTTCGTAAAGACGCAGCACGTTCCACCGGTACTACGCGATCCGCGTCCTGGTTGGCGTACACGGGGTCGTAACCACCGTGGGCGGTCTCATACGTTTCAGCAGTCAGATCGTCAACACCCTCGATGTTGTAGCTGCCGTAACGAGAAGCCGATGAGCCTTCAATACGGTCAGGTTGCCCTTGGGCACGATGCCGCCGGAGGTGATAATCGCGATATTGGCCTTTGTGGATGTCCTTAATCGCCGGTTGGGGCGGAACACGGTCAAAGGAGGGCATGGGGTATTCCGTGGTAAAGGGTTTGTCCGAAAGCTTCTTCATGAGCATTTCAACGGCGCGTGTGCTGCCGCGTTTTTTCTCAAAGAAGTTCTTGCGGATGCCGTTTGGCAGGTAACCGTCTTCGGCGGATGCGCCGACGGGTTCACCTTTTACGAGTTTCAACGCGAGTTTGGCCATGGCCGGGACGGCTTTTCTCATGCCGGCGGCGCTGTCGCCTGTCGCGATGATGTAAACCTTTTCGCGGAACATATCGGCACCGGGGTTTTCCTCGTACATGCCGGTCAAAGCCGGGATGCCGAGTTCTCTTTGGACGAGGTCTGCGATTGTGGCGCAGGCGACACCGTAGCGGCCGGCGTTAAACGCGGGGCCCGCGATGAAGAGATCCGGTTTTTCTTCTTTAATCATGGAAAGGACGGTCTTTGTGGCTTCTTCCAGATTCTCGTTGAACCAGGAGTCGCCGCAGACGATGGTGGCCGTGATCTCGGCTTCATCGCCGAAGTTCTGTGCGAACGCAAGACCCGGGCCTACGTGTCCTTCACGCTTTTCGGCCGGGAAATCGGCCATGTCTTCGCCGCCGATCTGGCCGAAGAACTGGTTAATGTAATGAACGACTTTAAATTTGCTCACCTTATCCTCCTTACCTGGCACTCATACGATTGAAGCCCAGCTCGTTGGTCGATCCGATGATGACCTGGAGCTCCGCTTCGATTGAACCGTCTGGGCGTAGCGAACCGTCGTGGCCGCCGGCAATCTTGTTGACATAGTCGAGCGTGCCGATGACGCGCTCCATGGGCGGCAATACGATCATCTCGTTGGCGTTTCCGGCTGTGACGACCGCGTTAGCAAGTTCGTCGGCGTCAGCCAACGACTGGCTCTTGCCGTCGGATCCGGCGTATTCGTCCGTGATGATGACTGTCTTGATGCCTTTATTCTCGAGTTTCGTGCAGTTCATGATCAGGTCGGTGTCGGGGTTGCCAAAACCTTCCTGCGATACGATCGCACCGTCAAGCGCGAGGTATTCGGCCATCTTCGCGGTCCAGTCAGAGGAGCGAATCTTGTCATCAAGGAAAACGTTCTCGTTTGTGATGATCATGCCGACAAAGTTCAGCGTCTTGCCATGCGCCTTGAAAAGATCCTGGATCACAGGATTGTTCAGGTGGTGGTAGGTCGTGTTCTTGTCGCACGCGGAGACGCAGTTGCCGGAAATGATCGCGCCGTCCATCAGTTCGGTCGGGCTGATCATGGTCGACAGGGTGCGCTTGGCGTCGACACCGTACACGTAGGTGTCATGGAGAAGTCCCTGGCTTTGGAGCATCATGACGTAACCCACACGCGGCAGCTCGCTCAAAGGCTCCTTGAAGCCGTCCGCGACGGACGTGGTCTCGTAGACCACCGTTTCGTCTGGTGTCAGTTCGCGGGCCAATTCGCCAACGGCCACTGCCGTGCGAAGGCCGGCCAAACGTGCGGCTTTTTCGTATTCGTGCTGACCGGCGCCCTCGACAGGTTCCATGACGAGCACAAGGTTGTGCAATTTTGAGAAAGGCGTGTACTGTGCGCCCACACCCGTCATGTCAATGATTCCTTCTTGGAATCCGACGATGGGTCCGGCGGTGACAACTGCCATACCGCGCAGGACGTGCGTTTTGCCTGAGCCGACGGTGTCAACTTTTGAGATGACGCCCGGGAAGATTCCTCCGGGTCCCTCGACTTTGACACGCGGTTCAATAACGTCCTTAACAGGCGTAATGCGGATGCTTTCGCCCGGGTTCGCGATCTCAAAACGTGCCGTTTTGATGAGCGGATCGGCCAATACTGGTTCGAGCAGCTCGTCAGGGTTGACAACGAGCACACGATCTTCAATGGCGTTATGGTCGCCGAACCGGATGCCGTTGATGTCAACATAGCCCAATTCTAATTTCACCTTTTCACCTCGGTTTCTTTGCCGGGGATCCTATACACCCCGATAGCCTCCGCGGACGGCAAAGCGCTGTCGATCAGACTCAGATCGATGATCTGAAAATCATGAAGGATTGACTCTGCGATGGTCTCGGGGCCTCTTTTTGAATGACTTATTATTGCTAAAGCTCGTTCCATAATGTCGAGCGAAAACGCGTCCACAGCGCCATCGTGCGCCGAAGTCACCATAATTGAACGATACGGTGTCTCCCAAGGCTTCACGCTCCCCGACAGGGGGCAGTGAGGATACGATGTCCGTTGTGGACGAGATCTCGCGCGCGCAAGAGAACATCCCGGTCGCTTCCATCTGGAAAGAATTGAACGGGGAATCGCTCGCTGTAATTTTCAGCGACCAATGGATTGTTCGTCAGGATTTGGAAAGGGCTTGTAAGCACTTCTCTCAATTTTCGCTTTCTGCGTTGAACGCCCAAAATTTTCCGCCTATTATTATGCCAAAAGAAAAGTAAATTGCAAGGGCAATAATTGCGAAATGGGCTATTTTCACCTATTTTGTCACATTCGATACACGATTATCGATAAATTGTTATCGAAGTTCCGCTCCCAGCATATACTTTAATTTCTTCAACAGACGTTTTCGAGCCTGCTCGATGTCCTCGGCTGACAGTGTCTTCTCATCGGAGTGCGAGCCAGAAACGGAACATCAAAGACTTTTTGCCCTCGGGCACCTGACTGCCGCGATATTCTTCCACAAACTCAGCGCGTTTGACTTGAGAGGCCACGGCTTCCTCAATGTCTGCCCAGGACACATCGTCATCGATGACGATGGAAAGATCCTGTTCCACCAGGGGGAATTGCGGCAGATGCGTGAAGGTATTGTCCCGGCTTTCCAGGGATTGCAGTTTATCAATCTCAATCTCCGCCACCGCGGCAAATACATTTCTGACACCGGCGCTTGCGGTGGCTTTAGGCGATAAAAGTCCCATTTTGCCGACGATCTCGCCGTTCTCACTCACCAGATCAAGCCAGGCATTGCGGTCGGACCAAGGCGCTTTTTCTTCACCCGCCTGAAGGGTCCAGGGGGCGACGCGCCCAAAGCGCGGCAGATGCGTCAAAATGCCCTTCAGCTTGCGAAACAGTAACAGCGGCAGTTCACCCGTGATCGCGATGGCAAGGCGGCGTGTTTGTATCGGCAAATGTTCGCCCCCTTGTTCAGGCGCTTCATTCTTTTTAAAAACCTGCGCCAGTTCAAAGAGGCCGAAATGCTCGTAATAACGTGAGTTTTCCGCCACGGCTTCCAAAAGTCCCGGCACAAGGGAGCCCCGAAGATACGCCTGGTCGGGCGCGGGCGGCGTTTGGAGCGCCACAAGATGATCCGTCGTCTCCCCTGCGGCGTCTAAATACTTGGAAGCGATCCAAGGGTAGGTGAATATTTCTTGCAACCCCGCGCGAAAGGCGAGGTATTCGCGGATCGCGCGACTACTTTCAAACCCCAGCTGACGGATGGGTTTTTCCAACACTACCACAGGCGGGGCAAACTGGAACTGGTCATAGCCGATCATGCGGCAGACTTCTTCCAAGATATCGTCCTTGATGGACACGTCGCCTGTCGCGCGCCATACGGGCACCTTGACGGTCAAAAGGTCATCGCCGTCAAACGCGACTGTAAAGCCTAAAGTTGAAAGGGTTTGGATTACATCGTCCGCGGTCAGTTCGCGGCCCGAGCGGCGGCGAAGGAAGCTGAGCGGCACCTGGATTTCAACAGGCTCAGTCTTGCTTAAGCGTTCGTAACCGGCCGCGACGATGACGGCTTCAGGCTGAAGCTTTTCCATCAGTTCGATCGTCATGGCGAGCGCCAGGTCACAGCGGGCGGTATCAATCGCTTTTTCAAAACGCGAAGAGGCTTCTGTGCGAAGCTGGTGGTGTGTGGCGGTTTTTCGTATCCCGATGGCCTCGAAGTTCGCGACTTCCAAGACCATCCCCGTGGTTTCAGGCAGGATGGAGTCGAGCGCGCCGCCCATGACGCCCGCAAGGCCGATGGCCTTGTCTTTGCCGTCGCAGATGAGTAAATCGGAAGGCAAAAGTTGCAGTTCGTGGCCGTCAAGCAGGGTCAGAATCTCTCCCGCCTTGGCGAGCCGCACGTGGATCCCGTCCTCGACATGGTCGCGGTCAAAGGCGTGGGTAGGCTGACCGGTGGCCAGCATGACATCGTTGGTCACGTCCACTAACAGATTGATCGGGCGCATGCCGACCGACCAAATCATGCGCTTCATCCAAAAAGGTGAAGGGACGGGGCTCACATGATCAAAGATCACCGCGTCGTAGCGAAAACAGCGCTCACTGTCCGATATTTTCACAGGATAAGACGCCAAGCCTTCTTGGGGTTCGTAGTCTACTAAGGGTTTCAATGTCCCGCCGTAGATGGCGGCCAATTCACGCGCGAGGCCGTAGTGCCCCCAAAGATCGGGTCTGTTTGTGAGCGACTTGTTATCAATTTCAATGATGAGGTCGTCCAACTCCAAGAGCTCCGAAAGCTTTTGGCCCGGGACGGCATCGGGGAATTCTCCCGTGAGATCGACAATGATGGCCTCGTCTTCAGTCGGAAAAAGTTCGTCGAGATTGATCTCAGACGCGCTGCAGATCATGCCCTCACTTTTTTCTCCGCGAAGCTTCGTCGCCTTTAGCTCGATCGGTTCGCCCTCGCCGTGCCAGCGCACAAAGGCGCCGGGTGGCGCGACCGCGACGCGCTCGTTTTCGTAAAGATTCGTGCCGCCGCAGACGATCTGGTAGAGGCGGTCGCGCCCGATATCGACCATGCAGACACGCAAAAGGTCAGCGTTCGGGTGCGCTCTGACCGATTCGATCTTTCCGACCACAATGCCTTCGACAAGCTCGGCCGGGTTCATCACCGACTCAACCTCGACGGTGCGCATGGTCAGGTCGGTGGCGACCTGTTCCGCGTTTAAGTTTTGCGGCAAATCAACGTATTGACGGATCCAATTTAAAGAAACTTTCATCGCAGCTATCCCTCTATTTGAACTGTTGTAAGAAACGCAGGTCGGCACTGTGGAAGAGGCGAACATCGTCGATTCCGTAGCGCATCATGACAAGGCGATCAAGGCCGATATTGATGTAAAAACCGCTCCAGATATCCGGGTCAAGTCCCGCGGCACGCAAGACATTCGGGTGCGGTGAACCGCCGGGCATGACCTCGATCCATCCGCTGTGATGGCAGACGGTACAGCCCTGGCCCTGGCAGACCTGGCATTGCATATCGATCTCAAAGCCGGGTTCGACGAAGGGGAAGAAACCGGCACGCATGCGTACGGGGACGTCGCGGCCAAACACGCGTTCAAGGATGGTCGAAACGAGCACGAGTCCCGAGGAAAAGGAGAAGTCGCGGTCGACGATCAGGGCCTCATATTGAAAAAATGCGCGTTCGTGGCGGGCATCGGTGGCCTCATTTCTGTAAACGCGGCCCGGGTACACAAAGCGGGCGGGGGCGCCGTGTTCTTTCAGATAACGGACGCTGCCTCCCGTAAGGTGCGGGCGCAGGCAGTGTCTTTTGGCGCCTTCTTTATTTTCTGTGCCTTCGATCCAATAGGTGTCCATTGAATCGCGCGCGGGATGATCGGGCGGGAAGTTCAAATAGTCAAAGGCGAAGAGTTCGCTTGTGATCTCATCTTCCTCGAAAATTTCAAAATTCAAAGATCGAAACGAATCGTTCAGGTCGTAGCACATCTGGGTGATCGGGTGAAGCCCTCCTGTTGCGACGCTGAGCCCGGGGATTGTCAGGTCAGGATGGGAAGCCAAGAGCGAGGCTTGTTCTAAAAGCTCTTCTTTTCTTGTTTCCATTGCGTTGGAAAAGAGGTTCTTGACTTCGTTCGCAAGCTGTCCCATTTGTTTTCTTTCTTCGGGGGAGAGCTTACCTAAACCCTTCAAAAGTTCGGTCAGGCGGCCTTTCTTTCCAAGATAGGTCTGCCTGAGTTGCTCGAGCATCTCCGGCGATGCCGCTTCACGCAGCGCGGCGATGCTTTCGGCGCGTATTTCTTCCAGTCGACTTTTCATCGTTGTTACCGTTCCTTCCGACGTTCTTGTAACCTAGACAGTATTGTAGCAAACAACAAGCGAGGATCAGTAGGCGATCGCTTGCACCTTACGGGCGCTCCCCGCTTTCATTTTTAAAAGATGGTCTCCCATCATGGGTTGGGGATGTTTTCGTCGTTGAGCATGATCACATGCGTGGAAATAGCCAGTCTTCTACGCGTGTGAGGTTCATGGGATCATAGCCGACAATCGCGGCGTCCGAGGGGCGTTCGTTTGGGAAACGCTTTTTGAATGATTGAAGCAAGGCCTCTCGCCTTTCGGATTCTGTGACAAACAACTTTCGGGCTTTTTCAATGTCCGAAATATTTAAAGCCTGGAAGGGAACTGCGGGGACGTCCAAAAGATTCCACACAGGGCGTTTTTCGGACAAGGGTGGTACAGCGTTAATCCGGCCGCTTCCGCTAAAACGCGATCAGGACCCCGGAATAGTACGCGCGCCTTCTAACGTCAAACAGGTAGCGATCGTCTAGAAGATAGCTTTCATAACGGTCTCGCATGATGTAAAAAGGGGCCAATTGATTTGAGATAGTGCCTTTAAACCGGCATATTCCGCTAATCCTTCGGCTGTTTCCGCGAGGTACTCGTCTTCGCAAAAGCGGCCGATACGTTTTGTTTTTTCATTCCGGATCCCCGCGATGCTTTCTAAGCGCAAGGCGGGCGATTGTTTTTCATCTGTCAGGATCGCGTATTCTGCGCCTTGTGAGCGCCGTGAGTTCCGCGTCATGGGGATAAAGGAGTAGCTCAAGGTCATGAGGAAAGCGCATTTCACCCGACTGTTTTTGAAATGCATGAAACATTTCGTGCACTATGTTCGCCGTCAGCAGTTCTAAAGACTTTTCGCCTTCGATCTTGGTGTAGCGCATGTCCCAGATCGCGATATGGGCCCCTTCATGGAGGATGGAGGTGTTGCCCATGAAGCTTGTCGGTTTTTCGTGGATCTTGCCTTGAAAACACATGCTGTCCTCAAAGTAGAGCGCGAAGTCGAAGGCTAAGAAATTGGGCCAAATGAGCTCGAACTGAACGTTTGATAGTTTTCTTCAACAGATCGATAGATCTCTTTTAGCGTGCTTTATCCATCAGCTAACTCCACTTCTAAGCGCCATGGTCTCCCTTAATAAGGTATTATAAAGCAAAAACAAGGAGGTCATTATGTCCCATTTAACAAACTTGCAAGAAGACCTTCGCGTGATCTGGCACGGTCATTCCTGTTTTGAGTTGCGTTCTCAAGATGCGGCGGTTATTTTCGATCCGTTTTTGGAAGTTCCCGGCTACAAGACCCTCGAGCTTCAGGCTGATCTTGTCCTTGTCTCTCATGAGCATGATGATCACAATGCCCGAAATCGCGTCCGTCTATCCGGAAAAACACCCGATATTGAGGTGGATGTGATCGAGAGTTTTCATGATCATGAGCAGGGGAAATTGCGAGGGGATAATAAAATCCATGTCGTCACGATGAATGGCAAAAGAATCGCGCATATGGGCGATCTGGGGCATCCGCTCCTGCCAGAACAAGCAATAAAGCTACAAAACCTTGATCTGCTCCTGATCCCCGTGGGCGGTTTTTACACCATTGATGCCGATGAGGCGGCTGCCATGGTCAAGGCCATACAACCCCATCTTACGGTTCCCATGCACTACCGAGAGGGTTCTTTGGATTTTGACAAGATCGCTGAGCTTGGACCCTTCTTGGCACATTTCGAAGAAGTGACGAGGCTTGATCAGCCATCCTTCGTCCTGGACGGAATCCGGGACGGTATATTGGTATTAAAAAATCCGATGAAATAAAAAAAGACCCTGTGCCATATTTGACACAGGGTCCTCATGCTTCGTCAGGACAGCTATTATGCGTCTTTGTAGACGAACTTTGTTCCGACAAAGTAGATGATTGAAGCCACTACCATCGTGTTAATCGCGGAGATGCCCCAGTTGACATAGTTGCCGACTAAGGCACCGGCGACTACGCCTGCAATGGCGAACCAGTTGACGGCGCGATGTTTCACGTTGCTCTTCGCGTCGTACGCGTGCTTTCTCATGAAGTAGTCAAGCATGATAATCGCACCGATCGGAGGCAGTGTCGCGTTCAGGAAGCTCAGCCAGCCAACGAAGTTATTGTAAAGCCAAATGGCTGTCACGGTTCCGACAAAACCTGCCACCAGCACCATCGGGCGCTTTCTGATCTTGGTGATGTTGGAAAGTCCAAGGCCGCCTGTGTAGATGGCGTTGTCGTTCGTGGTCCAGATGTTGGCGCCTAAAACAAGGATCGCGGGGATCGCAAGTCCTTGGGCGATCATGACGTAGAAGATGTCTTCTTGTCCTGTGAATGCGCCGCCGACAGCACCGAAGGCAAACATCAGGGTGTTGCCGATGAAGAACGCGATGACGGTGGTCGCCACGGCGATATTATTTTTTTTCGCAAATCGTACGAAGTTCGGGGTCGCAGTACCGCCTGAGATAAACGACCCGATGACCATTCCGACCGCCATGAACACCGTCATTGTACCGGTGGACTTGCTGAAAATAGCAACAAGGCCGCCGCCATCGATGGTTGCGCGGATCATGGAATAGGTGCCGAGAATCGCGATCAGCGGCACTGAGATGAAGCTGACGACCTGAATACCTTTAATACCGAAGTACGCTGAAGCTGTCATACAGGCACCGGCAATGATGACCAATATCCAGGGATTGATGCCCAAAAGCTCCGCTGCGGGGATGGCGAACATCGCGACACCGACGCCGAACCATCCGATTTGAGTGAATCCGATCAGGGCTGACGCCAGATAGGATCCGTGCGTCCCAAATGAGCGGTGCGTGAGCAAGTCAAGGCTAAGGCCCGTCGCACTGCCGATATACCCGAGGACACCTGTGTAAGCGCCCAAGATGACGCCACCGATTAGGATCGCCCAGATAAATTGCCCAAGATCGAGTCCGTTGGCCATTTTCGCTCCGACACTCATACTGGCTGAAAAGAAAGTAAAGCCAAGCATGATGACGAACATAGGCCAGAAACCTTTACGGGCCGTCTGCGGCACCGCTTCGAGCGAATAGTCAATATCAACTACTTGTTCTTGCTCGATGGTTGTTTTTTCTTTGTCCATTCATGAACCTCCTCATCCTGTCATGTAACTGCTTACAAGCAATCAGATGTTGCTACTTTAAGTGAAATTGCTTGCTTTGTCAACGAGAGAATTATTTCTATTGGGCAGATTGACAATGCACGGTATAATCGAGTTGGTTACGAAAGAAGGAAGGGTCCGAGGTGAACATTCGCAAAATTGCAGAGTTAGCCGGTGTTTCGGTGGCGACCGTGTCGCGCGTATTCAATCATCCAGAGCGCGTGTTGCCTGAGACGCGCGAGCGCGTGCTCGCGGTCACCCGGGAGCATAATTTTACGCCGAACTGGTTCGCGCGCGGCCTGACACTCGGCGCCACGAAGACGATCGCCATTTTGATCCCCGCTATTGACTCCTATTTAAGCCAGAACATTATCTCCGGTGTTGAGACCGTGGCAGGCAACAAGGGATATGTCGTACTCTTTTGTCAGACGCGTGGGGATCAGGAGGTTGAATTTGACTTTTTGAAGCTCATGAAAACGCGCAAGGTCGACGGCATTATTCAGGTGCAATCTCAACTATCTGAAACAGACTACCCGGAACCCCTCTCGCTTAACATGCCACGTGTTCACATTGGAAAAAATCAAGACTGCGGCTGCCATATGGTATGTTATCTCGATTACGAAGAGGCCGCCTTCCGTCTCGTCAAGCATCTTTTGGCTTTGGGTCACCGGTATATCAGCCTGCTTTACGATGACAAACGCGACGGTGAACTGGCAGAGGAGATGGAGAGCGGCCTAAGGCGCGCGGGCAAGGAAGCACAGTGCGAAGTCCATCTGTCGATCTTTCGATCAGAGGATTCCGCCCAAGGCGGTTACCGGGCGTTTCAACGCATGGTTCAAAAAGGGACTGTCCCGGATGTGCTCGTCACCGCGGGGGATCTTCAGGCGATCGGCATATTGAAAGCGGCGCGCGATGAAGAGGTCGCGATCCCGGGCGATATGGCACTTGCCTGTTTTAATGACTCCCCTGTGTGCAGTGTCGTGTCACCTGCCATCACCAGTATTGAGATGCCTGCGACCAAACTCGGAATGGCCGCCGCGCGGCTGCTGTTTGACAGCATTGAAGACGACACGCGCGATCCTGACATCTTGCAGGAAATGATCCTGCAACCCAAGTTGAAAATCAGAGAATCCTGTGGGAATAAAACCGGGATTTTTGAATTGTTTGTTTAGAGGTAAGTAGCGATGGCTTATAAAACAGAACTCATGGGTTTGACCTTGAAGAACCCGATTATGACGGCTTCCGGCCCTTGGGCCGGAAATGCGGTGGGCATTCAGCGCTGCATCGATGAGGGGGCGGCTGCCGTTATTACAGAGACCATCTCGCTTGAGGCCCGGGAGCGCATCAGTCCCCGACTGTTTACCAGAGAAAATAGTCTGTTCAATACAATGCTGTACTCCTGTATGCATTTGGAGGAATGGGAGGACGAATTTCGCAAGATTGATCGCAAGGATGCCAAGATCATCTGCAGTATTTGGGGAGCGACGCCTTCGGAGATTGCTTATCTTGCCCGAAAAGTAGAGCATATGGGAGCCGATGCGATCGAACTTTCTATCTCGGCACCCATTGGAAGTCGGAATCGCTTCTTATCCCAGGTGTCTGACATCTACGAGTACGCGTTGGCCTGTGTGGAGTTCGGTGTACATCCCTGTCATGGTGAAGCTCTCTTACGAGGCATCTTGTTCCCCTTGGTTTTTGCGTGAGCTGGAACAGGCTGGTGTCAAAGCCGTTAGCGCGATCGATGCCTTGAAAGGTTTGGCGGGTGTTGATCTTAACACAGGTAAGTCGTTAATGCCGACCTATGGCGGCTACACCGGCTCGCACATACGCCCGATTTCACTTGCCACCACGGCTACTTTGCATCAATATACGCCTTTGCCGGTAGTCAGCTCAGGCGGCGTGACGGGTCATGAGGCCGTACTGGAATTTCTTCATTGGCGCCACTGCGGTCCAGCTCGCGTCGACCATCTTGTTCAGCGGCTATGAAGTCATTTCCGATACGATCGGGTCACTTGAACAATGGCTAAAAGAACACTATGTAAACGATATCCTGGATATCCGCGGCAGCGCGTTGCCCTCGCTTCATGCGTACGAGGACATTGTCCCGGGCGATCTTTACGCCTCCGCGATGGAGGAATGTCAAAGGGCTGATTGCGCCGTCTGCGTGATGAGCTGCCTTTTGCAAGCCATCTCTTACGATGAATCGGGAAGCATCGCGATCGACAGGGCGCTGTGTGACGGCTGTGGTCTTTGCGTCGCCCGATGCCCCCATCACCTACTGACCCTTGAGTGGAGTTAGATTCAGTCCAAATCCTCATTTGTCAAACTTGCCCTATAGTTCCCGCAAAATAGGGGAAATTTTTCGTGGACATAACCTATGAAATTAGTTACAATGAGTCAAAAGTAAGTCTCCGACACATGAAATGGAGGGAGCGAATTAGATGAAAAGGCATACCATCGGAAAATCAATCGGAAGGATTGACGCCCGCGCGAAAGTGACAGGGCGGGCGGAGTTCGGCGCGGATATCCGCCTGCCGGATCTCCTGTACCTTAAGGGCGTCTACAGTGAGTACGCACACGCGAAATTGCTTGCGGTGCATACAGAAGAAGCAGAAAAAATGCCAGGCGTAGTGTGTGTTGTGACCGGGAAAGATATTCCTGGTGAACGCATGTTCGGCGAGCTTTATATCGATCAGTATCCGATCGCTTACGACAAGGTGCGCTACTTGGGCGATGTTATTGCGGTGGTCGCTGCCGAAACCCAGGAAGAGGCGAATGCCGCCGCGGCGCTTTTGACGGCAGACTATGAGCCGTTGCCCGTGCTCGGATCGCCTCGCATTGCCCTTGAGAGCGATCATCTGATAAATGAGGAATACCTGCATAACGTGTGCGGCACGGTTCACACGCGAAAAGGGGACATCGCCAAAGGCTTTGACGAAGCCGATGTTGTCGTGGAATCGACGTACAAGACAGATTTCGTCGAGCACGCCTACATCGAACCGGAATCAGTCACGGCCATCCCGAGCCGGATGCGCCCGGAGCTCACAATTCTTGGTTCTCTGCATGCGCCCTATAACGCGCGTATCTCGTTGCATCGCACGCTCAATATCCCGATGGCGCAGATCACGCTGCGTCCGAGCGTGGTCGGCGGGTCGTTTGGCGGTAAGATTGAGACGGCGGAGGCTATGTCCATTCGCGCCGGTTTGGTCGCCCTTTTGACGGGACGCCCTGCAAAATATACGTTAACGCGCGAAGAATCGATCCGTGAGAGTTACAAACGCCACCCGATTGAGTTTGATGTCAAGCTCGGTGCCACAAAAGATGGCATCTTGAAGGTGATGCATGTCGACTCGATCTCGGACGCCGGCGCCTACATTAACATGTCCCCGCCCGTCGCCTATAAGACGGCTACCTTGGGCCCCGGCCCCTACCGTTTGGACAATGTCGATTACCGCGCCCGTGCCGTATTGACCAATAATAACCACACGGGTTCCATGCGCGGTTTTGGCACGCCGCAGGCGATATTTGCCATGGAAAACAGCATGGATGAGTTAGCTGACAAACTGGGCATGTCTCCGACGGAGCTCCGGCGTAAGAACATTCTTGTCAACGGCGATGTCTCGCCGGCCGGCCATGTCATGGATTTCCACGAGGTCAGCATGCTGTCCGTCATGGAGAAGGCGGCTGCAGAACTCGATTTCGATCGCAAATTTGCCCAATATAAAGAAGAGAATAAAGACCCGAAACGCCGCATCCGTAGGGGTGTCGGACTGGCCGTATCCATGCGCGGCGCAAGCATCGGTGCCGATGGCAACGGCTTTGATGTCTCCCGTATCTTAATTGAAGTGATGAAAGACGGCAGCGTCCACGCAAACACGGGTCTCGTGGAACTCGGCCAGGGGCTTCGCACCTGCCAGATGCAGATGGTGGCCGAAGGCTTGGGCGTTGATATCGGCCGCGTCACCATGGGCGACACAGACACCTCCCGTTCACCGGCAACCGGCGCCTGCATTGCCTCGCGCGGCACCATGCTGGGCGGCGGCGCCATCCACGATGCGACGAAGCGTGTCAAAGCCATTCTCGTCGAGGGATTGGAGAAGACCTACGGTGACGACATCGGCGAGGTTACCTTTCAAAAGGATCGCGTCCTTTTCGGCGATAAGGATCTCAGTTTCGATGAAGTCGTGTCTATCTGCTACGGCCATAACCTGACACCGATGGCGCCCGGCACCTACAGTGTTCCGGTCACGGATTGGGATGAGGAGGAAGGCCACGGCGAACCTTTCTATACCTACACGTACTCCTGTCACGCCGCGGAAGTGGAAGTCGATCTCGATGTCGGCACGGTTACGGTCATCAAGATGGTGGGCGCGCACGACCCCGGACGTGCGATCAATCCGACCTTCCTGCACGGCCAGATCTACGGCGGTCTGGCGATGGCCCAGGGGATGGCGCTCCTGGAAGATCTCGGTCACAGTACTGCGACGGGCGCTTTGAAAAACCAAAACTTCGCTGACTATCTCTTGCCGACCATCCTCGATGTGCCCGACACGAACGTGCCCATTCTTGACGAACATCCCGATCCGAGAAGCGCGTTTGGCGGTCGTTCGATGGGTGAGCCGGCGACCGAACCGGGCGCGGGCGCGCTCACATGTGCTGTCAACATGGCGCTCGGTAAACCCGGCATGATAAAACAGTTGCCATTTGATCTCGACCGCGTATTCGCAGCCGCACAAGAACTTTGGGGGGAAGACGATGTTGAAATTTCGTAATTATGTGAGAGTAGAGTCGGAGGCGGCGTTCAAAGAAGCGATTGCCTCGATTGAAGGCCCCGTTGTATTGCTGGCGGGCGGGAGCGACGTTCTCGTCCAAGCCAGAGAAGATGATCGCTTCAAGGACCACACCGCCTTGGATATTTTCGGTGTCCAGGCCTGGCACGCGATTGTTGAGACAGAAAAAGATCTTGTCATAGGCGGCATGGCAACGCACGCCATGATTGCCGATTCACCGCTTGTCAATCGCTTTGCGCCGATACTGGCGGAAGCTTGCCTTTCGGTGGGTTCACCGCAGATTCGAAACCATTCGACCATCGGCGGCAATATTGCCAACGCTTCACCCGCGGCAGACACCCTGGCTTCCCTTGTGGTGCTGGATGCGAAAGTCGTGGTTTTGAAAGACGGCAAAGAGCATGTGCTGCCCCTGGATGAAGTCATCACAGGACCTTATAAAACAAGCCTTTCCGATCGCGATGTGATTGTCAGTCTGCGTGTGCCAAAACTCTCAGAGGATGTCCAGCACAATTACACGAAGATTGGCCGCAGACGGGCACTGTCTATTTCACGTATGACGATTGCCACCCTGCTGCAGCTGGATGGCGAAGGCGTCGTCACAAAATTTGATATGACGATCGGGGCGACTTTCCCGAAACCCGTGGCATTCCCGGATATTTCCGCGATGCTCGTGGGCAAGAAGCCCAGCTCGGACGATATCCGTGCGGTCGCTCGCGCCCTTTCGGACAAGATCCCTGAGATCGCCGGCATTCGCGCATCGACACGCTACAAACAGCCTGTCTGTCGCCGCCTAGCTGAGCGCATCCTACATGAACTGATCGGAGATGAATAACATGCGTAAAATACCCCTATCTTTTACATTAAACGGAAAGCCGTATGAAATTGAGGCCGATCCCGGCGCCCGTATGATCGATGTGATCCGAAATGATCTTGAACTGACCGGGACAAAAGAAGGATGCGGCGTCGGTGAATGCGGTGCCTGTACCGTTATCTTTAACGGCGATCCGGTGGCCAGCTGCCTGCTTTTGGCAGGTCAAATGCAGGCGCGGAGATTCTCACCATCGAAGCGATGAGTGAGCTTGATCTGGGCCATTTGCTGCAAGACAAGTTCTTGGAAGAAGATGCCGTTCAGTGTGGCTTCTGCACGCCGGGATTTGTGCTGGTCGCCTACGCGCTTTTGCAGAAGAATCCGAATGTGACACGAGAAGAAATCAGAGAAGCAATTGCGGGCAATATCTGCCGCTGCACGGGCTATATTCCCATTGTGAATGCCATTGAAAAAACGGCGGAACATTTGAGAGACGCGTAGCCCAGAAGAAAGAGGAAATGCAAATGTCATTGCTGATTAAAAACTGTACCCTGAGACATCAGGAGGGACTATGGGACGTCTACTGCGAGGGCAAGACGATTCATACGATCGGCCAAGGGCTCGACCTTAAGGCTGACGAAGTGATCGACGTGGAAGGAAAACTGGTTGTTCCCGCGTTTATTGATCCCCATATCCACCTTGATAAAGTGAACATCCTCGACAGTGTCCGAAAGAATGTGAGCGGCACCTTGACCGAGGCGATCGAAATTATCTGGGACCGGAAGAAACAATACACCGACGAAGATGTCATCCTCCGCGCGGGAGCGGTGCTTGACAAGGCGCTCATGAACGGGACGCTTGCGATCCGCACCCATGTGGATATCGATACCATCGGCGGCTTGAAACCGCTGGAGGGCGTGTTGGCGCTTCGTGAAAAGTATAAAGATAAGATGACCCTGCAGCTTGTCGCCTTCCCGCAGGAGGGGATCATCAAGGATCCAGGCTGTGACAAGCTGATGGAAGAGGCCATGAAAATGGGTTGTGACATTGTCGGCGGCATGCCGGCCAATGAGAACACGCCCGACGACAGCCTTGCCCATGTCAAATTCTGTTTCGATCTTGCGGAGCGTTATGACGCCGATGTCGACATGCACGTGGACGAGACAGACGATCCCTTCTACCGCACCCTTGAAATGGTCGCCGATGAGACGATTAAGCGCGGCTGGCAGGGACGTGTGACCGCGGGCCATACATGTGCCTTAGCCGCCTATGACGACCATTATGCGGCCTATGTCATCGAGAAGGTCAAACGCGCCGGCATCCATATGATCACGAACCCCGTGACGAATCTGATGCTGCAAGGGCGCCTGGACAAGCAACCGATCCGCAGGGGCATTACCCGTGTGAAGGAATTGCTTGAGGCGGGCGTCAATGTTAGTTTCGGTCAGGACTGCGTGAATGACACCTTCTACCCGCTCGGCTCCGCCGACATGCTGCAGGTGGCGAACATCACGGTGCACGCCGCGCAGATGAGCCTTCCGCCCGAACTTGAAAAAGTCTTTGACATGATCACCTTCGACGCGAATAAGATTATGAATCTTGAAGGCTACGGCATTGAAGAGGGTTGTACTGCGAACCTGGTCGTCGTGGATGCAAAAAACATCCGTGAGGCTATGGCATTACAGCCTAACCGTCCCTATGTGATCCGCGAGGG
Source organism: Clostridia bacterium (assembly GCA_040766025.1). GTDB lineage: Bacteria > Bacillota > Clostridia > Saccharofermentanales > DTU023 > UBA4923. The sequence goes on along the minus strand of JAXGRH010000007.1, from coordinate 30,627 downwards.
CAAAGTGATCGTCAAGAACGAGCGAAAGACAGAATACTGCTAGTATTTCATACCGTTCATCTAAGAAACGGGATCGGCCAGACGCCGGTCCCGTTTTCTAATGCGTACTATATGACTATGATAAAATGGTGAAAGCTCAAAACCATTGCCGGGGTCAAATGCCCCATGCCCGACAAGTGAGGTCCTCATATGAACTTAACCGATGCCATGCGTCGCGCCCTTCAAAACAGTATTCAAGCGGAGCAAAACGCCCATGATTTTTATCGGGCGGCCGCCCAGAAGGTGAACAATGACGCGCTTCGAGCACTCTTTTCACAGCTTGCGGACGACGAAATCGGCCACCGTGATTTCCTGCAAAATCTCTTGGACGACAAATCAGCGGTCGAGACAATCAAGCCCCAGAAGGTGGACTACCATCTGGCGGAAGAAGTGATCGAAGAAAAGCCAGATCTCACCGTGGACATGCCCTTCCGGAAGCCATCGCACTCGCGATTAAACGTGAACAAGAAGCCATGGACACCTATGAAGTCCTGGCGGGCGACACCGACGATGAAGAGCTACGAGCCTTATTTATTAATCTTCGCAACATGGAACAATCCCATAAGACGTCTCTTGAAGCGGTCTACATGGACGTCGCGTACGCGGAAGTGTGGTAGGAGGACAAACGATGATCACAATCACGATGGATGGGAAGACGATTGAGCTTCAAAAACCCATCAATCTTTTAGAGGCGGCCAAGCGAGCCGGCATCTATATTCCCAATCTGTGCTATTTGGAAGAAGTCACGAACTTCGCCGGTTGCCGCCTGTGTCTGGTCGAAATCGAAGGGCATCCTAAACTTGAGACGGCCTGCTCAACCATGGCCGTGGACGGCATGGTCATCCGCACCAATACCCCTGAGATCCGTGAGATTCGCCACGAGCTGCTCGATCTTCTCATCAGCAACCATCCCATGGACTGCTTGACCTGCGAGCAGGCGGGCATCTGCACACTGCAAAGCCTTTGCTACGAGTACGGCGTGAAAGCGCCTTCGTACAAACGCGGAGAACAGGTCTTCACCATCGATATGGCCAACCCCATCATGATCCGCGATCAGGCCAAGTGCATCAAGTGCGGCAAATGCGTGCGCGTCTGCCGGGAGATCCAAGTGACCTCCACCTACGATCATGTCGGCCGGGGCTTCACCTCCACCGTGACGACCGCGAACAATGAGCCGATCAACAAAGATATTTGCCGCATGTGCGGCCAGTGCATCGCGGTCTGTCCGACGGGGGCCCTGTTTAACAAGAACTTCATCGGTTACAGGACGCAGGACTTGAAAAGGTTCGCACCACCTGTCCGTTCTGCGGCACGGGCTGCAACTTCTATCTGAACGTCGATGTCGAAAAAAATAAGGTTGTCGGCGTGACACCGGCGATCAAATCTCCGATTAACGGCACGCAGATGTGCGTCAAAGGGCGCTTCCACACAGACTTCATCAGTTCAGATGAGCGCCTGACCACCCCACTCATCAAAAAGGACGGCGAATTTGTGCCCGCCTCTTGGGATGAGGCGCTCAACTACGCCGCCGCCCGTTTCAAAGACATTCGTGACCAACACGGACCGGATTCCATTGCGGGGCTGTCATCGGCTCGATGTACGAACGAAGAGAACTATGTATTTCAGAAATTTATGCGCGCGGTGATCGGCACTAACAGTGTCGATCACTGCGCACGGACCTGACACGCCCCTACGGTTGCAGGTCTTGCAACAACACTGGGCAGCGGGGCCATGACAAACTCCGTCAACGAAATACTCGGATCTGAACTACTATTCGTCATCGGGTCCAACACCACAGAAGCACACCCGATCATCGGTAACAAGATGAAGCAGGCCGTGCGCAAGGGCACAAAATTGATTGTGATCGACCCCCGATCCATCGAACTGGCCGAGATGGCCGACATCCACCTGCCCTTGAAATCAGGGAGCGACATCGCGCTCGTCAACGGCCTCATTCACATCATCCTGAAAGAAGGCTGGGAGGATCGTGAATACATTGAGGAACGCACAGAGAACTTCGACGCGCTAGTCGAATCCGTGGAATCCTACACCCCTGAGCGCGTGTCCGAGATCACGGGCATCAAAAAAGAAAAACTTTATCAGACGGCCGAACTTTACGCCAAAACCAAAAAAGCCGGCATCTACTATACGCTCGGCATCACGGAGCATACGACCGGGACGGCCAACGTCATGAGCCTTGCCAACCTCGCGCTCGTCACCGGCCACATCGGTATCGAAAACGCGGGGATCAATCCCCTGCGCGGCCAAAACAATGTCCAGGGTGCCTGTGACATGGGAGCCCTGCCGAACACTTATCCCGGCTACCAACCGGTGACGGATCCGAAAACCATCGAATTTTTCTCTCATCTGTGGAATATCAAGGTGAACGAAAAAGACGGCCTTCGCATCCCTGAAATGATGGACGGGGCGCACGAGGGTACCATCAAAGCGCTGTACGTGATGGGCGAGGACCCGATCCTCTCCGATCCGGATGCCAACCATGTGAGAGCCGCCTTTGAAAAGATGGACTTTGTCGCGGTGCAGGAAATCTTCATGTCGGAGACGGCGAAGCTTGCGGACGTGATTTTCCCCGCAACCTGCTACGCTGAAAAAGACGGCACCTTCACCTGCTCAGAGCGGCGCGTCCAGATGGTCCGTAAAGCCGTCGACCCGCCGGGCGAATCGAAACTCGACTGGGTCATCATTCAGGAGATCGCACAACGCATGGGCGCTGAAGGCTTCGACTTTGAAAGCGCCGAGGATATCTTTGAAGAAGTCCGAAAAGCCACCCCCTCCTACCGGGGCATGACCTACGAACGCCTTGTCAAAGAAAACGGCCTGCAGTGGCCCTGCCCGACGACCTCGCATCCGGGGACAAAGTATCTGCACAAGGGGATGTTCCCGCGCGGGAAAGCCTCCTTTATTCCGGTTGAATACGAGCCGCCGACCGAAACAGTGTCCGCCGACTATCCGATGCTCTTGACGACCGGGCGAAAACTCGGACATTACAACGTGACGACACGCTTTTCAACCCTGTTGGGATCGATCCATCCCTTTGAAGAAGCGGAGATCAGTCCAAAAGACGCGGACGCGCTCGGCCTTGTGACGCACGACTTTGTACGGGTCACAAGCCGAAGAGGCAGCGTCATGACACGTGTCCTTGTGACGGATCGCGTCACAGCGGGCCTGATGTTTATGACCTTCCACTACCCGGAGACGCCGACCAATGAATTGACGCAAAACGCCTACGACCCCGTCACTTTAACGGGTGCCTATAAAATATCGGCGGTGCGTGTTGAAAAATTGAACGATGAGGAAATTGCAAAGTTCACGGCTTAATCGCATCTGCGATTAAACCGTGATCTTGTTTCTTTTCCTCGAAATCTTAGCGTACAGGTCCGTCAGATCCGAAAGCACGCGTGGGTGCGAAAAATCCTTTTGGTAGACAATTTTAGTCTCCCGGATCATGCTCATGTTCTCAATGGGGAGGATTGTCATCTTCCCCTTACTCACTTCATCCATGCAGGTGCTTTTTGGTAAAATAGAAACACCAAGGTTCTTTCGCACCAAGTCCTTGATCGTCGCGATGTTGTCAACTTCCAAGATGACATGGAACTCATCGATGGATCGGTTAAGACTCTCGAGGCTTGCGATAAACAAATTCATCGTCGCCGATCCCGCACGGCGCAAGATCATGCGCTCGTTTTGAAGATCATTCAAAGTCACCATCGGCTTTTTTGAAAGCCTATTCTCATTTGACATGGCACAGACCAGATAGTCCGTATCCAAAAGGATGAAGCTAAAAGAAGGAATGGTGGTCACCCCTTCCACGATGGCCATATCGAGATCGTAATCGTCCAAGCGATCATAAAGGTTTTTTATGGTATCGGTAAGAATAGTTATGACAATGCCGGGGTTCAGGTTGCCGTATTCGGCTAATACCTCCGCGACAATATTGCTTTCGGCGGTGTGCGTAACACCCACACGCAGGCGAGTGAGCTGTTTTTCCTGATCGGCAATCGCCATCGTCATGCGTTCGTAAAGTGTGTTAAATCGGCGGGCATAGCGGATGACGGTTTCGCCCGCGTCTGTTGGGCGGATGGCGCCTTTGCCCCGCGTAAAAAGCAGGACGCCCAGCTCCTCTTCTAACTGCTTGATATGCTGGCTGATCGCCGGCTGTGTCAGCGAGAGGCGCTCAGCGGCTTTTGTAAAATTCTGTTCTTCCGCCACGGCGAGAAGGGAAGCGACTTTGCGGTCAATCATGGGAGACCTCCTTAGTATAATGAAAGATAATCAGTGTAAGAAGAACGATTATTTTACATTCTCATAATTTCACTTTATCATGCTCCTACAAGAGGCTCAATAGGCTAAGGAAGGAGAGAACGATGGCAGAATGGTTTTACCACTCAACAAGCGGCTCGACTAGTGTCGCCGGTATTTTAATTTCTTTGTCCATCATGCTGCTTGTAGGCTTTGCGATGACGCGCGTTTCCAAGCTCCTTCGCCTTCCGAATGTGACCGCCTATATTGTGACGGGTATCCTGATCGGGCCGTATGTTTTAAATATGATCCCCACCTCCTTTATCGAGGGCACCGATTTTCTCGCGGATGTGGCACTCGCGTTTATCGCCTTTAGCGTCGGTGAGCATTTTGAGTTTCGCAAGTTAAGAAAAACGGGCATGAAATCGATGGTGATCACGCTGTTTGAGGCCTTGACCGCATCGCTGTTTGTGTTTTTGTTGACCTACCTCGTCTTAGGACTCGATTTTGTATTCTCCATCGTATTGGCCGCCCTAGCGTCCGCGACCGCACCCGCCTCCAACATGATGACGATCCGCCAGACAGGCGCCAAGGGCGACTACGTGGATACGCTTCTGCAAGTCGTGGCGATGGATGATGTCGTGGGTCTTGTGGCCTACAGCATCGCGATTGCCGCGGCGTCCTCCATGATTCAGGGAGCCGAAGGCGTCGGTGGTTTTCGTTCCGTGGTCTTGCCTGCCTTAATCAATATTGCCCTCATGGCAGTCGGCGCTTTTTTTGCCTGGGTATTGAAGCTCATGATGCCGACACGGCGCACCGCTGACAACCGGCTCATCATCGCGGTGGCTATCCTGTTACTGTTCTCAGGTGTCAGCGCCCTATTGGATGTCGCCGCTTTTGGGTTGCATGGTGATGGGTATGGTATTTGCCAACATCGAGGGCCATGAGAAACTGTTCAAGCAGTTGAACTACTTCAGCCCGCCGATCCTTTTGCTTTTCTTTGTCCGCTCCGGTTTAAGCTTTGACTTGAGTGCTTTTACTTCCCGTGCCACGATCGGATCACAGATCGCTTTTGCTTGTGGCGGTGCTTTACTTTGTCATCCGCTTAGTGGGGAAATACGTCGGCGCCTATATTGGCGCTCTTGTGACGGGCAAATCAAAGGAAGTCAGACGCTATCTGGGGCTCGCGCTCGCGCCACAGGCCGGGGTGGCGATCGGTTTGGCGGCGCTTGTCGCCCGCCAGTTGGGACCCGATGTCGGCGGTACTTTGCAGACCATCATCTTGGCCTCCAGTGTGCTATGAACTGATCGGACCGGCCAGCGCGAAACTGGGACTGTACCTTTCAGGTTCATATGACAGTGACAACACAGCTGTTCACTGATTTAATTTTTCAGGCATATCTTCCTTTTTCACCATCCGGAAGGCGATCCACGAGAAAATGAGGATGGCCGCCACGGTCAACACCCAACGGGTCGCCATGAACTTCAATCCGAGGTATTTTGCCTCGTTTAACAGCATAGGAATTTTGATCACGGCCCGGGCGCTCAAAATGATGATGATGTTAAGTGAGGCGCCTTTTATACAGCATGACGCACATGGGAAAGGCGGCATAAATGGGGCCAGCTGAGACGCTCCCGATGAGAAAGGACAAAGGATGCCCCGGATGCCGGCGTCATGGCCGAGGTAGCGAAGGATTTTGTCCTTGGGGACCCAAACGTCGAGTAAGGCGGTCAGGACGAACACGACCGGCATGATGAGGAGCATTTCCCGGATATAGTAAACACTATTTTGGGCCGATTCAGTGCAAACTCTTTTCGGACAAAAAACAAAATGACATAGATCAGCAAAATGGCGATCTGGAAAGGGTGTTTTCGAAGGAACTTCAAGATTTTCATACGATCACCCCCATGAGCAAAGCGATCAGGACCGCGGCGACAAAACTTGCGGCATTGCGGACGACTGTGAATTTCGTGCCAGATTCCTTTCGTTCTAAGGGGAGCGTTACAACACCTACCATGGTCAGTGTCGTCAAGAAGGCAACTGAGGGACGATATGGACGCCTGCGCCCGACAATGTCCCGATGAGGGAAAGGCGATGAAGGCCGGGACGGGGGTCACGGTACCGATCAGGGCCGCTCCTAACGTCGCGGTAATCACATGTTGTCCGCTCACAAAAGACGCGATTCTTTCAGGCGGCAGCAGGGTTAAAAGAAGTCCGATCGTAATCACGATCGTGAAAATGCTGAGCGCCACGTACGGCCCATGCGAAATGCCATTGAAGTGCCTTTTTGTTTTCTCACGATCCTTGAAAAAGGAAAAGACAAGGAAAGAGAAAGTGATAATCCAGATTATCAGGGTAAAAATATCCATATAATTCCTTAAATACAACATTCTTTCGAAATGTGTTCATCTTGTAATACAGTTGCCCCACAGTAGCCATTGTAACCCTTTTCATTCCGATCATAATGTCCTACCGTCAATAGTAGATCATAATCTAAAATTTTAAGGAATGTTTCTTGACTGGAAGAGAGTTGTTACCATATCTGCTTTGTCATTTGATTCTATCCGTGGTGATCGGTTGCCGCTACGCGGTTTCCGGAAGCGCGGGACTCTTGTTCAACCGGCTCGTCCGACTCCAGTACAACATTTGAAACAACCGCTAAAGCATACGAACAGGACGATGTTAAAGCGGCCGCGGCAAGACCCCTGAGACCACCACGCCGTCCGAGGTAACGAGGTCTTGGACTGAACCGCCGACCCCAGTGACAACGACCACCGAACCTCCTACACGAAGAAGGTGACGAGCACAAAGGCATCTCAAGCTCAAACCACGACAACGGCACGTCCTTTAAAAACAACCCAAAAACCATCGGCGACCACGGTCAAAACCACCCCCAAAAAGAAACCACGACCACGACCACGACCACGACCACGACTACCACGACTACCACGACGTCTGCGCCGGTCCAACACTTTCGCGATGATTATGAGCAGCGGGTGGTTGAACTTGTGAACAAGGAGCGGGCCAAGGAAAACCTTCCGCCGCTTCAGATGAGTGCGTCGCTTCAGGAGTCAGCGCGTCCGAGCCAAAGAGGTTGTCAAAAGCTGGGGACATGACCGACCGGATGGTAAGAGTTTTCATCGGTCATTAAGCTTTCCTATTGTATTGCCTGTGAGAATCTTGCAGCCGGTCAGAGTACGCCTGAGGCCGTCGTGAAGGGCTGGATGAATTCACCGGGGCATGCTAAGAACATCATGAATCCGAAAGTGACACATATCGGCGTCGCCTGTTATTACGACTCGAGCTCGAAGTACAAATATTATTGGGGGCAATTATTCATCGCCCCCTGATCGTTCATTAATCTTCGGGCCAGATCACAGCGTCTTGGAATTTATCAGGAATCGAAAACCCAATTTCCTCTGCCACAAATCCGTTGATGACGACTTCATCGCTCTTGTCAGCGTATTGAATCGGCAACTCAGAAGGCGCTTTCCTTTTAAGACTTCTAACGCCATGAGCCCCGTTTTGTAACCAAGATCAAAGTAGCTGATGCCCATGGACACGAGGCCGCCTTGCAGTACCTGGGCGCTCTCGCCGCAGATGGTGGGCGTCTTTGACTCGCTTGTGACACCGTGTACCTGTGCCATGGCGCTCGACATCGTGTTGTCGGTGGAATTGAGGGCGTCACATTTGGTGACAATCGACTGTACGGCCTGGGGCACGTCGTTTGTGTTTGTGACGGTGACTTCACGCCATTCCAGACCCATATCCTCAATGACCTCTTTGGCGATTTTAACCTGAAGTACGGAGTTGTCTTCCCCTGAGTTGTAGACCATGCCGATGAATTCAGCTTCGGGGATAAGCTCCTTGATGAGTGCGATCTGCGCCGCGACAGGGTTCATGTCACTTGTGCCGGTGACATTGCCGCCTGGGTGTTCATCGGAATCGACCAACCCCGCCACCGTGTAACTTGTGATGGCCGTGCCCAGGATGGGAATCTCATCGGTTTTACTTGCGACAGACTGTGCGGAGTCGGTTGCAATCGCTAAGATCATGTCGACCTTGCGGCTGACAAAACGATCGGCGATGGTCGACAGGTTGTTCATGTCCCCTTGCGCGTTTTGATAGTCAATCTCGAGCTTGTCAAGCATGTCATGATCTTCTAAGGCCTGACGGAAGCCTTCAAAGCTCTGGTCGAGCGCGATATGCTCCGCAAGCTGTACGACGCCGATGACAGGCTGGCTTTTCTTGGCGCCGCATCCTGAGGCGGCTAAGAGGATGACTGCGGTGATTGCGATGGCAATCCATTTGGTTCTTTTCATTTTTTCTCCGACCTTTCCTTTTCTGCCGGAGAATAAAAAAACGTCCCCGGCAAATATGCATTTGCCAGAGGACGAGAAATCCCGTGTTACCACCTCTGTTCACCGATTCCTCACGGTCATCGGCCTCTTGGGGTATCCATCAATACCCGATCTCTGTTACGGGAGAACCCGGCACCGGTCTAATCGGTCTTTTGGACCTTTCTTCGGGCAGCTTAGGAGTGTATCTTCGATTCGCGTGTCCATGCCCCTCGCAGCAACCGGGAACTTTCTTAATGGACAGATCGCAATCTACTTTGTCTCCGTCAACGCTATTGTTTCACAGTTTACCGCTTTGAAAAAAGCTGTCAAGTGTACAAAATAGAGAGAACAGGAGCATAAACATGCAAAATTATTCAACAAAAAATAGAAAGTGATAGGAGGTGCAGCGTTTTGCGTCCAACGTGTTGACAGCACCGATTTATTCTTTTAGCATGGGCACAATGTCATGCTCTTACACAAACGAAGGGGTGTGATCGAACAAAGGTGATGAAAGGAAATAGTTTAATGAATCAATATTTCCTGACATGGCCCAGCGGGGCCATCGATTAACCTTTTGTTGGACACAAGAAGCCATCTGTTTTGTTAGGAGCTAAAAAATGAATGAATTTTCTCAGCAAGCGATCTTTTCGCTTGACCAACGCGATCTGCCGACTTCCTGGATCAATATTCTGCCGGATCTCCCCGTGCCTCTCCCGGAAGTGCTGCATCCACAGACAAAAAAACCGATTACGCCGGACGATTTGGCGCGCTTTTTCCCAAAGCGCTTATTGACAGGGTTGAGTCAAGAGCGCCATATTGAGATTCAAAAGAAGTCTTGGACATCTTGAAAATTTGGCGCCCGAACCACTTTGCATCGCGCGTTTCGCTTAGAAAAAGCGCTTAGTACCTCGGCGCGGATTTTCTATAAATATGAAGGCAGTTCTCCCGCGGGTAGCCATAAAATGAATACGGCGATCGCTCAAGCGTATTACAACAAAAAAGAAGGAATCCGAAGGCTCACCACAGAGACAGGCGCGGGGCAGTGGGGAGCTCACTTGCGATCGCCTGTGCCATGTTTGAGCTCGAGTGCATGGTATATATGGTGGCGTCAAGCTTCTACCATAAACCGTATCGCCGCTACATGATGGAGACCTGGGGGCCGCTGTATTCCAAGTCCCAGCCAAGAAACCCGTGCGGGTAAAGAGGCGCTCAAGCAAGATCCGGCCTCACCGAGCAGTTTGGGGCTTGCGATCAGTGAGGCCGTTGAGGACGCGCTTTTGCGTGACGACACGCGCTATACGCTGGGCAGTGTTTTAAACCATGTGCTACTGCACCAGACGATCATCGGGCAAGAGGCTATGGCCCAGATGGCGATGACAGGCTTTGAACCGGATATCCTCATCGGCTGTGTGAGGGCGGCTCAATTTCGGTAATCTTGTGATTCCTTTTGTGCGAGATAAGATCAAAGGCGAGCGCCCTGATCTGCGCATTATCGGGGCCAGGATCGTCAGGTTGCCCAACCTTAACCAGGGGCTTTACGCCTACGATTACGGTGATGTCGCGGGGCTAACTCCGATTTTAAAGATGTTCACCTTAGGGCACAGTTTCATGCCGCCTCCTTCTCATTCCGGAGGTTTGCGCTACCACGGGATGGCGCCGATTGTGGGGCATTTGAAGACTTTGGACCTGATTGAAGCCACCGCCATCGCGCAAAGGGAGGCCTTTGAGGCCGGTATCCTCTTTGCCCGCACCGGAGGGGACGATCAGCGCGCCGGAGGCAAACCACGCGATCGCCGCGACGATCCGTGAAGCGATGCGCTGTAAGGAGAACAATGAAGCGAAAACAATTTTGTTCAATTTGAGTGGGCATGGCCATGTGGACATGGTCGCTTACGAACAATTTCTCTCAGGCAAGCTAAAAGATATAGAATGTCCAGAGAAAGAAATTGAAGAGGCGTTAAAAACGCTTCCCGCAATTTGAACAACAGGGAGGGTGCGTGAAAAGATCGAAACAGAGGATGGTCCTCTTAGCCTGTGTGGGCATCCAGTTTTTGTCAGGTATTTTATATGCCTGGAGTGTTATCAGAGATCAGTTTGTCGGGCTCTACGGATGGAGCGCGACAGAGGCTCACCCTCCCTTATACCGCTGCCATCGTCGTCTCTTCTGTGACGATGTTTGTGGGGGGCTCATCCACGACCATAAAGGCCCCCGCGTGATGCTGAGTGTAGGCACGCTACTTTTGGGTGCGGGCCTGATGCTTGTGGGTTTTTCTCAGACAGTGCCGATGGCCGTTTTATCGTTTGGCCTTGTGGGGGGTACCGGCGTGGGGATCAATCACATGGCGACGACACCAGCCGCCGTGAAGTGGTGCCGCCAGAAAAAGGCATGATCACGGGGCTTGTGATCGCAAGCATTGCGGTAGCTTCGGTGGTGTATACACCGATTATTCGCGAACTCTTGGCGCGCTACGGTCTCCAAAGGGTTTTTTACTCCTGGGCTCGGTGGTGCTTTTGTCCTCTTTTATCCTCGCGCAGTTTGTGTCAGATCCGCCGGAGGAAATCCAGAGGACCGAAGAGACGGATGCGCCTTCTTGTCACGATCTTCATTTCAAGAAGATGCTTAGGACCTCAAGCTTCTATAAACTCTTTATCATGTTTGCTTTTGCGTCCGCCTCAGGCCTCATGATCATCGGGCATCTGACGAGTATCGCGCATTTGCAGGCCGGATGGGAGAGCGGGTATCTACTTATTTTGCTCATTGCCGTGTGTAATGCGCTGGGACGCATTTTGGGAGGAGCTCTCTCGGACAGAATCGGACGCTTGTTCCTGATGCGCATTGTGTTTATTTCGCAGGCGATCAATCTTGCCCTTTTCTTTTCTTACCGCTCGATCCCGACGCTTCTTTTAGGTGTCGTGATCGCGGGGCTGAATTACGGGGCGTCGTCCTCTGCTTTTCCTGCGATTACGGCGGATTACTACGGATTGAAGCACTTTGGCGCTAACTTCGGCCTCCTCTACATGGCCTGGGGTTTGGCGGGTATCTTCGGACCGCTTATGGCGGGATGGGTGGTGGATCACACAGGGCGCTATGACGGGGCGTATTTAATGGCTGCCGTCATGCTACTTATCGCGGCGACTATAAGTTTCACGCTCAAAGAAAAAAGGCATCTTGAGGAGGAAGAGATACCCTTTTACGCGGATTTGTAAGTTTGTTTCGGCAAATATTCGATGTACTCTCACTTTAGCCGAGCTATTGCGCTCATAGGCACGAAGCGTATGAGCACAAAAAAGGCATCCGGACCACCGAGGATGCCTTTTTAGCGGTTTTATAGTCTAGTTTTAGGCCCAGGGGTCGCTTGCCACGGGCGTCCTGATGTCGGCCAGTAAATAATTCTCCCATAAGAACCATTCGCCGCTTGAGGGTTTCTCACGCATTTTAATCTGTCGGGGGCTATCCGCGCCGGATGACTGAATCAAGAGATTCGCATAGCCTTTTTCCTGAAAGCTGTAGGGCCCCGATGAGACTGTAATGGTCAAGGGTTCCGTTGGAGTGTAGTTGTTTTCAGGGGTCGCGCCCTGGAAGAACGAGCAGGCCTTATAGCCCTTGCCTGACAAACGGTCACGCAAAAACTGGATGTCATAAGGGGACAGCGCCTGGGGTCCTTTTAGGATATTTAGCATCTCGATCGTCACTTGGGGGTCGGTTTCATAATGGCACAGTACGGCCACGGTCAAAGCAGCCGTCTGAAAGGGCGTTTTTAAAGCGGCCTCCGGCATAGCCTGAAGTTCGGCGACACTGGTAGGCAGTTGGTGAAAAGTGAAGCTTTCAGTCTTATTCATCGTCATGATCTCCTCATTCTTGTTCAACGAACGGGTCGTCTGCATTATTGTACACGGAAAAACAACTTCTCTACCCACCCGTAGCGGGTAGTTTTATTCATTTATATTCGACAGTCTTCAATGCTTGGCCGTCCACGACGATGATCCAGGTCAACCCCGGATTCAAAATGAGCTCCTCGCCCTCTAAGCGATAGACAATGGGATCCGTGTGGGAGGTCTTTTTCCAGGTAATGTCGTATTTTCTGCCCCCCGTGAGATAAGTGGCCTCGCCCTCATCAATCCAGTTAATCTTGTTATGGACGCCGTTGGGCATGAAGCTGTGGGGGCGGTACAAGACAATGATGTTCGGCACTTCAAGCGGTTGTTTGCTTTGCTCATCGACTAAGAGTTGGTCGTTGTTGTACTTTAAATAAGCATTCACGCTTGAGTCGTAGCGAAACATTTCCAAAAGGCCAGAAAAGCGATAGTGGAGTTCTAAGGCGGGTTCGCCTCCATCGGGGAGGACAAAGTCGCTGTAATTGGATAAGCCTTTCACAGGCTCCTTGGGCATGAGGGGCGGGCGGTCTTTTTCGGCCGCGGTGTACACACGCTCTAAGGTCGTATAAAGGTTGTGAGGCGCCACGCGGTGACCGGAGCGATAGAAAATGCCGTAGTGACCCTTCAGGGCGTCCAGGATACGGATTTGGTTGACGACAGGGCTGGCCTTTACGACTGCGTAGTTCCCCGCGTAACAATAAAATGCTTGATGCTGCGCGACAAGATCGAGGTAAGCAGGCCTCGCGCTTCGGACAGGTCCGATGACGCCCTCTTCGGCGTCGGTCAAAAGCAACAGGCGGGTGGTGCGCCCTTCAGTCATCATCTGGTAGATGAGTTTGGCCTTATCAAGGCCCGACTGAGGCCTTGCCTCGGCGGTGTTGTTGATCATGAAGGCCACGGGATAACGGCCAGGGAACATGAGCTCCGTTTCAATCGGAGGCGGTTCTGTTTCGGTCGGCTCGGTCTTGATGGTCCTGGTGGTGGGGGTGGGGGTTGTCGTGATCTTGAGAGTGGGTTCAGTCAGCTCCTCTCGGGGAGGTTCTTCTCGGGCGCAGGCGATAAGCCCGGTACCCAACATAAGAATTAGAAATAATAGGATTATTTTTCGCATGGGGAACCTCCTCGAAACATTCGGCTTTATACTATGATATAGCAAATAGAAAGCAGGATGGCTGATGTTTTTGAAGGAAAAGATAAGAGTCAATCAAACGGAGCTCATGAACCGTATTGTATTACCGCCCATGGCCTCTGAAAAGTCAGAGGGCGGGCAGGTCACAGACGCGCTCTGTGAATACTACCGTGAGATTGTAAAAGATAAGGCGACAGGGCTCGTGATCATTGAGCACAGCTATGTTGAAATAGACGGGAAAGCAAGTCAGGGGCAATTATCGATTGCCGATGACTCCGTGATCGAAGGCTTAAAAAACTTGTCAAGGTCATTCATCAGGGGAGGCGAAGGCCATCGCTCAGATCAGTCATGCCGGAAGCAAGGCCTCTTTCGAAGTGACCGGGAGGGTGCCTCTGGCGCCGAGTGCTGTCACAATCCCTAACCGAAAAGTAAGTAAGATGCCTGAGGCCCTGACCTACGACGGCATTCAATCGATCATCCGAGCGTTCAAAGAAGCGGCTGTGCGTGCCATTGAGGCGGGATTTGACGGGGTTGAGATCCATTCAGCGCACGGCTTTTTACTCAATCAATTCTATTCGCCTTTAACAAATCACAGGACAGACGCATACGGCGGTTCTTTGGAAAACAGAATCAGGATCCATCTTGAGCTATTACGTGGGATCCGAGAAGCCATCGGGGCGGATAAAATCTTGGCCGTAAGGCTGGGCGCCTGTGATGATTATCCGGGAGGCAGTACCTTAGAAGACGCGATACAGGCAAGCCGGCTGTTCGAATCGGCCGGTATGGACCTTTTAGATATCTCCGGAGGTCTGTTTGGTTTTTCCGGCTACGGGGATAAGGTAGGGTACTTTCGCGAGACGACAAAGGCCCTTAAAGCACAGCTCTTCGTTCCGGTGTTGCTGACGGGCGGGATCAGGACCGCTTGTGAAGCGAATCAACTGTTGGAAGAAGGTGCCGCTGACCTCATCGGTGTGGGGCGCGCGGTGTTAAAGAATCCAAGTTGGGCGAAAGAGGCGCTGGCTACATAAAAACGCCGGCTGTCAATGAATTGACAGCCGACGTTTTTCATTACTATTCTTGCGATAAACGTTTAGATGAGCGTTACTCACCTTTTGCTTCGACAAAACCTTCCGCTTCACCTAAGTATGCTGCCTGCACTTTCGGGTTGTTCAAAAGTTCTTCCCCTGTGCCTTCCAGTGTAATGACACCGGTCTCAAGCACATAGGCATAGTCGGATACTTCCAATGCTTTTTTAGCGTTCTGTTCGATCAGAAGGATCGTGTTACCTCGCGCGTGTAGCTCGCGAATGATGTCGAAGATATCACTGACCAGCATGGGCGCAAGTCCGAGTGAGGGTTCATCGAGCATCAGGAGTTTGGGTTCGATCATCAGGGCGCGGGCGACCGCCAGCATCTGCTGTTCACCCCCTGACAGTGTCCCCGCCTTTTGCCAGGAGCGTTCTTCCAGGATGGGAAAAAGCTCAAAGGCGCGGCTGATGCCATCGTCAATGACATTCTTATCGTTCACCGTATAAGCGCCCATGATGAGGTTTTCACGCACGGTGAGGTTTGGGAAGATGCGCCGCCCCTCCGGTGACAGGGAGATCCCTGACTTGACGATATCCATGGTCTTCATGTGGGTGAGTTCAAGGTCGTCAAAAAAGACCGACCCTCCGGCTTTTGGGATCTGTCCCATGATGGCTCGCAGAGTCGACGACTTGCCGGCACCGTTTGCCCCGATCAAGGTCACAATTTTGTTGTCTTCAATATCGAGCGTAATCCCGCGGACCGCTTTGATGCCGCCGTAGCTGACGTGTAAATCATGGACTTTTAACATCTATTCCACCCCCAGATACGCTTCGATGACCTTCGGGTTACTTTGGATCACTTCCGGCGTGCCTTCTGCGATCATGACACCGTGGTCGAGGACGTAGATCCGTTCACTGACCCCCATGATGACATCCATATGGTGCTCAATGAGGAAGATCGTGAGGTCGTATTCATCTCGGATCTTTTTAATAAAGGCCATGAGATCTTTGGTTTCCTGCGGGTTCATGCCGGCGGCCGGTTCATCCAGTAACAGGAGTTTCGGTCGTGTGGCCAGCGCACGCGCAATTTCAAGGCGTCTTTGCATACCATAGGGCAGCGAGGTCGCCAGTTCGTTTCGTTCATCCGCCAAGCCGACACTTTCCAAGAGGTATTCCGCGTGTTCGCGGTTTTCACGCACCTCTTTAGGGTACGGAGGCAGATGGAAGATGGCCTGCAGCCAGCCCGACTTTAAGTCCATATGGTGTCCCATATAGACATTTTCGTACACGGACATGCTCTTAAACAGCCGGATGTTTTGGAACGTCCGGCAGATGCCCTGTTTGCAGATAACATTGGGTTTTTTACCCGAGATATCGACGCTTCCCTCACCGGGGTTAAAGAAGATCTTGCCTTCGGTTGGCGGGTAGATACCTGTCACGACGTTGAAGACGGTCGTTTTTCCGGCACCGTTCGGACCGATCAGGCCGATGATATCACCCTTGTTGATTTGCATCGTGGCTTCGGAGACTGCCACCACGCCGCCGAATCGCATCGTCATTTGATCAATTTGAAGCATCGGGTGTCCCTCCGTTCTTTTTGGTCAAAAGCGACTTGATCGACTGTGCGACCTTTTCTCGCGCCGGTTCTAAGAAGCGGCGATCCGGTCTTCTGAAGATGACGATGACCATGAGGAGGATGGAGAAAACAACCATCCGAAGTCCCGGCAGACCATCGTCTGTCTTAATGAACAGGAAGTTGATCGGTTCGTCCAGGATACGCAGGTATTCGAGCATCCCCGTGACCACAATCGCGGCGATGACGTTGCCCCAGATGCGCCCCATCCCGCCCAATACGACGATTAGGAGGACGTTGAAGGTGAGCACAAACTGGAACTGTACCGGGCTGATTGTGCCGACCAAGGCGGCGAGCATGCCGCCGCCGATCCCCGCCAGAAATGAACTGATCGAAAAGCTCACGACCTTGTGGCGGAAGATGTTGATGCCGATCGCCTGAGCGGCGATCTCATCGTCCCGGATGGCAATCAGGGCTTTTCCGTAACTCGACCGCGTGAGAAAGATCATGAAAATGATCACGACAAGCGTCAGTGCCGCCGTCAAAAGTAAATTCTCATGCTGGGGGATCCCCTTCAGTCCGAGCGCGCCGTTCGTGATACGAAATTGCGTTCGGATGAATACCAAGATGATCTCAGCAAATCCCAGGGTCGCAATCGCCAGGTAGTCATCTGTGAGTCGCAGGACAGGCAGGGCGATCAAAAATCCGATGAATGCCGTGATGAGCCCCGCAAGAAGGAGTGCGACGAGGTAGGGCAGTTGAATCTGTTTCAAAATCGGAAACACCGGTTCAATCAGGTAGTATTTCTCTTTTAAGTCCGCTGACATCGTCAAAACGGCCATGGCATAGGCGCCGATGGCCATGAAACCGGCTTGACCGAGCGAGAACATGCCCGTGAAGCCGTTGACCAGGTTCATGGACAAACTGACGACCACGTAAATCAAGCCAAGATTCAAGATGCGGTTGATGTAGCTGTCAAGGCCGACAAACTGCAAGATGACGGCCACCAAGATGAATACGATGACGCCGATGAAGTGCTTTCGAATGTCTTGGTCGAGCGATTTTAATCTTTTCATCATCACACCTTCTCTTTCGTCGCGCTCCCGAAAAGCCCCGTGGGCTTGAAGAGCAGGATCAGGATGAGGATGACAAACGCGAATCCGTCGCGATAATCGTTCAAGGTGGGCAACAGCCCGACGATCATGATTTCGCTGAACCCGAGCAGCAGTCCGCCGATGACGGCGCCTGTCAGGTTGCCGATACCGCCGACGACCGCCGCGATAAAGCACTTAATACCGGGCATGACGCCCATCATAGGAATGAGCTGCGGGTAACGACAGCCGTAGAGGATGCCTCCCACTGCGGCCAGTACGGATCCGATAAAAAAGGTGAAGGAGATGACGCGGTTGATGTTAATGCCCATGAGACTGGCTGTCTCATAGTCTGTTGACAGCGCGCGCATTGCCATCCCTGTTTTTGTCGTGCGGATAATGTAGGTCAATCCCAAAAGGAGCACCAAAGTGGCGACCGGGATAATGACCTGTACGACGGAAAACGAGACGCGGCCGACACGGACGATATGCTCCATGAATGCCGGAACGGGGAACGCGCGCGGGCGCCCGCCGAAGATTAAAATGGCCAGGTTTTCCATCAAGAAAGACGCGCCGATCGCGGAAATCAAAACATTGATACGCGGCGCGTTACGAAGTGGCGCGTAAGCCAGGCGTTCTAAGACGATACCGAATAGGCCGGTCAGGGCGGCTGCCAGTATCATGACGGCCCACCAGGGGAACGGCGTGAAAATCATGCCGTAAAACACGAGGTAGGCACCCAGCATAAACACGTCACCGTGTGCGAAGTTGATCAAGCGCAAAATACCATAAACCATCGTATAGCCGATGGCGATTAAAGCGTAAAGGCTTCCAAGTGACAAGCCGTTGATCAGATGCTGAATGAAAAAACTCATACGCGAATCCCTCATAAAAAGAGAGGCTGCCCTAGGGCAGCCTCCCAAAGGCTTGTGGTTGTCTATGGGTCAACTTTGACCAGGAATTTGAAGGCACCGTTTTCAATGGTGTTAACGACCGCTGATTTGACGGCGTCGCCGTTTTCATCGAGCGTAATGGTTCCTGTGGCTCCGATGAAGCCTGCGGTTTCGGCAAGCGCGTCGCGGATGGCGACAGGATCGGCTGAATCGGCGCGTTTAATGGCGTCGATGGCGACCATGTAGGCATCGTATCCGAGCGCGGCGAAAGCGTTGGCTTCCTTGCCGTATTTCTCTTTATAGAGTGTCAGGAATTTGTCCGACTCGGCGTTGATCGGCTCGGCGGATGAGAAGTGCGATGAGAAGTATACATCGTCTTCGACTGCCGCGCCGCCGATGTCGATAAAGTCACCTGATTCCCAGGTATCGCCGCCCAGGATGGGCTGATCCATGTCGAGCGCGCGCGCCTGCTTGATAAGAAGGGCACTCTCGCCATAGTTACCGGGAGCGAAGATGACGTCCGGATTGGCCTGCTTGATGTTGTTCAATTGCGATGAGAAGTCCTGATCGCCTGATTTGTAAGACGCTTCAACGAGGATGGAATCTTCACCGTTCGTGGCCTTAAAGCTGTCCACAAAGAATTTGACAAGGCCTACTGAGTAGTCTTGCTGTACGTCTTTAATGACAGCCGCTGTCTTAGCGCCTAAATTTTTCGTCGCGAAGTTTGCCATGACGGTTCCCTGGAAGGGATCGATGAAGCATACGCGGAAATAGTAGTCGTTGTCGAGGGTGACTGCGGGGTTCGTGGGTGAACATCCGACTGCGGGCACCTTTGCTTTTTTAACGATTTCACCGGCGGCCATCGAGAGGCTCGATCCATAACTACCGATGATGACGTTGACCTTGTCGCGATCGACGAGGCGTTGTGCCGCGTTGGCTGCCTCCGCCGTTTCAGACTTGTTGTCGACCTTAATGACTTCGATCTTGCGTCCGAGCACTTCAGGAACTTGCTCAAGCGCGATCTCGATGCCCTCATAGGTCAGCTCTCCTCCAGAGGCGTTAGCGCCTGTAAAAGGTTCGAAGACGCCGATTTTGATGACATCCCCTTTTCCCCCACCTCCATTACAGCCGACGGTAAAGCCGAGCACGATAAAGGCGACGAGAAAGATTGCAATGAGTTTCTTCATATTTTTCCTCCAGTCCTTTCCGAAGATGTCTTATTCCAAGAGGTTCTTTCAATAATTATATGCCAATTGGCGGAAATTTGGACACGAAAACAGGAATGAGGTGGCAATTTTATACAAAATATGCTAGTCAATACGCAAAATCTTACAGCAGGAGTAAGATAATAAGGGAGGGAAGAAGAAATATACCATGTGATACGTTCTTTTTGAGGCCATCGGAAAACCTGAATGTTCAGATGAATATCTAAAGATCGCGGCCGAATTAAATAAGGCCCTACAAGAAACCCCCGGGTTTATAAGATCGGAGCGCTTCACAGGCCTTAAGGATGAGCGAAAGCTGCTCAGTCTTTCGGTCTGGGAAGATGAAGCTTCCATCGAACGCTGGCGCAATGTGCTCGAACATCGCCACGCGCAACAACACGGGCGTGAGTACGCCTTTCTGCGCTACACCATCACGGTGACCTCCGCGATACGGTGCTATACCGACACTCTGCGGGAGGAAGCGCCGGAGGATTCAAAGGCATTTTTTAATAAATAGAACGAATACTACCCACAGTGGGTAGGGTCGTCGCCTTGTAATTTCCCGTCTTTGACACTTTTGGAGAAGCAAAACGCCCCTAACTCCTGACACCAGAGCGTTATGGGCGTTTTAGATTACATTGTTCAGTGCGTAATCTATTTTGGCTTCTTTGTTTTTGCAATAATCTGTTTCATCGTCTTTGCCGGCACAATCTCCGTGTCCGTGTGAAACCCAAAGTATTCGTGTAGGGCATCCGTTATGGGCGTACGCGTGTAAAGCGGTACATAACCTTCGCCCGGTATTTCGTAAAAGGACATCCCGCGCAGCGTCTCAATAAGGGTCGCGGCCGAAGGATCCAAATCCGACAGTAAGGGACGAATCTTTTTCTCCAAGGTTTTGTAGAGCATGAATGCCATAAAGCACGTCATGAAGTGCGCCTTTATGCGGTCATCCCGAGACAGGAAAACAGGTCGTGCCCGAAACTCCGTCTTCATGACACGAAATGCCGCCTCGATCTCCCAACGCTGTTTATTGACCGCGATGACTTCGAGCGGATCGCCTTCCAAGTTAGTGCATACGGCGTAATAGCCGTCCCACATGGATTCCGAACGAATGGCCCCTTCATCTAAGAACGCCTTTTGTGTCGACGCAATCTCACCTTCTTTTGTCGTGGCAATCGTCGTCACAAACCGGCGAGGGTCATGAGCCCCCTTACGTTGGATGCGTGAAGGGGCGCGAAGGAGTCCCTCAGCCCGAAGGACTTGACGTTCCCGAAGGGCCTCTTGGTAGCGACGGTAAATGGGGGAGTACGTCACAATGAGATGCTGCTCTAAACCGTTCTCATGAATCCAGCGATTCTTGTAGTAGATCGCCTCGTCATCCGGTTCCAAATGACGCAGATCGTAAAGCTTTTGGGAGCCTTCCCTTTGCCAGCCACAGGGCTCCTGCACCCAATCTTTTAAGTGCCCCTTCAGTTTTTTCAATGACTGCGTCACAATATAGGCGCGCTCACCTTGGGTATTGAATCGTCGGTTCTCCATACTCGACAACCCCGCATCGGTACACACGATGAACTTGGATAAGGAAAAATCCTGCAAGATCTGTCGCTCTAAGGGACGTAAAGTTGTTTGTTCATTGGTGTTACCCGGATGGATACTAAAGGCAAGCGGTAACCCGCTGCCATCCAAGAATAATCCCATCTGGACAATCGGGTTCGGGCGATGCTCCTTGCTTTGACCATACTGCTTTAATCCTTCTTCTGTCTCAATTCAAAGAAGAAATTCGTACAGTCATAGTAGAGAGCACCTGTCTCGCCCCTTCACGACCTTCGTGCTTCGTCGGTACATCCTGCTGGATAAAATCGCTCTCCTTTGACGGTACACTCAAGGCCCGATAGATATGGTGCAGGTCAAGGTGGGACGCTCAAGGTCTTGTTGCGACGTGTCAAACGATGAGCGCTTCGGTAGACTCTAACATTCTTGTAAACAGGAGTTTTTCAAAATGTCATTGAGGTCATATTGGATCGCATACTGTTCTTTTATCTTCTGACAGATCTTATCGTAACCCAAAGCATGGTAGAGCAGCATGAAAAAGATACCCGCCCTTGCGGCTCACGGTCACCAGAGAGGGGATCCGCTTGGCATTGGGAGAATCGTGCGATGATTTTCATTTTGCCGGCTTCTTCTTCTCGATTTAAGGCCTCGACATAGTCACGGGCCCACTGAAGAGGGATCTTGCTCGGGATAGCGTTCACGCAATTGGGCTTCGGTGCCCAATTTTTCGACCACCATGGACGATCGCTTGCCGTCGACGTAGATGGATTTGATGACATAAAACGAGGTGGCATTTTTGGACTTAGATACGGACAGTCGCATGTTAGAGCCCTCCCTTGTGTGTATAGTTTACTCCTAACACATTACTCAACATTACGCAATACCTAAACCGAGGATTTGACAAAAAAATAAGCCTAATGGGCTGGCAATCGAGGTCTTCTACTTTATTCAGGGGTGCAAGTGTCAAACGACCGGATTCAAGGCATTTTTTAATAAATAGAACGAATACTACCCACAGTGGGTAGGGTCGTCGCCTTGTAATTTCTTTACAATTGCTTTACAAAACATCGCGGCCCTTGTTTGTTGAAAGGATTCTCCGCATGAAAGAGTCGGCTTCATTACAACAAACAGAGTATTTGCCCAAGGCCTTGCCGTAGCCATTAAAAATAGGCCTGAACTGAAGCTCGAACCCATCTTGATACTTAATCAGGAACAGACGATTTTGGACGCTGATTTGGGCGGCATCGACATCGCGGTGATTGATGTGATGGATACGTATGAACACGGGACCAGCTGTTCGCTTTGTGAACGCTTGCGCAAGGCACTCCCAACTGCCGCCTTTGCTTCTTGTGTACAAAACCATCCCGAAGAACGAAAAGCCGTGATTGACGCGATTCGACAAGGCCTGGCGGATGACTTTGTCTTTCACGATACTTCACTCGATTACCTCCTCGCCAAGCTTGCGGCGCTCTGATGAGCGTATTTGTTATAATCAGGCATCACGGATAAAGGGCGTCTGATTGAACAAGCTGCAATATTCACCTAAACAAATTTTTGTGATAGGGGCGGTGCTGTGCCTCTGTTTGTTTATGTTGTCGTCCTGTACCTCCGCTTCTCCAATCAACTCTGCGGTATCAGACGGAGTTCCCTTTTCCCCGTATCCTGTGCTGGAGGGCAAACATTGGGCTTTTTCGCTTGTTGAAAAGGATACGCCGTGGAGTCTTTTGACAGCCAGGCGGTGCCCGCGGTGGAAAGGGGTTTGGCCGACTTTTGGTATCCGCATTATCTTGCGACGGTCATTATTGCCGTTGACCGCGATCGCACGGATGCAAACATCTCAGGATGGGCGGATCTTGCGAAGGTTGACGAAGCGGTTGGCATGGCCAGCCACCGCATCTGCAGCTCATCATGGGTGCGATGGCCTACGGCATAGACGGTCCGTCGCTTGATCTGAAGGATGTTTCTGACTTACTATCCGCGCTTCAAAAAGAAAAGCGGCTTATCCAAAACAGTTTAGAACCGCCCATTGTCGTTGCTTTGACTGCAGGCGGCCGCACTTTGTTCAGGACGGACGAAATCTTGGATTATCGTCCCCGAAGAAGGTACGCTTTCTATTTAAAAAACGCCTCGCTAACACCGACATTTCGGATACAGCTGTTGTCATCAGGTTTTCGTCTCTTAGACGGCCGGGCGGGTAATGCTGGCAACCGTTGACTATGGGCCGGCGGATTTGTTTTGACCGATTATTACGGACTGAATGACGCCTTACAGGGCGCGGAGCTGTCGCCCCAGCCGCAGTGTGATGTCGACCCGCCTCTATTCATCGGCGGACGCGCGGGAACACCAGTTTTTCGCGCTGGTGTACATGGTGCTCGTCATTGTCTGGACCGCTTCAGTCATGCGCCGCACCCTGGCAAAGGATATGCGGCGGGTGGTTTTTTTCGCGGGCACGGTGCTTCTTTTTTGGATGATGGTGCGCCTGTTGAAGTATCAGATTATCAAGGAGACGGTTGCCAATCGCTATTTATGGTACAGCTACTATGTTTTTCAGCTGACCTTGCCCTTATTGCTTTTGTGGCTGGCCTGGGCGATTGATAAGTTTGACACCCAACCCCGGGTGCCGGTTTGGATGCGTTTTGTGGCCTCGTGGAATATTTTGCTCATGCTTTTGGTCCTGACCAATGATCTCCATTTGCAGGTGTTTAAGCTTGATTTTTCTAAACTCGAGTGGGCCACGCAATATCGCTACGGCCGCATTTTTTACCTGGTCACCGCGGCCTGGGTGTTTGAGATGATCGCGGCGGTGGTGCTCCTGATGATCAAGAGTCGCAGAACGCCCCGCAAAAGGGCATTCATATTCCCCCTTGCCTTATGCGGGCTTTTGTTCTTGTATACGATCGGCTACACCACGCGCGTCCCCATGGCGAGAGAGAGCGATTACACGATGGTGGTCGGCTTGTTTGTCCTCATGTTTGTAGAGGTGTGTATGCAGACGGGCCTTATCCCTGTGAACAGTAAATACGCCAGGCTTTTCTCGCATTCTCCCATGAAGATGCAAATCTACGATCATGAAGGCCTGCCTTCCTTGTTGTCCGCGTCCGCGGTCCCGATTGAATACGATTTGCTTGAACAGGTGGTCCGCTCCTATCCGTACCCGGTGGAGCAGGGTCGTGATACCTTGCTTTTTGCCACGGAGATCACCGGCGGTTACGCGCTTTGGGAGGAAGATGTCAGTGGCTTGAATCGCCTGAATCGGCAGATTGAGGCGTCGGTGAAAAAGCTTGAAAAGGCCAATGCCATGCTGGCTGAGAAGGTGGAGATAAGGCAGGCCATCGACGCGGACCTTGCGAAAAGGTATCTGACCGCGCAGCTGGAAAGTGAAATCGAAGCGCATATCGCGCGCCTGTCCTCCATGATTGAAACGCTCGGGATGACGGAGGATTCCTCCTATGAGGCGGCCGGAGTGGCCATCTTGCTCGGCTACGTAAAGCGCAAGAGCAATTTGTTTTTCCGAGGGCAGGAAAGTGACTCTTTGCCGGCGGACGAATGGTCTATTTATGTCGATGAACTGGCGGAGATCGCGGATTACGCGGGGATCCGCATCTTGGTCAGCAACACGATGAAAGAACCGCTCCCCGTGCGCGCGGCGTCTTTGTTCTACGATGTCTTTTACGCCGCGATTGATTGGGCGATCCGCTCTGACTCCGATGTGATGCTGGCGCATTTTTCAGATGAGGGTGAGCGGCTGACGATGCGGCTTTTGCCCTCAAAGGACGCACGTTATTTTGACCTTGCCGATGCTTTAAAAGGGGCCATTGACGCTTTGGGCGGCCGCTTCTCGATAAGGGACTTGGATGACGCGACGGGCATTAGCTTGTCCTTCCCAAAAGAGGAGGCCGGTCATGCTTGAGTTTTATCGTTGGCATGAGCTGTCGCGGCTGGTTTTGACTTTTTTCATCGCGCTTACGGTGTTGTTGCAGGCACTGAATGTGGTGATCAGCGTGTCACGGCGCCGCAGTGGGATAAAAAGAGACCTTGAAAACCTGCTGGAAGGTTGGGTGCTGTGTCATCTCCTGGTGCTTTCTTTGCTGCACGGAGAGATCGTGCAAACATGGTCTATTGGCATGATTGTTCCGACCGGTTACTTCACGCTCCGTGTGATCGCCTGGGGCCTTGTCTTTTTCTCTTCTGCGGTGGTCGCGGGGTTGTCAAGGAAGTTCATGCCGCTCTATGCCGGCCTGGCGGCTAGTTTGACGCTTCCCTGGCTCGAAGCTTGGACGGGCTGGGTGTTTCCCTACCTTTTCTTTAGCGCCATCCTGATCTTTTTGATGCGAAGTGTTCACATCATCATTCGGCGTAACCGTGAGACGCAGACGAGCCTCTCCGCGCTGTCTATTAAGAACACCATTGATCATCTGCATACGGGGGTTCTGTTCAGTGACAAAGACGGTTTCATCTTGCTTTCAAACGCGCGCATGCAGGGCCTTATGAAAACAATCGCGGGCGAGATCATGCGAAACGGTGAAGCTTTTTACCAACTGCTGCTCGGCGGAACCTTGTCTGAGGGTTGTGTCAGAATGCGTTCGGAAGGCGGCATTGTCTGCCTGACCCCGGACCAATCCGCTTGGCTGTTTAAGACGGCTGTGCTCCCTTACAAGAAGAAGAATTTTATTCAGCTCACGGCAACCGATGTCACCCGGCGCTGGGAGCTGACGGATCGCCTGAGGAAGCAAGAAGATGAATTGACCCTCATCGGGCAAAAGCTGAGTGAGGCGGTGGAAGAGTCTTACCAGCTGATCCGCCATCGGGAGACTGAGCGGGCCAAAAGGCGTGCTCACGATGTGTTGGGACAGCGCTTGTCGTTTATTTTGAGGACGATTAGAAGCGGTGCCACGGTCGATAAAGCGCTTTTGCGTTCGTTGTCGGAAGGTCTTTTAGAAGAATTGAAAAAGGAAAAGGACGCGCCTACACCCAAAGATGAGTTGAACAGCCTTTCTCAAGCGTTAGTGTCCATCGGCGTGGCATTTGATTTTGTCGGCGATTTGCCGGATGCGCAAGAGGGCGCTAAGCTTATGATGAACATCATCAGGGAGGCTGTGACCAACGCTGTGCGCCATGGTTTTGCTACCGTCATCACGGCAACTATTGAAGAAGACGAAAAGGGGCATCTCCTGACGGTTACAAATGATGGACAGTTGCCGGCACGACCGATCACGGATGGAGGAGGCTTGACCGGGATGAAAAAACGCCTTGAACCGTATGGTGGGACGCTCATGATTGAGTTGGATCCTTGTTTCACGCTGAAAGCCCGACTCCCGAAAGGCTCGCGGGATGTATAGGGTTTTGATTGTGGACGATCATCAGTCAATGTGTGACTCATTGACCTATGCGCTGCTTAACGCGGGCGATTTTGCCGTGGTGGGGACCTTAACGGACGCCAGCCGCGCAAGCGATTATTGTGAGAGGCTCGGTCCTGATTTGGTCATTATGGATGTTTGCACCGAAGGTGGCGCTTCAGGGCTTGACGCGACGATTGCGCTTCGGGAGGCATTTCCGGATGTGAAGGTCATTGTCATGTCGGGTTTTGATGAGATTACTTACGCGCCAAGAGCCCAGGAGGCGGGTGCGCACGCCTTTGTGTTTAAGAACAAAAGTCTCGATTACTTTGTTGAAGTCGCGCGCGGGGTCATGCAAGGTGAGCTGTTCTACCCCAAGCCCCGGACGATTCCGATGCCGGTGGGTGAGGCGCCCTTAACCGAGCGTGAGATGGAAGTGCTCCGCCTGATGTGCCGTCATATGACTAATAAGGAGATCGCGGAGGAGCTTTTTATCAGTGAGAATACGGTGAAATACCATAAATCCAATATGCTTGCGAAGACGGGTTTTTCACGTGCGGTGGATCTTGCTTTCTATATGATTTCAAACGGTTGGATTAATCCCCTCTACTAATACTACCCACTGCGGGTAGGGTCGTCGGATCCCATGGCTGTTATGATAAAGGCAATTCGAATGAATTATCGAATATTTTTGGGAAGGAGCAAAGTGATGAGAAAAACAAAATCAATCATGCTGGTACTCGCGACCGTGATGGCCCTCATGATCGTCCTGTCCATGACCGCCTGTGGCGGTGGTGACGGCGGTGGCGGCGACGAGCTGAAAGGAACCTGGGCTGGCCGAAGTCAAGACATGGAAGTAACCTGGACTTTTGACGGCAAGGGCGGCTGCAAGATGGAAAATGAGTTTGGTTTCAAAGGTGAAGGTACCTATGAGCTCAGCGGAAGTGCGGTCATTATCAAATTGAACGCATGGGACGATCCGATTGACTATACCTTCAATATTGATGGAACCCATATGAGCTTGAAAGCGGACGAGTCGCACCGCCCAAGCTATGAGCTGGATAAAAAATAATAAACAGCAAGAAATAAACGACTCAATCGCGTATGAAAGGAGGCTCAAAAGGCCTCCTTTTTTTGTAAAACTACCCACGGGGGGTAGGGCAACAGGGCTTTGAATCTTTATACTTATGTTATGGGTAAGAAGAAGGTGCTGCTTATCATGCGGCGAAGGATGTTTTCGGACGCTCTGATTCGACACTCCAAAACGAGTGCGAATTTTGACATTGCCGCGATTCAAGATTATGAAGACGCGGCGGGCGTTGCCAAAGACCAAGGTTCGTCGGTAGTGGTAGTGGAGATTCCTGAATCGAGCGGGGGGGAGACCGCGGAGCGATGTCTTCAAATTTGCGAAACGATTCGTGTGGACCAGCCATCGAGTAAGCAGATTCTTCTTTGTTCTGAGTTGGATGAACCGGCCTGTCAGCTGGCGATTAAGGCAAAGCGTGAAAATAGGATTGACGATTTTCTCTATTTTGATGTCAGTATTGATTACCTTTTGTCCAAATTGGAGTCCTTAATTCAATAAGATTAGTAAGGAGAGAGGAATGCAAATGAGAAAAATTCAAAAATTGATTGCGATCGCTTTGGTCGCTCTGCTGGCACTGTCGCTTGCCGTAAGCTGCGGTAAGAAAGAGAGTGATGGCCCTTCTGACGATCCGCTTCTCGGCAATTGGCTTGCGGCGACCGTGGAGATTTTCGGCGACGAATCGCCCGCGGAAGAAGTCTTTGACGGCGGTTTTGTCATTGAACTGAAAGCGGGCGGAAAATGCGAACTGCGCGTGGACGGCGATACCGACAAATATACTTGGGCCAAAAAGGGTGATACGGTGGTCATCAGTGCCGGTAAAATAGAATTTATCACGGCCCGTATTGACGGTCCCTTGATGCTGATTGATGACTTTATGGACCTTGGCATGAAGATTGTGCTGGTGAAGGAAGGCGCTTCGATCAATCTGCCAAAACCGACAGAGGATCCCGAAGAAACAGACCCTGAAGAAACAGAGCCTGAACCCCTGGATGCGGCCGGCGTTTGGAATGGTAGTTGGTACGGCTATTTTTGGATTTCGGAATCATGGGGCACCTCATGGGACGATTGGGAGGACTATTACGACGATGCCTTCTTGACTATTGACGTCGATGACGACGGTGTCGGCACCATGGAGATCTTTGCGGGGGGGATTGTGGATCACCTTATTTTCGCGGATATCACCGCAAGCGACATGCATTTCGAAGTGACGAATGGTGAGTTTCTTGACATGGAGGTCGATCCCTCTGATTGGTGGTTTGCGCTTTCCCCGACCAATGAGGGCAAGTTGCTTGTGATCAGCGATACCTACATCGATCCGGATGGCGGCGACACTGGCGGCTTTTCCTTTATGTTCAGATTCCGTCCCTGGGGTGAGCTTTGGATAGAGGAAGAAAATGAGGGCGGCGATCTTCCGCCAAACTACGCGTCGTATCTTGGAATGCTGGAAGAAGGCGACTATGAAGGCAGTGGGGACGATGAACCACCCTTTGAGATCGAAGCTGAACCTTTCTACACGAAGCAAGAGCTTGAGATCATCCACGATCGGGTGAGTGAAGCGTGGAAGGATTTCTCATTAAGAGAGATGAACTATGAAGCGGTCCGCGATGAGTTCTTTAATGGCATTGAAGGTCGCTTCTACCAAGGTGAAGTGGCGGATATCTATTACTGGGATGCGATTGACGGGGATGATGCTTGGGTGAGAGTCGATTTTGAGGATATTGGTAAAGATGAGAAAATGGGCGTTGGCGTGATGAAATTTCTCCCATAGAATATAATGAATAAAAACTAAGGAGGATTCGTATGGCTTTATTTGATAAGAAATTCTGTGATGTCTGCGGACAGCGGATTAAGCTATTGGGTAACCGCAAGCTCGAAGATGGCAATCTTTGTAAGGAATGCGCGAAGGATTTATCTCCTTTCTTCAGTGAGCGGCGCAGAAGTACGGTCGCGGATATTAAGGAGCATTTGGCCTATCGCGAGGCGAATAAAGATGCGGTCGCCGCTTTTAACGCGACGCGGACGCTGGGCAGATGGACGAAGGTGATCCTTGATGAAGACCAGAAGAAGTTTATTGTCTCGGGTTCGAAACGCTGGAAGGAAGAAAATCCGGACGTGTTGGACTTTGCTCAGGTGACGGGCTGTCATGTCGATATCAATGAGCGCCAGTCAGAGTTGAAGCAGCGAGATAAGGAAGGTAAAGAACAAAGTTACAATCCGCCTCGCTATCAGTATTACTACGATCTCACCATGATCATTCATGTGAATCACCCTTGGTTCAATGAGATTCGTTTTAAGCTGAATAATAGCTCCATTATGGTGGAGCCGCCTCCGGGCCGTCTGTTCAAGACGGGAGGCGAAGAGGTTGCACGCAGGAGTATGGAGTATCGCGAGATGGAGGCCTTGGGCGAAGAGATCCGCGAGGCGCTTTTGCAGGTAAGGCAAGATGTGCGCGATGAGGTCGCGGCCATGAATGCGCCAAAAGTGGCGGTGACGTGCCCGCATTGCGGTGCGACGACGATTCCGACAAATGGTTTGTGCGAGTACTGTAGCGGCGCGGTAGGTTAAGTGAATGAAGCATCGCCGCGAAATGCGGCGATGCGCTTTTTAAGGAGTGTGCGGGAAGGATTTTTCGATTCCATTGATCATCCCCATGCTCCTTTTTGTTTGGGTCAAAGATTAAAGGAGTAATCGCCATGTGTGACACGTTTATCGCGATGCAAAATACGACAGCTGATGGCAGCATTATTTTTGGTAAGAACAGTGATCGTGACGCGAATGAGCCGCAGTATATGTTGTTTCAACCGAGGATGGATCACGATCTGGAGAAAAATCCGAATATTCAGGCGACCTATATGACCGTGCCTCAAGTGGCAACCACCTATGCCACGGTCTTAAGTCGTCCCTCGTGGATGTGGGGCGCGGAGATGGGCTTTAATGAGTTCGGCGTCGTGATCGGCAATGAGGGTGTGTTTACGAAGGTGCCGTACGGTCCTCCCGCGTTGACGGGTATGGACATGATCCGCTTGGCGCTTGAGCGTACGAAGTCCTCGGATGAGGCCTTGGATTACATTACGGATCTTTTGGATCAGTACGGCCAGGGCGGCAAGGGGGGCTATGAGAGTAATCTCGAGTACCATAATGGTTTCCTGATCGCAGATAAGGAAAAGGCCTATATCCTAGAAACGGCAGGAAAATATTGGGCGGCCTCTCCTGTGAAGG
>JAXGRH010000006.1:0-62514 GCA_040766025.1 Clostridia bacterium | reverse complement strand
CGCGCATATTGTTGGGATTAATTCTTATTTTATGAACGCCCGCCCGTATGGCAGCGATAGCGAGCCGATAGTCAAAATGAATGTCCGCTACGACCGGAATCGGTGACTGCTGGCAAATCATGGAAAGCGCCTGTGCGGCTTCCGCATCCGGAACCGCGACCCGTACGATGTCACAGCCCGCTTCTTCGAGCTGTTTAATCTGCAAAAGCGTCGCTTTCCAGTCCCTCGTATCCGTCGTACACATCGACTGCACCGAAATGGGCGCGCCTCCGCCCATGGGTATATGGCCGACTTGTACGCTCCGCGTGATCCTTTTTGCCTGTCCTTCCATTTTTACCACCCCAATAGTCGTACGATATCGAGCACGATCACAGACACACCGACCACAATGAAGAAAATAAGTCCGACAAGGCCTGTGACTGATTTGAATTTTTTAGAAAGAGGCTTTCTCCTCACCGCCTCCACGCCCAGGAGCAAGAGATGGTGTCCGTCTAAGGGCGGAATGGGAAGCAGGTTGGTAAAACCGATCGCGACTGAAAGAAGGCCCAAAAGCGTGGCAAGATTCGCCGCGATGTCACCGAACGATCGGCCATGCTTCACCGTGTCCGTAGCCATCGACACGATGGCAATCGGCCCCGCAAAGCTGTCACGGACCGCAATTTTGCCACTGAACAGCATACTCATCCCGCGGATCGTGGTGCGAAAAACGGAAATGGGATATCGGACGCCTTGACTTAACACATCGCCGGCCTTTTTTGACAAGGTCAATACGATGCCAAGCGGCATTTCAGCTTCCAGCATGAAGGGGCTGACTTCCAAGCTCATTTTTTCGCCGTCCCGTATGATCTCACAGCTGAGCGGCTTGCCTTCTGAGGCCATGATTTCCTCGGTGATGCGTTCTGACTCGGCAAAGGAGATGCCATTGATCGAGAGTACCTCATCTTGGGGCATGAACCCTAAGGCGCCCCGGTCAGCGTCTTCGTGGACCGAGACAATGATGAAGCGGCCGTCTTCATCCTGGTAGGTAATACCGAGCATGGGGCGCGGAGGCGCTTTTTTAGGCATCACGGAAGCGGTTTTTTTCTCACCTTCCGGGGTGACATAGCCGATGACCCAGGGCGCATCTTCCCTGTGACTCATTTCCGTGATGGAAATATCCAAGGGGGTCGTAATCCGCACACCATTCAAAGAGACAATGCGGTCGCCTTTTTCAATCGCGGTCTCCGCGATGAGTGACTGCGGTTCGACACGGCCGATCACCGGGACCACGGCGCCTGTTGCCGTAAACAGGAGGCTGAATACAATGAGCGCGGTGACAAAATTCAAAACGGGGCCCATGGCGATGACAATGGCGCGCTGCCATTTGGGTTTATTTTCAAATAAATCAGGGTCGTCCGCGTCGTAATCGTGTTCGCCTTCCTGGCCTTCGATCTCGGAGGCCTCTCCCGCGAAACTGACCGACGCGCCCAGGGGGATTGATTTGATGTTGTAGCGGATGCCGTTTTTCTCCCGCTCAAACAGAACAGGCCCCATAAAGATGGAGAATTGGTCGATTTTAAATCCAAACAGAAGGCCTGCGAGAAAATGGCCGAGTTCGTGGATGACCATGATGAGGCCGAGGATCAGCACTCCGGCCAAGATGCCTAATATTGTCACGGACAAATCCTTTCTTCCATTACATACTGAATGACACGTTGATGAGCGACCATCATATCATCGAAAAGAGGCGCGCTTATGTCAGCCATTTGAGCAAAATGACAAAGCGCACGCCGGATCAGCCAAAAGATATCGGGGAACGCGATCTCCTGTCGCATGAACCTTGAAACCACCGCTTCGTTTGCGGCATTCAAAACAAGTGGCATGAGACCGCCCGCTTCGTAAGCCTCACGCGCGTGTGTAAGTGAGGGAAATACATCCTCATCGACAGGTTGAAAACTCCAGGTCGCGTGCTCTTGGGCAAGAAGATCAAATACGGGCCGGGCACCCCGATCGGATCGATGAGGGAAACTGAGCGCATAGCGAATGGGGACGGTCATATCCGGCGCGCCTGCCTGCGCTAAAAGCGCGCCATCCTTGAATTCCACTAACGAATGCACAATGCTCTGCCGGTGAATCACGACATCGATCAACGCATGCGGGAGATCAAACAAATGACAGCCTTCAATGATCTCAAAGGCCTTATTCATCAGGGTCGCCGAATCGATGGTAATCTTACCGCCCATCGACCAGGTCGGGTGCGCGAGCGCTTCTTCCAACGTGACAGCCTTCAGTTCGTCTTTTGTTTTTTGAAAAAACGGCCCTCCGGAACAGGTCAGGATTACACGCCGGACACTTTTGGGGGGTGACGACAGCATACACTGCCAGATGGCCGAGTGTTCGCTGTCAACCGGCATAATCCACGCGCCTGTTCGAGCGGCCAATGCTTTGACCATTTCCCCCGCAACGACCAGGCTCTCTTTGTTGGCAAGGGCGATTTTTTTGCCCGAAGAAGCCGCCGCCAGCACCGGTTCTAACCCGGCAAAACCGGTGATCGCCGCGACCACCGTATCGGCGTCGGGCCATTGGGCCGCTCGGACGACCGAACTGCGTCCGCACTCAATGATCGGTGTCGAATCTTGGGATATCGACAAGGCTCGGAGCCGTTCCATGAGCTCGGCCTTGACTTTCTCGTCCATGACGCTCACATACTGGGGTTGAAAGCGGGCAACCTGTTTTGCAAGTTCTTTCGCGTTTTGGCCGGCCGCCAAGGCTAAGACACGGTACCCCTCTTCTTTCGCGACCTCGAGTGCCTGACGGCCGATCGATCCTGTTGAACCTAAGACACTCACGTTTTGTGTGACAGGAACAGGCGCGTCAAGGGATCTGGGCACGACGCTTTTTGAAAGACGGCTCGCCATCGCCCTACATCACGACAGAGGCGAACAACGCTAAAAGCAAAATCGCCGGCAAGGTGGTGAAGATGCTGTCAAAGCGGTCCGATATGCCGCCGTGTCCCGGCAGCAAACTGCCAAAATCTTTGATTTTGCACCAGCGTTTGATCGCCGAGTTAATAAGATCGCCAAAGGTGGCGCAAAGACTCATGATCACCGCGGCGATAATTGAAAACGCGATGGAGGCCCCGCTGTTATACCCTGAGGGCTTGCCGATCACGAGCGGGAAATAAAGGAGAAACAAAAGAATCGTTCCCACCACGCCGCCTACGGTCCCCTCCCAGGTTTTTTTCGGGCTCAGCTGGGGTGAAAAACGCAGGCGCCCAAAAAGGCGACCTGCAAAATAAGAAAAGCTATCAGACACCCACGAAGTCAATATGGCCAAGACAAACCACTCCCAACCCAGACGGACCCCGTAGAACAGTGCGATCGAGGAGGCAATCGGAATGGAAGAAGAAAGAACAATGAAGGATTCCCCGACCGTATCGGGCAAAAGATCGCTTCCTTTTTTCCACATGCGAAAAAGGGAAACAATCGGCAAAAGAAATAGTGCGAATAAAGCGTAATAGCCAAAGATTCGCGGAGCTACCACCGTGTTCACGCTGGGATCAATCGTGGATGCCAATCCGCGCAATAAAGTCTCTTTTAACACGCCCAAAAGGGAGAAAAGTCCTAAAACAACGGTCGCGATTGCCACAAAAAGCGGGCGGACTTCCGACTGCCTCAGGCGGATCGCCTGTGCTTTTTCAAAGGCGCTCAAAAACGCGACGACCGTGATGAGGATGAGCGGGATCATCGGCACCCAACGGCCCGGCACAATAAAGATAATCATGACGGCCCCATAAATAATCGCCGTCAACATACGTGTGGTTAGCTCTTTACTCAATTTCATTTTCTCATGTTTCTCCCTGTCATTCACTTTGAATTCCGCCAAAACGGCGCTGCCGTGAATGGTATTCCGTGATCGCCTGGTCAAGTTCCTTGGCGCCAAAATCGGGCCACAGGCAATCGTCAATGTAAAGTTCTGTATAAGCGGTCTGCCAGATCAGAAAGTTGGAGGTTCGGTATTCACCGCCCGTGCGGATCAATAAATCCGGATCCGGCACGTCGGGCATGTACAGATAGTGCCGGAAAGTTTCTTCGGTGATCTTGTCCGGCGATAGCTTACCTTTGAGCACCTCTCGCGCAAGGTTTTGCGCCGCACTTACAAGCTCGCGGCGACCGCCGTAGTTGAAGGCAATGATTAGATCGAGCGCCGTACGATCCGCCGATGACTCCTCAGCTTCACGCATCGTTCGCACGACCTCGGCCGACAGTTCATCGCGCTCGCCGATGAAACGGAGCCGGATGCCCTCCTGTTCCATTTCTTTTGCGTATTTTCGAAAAAATATCGGAAATATCCGCATCAGAGCCGCCACTTCCAAACGCGGGCGACGCCAATTTTCAGTTGAAAATGCGTAGACCGTCACATAGCGAATATTGCGCTCACGGCAAAGCACGCAAAGCCTTCTCAGGTTATCCGCGCCTACCTGATGGCCAAAGTCGCGCGGTTTGCCCTGTCGCTCTGCCCAACGTCCGTTGCCGTCCATGATGACGGCAAGATGACGAAGTTCAACATGCTCCCCTGAATCTTGTTTCACCGGTTTCGCCGTCAGATTTCCATAATTTCTTTCGTTTTGAGTTCGATCTCTTTGTCAATCTTTTCTGTGAATCGATCGGTCAGGGTCTGAACTTCATCGCTCAGGCTGAAGGAGACATCCTCTGATATTTCCTTGTCCTTCAAAAGTGTTTTGAAGTGATCGTTGGCCTCGCGTCGGATGTTTCGAATGGATACCTTGGCCTCTTCACCTTTTTTGGACACGTCGCGTGTCAGCTCAAGCCGGCGCTCTTCTGTCATCGCCGGAAAGACAAGACGCAGGCAACGCCCGTCGTTCATGGGATTTATGCCGAGATCACTGGCCTGAATGGCGCGTTCGATTTCTTTGAGCATATTTGTGTCCCAGGGCGTGATCATGAGCATCTTGGCCTCCGGAACCTGGATATTGGCGATCTGACTCAGAGGCGTGGGTACACCGTAATAAGGGACCGTGATCGGGTCAAGGACATGGGGATTTGCGCGACCTGCGCGCACGGTGCGAAGATCCGATTTTAGGACCTCCAATGATTTATCCATTTTGTCCTCGTAAACCTTTAATGTCTTTTCATGAATGTCTATGTCTGCCATAAAATGTCCCTCCTTCTAATTGTCTGTGAATTATTCTACCAAATCGCGCAACAGCTTGATGTAATAAATCAGCGCACCATCGTACCGAGATCTTCTTCTTCAAGAACGCGCGCGATATTATTCGGGTCGGTGCCGTTAAACACGATCATGCTGAGGTGGAAGTCGCGGCAAAGGGCCGCCGCTGTCTGGTCGATGACGCGTAACTTTTTCTCAAGCACCTCATCAAAGCTCACTTCCTTCAACAAAACTGCCCCCTCATCTTCATTCGGGTCGCGGTCATAGACGCCGTCCACCAACGTGGACTTTAAGATGACATCCGCCTTAATCTCCGCGGCTCTTAGTGCGGCGGCCGAATCGGTCGAGAAAAACGGACTGCCCGTCCCTCCGCCAAATACCACCACACGTCCCTCGTCAAGGTAGCGCCGGGCGCGCTTGGCATCCATCGCCTCAGCGATGGTGGGCATCGGAACCGCCGATAATAAGGACACCGGGACCCCCAGGTGCGTCAACGCATCCGCCATCGCAATCGCGTTCATGACGGTCGCTATCGTCCCGATCTGGTCGGCTGCCATGCGATCCATATCCCCTGAAACGCGTCCGCGCCAGAAATTGCCGCCTCCGACCACGATGCCAATCTCATATCCCTTGGCATGCAAATCGCGGACGATGCCGGCGTACACGGCCAGTGAATCACCGCAGATACCTTTTCCGCTTTCGCCGCCGAGCGACTCTCCCGACAGTTTCAATAACAGCCGTTTATATTTCATCTTTACATCCTTCCCCCTATGCCCAAGGTCACCCTATGAATACTTAGGATCATTATCCCATACCGCGGATTAATTTTTTGGGATAAAAAAAGAGGGCGCTTGGCGCCCCCTTCCTGTTCGACGGTTGTTTATTTATTAAACTGCGCGGCGACCTCTTGTGCGAAATCTTCATTTTTCTTCTCGAGGCCTTCACCCATCTCATAGCGGACGAAACGGCGGACCTGAATGTTCTCGCCGATCTTGCCGATCATCTCTTTGATGAGCTGTTCACATGTTTTGCTGTCATCGCGGATGTAGCTTGCTCAAGCAAACAGACTTCTTGAAAATACTTTTCAATTCTGCCGTCGACGATTTTTTCGACGAGATTTTTTCAGGTTTGCCTGATTTGATCGCCTGGACGCGCGCGATCTCACGCTCGTGCTCGATCACGTCTTCCGGAATATCTTCGCGTTTCACGTAAAGCGGATTCATCGCCGCGACCTGCATCGCCATGTCACGGACCAGTGCCTTAAACTCTGCGTTTTTCGCGGCAAAGTCGGTCTCGATATTCACTTCGATCAGGACGCCGATCCGGCCTCCCTCGTGGATGTACGAATCGACAATGCCTTCGGCCGCGATACGGCCGGCCTTTTTGTCGGCCGCGGCCAGATCGTTTTCACGCAGCCATTTGACGGCCTTTTCCATATCGCCTTCTGAGGCCTGGAGAGCCTTTTTGCAGTCCATCATGCCGGCTCCCGTCATGTCTCTTAATTCTTTCACCATTTGCGCGGTAATTTGCATCGTGGGTCCTCCCCTATTTATATGTTACTTTCCGATCACTTTGATAAAGCCTTACGCTTCTACCGCCGTGTCAAGTTCTGGTAAAACGTCTTCTTCTACTGCTGCTTCCTCATCGCTCGTCGTGTCGACTTCATATCCCTCTTTACCTTCGATGACGGCATTGGCCATCACGCTGGTGATGAGCTTAATCGCACGGATCGCGTCATCGTTACCGGGAATGACAAAATCGACTTCTTCCGGATCACAGTTCGTGTCGACGATCGCGACAATGGGGATCTTGAGGCGTCTTGCCTCGGCCACCGCGATATGTTCCTTTTTCGTGTCCACCACGAAAATGCAAGAAGGCAATTGCTTCATCTCTGCGACACCGCCCAGGTTTCTTTCAAGCTTTTCCAGCTCGAGCCGAAGTGAAGCGATCTCCTTTTTCGGCAAACCGTACCAGGCATCGCTTGCATCCTGTTCACGCAGTTCGTGCAAGCGGTCAATACGCTTTCTGATGGTTTGGAAGTTCGTCAATGTGCCACCCAGCCAACGATTGTTGACATAGAACATGCCGCAGCGCTGAGCTTCCTCGCGGATCGCGTCCTGCGCCTGCTTTTTTGTTCCGACAAACAGCACGGTACCGCCTCGCGAGGCGATTTCATTGACAAAACGATAGGCCGTTTCGATCTTGCGCATTGTTTTTTGAAGATCGATGATGTAGATCCCGTTGCGCTCCGTAAAGATGTAGGGAGCCATTTTCGGGTTCCAACGGCGGGTTTGGTGGCCGAAATGAACGCCACCCTCAAGTAAATGTTTCATGGAAACGACAGCCATAATTCCTCCTGTTTGTTCCTCCGACACGCCCTGTGACCTCGACTTTAAGGCAACAGGAAAGACGCGTCGTGCGTTTTCCAGGGAAGATAATAACACAGGCGCTTCGTTTGGGCAAACGCGATGTATCGAGGGTTCCCCGGCGTGTTATAGTAGGTTAATAGAATTTTCGTATTTCAAAGGAGAATAATATGCTATCCAATTCACTTTTAAAATTTGCCGCCAATGAAGATTGGTATGTGTATAAGGACGGTGAGTATACTTTTGGCGAGATTAATGGATTTCCCATTACGGCCAAGACCGATGATATTTTGACCTCTTTTTTCGTTCCCTTAGCGGGCATTGCGCCTGAAAACTTGATCGAACTGACCGGTTGGCTCGAAAATACTCGATTTTCTTTAAAACTGGTCGACTATGAGATGACCGATAACTTCATCGCCATCCGCGCGAAGGACACGGCATTCTCCGGCTCCGCGGCGGGCATCGGCAGCTTCTTAAGGCAACTGACCGAAGAATTGGCACTGTTGGACGTCAATCCGAATAACTGTGCGATCTGCGGATTGGAAGCAGAAGATAAAGCACTGTATGTCGGCTACTACTGCCACCTCCACCCGGAATGTGTCGAAAAGGAGGGCATCGATTTCACCCTTCCCGCGCAGCTGGAAAAAGATGACAATGACCTTATTCTCCTGACGGAAGATGAAGAATGCGCTGACATCGTCGACGAGGCGGTCATTTCGCAATTGGCAGAGGCTTTTGAGGCTGAGCAAGA
Source organism: Clostridia bacterium (assembly GCA_040766025.1). GTDB lineage: Bacteria > Bacillota > Clostridia > Saccharofermentanales > DTU023 > UBA4923. The sequence goes on along the minus strand of JAXGRH010000006.1, from coordinate 54,228 downwards.
GGACTTCTTGCGTGACCTCGCAAGTCTTTGCGCCATTAACAGTGTCGACGGCGAGCCGTCGGACGACGCCCCTTACGGCGAAAAAACAAAAGAAGCGCTCGATCTCTTTTTACAGATGGCCGATCGCATGGGCTTTCACACCGTCAACGTCGACCATGTGGCCGGCTACGCGGAAATGGGCTCAGGCGATGAGATGGTCGCCGCCGTGTGTCATCTCGACATCGTCCCGGCGGGTAGCGGCTGGGACACCGATCCCTTCGAACTCGTCCAAGAGGGTGACAAACTGATCGCGCGGGGCGTGATGGACGACAAAGGTCCGGCCGTCTGTGTCCTGTACGCGATGAAATCGCTCAAAGAGGATCCCACGTTTAAGCCTGATAAGCGCATCCGGCTCATCGTCGGTTTGAATGAGGAAAAAGGAAGTGCCTGCATGGCGCATTACGCGCAGGTCGAAGAAATACCGACCGCGGGATTCACCGCGGACGCGGTCTTCCCCGCTATTTACGCTGAAAAAGGCAACGCGGTGATCCATCTTGTGCAAGCACGCGGCGAAACGGACATAGTCGCCGAGGCACAGGCAGGCGAGGCCGTGAACATGGTCCCGGGCGAATGTCATGTGACGCTGAAAGACGAGGCGCCCAAAACCTACCTCGGATCCATCGCGCACGCGAGCACGCCTCATCTGGGGTTGAACGCGATTTCAGTGGCAATGGAAAAGCTGGCGGAACAGATGGCTGAAACGGGCCAAGAAGACCGCTTCGTCTCCTTTTACAATGATTTAATCGCTTACGAACTAAACGGAGCGCGAATCGGGCTTCAATTTGAAGATGAAACGGGTGAAACAACCGTCAACGCCGGCCTTTTATCCATTGATGACCAGCAGGCGAACCTGGTTCTCAATATCCGCTACCCCGTCACCTTTGACCTTGAACAAGCCAAGGAGCGACTGAGTGAAATCGTGGCCCCTTACGGCGTGGAAGCGTCATGGCCCGGCGTCATGCCGCCTTTGAGCTATGCGAAGGACTCGTCGCTTATCTCTACCTTGATGGGCGTTTACCGCGACCTCACGAAAACCGATGCCGAGCCGCTCGCGATCGGGGGAGGTACCTATGCGCGCGCCTTACCGAATATTGTCGGTTTTGGCCCCGCGTTCCCCGGCGATCCCGACATCGCGCACCAGGCCAATGAATGGGGATCCCTCAAGAGGTTGTTGGCGGGCGCAGCGCTTTATCGCGAGGCATTACGGCGTCTTTCGATGAACAGTTAAGCCCGTAGACGGTGACATCGACATTGCGGTCAATTTTGAAAAAATGCCGGACGAGTACGCCCTCGCAAGTAAAACCTGTTTTTTCCATAATCCTTTCGGAGGCGGGATTGCTACCTAGTTGGCGGCAATACACACGGTGAAAATGCTTCATTGAAAAAAGGTACAAAACGGAGGCCCCCACGGCCTCCGTTCCATATCCATGACCTCTAAAGGAGCGGCGAATTACGTAACCCAGTTCCGCGTGACGATGAAAATAGGAGTAAGTGAGACGCAAAAAGCCGACAAGCCCCCCCCTATCCTTATCCACGACGGCCAAGCTGTCGACCAGATACGTCTCCTGTTGTGCTTGCCCCGAGGTGATAAGCCTCAAGGCGTCGTCCGGCGTAAAGGGATACGGCAGATTTAAAGAAGTCTTATAGACATCGAAGTCATTTAAAAGCAGGGCCAGTTCCCGGGCGTCTGAGCGTTGGAAGTGGCGGTAAAAGAGTCGTTCCGATTGAAAGAGAGACTCCATGTTATTCGCGCTTGATCCAGCGCTCGTATTTTTCGATAGCTTTTTCGATCACGCGCTGAGACGACTCTGCTGAATGAATTTTGGTCAGGGCGGTCCCCTTCCCTTCCAGCTCCTTATAGACGCTGAAAAATGCTGCATCTCAGTCAACATGTGCTCCGGCAGATCTTCAATTTCTGTCCAGCTTCGCATTTGCGGGTCGCCAAAGGGAATCGCGATTATTTTTTCGTCTTCCTTGTCGTCATCGATCATGGAAAACGCGCCGATCGGATAACATCTGACCAGGCACAAAGGGCCAGGCTCTCCGTTGAGCAGGACGAGCACGTCGAGTGCGTCTCCCGTCTTCTGACAGCGTCCTGGGAATAAAACCATAGTTTGCGGGATAATGAGTCGATGTGTATAAAATGCGGTCAAGACGCAGCATCCCGACACGGTCGTCGTATTCGATATTTTTGTTTACTGCCGCGGGTATTTCAATCACGGCGTGAAAATGGTCTTTTCGGATCCAGTCTTTGGAATGGAGGTCCATCGAAGCATGTTCTCACCTCTTCTTTCTTTCCTATTGGATTATCGTAACAGAAAGCGCTGCTTTTCGGCCAGCCTTTGGCGCTTACTCTTTTGCTTTGAAATTGTAAATCGGTTTCAAATGATGGAGCACCCGGACAGTATCTCCCTTATCTCTTCTTTAAGTTCCTCCATCGATCGGTAGGCTTCAGGGCTCTCATCGAGCGTGTCGCGGCTCACCGTCGAGGTGTAGATGCCGTTCATCAGCTGGTGGAAGGTTCGTAGTGAAAGCGTTTTTCTCGCTTCTGTGCGTGACATGACGCGGCCTGCTCCATGAGGGGCCGATTCATTCCAGTCCGGATTGCCGAGGCCTTCACAGAGCAAGGATCCGTCTTTCATATTCATGGGGATAAGGACACGCTCTTCTTTTTTGCGGAGATGGCACCTTTACGAAGCACTCATGGAATCAAGATCAATATTGTTATGAATGGTGGTGAAAGCGTGGTCGATTGACAGCGATAAACCCTTTTCAATTTCATCCACCATCGCCTTTCGGTTGAGGGCCGCAAAGGCTTGAATCAGCTGCATATCATGGAGATAATCCTCGAAGTCCTGTCCCTCCAGATAGGCGAGGTCAGGGGGAAGGTGAGGGTGCTTTCCGGATGCTTTTCGTTGGTAATAAAGGGCGACTTGGAGCCCGAGGTTTCTTGAACCTGAATGGACAACAAGGTAAAGGCGCCCCTGTTCATCTCGGTTCACCTCAATAAAGTGATTGCCTCCGCCCAATGTTCCCAGCGACAAGCGGGCCCGGTCAATGCGGAGCTTAGCGTCGTTTTTGCCCCCTTCACGGCAGCGCAGCTGATTTAAATCAATTTTCCCAAGAAAACGATGAGGCGTTTTACGGATGGAAAATCCCGACGGAATCTGTTGGTGAATCAGGCGATCTAACGCGGGCAGGTCGATCTTATCCGACTGAAGGCATATAGTTTCCATGCCGCAGCCAATGTCGACCCCGACAAGGTTTGGCACAACTTTATCCGTAATGGTCATGGTGGTGCCGATGGTGCAACCGGCCCCCGCGTGCACGTCGGGCATAATACGAATGGTGCTGCCCCTTGTGAACTCCTGATCACAGAGTGTTTCAATCTGCTTTCGGGCCGTTTTTTCAAGTTCTCGGGTAAATACCTTTGCTTCGTTATAGATGCCCTTGATTAAGATCATGCGGTCCTTTCTTCGGTTCTATTGCATAGGGTTTAAAAAAGGAGCGCCCGTTTGTTCTGAGCGCTCCTCTGGGTGACATGCGTTGGCAAATGGTATTATTCGCCTTCCTCCAGAATCGGCTCCGGTTCTTCTTCCACTGTTTCTTCAACCACTTCAACCAATTCTTCTTCGACTTCGACCACGGCTGCCGGGACAGGTTCCGCAATGGCTGTTTCAACGGCTTCTTCGACTTCTTCCGCTTTTTCGGCCTCTTGCAACTCATCGCGCAAAGCGGCCATGCTGTCTAAAAGATCGGATCCTTCTTTTGTGACGGTCGTGAAAGCGGCCATCTCTGAGATCGCGGATCTCGCCTGATCGTCAGTGTAGCTTGTCGGCAAGTCGTCTTGCTCGTCACGGCGTCTTCCGCCGCGGCGGCGAGGTGCCTGCTGCTGACGGCGCTGTTGCTGCTCTTGTTGCTGCAATACGATCTCCGAATCGGGTTCCGGATTAATCGGTTCCACCTCGCGGATGCTTACGCTGATGCGGCGGGCTTCATCCGAAACTTCGACGACTCTGGCGTCAACTTCCATTCCCTCAACGAGCACATCACCCGGCTTATTCAGGTGATAGTTCGAGATTTGAGAAATATGGCAGAGTGCATCCACTTCCGGCGCGATATTGATGAATGCGCCAAAGGGGAACATCCGGACGACCACGCCGCGCACGATGGCGCCAACAGGGAAGCGTGCTTCGATGTCGCGGTACGGATCATCTTCCGAACGGCGGTAGCCAAGTGAGATGCGCTTTTTCGAGCGGTCAAACTCCTTGACGAACACATCCACCTTGTCTCCTACCGCGAGTACTTCGGACGGATGCCTGATGCGCTGCCAGGACAATTCGCTGATATGGATCAGCCCGTCCACGCCACCGATATCGACAAAGGCGCCGAAATTGGTCAGGTTACGCACGACGCCGGTGTATTCATTGCCGACTTCGATCGTATCCCAGATCTCGCGTTCGCTTTCTTTGCGCTCTTGCTGAAGAAGCATTCTTCTCGAACCCGAGACGCGCATACGGCGACGGTTAGGATCGTACTGCGTGATGAGGACGTCGAATTCCTGATCGCGGTACGGCTCAAGATCATCCACGACGGACAGCTCAAGCTGCGTGCGGTGGATATAAATGTCAATGCTGCGATAAGAAGCAATGACGCCATCGCGCACCACGTTCACGACCTTGACCGTGACGGGTGTTCTTTCTTCGTACGCCTGCTGGATCAATTCTTTGTGTTTCAGTGTCTCAACATATCCGGTGGAGAGCATGATCTCTTTACCGGCGTCGGAGCTTCTGATACTTCTTACGTATACGTCAACTTCTTGGTGATTCTTAACGGCTTCATCCAGGTCAAAGTCAGGGTTTTTATCCAGCTCGCGGATCGGAACTTTACCCTCCGATTTGTCTTTTACGTCAACGTAGACAAATTCATCGTCGTAGCGGACGATTTTTCCGCGGACAATACTTTTTGGTTGAAGCTCCGGAATGCTGTCGACATAATCCTCAAAGTTTACGTCAGCGTTTTCCTCTGGCTTCGCCATGCCTTCGATTGTTGTCATACTGTAGATAACCTCCCTGATCATCTCGTCTGGTGTCGAGGCTCCGGTAATCACACCGATCCTCGCGGACCCGGTCGCGTAGGGTGCCAGTATTTGCGCGACCTGGTCGGGCCTATGTACTAAGTAAACAGCGTCGCACTCCTTCTGACACACCTCAACCAGCTTGTTCGTGTTCGAACTCGTCCGACTGCCAAGCACAAGGATGACGTCAGAAGAAGCGGCAAGCGCCTTCGCGTCCGACTGCCTTTGGACAGTCGTGTTACATATTGTATCAAATATAAGGAGTTTATCAATTTTATTTTTAAGAATGTCACGAATTTGCGTCCAACGCGCGTGTGAAAAGGTCGTTTGTGAGACAATAATCCAGTTTTTGTCGTCAAATTCCAATATTTCGGCTTCTTCAGCCGTTTGTATGAGCATCGGCTCTTGTGGAAAAGCATGGCCGACAATACCGATCACCTCGGGATGGCGAGGATCGCCCGTGATAATAATTCCATCTCCCTTGCTTGCGGCCTCAGACACCCGTCGATGAATGAGCGACACGAAGGGACAGGTGCCGTCTAAAATAACGCAGTTTTTACGGCGCAAAGCTTCTTCGACTTCCACGGACACGCCGTGCGCCCGAATGAGCACCGTGGCTTTGTCAGGGATATCATCGATTGTGTCCGCGATTTTCGCCCCGCGCGCACGAAGATCCGAAATCACACGCTCATTGTGCACCACTGCCCCGTAGAGCCAAAGGGTCTTGTCGGGATCCTTTTCAAGTGTTTCGTAAGCCAGATCCACCGCACGCCTGACGCCGGGGCAAAAGCCGGCCGTTTTTGCGACCTCAATCTTCACACAGACTCCCTTTCACTTATTGGGACCGTCTTGATCGTTTGATTATAAAAAAGCTTGTTTTCTTCCCAACCGTCGTATTCATAGGGCAACTCCACCCGCTCATAAATCAGGCGCATCACCTCGCGGGCCACCTTGTCTTGTTCCGTTTTATCAAGCGCTACCCTGTCGTTTACAAGGTAACGGACCGGATCACCAAACAAGAAGCGCGGGCGGCCGAATAAATGGTACCGAGGATCGATGGAGACAGGGATCACCGGGATCCCCCGACGAATAGCGTAGTACAAAACAGAAGCGTGAGGCTGCTCTTTTGCGGCTTCAGCAAGCTTCACGCGTGTTCCCTGCAAGAAGATACCGACGATTTTTCCGGCTTTAATCTCGGACAAGATCGTTTTGCTGGCCTTGATATCCGCCGCGTTGCGATCTAAGGGAATCGAATGGAAGGCCCTCAAAAAACGGCCGATCACCGGAATGCGAAACAACTCCGCCTTGGCGACAAAATTCAGACGAGTACTTTTAAAAAAGTAGGTCATCAGGATGGGATCCAAGAGGCTGTGGTGGTTGGCGATCAGAATACAGCCTTCCGTTTTAGGACCTTTTAGGTTACCTGTGGCCTTCGGCCGGTAAAAAGGCAAAAGAATAACAGCCACAAGCGCGCGGGCAATCCCTCGAAGGCATTTTGACACCCATTCATAGTCTTTATTCATGCGGCCCTGCGATTTCCTGAGGAGCATGGAAAGTTTGCTGCTCCTTTTCCTTTTGGCGGATGACATCGATCATGATGTCGACCACCTCGAAAGCTGACATCTCGCCCGAGTCGATCTGAATGGCATCGTCCGCGCGTTTTGTCGGCGCCAGTTTACGCCCCGCATCCTGGCGGTCACGTTCTTCCATTTCACGCAACACCTCCTCTAGGGTGGTCGTGACCCCCGCTTTTTCCAAGTCCTTCATACGCCGGGCGGCGCGCACTTCAGGCGAAGCCGTCACGAAAAATTTCACAGGCGCATCGGGGAAAACATAGGTACCGATGTCGCGGCCTTCCAATATCAGGGCCTGTCGCGTGGCCAACTCGCGTTGAATCCGCACGCAGTAGTCGCGGCATACGGGCAAGGTGCTGATATCCGACGCGGCGCGCGAAGCCTCCGGTGTCCGGATATAGGGCGTCATGTCCTCTCCGTCCACAAGGGTTTTTTGGACGCGATCGGACAGATCAATGGTCATATCCGTTTCGGCGAGCATCGTTCGGATCGCTTCCGCGTCAGAGGGTTCAAGTCCCATCCGCAACGCCTTGTAACCCAGCGCGCGGTACATGGCGCCTGTGTCCAGGCAAAGAATGCCCAAGTGTTCTGATAACAATCGGGCGACCGTGCTCTTGCCCGCCCCCGAGGGGCCGTCGATTGCGATCACGAGCGGTTTGGGCGGCGCCTTGCGTTCAGGTTCTTTGGGGTTTTTCCCCGCAAATTCCGTCACGGTGTCATACATCATGAGGTCCATCGCCGGCAAATCGCGTGTGGAACGAAGGCCAAAATCCATCAGAAATTGTTCGGTCACATCAAGCAACGCCGGACGTCCCGGAAGATCGAGCGCACCCACTTCACGCACCAGGCCACGCTCAATCAGGCGCTGAACCACGGAGTCACTGTTGACCCCTCTCACCTGTTCAATTTCGGCGCGTGTCGCGGGCGCGTTATAAGCAATGACAGCAAGCGTTTCATAGGCGGCATCACTTAATTTTTGGTCACGGACCCTGCCGTAATATGATTCTACGGCGCTTTGACAGCCGGGAGCTGTCGCAATCGCGGCCGCCCCTTCCACATTCAAAACCATCAATCCCGACAAGGGATCGCGCTGGTATCGTCTTTGCAGCTGTTCTGTGAGGCGGATCACTTCATCCTCGTCGATCGAAAGCGCCGAAGCAAGCTCGCGCATCGGCACCGCATCCCCTGCGGCAAACAATAGGGCCTCCAATTTTGCCATAAGTTCGCTGTAACTCATCGATCGCTACCTTCCTTTTCGCTCGATCATGATGGGAGAAAACAATGATTTCTGAGTCACCTTGGCCTTGTTTTGAAACACAAGCTCCAGCATCGCCAAAAAGCCGGTGATCCTTTCAATGGCCGGGGACTCAGGCGGAAACAACTCATAAAAGAAAATGCGTGACCGTCCGGTAATATGCTTGACGATGAAGCGCATGCGTTCGGCAAGGGACACGCGTTCTCTTTCCAAAATGGCCTCAACATCCTCTTGGCTATCCTGGAAACGTTTCTCATTTCGGCTTTCAATGGTTTCCACCGCTTCTTCAAAACGATGTTTTTCCAAAAGCGTCATACCGCGGTCGCGGAAGATGCCTAACTGTTCAGGCGATGAGGGCATTTTGCGGTAAGATCCGCTGTATTCCCGATGGCGTTCCGCAAGTGATGACGCGAGCAGGCGGCAGCGCCGGTACTGCAAAAGGCGGATGACAAGCAAATCACCCGGATCCACTGTTTCGCCCTCATCCAGTGCGATCCGTTGGGGCAGAAGCAGTGTTGACTTCAAATGAATCAAGGTGGCCGCCATCAGGAGAAAGGAACTTGCAAGCTCCATGTCAAAAGAGGGGCTGTTATGAATGATTTCCAAATATTGGTCCGCAATCGAGGCGATGGACACGCGATCGATGGGTACCCGATTTCGCTCGATCAACTGATTCAACAGATCGAGCGGTCCTTCGTACTCGAGGATATCAACAACAAGGGTGTCAGGTCGATCGTTCATCGGTCAAAACCCGATCTTAATCGCCTCCCGCGCAACAGCAATCATATTTTTTGCCTTCTTTTGCGCCATCTTCGATCCTTCTTGCAAGCGTTCAATCAGCTGGGACGGCTGTGCTAATAGGGCGGTGCGTTTTTCGTGAATCGGCGTATGAAATTTAGCGATAGCCGCACCGCAACGGCGTTTACAAGCAACGCAGCCGATCTCCCCTGCACGGCAAAGCCTAGCGATTTCCTCTGAATCTTCCACGTTAAATTCCTTGTGCATGGAAAAGACAGAGCAAATCTCAGGATGCCCCGGATCGGTCTTATGAATCCTTGCGGGGTCTGTCACCATGCACATGACTTTCTTTTGCACTTCTTCGGGCGTATCAGCAAAGCTGATCGTATTGTCGTAGCTTTTTGACATCTTGCGCCCGTCGGTCCCGGGCAAGACCTTTGATTTTGTCAAAAGCGCGGCGGGTTCAGGGAAGGTTGTCCCATAAAGGTGATTAAAGCGCCGGGCAATTTCCCGGGCAAGCTCCAGATGAGGCAGCTGGTCTTCACCCACGGGAACAAAATTCGCGCGATACATCAGGACATCGGCCGCCATCAGGCAGGGATAGCCGAGAAACCCGAGGGTACGTATTTCAAGTTTAGACAACTCATTCACGAGGTCTTTGTACGAGGGGTTGCGCTCCAGCCACGAGACCGGCGTCAGCATGGACAGTAAAAGCGACAGTTCAGCGTGCTCGGGCACCGATGACTGCAAGAATAAAATCACCTTCTCAGGATCAATGCCGCAGGCAATATAGTCGGCGGCCACACGCAGCGTCAGATCGCGCAGCTCGGACGTATCCTGGTAATGGGTCGTCAAGGCGTGGTAATCCGCGATGAAGTAATGGCAGTCATAGTCATCTTGTAAAGCAATCCAGTTAGCGACGGCGCCCGCGTAGTTGCCCAGATGAATGTCGCCTGTCGGGCGCGCGCCCGACACGACCACCGGTTTTTTCTTTGTTTTTTGCTGCTCCATATGAATCCCCTTTTTTAACCAATAAACATCGGCATGATCGGTAAACCGAGCGCTCCTTGCAGTTGCTGGAACAGCCATGTAATCGGATATTGAATCAAGTAGTTAAACGGCGTCAGGATGATCCCTAAAAGCCGCGACAGGAATCCTCCGAAGAAAATGACGGCAAAAAGAAAAAGCATGCCGATGTAGCGCTCGTACTGCATGAGCGAGTAATACCATCGGTCCGGCAGGGCGACGCCGAAGACACGGTAGCCGTCAAGCGGCGGAACCGGCAGGAGATTGAACACGGCCAACAGCATGTTCAACGAATACAAGGTCGAGAACAAGGTCACAAGCGTAATCGTCATCTGGCCGTTCGCGCTGGTCGCAAGGTACACCGTGTAGACCACACAAAAGAGAATCCATGCCACACTGCCGAGTAAAATATTGGCCATGGGGCCGGCGATACTGGTCAAGAACATGCCGCGTTTAATGTTTTTCGCCTTGGTGAAACGCGATGGATTGACCGGCACGGGTTTGGCCCAGCCAATCCCGACAAACAAAAAGGTCAGAGAACCGATGGGGTCAAGGTGACGTAAGGGATTTAGCGTCAGGCGCCCGGCCAAGGCCGCGGTATCATCCCCCAAACGGTGCGCCATCCAGGCGTGCGCGAACTCATGAAATGACAAGGAAAGTGTCATCACAAACAGCATGATCAAAAGATCGACAATGTCCAATCTTGCAAAATTCAAGATCGGTAAAGCCGACACAAAGGCCGTCGGCTTCATGGATTGAAATGTCATTGAAATATTAGCAATCATCTAAAGGATTATAGCACAGCCCTCAGGGCTTGGCCTCCACCTGATAGCTTAAAAATCCCTCGCTTGTATGGATCGTCTTATCCGTCAACCATAAGGCCTCACAGCCAGAAAACGAATCTAAGAGTGTTCGCCCTTCATCTATATCCATCAGCATCAATGCGGTTGACAGGAAGTCGCCGATCGTCGAATCGGTCGCAATGATCGTGACGGCATCGTGAAAGTGTGCGGGATACAAGCTGTCAGGATCCACGATATGCGAGTAGGATTCTCCTTGAAATACAAACGAGCGCTCATAGCCTCCGGAGGTCACCACCGAGCGTCCTTCAATATCGACCTTGTTTAGCAGCATGGATGATTCGGGCTCAGGGTTTCGTATCCCAATACGCCAGGCTTTACCGGTTATCTCATTTTTTCCGATGGCGCGGACGTTGCCTCCAAATCCAATACAGCTGAAAATAAGCCTTCCTGCTCTAGCTTTTCTGCTATTTTTTCCACCGCGTAGCCCTTAGCAATGGCCCCGACATCGAGTGACATGAACGGATCAGCGAGCGTCACAGTTCCCCTATCGCGATCGATCTTAAGTTTATTGATATCAATATGGGAAGCAGCCTTTTCCAAGTCATCCTTATGCGGCAAAGGCTTGGTCCGGATCAAGAGAACTGATCGCGCGCGCCTCATGCCAGTGTTTTAAAACGGACCCCATCGCAATGTTAACGCGGCCCCCACTCCTCTCGTAGGCATCCACACCAAAAGCGAGAAGATCCAGAATTTCAGGCGCTACGTCGACAGCCTCCCCAGCCCGGTCATTCACCGTTTTCATATTCACAAGTCCAGGATAATCGTGATAAATATCGTAAAGCTTGTGATATCGCCAGAGTTCCTCTTCGATAAGCTTCTGGTAATGCTCGGCCTCCCCTTGATGCTCAGTGACAAGGATCACGGAGGATACGGTGTCAAAGGGGCCTGTCAGGTTAAATTCCGTTCGGATAAGCCTGTTTTTGCAAGAAAATGAAGTAAATAGCAACAAGACAAGCGCAACACACAGCGCCATGTATCTTAAAAGACCGCATTTCCCTTTCATCTTCACTGTCCTTGACCTCTAAAAAACGATTCTAACGGTTTCATCATGGCGTATAGGAGGCTTGACGACAACAACCCCGTCAAAACCGCGAAAATGATGAGCATCGGGATGAGGTATAAAAGCGGCAAGGGGTACGAGAGGAGGGTCACCAAGATGAAGAACTGCCCCAGATTGTGGAAGATGGCGCCTGTTACCGATAACAAGAATAAGGACACACGCCCTTTTGTCATCCTGTCCATGAGCATCATGACCAGGACTGACAACACGGTTCCGGACAAAGACACGAGCCCTGCGATTAATCCGCGTGTCATCAGGACGAAAAGACTTTTTAAGACCGCGACGACAAAGGCCTCCCGCCTTCCCAAAAAGAGAAGCGTGGCCATGACCGCAATGTTGGACAGCCCGTAACGGATCGGGACCGGTGAAGGTAAAGGAGGCAAGAATCCTTCCAAAATGGAGAGCGCAAGCGCCATCGCAAGCAAAAGCCCCATGCGCGCGATGTGGCGCGTGCCTGTCCTTTTGATATTTTCACGCGATGAGGTCGACATCAGTCTCCTCCCCGCCCAGAGTGCCGATGACAATCAGGAACCCGTTGGGAACACAGGCCGAAAATTCCCCTGCCCGGCCGATTTTCCCTGTCCTGACGCAGATCTGGTCGCTGCAGTCAGATGCGACGAAGGCGATCGTCTGGTCGCTGTATTGGTGAATTAATACCTCGGGATTTTCCGAAAATTGAAAGTCTTTTTCAACCCCAGATAAAAGCTCTGCTTGGGCGATCAACCGATCGTAGTAATAGATTCGGGCCACAAGTACGGTCCCCGTACTTTGATTATGTCCAAGGACAAGCAAAAGGACGGCAAGCAAAACCATAGCGAGGACGACCCATAGGTCACTTTTACGAAAAAAAGGTCGTCGGGTGCTAGTCTCCGCTGTCGGTTTCAACGGTTGTTTCTGTCGTTTGTTCTGTGACATCTACGGTCGCCGGTTCTGTCGTGTCTGTAGGGATAGGTTCTGTTTCCGGCGTTGTTTCAACAGGTTCTGTCGGGACTGTTTCGCTCGTCTCCTCAGTCACTTCTTCAGTCGGAGCGGTGGTCGTCGGGTTTGTCACCACGACAACCGGCTTGGGCGTTGAATAGCCGGGGTAGCTCGGATCAGTCGGATCCCAGTTGCGCGGGCCCTGAAGTGCGCCCGGGAGGGGTGCGGGGGCTAAGGCTGTCTGCCCCGGATACACCGCGCTGTAACTTGAAAGCACATAACAGGGCATCCCGCGGTAGGTGTTGCTGTAAAGAAAATTCGCGTCACGCAATGCCATCCGGATGCATCCGTGAGAACTTGTTTGCTTTCCCAAGACATCGTAGCCGCTCCACATGTAGCAACGCGACGGATCAAATTTTTCGCCGATGTAGTCGTAAGGCACCGAATGGAACCAGATGGAACCGCTCAGATGGGTGGCATAACGCACCCAGCAGTCGACAGTGCTCTTCTCGGAACGAAAGATAGTGAGTTTGGTTTTGGCGCCCCCCAAAATAAAAGGCCTATTCGGGCCTGTAACCGGCGTTCTGTACTGGCTGGTGCCCGTCGAACAGCGGACCGCGTAAGCCTCATATTCTTGGTCCGTATCCGGATCCACGCGGTAGACACTGATGCGCTGGAGATCTAAAAATACTCGGAGGGACGAAAATTTCGCGCCGGAGGCGGCCAAATTATCCGGCCACTTCGATGTCGTGGTTGTGGTCGTGGTGATCGGTGGTTTGGACAATTCTTTGACCGTATGTACCACTTTAGGCGTCGCAGGTGTCGTCGTTGACGTTTCCGACGAAGTCGTCGACCCTACGGTTGACTCTGAGGCACGTGTCGTTTCAGCGCTCGATGGCGGTTCATCCCATTCGGCCACACTGGGCGTCGAAATCGCAAAACCTCCGGTCACGTAGATCGCGCTCGAAACAATGATGACGCCTAGCAAGACGGGGATGTAGTTGAAAAATCGCTTCATCTCTTAACACCTGCCATTGACAAAAATCTTAGCTCATTATACACAAGATTGGCTAATCGTCGTTTTCGGGCGCCTCAGTTTCAGGCGTTTCTGTCGTGGTTGGTATAGGTTCCGTCGTCTCGGGTGGTGCCGTTGTCTCCGGAGGTTCCGTTGTGGTCTCAGGGGGTGCCGTCTCAGTCGGGGTCGTCTCCGGAGGTGTTGTCGTGGCGGTCATCTCTTCTTCAGTCACGACATTGATCTTCGTCCTGACTTCCTCATAGGAACCATCCGGATAGGTGACCACGACAAATACAGTCCTGAGGACAGGATTTGATACGTCAGGCGAATAAAGATAGCGGTAACTTGTGCCCTGCGGGAGCTGCTCCTTGTTGCCGATCGCAGCTGAAGCGGGCGGCAGGGTGCCGGCCGGCGTCATCGGCTGTGTGCCGACGGGCTTATACTTCCAGGCCATGTTGTTTCGCTCGCGCTGACGGTATGGATTGGCAGGATCCGTATCGGTGGGATCCCATCTTGTATTAATGTCCACCGGCGGCAAGGGTTCAGGATCGGGGATGCTGTAGCCCTTACTGCTTTGAAAGATATAGACCGGCATGTCGCGGTGCACATTATTGGCGAGCCAGACCGCGTCACGCATCGCAAGCCGTATACAGCCGTGCGAGATCGTACTGTGACCCAGTGAACGGTAACCGGCAAGGTTAAACAGGCTCTTGTCGAGCGGCACGTCTTTGCCGTCCGGGTCAACGAAGTGATCGTAAGGCTGCGAGTGGAAGAAAATATCGCCCGCCACATGCGTGGCGTAACGCACCCAGACGATGGGGCGTGACTTTGTAAACAGCAGCAATTTGGCGGAATAGCCTGAAATGATGAAAGGTTTATCCGGGGGCGTCACAGGTGTTGGCGTGCTGCCGGCCCCTGAATTGATACGCATCGACACTTCCGCGACCGCTTCACCGCGCGCATTTGTGTGAAAGAAAACGACGCGTTGAATATCCAAGAAAACAATGACGTGCGAGTAGTAGTGCACAATCTCAGGTTCAGTCGTGGTCGTTTCCGTTGAGGTCGTTTCGGTCGTCGTTTCGGTCGTCGTCGTTTCGGCCGTCGTCGTGGGCGTCGTCAACTCCAAGTCTGTCGGCAAGGTACTTAAACCGTCCGTCGGCGGTACAGGGCCGCGCTGACAGGAAAAGGCGCAAAGCGCGGATGCCAAAAATACGGCTGATATAAGGACAAGCACCAGGGCTTTCCGTTTGATTAGTCGTTTCATATATTGCTAAACATTCTCCGGTTGCAGGTAATCGGGCGGCTCGACGTCCAGTCTATCCGCAATCCACATTAAAATACCATACAAATATTGTTTTGGTAAGAACATTCCGAAGCAATGATTTTCTTCATCGAATAGTAAAGCGCTTATGCTATGATGTACCGGATAATTTGACAAAACGTCGCATTATCTTCACAAAAGAGACGCAAAATACCAAATCAAGACATTGATTAAGAAGGGGTTGACCTTATGTTCTACCGCAGAAGTGACGGCACGCTCGTCAAAGACACGCGAGATCCCATTGGCGACATCATGCCTTATATTATGCGCGGAAGAAATGAATCCGCCGTCTATTACAGTAAGTCTTACTGTGTCGAAAATATTCAAGAATACATCCGCGAGCAGCGAAAACTGGGCACACGCATCACGGTGTTCAACGTCATCTCGGCCGCCTGCCTGCACACCTTCTTGCGAAGGCCCCACCTCAATCGCTTTGTCGCGGGGCGCCGTCTTTACCAGCACAATACCTTTGACATTTTGTACGTCGTCAAAACCTCCATGACCGACGACGGCATCGAATCCGTGGCCCGCGTACGCTTTGACGGCGATGACACGCTTACGGACGTCAAAGATAAAATGGCCGAAAGTATTGATGAGATTAAAGGGACGACGGGCAAGGAAGACGACCGCTTCATCGGTATGATCACAAAATTGCCGCGATTTTTGAAACGCTTCATCGTGTGGGCGGCGCGTGTACTGGATTTTCACGGCATGATGCCCAAATCGCTCATGGAACTGATCCCGCTTTATTCTTCTATCTTTATCTCTCATATGGGGAGCATCGGCGGAGACGCGATGTTCCACCATCTGTATGAATTCGGGACAACCTCCATGTTCTGCACGATCGGGAAAATTTATTTGAAACCTTATCGTGACGTCCACACTCGAGAAATCGTCTGGAAGAAAACCATCGACCTGAACATCACGTTGGACGAACGCATCTGCGATGGTTTTTATTTCATCAAGAGTTTGGAATTGTTTGATTCCTTTATTGACAATCCCGCCATGCTTGAGCTGACGCCGAACGAAGCAATTATTGAACATGAAAAGAAGCTGCAGGAACGCGAAATACGCGCCCGCGAAAAGCAGGCTACGAATATGGAAGACTATTGGGAGAATATGATGGAGCACCCGGTCGGCGACAACGAGTAAATGTTTATGGGAGGAAGCAGAAGGCTTCCTCCTCTTTTTGCATGACGCGAAGCGCCCCTAGGGCAAGGGCCTCCATTTCAAGTTCACCGGGGAATACATGGACGGGTGCCATAAAACGCACCCGTTTTTCGATTTCGTTGGTGACACGCTTGGAATGCGCCATCCCCCCTGTCAGGATAATTGCCTGAAGATCGCCGTCGACGACCGTGGCAAGGCCGCCGATGGCTTTGGCAACCTGGTAGCTTAATGCTTCAAACAGCAAGGCCATGTAGGCGTCCCCTGACGCGGCTTGCTGTTCGATCGCGATGGCATCGTTTGAGCCTGTGTAAGACAAAAGTCCGCCCTTGCCCGTTTCATAGTCGTAAAGCGCGTCGATCCCCTCGTTCCGTGCGATCTGTACGGCGGTGAAAATAGGCAAGCCCCCTGCCCGTTCTGTAGAAAAAGGTCCCTCATCGGCGGAGACGACATCGATCATCTGTCCTTTTGACTGCAGGTTAAGAGAGATGCCCCCACCCAGATGGGCGACAATGACATTGGATGAAAGAAGATCAAAACTTTCCCGGTCGGCCACTTTGCGCGCGACCGCACGCGTGTTCAACACATGCGAAAAACTTCGACGATCATAACCCTTAACGCCTGACAGACGCGCGAGCGGTTCAAGTTCATCCACCGAAACGGAGTCGTAAATGTACGCCGGAATACCATATTCAGTCGCTATCTCATACGCAATGCCCGCGCCCAGGTTCGAGGCATGTTGTTCCACCGGATGATCGAGCAGGGTATTCACGAGTGCTTTATCCACCACATAGGCGCCGTGGCGCACCGGCGGGAGCATGCCGCCCCGGCCTACGACGACGTGAAGCGCGTCCCCTTTAATCGGTAATTCATCGATAAACTCTTTCACCCGCATAATTCGCATGGGCAGTTCATCGCGGATCGTTTCAAATTGCGAAAGCTCGTCATGCGTATGATTAATCTTTTTTTGGGCGCGTTCTGTTTCACACGAGAAGAGCGCGACCTTCGTGGATGTTGAGCCCGGATTGATCACGAGAATGTTCATGATTCCCCCTATCTCTGATCCGCGGCAACTAAAGCGGAACAGGCAATTGAATAAATTTTTTCATCGGTTGACGCAGAGCGTGAAGTTAATACCACGGGGGTTCGGGCGCCCATTAAAAATCCGGCAAAACGAGCTCCACCACCATAGACGAGCGATTTTGCCAGTAAGTTACCTGAGACAAAATCGGGGACGAGGAAGATATCCGCGTCGCCCGCCACGGGACTGTCATAACCTTTCAATCGCGCCGCTTCTTTTTCAAAGGCAAGGTCAAATGAAATCGGCCCTTCCACCTGAACGTCACCGAACACTCCTTTTTGGGACAATGCTTTCAGTTCAGCGGCCCGCAACTGTTTCAGGCATTCGTTCATGGACCTTTTCCACGGCGGCCAAGCAGGCGACTTTAGGCGTCTTGACATCAAAGGCCCTGATGGCAGTTAAGGCATTCTTCAAAATGCCCTGCAATTGATCCGGATCGGGATACATCACCATCCCGCCGTCTGTGATCATGAGCAGTTTATGGTAGCGCGGCACATCAAGGACGGCGACATGCGAAATCAAAGACCCTGTGAGTAAGCCGTATTCCTTATGAACAATTTCTTTTAAAAGAACTGTCGTATCGATATTCCCTTTGAGGATCATATCCTGCTCGCCGTGGTGGACCGCCATGACGGCTTGTTTGGCATCCTCAAAATAGGAGGCCTGTATAAGCCCCATCGCCTCGGCCTGTTTTGCGGCTAAGCGTGTATTTTCGTCCGGACAAACCACCGCGCAGCGTTTGCTTGTTGCGCCGTTTTTCACCTGTTCAATAATCTTTGTAAATCGATTCTCCATAGTTTTCTCCCGCAACATCAACATGGGTTCTTTAAAATTATAACCATTATATAGGTACGGGTCACCAATGACGCCATTGGACGATTGAGGATTAATGCAGGCATAATGTACGAATATTCGACAAATGTCATCAATATTTTTGTGGATGCTATCCCTTTTATGCTATACTTTCGGGAAGACTTAACGGAAATTCTATTTTCGTAGAATCAAACTTAGAGGGAGTTACATATGGAAGTTGGGAGAAGTGCGAAGCGCGTCGACGCTTTTGACAAAGTGACCGGTCGCGCCAAATACACGGATGACTTAAGTCCCAAGAATGCTTATGTATCGAGGATCCTACACTCGACCATCGCACATGGACGGGTGCTTCACGTCGACACGACAGAGGCTTTGAAAATCAAAGGTGTTGTGAAAATCCTCACCTGTTTCGATGTCCCCGATATACTATTCTCGACCGCGGGTCACCCCTGGGCGACGGATCCGACCAAACAGGACATCGCCGACCGAAAATTACTCAATGAGCATGTTCGCTACTACGGTGACGACATTGCGGTTGTCATCGCGGAAGACTACGTGGCCGCGGACCGCGCGATCAGAGCGCTGAAAGTCGAGTACGAGGAATACCCCTTTGTGCTTGATCCGATCGAAGCCATGCAAGAAGGTGCCCCCGTTATCCACGAAGAACGTCCGGACAATGTTTTGGGGCATTCTAACATCACGATCGGCAACTACGAAGAAGCCATTAAAGAAGAAGGACTCATCAAGGTGGAAGGCTGGTATCACACGCCGACTGTCCAGCACGCGCACCTTGAAAATCATGTATGTTACGCCTATGAAGAGCAGGGTGGTCGTATCACCGTCGTCTCATCGACGCAGATTCCCCACCTGATCCGTCGTATTGTGGCCCAATCCCTGGGCCTGCCCTGGGGAAAGGTACGCATCATTAAACCTTACATCGGCGGTGGCTTCGGCAATAAGCAAGACGCGCTTTATGAGCCTTTATGCGCCTGGATGACGACTCAAATCGGCGGCCATCCTGTCAAATTTGACACTAGCCGCGAGGAGACCTTCGTCAGCAACCGCGTACGCCACGCCATGCACGCTCACTTGATTTCCTGGCTTCGCCCGGACGGTGAGCTTGTCGCAAGAAAAATGAAACTTTATTCCGATAACGGCGCCTACGCCTCACACGGACACGGTGTTTCACAAAAGGCGATGGGAGCGGTCCCTCAGCTTTACCCCTGTGCCAATATTGTGACCGATTGCTGGACCGCCTATACGAACAAGCCGGTGGCCGGCGCGATGCGCGCTTACGGTATTCCTCAGGCGATGTTCCAGCTTGAAAGCCATGTCGATGACATTGTCAAGGCATTGGATCTTGATCCGCATGAGTTCCGGCAAAGACATTGTATGCCGGTCGGCTACTATGACGATTTTTCAAAGAACGAACTCTACGACGACAGCCTGCGCCAGACCATGGACAAGGCACGCGAGCTGATGGACTACGACCGCAAACACGAGCTGTATAAGAATCAAACAGGCCCCGTGCGTAAGGGAATCGGCTTGGCGCTGTTCTGGTACAACACCGCGGTCTGGCCGATCAGTATCGAGACCTCCACCTGTCGCCTCATGATGAATCCGGATGGCTCCATCCAGGCCATGATCGGCGAGACGGAAATTGGTCAGGGCTTTGATACAGTCTTCGCGCAAATGGTCGCGGACGCCGTCGGCGTTAAGACAGAAGATGTGCATGTGTTCACCAATCAGGACACGGACGTCTCCCCTTACGGTTCCGGCGCATACGGATCACGCCAAACGTACGTCTCAAGTTTCTCCATCGCGCAAACAGGTAAGCTCCTTCGCGAAAAGTTATTGAAACACGCGCACGACATGACGCGCATGCCCGTTGAAGTACTCGATGTGGTTGACGGAAACATCGTGCGTAAGACGGACGGCCGCGTCCTGATGTCGCTAGAATACATGTTGACTGAAACACTGTACGATATGAAGCGCAGTGAAAACGTAGCGGCTGAGAGCACCTATTCTGTGCAGAGTAACGCCTACTCATTTGGCGTCTCCATCGCGGAAGTCGAAGTTGACATCCCGATGTGCCAGGTGAAGCTTTTGGATATCGTGAACGTCCATGACTGCGGCCAGTTGATCAATCTTGCCCTTGCGGAAGCGCAGGTACACGGCGGCATGAGCATGGGTATTGGCTACGGCCTCTATGAGACTTTGCTCATCGATGAAAAAACGGGACGCGTTTTGAACGACAACCTGCTCGACTACAAGCTTCCGACCACGATGGATCATCCTGATCTGAAAGCGGGTTTTGTTGAGAATTGGGAGCCGACCAACCCCTTTGGTACCAAGGCGCTCGGCGAACCGCCGGCCTGCTCCCCTGCCCCGGCCATCCGCAATGCGGTGCTGCAGGCAACCGGTGTCAGTGTCAACACGATCCCGATGTCGCCGCATCAATTGTTTAAGGATTTCACAAAAGCCGGTCTTCTCGAATCAGAAGAAGAGCGAAAACTTCGCCGCAAAGCGTACGAAGAGCTGAAAGACACTGTCATCCACGTCACAGATGAGCCGGAAACGACCGCTGTCGAGACAAAAAGCCCTGATTTGCAGTCGCGTGGCAATGAGTAAGTGAGGAGATACTATGTACGATATTAATCACATTTACGAAGCGACCTCAGTCGAACACGCGGTCCAATTGCGCGTCGAGCAGCCCCAGGCAAAAATCATCAGCGGCGGCTCCGACATCCTGATCAGCATCCGGGCCGGTGAAATGGCCGGCTGTGACCTGATCAGCATCTTTGGATTAGACGAACTGCGCGGTGTATCGCTTGACGAGGACGGCACGCTCCGAATCGGAGCCTTGACAAGCTTTAATCATCTTGCCAACGATCCGCTCATTAAAGAGCTCATCCCTGTTTTAGGGGAGGCGGCGGATGCTGTCGGAGGACCTCAGGTACGAAACATCGGAACCATCGGCGGCAATACCTGTAATGGTGTGACATCCGCGGACACGGCCTCCACCCTTCTGGCGCACGACGCCCTGATGGAGCTCACCGGTAAAGATGGCGTCCGGCTTGTCCCCTTGACCGAGTTTTATCTCGGCGCGAAGAAAGTGGACCTTCGTCCCGATGAAATCGCGACGGCTATCTTGATTCGTCCGGAAAGCTACCAAGGTTATTTCGGCCATTACACCAAGTACGCCATGCGCAACGCGATGGATATCGCAACCAGCGCATGTTCGGTCAATGTCAAGCTGAGTGAAGACAAAAAAACCATTCTGGACGCCAGAATCGGCTACGGTGTCGCGGCCCCAGTCCCGATGAGAACGCCTTCGGCCGAACAGGCTGTCAAAGATAAGCCGGTGTCCGCTGACACGGTGGAGGCATTCGCCGCGGGCGCACTCGAAGATGTCAACCCCAGAACAAGCTGGCGCGCGACAAAAGAGTTCCGTCTGCAGATTCAAGGAGAGCTGGCGCGCCGCGGCCTCACAGAAGCGATTCGGCGCGCGGGAGGTAAAGTGTCATGAGTCAGATCCAATATAAAGCGATCACATTCACATTAAACGGTAAAGAAGTCGCCGCGTCGATCGATGTGCGCGAGTCCTTAGCGGATATGCTGCGCAATGATTTCGGCATGACATCCGTCAAAAAGGGCTGCGAGGTCGGTGAATGCGGAGCCTGCACCGTGTTGATCAACGGTGTCCCCTACGATTCTTGTATTTTCCTTGCGATCTGGATTGACGGCAAGGAAGTGACCACGCTTGAAGGTCTAATGGATGAAGAGGGCAACATCTCGGATATCCAGCAGGCCTTTATCGATGAAGCGGCCGTCCAATGCGGTTTTTGCACCCCGGGCTTCATCATGTCGGCGGAGCATCTCTTAAGAGAAGGAAAGCGCTACACACGCGATGAGATCAGAAAAGAGCTCTCCGGCAATATGTGTCGCTGCACGGGTTACCAGAATATTGTGAACGCCGTTGAAAAAACGATGGAGAAACGTTTGGAAGAAAAAGAAGCGTAATCAGGAAGTGCGAGACAACATTGAAAACGGGCCGCCCTCTCTGGCGGCCTGTTTAGTTAATACGTAGAAAAGGCGGGTTCCCAACCCGCCTTTTCTAGTTCCCGTATCCGGCAAATAATTGCCCCCAATAGTATCGATAGGGTTGGTCAGCGTCGTAGTAACAACCCACCCCGATTTCGCTGTATCTTGGATTCATAATATTCTTACGATGACCTTCAGATTCCATCCAAGCCTGAACCACACGCTCGGGCGTCCGCTGCCCTGCCGCAATATTCTCACCGGCACAGATGTAATTGACATTAATGGCGGTCGCCCATTTCTTACCGTTCGGACGCGTATGTGAGAAAGACTCCACAATTTCCACGGCTCTCAAGGCCGCCGAGCTGCGAAGCGATTTATTCGCTACGACAGGTTGAAGTCCTTCTTTGGCTCGCTCAATATTAACAAGGCGTATCACTTCTGTTTCAAAGTCGTAACAGAAATACCCTGCGACTACCACCGTCTGGGGAGCGGACGTCGTAGTCGTCGTCGGCTTCTCGGTCGTAGTGGTCGTGGTCGTCGTCGGCTTCTCGGTCGTAGTGGTTGTGGTCGTTGTCGGCTTCTCAGTCGTGGTCGTCGTGGTTGTGGTTGTGGTGGTTGTCGTGACCGTGGTCGGCTTCTCGGTAGTCGTGGTTGTCACCGTCGTCGGCCTTTCGGTCGTTGTCGTGGGAGTTGGGGTCGGCACCGTAGTCGCGGGTGTTGTCACCGGAGGCGCCTTGTGGGCGATGTCAAGAGGTGTGGGTTCAAAAAAGCGCGCCTTTTTGGGTGTGTCAGCGCGCTTCGTTTCTTTGATTGTCAACTCATCATTATTGCCCATAGGCATGATATCGTTCACAGGGGTCGGCTCCACATAGCCGCGCACATCGGACAATGGAAACACATTGATTGCCCCAGCCAGGAAAAGGAATATTAAGCTGATGATGATGTTCCTTTTCATGCTCTCTCTCCAACTACTGAACTTTCAAGTCATTCCCTTCAGGTGGATTCGTATCACCCTTCGTGACAATCATATTACTAAGGCCATTTCTAACATGTCAATGTTAATACCTAGTTTGTTCAGAATATTTTCAGCAATTATGCGAATATTCTCAAATTCTGTATAAAAACATGTTCATTTATGACGGGTCATTTGTTTGTTTTGAACACATTGCGCTCAAAAGCGGTATAGTAGAGGGGATTCAAAAGACAAGGAGCATCTAACATGGTAATCAGTAATGATACAATCCAATACATTTTGGACAGAAGTAGTATCCGCGCGTACCAAAGCCAGCCACTGAACAAAGAACGCATCGATCTGCTTAAACAATCGGTCCTCGCCGCCCCCACTGCACGCAATCGCCAGCAATTACGCTACGCATTTGTTACCGATCAGAGCATCATCGAGCAAATCGATGCACGGATCTTTCATTATTGTGATCCGGATATGCAAAAGATTATGGAGGAGCGCAATTCGTCAAGTTTCTTCTATGGCGCACCCCTCTGTGTCTTAATCACCGGGGAAGACACCCTTTGGATCGACATCGATGCGGGCATCGCCATCCAGACCCTGGCCATTGCGGCGCAGTCTCTGGGCCTTTCGAGCGTGATCTTAGGGATGCCGCGCCTTGCCTTTAAAAAAGATGACCCCGAAAACTGTCGTGCGCTTTTAAAGATAGGAGAAGATGAGAAATTTTGCATCGCAATCGCGATCGGCTACGCAGACATGACAAAAGCACCCCACCCGCACAACCATAGTCTGATTTCAGATTACTAATCGATCCTAAAATCGTCGAAGCTTAAGCTGGCTTCGTGTTAATATGGAGCATCCGAACAATCTCGGATGTGGAGGTTATTTATGAACTGGGCTTTCTGGCCGATCGTCTCGATCATGGTTTCGCTGGGTGCTTTTGCCATCGGGTATTATTTTTACAATTACATTAAAAAACTCCCGAGCGCGAATGAGGAAATTGACCGCTTTGGTGATCTCATCCGCGAAGGCGCCATGTCCTTTCTCAAAACAGAAAACAAAGTCCTCACCCGATTTGTGTTAGCGACGACTTTGATCATCGTGCTTTTTGTACCCCCTATATGGAAAAGCACTTCTATATCGAGCAACATTGCGATGGGGCTCTGTTACATTTTCGGCGCCATCTTTTCAGGGCTGGCCGGCTATGTCGGCATGCGCGTCGCCACCATCGCGAATGTCAAAACGGCGTCAGCGGCCGAAAAAGGCCTCACCCATGCCTACCGCGCAGGATTTCGCGGCGGGGCGGTCATGGGACTGGCCATCGTGGGGAGCTGTCTTTTAGGCGCCTCCCTTGTGTACCTAATCTTCCCTCATGATCCGAATTTTTTACTCGCTTTCAGTTTCGGCGCAAGCTCGCTCGCGCTCTTTGCGAAAGCCGGAGGCGGCATTTTCACCAAAACAGCCGACATCGCGGCTGACTTAACAGGCAAGGTGGAACTGGGCATCCCCGAGGATGACCCGAGAAATCCGGCCGTCATCGCGGACAACGTCGGCGACAATGTCGGTGACGTCGCGGGAATGGGCGCAGATCTTTTCGATTCAAACGTCGCTGCCATCGCCGCTTCACTCGTCCTCGCCCTCGATCTTAAGCAGGCACCCTTCATCTTCATGGCCTCGGCCATGGGCCTCTTAGCCTCCATGGTCGGTGTCTTTATCTCTAATGTGAAAGAAGGCAAAAGCCCAGGCAAGGCACTCAACCGAGGCACGTATTTTACCACCGCCCTGTTTTTACTGTTAACGCTCGGGGCCAGTTTAATCTTCCAATTTGAACTGAGACTTTGGGGCGCCGCCATGGTGGGCCTGCTCGCAGGAACCGTCATTGGTTTTTCATCCGAAATCTTCACCTCCGACGAAGGCAAACGTGTGGCGGCCGTCGCACGCATCTCACAGCAGGGACCCGCGTTTACAATCCTTTCAGGCTTCAGTTATGGTCTTTTGTCAAGCTTTCCTTCGCTAATCGGAATCGCCGGTGCGGCGCTGGGCGCCTATAAGCTTTGCGAACCCTTAGGCCAAGACTATGCTGTTTTTGGCATCGCGCTCTCCGCGGTGGGCATGTTGTCCATCATCGGGATGGTGACGGCCAATGACGCTTACGGGCCGATCGTTGACAACGCGCGCGGCCTAAGCGAGATGAGCGGTTTGGGCGATGAGGTGCTCCGTGTCACCGATGAGCTCGACGCCGCGGGTAACACCGCCAAGGCGATCACCAAAGGATTTTCCATCGGGGCGGCGGGTTTGACGGTCATCGCGCTGTTGGCCGCTTACCGCGAAACCCTCATGAATATTCTGGGGGATGATTTCCTCAAGGGTTTTGACATTCTCGACCCGCTCGTCTTCTTCGGCATGCTGGTCGGGGTCGGCGTGCCCGCGGTCTTTTCGGCCATGCTCATGATGGGCGTGAACCGCAACGCGGACCGCATGGTGAATGAGATCCATCGCCAATTCGACGAGATTCCCGGCTTGAAAGAAGGTCGGGCGGGGGTTGAACCCGATTACAACCGCTGCATCGATATTGCGACGGTGGGTGCTTTGAAAGAACTGCTTCCGGCAGGCATTATGGCCATTGGGGTGACACTTCTCGTGGGCTTTATCGGCGGCGTATATGCCATCGCAGGTTACTTGGCCGGCAACATCATGAGCGGCGTGCTTTTAGCCCTCCTCATGAGTAACGCGGGCGGTATGTGGGACAACGCCAAAAAATATGTGGAGGCAGGAAACTTCGGGGGCAAAGGCTCCCCCGCGCACAAGGCGACGATCATCGGGGATACCGTCGGCGATCCTTTTAAAGACACCGCAGGACCCTCGATCAACACACAGATCACCGTCGTCTCGCTTGTCTCTACACTGGCGGCAGGGCTTTTTGCCGCATTCTCAATATTTGGTTAAAAGGAAGGATAAAGAACCATGCATCCTCTACAAGGCAAATGGAAAATAGTGGCACACACTTCATTCGGTGATCTGCCGAGCGTCAATGAGATTACCGTGGACGGCGACACGTTCCACGGGGTCATGCATGATGAAAAATCGGGCAAAGCCTACGATATTGTCAACGGCAAAATTGACGGCAAGCACTTCACTCTGGAAACATCCATGAGTTTCGTGGTCTTTTCGATTAACGTGGACCTTGAAGGGACCCTGTCCGAAGACGGGAGAACCATTGAAGGGACCGTCACCGCCATGTCGAAAACGGGCACTTTCGAAGGTGAAAAAATCGAATAGTCTGAAGCTTGTGCTTTAGCGGGGGACCGCGTCATCCAGCGATAACTGCTGTTCATAATCCGACACGGGAAGCGCGGGCAACTCGTAATTGGATCGGTACTGCTCGTACATGACCGTGAACATATGCTCTTTGCGAAAACTCTGCAAAAAGGCATGTTGGTCAAGGCTGTCGCGCGACAGCTCGATCATACTGACCGCGATGTTGGAACAGTGATCCGCGATACGTTCCATACTGGTCAGGACATCCATTAGAATGAAACCGAGTTCTAAGGTGCAGCGCCCGTCTTGGAGCCGCTGCACATGACGCGCCTGCAGTTCATCGGTGAGTTCATCCACCACTTCTTCCAAAGGCTCCACATGCGTGGCAAGCTCTAGGTCGTCGGTCACAAAAGCCTGGACGGTTGTGTCCAAAAGCCGTCCCACGGCTTCCTTATAGATGGCCAGTTCGCCGATGGCAGACTGGGAAAAGCACACCTGTTTGTCACTCATCTCTTTTGCCGAGCGCGCAATACTTAAGGCGTGATCCGAAATTCGTTCAAAATCACTTAAACTCTGCATGAGCAAGGTCAAGAGTTGCTTCTCACGGTCCGTCACATGGCGCGCGTTGATCTGCACCATATAAGTTCCCAGGTGATCCTCATACTGATCGACCAGATCTTCCATACGACTGTTGTCGCGCAATTTTTGTGCGTCATATACATCCAGGAGTTCTGAAGATGAGGCGAATTGCCGACCGACAAGCTCAGCCATCTGGTGGGTCAGCTGACGACTTTGGGTGACGGCAAATCCTGGTGTCTCTAAAAAGCGCGCATCAAGCGCCGCAAACACAGACGCTTCCTCCAAAAGATCGAACTGCTCGCCCTCTTTGGTCGGCGTGATCCAGACGACAAATTTCACCAACCAATCGCGGAAGGGTAAAAACAGCGCGGTCGCGCTCACCTTGTATGCGGTGTTCATAATCGCGATGTCGATGGCGCCGGGGCTGTGATTCAGAAAACTAAACGGGCGGATTGCGTTCAGTAAATAAAATCCTGACATAAAAACCGCGGTTCCCATCACGTTGAAGAACAAATGTATGAGCGCGGCGCGTTTCGCGTTCTTGGTCGTGTTGATGCTGCTTGTCAGGGCCGTGACGCAGGTCCCGATATTTTGCCCCATAATGATGGGGATCGCGGCCCCGAAGGTCACAGCGCCTGTCAAAGTGAAGGCCTGTAAAATACCAATGGAAGCCGAAGAGCTCTGGATGATCGCTGTAAGAACGGCTCCTGCTAACATGCCTAAGATGGGATTCGAAAAAGTCAAAAAGAGCTGACGGAATCCCGGATGCTGAGAGAGCGGCATGAGTGCCCCGCTCATCGTCTGCATTCCGAACATCAGGATGGCAAAGCCTACCACGATGCGGCTGATATTTTGCTTGCGCTCATCTTTCATGAACATCATGGCCGCAACGCCCGCCGCCGCAATAAGCGGCACAAAGAAACTCGGGCTCAATATTTGCAGATAGGCATTACCCGCGCCTAAGGTGCCAAGACTCAAAAGCCAGGCGGTCACGGTCGTCCCGATATTGGCTCCCATGATGATTCCGACGGTCTGAGACAGAGGCAAAAGTCCCGCGTTGACAAGGCCTACGACCATGACGGTCGTGGCGGCCGATGCCTGGATCACCGCGGTGACGCCTGCCCCTAAAAAAACAGATTTAATAGGGCTTTTCGTCATGCGTCCCAGCATGACTTTTAGGCGCGGTCCCGAAACGAGCATGAGGCCGTTGCTCATTAAAATCTGAATGATTTTGCCTGCCTTTTCAAAATGACTCCGATGCTATACTTATTCCAGCTAAAAGGAGAAGGAGATGAACGCATGATTACCATCATCGGAAGCATCAATATGGATCTCGTCGTAAACACCCAAAGGGCGCCCGAACAGGGTGAAACCGTGACCGGTGACAACTTTCACCAGATTCCGGGCGGCAAAGGAGCCAATCAGGCCGTCGCCGCCGCGCGGGACGGTTCCACCACCGTGATGGTAGGGCGCGTCGGCAATGATGCCTTTGGGGATATCTTGATTGAGACACTCGGCCAAGACCCCATCGACACGAGCTTCATCGAAAGAATAAATGATATCTCCACAGGCGTCGCCCAGATTACCGTCGATCAAGAAGGGCATAACCGCATTGTGGTCGTGCCGGGCGCGAACGGCCGTTTCACTGCGGATGATATGGAAGCTTTACGTCCCCTCATTGCACGCTCTAACGTCCTCTTATTGCAACTTGAAATACCGCTTGAAGCCGTTGATAAAGCCCTTGTTATCGCGCGGGAAGAAAAGGTGTTCAGCATTTTGAATCCCGCTCCGGCGGTCTCCTTACCGCCTTCGATTTATCAGAATGCGGATCTTATGACTCCCAACGAGACAGAGCTTTTACTTTTGAGTGATTGGCCCAAACAAGATACAAACGCCTTTGACCAGGCAGGCGCCGTATTGCTGGAACGTGGCCTTTCGACACTCGTGGTGACACTCGGTGAACAGGGTTCTTTACTGATCAACAAAAAAGGGAACGCTCATTTTGCCGCCTATCGTGTCGCCATGGTCGACTCGACAGCGGCCGGCGACTGCTTTAACGGCGTGTTAGCCTCTGGGATCGATCGCCTGATCGAAGCGCGAAAAGACAGCCTGTACCCCTTCATCCCCTCGATTGATGAACTCGCGCCGATCATTGACCGCGCGACGCGGGCGGCCGCCATTTCCGTCACGCGACGAGGCGCTCAACCGTCCATCCCGAAGTCGCATGAAATAGACGCCTTTGACAGCTGGTACGAAGCACATCGCGTATGAGACAACAAAATCCCGTTATCGTGTCCCTGACAAAAGAGGGTCTCACGATCGACTGTCTTTTTTCGTACAACCGGCGTGCCGAAGAAGTCAAAGAAACGATCGATCGGGGCATTATCGGCCATTGGAGCGGGCACTACAAACTCTCGGATGACATAAAAAAGGCGATTAAGGTTTTTTGTGAAGCCAGAAATATGCCTCCCCATGACTTCGACTCGCATCTTCAAGTGTGTGTACATATAAGGCATGCGCAACGAGAAGAAATGCCCATGAGGCGCCCGGTCCGCATCTACTACAAACCCTCACTTTTCCTTCCTGCTCATGTCGCAAGCCCTTTTTACCGGCGTCTATGGGGCATTTTTAAAACGGGGCAAATCGAGAGCATCGGCTTAAATTGGAGCCCTAAATATCCGGGTTACATGGTGCTTCCCACTCAAACGCCTATGCGGCGCCTACCGCATGTGGCCGCCCATGAGGCCGGCCATATTTTCGGCTTGGGAGATGCCTACGGCGCCTGGTACCGCTTTTATGAACCGGCCCGGGATACCCAGGGCTACATGATGCGCGACAACTCACGGGTGAGAGAGCAGGAAATTGCCATGCTCATACGGGCGCACGCGACAGGTCGCATGCAATATTTCCCGCGCGTTTTTCGCCCAAGCTCCGTATTTAAAGGACTCATGCGTGCCTTTACCTCACCGTTTAAAAGAATATTGAAAAAGCGTAACCGTTGACTACTCTTAGCCGAAACGATTGTCAATCGCGCCATTCTGGTTTATGCTGAAAAACAGCCCGTTTGGGACGTATCTTAGGTCTTTGACGGGTCAAATAAACTATAAGGAGGAACTGACATGCCACAGCAGGAACAACGATCAAACGATCCTTTGGCGGATCAAAAGAAAGAACAGGTTGTGATGACGACGACAGCGTCGGATGAAGACCGTGAATTGGACATGCATGCGTTTTGGCATAGCAGTTCCCATGTGCTGGCGCACGCTGTGAAACAGCTTTGGCCTGAAACAAAACTGGCCATAGGACCTGCGATTGAAAACGGTTTTTACTACGACTTCGATCGGGAAGGAGGATTTTCCTCAGAAGACCTCGAACTTATCGAAGAGACCATGAAGAAAATCGTGAAAGCCAATTACAAGATCGAACGCTTCACACTGCCTCGCGATGAGGCCATAGAATTTGTCAAAAGTCAGGATGAACCCTACAAACTTGAGATGCTTCTTGATCTTCCCGAAGATGAGGAAATCTCCTTTTACCGTCAGGGTGACTTCACGGACCTTTGTGCGGGCCCGCATGTACGCTACACCAAGCAGATCAAGGCCTTTAAATTATTGAGCGTTTCAGGCGCCTATTGGCATGGGGATGAAAAAAACAAGATGCTGACACGCATCTACGGCACTTCCTTTCCGACTAAAAAGGAACTCGAAAACTACCTCCAGATGTTGGAGGAGGCAAAAGCGCGTGATCACAGGAAGCTGGGCCGCGAGCTGGAGCTCTTCATGATGTCGGATGTGGGGCCGGGATTCCCCTTCTTGTTGCCGAAGGGCAAAATCCTCAAAGACTTGCTGGTCGACTACTGGAAAGAAATCCACTACGAAGCGGGCTATGTCTTAATCGAAACGCCCATCATCCTGTCAAGGAAGCTTTGGGAAGAGTCCGGTCACTGGGAACACTACCAGGAGAATATGTACACGGTCAAAATTGACGAGGAAGACTATGCCGTCAAACCCATGAACTGTCCGGGCGCAATGCTGGTTTACAAAAGCAAACCGCATTCCTACCGCGATCTGCCCTTGCGAATGGGCGAGTTGGGGCTGGTACACCGCCACGAATTGTCCGGAACCCTTCACGGTATGATGCGCGTTCGAGCGTTTACTCAGGACGATGCGCATCTGTACATGACACCGGATCAGCTGCCCGGCGAGATCAAGGGGATCTTCCACTTGATTGACAGTGTCTACCGCAAGTTTGGCTTTGATTATGACGTCGAACTGTCGACCCGGCCTGATAACGCAATGGGTGACATCGAGGACTGGAATTACGCAGAGAGTGTCTTGAAAGAAGTTTTAGATGAACTCGGTACCCCCTACCAGGTGAACGAAGGCGACGGCGCCTTCTACGGACCGAAAATCGATTTCCACATTAATGACGCGATCGGCCGAAGCTGGCAGTGCGGCACCATTCAGCTCGATTTTCAGATGCCTCAGCGTTTCGACCTTGAGTACATCGGATCGGACGGCGAGAAACATCGACCCATCGTCCTGCACCGCGTCGCCTACGGCGCGCTTGAACGCTTCATGGCGATCTTAATCGAGCATTACGCGGGGAAATTTCCGCTCTGGCTATCACCCGAGCAGATACGTGTCCTGTCAATCTCAAGCAAGAATGAAGCTTACGCCCAAGAGGTTGTCGAGCAACTGAAAGCCTCGGGTTTACGGACGGAACTTGATATCCGTGACGAAAAGATCGGCTACAAGATCCGTGAAGCGCAGCTGGCAAAGGTCCCTTACATGCTGATTGTGGGCGATGAGGAATCCACGAACAACTCGGTGTCCGTTAGGAGCCGTGATGACGGTAGCCTGGGTTCCATGCCGTTCTCAGAGTTCCTTGTAAAAGCAGTCGAAGAAAATTCAAGTGATTTTTAAATGAGCGCGGGCCGAACACGGCCCGCACTTTTGTTATCTACGCCGGCGCGATTTCAAGCGCAAGCTCCATCATCTGACGGTAGCCCTCCTGGCGGGCCTCCGGCGAATCTGCTTCCTGGGTCAGGATATGGTCGCTGATCGTGAACATGGCCAGTGCTCTTTTTCCGAGTTTTCGGGCGGTCATATAAAGGGCGGCTGACTCCATCTCCGCACAAAGGGCTCCGTAGCGCATGAGATTGGCCATCACCTCTTCCGGGAAATCGCGGTAGAACTGATCGGAGCAAAGCACGGTGCCCGCGTGGACAGGAATATCCATCGCTTTAGCCGTTTCAACGCCTTCGACCAGCAAGTCAAAGTCCGGAGTCGGGCAAAAATCGTAGGGACCAAAGAGTCCGTGGTTAATCTTTGAGTCCGTGTTCGAGGCTGTGGCGATCACAAGATCGTGCAGATGGACGTGAGGTTGCATGGCTCCCGCACTCCCGATGCGAATGATCGTATCCACTTCATAAAAAGCGTAAAGCTCATGGAAGTAGATCATGGATGAGGGGATTCCCATCCCCGAACCCATCACGGAGACTCGTTTTCCTTTGTAATAGCCGGTGTATCCCAACATACCCCGCACCTGATTGAACTGGACGGGGTTTTCAAAATACGTGTCCGCGATGAATTTCGCGCGCAGCGGATCGCCGGGCATTAAGACCGTATTGGCGATTTCATCGGGGCTTTTTGCTTCAATATGGGGGGTCGGTATGTTCATAATAAATCCTTTCTTCCTGTGCGCTAGAGATGACAATCCGTTAATAAAATGACTCTGATTATCATAGCAGAAACAAGAGATGACGAATGACCTCCCTTGTGAGACAATAAATCTCATTCATCTGAAAGAAAAGGCCATGACGGGACATCCTATAAGTAAAATTAAACAATCAAGCACCCGCCCCTCTTTGAGGACGTCGCTTCTGTTTGCCGGTATCGCTGGGCTGATCGTTACTCTCTTACTTATTTTTCGCGCGATTGCCTTCCAAAATCCCGCGGTGGCTGATTTTTACAGCCGCCATATTTTTGAATTACTGGCATCCATTTGGACCTGGCCTATAAGCCTTCTCCCCTTCTCAGTCACAGAAGCTTTCGTGGTCATCGGGCCATTCATCTTAATCGGGCTTTTTATCTATTCGATTATCCGCCTGGTCAAGACAAACGAACATAGGGGCCGGCGGATCCTTCGGGTGTGCCTTTGGGTGCTCGGTGTTGTCTTCATCCTCTTATCTTTATTTTTACTTTTACACGGTTTAAACTATGCGCGCTCCCCCTACAGCAAGCGATGGATCTTTCGGTCAGGCGCTATTCTGTCGATGAGCTAGAGGATGCCGCGCGCATTTTAGGAAAAGCGGCGTCTCAAGTAAGAGATCCTCTTAGGGAGGACGAGTCCGGTGTGCTTGTCATCCATTCCTTGCCTTCCCTTTGGCGCGAGGCGGAATCAGGCTGGGATGCGGCATCGTCTCACTATCCCGCGCTCCAAAGTCGCGTGCGGGCAAAACCCAAAGGCGTTTTATTGTCAAGGTACTGGTCCTACACGAACATTGTCGGTCTTTACATGCCTCTTCTAGTGGAACCCAATGTCCATATCGATCAGCCTGATTTCATGATCCCTGTTACCGCGGCCCATGAAATGGCCCATGCTCGAGGATTTGCGCGCGAAGGCGACTGTGATTTTGCCGCTGTTTTAAGTTGCATGTACCATCCGGAACCTGTGTGGCAGTACTCCGGACTGATCTCTTCATGGAAAAGCATCGCAAGAAAATTATGGGAGGAAGATCCCTCGCGTTATTATCTGGTGTATCGCGAATCGCTCTCCCCGGCTGTTATCCGCGACCTTGAAGCTGAATCCAGTTACTGGAAGGCCTTTGATACGCCGATCGCCCAACTGTCCGAGAACATCAACGACCAGTACCTGAAGGCTAACCGGGAAGAAGAAGGCGTCAAAAGCTACAGCGGGGTGGTCGATCTCCTTTTGGCCTGGCTTGAGACCGAAGAGGCACTCCTACTATTTCAATAGTTGACATTCAAAGCGCAATGCATAGAATGTGAAACATGGAGATTCGTCAATGGTATTTTCGTCGCTGATTTTTCTTTACGTGTTTTTGCCGCTCTGCCTTGTCGCAGTTTGGTTGACGCCGAGCATACGCGCGCAAAATGCGATATTGCTGATCGCATCGCTTTTTTTCTACGCCTGGGGCGAACCGATCTATGTCCTCCTTATGATCTTTACCGCCTTCACTATCTGGATATGCGGGCGCCTCATGCACCGAAGTCGAGCCAAGAGGCAAAAGAAAGTATTCCTTGTCCTCGCGATCGTGATCGCGCTCTCAAGTCTTGTTTATTTTAAGTACACCGGCTTCATTGTTGAAATCCTGAATACGATTCCCTTCGTCAAACTCTCGGTTCCCACTATTTCATTGCCGATCGGAATCTCCTTTTATACCTTTCAGGCGCTCACCTACATCATTGATTTGTATCGCGGTGAAATCAAGATACAGCGCTCATTTGCCCGATTTCTTCTTTATGTCTCGCTGTTCCCGCAGCTGATCGCAGGGCCCATCGTCCGTTACGCCGACATTGAACAGCAACTCTTAAGAAGAAGAATCACACTCTCAGGCATGAGCGGCGGGATCGGGCGTTTTCTTGTCGGCTTAGCCAAAAAAGTCTTGATCGCGAACTACGCGAGCGAAATTGTGGAGCTCTGCTTGGAGTCCACGCATTTTGCGCAGATCAGCTCAGCCACGGCCATCTTAGGCATGATCGCGTTTACGATTCAGATTTATTTTGATTTTTCAGGGTATTCCGACATGGCCATCGGGCTTGGGGCGATGTTTGGCTTCCATTTTCTCGAAAACTTCCAATACCCGTACATTGCTCGCACAATCACCGATTTTTGGCGACGCTGGCATATCTCGCTGAGCACTTTCTTTCGCGACTATGTCTATATCCCGCTGGGCGGCAACCGGCGTCATCGCCTACGCAACACCTTCATCGTGTGGTTTTTGACGGGTCTTTGGCACGGCGCAAGCCTGAACTTTGTTTTGTGGGGCCTTTATTATTTCATCCTGCTCCTGTTTGAGCGCGCTTTCATTTTGCCTTATCAGGGCAAAATCCCGCGTGTCATCGGGCATATCGGCAGCATGCTGGCCGTCTTTGTCGGATGGAGTTTGTTTTACTTTACGAGCATGGGCCGCTTGCTCACGTACTGGAAAAGAATATTTGCGCCGGGACTTGCGGGCTTTTTGGACATTGAGGCCAAAATACTGTGGAAGCAGCATCTCGTTTTCATTCTTTTAGCCTTTATTTTCGCCACCCCGCTTCTGCCTTGGTTCAAAGACCGTTTCAAACGCCCCTTAAGGCAGCTTGAATCTTCACCTGTAGGCGGATTTTGCAAACCGCCGGCGTCCTTTTCTGCTTTTATTGACCTCCGCTTCCCTTGTAGCCTCGAGCTACAATCCGTTTTTATATTTCCGTTTTTAACGATAGGAACACGCCATGCCGACACGCCAGAAAAACCAGACCATCCTCATCGTAAGCTTCCTTGTCACGCTTCTTGTGATCGGGGTGTTGCACCTTATTTTGCCGGAACAGGATATTTCGGAAGATGAGGGCCGCCGGCTCAGCCGATTCCCGGAACTCAGCTATGCGGACGCGCTTACGGGAGAACAGGCGGTTAAAATCGAAAAATGGTACAGCGATCAGTTCCCCTTTCGCGAATCCTTCATAAGCTCCGGCAAAACTTGGCGTAAACTCGCCTACCCGAACCTGAACGCCGATGGGATGGCCATTTACCTGATCCCCGATGAGAAGGTTCAAATCTGCCGGAGGAGCCTGAACCCACCGAACCGCCCGCGACCGATCCGGTGCCCTCCCAAAGTGACGACCCGGACGTGACTGAAACAGAAAACCCCACAGAGCCGACCTCCTCCACGCCGCCGCCTTTGGCGCCGATGAGGAGGTCATTTCCACCAAACTGCTTTTGATTATTAACAAACGGGCGATGGAGCGCTACTACGGCAATGAGGAGAAACTTAAGGCCTACGCCGAACGTTTGAACGCCTTCGATCAAAAACTAGGTGAGGGCACGCAACTCTACAGCCTCATCGCGCCGACGGCTATTGAACTTTTTGCGCCCGACGAACACCACGCAGGCTACTCGTCGCAGATCATGTGCATCGGTATCGTAAATGACGCGCTTGACGCCAATATTCGCACGGTCAATGCCTATGACCAGCTGCTTTTCCACCGTGATCAGTACATCTATTACCGCACGGACCACCACTGGACGGGCCTCGGCGCTTATTATGCCTATGTCGCTTTTTGTGAGTCAGCAGGCCTTGACCCCTTGCCGCTTGAGGCGATGGAACACTATGAGATTGAAGGGACTTACCTGGGTTCCTTGTACCGCGTGTCAAAAGACGAGGTCTTGAAAAACAACCCTGACACGACAGAAGGTTGGCGCCCGAATGCCGAGTACACGGCGACTGCCTGGGACAGTAGTGAGATGACGTCATCCTATAAAATCCGCTTGAATGACGAACGCATCAAGGGCGGTAACAGCTACCTTAACTTCTCGGGCGGCGACCGTGCGCTTTTGAAGATCGAAACGAATCACAAGAACGGTCGAAAGATTCTTGTGGTGAAAGACTCGTTCGGTAATGCCTTTGTGCCCTACCTGGCCAACCATTTTGAAGAAATTTATGTCGTCGATCCTCGCTACTACGTAGAAGCCTTCCGACCTTAGTCAAAGATAATGGGATCACGGACGCGCTTATATTGAACTATATGTTCGGCACATCGAATCAGACATGGCTTACGGGTTTCGACCAGATCGCTAAGTAATGCAACTTTTTTGTTTATACATACAATAATTTTATATCCATGATATTTATACGATGGTCAAATTCCAATTAAATTTCGAATCCCCAATTTTCAAGGAGTCATCCGACTTGCGATAATATTACATTATGCTTGTATGCTGTATTGCTTCATTTACTAATTGATGTACTCAGTGCATAATGCCATAGTCAACGAGCAATCTTTCGTTTAATGGTGCAGATGAGAATAAAATTTGACAAATATGTGAAATATTTGTCAACATATACAGCCCATTCTTGTTGACAAAGAAGCTTTGTATATTTATGATTATTCCCGTCTTTGACACTTTTGGAGAAGCAAAACGCCCCTAACCATTGACACCAGAGCGTTATGGGCGTTTTTGATTACATTGTTCAGTGCGTAATTGATTACGGCTTCTTCGTTTTGGCAATAATCTGTTTCATCGTCTTCACCGGCACAATCTCCGTGTCCGTGTGAAACCCAAAATACTCGTGTAAGGCGTCCGTTATGGGCGTACGCGTGTAAAGGTACATAACCTTCACCGGGTATTTCGTAAAAGGACATCCCGCGCAGCGTCTCAATAAGGGTCGCGGCCGAAGGATCAAATCCGACAGTAAGGGACGAATCTTTTTCTCCAAGGTTTTGTAGAGCATGAATGCCATAAAGCACGTCATGAAGTGCGCCTTTATGCGGTCATCCCGAGACAGGAAAACAGGTCGTGCCCGAAACTCCGTCTTCATGACACGAAATGCCGCCTCGATCTCCCAACGCTGTTTATTGACCGCGATGACTTCGAGCGGATCGCCTTCCAAGTTAGTGCATACGGCGTAATAGCCGTCCCACATGGATTCGAACGAATGGCCCCTTCATCTAAGAACGCCTTTTGTGCCGACGCAATCTCACCTTCTTTTGTCGTGGCAATCGTCGTCACAAACCGGCGAGGGTCATGAGCCCCCTTACGTTGGATGCGTGAAGGGGCGCGAAGGAGTCCCTCAGCCCGAAGGACTTGACGTTCCCGAAGGGCCTCTTGGTAGCGACGGTAAATGGGGGAGTACGTCACAATGAGATGCTGCTCTAAACCGTTCTCATGGATCCAGCGATTCTTGTAGTAGATCGCCTCGTCATCCGGTTCCAAATGGCGCAGATCGTAAAGCTTTTGGGATCCTTCCCTTGCCAGCCACTAGGCTCCTGCACCCAATCTTTTAAGTGCCCCTTCAATTTTTTCAATGACTGCGTCACTATATAGGCGCGCTCACCTAGGGTATTGAATTTTCGGTTCTCCATACTCGACAAACCGGCATCGGTACACACAATGAACTTGGATAAGGAAAAATCTTGCAAGATCTGTCGCTCTAAGGGGCGTAAGGTTGTTTGTTCGTTGGTGTTGCCCGGATGGATACTAAAGGCAAGCGGTAATCCACTGCCATCCAAGAATAATCCCATCTGGACAATCGGATTCGGGCGATGTTCCTTGCTTTGACCATACTGCTTTAATCCTTCTTCGGTCTCCAGTTCAAAAAAGAAATTCGTACAGTCATAGTAAAGCACCCTCGTCTCGCGCTTCACGACCTTCGTGCTTCGTCGGTACATCTCCTGCTGGATAAAATCGCTCTCCTTTGACAGTACACTCAAGGCCCGATAGATATGGTGCAGGTCAAAGGTAGGACGCTCAAGGTCTTGTTGCGACGTGTCAAAAGACGAGCGCTTTGAGCCGGGTTCTAACATTCTTGTAAACAGGAGTTTTTTCAAAATGTCATTCAGGTCGTATTGGATCGCATACTGTTCTTTTATCTTCTGACAGATCTTGTCGTAACCCAAAGCATGGTAGAGCGCTTGCAAGAAAAGATACCCGCCCTTGCGACTCACGGTCACCCCAGAGGGGATCCGTTTGGCATTGGAGAATCGTGCGATGACTTCCACCTTGCCGGCTTCTTCTTCTCGATTTAAGGCCTCGACATAGGCACGGGCCCACTGAAAGGGATCTTGATCGGGGTAGCGTTCACGCAATTGGGCTTCGGTGCCCAATTTTTCGACCACCTTGGACGATCGCTTGCCGTCGACGTAGATGGATTTGATGACATAAAACGAGGTGGCATTTTTGGACTTAGATACGGACAGTCGCATGTTAGAGCCCTCCCTTGTGTGTATAGTTTACTCTAACACATTACTCAACATTACGCAATACCTAAACCGATGATTTGACAAAAAAATAAGCCCTAATGGGCTGGCAATCGAGGTCTTCTAGTTTATTCAGGGCTGCAAGTGTCAAACGACCGGCTTGTATGCTGTATTGCTTCATTTACTAATTGATGTACTCAGTGCATAATGCCATAGTCAACGAGCAATCTTTCGTTTAATGGTGCAGATGAGAATAAAATTTGACAAATATGTGAAATATTTGTCAACATATACAACCATTCTTGTTGACAAAGAAGCTTTGTATATTTATGATTATTTCACTTCTCAATTTATGTGAGAAGTGTGTTTCCATTTTGTCCGTCCGCTTTAGCGGAGCTCTTTTGGGTTACCCAAAAGAATACGGTCATCCGGACATGGATGAACAACAATTGGAGGAAGATTTATGACAAAGAAAATTCTCGTGGCGCTACTGGCTGTGATGATGATCTTCGCGGTCGTTGCCTGCCGAGGCGAAGGACCCGCGCCGACGGATCCCGCCAAGACAGAAGCCCCCCCGGTAGAACCTGGTCAGTCTGAACCTGCGCCGGAACCGACAGACGATTACAAAATCGCGATCTACACCGGTACTGTCTCTCAAGGAGAGGAAGAGTACCAGGCGGCGCAGAGGATCAAGGAGCTTTATGGCGACATGATCGTCACGGCGACCTATCCTGATAACTTCTCATCGGAAGTTGAGCAGGTCATCCAGGGAGTACTGCAGCTTGCTTCAGACGAAAAAGTGAAGGCGATTGTCTTCGTTCAGGCCGTCCCGGGCGCTGCTGCCGCCATCGACAAAGTACGCGAGACACGCCCCGACATGCTGTTTATCACGGGCGTCTGCGCCGAACCACCGGATGTCATGTCCGCAAAAGCTGACATCAACATGCTCGTGGACGAGCTGTCCATGGGTGTCACCATCCCGACCGAAGCGGCTCGCATGGGCGCAACGCGCCTCTTGCACTATTCATTCCCGCGTCACCTCGGCTATGAGACCATCTCAGCACGCCGTCAGATCATGATTGATACGTGTGAAGAACTCGGCATCGAATTCATGGACGTTGAAGCACCCGACCCGACCGGTGATGCCGGTATATCGGGGGCGCAGCAGTTCATCGTGGAAGATGTCCCGAAAAAGCTGGCCGAATTGGGCAAGGATACGGCGTTCTTCTCAACCAACTGCGGTCTGCAAGAGCCCCTGATCCGCGAAGTCATGAAAGGCGGCGGTGTATACCCGCAGCAGTGCTGCCCGAGCCCCTACCACGGCTATCCCGCGGCGCTTAACATTGACGTGACCGGTCATGAAGGTGACGTTAAATACATGCTCGAGTCAATCCGCGAAAAGCTAATGGAGCATGGCCAGGAAGGCCGCATGTCCACATGGGGCGTCCCCGTCAATATGCTGATGGTGGGTGCCGGTGTCGAGTACGCAATTGAGTACTGCGAAGGCGTCTTCACGGATCGTCACGATCCCGCGGCGTTTGCCCGTGCGATTGAAAAAGCCGCGAAAGAATACAACGTAAGCGACATCAAGATCACGAACTACGTGACAGGCGACGGAGTTGAGCTTGAGAACTTCTATCTGCTCCTTGCTCCCTTCGTCGATTTCAGCAAGCCGATCGAATGATAGGGCGCGTGTGATTAAATGCGTAGTTGCTGAATCATGCTGAGCTGAAAATTGAGCGCGCCGGCTCCCGTCGGGGTCGGTGCGCTTTTTTGGAAACAGAAATCAAAGGAGAACGTAATATGGATGGGCCACCCATTTTATCCATGAAAGGGATAAGTAAGGAGTATTACGGCAATCAGGTCTTAAAAGAAGTCGATCTGGAGGTGAAGCCGGGCGAAATCCACGCGCTTGTCGGTGAAAACGGCGCGGGGAAATCGACGCTCATGAATATACTTTTCGGCATGCCCGTGATCCACACGACCGGTGGTTTTAAAGGAACGGTTGAAATCGCAGGTGAGAAGGTCAACATCGCTAATCCCCATGAGGCGATGGACTACGGAATCGGCATGGTCCACCAGGAGTTTATGCTGATCCCCGACTTTACCATCACGGAAAACATTAAAGTGGGACGAGAGATCGGACGCCCGACCTTCCTATCGCGCTTTTTGGGACCCTCCATGGACATATTGGATCGCAAGGCGATGAGCCGTGATGCTCGAAAAGCCTTATCGCGCATCGGCATGAATATCGAAGATTATGTCAAAGTGGCTGGCCTTCCGATCGGCTACAAACAATTTGTCGAGATTGCGCGTGAAATTGATAAGACAGGCATACGTCTTTTAGTCTTCGATGAACCGACCGCCGTATTGACCGAAAGCGAAGCCGATCGCCTGCTTGACATCATGAAACTGATCGCAGAACAAGGGATTGCCATCATCTTCATCACGCACCGACTGGACGAAGTGTTGACCATTGCCGACAGTCTTACCATTTTGCGAGATGGCGAACTGATCGAACGCGCCAAGACTCAAGACATGACGGTTGTCGAAATCGCAGGCAAAATGATCGGAAGAAAAGTCGAACGCCTGGTCGATGTCACCGATACCAGGGCAGAATGCGCCACGGACGAGGTCGCACTCGAGCTCAATGGTTTTTCTGTCGCCATGCCGGGCGAACAAGTTAAGAATATGGATGTCTGTATTCAAAAAGGTGAGATTTTCGGTTTTGGCGGATTAGCAGGTCAAGGGAAAATCGGCATCATAAACGGCATTATGGGGCTATTCCCCGCGGAGGGGGAAGTCAAGATCTTTGGAGAAAAGCTTCGTTTAGAGCGCTTGGGCGACGCCCTGCGCCACGAGGTTGCCTTTGTCTCTGAAGATCGGCGAGGGGTGGGTTTGCTTTTGGGTGAATCCATTGAACGAAATATCATTTTCTCGTCCATGCAGATCCATAACGGGTTTTTAAGAAAATGGGGACCTTTCTCCCTGTTGAACCGCAAAAAATCAAAAGAACACGCACTCAACATGATTGAGCTGCTCGATATACGCTGTACCGGCCCGCAGCAAAAAAGCGGAAGCCTGTCCGGCGGCAACCAGCAAAAAGTATGCCTCGCGCGTGCCTTGACCATGAATCCCAAAATACTCATCGTGGCAGAGCCTACACGGGGAATTGATATCGGCGCAAAGAAGCTTGTGCTTGAACATTTGGTCAAAATGAACCTTGAAGAAGATATGACCATTATTATTATCAGCTCAGAGCTTGTGGAACTGCGCTCGGTCTGCAGCCGCATTGCGATTGTCGCGGAAGGCAAGGTATCAGAGATCTTGCCACCTGACGCTTCTGACGCTGCTTTCGGCCTCGCCATGGCCGGCATGTCCGTAAAGGATATCGAAGAGGAGGTCGCCCATGCGTAATATGAAAGACATCATTCAGCGTGTCGGATGGCCTCGAATCATCATCGGGCTGTTCTTTGTCCTTTTGATCGTCGTTTCCCCGTTCATGGGGTTAAAGTTGACGGATGTATTCAGCGATGTCCTGCGCCGCTGGTCGATGTTCGGCGTCCTGATCCTCGCCATGGTACCGGGTGTACAAAGCGGAATCGGACTGAACTTCGGTGTATCGCTTGGCATCGTGGCCGGACTCATCGGGAGTACCACGGCAATCGAATTGTCCTTCCGCCATGGCGCTAATCGCCCATGGACCGATCTGGGATTCTCATTGCTCATCGCCATCCCCATTGCCATCCTTCTTGGGTTTGTGTACGGTTTGCTGTTAAACCGCGTCAAGGGCTCGGAGATGACCGTGTCGACCTATGTCGGCTTTTCGGCCATCGCCTTTGCCAACATCGTGTGGCTGTCATTACCGTTTAAATCAGGCACGCTTGTCTGGCCGATTGCCGGCGAGGGCATGCGTAATACGATTAACCTGGAGGAAAGCTTCGGCGGCCTTATGAGTAACCCGGCAGTCGCCCAAACGCACCCCACAGCCCTTCGGTGGATGGCCTTTGAACTGGGTGGTGTTGTCATCCCGCTGGGCGTCATTTTGTTCTTCTTGTTCTTATGCCTGTTAATGTGGCTGTTTCTAAGAAGTGACGGGCATTGCCATGAGTGCTGCGGGCGAGAATACACTTTTCACACGCTCCAACGCGATCAACGTGGATAATATGCGGATTCTCGGCACGGTTCTTTCCACTGTGTTAGGAGCCATCGGAATCATCATGTACGCGCAGGTCTTCGGATTTTTGCAGCTTTATAACGCACCGCTCATGATGGGCTTCCAGTGTGTGGCCGCCATCCTGATCGGCGGCGCGACGACAAGGCGTGCGTCGATTACCAATGTCATCCTCGGCGCCCTGCTCTTTCAGGAATCCTCACGACTTCACTTCCAGTGATTAAGAAATTGATGCCTTCAGGCAGCACCTTATCGGAAGTGCTGCGCATCATCATCTCGAACGGCATCATCCTGTATGCGCTGTCCAAGACGAGAGGAGGCAACCAGTTGAAAAATAATAATAATCACCTTGACACCGCGGAACATGATACCGAGCTCCTCTTGACGCAAAAAGAAACGGGCGCGCAAAGAGTCTTTAGCTGGCTGTTTGAAAACAAAGTCATGCTTCTTTTCGGCGCGCTGTGCATTGGTGCGGTCCTTGTCTCGGGCAATACGATGAGTTTTGTCGTGGAGAATATTTTTGTCCGCTTCGGACGCAACGGCTTCACCGTGATGTCGTTGCTCATTCCGGTCTTAGCCGGAATGGGCCTGAACTTCAGTATCGTTATCGGCGCCATCGCGGCCCAGATGGGGCTGTTCTTCGCCGTCGACTGGGGCATGGCGGGAGTGACCGGTATGCTGGTCGCCTTTGCGATCGCAACGCCGCTGTCGGTCCTCTTTGGTTTTGGCGTGGGACGGCTGTTCAACAAGATGAAGGGAGCCGAAATGATCGCGGGGCTCATCCTCGGGTTCTTTGCCGATGGCCTTTACCAGCTCTTCTTCCTCTACATCCTGGGCGGTGTCCTGCCCGTGAAAACAAACGGCCTCGTGATCCCGGGCGGTGTTGGCATTAAGAACACCATTGACCTCACAGGCAATATGAAATACGCACTTGATCTTGTCAAATTGGTTGACCTGATCCTCGTGCTATTCATTGCGATTGCAGTCCTGGCGGTCATACGGATTATCACGGAGTTAAAAAACAAGCGAAAATTTCCCATAGGGCCGCTTGTCCTGCTCATCGCTTCAGCTGTGATCTATGCTTTGACCTATATCCCGGCGGTGGAGCGTTATCTCATGACCGATCGCCTGCCGGTGGTGAACGCGATTGAAATCGGCTGTGTGTTCATCGTGCTCTTTTCTGTTGGAAATTTATTAAGAACAAGCGTACGCCTGATGAACGCTTCAACGCGAAGCGTTACATTGCCTGGATTGTCGGCGCGCTCCTGCTTTATGCCATTACCTATATCCCCTTTATTGAGACCATCGTGACGCGTTCAACGATCGCGGTG
The DNA here is from genome assembly GCA_040766025.1 of Clostridia bacterium. Taxonomy (GTDB): domain Bacteria; phylum Bacillota; class Clostridia; order Saccharofermentanales; family DTU023; genus UBA4923. The sequence goes on along the minus strand of JAXGRH010000006.1, from coordinate 10,010 downwards.
CTCCCTTCGCGCTTGTCGCGGGGCTTGCGGTCTTTAACCAGGCTTTCTTTGTCGACACGGCTGGGGCAGAATATGCGAACGGTGGGACAAAGCCAGGTCATCGCGAATGCCTCGGGCATTCATGTCGACCGCGTGCGTATCCTCGCCATGATCATCTCGACGGTGTTGGCATCCTGGTCAATTGATCTACTTGCAGAACCTGGGGACTTTTGCGACCTACGGCGCGCACTTACAGGTGGGCCAGTTCGCGATCGCGGCCCTGTTGGTCGGCGGCGCATCCGTGCAAAAAGCGACTAATAAACAGGCGATCACGGGCGTGATCTTATTCCATACGCTGTTCATCGTCGCGCCTGAGGCCGGTAAAGTGCTGTTTGATAACGCCATGATCGGTGAGTACTTCCGTGTATTCATCTCCTATGGTGTCATCGCCCTGGCGCTTGCCATGCACGCCTGGCAAAGAAAGAAGAAACCAGAACTCGAATTACCCGAGTAAAAGAAAACCGGCGGTCACCCCGCCGGTTTTTTTATATCCGTGAGACGCCTGTCTCCACCGCCGCGTCAAAGACGGCCTTGGCGACCGTTTCCCGGATACGCGGGTCCATCGCGTCAGGCAAGATCCGTGTGACGGACAGTTCATCGGCTTCTAAGATGTCAGCCAGCGCATAGGCGGCGGCCATTTTCATTTTTTCATTGATCTTGGATGCGCGCGCGTCAAAGGCGCCGCGAAAGATCGCGGGAAACGCCAGCACATTGTTGATTTGGTTTGGATAGTCTGAACGACCCGTCGCCACAATATACGCCCCTTTTTCATGAGCTATTTCAGGATCAATTTCAGGGTCGGGATTGGCGCAGGCAAAAATGATGGGATCATCTGCCATAGCTTCCACCATCCTACCCGTTAGCACACCGGCGGCCGATAGCCCAATAAACACATCCGCTCCCTTTAGGGCATGTGAGAGATCGCCTTGGTGCCTTCGGGATTGATGATTTGTGCGATTCTTGTCTTTTCTTCATTCATCCCCTTCGGGCGGCCAGGATAGAGTAGGCCGTGGCGGTCGCAGAGGGCAAGGTTTTTGAAACCGGCCTCTAACAGGAGTTGGGCAACCGCGATCGATGCCGCGCCTGCTCCTGAAAAACGACGCCGGTTTTTTCTTTTGTTTTTTCGGTCAATTTCACCGCGTTTAAAAGCGCGGCAAGCACGACCACCGCTGGTCCCGTGCTGGTCATCGTGAAAAACGGGAATGTCGCATAATTCCTTTAGGCGCCGCTCGATTTCAAAGCAACGTGGAGCTGCGATATCTTCCAGGTTAATGCCGCCGAAACTGCCGGACAAAAGGTATATCGTACGTACGATGTCGTCGACATCTTGTGATTTAATACATAAAGGGAATGCGTCCACATCTCCGAAGGCCTTAAATAAAACGCATTTACCCTCCATTACGGGCATGGCGGCCTCCGGTCCGATGTCGCCTAATCCGAGTACGGCAGAGCCGTCGGTGACGACCAGGCACATATTCCAGCGCCTTGTGTAATCGTAGGATTTATTCACATCGTCCTTAATCTCAAGACAGGGTGCTGCAACCCCCGGCGTATAAGCGATGGAAAGCGCATCCATGGAATCTACGGGAACACGTGAATTAACTTCAATTTTCCCCTGCCAGAGGCGATGCGCCTCAATGGCTTTTTGGCTGAATGAATGATCGTTCATGTCGCTTCCTCCTTGTTAAGATCACGATATCACAAGGCATAAACTTCCTGAATAGGATTGCGCAATTTTATGCGCCGTGTTAGCATAAAGTTGTTTATAATTGTTACGATCTTATAATCGTTACAATTATCCAGGAACGCCTGCCGAAGTACGGTAGGGTATGAAATGCAGAAAGGAAATAAGAACATGCCAATGGTAGGAAAACCAGCCCCTATGTTTACCGCACCCGCGTATCATCAGGGAAAATTTACAGACGTTAATCTGGAGGACTTCAAAGGTCAATGGGTGATGCTTTGCTTCTATCCCGGCGACTTTACCTTTGTCTGAGCGACCGAAGTGTCTGCAGTTGCAGCCAGGTATGAAGAATTCAAAGCTCTTGACGTCAACGTTTTGTCGATCTCGGTGGACAGCCCCTTTGTTCACAAAATCTGGGACGACAAGGAATTATCAATCATGGCGGGGAAAAACGTCCCCTTCCCGATGCTGTCTGACTCCTCAGGCGCAATCGGTGAACTGTACGGTGTGTACGATCGCGAAGAAGGTGTTGATGTTCGCGGTCGCTTCATCATCGATCCAAACGGCAATATCCAGGCCATGGAAGTGTTGACACCGCCCGTCGGACGCAATGTCTCCGAGGCGCTCCGTCAGATCAAGGCATACCAGCTCGTCTATCGGACAGGCGGTAAGGAAGTGACCCCCTCCGGCTGGGAAGAAGGCGGAAAGACGCTGAAGCCCAGCATTGACCTCGTCGGAAAAATCTACGAACAGTGGAAAGTATCTGACTCCTACAAATAACCCGAATGCATTTCTAAAGCAAGTGAGATCACAGATGAAACAAGACACAGTTGAACTACTAAAAGCGCATGGGATCAATCCTTCAAGCCAGCGAGTGCGCATCTATGATTATCTCGTGGCGTCGACGGATCATCCTTCGGTTGATGATATCTTCTTGGCATTGCAAAAGGAAGGTCATCTCTTCTCGCGCGCAACTGTGTACAATACCGTCAAACTTTTCTTGGAAAAACATCTGATCCGTCCCGTGAAGGTTGCGTCAAATGAGATGCGATTTGATGCCTCACATGGTTTCCACGGACATTTCCGTTGTGAAGCATGCGGCAAAATCTTCGATATACCGATCGAAGAATTGGACCTTGACGGCGCCACAGAACACCAGATCCACGAGACAAATGTTTCGTTCTCCGGTATTTGCGCCGAATGTTTGGAAAAGGAAAAAGACGATTAGCGTTGTCTGATCTCAGTGTTAAAAAAGGCCCCCGACCTTCGTCGGGGGTTTTTTTATCGCTCCTCCAGGGCCTTAGTCATATTAATTCTGCCGTCACATCGTGAACGCGCCACCTTCTGTCGGCGAAAATACTCAATCACATTATCCTGGGCGGAAGTGCTGACCACGCGCACTCGCCCCTTTTTATCAAGTACTTCGTGCGTGATGCCGAAGGTATCGGCGATAATTCCGTAATGGTAATCCTGCATCGCGATCCGATATTCCTTCCGGGGATCGAGGTTTTCACCCTTCAGCCAAACGTCTCCGATTTTTCCATCCGGTTCAATATTGGCCCGAAGTTCTGCGTTCCATTGGTAGAACTCGCGCGACCCATGATGGTAAAGCGAATCCATCAGGTGCTCAAGCATCTCTCTTAGGGTCGCACCGTCCACGGAGAAACTGATCAATGCCTCATCGTAAGGGTAGACCTCCATAATGTCCGTGCGCGTGACAAGTTGCGACATCTTTTTCTTCCGTATCGATCCGGACGCGACAAAGACGATGTCAACACCTAACTGGTAACGCAAAATATCGGCAAAAAGATTCCCCAGCTCCGTCTCCCTAAAACGATTCTCATGCTCCATCTCATGGGGGAGCCGGCAGATGACACTGTTGTATTTTCCGTCAACTTCCTCTTGGTAGTTCGAAAGCAGTTCATCCATCACGGGATCATTTGGACAATTCGTATCGTCGATCGGTACAGCTTTCCAGGAAAATTCATGCACTGAGTTCGTGTCCATGTTAAGGATGAGGTCAAAGCGACCGATATGTTCTGTCCCCGACCCCACCTGCGCGATCAGGATGTCATTTACTTTCTCCGGTTGCTCGAGCATCGTGTGGCTGTGGCCGCCTATGATGAGATCCACGCCGATCTCGGGTGGCAAAAGTTTGGCCAGTTCAATATCCTGATCAAAACCGATATGGGTCAACAGCACCGTCAGATCGATGTCGACGTCCTTGTAGCTGTTGCAGATATACTCCACCTCTTCTGCGGCATCTTCAATGCCGATAAAGGTACCGATCAGAGGTTCACTTTTGCTTTTCGCGATGATCTCTTCAGTAATGATGCCGATGAAAAGGATGCGAATGCCGTCGATTTCAATAATATGGTAGGGCTTGAACAAATTGGATTCAGTCGGCTTGATGTACAGATTCGCGTTCACGATGGGGAAATTTGCGCAGCGCTCCAAAAACATCAGATGCGAGAACCCGTAATCCATCTCATGATTGCCAAGGGTCACCACATCGGGCTCCAGCATGTTCATGACAAGAATCGTCGAGATCCCCCGATATTCCTGATCGATAATCGATCCCTGAAGCATGTCCCCCGAAATGACATAGAGCACAGGGTCATCTTCTTCTTCCCGGACCTTATGCACATAACCGGACAGACGGCTCATTCCGCCGACCATGCGATCGTGCGTCTCTTTTGCGAAAAAATCACCATGCATATCATTTGAGTGAAGCATGACAAGACGTCTGAGATCCATGACAGCACCTCCTCGATTGACTCACTATTTATTGATTTATTGTACAATCTTTCAAGAAATTCTAGCATATCTTAGACGGTTCATTACAAATAATCGCGTTTGGCGCTTGCGAAATAATGGAAAGTGACCGATAATCTTAAATGTGTTTTTGTTTTATGTTTGATACAGGTGTTACGATTTTTGTGCCGACTTCACGGACCTTCGGTCAATCTCAAAAAATTGACGCTTTTACTGAGCCGCCCGCCGGTCGCGCTTTTTTTCGTGACGCCTACTGAGGACGTTTAAAAAGGAGAGAGAAATGACGATGTCACAGCCTTGTCAATGTATGACGATCGCCGATGACGACCCCCGTTACGAAACGTTGAGGGCCTTCATCCACGATGAGGAAAACAGCCAGGGAATTGCCATGTCGGCGTTGCAAGAAGCACAGCGCCTCTTTGGCTATCTGCCCCTGGAAGTCCACAAATTCATCTCAATGGAGACAGGTGTCCCTATTGCTGAATTGTACGGCGTCACAACCTTCTACAGTCAGTTTACGACGACACCCAAAGGACAGCATCAGGTCCATGTTTGTATGGGCACTGCCTGCTATGTCAAAGGAGCCCAAAAGGTACTTGATAAAGTCACCGAAATTCTGGGCGTCGGCGTCGGCATGACAACCGAAGATAAACTCTTCACCGTCAATGCGGCGCGTTGCCTTGGCTGTTGCGGCCTCGCCCCTGTCATGATGATCGACGATGATGTCTATGCCAACCTGAATGATGTCGATGAGATCCCGTGTATCCTGGCCAAATACCGCCGGGAGAGCCGGACGCCAAACAGGTAGAAGGGAAGGAAGCCATGGACAAGACAGTTCTCGATCGTGAACGGCTATTCAGCCTTCGCGATGAATGGAAAGCAAAACTTGAAAAACCGGCCGACATGCGGGTGGTCGTCGGCATGGCAACATGCGGCATCTCCGCCGGTGCGAATGAAGTGCTCGAAGCGTTTCGCCAAGAGTTCCGAAAACGCGGGCTTGAACATATTACTTTGGAAGAAGTCGGCTGTATCGGCATGTGCGTGTACGAGCCGATCGTCGAAATATTTGAAACGGGCAAGGATAAAGTATCCTACATCCACGTCGATCCCAAGAAGGTTACTACCATCGTAGAAGAACATATTCTGGGCGGCAGACCCTGTCCGAAACTGACGCTTGCGGGCCTCGGCGATGACGACATCCTCCCCGACTGCACCGGATTTGATGACTTGCCGTTCTATACGAAGCAAAAACGAATCGTCCTGCACAACTGCGGTTACATTAACCCCGAAGATATCCGTGAATACATCGGAGTGGACGGCTACCTGGCACTTTTGAAAGTACTGACCACCATGTCACCTGAAGAAGTCATTGACGTCGTTTCAGCCTCAGGACTTCGCGGCCGCGGCGGCGCGGGATTCCCTACCGGATTGAAATGGAAGTTTGCCGCGGGGAACGTCGCCGATCAAAAATACATCATCTGCAACGCTGACGAAGGCGACCCCGGTGCTTTTATGGACCGCTCCGTACTCGAGGGTGATCCGCATGCCATCTTAGAAGCGATGGCCATCGGCGGCTATGCCATCGGTGCGACAGAAGGATGGATTTACGTGCGTGCAGAATACCCCACCGCCGTAAAACGTCTGCGAATCGCCATCGATGAAGCCAAAGCCATGGGGCTTCTTGGCAAGAATATCTTGGGCTCAGGCTTTGATTTTGACATCCGCATTAGACTGGGCGCGGGCGCCTTTGTCTGCGGTGAAGAAACAGCCTTGATAGCTTCCATTGAAGGCAAACGGGGCATGCCGCGCAACAAGCCTCCCTACCCCGCGAACGAAGGTCTTTGGGGCAAACCCACGATCATCAACAACGTAGAAACATTAGCGAATATTCCCGGCATTATCCGAAACGGGGCGGACTGGTTCCGTTCGATCGGTACTGAGAAGAGTCCCGGAACTAAAGTATTCGCCTTAGGCGGCAAGATCACGAACACGGGGCTCGTCGAAGTCCCGATGGGCACAACCCTTCGCGAAGTCATCGAAGACATCGGAGGTGGCTGCCCGAATGGCAAAACATTCAAAGCCGTCCAAACAGGAGGTCCCTCAGGGGGTTGTCTGACCCGCGAAGCGCTCGACGTGCCGATCGATTTTGATCGACTTGTCGAACTGGGCTCCATGATGGGCTCAGGCGGCATGATCGTGATGGACGAGGATAACTGCATGGTCGATATCGCGCGCTTCTTCTTGGACTTCACGGTCGATGAATCCTGCGGACAGTGCACGCCCTGCCGTGAGGGAACGAAACGGATGCTTGAAATCCTCGACAAAATCACCTCCGGAGCTGCCATTGAACAGGATCTTTATGATCTGCGTGAATTGGCCGAAAATATCAGTCTCACTTCCCTGTGCGCCCTGGGACAAACCGCACCGAACCCGGTGCTGTCAACTATGGAACACTTCATGGACGAATACCGGGCCCATGTCATTGACAAACGTTGTCCTTCGAGCGTCTGCAAAGATCTCATGGGCTATTACATCAATGAGACATGCCGAGGCTGCACCAAGTGCGTACGCGTCTGTCCGGTCGACGCGATTACCGGGAAGGTCAAAGAACAGCATTATATCGATCAGGCCATCTGCATTCGCTGCGGTGCCTGTTATGAGATCTGTCCCTTTGACTCGATCGAGAAGCGTTAAAGAGGAAGGAGTCCGAAGATGAAAGACGAGAAAAAAATGGTCAATATTACGATCAACAACCGGGCGATCAAAGCCTTCCCCAACGAAACCGTATTCCAAGCGGCACACCGTCACGGGATTCGCATCCCCTCACTGTGTTATCTGAAAGGCACCAATGAGATCGCCGCCTGTCGCCTTTGCGTGGCCGAAGTCGAAGTGAACGGCCGTCCGATGCGCGGCCTGCCTGCGACCTGTGTCTTAAAGGTTGAAGAGGGCATGGTTGTCCAAACCAACACAAGGAAGGTCAGAAACGCGGTCAGAATTAATCTGGAGCTGATTCTTGCCAACCACGATATGAACTGCCCGACCTGCTTGAGGAACGGCACCTGCGAACTGCAAAAGCTATGTGAAGAGCGAGGTATCGACGGCGTCCGCTTTGAAGGCGCCAAGCGCCCCGTGACCATCGACCAGCTCTCCCCTTCCATAGTGCGTGATACGAGCAAATGTATCCTCTGCGGGCGTTGTGTCAGCACCTGTAACCAAGTACAGGGCTTGGGCGTTCTGGCGTTCACCCATCGCGGCTTTAACACCGAAGTAGGCCCCGCTTTTGACTTTAGCATGCGTGACGTCAACTGCGTGTACTGCGGCCAGTGCATTGAAGCTTGCCCTGTGGCCGCCTTGCATGAAAGACGCCACATCGACGACGTTTGGGATGCGCTTGACGATCCTGAAAAAGTGGTCGTCGTCCAGACCGCGCCTGCGGTCAGAGCGTCACTGGGCGAAGAGTTTGGCTACCCGGTCGGCACACCTGTCACCGGTAAGATGACCGCCGCTTTGCGGCAGATTGGCTTCGACTACGTGTTTGATACCAACTTCTCAGCGGACTTGACGATCAGCGAAGAGGCCAATGAGTTACTTCACCGCCTGAGAACAGGAGGCACCCTGCCCATGATCACCTCCTGCTCACCCGGATGGATCCGCTTTTGCGAGATGTATCACCCTGATTTTTTGCCCAACCTGTCCACCTGTAAGTCGCCTCAGAACATGATGGGCGCGCTTGTGAAATCGTATTTTGCGGAGGTGATGGACCTTGACCCCAAAAATATTGTGGTCGTCTCCTGCATGCCCTGTATTGCGAAAAAATCAGAAGCCGACCGCGACGAACTTGAAGTCGACGGCATCCGCGATGTGGATTTCTCAATCACGACGCGCGAACTGGGCGACATGATCAAAGAGGCGGGCATTGATTTCCGTGAGCTGGAAGATGAGGCCCCGGATAGCGTGCTCGGTGATTACACCGGCGCCGCGGTAATCTTCGGCGTCACAGGCGGCGTCATGGAAGCCGCGCTCCGCACGGCGGCCGACGTGCTCACAGGCCAAGATCTCCCCGACTTTGAATACAAGTCTGTACGCGGATTGCAAGGCATCAAGGAGGCCTCGGTCATCGTGCCGCTTGATGGCGTCGAGACGGAACTCAAGGTGGTCGTCTGCTCAAGCGTCAAGCAGGCAGACGCCGTCTTAAAAGCGGTCCGCAAGGGCGAGATGGCATGTCACTTCATCGAGGTCATGGCGTGTCCCGGCGGCTGTATCCACGGCGGCGGCCAGTCCTATGTGTCCGCCCGGGAGCGCATGGACGCTGACCCGCGGCTTGCCCGCGCAAACGCGCTCTACGGTGAAGATGAGCGGCAGGTCATTCGCAAATCGCATCAGAACCCTGAACTTGTCCAATTGATCGAACGTTTCCTCGGAAAACCCAACAGCGAGGTCGCGCATAAGTACCTGCATACGCATTACCATCCGAGATCTTACTATGACCAGATGACGATGGAAGAGTGCCTGGAAGAAGGCATCATTTAAGCTTGTTTGTCTCTTGTTTCCTTAGGGAAGCGGCCCGTTCGGGCCGCTTCTCTTTTTGTTTTGTGATTAGGGCTTTCCTTGGATGACATAAAATCTTTTTTGAATCTCGGGATGATCCTCCGGATTTAAAAGGACTGTTTGCTCCTTTATCTGCCAACGGTGATCCGATGCTTCTAAGGTGAGGAGCGAGTAGAGCCCCTGGCCGCCCTTCTCATGGTAGGCGTAAAGACCCACCGTCCCGTCATCGTGTTCGTAGATCGTCTCACTTAAAAGAATGATAGGGCTTCGATCAAAGCCAAACGCTTCTAACGTCGTATACCCCTCCCCTAACAAATAGCGTTCGGCCACAAGAGGCGCTTGGTATTCGAGCGTCAGCCGGTAGAGCGTGAACCATGAAAATAAAAGCATCAGAACCGCGATCAGCAGTCCTCCAAGTGTGAGCGCTAAGCGCTTCTTTTCAACCACGCGGTATTTTCGCAGGGCTTTAAAACCCAGATAAAGAAAGGGGATGACGATTAAGACGGCGATTCCAATGTAGACGATAAGCGTATCTTTCATGCGGCCCCCTATAAGACCTTGCTCAAAAAGGTTCGAGTGCGGCCCTTTTTCGGATTTTCAAAGAGTTCTTTAGGGGCTCCTTCTTCGAAGATAATGCCCTCATCCATGAAAAGAATGCGGTCTCCCACCTCTTTGGCAAAGCCCATTTCATGCGTGACAACAACCATGGTCATTCCCTCGTAGGCCAATTGTTTCATGACGCCCAGCACCTCTCCTACCATTTCTGGGTCAAGGGAGGAGGTGGGTTCGTCAAAGAGCATAATCTCGGGGTCCATCGCCAGGGCACGCGCAATCGCGACGCGTTGTTTTTGACCGCCGGATAAGCGGCTCGGATACTCGTCGTTTTTATCCGAAAGACCTACCTTATGAAGCAACTCAACCGCCTTTTGCCTGGCATTTTCATAGGACATCCCCTTAAGCTTAA
>JAXGRH010000005.1:0-105953 GCA_040766025.1 Clostridia bacterium | reverse complement strand
TAGAAGAATCGATAAAACCCTCGGGGAGGAGGGGATGCTGGCTGAGTTTTTTACAGACAAGCACCGTATCCGCCTCAAGAAAGAAGGGGACCCCTTGATCCTCACAAAGGGTAAAGCCGACATTTTTTATCTTGTTCTCATCCCGGCCCGAGACGCTGCCTAAATATTCGAGCTTATCCTGATACTGTTTTCTAAAAAAACACAAGGAAAAATGATCCGCCGCGTCAATGAATGTCTTGGTAAAACGGGCCTCTTTCATAAAAATGAAAGCGGCCCGCCTATTCCAAGCACCCCCATGCCGCCCCAGGAGGCGGTCATGGGAAAGGTCGATCTTCAGTGCTTCGATGTCAATGGATGTAAATGACTTAATCGCTTTATATAAAGAACACGCGGTTTTCTTTTCGGGGTGCGGCCTCGGGCGCTTCATTCGGATAGCCCAAAATGCAGTGGCCGACCCCCTCGTAGTCGCCGGTGATTCCGAGATCTTTCAAGATCTCTTTTCCGCGCTCTGACTCAAACTCTTCTTTGGCGCGGTGGACCCAGCAGCTTCCCACGTTAAGCGAGGACGCCGCTAACATCAGGTTGCCCATGATGAGGCTTCCGTCACAAGGCGGATTGCCATCCTTTTCACCCAACACAACCAGTACCACTGGCGCGCCGTAGAAAGGATCGTGCCCTTCGTCCTTGCCCGCGATCAGGCGGTTCATCTCAGACAATTCGTCTCGGAGTGCTTTATCCGTTACGGCAAGAATAATGCTCTTTTGCCAGCCGTTTGAACTGGCCGCATAAAGACCCGCCTCGACAATCTGTTCGATGACTTCTTTCGGGAGCATCTCAGGTTTATAATTTCTAATCGCTCTTCTTTTCTTAATGGCTTCTAAAACTTCGTTCACGCTTCATCTTCCTCCAAAATAAAATTGTAACCACTTCATTTTAATACAAACATGAATCGAGGAAAAATCATTTCACCTTTTTGCAGCCTGGACAGTCCTCGGGACGCGTGCCCGTATTCACAAAATGCATGAAGCGATGAAGGAAAGATACATCATCGCCGGGACAACCTCGGATAAACTCCACAATGCGCAACAAGCGCTCCCTTGTCTCAGGTGACAGCTGGTGCTCCATGCGGCAGGCATCCTGCTCTGCGATTGAAGGGTCAAGTCCCAACACCTCGTGCAGAAACGCGTACATGAGTTGGTGGCGTTCGTAGACATCTTCGGCCACTTTCCGCCCTTTTTTGTCAGCTCAATATGACCGTATTTTTCTTGTTCGACAAGACCTTTTCCGACAAATGGTGCCACCGCCGAGACCACCGAAAGCATCTTGACATCGAGCGCGTGCGCCACATCCTTCACTTTGCGACTTTTCGCTCGCGGTCAATCACGAGCAAAGCTTCCAAATAGTCTTCTTCTGACTGTACTGATTCAAGACATGCCTCCTATCGTTGCAAGCAAGTAGTCTTTGTTCTTTGAGAAATCTTTATTAGGTTTTCACGATTTCCTTCTGACAGCTTTTGATGAATGGGCATTGAACAGGCGACGATACAGTCGGCCTTGTCTCTTCTTCTAAGATAAAGCCCATACGGATCAAATCTGTTGTATGCCATCGTCGACCAGCGTATCCTCAATGTTTAGCTCCTGGTAAATTGAGAACGAGATCATGCGATCCCTTTCGATAATTCGCCAGTCATATTCTTCAGACGACAACGGCCTCAACAAAAGCCCAAAAAGCATCTGATCTTGAAAATCGCCACGGCAAAACAACCAGGCCATTGATCGCAAAGGTATAAAGCGCGAGGAAAATCGTCCACCCAGGCGAATTCCGTCTTTTTTCACCGTGCCCAACACCGCCGCGCGGCGTGTAAAGGAGCGTCATCACCATGTAAGAAAGCGCGGTCAATGAAGTGAAATTCTGTTGCAAAGCATTCACCAGCATGGAACCTTCCTCCACATACTGCCCCGCGTAAAGCATGCCCAGCGTCCCGACGACCGCCTCCTTAGCCGGGAGGCCCGCAAAGAGCGCCACTGCCTCCTGCCAACCGCCAAAGCCCGCATAGCGGAAGATGGGGGCGATGAAGGTCCCGATCTGTCCCAGGATACTGTGCTGACTGTATGGTTCCACAGAACCCGGCAGAACCGCCAGTACCCATACAAGCGTCACGACCGCAAAGACCGTTGTTCCCGCACGCTTCAAAAAACCGTAGACGTTATCCCACATATTGCGCAATACATTTTTAGCGCCCGGCGTCCGGTAGGGCGGGAGCTCCATGATGAAATAGGACGACTCCCCCTTGAATAAAGTTTTGCTGAACAATTTAGCCATCAGCATCGCGATCAAGATGCCGAGAAAATAAAGTGAGAATAAAACAATGCCGCCGTGCTCCGGAAAGAAAGCGGCAATAAAAACAGAGTAAATCGGCAGTTTTGCCCCGCAGGACATGAAAGGATTGATCAGGGTCGTGATCATGCGATCTTTCTTATTATCTAAGGTTCTCGCCGACATGATGCCCGGCACATTGCAGCCAAAGCCGATGATCATGGAGACAAAGGCCTTCCCCTGAAGGCCGAACTTGCGCATCAGGTCATCCCAGATATAGGCGGCACGCGCCATATAACCGCTGTCCTCCAAAAAACCAAGAAGCAAATAAAGCACCGTGATGACCGGCACAAACTCCACCACCGCGCCGACCCCGTTGATCACCCCGTCCGCCATAAAAGAAATAAGCCAGGCGGGCGCCGATACAAGGGTTAAAAAGCGCTCCAGCCATCCCCCAAAATGCTCCACTAAGGAGGCGACCGCCCCGCCCAAAAGGTCCTCCCCGATCACAAAGGTCAGTTGGAACACCACAAACATAATGGCGGCGAAAATCGGGATTCCAAAAAACTTATTGGTCACGAACTTGTCAATCTTATCGCTCAAGGTGACCTTTTGGACTTCCGGCCTGGATACAGTCCCTTTCGCAATCTCATGGGTCAGTCGGTAGCGCGTGTCAATGATTTCCAATTCAAAATTGTCACTTGAATGGTAGCGTGCGAAATTTCGAATTTCTGTTTTTGCTTGTTCACTTATCTCAGATTCAAGAAGTGATTCAATCAATGCCTGGTCGCCCTCCACCACCTTCAAGGCGACCCAGCGAAGCGGGAAGGGGAGCTCTTCTTCTTTTAAGAATTCTTCAACATGTTCAATATGGTGTTCAATAACCTCATCGTAGCGAAGTGGGTTTTTCACCACTTCCCCTTCGTTTAAAACAAAGACGGCTCTACGGATCAGATCTTCAAGCCCCGTCCCCCTGGTCGCGACCGTCGGGACAACCGAGATGCCCAATTTCTTGGAAAGCGCCTCGATATCAAAGAAGATATCCTTTTTTTCAGCCTCATCCACCATATTGAGCGCGATGACCACCTTTTGACCCATCTCAAGCAACTGGGTGGTCAAGTAGAGATTGCGTTCAAAATTATTGGCGTCCACCACATCGATGATGACTTCCGCTTCCTCACTTAAGATAAAATTTCTTGCGATGACCTCATCTTCTGAAAATGCGCCTAAACTGTAAGTGCCGGGAAGATCGACGACATGGTATTCTTCGCCTTCAAATTCAAAAAAACCCTCCTTTTTTTCCACCGTCACCCCAGGCCAGTTGCCGACATAGTGATTGGCGCCTGTGAGCGCATTAAAAAGAGAGGTTTTACCGCTATTGGGGTTTCCGACAAGTGCGATCGTGCCCTTACGCATGCCCGTTGTCCTCGATGTCAAGATTGATCTTTCTGGCTAAACCGCGTCCTAATGCCACCTTGTTGCCGGCCAAGCAGACGATCACGGGGCCCGCGTCATTTTTCACGACGGTCACAGGCGCACCCGTATTGAGCCCCATTTCATAGAGCCTTCTCGTGGCCGATTTTCCCGCGTCAATGAGCTTGACTTTACCGGTGTCACCGCGTTTTAGCATTAAGAGGTTTTTCAGCATAGGGGCAATCTCCTTTAAGAGTGTCTAATAAAGTTAGGAGAATCTAACTTACATGATCATATGCCTTTTTTAAGGCGCTGTCAATGCCATAAAAACATGTCTTTTGTGCTAGATTAAAGCTCATCGTACGTAACAGAAAGAGAGACAAACAATTGTGATTCCCTATACCCTTATCCGCGCCAAGAGGAAAACCGTTGCCTTGAAAATGGTCGAAGGAAAGCTCGAAGTGCGAGCGCCTCACCATGTGCCCATCTCTTTTATTGAGGAGCTTATCCGTGAAAAGGACGGATGGATCCGCGATCATTTAGAAAACTTTAAGGCGCTCCAACAGACACGAGCGTCCCATATACTCAACTACGGCGACACGATCTCCTATATGGGGACGCCCTATACTATTGAGCCGCGTTTTGGCGCCTATATCGGCTGGGATCTGGATTTGCATCTGTTTTATGTCCCCAGCGATTTGAATGGCGAGCAAATCAGGCAAGCCATCATCCAGATTTTACGCAGTCTGGGGCAGGTGAGCATGACCCTAAAAGTCATCGACTGGTCCATTAAAATGGACGTAAAATTCAATCAGGTCAAAATAACAGGCGCCAAGACACGCTGGGGGAGTTGCTCCTCATTAGGGAACTTGAATTTTTCCTGGCGACTGCTCCTAGCCGACGAAGCCCTCATTGACTACATCGTTGTGCACGAATTGGCGCACTTAAAAGAAATGAACCACCAGGAGGGCTTTTGGGCGATTGTGAAAGATGTTATGCCCGACTACAAGCTAAGGGAAGCGCAATTAAAGCGCTTTCGTGCGACAATAGATCAAGAAGGCTGGTAGATCAAGGAGGTGTTCCATGCTCGGTGCCATTATCGGCGATATTGTCGGTTCACGTTTTGAATTTAATCCGCATAAATCAAAAGATTTCGAGTTGTTCACAGATGAATGTCGTTTCACCGACGACAGTGTCATGACGCTTGCGGTTGCCAGGGCTGTGCTTGAGGCCAAGTCCTATTTTCCTGAAGTCGATATTTTGAATGTGGCCGATTTTCAGGAAGCCTTGGCGGATCTTGCCGAAGCATCCATGCAGGAACTGGGACGAAACTATCCCGATGTCGGCTACGGCGAAATGTTCCGGCGGTGGATCATGAGCGATCATCCTTATCCTTACCACAGCTACGGCAACGGAGGGGCCATGCGCGTCAGCCCCATCGCGTATATCGGCTATAACGAATGGGAAGCGGTTCAAATGGCCGAAACCGTCACGGAACTCACTCACAACCACGAAGAGAGCCTACGGGCCGCGGACGCTGTCACCGTCGCTGTGGCCATGGCGTTACGGGGCGCGACCCGGCGCGAGATCAAGGAACAGATGGTCATTCAGTACCATCCCTTGGACTTCAAGATCGACGACATCCGGGAAGGCTATACCTTGAGTGTCAGAAGCAGCGAGTCAGTGCCTCAGGCGATCCAGTGCTTTTTGGAATCAACCTCCTTTGAGGACGCCATCCGAAACGCCGTGTCATTAGGCGGGGACAGCGACACCCTGGCCTCAATCGCCGGCGCGATCGCGGGCGCCTACTACGGTGTACCGCCCTTGATTCGAAAGAAAGCCTTAAGCTACTTAGATGAAAACCTTTTAGCCATTGTGAAGGCCTGGGAGGAAGTATTTCCACCCAAGGAGGAAGCCTTTCAAGTCCTGACTAAATACCTGGGGAAAATGGACTCCTACGAAGGCAAGGCGCGCGAACAGATGCTTAGCGATATGGCAGAAGAGCTGTCTCATTTTCCCGAACAGCTAAGGCAATGGCTGCGCCGGCTCAAAGACCTCGACTGGCAGCCGCATCACAGGACCTTCCTATCTTTGAAATTGAAAAGCACCCTGGCCCTAGGAGACCATGAGTATATCCGTGAGCTCCGGTTCACAGAGCAGGGGATGACGCTTGAAAAGGATTGTTTCGGGGATAAACAGAACCTGGACTGTCAACAGATCCGTTACAGTGTGAAAGAAGCACCGTTATTTCAAGAACAACTCCTGGCGCTCCACATCGAGTATTGGAGTCCGTATTATAATGGGCGGGCAATAGACGGGAGAACCTGGACACTTGATGTGCACTATTCAGATGGTTTTCGGGCGCATTATCAAGGTGTGAATGCTTATCCTGAGAATTGGAACGATTTACTTCGACTGCTTCAGGTCAAACTCGATGAAGGGGAAGACGATTAATGGCAAAGTATGAGCGCGCCCTTATGGGCGATTTTAATCATTTTTTAGATAATTTGCACCAAAGCATCACGCGGGGGAGCCTTTCCGCGTCCTACGAAGACGGAAGTGATTTTTACAAAGGGGGTGTCCGCGTCGCCTTTCGCGTTTACGAGCGCTACAGCTGGATGGGGAGTAATCGCGTCAGCCTGGCCGTCACCCTCGTCGGAGAGGGAGCGAACCTTCAGGTGTCCGCCATTACGGCGGGCGGAAGTCAGGCGGTGTTGTTCAAAATCAACACCTTCGGTGAAAGCGCTTTCCTTGATCGCTTCATCGATTCGGTGGAGCGCTATATCAGCAGACGATGAATGCCGTGGGCGTTTGTTCACAGTTTGTTTGTTGACCCCGTCACGGGAGGACCTGTAAAATAGCCGAATAGTGAGAAAAAAGATGTGTAGGAGGTCGGCTCGATGAGTCAGAATATTTACAAATACCCTCTCGATGAGGTGCGCGAGATCCGAGATCTTCGCGATATGCTTGAACAAAGTGAAAAATTGTACGGCGATAAAGCGGCCTACATGATCAAGGACCCGATCGCCTCACGGCAGATCGCGCCTCGATCCGAGGAAGCCCTAAACTTGAAAATCGATCACAAAAGACCGTACAAAACCGTGAGCTATAAACAGTACGCCCGGGACGTCAGAGCTTTGGGGACTGCCTTGAAAAACAGGGGCGTCAATGAGAAGAGCCGTGTCGCCATCTTGGCAGAGACGCGCTACGAGTGGTATGTCACCTATATGGCCGTGGTGAACGGCCTTGCCGTCGTGGTGCCGCTTGACAAAGAACAGCCGCCCAATGAGATTGTGAACCTCGTGAACAGCGCTGAAGTCGATGTCCTTTTCTTCTCACAAAGTAAAAAAGAGGCGGTCGACAGCATCCGGGGCGAGATCCCGAGCGTCAAGCATTATGTCGGCTTTGATGTCCCCGAAGAAGACGAGAGCGATGTTTACTTCTGGGATCTTTTAGCGGAAGGGGAAAAACAGCGTGAAGCAGGCGATCTTTCTTACGACACGCTCCCCATCGACCCGCAAGCCATGCAGATCCTGCTCTTTACCTCAGGTACCACCTCGACGCCCAAAGCCGTCATGTTAAGTCACAAGAACATCTGCAAGAACTTAATGGGCATGTGCCAAATGGTCTACATCGGGCCGGATGACGTGTTCTTGTCGGTCTTGCCCTTGCACCACACCTATGAGTGCACCTGCGGATATCTGTGCCAACTGTACCGCGGCTGTACGGTGGCGGTCTGCGAGGGGCTGCGCTACATCGTGCCCAATATGCAAGAAGCCAAACCGACCATGGTTTTGGTGGTCCCCCTCATGATGGAAGCTTTCCATCGCGGGATCATGAAGAAAGTTAAAAGCGACGCGAAACTCGAAAAGAAATTCATGTTCGGTATGAAGCTGACCCGCGGGCTTCGCAAAGTGGGCATCGATCTTAGAAGAAAAATCTTTGATTCCGTCCACGAAAACTTCGGCGGCAATCTTCGGATGCTCATCGCCGGAGGCGCGGCCATTGCGCCTGAGCTTTTAAAGGACATGCAGGATCTGGGATTCAACTGCCTGCAGGGCTACGGTCTGACCGAATGCGCGCCCATCCTGGCCTTGAACCGTACCCACCATTACAACAACCGTTCAGCCGGTTTGGCGCTTCCCGGAGTGGACATCAAGATCCTTGACCCGGATGAAAACGGCATCGGTGAAATCGCGGGACGCGGCGACAATGTCATGCTCGGTTACTACAAAAATGAAGCAGCCACAAAAGATGTCATCGACGAAGACGGCTTCTTCCACACCGGTGACTACGGCTACTTGGATAAGGATCAATTCGTCATCATCACGGGGCGCAAAGCCAACATGATTGTCACGAAAAACGGCAAGAACGTCTTCCCCGAAGAAATTGAATTCCTCCTGACCCAACACCCCCTGATCGCAGAAGCCGTTGTATCGGGGCAGGCAAGAAAAGACGGGGATACCCTGATCCACGCGGAGATTTTCCCTGACCGTGACAGCGTGGACGAAGATCCCGAATTGAAGGACTGCCGCTCACGGACGAGCGCGTCAAAGAAAAATGAACGCCGTTGTGAAGGAAATGAATCAGGACCTTGTCCACTACAAAACAGTGCGTACCATCTCACTGCGTGACACGGAATTCCCGAAGACCACCGCGAAAAAGATTATTCGCCACTGATCTGAATTTGAACCATGAAGAGGTGAAAAACCCCCGCTCATTTGAAAGCGGGGGTTTTCATTTTTACGGTTTATAGGAGTCCTTGAGCGGCACCGATCGGTTGAATACAAGATGGTCCCGACCATTATCTTGGCTGTCATGGATAAAATAGCCAAGGCGCATGAATTGGTAACCGACTAAAGAGCGGTCATCCAAAAGCCAGGGCTCAACAAATGCCTGAATCGCCTGAAGCGAATCAGGGTTCAACAGCTCATGGTAATCGCGCTCGTCTTCATCGGGCGCTTCCACGGTAAACAGGTGATCGTACAGGCGGACTTCAGCGGGGACAGCTGTTTCTTCATCAAGCCAGTGAATTGTCCCGCGTACTTTTTGGCCCTCGCGCGCCGTACCGCCCTTGGTTTCAGGATCGTATTCGGCCAATACCTCAATGACATTGCCCGCTTCATCCTTCTTACAGCCGGTGCAGTGGACAATGTAGGCACCCCGCAGGCGCACGTGGTTTCCGGGATAAAGCCTATGGTATTTTTTCGGGGGATCTTCCTCAAAGTCTTCGCGTTCAATCAAGAGATGACGTGAGAATGTAATGTCATGCGTACCGGCATCTTCCTGACCGGGGAGATTCGCGACGGTAAAGCGCTCCTCCAGGCCCTCCGGATAATTGGTAATCGTGAGTTTCACAGGATCAAGCACCGCCATCGCACGCGGCGCGCGCTCGTTCAGATCTTCTCTTAAGCAGTGTTCAAGGAAGCGGATATCGACCATGCTCGGGACTTTTGAGACGCCATTTCTTTCGGTGAAGTCACGGATGGCGCGGGGCGTATAGCCTCTTCGCCTAAGCCCGCAAAGCGTCGGCAATCGGGGGTCGTCCCAACCGTCGACAAGGCCCTCTTCGACCAAGCTTCGAAGCTTTCTTTTACTCATGACGGTGTAACTGATGTCAAGGCGCGCAAACTCGACCTGACGAGGTTTCGCGGGAAGTGTCACATGGCTCACCACCCAGTCATAAAGCGGACGGTGATCCTCAAATTCTAAAGAGCATAATGAATGCGTGATGCCTTCCAGCGCGTCATTGATGGGGTGGGCAAAATCGTACATCGGGTAGATGCACCAGTCGTCTCCCGTTCTGTGATGGTGCGAAAACTGGATGCGGTAGATGACAGGGTCGCGCAGATTCATATTGCCCGATTCCATGTCAATCTTCGCCCGGAGCGTATAGCGACCTTCCGGGAACTCGCCTTGGCGCATACGGCGGAAAAGGTCCAGACTTTCTTCTTTCGGCCGATCACGCCAGGGGCTGTTTTTGCCCGGCGTTGTCAAAGTACCGCGGTATTCTCGTACTTCCTCCGCGGTCTGTTCGCAGACAAAGGCAAAGCCTTTTTCAATCAATTCCTCCGCGCCCTTATAGATTTCTTCGAAAAAATCAGAGGCGTGGAAAAAACGCTCATCCCAGTCATAGCCGAGCCAGTGAATATCGTCCTTGATGGCGCGGACAAATGACTCATCTTCTTTGACGGGATTTGTATCATCCATGCGGAGATTACAAAGTCCGTTGAAGATCTTGGCCATGCCAAAGTCAATGACAATGGCTTTCGCGTGACCGATGTGAAGGAAGCCGTTAGGTTCGGGCGGAAAGCGTGTGTGGACAGACAGTCCATCGTAGCGACCGCCGGGGCCCATGTCCTCCTCGATCATGTCGCGTATGAAATGGTTGATTTCGTTATCGGTGGTGACCTCTTCTTCAGGGGTGACGCCGTATACCACAGCGGGTATGCGCGTGTTTTTGTCTTCTCTATCGTGATTCATGCATTAAGCCTCTCTTAAATATTGAATGGCTCGATCAAGGCGTGACAATGATTCCGCTTGACCCAGTATGACCGCTGTTTCAACGGCGCCTCCGGGTGTTACCTGTTGGGCGGCAAGTCCCGCTCGCAAGGCCCCCATGACAAGCCCTTTTTTCAACTCCAATTGTTCTCCTGCTTCTTCCAACGTTTGCAAGAGGACCGTATCGGTCCAGTCCTCCACCTTCGAAAGAAATGGGATAAGCGCGGTTAAAATGCCTTCGGCCTTTTCGGCGTCAAGTTTTGCGCGTTTATTGAAAAATAGTTCACGAGACAGGGGCAGGCGCTTGGTCAAAAACGAAATCATCGCTTCGATATCGGAGAGTTTCGTCACGCGAGGCTGCAGGACATGCGCCAGCATATCGAGGTCGTAAGTCTGCTCCCCGAAAGCCTTGTCCGTGATGGCTTTGATTTTGTCGCGCCATTCATGAAAAGGCAAAGCCCGGATATACTGCTCATTCATCCAATTCAATTTGTCGTAGGAGAAAACCGCCGGTGCCTTGTTGATGCCCTCGACATGAAAAAGTGCCTCGAGCTCTTTTAAAGAGAAGATCTCGCGTGTCTCATCCCCCGGTGCCCAGCCCAAAAAGGCGATCATGTTGACAATGGCCTCCGCAAGGTAGCCGTCCGCGATAAGATCGTCAAAGCTTGTCGAGCCGTGGCGTTTGGAAAGTTTCTTCCCGTCCTCGCCGATGATGAGCGGCAGGTGTACAAAATGAGGGATCGGCCAGCCGAAAGCCTCATATAAAAGACAATATTTGGGGGTTGAGGAGAGGTATTCGGAGCCTCTCACGATATGGGTGATCTCCATTAGGTGATCGTCGACCACGTTCGCAAAGTTATAGGTCGGATAGCCATCGGATTTTAAAAGAATCTGATCTTCCAGCTCCTTATTTTGCACGGTGATGGTCCCGTAGACATCGTCGGTGAAAGAAGTCTCGCCTGTCATCGGCATCTTTTGCCGGATGACATAAGACTCTCCCGCGTCGATGCGAAGCTTCGCTTTTTCAGGATCGATGTTCCGGCAGCGCCGATCGTAGCCAAACGCGATCGGTCCCTCATCTTCCACGGAGCTTTCCTCTCTTGTGGAAGGACAAAAGCAGGGATAGGCATGTCCCTTGTGAATGAGTTCTTCGGCGTACTGGCGGTAGAAAGGGAGCCGCTCGCTTTGGGTATAGGGTCCGTGCGGTCCCCCGATATCCGGCCCTTCATCGTGATTTAAACCGCAGCGTTTCAATGTGCGGTAAATCACCTCCACCGCGCCCTCGACATAGCGCTCGCGGTCCGTGTCTTCAATACGAAGAATAAAGGCGCCGCCCTTCGCTTTGGCGATCAGGTATTCGTACAGCGCCGAACGGAGGTTGCCGATATGCATGATGCCCGTCGGGCTGGGCGCAAAACGTGTTTTTACAAGATTATTGGTCATCGATCATATCCCTGGATAAAATATTCTTGAACAGCAATCCTGATGATATCATAGAAGCGCAATGATCCTATACAAAACGAGGGTAAATCGCTATCAATGTTTGGGTATGTCAGAATTGAAAAACCGGATTTGCTGATTCGGGACTTTACCATCTATAAGTCCGTTTACTGCGGTCTGTGCAAGGCCATCGGCCGGCGCTCGGGACAAATCCCACGCGGGGCCGTGACTTATGACATGACCTTTCTTTCTCTCTTATTGATGGCGCTATCGGTAGAGGATCCGGGGCTCGACCATGAATCCTGCATTTTGAATCCTTTTAGAAAGAAACCTGTCATGGAATCACATCCGATCTTAGACTACACCGCGGATATGTCCTCCTTTCTTGCCTATCATTCGGCCAAAGACGACGTCCAGGATGACAAGCCCATTAAAGGGCGTGCGATGGCGGCGCTTTTCTCCCGATCCGCCCGACGTGCCCGGCGCCTCTACCCGGAGCTTTCAAAAACGATTGTCGATGAACTTACAAGGTTAAATGAGATGGAGCCGTATGAAAGCCCCGAAAGACTTGCCTCCTCGTTTGGATTAATCTTGGAAGCACTGATGCGACAAGGGATCGAGCTACTCAATCGACACGATGAACATATTTTTGTGTACGCCGGGTTGCTCGAGACGGCTGCCAACGCGCTCGGCCAATGGGTGTATCTGTTAGATGCCGTGGATGACATGGAAGAAGATAAAAGGAAAAAGAATCACAATCCCTTCCTTCGGATGGAACAAGACGAGGCCATGACCCTTGCCAGGACATTGCTCATCGAACGGGAAGAAACAATCGACCGGCATCTTAGCCTGATTGACTACGAACGCTTCGGCGCGATCGTGTATAATATTGTGACGATAGGTCTGCCCGCCACCCGAGAGCGTATCCTCTTGGGGGAAAAACTCCCCCCACTCTAGGCGGTCACAAGAAGGAAGGCTTTAAGACAATGAATGGTAACCCATACGAAGTGCTCGGCGTTCCTTACGGCGCATCGCCTGAGGTGGTCCGCGAGGCCTATCTTGAACTCGTACGAAGATACCATCCCGATCAGTATGAAGATCCCGGCGCGAAAGAAATGGCCGAGGCCAAGATTCGCGAAATTAACGCAGCCTACGACGCGATTACCTTAGGTAACCAGCAGCAGTCAGCCGAGCAAAGACCGCCCTACGGCGCGCCTTTCGGGACTCAGAACCAATCACCTTACTACCGCTCTTCTCGGAGCGGCACGTCCTGTTGTGAAACTTTGACCTGTCTGTGTTGCGCCGATTCATGCTGTGAATGCATGGGCGGGGACCTCTGCGTGTGTTGTTGACGTCGCGCTCCCCTTCTGCAAGAGTCGCTGCGGGCGCGCTTATGAGCGCGCTTTGTTGGCTGTTTATTGCGGCCTCGGGTGTCCTTCCGACAGGCCGGTTTTTTGTATTAACCCTCGCGTCCTTTGTGATCTTAGTCGCCTGCC
Organism: Clostridia bacterium; assembly: GCA_040766025.1. GTDB lineage: Bacteria > Bacillota > Clostridia > Saccharofermentanales > DTU023 > UBA4923. The sequence continues at coordinate 92,787 of JAXGRH010000005.1, read as the reverse complement.
ATGAATTGGGCCTTGGGGGTGCGTGCTTAGTGTACTTGGTCTCTTCTGTTTTGAGCTTCCTTTGGCCCGGTTTATTCATCGCGGTTATTTTTGCCTCAAGTTTTGGCGCACTGCCTCTTTTGATCGTATGGCTCCGGGGAAAAATGAAACCATGGGCCGCACGGCTTATCGTGCACGCCCTCATGTCCATTTTGATGCTGTCGCTCTTATGGGGGGTGGGTGTGGGCGTCTTATTGCGCATAAAATGGGAAATTTCGGGAACAATCCTGATCGGAATTTTATTTCTTTTATTGCAAATTTTTCTTGTGATTTACAGCTACGCGCTCCAAATGTTCGAACGGTTCTATTTAGAGCGCATTGCGCCCTGGCTACACCGGAGAACTTGATTCTATTTTCTGTCTCTTTTGAGATTTTTGTCCCCGAATAAAATCGCGCGCGCCGCCTGTGCGTTGAGTTCAATGCGCTGCAGCCTTATCCAGTAGCGAAGACTGATCATTTCGCGGATGACAATCACAAGGAGCGCCATGATTAAAATAAGCGACAGCCCCGCGATCGTGTAGGCAAGGTTCGGGTTTCTTGTCATCAGGATGAGTCCGCGGCTAATCAGGCTGTTGTCCGCCAAAATATCGCGGTCAGAGCCGACGCGCACTCGTATGCGGATATCATTTTTCAAGGTAAAGACCACCTGTCCCGTCATCGTATTTTTTTGTAACGGAATGGGGTAGGGCGCGTTTCCTAAATAGTCCAATGTCTGTTCTAAGAAATGGTCACTTTGAGGGTGGATATAATCGACGGAGTCAAGGTAAACAAGGTCAAATAATTCGCCGTTTTCGGCTTTCTCCGGGGCCCCTGGGTACTTCTCACCCGCGCGCGTCAAAGGTGACTTGGTGTAAAAATCATCCAAGGCACTGTAGAGCTGTAAGGTAGGAGAGGTAATACCGGCCTGTCGGAGGTTTACGGCCACCGTCATGACGGGGAGCGCGCCGGGCGAAGTTCCCACACAGCACAGGAGCGAATAGCGATCGGACAGGTGCAAGAACACATAGTTCATCCGATTCTCAGACAATGTCATAAAGTGCGCGGCCGGTGACCGCATGGCGACAATCTGCGCTGTGTTTTTGCTTGTGATCTGGATCAATTCCTCCGATACGGATAAAAGGGCTTTGGAGCGCACATTGCTGTGAAGAGCGGTCAAAAGGCGCTGAAGATCACGAAGTGTGGTGCGGGCGGTTTGGGTGAGTTCTTCGGCTTCCGGTAGCACCAAAGGCTCGGGATCTTCCTCTTTGCTGTATTCATCGTAGCGCTCAATCGCCATAAGGATCGCGTCCGGTACTTCCGATTCGCGCTCGGCGCGCGCGATGTCGACTTGGAAAAATTCCGTCTGGGTCATCCCCAAAACCTGGGCCGCGTTTTGCATCTCCAAAAGGAAGTCCTCGGAGGTGCCTGACACCCGTTCCGCAATCGCGATCGCGGCGGCATCCGAGTTCTCAAAAAGCATTTTCAAAAGCAAAAAGCGAAGCGGCAGTTTATCGTCGGCCAGTAGAGGCACACGATCTTCAGCGCCCTCGCGGGCGTCAATCCACTCGACCGTCCGTGAGATCACAATGAGTTCGTCCTGGGGGATGCGTTCGGTCGCAAGGTAAAGGGTCATGAGTCGGGCGACCCCCGGAATCTCTAAAACCAGTTCACTGTTTTTTGAATACAGCTCTGACTGGTGAAGGGTGCCTGTGGACAAGACTGCCGGCAGGCGCGTCTCAGGATCAAAACCCTCACTCATGGAAAGGGCCGAAACGTCAGCAGGAATAAAGCAGAACGCCATGAATAAAAGCGCGGTAATGACGATCGCTGTGACGTTTGAAAGCCTCATTTTTCGGTCCTGCTTCATGGGTGAATCATAACATAAAGGAGGGCCCGGGCCGACAGCCGGCCAGAGGGCCTGTGGTATAATCACGGGGGAAAAGGGCGTGATAAAACGCCTTTTGGAGGAAGATAAGTGACCCGGAAACATGTGCGTAAACACCGAAATAATCCCTCGAATAAAGCGGCGCCCCGCCTCATCTGGGTCGTCTTTGCCGCTTTGTTTTTACTGTCGTCGCTTACGGCCTGCTCGTCTTTTGGAAAAAAAGAAGAGGTGACAGGCATCGCCCAGTACGGTGATGAAGGCGCCCTTTTTGCGCGTCAGCTCGCACAACGCTTCCCCCAGCGCTACCCTTATTCAGATGAGGAGTCGGGCGCGGCCCAAATGATCGCCGAAGAACTTCGAAGCTATGGTTATGAACCTGAGATCCAACACTTTTCTGTTACGGACGAAGAGGGGGTAAGGCGAAATTCCGCGAATGTGATCGCCCGCCTTTCGGGGAAAGGCTTCCAGCTGTCGGACAAAATCACAGACGAAGAGCGGGATCGATGGCCTGAAAATCAAAAGGGTTTGATCATGATCCTCGGCGCTCACTATGACACGCCGGAATTTGCGTTAGATGAAACGGAAGAAGTAGACGAAGAAACAGAAAACGACTTCAAATGGCCCGAGGGCATTCACAACAACGCCTCAGGGGTCGCAGCTGTGCTCACGGCCGCGCGCGTGATGCGCCAAGAAGCGCCGGGCTACGATGTCATCTTCGTGTTCTTGGGCGCCGGCACGGATGAGTACCAAGGCGCGCGACACTATATGGCTTCGCTTTCTTCTGAGGAGCGAAAGCAAGTCGAAGTCATGGTCAACATCGGCCCGATCTACGCGGGTGACAAAGTGTATGCGCACGCGGGACAAAACTCAGTGCGCAGCGGAGAATACAAGGATTATCAGAAAAGACGAAAACTGTACCAGGTGACGGACATCTTCTTTGATAATCAGATGAATACGAAAAATCGCTATGCGATTTATACGAATCAGGCCTCTTTCCTCGTCCCCACGGACTCAGGAGGGACGGCGGTCTTTCGGGAGTGGACCACCAAGCTTTCCGATCACACGCCCTTTGATCGGGCCGGTATCCCCGTCGTGTTCATTGAATCCGGCGAATACCGTGTCAAGTCTGTGGACGAGGTGATGATTGAAAGCCGAAATCCCTACTTCCAGGAGACAGGAGGCTTGATTTCAGGGACGCGCTTTGATCGGATCGATCTTTTAGAAAATCTCTTCCGCGAGATGGACGAGCAGCAGGCGCGTCAGACCATTCCGATTATTGACGGGGGAGAAGAAGAGCCGCTTGAAACAGAAGAAGGCGATGAGGGAGAAACACAAAAAATAGTGCCCCGGCTGACCCTTCGGATCAACAATACGGCCTTTGTGCTGGTTCAACTGGCCCGCAAAGGACCGCTCAATTACGATTTTTCCGAATCGTGAGTCAATAGAAAAGAGGATATCGATGAAAATTGTGATGCTGGCAACCGATATATTAGGCATGTCAGCCGCATTGTTCTGGGGACTTGTCCTGATCGTGACGGTCATCCTTGAACTGGCCACCTTGAATCTTGTTTCAGTGTGGTTTTCGATCGCCGCGCTCGTCGCCATGATTGCGGCTTTCTTGGGCGCCTCCCTTGTCCTGCAGTTTGTATTATTCATACTGCTCTCCGTGATCGGTTTTCTTGTGTTTGTTTTTGTCGTTCGACCCAAACTGGATAAAAGGGCGATCACCGCGACCAATGCCGACCGCATCGTCGGAAAAGAAGGCGTTGTGGTCGACACGATCTGTTACACCACAGGAAGCGGTCTCATCAAGGTGTCAGGACAAACCTGGAGCGCCCGATTAGAGGATGAGGGGCGCCTTGAAGAGGGGACAGCGATTCGCGTCAAGGAAATTCGAGGCGTGAAAGCAATTGTCGAAGCCATCGACGAAGAAAGTAGGTAAATGATGTTTTTATTCACAACGATCGCCGCACTGCCGGCAGGTACATTTGGTTTTATCTTTTTAGGGGTAATCGCGCTATTGATCTTGATTCTTTGCATACGCAATATCCGCGTCGTGCCTCAGGCGACCGCCTTTGTGATCGAGCGCCTCGGCACCTACCGTGTCACCTGGCAGACTGGTATCCACGCCAAGATGCCCTTTATCGACCGCATTGAAAGGCGCATTTCTTTGAAAGAGCGCGTGTTCGATTTCCCGCCACAGGCCGTCATCACACGCGATAACGTCACCATGCAAATTGACACGGTGGTCTTTTTCCAGATTGTTGACCCCGTGCTTTACTGCTACGGCATTGAAAATCCCATCCTGGCGATTGAAAATCTGTCGGCGACCACTTTGCGTAACCTCATCGGCGACCTGGAGCTCGACGAAACCTTAACCTCAAGAGATGTTATTAACATGAGCATGCGCACGACCCTTGACGAGGCGACGGATCCCTGGGGTATCCGCGTTAACCGCGTGGAATTGAAGAACATTATCCCGCCCCGCGAGATCCAGACGGCCATGGAACGCCAGATGAAGGCGGAGCGTGAAAAGCGCGAGAATATCCTGATCTCAGAGGGTAAAAAAGAAGCGCTGATCCGCGTCGCCGAAGGTGAAAAAGAAGCGGCGATCCTGCGCGCGGACGCTAAAAAAGAGCAGGCCATCCGCGAGGCAGAGGGTAAATCGGAAGCGATTCTCATGCTCCAGGAAGCCACCGCACGCGGGTTGCAGATGATCAAAGATGTCAAAGCCGACGAGGCCCTGATCGCGTTGAGAAGCCTTGAGACCATGACAACCGTCGCGGACGGCCGCGCCACCAAGATCATCATTCCTTCCAATATGCAATCGCTTGCCGGCTTAGCCGTGTCCTTCAAGGAACTGCTGTCGGACTCGAACATAGACACTGAACAGAAGAATGAGAAGGAATAACAGATCCGTTTCGGCGCTTTACGTTCATGTTCCTTTTTGTTCAGGGAGATGTTTTTACTGTGATTTTTACTCGATCGCCAGCCCCAAGGAAGACACGATCCGAGGCTGGCATCGAGGCATATTAAAAGAATTGACGCGGCTCTACGACGAATCGTTCGCAAACGATGTCGTCATAAAGCCGCTTCAAACCATTTATTTGGGCGGCGGGACGCCTTCCTTTGTCCCGCCCTCACTGATTTTTTCCATCCTGGAACACGCCCGTGTTCTTTTTTCATTCGCCGATGACTGTGACATCACTATTGAGGCGAATCCCGAATCAATCCGTCAAGAAGCACTCTTACATTGGCGTGAAGCCGGGATTAACCGCATCAGTTTTGGCCTGCAGTCATCCTCTGACAGGCTACTTCGACTCATCGGCCGAAGGCACACGTCAAAAGACGCACAGCACGCGATCCTGTCGGCCGAAAGCGCCGGTTTTTCCCATATAGCCGTCGACCTCATGACGGGACTTCCCGATCAGACCATACAAGATGTCAAGGAGAGCTTAGATTTTATCGCCAAGCTCCCCATTGACCACCTTTCGTCCTACGCGCTTGACATTGTCCCCGGTACGTCTTTTCACGCCATGTGGGAAGAAGAACCTGAACGCTTCCCCTCGGACGAAGAAGAGAGAGAGATGACCCAACAGGTTATCTGTCGGATGAATGATTTGGGATTCTTGCATTATGAGATCAGCAATTTTGCCAAGCCGGGCGCCGAATCGCGCCATAACCTAAGCTATTGGAGGGGCGAATCGTATCTCGGCGCAGGTCCCTCGGCGGCTTCTTTCATGGCGGGGATAAGGCGTAAAAATCCGCCTTCTGTGACAGAATGGCTCCAACAGGTGGACAGGCCGGATCTTGGGCCTTATTCAGATCGAACTATCGAAGAAATCATCGATGAACAGGCCGCAAGAATCGAGACCATGATCTTAGGCCTTCGCATCATGGAAGGCGTCTCCTTTGATCACTTCTATCAGCGCCACGGGGTTCACATGGATGAACTTTTCGGTGACATTTTTCAAAAACTGGAACAACAGGGATTGATTAAAAGGGATAAAAGGGGCGTTCGTCTGAGCAAAAAGGGCCTCGATTTTGCGGACGCCGTCGTCCGAGAGTTCCTCTGATTGCCCTTATTCGTATTATTCGCATAAACTTCACAAGCTTGTCACACCCGACACATTCCATCGATTGACAGAGCTTTATCAGGGTGATAAAGTCTTATTAGCACTCGAAGCGGTCGAGTGCTAACTGTTGGAAAGGGACAGATCTTATGGACGATCGGAAACGACAAATCTTAAAAGCCATCGTCGATGATTATGTTGAGACGGCTGAACCGGTTGGTTCGAAGTCGCTTGTGACGCGCCATAAGCTCGGGTTTTCATCCGCGACGATCCGTCATGAAATGGCGGAGCTGGAGGAAATGGGTTACTTGGAAAAACCGCATACCTCCGCCGGCCGCATGCCTTCCGATAAAGGCTATCGCGCCTACGTGGACAATATGATGTCCCTGCCTGAGATCTCAAGTGACGACGCTTCTGCCATCCGACAGTACCTTGCCAATAACCTCGATGAAGCCAGAGCGCTCATTGAACGGGCGGCTGAATACTTGGCGGGAAAAACAGACTACCTGTCGGTGGCTCTGACACCGAAATATTCTGATTCAAGCCTTGAGCAGATCAAGATCATGATGATCGAGCCGGGGCGTGCGATTGTCGTGCTGGTACTTTCAGCCGGCGTGGTGCATGACCGGTTGATCCGAATCCCTTCGATGCTCGACGAAGCGCAGCTTGACGGCATCGCTCGCGCGGTGGAGCGCTGTTTGGTCGGCAAGAAATTGGACGATATCACGCTTGTCACCGTCTCGTCAGTCGCCGATGAGATCGGCCTTCCGGAGGCACTTGTCAACCAGGTGCTGTTTGAGGCCTATGTCGCCATCAAACAGACCGAAAAAATTGAAGTCTATATGGATGGCAAACACCGTCTTCTAAAGCATCCTGAGTTTCGGGATGTGGAACGCGCCAACCGTTTTTATAATGCGGTCCATGAAGAACACATGGTGGCCGGTTACATGATGGATATGAAAGAAGAGATGGAAGAGGAGATCGCACAAAATTGCGACTTCGATCTCGACTGTGTCGAGGAACTGCAAAAAGCCGATAGAGCTCTTTCTTTACCCGAGGCACAACCTTCGTACATGGTGCGTATCGGCCAGGAAATTGCGCTTTCAGGCATGGAAGATATGTCTTTTATTACGACCACCTACCGTATCGGCAAAAAGATCAGCGGGCAGATCGGCGTGATCGGTCCGAAGCGAATGCAATACGGCACTATTATTTCGCAAATCAGTTTCGTCAATAAGGCATTAGGTGAGGCCGTCGGCCGGCAATATGCCCGAAACGGTGAAGAAGAAAGAAAATAGAGGGAGAACGATGAGTAAACGCGAGGACACAGAAAAAAACAAAGAGGGCCAAGAGGAGAACATTTTGACCGAGGAGAACCTCGACATGGACTCCGACGATGCGTTCAGGATCTGAACGACCGCTACCTGGAGGGTATGCGCGGATTACGACAACTTTAGAAGGCGTTCGCGCCTTGACTGCGCTCAAGGGTACGAAGAGGGCGTCATTGATACGATCCGTCTGCTGATTCCCGTGTTCGAGTGTTGACAGCGCGGCAAGACTTTCTGTCCGATCTTGAAACGGAAGAATCGAAAGAATTTGCCAAAGGCGTCCATCTGATCGCCGAGCAAATCAAAGAAGCGCTCGAGCGCATCGGTGTCAGTGAGATTGAAGGAGGGGCACACTTTGACCCGCAATTTCACCAGGCCGTGATGCATGAAGAGGATGACAGCCACCCGGACAATACCGTCACGGAGGTCTTCCAAAAAGGCTATACAAAGGGAGATCGCGTGATCCGTCACAGTATGGTCAAGGTCGTGAACTAACGGCCCAAATAAATTAGGTAATGACACACTTTACATATTTAGGAAACGAGGAAACATAAAATGGGAAAAATTATTGGTATTGATTTAGGCACAACCAACTCAGTCGTATCGGTGATGGAAGGCGGCGAGCCGGTCGTCATTCCGAACGCCGAAGGCAGTCGCACCACACCGTCGGTGGTCGCGTTCACTAACACAGGCGAACGCCTTGTGGGGCAGATCGCAAAACCAAGCACAAAAAGAACCCCGACCGCACCGTCTTGTCGATTAAACGCAGATGGGCACAGATCATAAAATTGACATTGACGGCAAAACCTTTACGCCGCCTGAAATCTCCGCCATGATCTTGCAAAAACTAAAACATGACGCGGAAAGCTATCTGGGTGAAACAGTGACGCAGGCGGTGGTCACCGTCCCGGCCTACTTTTCGACTCACAGCGCCAGGCGACAAAAGACGCAGGCCGTATCGCGGGGCTGACCGTGGACCGTAATTTATCAACGAGCCGACCGCGGCCTCCTTGGCCTACGGCCTTGACAAGGAACACGATCAGAAAATCGTCATCTTTGACTTGGGCGGCGGCACCTTGACGTGTCGATTCTTGAGATCGGCGACGGCGTGTTTGAAGTGAAATCGACTTCAGGCAATACGCGCCTTGGCGGCGATGACTTTGACAGCAAGATCGTCGACTGGATGGTCCAGACGATGAAGCAAGAGCAGGGTGTTGACCTGTCAGGCGATCGTTTGGCTATGCGCCGCCTGCGCGAAGCGGCTGAAAAGGCCAAGGTAGAATTGTCAGCCCGTATTGATGGCTCTATTAACCCCGCCCTTTATTACGTGGCCGACCAGGATGGTCCGAAACACTTGGATCTGTCTCTAACACGCGAAGTTTGACGATATGACAGCGGACCTTGTTGAAAAGACCAAAGGCCCTCTCACTGCGGCGATGAACGACGCGGGGCTGAAGCCGGCGGACATTGACAAGATTTTGTTGGTCGGCGGTTCCACGAGAATCCCGGCCGTGCAGGAGATGGTGCGCAGTTACTTTGGCAAAGATCCCTTCAAGGGCATTAACCCTGACGAATGTGTCGCGATGGGCGCCCGCCATTCAGGGCGGTATTCTGGCCGGTGACATCGACGATATGATCCTGATTGATGTGACCCCCCTCACACTCGGCATCGAGACCTTGGGCGGCGTCATGACACGCATGATCGACCGCAACACCCGGATTCCTACGAGCAAGAAAAAAGTCTTCTCAACGGCGGCCGACGGCCAGACCCAGGTGGAAGTCCATGTGTTGCAGGGTGAGCGCGAGATGGCGGCCGGCAACAAGTCGCTCGGGCGTTTCATCTTGGACGGCATCGCACCGGCACCGCGCGGAATCCCGCAGATTGAGGTCAGCTTTGACATCGACGCCAACGGCATCGTGAACGTCTCAGCGATTATTAAGGGCACGAACCGTGAGCAACATATCACGATTACAGCCTCCTCCAATCTGTCCGACGCGGACATCGACCAGGCGGTGAAGGACGCGGAGCGTTTCGCCGAAGAAGACCGCAAGAAGAAGGACGAAGTCGGCCACCAAAACCGCGCCGAGACGACCATTTATGAGACTGAAAAACTGAAGGAATCGGGGCGATAAGTTTGAAGAACCCGACAAGCAGGCGATCGAGGAGCATCTATCCAAGCCGCGTGACACGACAGCGATCTGGACGCGATGAAGTCCTGATATGGAGGCCTGAGCCAAGCGGTCTACAAGGCGTCCGAGGCCATGTATAAAAAGACTCAGGAACAGCACAAGAAGAGCAGGCCCTCACCAGGAGCCGAGGCGGAGCCTGAACTCTATGAGGCCGATCGCGAAGATGTCGGTGGCACCAGGAATAATTATTCCGGCATCGATGTGGTGACGATGGGAGCGGGCTTCTTTTATATGGCCCGCTCCCTATTATCAAGTGTTAAGATAGGAACGGTTGTTTTTTAGAACCAGGAGGACTGGCGGCGACAGAACGCGACTATTACGAAATATTGGGTGCCTCGGGATGCCGATGACAATACGATCAAAAAGGCATTTTGGAAGCTTGCGAAAAAGTATCATCCGGACGTGAATCCAGACGACAAGGACGCGGAGGCGAAGTTCAAAGAAGCGAACGAGGCCTACGAGGTCTTGTCGGATGAAGAAAAACGCGCTAACTACGATCAATTCGGTCACGCGGGCGTGGATGACTCTTTCAACGGCGGGGCGGCAGCCTACAATATCAACCTCGACGATCTGTTCTCGACTCTGTTTGGAAGCTTCGGCGGTTTTGGCGGCTTTGGCGGTTTTGGCGGTCAACAGACGGCGCGCCGTCGGACCGGCCCTACGCGAGGCGCCAACCTCCGCTATCGTATGAACTTGGATTTCATGGAGGCAGCCTTCGGCGTCGAACGTGAAATTTCGATCAAGAAGGCCGACCGTTGCCAGACCTGCGGCGGTAAAGGGACCGCGGACGGCTCTGACCCCTCGATCTGCCCCGTCTGTGACGGCACAGGGCAGGAATATGCCCAACAGCAGACACTTTTTGGCCAGGTCATGACGACCCGCAACTGTTCCAGATGCGGCGGCACAGGGCATGTCATCGACAACCCCTGCGCCACCTGTCACGGTGAAGGAACGGTCATGCGCGACAAGAAGCTCTTGGTCAACGTGCCGGCCGGCATTAACGAAGGCGAGATGCTAACCTTGCGGGGTGAGGGTGAACCGGGACGAAACGGCGGCCCCTACGGTGACCTTTATATCCAAATCTTTATCCGTCCGCATCCTGTGTTTACACGCGAAGGAAACAGGACCTTCACCGAATTACCCATCACTTACGCCCAGGCCGCGTTAGGCGCTGAGGTTGAAGTGCCGACGATTGACGGCCCCGTGATGCATAAGCTGCGTGAGGGAACACAACCCGGCGAGATTTATACACTCCGCGGGAAGGGGATCCCCTATATCGGGCGACCGACTGCCCGGGGTGACCATCAGTTCCGCGTCCTGATTGAGGTGCCGAGAAATCTTTCCAGCGAACAAAAAGAGATGCTGCGGCAATTTGACGACAGCACCACGGACCAGAATTACGAAAAACGCGGCAGCTTCTTTGAGAAGGTAAAAAGTGCTTTTGCCTCGCGCAGGTAACTAATCGATGGGCGCATGGGTTGTCATCGATCTTGAGTGGAACTCGGCCGCGCGCGGGGTTAAAGTCGATCCCGCACTGGCCGAAAAAATGATGTTCGAGATCATTGAAATCGGTGCCGTCCGCTTAGACGATCAGCTTCAAATCGCCGAGCGTTTTGAACGCCGTGTCAAACCCACCCTGTATAAAAGAATTCAGCACCATATCGCTCGGGTCACCAACCGCACACAGCAAAGCCTCCAGCACGGCGTGTCTTTTAAGCAGGCCTTTGGCGATCTTCTGTCTTTTAGCGGTCCCAACCCCGTATTTTGCAGCTGGGGAACCTCGGATCCTGAGGTGATGCTTTCAAACGTCCGCTTTCATAAGATTACGCCTGAACCCCTATTCAAGGGATTAAATGTGCAGGCTGTTTTTTCAAATCTAGCCGAGGGGACAAGCCGCGGCAACCAGCGCTCCATTGAATACGCGCTCGACTTTTTACGGTTGAAAAAAGATCTTCCCTTCCACGAGGCGCTGTCCGACGCGGAATATGCCGCGCTTATTTTGCAAAGAGTAGTGGATCAGGAATGTCAAGAGAAAAAGGGAGAATCCGTCGACTCTCTTTTAAAACCCTATGTTTTTGATCCTTTTTTGAACAGTCAATCAGATGAACGCATTGAGTTGCAAAAAAAAGATAACATTTTAGACTACCTCGATGGGCGTCCCTACGCCTGCCCTGCCTGCGGCCGGGAATTCAAAGGGCAATGGACGGAGATAAAACCGGACAAGAGTTGGTTTTCAAAAGGCCTTTGTCCTCTCCACGGTGATATTGAGATGACGGCGAAGCGCGCGAGGCGCACCAAAAAACCACAGATCCGACTCCGTATAAGAATCCCCCAGGGCCCCTTGGTGGAGCCTGTCCCCGAGACAGCTGAGCCGGAACCGTTCATCTGGATCGATCCTGAAGCCCCCGTTCAAGAATAAATAGAAATCTGTAACCTTTCCGCACCCTTGTCGTCTCAGAGATTGAGGACTTCTTGGGAAAGGAATTCAGTATGAAAAAAATAATTTCACTAGGGTTAGCCCTATCGCTATTTGTGCTATCAATGACAGGATGCGGGGAGGTCATTTCGAAACCTTCGCCTGTGGACGCTTTTGTTCTTGCAAAACCGGAAACGCCGTTAAAGGACGTCGCTCCCTATGACCTTTCCTCTGATTTTCGTGAGGCGCTTTGGCGTTTTGCGAGTAAAACGGCAGGTGCCGCGCTCGAAAACGACAAGGAGAAAAACGCGCTTTATTCACCGGTAAGTCTTTATTTTTCGCTTGCGATGTTGAGCGAAGGGGCCAAGGGTGAGACGAAAGAAGCGCTTGAAAGTTTTTTGGAGCTTGAAGACCCAAAGAACCTTGCCTCTGACATGCAGCGCCTCTACTCGATTATGGCGGGCGAGCATGAATATTCAGAAGAACGTCTCGCCAATGCTGTTTGGTTCGAACAGGGGCTGATCGACACCCAAGGATCGGCGATCGAACAAAGTTGGCTCGATCAACTGTCAAGTCACTATTATGCCTCTGTGTTTGCTGCTGATTTTACCGACCCCGACACAGCAACAAAGATGAGTCAATGGGTGGAAGATGAGACCCGGGGTAAGATTCGTCCCGAGATCGATCTTTCGGATCCCTTGCTGCAACTCATCCTCATGAACACGCTTTATTACTACGCCGGTTGGGCGACGCCTTTTTCGCCGGATAACACCGCGACCGATGTGTTTACCAATCAGCAAGGAAAAGCGATTACGGTGCCTTTCATGCAGGGTGTTTTCGCATTCACAAGCGCGATCGTCGATCCTCGTTTCACGGCGGTAAGCCTGCCGCTTTAAAACGGTTCGATTCAGTTTATCCTGCCCGAAGAAAATTTAAAACCTGAGGATTTACTTAGCGATCCGGCTTTTTATCAGCGATTTCAGATCACGTGAATGGGAGGGCTGTGAAGCACATCTTTCGATCCCCAAAATTTGAAAGCCAACACAAGATCGACATCCTAAAGGCCATGGAAGATTTAGGTTTAGCCGACATTGTCCAAAACAACCCCGACTTTTCGGGCATAGTCCATGTGCCCGATCAACCGGCCTTCGTGGGCGCCATCACGCAGGAGACCTATATTGCCTTCGATGAAAAAGGCATTGAGGCCGCGGCTTACACCGAGATAAGACTCGTGGGCGCCGGACCGGGCGTGCCTGAAGTATTAAACTGGCCTTTGACCGGCCCTATCTTTATGTCATCTCGGATCAGGCGGGTGTACCGCTCTTTATCGGAATGGTCAGAAATCCAAAATAAGGGAGGAATGCCAAATGAAAAAATCTTGACCCTATTGATCGCCCTGTTACTTATCTTGAGTACGCTTATCGGATGCGCGAGTAATCCCCGTGACGTGGTAATGCCTTGGCTTCACCGGGTGAAGCGAAAAAGGATGTATCTTATAACGATGTGTCACAAGCCTTTCGCCGTTCACTCTGACTTTGCGGGTAAGACCTCCCCATCGGTTCTGTCGGGAGAACGGGATAAGAATTCACTTTACTCGCCCATGAGCCTCTACTATGCCTTGGCCATGCTGGAAGCGGGAGCTGCGGGTCAAACAAAAACGGATCTGCAAGAATTCTTGTCCATGACGGAACTCGGTACGAGCCTGAATTTTCGAACTCTTTATGCCCTCATGACGAAGGAAGAAGAGGGGATCCAAGAGCAGATCGCCAACGCTCTTTTGATACGTCAGGACCTTGTCGGGGAGGGTGGTGAAAAAGTCAAACAGGATTGGCTGGATCAGCTTGAGAATGAATTTTATGCCTCGGCTTTTGCCGTCGACTTCCAAGATCCTAAAACAGCGCCCAAGATGAGCGAATGGGTGGCGGAACAGACGCGGGGGAAGATCAAGCCCGAGATTGACTTGAGCGACCCGCTGCTCCTTTTAGTGCTTATGAACACCGTGTATTTTAAAGCCAATTGGGACACGGCGTTCGACCCGGCTCACACGGTCAAGAACGTGTTCCATGGAATGGATCTGGATATCTCGGACGTGCCTTATCTGCAGGGCGCCTTTTTGAGCCAGGCACTTTTAGACGATCACTACACAGCCGCAAGACTGTCCTTGGCAGATGGCAGTATCCGCTTTGTTTTACCCGAAGATGGATTGGATCCGGAGGATTTGCTAAAGGATCCGGATTTTTTAACCGATCTTTTCGAACAAGAGTGGAAAAATGTATCGCTCAACATCGCGCTGCCGAAGTTTTCTTACAAGACGAAAGTGGACATCTTAAAAGAGATGGAAGCGATCGGGTTGACAGAGATTGTGACGGGGGCGCCCGATTTTTCGAACATGTTGACGGTAGGTGCTGAGGTGAGCGCCATCTCACAGGAAACCTTCATCGCGCTGGATGAGAAAGGCGTTGAAGCCGCGGCTTACACCGAAATCCAGATGCGGGAAACCGCGATGTTAGAACCGCCCGAACAACTGACATTAGAGCTTAACCGACCCTTCCTCTATGTCATTTCGGATGGGGCGGGGACGCCGCTTTTTGTCGGAATTGTGAGAAATCCGCTCGCGGATTAAAGGAGCGCTCATGATAGAATCACGTCATGATGGATGACGCGATTTTAGATCTCTATTTTGAGCGATCGGAAGAGGCGCTTGCCGCCACGATGGAAAAGTACGGCGCGCTGTTAAGGAGCCTTGCCCGGAACATTCTGGGAAACGAAGAGGATGTCGAAGAATGTGTGAACGATACCTATATGGCGGCGTGGGAGACGATTCCGCCGGAGCGGCCGGAGTACTTTAAAGCATATCTGTGCAAGATCGTTCGAAATTGCTCACTCGATCGTGTGAGAAAGAAAACAAGAGAAAAGCGCGGCGGAGGGCAAGTCCCGCTCATCCTGGATGAATTGACAGAAGTCCTGCCCTCCGATGAAGATACCGGCAGTTTTGTGGAACGAAAGGAATTTTCAGAGGCGGTAAGCGATTACCTGCGTACACAGCCCGACAGAAGAAGAAAGATCTTCTTACAGCGATACTATTACGCCTCCCCGATCCGAGCGATCGCACAGGAGGAAAATACCACAGAAGGGGCCGTGAAGGTGCTGTTGCACCGGATGCGGCGCGAATTGAAACAATACTTAATCAATGAGGGATATGGTGAATAACAAAGAGATAAAATTGCATCAACTTTTTGAGAGCTTGTCATCCATAGACGGCGATCTTTTGGCGGATGTCTCCCCGGCCAACCCTGCCCCCTCCGTTCAGCGAGAGGGATGGCAACGTTGGCAACGCTATGCGACGGTCGCGGCCGCTTTACTGGTCGTCGTCGCTGGCGGGATGATTTGGCATTTGTTTTTGAAAGGGTCGATAAACATGACCCGAAAGGGCGCCGCTCCTATGGACTATGAGTCAGCCGCAGAACGAGGGCGTGACTCACAATTTGGCGGAGCAGCGGGTACCCTAACGAACGTCTTGGGTGAGGGGTCCCAAAGCTATGATTCAATCGATCAGCTCGTCCACGATTCGCATTTTATTTTCCGAGGCGTATTACTTTGGACAGAAGAAATAGAAGACAGCGATGAGTGGTACTGGGAAGGCTACACGGTGACACAATCCTTTAAAGGGGTCGAAAAGAACGAACAACTACGGATCGCAGGGCTTCTGGGACAAGAAAAAAAGGAAGGTTCTGAATACCTTGTTTTTGCCAATGACGGACAGATGAGCTTTGAAATCTTAAACGACAACAGCCTCGATCTGTCATCGGTCAGCGATCCGAGCCTACTTTCTTTGCTCGTTCGGGATCGTTTCGACGACGATTACGCGCGTCTCATCGAGACATCCTTGGCCTCAATAGAAGATCCGTAAGCTCCGTCACAAGTCGTGATCTTTCGTTGACTTATGAAAGCTTGGGACGTACACTTGGAAGTGACAATTGAAACACGACCGAGTGAAGGGAAACAGGTGCAAATCCTGTGCGGTGCCGCCGCTGTAATCTGAGTGTTTCTCCCAAGGCAAAAGCCGGCCACTGAAGTATCGGGAAGGCGGGAAGAAACAAAAGGATAAAACCTTTAGCTCATAAGCCAGAAGACCTGCCGGTTGTGTGGACGTAACGGAACAACGGTTTATTGTGCGTTACGGATCAGGGTGCAATGCTTCGGTAAATACGGACCGCGGATCTGCTAAAAGCAGGTTCGCGGTTTTTTTGTGCCCCTCCGAAAGCCGGACTGTTCCAATTTCTTGAAATAGGAAAGGGAGCACAACATGAAACAAAAAAGAACCACGAAAAAAACGATCGTCACGATCCTGGCCATCCTGCTGGTCTTGACCGCATTCTGGCCCCAAGCCGAGGTACTGGCTCAAGATGGAGTCGATTGGACTTCCTATCGCGGAGCGTTGGATAACAATGCAGTCGTTGCATTCGAAGAATCCATAGGACTTGCGGACGAATTAGTCTGGTGCAACATGGTAGGCGATCTCGGAGAATGGGGCACGAACAGCAAGTCGAGCTTTCTTCTCATCGATGAACACCTCTACTTTGCAAGCGAAGATCAATTGTATCAGCTGGATCGTGCGGGCCATGTGGTCGGCCAGATGGCTTTAAGCGGCATGGTCGGTTACACCGCGATCCTGGTGTATGACGAATGGATCATCGTCCCGCTTGACGGGGGTGCCTTGGAAGCCGTCGACCCCAAGACGATGACAAGCCAATGGGTGTCTTTGAGTCCGGCCGCGGAAGGGGAATATCTGCAAAATGGAAACGCGCTCCAAATCGCGGACGGCGTTGTCTATTCATTAACACAGTTACTCGATGAAAACTGGATGTCCGTGAAAGGCACCATTCAGGCCGTGGACCTCCTTTCAGGTGAAAGCCTGTGGATAAGGGAAGATGTTGCGAGCGATTTGGAAGCGGGCTACAACCTGACGGGTGCCTTTGTCTTAGGCGAGAAGCTGTTGGTTGTGGGCGAAAAGGGCGAAATACTCATGCTTGACAGGATGACCGGTGAGACCGTCGCAACTGAGTCTGTCGGGGCGAAAGTGAAATCGTTGTGGGTACAAGACGAGGATCTTTTGTACTTCACGACCTTTGACGGGAGGCTTTTGGCCTATGAAGTCAAGGATCAGGTAATGACGAAAAGAAAAGACATTGCCTTCTCTGTGAAATCCAACTCAACGCCCGTCATCTACGAGGGCAAAGCCTATGTCGGAGGTCTTTTGGAATACGCTGACTGGGAGGCGGGTACACCTGCCGTGGGTATCTTCGCCGTCATTGATCTTGAAACGGAAGAAGTCGTAGAACGCTATGAAACAGAAGGTGAAGTCCAATCCTCTCCGCTCCTTGTGGCCGGCACGGATGCTATTTATGTCTATTTCACCGTGAACAATGGAGTGGGGGCGCTTTACGCTTACGACGGCGAAGCGATCAATGAGGTTTATGTGCCCGAAGAAGAGTCCCGGCAATATTCCATGTTCAGCCCCGTAGCAGATGAACAGGGGACTATTTACTATGCCAATGACTCAGGCTATGTCTTCGCACTCCAATCGCTCTCGGTAGAAGAACCGATCGAAACTGAACCTTCGCCGACAGACCCCGCCGTCGAACAAGAGCCCACGGTTACGTCTCCCGTAAGCGCTGAGGAAATAGAGAAGGGTTCGCCCAACTGGCCTTTAGCCGCCGGGATTGCGGTCGCGGTGATTCTTGTGAACGTGATTATCTGGCGTATCGTGGTCAGGTTAAGGAAAAAATAAGCAGATGAAAAAGATGGAAGCCCTTATGAAAAAGATTGCGGTGATCGCGCTTATTTTGTTAGTTTTCTTCACGAGCGCCTGCGCCCGGGAAGAAACGGTATTAAAACCGGATGACGCGATCACGGTCACTGTTACAGTCGACTGTGTTTCCATCTTAAACAACTCGAATGTGTCGCAAAAGGGACGCGATTTGCTGGACCTTTTGATTGAAAAAGATTTGAGCGATCAAAAGGGCTTGATGTTTCGGGGAGATGTCAACATCGCAAGGGGACAGTCCGCCTTTCACGCGCTCCAAAATACGGGGCTCGATCTGCGCTACCAAGAAAGCGCCTTTGGCCCCTTCGTGCACTCGGTATCTGGGCTGGGAGATAAGGACGCAGGACCGCTTTCAGGCTGGGTGTACCTAGTGAACGGCGAAGCGCCTGACATCAGCTCCGGATTATTTAAACTGGACGACGGTGACGTACTCCACTGGCGTTACACCGTGGAAGAGACGGATCTCTTCTTAGGCTTGCCATGATAATGAAAAAGCATCATCCGGGCGTGGTGCTCTTTTATTACGGCTCTGTCCTCGTTTTGACCATGGCGACGCGACATCCGGCGGTGACCCTCTTGTCTTTTTTATTTTCGTTGATCCTGCGCTTTCGGATGGAAGAAACAAGAAAAGTCGGACGCTCCTTGTTTTATCTGTTGCCCATGATCTTGATGATCACGGTCTTGAACGGCTTGTACAGCGACCGCGGCATGACCCTGCTCTTTTCGTGGGGACCCATCACCTTATTCGTGGAGGGCATTTTGTACGGACTCATTTCAGGGATTTCACTGTCCGCTGTAATCTTGTGGTTTCAAAACTACCACGACACGATGGAGAGCGGGCGATTCCTGGCCGTGTTAGGAAAACGCCTGCCCGTGATCAGCATGATGGTGTCCATGATCTTTCGAGCCATCCCGGATACGCTCGAACAGGGGCGGGAAATTGAGCAAAGCCGCCGGGCGTTGACAGGGGAACGCCGAGGAAAATTCCAACTCAAACACGGGGTCACGCTCCTGACCATCCTCATGGGCTGGAGCATGGAAAACGCCATTGAGACAGCCGATGCCATGAAGGCAAAAGCCTACCTGTCTGAGAAGCGGACACCGTATGCCAGGATTCGTCGTTCTTTACGTGACCTGTTGCCGCTCCTGTTGACCTTGGGTTCAGGCGCCTTCATCCTTTGGGGGATATTTTTAGGCGGCGCGGGATTTTTGTATTATCCATTCATGCAAATCCCCCAAAGGGCCGAAAGAGGATTCTTCCTTTGGCTCACGGGGAGCGCGTTACTCTTCCTCCTTCCTCTACTTTTAGACGCTTTGGATTGGGCCTTGGGGCAACTTCGACGCAGATTGTTGCGCGAAGTCTCACCCGATCCTTTCGTATTACAACTGTTGCCCCATGATTTAAAGGCAGGTGTCGAATGATGAATCAGGGTCAGAATGATCTTTTGAAAGTCGAAGGGCTTTCCTTTACCTATCCCGTTATGGAGGAAGAGGCGCTCATCGACCTCTCCTTTGAAATGGAAAAGGGCAGTTTCACCTTGTTATGCGGGCCTACAGGGAGCGGGAAAACGACCCTTTTGCGCGCTTTAAAAGAGGAACTTCGTCCGACCGGAAAATACCTCGGTCACATCTTGGCGCCTCCCGACATCGCCTTTGTACTGCAGGACCCTTCAAACCAGATCGTCATGGATAAGGTCTGGCATGAATTGGCCTTTGGTTTGGAGAATAGGGGGCTATCCGGGAAGGTCATTGAACGGCGGATCGCGGAGACCGCGCACTTTTTTGGCATCGAGCATTGGATCAACCGCCCCATCGCTGAACTCTCCGGGGGTGAGAAACAGATTTTGAACCTTGCGTCCTCTCTCATTTTGAATCCTTCGCTCATTATTTTGGACGAACCGACCGCAAGACTTGATCCGGTCGCTGTTACGCGGTTTCTATCACTTTTGGAGAAAATCCATCAGGAGATCGGGACCACTATTCTCTTATCGGAGCACCGCATGACGGATGTTCTCCCATTAGTCAACCAGGTGCTGTATTTAGAGGAGGGACATCTTCTTTATGACGGGGAGCCCCGAGCGTTTGCAAGCTTCCTCTTGGAAGGGCAGATCCCTTTTTCGAAATCGCTGCCGGCCGCGACCAAGATCGTGAATTGGGCGGAGGCGGCTACGGGGCAAAGGCGTTCCCTGCCGGCTCTTTCAGTCCCTGAAGCGCGAAAAAGATTGAATGGGCTCGACCTCATCCTGATGACAGAACGAGCGGACGAAAGCACCTCCATTGATTCAGCCGCGATATTGAAGGCAAAAGGCCTGTCCTATCGCTATAAGAGCGATCTCCCGCTTGTTTTGGAAGAACTCTCCCTGCATCTTTTGGAGCAGTCGATCCACGCGGTGTTGGGCGGGAACGGAAGCGGAAAATCTACCCTGCTTTATCTTCTCAGCCGTGTGAAGTCTCCCACTGCCGGCAAGCTTTTCATCGAGGAAGAAAAGCGCGTCGGGCTCCTGACACAAAATGCAAGGGCCTTGTTTTCTAAAGACCATCTCAAAGATGAATTGATGGAACTTCATCAATTAGGACAGTACGGGGAAGAAGAGATGGAGAAGATCGCCGGCGCTCTGTCACTGTTGCCGCTTCTTTCCCGCCATCCTTACGATCTTTCAGGCGGGGAAATGCAAAAGGCGGCGCTCGCTAAACTATTATTGCTGTCTCCGGACATTCTCCTTTTAGATGAACCTGACCGGGGACTTGATGCCGCGGGCAAAGAAGAAGTCATTACCCTGCTACGTAAGCTCCAATCGGAAGGAAAGACTATTCTTTTCGTGTCGCACGATTTGAATTTCACGGCCCGCGTGGCAGACCGTGTTTCTTTGCTCTTTGACGGCCAGATCGTGGTCACCGAAAACAGCCACTCCTTTTTCAGCGGGAACAATTTCTATACCACGGATGTGGCGAGGGTCACAAGAGGGATCCTCCCCGGTCTCGTCGTGTTGGAGGACCTTGATGCGAAACGATTCGATTAAAAAGAAGCGATCGCATCTTGTGGAGTGGGCGACGATTTTACTCGTAGTGCTTGTGCTGTTTTTAAGCGCGCTACTTCGTATTCGACAGGCGGCCCTTTTGACCCTTTTGACCGCTTTTCTGGCAAGTGTCCCGTTCTTTTTGCATTACGTGCGCCAGCGACCGCGCCCGCGAGACATCATGCCGATCGTCGTGATGGCGACGATTGCGACGGTGGGCAATTTGCTTTTTGGCCCTATCCCGAGTTTTAAGCCCGTCGGGGCGATCGTGATTGTGACGGGTATTTCCTTTGGCCGCCAAAGCGGTTATGTGACAGGAGCTCTTGCGGCCTTTTCGTCCAACTTGCTTTTTGGACAGGGGGCCTGGACACCTTGGCAGATGTTCGGTTGGGGGCTGGTGGGCTATCTTGCGGGGGTGTTCGAGGAAAAAGGTTGGTTTCGCCGATCCGCCATGGTTTACATTTACGCATTTTTATCCGGATTTCTCTTTGGCTTTCTGCTCGATACCTGGCATATCATCGGTTTCGTGCAGCCTGTGACCTGGCAGAACGCGTTACTGGCCTACGGCGCGGGGCTTCCGATGAACGCGACGCTCGCGGTGGCCACCGTTTTATTTTTGATTCCTGTGCTGCGGCCTTGGACCATGAAACTGGAACGCGTGAAACGGAAATTCGGATTATTGAACGATCGTCAAGAACTGTCACCTATGTGACGAGTCAATCGTTACGGAAGGCGAGATTTTGACGGGGCTCGTGTAGAATTTCAAATAAGCCAAAAGGCGTCATTCGTGTTACCATAGGTGGGGCTAATTGGCCTTACACATATACCGAGGGGAGGAGTTTCGGATGAAAAAAACACCTTTATACGATCGGCACGTCGCGCTTGGTGCGCGCATGGTTGAGTATGCCGGCTGGAACATGCCCGTTCAATATGAGGGCGTCCGTGATGAAGTGCTGGCGGTCAGAGAGGCCACGGGCATTTTCGATGTATCCCATATGGGGGAGATTCGCGTGAAGGGTGAAGGAGCCGGTGAATTTTTGGACTGGCTTTTGACACGCCGCGTGACCGGTAAAAAGCCCGACCAGATTACCTACGCAATATTGAGCGCCGCTGATGGCGGCACGGTCGACGACATTTTGAGCTACACAATGGCTGAGGAAGACTACATGCTCGTTGTCAACGCCGCCAACAAAGACAAAGACCTTGTCCATATGAATGAGAGTCTGGTGGCTTATAAAAAGGCCTATCCCGACCGCAAAGCTGACGTCGAAGTCATCGATGAATCCGATCTCTACGGGCAGATTGCCGTACAGGGACCGGGAAGCCTTGACTGCATCATGGAAGTGGCCGATGCCTTGGAGCTCACAGAAGAAGAGCGCGAACAGCTTAAAGGCTTGAAGCGCTTTCGCCAGATGTTTGTGCCCGTCAAAGGAGAATCGCGTGATCTTATTATCTCCCGGACAGGTTACACCGGTGAAAATGGATATGAGTTCTATATCCCCATCGCAAAGACTGAGCATTATTGGAATATCTTTATCGACGCCGAAGTGGTCCCCTGTGGTCTCGGCGCGCGCGATACCTTGCGCCTTGAGGCGGGCATGCCGCTTTACGGGCATGAAATGTCCTCTGAAATCAACGCGCTTGAAGGCGGCATGAGCTTCTTTGTCGACCTTGAGCACGAATTCCAGGGCAGCGTGATGAAAGATAAGGTGACCCGCCGTCAGATCGCGCTTGAAAGCGATACGCGCGCCATTCCGCGCGAGGGCTATGAAGTCTATGTGGAAGGCGTCAAAGCGGGTGTGATCACCTCTGGGACGTTCTCGCCCGTGTTAGAAAAAGGCATCGCCTTCGCATTAGTCGATATTGACACGCCGGAGGTTCCTCATGTTGAGGTGCAGGTCAGAAAAAATCTGCAACCCTTTACCGTTGTGAAAGCGCCCTTTGTGGCAGGAAAATAACAAATAAAGCAATTAAATGAAATTTGGGAAGGAATGAAAAAATGGATCAAGTATTGAAATTTTCAAAAACACACGAATGGGTCAAAGCGGAAGGCAATATCGCCACCATCGGTTTGACTGACTTTGCGCAGGATCAGCTGGGCGACATCGTTTACGCGGAACCCGAACCGGAAGGCACCGTCGTCGAACTCGAAGGTATTATAGGCACCGTCGAGTCGGTGAAAGCGGCGTCTGACCTCTATGCGCCCGTAAGCGGCGAGATTGTCGAAGCCAACTTTGAGATTGAAGATGAACCTGAAATGATCAACCAGGCACCCTGGGAGACATGGTTTGTGAAAATTGAGATGGACGACCTGTCACAGCTTGACGCGTTGCTCGACAAAGACGCATACGATGAATTCTGCAAGGAGGAACAGGCATGATCGGATACCTCCCTATGGACCGGGAAGAACGCCGCGAAATGCTGGCGTCGGTGGGAGTCGATCTTGATCAGTTGTTTGCCATGATCCCCGCGTGCGATTGTGTCCGGTTGGATAATTACCTGGCACTCGCCAATGACGGGATGAGTGAGATGGAGGTCGTTGACCACATCAAGAAGCTTGCGGCCAAAAACAAAAACGGTGAAGACTATGACAGCTATCTCGGGGCCGGTTACTATGACCATTACCAGCCCGCGGCTGTCCACCACCTGATCAGCCGGTCTGAATTTTTAACGTCTTACACGCCTTACCAGGCAGAGATTTCTCAAGGAACCCTACAGGCCATCTTTGAATGGCAAAGCTATATCACGCGTCTCACGGGACTCCCCGTGTCAAACGCCTCTTTATATGATGCGTCCTCCGGCGCGGCCGAAGCCATGCTTTTGGCCTGCCGTGACAAACGCCGTTACAAAGTCTTCGTATCCGAGGGTGTGCACCCCGATACGATGGAGACGATCAAAACTTACCTGCATGCGGCGGACATTGAAGTCGTGACGGGTGCATTGGACGAACACGGGCAGACCAGTGTTTTTCCCGAGGAAAAAGGTGAATACGCCGGCTTCCTCGTCCAGAGTCCGAACTTTTACGGCGTGGTCGAAGATCTCGACCTGCTCGTCCAAAAAGCGCACGAAGTCGATGCCTTGGCCGCTGTCTCACAGGATCCTGTGAGCCTTGCGATTTTAAATCGCCCCGGAGACGCGGGCGTCGACATCGCGGTCGGTGAAGCACAGTCACTGGGACTCCCCCTGTCTTTCGGAGGCCCGGGTGCCGGCTATATGGCCGTCACAGAGCGCCTGATGCGCAAGATGCCCGGACGTATCTGCGGTGCCACCGTCGACCGTGAGGGCAGGACGAGCTACGTCTTGACCATCCAGGCAAGGGAACAACATATCCGAAGAGAGCGCGCGACCTCCAATATCTGCACCAGCCAGGCGCTCATGGCGACCGCCGCGACCATCTGGCTCGCCCTGCAAGGCAGCGCGGGACTCCTCGATGTCGCAGAACAGTCGGCGGCCAAAGCCATGTACCTTGAAAAGAAGCTTGTGGACAGCGGTTATTTCAAACGCGTGTATGACGCGCCGTTCTTCCGCGAATTCCTCGTGGAAGCCAAGGCGGGCGTTGATTTGAAAAAAGTCAACGAACAGTTGCTTGACGAAGGTGTCATCGGCGGTCTCGTCCTTGATCAAAACAGGATGCTCATCGCCGTCACAGAGAAGAAGACAAAAGAACAACTCGACTGCTTCGCGGACAAGCTCATCGCGCTTTGCGGTGGACAGGAAGGGAGATAGTCATGCCAAAATGTAAACACACCCCCTTAATTTTTGAATTGGCCACCAAGGGTGAGGCGAGCCGTTATATCAGGCCGCTTGATATCCCCAAACCGGATTTCTCAGAATGGTTTGGCAAGGCCTATCGCGCTGAAAAGCCCAATATCCCCGATGTGGACGAAATTTCTGTGGTTCGCCATTACTCCAATATGTCGAACAAAAACTACCACGTCGAGATGGGACCGTATCCTTTGGGTTCCTGCACGATGAAATATAACCCGAAGGTCAATGAGGATGTGGCGGCCTTGACAGGCTTTGCCGCGACCCATCCCCTGCAGCCCGACAGCACCGTCCAAGGCAACCTTGAACTCCTCTACCATCTGGAAGAGCTGCTCAATGATGTCACGGGCATGGATGCCTACACATTCCAGCCGGCGGCGGGCGCACACGGTGAATTGGCCGGTCTGTTGCTCATCAAGGCGTACCACGAGGATCGCGGCGACACCAAGCGTGACGTCATGATCATCCCGGACGCGGCGCACGGCACCAACCCCGCCACCGCGGCGATGGTCGGTTACAAGGTGCGCGAAGTCAAATCGAATGAGCACGGCATGATTGACCTCGAAGCCTTTGAAAAGGCGATGGGCGACGATGTGGCCGGACTTATGCTGACCAACCCCAACACCCTCGGGATCTATGAGGAAAATATCGAAAAGATCACGAGAATGGTGCACGACGCAGGCGGTCTTTGCTACTACGACGGTGCGAATATCAACGCGATCCTGATGCACGCAAGGCCGGGTGACATGGGCTTTGACTGTGTCCACCTGAACGTTCATAAGAGTTTTTCAACCCCTCACGGCGGCGGCGGCCCGGGCGCGGGACCGGTTGGCTGTAAAGCACACCTTGAGCCCTACCTGCCAAGACCGGTGGTGAGAAAAGAAGAAGACGGCTATAAGCTTGACTACGATCGCCCCAAATCATTCGGGAAGGTGAGAAGCTTCATCGGCTCATTCTCAGTGTTGGTGAAAACCTATGCCTACATTCTGAGAAACGGTGCCGACGGACTCCATCAGGCAGCCGAAGGCGCGGTGGCGAACGCGACTTATCTGCGCGAGCGCCTGAAGGACGCGTATCGCATTCCTTACGACACGCCGACGATGCATGAATTTGTCATGACGGGTGAGTGGCAGAAAGAAAAATATGACTGCAACACCCTTGACATTGTCAAGCGTCTGATTGATTACGGCTTTCATCCGCCGACCATCTACTTCCCGCTCATTGTACCTGAGGCCATGATGCTGGAACCGACGGAGACGGAGACCTGGCGCGATCTCGAACAGCTAGCGGATGCCTTCTTGAGTATCGCGAAAGAAGCCGAGACTAATCCTGAATTGTTGAAAAATGCTCCGCACGATACCCCTATCGCGCGCCCCGACGAAACGCGGGCTGCGCGTGAGCCCGTGTTGGCGGGTTAGCAATTTTCACTAAAAGATGAGACAACGGCCGGAAAATTTCCGGCCGTTGTTGTAAGAGCCATACAGCATCGTTTGTGATAGTATGGCTTGCGGTGAGGATTCACCTTTTAAACTGACAAAAAGTGGGGAACGCCCACTTAACCAAGAAAGGAAATAGATTATATGGCCACTAAAGTTGCAATTAATGGATTTGGCCGCATCGGACGCCTTGTTTTTAGGGGAATGGTCGAGCGAGGGCTCCTCGGCGAGGAAGTCGATTTGGTCGCGATCGTGGACATAAACACGAAGGCTGATTACTTTGTGTATCAACTGACCTACGACTCCGCGCAGCATCGTTGGGATCGTGATCTGACAACTGAAAAATCAAGCCCCGAAACGGAAGAAAACGATGTCATCGTCATCGACGGTAAACACCGCGTACAATGCGTGCTCGCGGGCGCGACCCCGGCGGATCTCGACTGGAAGTCTCTGGGTGTCGATTATGTTGTCGACTGCTCCGGCATATTCAATGATTATGATAAGGCCATCGGGCATGTTAATGCCGGCGCGAAAAAAGTGCTGCTTTCCGCCCCGGGCAAAGGACCGGTGAAGACGCTTGTCTTGGGTGTAAACGAACAGGAATACAATCCTAGAGAAGACCTGGTCGTATCCAATGCGTCCTGCACCACGAACTGCCTGGCGCCCATCGTCCATGTCCTCTTAAAAGAAGGGCTTGAGATCGAAAAAGGCCTGATGACAACGATTCACGCCTACACAGCTTCTCAGCATGTGACTGACTCAAACTCTTTGAAGAGCTGGCGTCTCGGAAGAAGCGCCGCGGTTAATATCATTCCGACGACCACGGGTGCCGCAAAAGCGGTCGGCGAAGTGCTGCCCGCGGTCAAGGGCATCTTGACCGGCATGGCCTTCCGTGTACCGACGCTGACGGGTTCCGTCATTGACCTTACAGTGCTTTTAAAGAAAGATACATCGATCGAGGAGATCGACGCCCTGATGAAAAAGGCGTCTGAAACATACCTGAAGGGTCTCCTGAAGTACACCAAGGATCCCATCGTGTCGACGGATGTCATCCATGATGACCACTCTTCCGTCTATGATTCTTCGGCGACGCTTTCGAATAACCTTAAGGACGAAAAGCGGTTCTTCAAGCTCGTGTCCTGGTATGACAACGAGTGGGGCTATGCGGGGCGCACGATTGACATGTTACTTTATATGGCAAAAGAAGACGAAAAAGCCGGCGTTTAATCGGCATGTCGTCGCATCGCGGGTTTTGAAATCAAAAACGCCCCCTCCGTACGCCGGCGGGGGCGTTTTAGTCTTATGACATTTACAAAGAGGATGCTTGTCACTACAATAGGGCTAGTAGAAGAGAGGTGTGTTCCATTTTTGACAAGTTTTTATCTTCGCTTTGGGAGCATCTTCGACCGGGTGGCCGAGACATCGGTGAGTCGATTCGAGCGGCCATTAATTTTGCCCCACAGTTTTATTTAAAGATAGGGCGCTTCACAATCCCTGTGACAGGCGCCATGATTTCACTTATCGCAAGTGTGATCTTGCTCACGATCTTGGCCTTTTGGCTTAGACGCGGATTAAAAAAATACGAGATAACAGGCAAACAGGCGCTCACAGAAAAACTCTATTTTGCGGTCATAAGCCTCGGGGTCAGTTCGGGGCTAAAACGTGATCAGGCGGAGACCGTTCTGCCCTGGACGCTTGGCATTGGCCTTTATATTTTCACAAGCAATGTGGTCGCCATCGCGGAAATGTCCGCTTCGGCCGTGAATCCCGCCGTGCCCGTGTCGCTTGCGCTTTACACCCTCGTGTTCGTCATCGCGATGGGCATTCATCTTGTGGGGATCAAGGGTTTTGGTCATTCACTCATCGATCCCATGCCGGGCTTATTGCCTTTTAACATCCTCGACTACATGATCAAGCCGGTCTCTTTGGCCTTGCGTCTATTTGGCAATGTCTTTGGCGCCTTCATTCTCATCGCGGTCCTCCGCACGATTATGCCTCTTATCTTGCCCAGCCTGTTCGGGCTTTGGTTTGACGTGGCGGACGCGTTGATTCAGGCCCTCATATTTGTGTATCTTACGACGAGCTACTTAGGCGAAGTCGTTGAAAAAGCGGACAATACAGCGGAGCGCCTCGCTTCGAAAAAAGAACAATCAGAACAACAGAAAGTAAAGGTGTAGACATGGATAAAGCATTAATCGCGCTTGCTTCAGCCCTTGCAATCGGTGTCGTGGCAGCGGTCGCGGCGTTTGGAATCAGCAGAGCCGCAAGTAAGGCATTTGAATCGATGGCCAAACAGCCGGAGGCGGGCGGTAGAATTCAAACCTCGCTCATCACGGCGATTGTATTTATTGAAACCTGCGTGATTTTCGCGCTCGTGGTCGCGCTTCTTCTTGTCTTTGTGTTTTAAGAAAGGACGAACAGATGATCAACGTCATCGCCGAAAAGTCCGTCGATTTCACTTCGCCTGAAGTTCTGGCAGGTTACGCCGCAACCGCGATTGTCGCGATTGTCGGCTTGCTGTTGACGATTTTTATTTTGAAGAAAGTCCTGTTCAAGCCCCTAAAGAAGATCATGGACGAACGGCAACGTGAAATCGATGAGGCGGTCGAACAAAATAACCGTCAGTCGGAGGCCTTGGCTGAGCGTGAAAGCAAGATGAAACAACTGGAGGACGAGCAGCAAGAGGCGCTCGATCAAAAGCGCCGCGAGCTCGAAGCGCAATTCGCGCAAAAAGAAGCGGAGATCTTGGCCCGGGCAGAAAAAGAGGCGCAAACGAAGCTCAACGAAGCGGATCGCCAAATTGAACACAAACAAAAAGGTGAAGCAGAACGCCTGTATCAGGAAGCGGTTGACCTTGCCATTTCGGCCATGCGCCAACTGTACGACCGCGAACTATCAAAGGAGGAAACTTTGGCATTGGAGCGTTCCATCGGAAAAGAGGGATCCCTTGAAGCCTGAAACGGCACAGCGTGAGATATGGCGCCTCATTCGCGAGGATCTCTTGCAAAAACAAGCGATCAAAGCTTGGGATGCCTACCGTGAGCTACTGCCAAAAGAAAGCGGGACGGTGCTTTCCACGGCAGACGGCATTGCCGTCGTGTCGGGGATACGCCATGCCATGTACGGGGAAGTCATCCGCTTTTCGGGCGGCCGGTACGGCATCGCCATGAACCTTGAAAAGGAAACGACCGGCGTCGTTTTAATCAGCGGCGAGCGATTAAAATCAGGTGATGACTGCTTCAGTACCGGGACAACCGTTCGCATGCCCACCGGGGACGCGGTGATCGGGCGTGTGTTGACGCCCTTGGGCCGTGTGCTGGACGGGGGACCTGAATTGCCTCCCGATGTTCCCACTCGTTCCATTGAGTCTCCTGCCCCGCCCATCCTTTCTCGGCAACCTGTTCGCCAATCTCTTGAAACAGGTATCACCGCGATTGACGCGATGGTCCCGATCGGCCGCGGTCAGCGCGAATTGATTATCGGGGACCGTCAGACGGGCAAGACGACCATTGCCGTTGACACGATCATCAATCAGCAGGGCAAGGGTGTTTATTGTGTTTATGTGGCCATCGGGCAGAAAATGTCCACGATCGCGCAACTCTATGAACTGTTTAAACGGACAGGCGCGCTTTCTTATACGACGATTGTGGTGGCCTCTGCCGCCGACACGGCCGGTGTCCAATACCTGGCCCCCTATGCCGGCTGTGCCATTGCGGAAAGCTTCATGGTCGAGGGCCGTGATGCCCTGATCGTCTACGATGACCTTACCAAACATGCCCAGGCTTACCGTGCGATTTCACTCCTTTTAAGGCGTCCCCCCGGACGCGAGGCCTTCCCGGGCGATGTGTTTTACCTGCACTCGCGCCTTTTAGAGCGCGCGGCGAAACTGCATGACGATGAGGGCGGCGGGTCTATGACCGCGCTCCCCATTGTGGAGACACAGGCCGGCGATATCTCCGCTTACATCCCGACGAACATCATCTCGATCACGGACGGTCAGATTTATCTTGACACCGATATTTTCATTGCGGGGCAACGGCCGGCGGTGAATGTGGGGCTTTCAGTCTCACGCGTGGGCGGAGACGCGCAGACGCCTGCCATGCGAAAAGTGGCGGGGCCCTTGCGCATCGCACTCGCCCAGTATCGCGAGAAAAAGGCTTTCTCACAATTTGCGACCGATTTGGACGATGTGACGCAAAAGCAACTGGCCAAAGGCGACCGCCTGATGCTGCTTTTAAGTCAAAACCCGCAGCAGACAAGAACCCTGTCAAAGTCGCTCGCGCTTTTGGAGCTTGGCACCCACGATGTGTTCCAAGATATCCCCACGGCGGATCTCCCACGCCTCGCCAAGTTTTTCATTGACGCCTTGCCCGATATGGACCCGGAATTGGTGACGATCCTCGAAACGGGCGCGCTTTTAGAAAATGATACGCGCGAGCGGATCAAGGCTTTGTGGCACGCTTTTATGAGGTCCTAAGGTAAAACAATGGCGACGCAGTTTGAACTCACCAAAAGAATGCATTCCGTTGAGATGATCAGCAAGATGACGCGTGCCATGCAGCTGATCAGCAGTGTGAAGATGCGAAAATCAAAACGATTACTGGCGGAAGCTCTGCCGTATTCGGTCCACTGCGTGCGCACCATGGAGCGCGTGTTGACGCTCTCGCCTAATCTGAGATCGCCTTATATGCACTTTCGCGAAAAACAAAAAGGCGACCCGTGGCGCCTTGACGTGTATATTTTGACAGGTGACCAGGGATTTGACGGGACCTATAACGCCGATGTGGTCGCGGCGGCCCGGCGTTTTTTGAAAACGCGGGAACAAGAAATCAAAAAAAGCGGCTATGTCCCTGAGATCACGCTTTACCTTGCGGGAACAAGGGGCCGTGACGAATTAGCGGCGGACGGCTATACGATAGAGAAAAGTTTTCGCTATTCTTTTCAAGAGCCGCATTACGGAGAGGCAGAGCTGCTCGCAGAAGAAATCTTTTTAGATTACCAACGCCGCGAAACCGATGAGGCGCATCTCATCTACTCCATGATGCGGACACCCGTGACAAGCGCCCCCCTTTATATCCGCCTGTTACCGGCTGATTTGGAAGGCTTGCGCCTTGTCATTGACATCGCGGTGGAGGATCCCGATGTCAGATCTTCCTTACCGGAGGGTTTTCCCGGGGAACCGCCGTCGATCCCCTTTGACTTTCCGGAAAATGTGGACACCCTGATGGAATACTTGTTTAGTACCTATCTTTCGGGGCTTGTCTACGGCGCGCTGGTGGAGGCTTACGCCGGCGAACAGACGGCCCGCATGACCTCCATGGACAACGCTTCTAAAAACAGCGGTGAGTTGCTTACAGAGCTTGCGGGCAGGCGTAACCGCCTGAGGCAGAACAGGATTACGGGCGAATTATCGGAGATGACGGCAAGCGTTGAGGCCATGCGCCATTTTGACGCAACACTACTAGGCAGAAGCCAAAAGGAGAAATCATGGCAGTAAAGGGCTATGTTACACAAGTGTTAGGGCCTGTTGTTGTGCTCAGCTTTGAGGGCTCCTCGCCTGAGATCGGCGATTTTGTTCAGATTTTTACAGACGATGACAAAAAGACTGCGATCGGGGCGGAAGTCATGCAGGACATGGGCGACGGCAATGTCCGGGTGTTGACCTTCGGCGCGACCGAAGGACTGTCACGGGGCCTGTTAGCCGAATCGAAAGGCGGCGGCATTACGGTGCCTGTGGGGGAAGGATGCCTGGGCCGCCTGTTCAACGTCTTAGGTGAACCCTTAGACGATAAAGGTGAGGTGGAAGCTGAGGCGTACTGGCCGATCCACCGCGACCCTCCCGGCTTTCAGGACCAGGTTTTCCATGAGACGATCCTAGAGACGGGCATTAAAGTTATTGACCTCCTGGTACCCTACGCACGAGGGGGCAAGGTGGGGCTCTTTGGCGGGGCCGGTGTCGGCAAAACCATTCTCATTTTGGAGCTTATCCGCAATATCGCGACCGAGCATCAGGGTTACTCGGTGTTCACCGGCGTCGGTGAGCGCTCGCGCGAGGGGAACGACCTTTGGAACGAGATGCATAAGTCAGGCGTCATGGATAAAACCGTGCTCGTGTTCGGCCAGATGAATGAGACGGCGGGGACGAGGATGCGCGTCCCTTTGACAGGGCTTACGATGGCTGAGTATTTCCGTGATGTGAAAAAGAAGGATGTCCTCCTTTTTATAGACAATATTTTCCGCTACATCCAGGCGGGCTCCGAAGTGTCTGCACTCTTAGGCCGCATCCCGAGCGCGGTCGGTTACCAGCCGACATTGGCGCAGGATGTGGGGATGGTACAAGAGCGCATTACAAGCACGAAAGATGGCTCGATCACCTCCATCCAGGCCGTGTATGTGCCGGCGGACGATTTGACGGATCCGGCGCCCGCGACGACCTTTTCGCACTTGGACGGCGTCACGGTGCTGTCGCGCCAGGTTGTTGAGCTCGGTATTTATCCGGCGGTGGACCCCCTGGCTTCCTCATCGCGCGTACTGAGTCCTCAAACTGTGGCGTGACGCCATTACAGCATTGCGCGACGGGTAGAAGAAATTTTGCAGCGCTATAAAGAACTGCAGGACATCATCGCGATCCTGGGGCTGACGAGTTGGATCCTTCCGATCGGGCGGCGGGTGCGGTGGGCGCGCAAAATCCAGCGTTTCTTCTCACAGCTCTTCCATGTGACTGAAGAGATGACCGGTTACGAGGGCCGCTATGTGAAAATCGAGGACACCCTGAACAGCTTTGAGGCAATCCTAGGGGGTGAGCTCGATGACATCCCCGAACAGGCTTTCTTCATGAAAGGCAGTGTAGACGAGGCCTATGCCGCCAAAGATGAGGGGTAAATAGTTTAGATGAACGCCATGGCCCTGACATTGTTGACACCGATTCGCACACTCCACTTTGAGGATGGCGACTTGGTGGTACTCATGACAAAACAGGGCTCAGAAGGCTTTTTATACAACCATGTCCCGACGCTCGTCGAGGTGGTGCCGGGGGCACCCCGCTACCGCAGCCCGATCCTTTGGGGAGAGGATACCTGGCGCGTCTTTTTCGTCTCGGTCGGTTACGCGGAGGTGCAATGCGACCATGTGACCGTGGTGGTGAACGCGGCTGAATTGCCGGGAGAAATTGACGAAAAAAGGGCGATAAGCGCGCTCAAGCGCGCAGAAGATCGCCTTAAAAACTGAATTTAACGAAATTAGAGCAGGAGCATGCCGAACACGGGGTCCGCCGTGCAAAAGCAAGGCTTGCATTTCACCGCCGTTATTGCTCTAACGAAACAGCGCAATAATCGCAAGCACCGTTCCCATAATCCCTTCGCCGCCGAGCAATCCCGCGGCGCCCATCTGGATGGCTTGCTGGCTGTCCTTTTTCAAATGCGTGCGTGACAAATACTGATGATTTTCGCCCAGGAATATCGGTAAAGCCATGCCGAATCCCGTGAGCATCATGCCGATGCCGATGATCATGGCGGGGATGCCCAAAAGGGCTAGGCCGCAACCCACCACGGCCGCGATGAGAAAGAGTACCGATTGCCGAGCCCCTGCACCATGGCAGTGACGCTGTGGTGTTCGGGCGGCGGGGAGACCGGCTGCCTGGCCGACGCCTCCCGCGGAATAAATGATGGCTAAAAATGCAATGGTCGCGGTGAAGGCGCCGACAAATCCTCCGATCAGCTCCACAAAGAATTGTGCGCTGGGTTGGTTTTTAAAATAGCGCCTGACTTATAGTCGTTCATCATGTCGCCGGCATAGCCGCAAGTCACCGCCACGACGGCTGCAATATAAAAGGCGTGTTCCGAGCTGACCGGCAAGATGGCGCGTATGGCCAAGAGCACGATAATGCCGAAAATTTCCATAGGATTGATGCCGGTTTGTCCCGTGATTACCGAGGACATCATGGCGGCAAAAAAGACACCCGCCATGAGTAAGAGTGCGGGCAATACCTGCATGCCGGTCAAGATGGTGACAATGAAGGCCAAGGCGACGAGTACGAGTGCCAAAAGGCTGATGCCTTTAGGTGCCGAAAAACGCGTCACCCGCGTACGACTCACGGAGCTTCTTCTTTTTCTTTTCTTGTAAGAACCAAAAAGGAAATTCAAAAAAGTGCCGGCCCCAGCTCCCACCATGAGCGCGATGGCAATCGTGAGGTTCCATTCGCCGAGGGTATCCTCAACCCCCTTGATTTTTGACAGGAGGGTGGTTTCTAAGATAATAAAACGGGCAAGGGTCGTTATGGCGGCCCCCAAGAGCCAGTACAAGGTGGAAGAAAAACCAATGAGACTTCCGATCCCGACCGCCATGGGTGACATCGAAAAGGTCATGGGAATGGCGGCGATGGTGAACGATAATAGTGAGGGGAAGAGCAGCCATTGATCGCGCAGCAGTGTGAAACCCGCCGCAAAAAGAAGCGTGACCACTAGGACGATGGCCTGTGTACCGCCTTCTTTACCGGCTTCTAAAGTTGAGGCCGCCGCCTTCCCGATGGGGTAGGGGAGTTCTTGTTGTTCGATGTTTCTTTTACGCAAAAACCAGCAAAGCGCGGTACCGAGCAGTACGCCCGAAACCGCGATGAGCAATACCGTGAGAAAATGATCCGCGATGAAGTCCGAGGCACCGCCCGTCTTTTTGACCTCCCAGAGCCCCGAAATAAAAAGGCCCGGCAGGGTAAAAACAAGCCCTCCCGCGACCATGGCGCCAGCCGACATGCCGGTGGCGGCGACATTGATTTCATTGACGTCGCGCTTCCCGAAAAGACGCATCAAAGCGAAAGAGAGAACCGCAGCAAAAACGGTGGGCCAGGGCAGGGCACTTGCGCGAAGTGCCACATAGGTCGATGAGGCTGTAATTAGGACGGAACCTAAGATGGCAAGCAAGATCGCTCTCCAGCTTAAGTGAGGACTCATTTTTTTCATCGAAATCACCTTCAGTATCTTCAATTCTGTCACATCCATTGTCTCACAGAATCGGTGCTTACTGTATAATAAACAAAACACTTCATTCCCGTGCGATGGGTATCGGAATGAACGAAAGGAGCAACAATATGAAGGTTGAAATCCTTGGTCTGGACATGCGGGTGAACGACATGTTGCGAACAGCGATCGAGCAGAAAATTTCGAAGTTCGAACGCTTTTTTGATGAAAGTGCCAGAGGTGAAGTAAAGCTCCAACCTGAGGGACCTTCGGTTCGCGCCGAAGTGACATTTAAGGTCCAATCTCTGTATTTTAGAGCGGAATCGGTCGCAGGAGATGCGATGACCGCGGTCGAACAGGCGATCGATAATATGGAGGGGCAGATTCGTAAGAATAAGGCGCGCATGAAAAAGCGCCTGAAAGATTACTCATACATGGAAGCCTACTTCGACTACGGCGACGCGCAAAGGAAGAGCGGCAAGAAGATGAAGAGTTCCGTATTATCCGCAGGAAAGGATTCGAAATTCAGGAAATGACGCCCGACGAAGCGATCCTGCAGATGGAGCTTTTAGGCCATTCATTCTTACTTTTCCTGTCGAATGAGACAGGCAAGGTATGTGTTGTGTATAAACGCCATGAAGGCGATTACGGGTTACTGGAGCCGGAGTATTGATTTGACTGAACAAAACATAAGCGATGATGACAGATTACTAAAACGTCTGAATCCGGAACAGAAGCGGGCCGTCCTCACGACGGAGGGCCCGCTTTTAATCCTCGCGGGAGCGGGTTCGGGCAAAACGCGTGTGGTCACAAGACGCGTGGCCTGGCTTATCTCTAAAAAGGGAGTCCATCCCGGACGCATCTTAGCCATTACTTTTACCAATAAGGCTGCAGCAGAGATGAAAGACCGCATCGAAAAGCTGATCGGCCTTGAGAGCCGGGCGAGCTGGATCGGCACCTTTCATGCCATGATGCTTCGCATTTTGAGGCGTCACGCGGAGCTTTTGGGCTATCGTTCGGGCTTTTCCATTTTGACAGCTACGATCAAAAGCGCGTGATGGCCGAGGTGTTGAAGACACTGGGCATCAGTGAGCGTCTGATGACGCCGACTGACGCTTTGAGGCGCATCAGCCATTTCAAAAATAATGACTTAAGCCCTGAAGACGTTGACAAAACGGCTGCGACAGGTGCTTACGGACAGCAGTGGTCTGAGATTTACCGCGCGTATCAAAAATCGCTTATGGAAAAGAACGCGATGGATTTTGATGACATCCTGACGGAAACCTTGAAGCTGTTTCGCAAGCACCCTGAGGTGCTCCGGTACTACAGCGAACGTTTTTTGTACATCCTGGTCGATGAGTACCAGGACACGAACAAGGTGCAGTATGAGCTGATCCATCTTCTGTCGTCCCGTCATCAAAACCTTTGCGTAGTGGGGGATGACGACCAGTCGATCTACGCTTTTCGCGGGGCGACGATCCGCAATATCTTGGATTTTGAAAAGGATTTTCCCGATTGCACCGTCGTCCGTTTGGAACAAAACTACCGCTCGACCAAGACCATTCTCGCGGCGGCCAACCAGGTCATCGCGGACAATCGCGGACGAAAGTGCAAAACCTTGTGGACGGCCAAAGAAGAAGGTGTCCCCATCCAGATTTATCGCGCCGCCGATCATACCGAGGAGGCGCGTTATATCGCGCGCGGGATCCAGCGCCGCTTTCAATCAGCCGAAGAGGGTGAAAAACCTGAGATCGCGGTACTCTACCGCATGAACGCCCCTGTCGCGCAACGTGGAATTTGCGCTCCGGGAACTCGGTATCGACTACCGTATTTACGGTGGGACAAGGTTCTATGAGCGAAGTGAAATTAAAGACGTGACAGCCTACTTGGCGCTCATACAGTCAAGCGACGATGACATCGCTTCAGGCGTGTGGTGAATCAGCCGCGGCGCGGTATCGGCAGCGTGACCTTGGAGCGCCTGGCTGAATTTGCGGGCGAAAACGCGCTGTCCCTTTTTCAAGCGGCCCGACGTGCGAACGGAAATACCGGGCCTTGAACGTGCGAGTGGCCGACTCCTGCTTTTTGTGAAAATGATCGATGGTTTGCGCCGTGATCTGCAACAAGAGACAACGAGTTTTCCTCTGTTTGTGAAAGAGAGTCGAAGAAGAGACAGGGCTTGTCGCCTATTTTGAAGAGTTAAAAGCCAAAGGCGATCAGGAAGCGGAATCGCGTTCTCAAAACTTGGTCGAATTGATCTCGGACGCGATTGACTTTGAAAAAGGCTGGCCTCTGAATCACTCGACGACTTGTGGGAGTACGACGAAGGATGAAGCAGAAGAACATCTGGCGGATCGCTCGGCCACAGGCTTGTTGCGCTTGTTCTTGGAGCGCGCGGCACTTTACAGCGACCAGGACAAAGACTCCGACGATCCGGCCGTCAGCCTGATGACCATTCATAACGCGAAGGGACTGGAATTTGACACGGTGTTCCTGGTCGGCGCGGAGGAGGATATTTTCCCCAGCATCCGCGCGCATGAGGAACCTTACGGCATTGAGGAAGAGCGGCGGCTTGCCTATGTGGCGGTGACGCGCGCTAAAAAGGAACTGCTGATTACCGCGGCCGTCTCGCGCCTGCTTTTCGGGCATACGCAATACAATGCCTTGTCGCGCTTCGTGGAGGCGATCCCGGACGATTTAACGGAAAAGACCGGCCAGTTCGGGCCCGCGTTTCGCAATCGCTACGATGACGATTTTTTCAATCAGCTGGGGCGGCGGCCGCTTTTTGGCCGCCAGGGTGTGAAGGAACCTCAAAAGGAACCGGCATACCAGGCGGTGACGCGAAAACAGATCGAGGCCGCTCCAAAAGAGAAAAAAGCATTGCTCGATGTCGATCGGTTGAACAATGGCGACATCGTGCACCATGTGTCCTTTGGACCGGGCGTGATAAAAGGTATTACAAAAACGGGAGATGACGCCATTTTAGTCATTGACTTTGACGGGACGACCAAGCGTTTTCTGGCAAGTCAGGCAGTCTTGTCGCCGGACGCTTCATAAAGGAGAGGAGTCTAGGATGTCTTCTAATGTGCAAGAATCGATTCAGTCCGTGCGTGAACGAAAAGAAAACCTTGAGCTCGACCTTTTATCGCCCTTTGCCGCAAGGGCCTCGGAAAGTCGCGGCCGCATTAAAGAGGATGCCCACTGTGATGTCAGGACGGTGTATGAGCGCGATATGGGGCGCATTTTGTATTCGCTTCCCTTTCGCCGGTTGCGGCATAAAACACAGGTGTTCTTTGATCCGCAAAATGATCATGTGTGCACCCGAATGGAACATGTGCTGTACGTCAGCTATGTGGCGGAGACGATCGGAAGCGCTTTAGGCTTAAATACCGACCTGATCCGGGCGATTGCGCTCGGACACGACCTGGGGCACGCGCCCTTTGGGCACGCGGGTGAAGAAGCGCTTCACACCCTGCTGAACAGCCATGACGCGTCGTTACATTTCAGCCATGAACAGCACGGGCTCCGCGTCGTAGACCTTTTATCGGAGCATAAAGGGCAACACGGCTTAAATCTTACCTTTGAGGTCCGGGACGGCATTGCCTCCCATTGCGGCGAGCGTTATGACGAATATTATCTGGAGCCGATGCGAGAAAAAAAGGAACAAGAATTGCTTTTATGT
Organism: Clostridia bacterium; assembly: GCA_040766025.1. Lineage (GTDB taxonomy): Bacteria > Bacillota > Clostridia > Saccharofermentanales > DTU023 > UBA4923. The sequence continues at coordinate 54,202 of JAXGRH010000005.1, read as the reverse complement.
TCGCTGAAGCACGATCCTCCGGCGACGCTTGAAGGTTGTGTGGTGCGCTTCACTGATCGCATCGCTTATGTAGGCCGTGATATTGAGGACGCGACCCGATCGGGACTCTTGTATTTTGATGAATTGCCCTTTGACATCCGAAGCACACTGGGCCATAACAACAGCGAGATTGTCGACACGCTTGTGAAGGACATGATCGAAAACAGCATGGGACAAAACGCGATCATGATGAGTCAAAAGGCCGGTGAAGCCTTGAGGCGCCTGATTGAAATCAACTACGAACGCATCTATGCGGCACCGCGTGTGATGCGCTATGAGGCGCAGGTCAAAAATATGCTCGAGGGTTTGTTTGAGTATTATCTGGCGCTTATAGAGCACCGCCCTGAGGATGAAAGCGCGCCGGCGATGGCCTTTTTCGAATATGAGGCAAGGCACCCTGAACCGCACGCGTCCGCGCTTCGCAAAGTGACGGACTACATTGCCGGGATGACCGACCCTTACGCCGGGCGCATGTTCAGGACTGTTTTCGGTATTTAGGAGGCCGTATGAGAACGAACTTTTTTGCCATGATTCACCGTATGCGTTACATCAACCGCTGGGGCTTGATGCGCAACACAGAAACGGAAAATATCCAGGAACATTCGCATGACGTGGCCGTCATCGCGCATGTCTTAGCCACGGTGCGAAAGGAATATTTTTCCAAGGACCGAATTTGCCCTGATCCGAACTTTGTCGCGACGATGGCGCTTTTCCACGACCTTCCTGAAATCATGACAGGCGACATGCCCAAGCCCGTGAAATACCATAACCGCTCGATGGAGACGACATATAAGCAGATTGAGGAGGATGCCTGCCGGACACTCTTAGCGATGCTGCCCAAGGATCTTGCTTGCCTTTACGAGTCACTTTTGATGCCGAACGATGCCGACCCCGTCGTGCGAGAAGCAAAACTTCTTGTGAAGGTGGCCGATTGTTTTTCCGCATACATCAAATGCGTGGATGAGCAAAAGGTCGGCAACCGTGAGTTTGATCGCGCCAAGCTTGAAATCACGGATCGCATTCACGCGTTTGATTTGCCGGAGGTCAGCTGGTTTATGACCTACGCCATCCCCGCATATGCAAAATCGCTGGATGAGATCGATTTTGACTTCGATTTTAATGGCTATGATTGCGAGAACGCGACAAAGCTATGACATTTCTAAAACAACTGACAAGGCTTCTATGACTGCGGATGGCGTGACGTTGGCGCTCCCTATATGATACGCTTATACAACCCTTTAAATAAGATAGGCATGGTGTGTGTATTTGAGCGGTCAAATGACAAAAAATAGAATGAAAATACGAGACAATAACTGCTCGATTCAAAAGAAGAGAAGGGCCGTTGTGATCTTTTTATTTTTCGTGTCATTATGCTTTTCGATAGCCCTAATTTTCCCCTTTCCCTTAACCGTCCATGCGGTCGACATGCCGTCGGGCGAAGTGATTGAAAAAAAAGGATTTACCAACGCAGCCAACGGTTGCTGGTTGCGCTCAGAACCCAGGCTCATTGATTCAACACGACTGACCACCATCGCGCAGGGTTCGAGTGTTGAAGTATACCGCAAGGTCAAAGGAGATGCCTCAAGCGGATCCACCGATTGGTATTTTTTGCGTGAAGTGAGAAGTGACCGATACGGCTACATTCATGCTTCGTTGGTGACCTTGACAAATAACCCCATCAGTGGCGGCGAACCGCCGGCCGATCAGGATTTTGAGGCGTATCTTACAAGCCAGGGTTTTCCCGACAGTTACAAACCCTATTTGCGGCAGCTCCACGCGGATTATCCCAACTGGGTATTTGAGGCGTTTCACGTCTCGGATATGAGTTCGACCTCTAACCCAAAGGCCCCTTTGAGTTTTGAAAAAGCGCTCGACGAAGAAAAGACGCCCGGGCGCAATATGGTTAACAGCAGTGCCAGGCGCAGCCACCGCTCCTATGAGAAAGGCGAGTATTATTACGAAACGGATAAGTGGAAGATCTACGACGCGGGAGGCTGGATGGGGGCCAGCCGCGAGATCATCGCGTATTCGCTCGATCCGAGGAACTTTTTGAGTGAGCAGCAGGTTTTCCAGTTTGAAAAACTGACTTACCACCCGGAGGTCCACAAGATTGAATCCATCCGGGCGGCGATCAAAGGTTCCTTTATGGAGGGCAAGACGGTCACCTTCACCGAAAACGGAGAAGAGAAAACCATGACCTATCCTGAAATCTTTATGGATGCCGCGGTGAAGACGAACGTCAACCCCTTTTTCCTCGCGCAGCGCTGTCTGACAGAGGTGGGAAAAAACGGATCCGATTCGGTTAAAGGGACCGTTTCAGGCTACGAGGGTTATTATAACTTTACAATATCGGGGCCACCGCGGGCACCAGTCCCATCACGAATGGTTTGAAATACGCCCGTTTCGGGAGCACCGGTAGCGGCCTGGACGGAAGCGGAGCGAGCGAATTATCTCTTACCCTGGGACAATCAATGGCGCGCGATTGTGGGAGGCGCGTTTTGGATTGGCCGAGGCTATATCAACCCCGGCCAGGACACTTCTTATCTTCAAAAATTCAACATTGACGGCGACACCTACGGCACCTATTGGCACCAGTATATGGGCAATGTCTACGCGCCTTCCATTGAGGCGGCGCGTGTGTATTCGATGTATCAGCAGCAGGACCGCTTGAATCGGCCTATGTCTTTCGCATTCCTGTCATGACCAAGATGCCTAAGAATCCGGCCCCCTATCCCACCGACGATAAGAGCCGAAACAATTGGTTAAAATCGATTACCGTCGAAGAAGGCGCTTTATCCCCGGCCTTTCACCCTGAAACTTATGAATATACGGTCTTGCTGGAAGGCGGTATTGATCGCTTGAACATCTGCCACTGCTTACGCGCCCAATGTACCGTGGAGAAATACCGGCAACATTCAACTCACTTCCGGTGAAAATGAGATTGTGATTGAGGCTGTTTCTGAAAGCGGGCATAAGCGCAGCTATACCTTGAAAGCCACTCCCGGAGAAGCGGTGTTTGCCAAGAATGGTTATGTGATTCGCGGTGAATATTTTTCAAATGCCTGGCTCATTTATCGAGAGCATCAAGCGAGAAAATCTCCGAGGCACTTGATATGCCGGCAGGGTATACGGCGAAGGTGTTTGACACAAAGGGAAAAGAACCTGCGCCAGACGCCCTCCTTGGCACAGGCTCAAAAATTGAAATACTGAACGATGAGGTTGAATCGTTTAAGACGATGTATCTTGTGATTTACGGAGACATCAACGGTGACGGGAAGATCAGTTCTTCGGATTATGTCCTGATGGCCCAGCATATCCTCGGCAAAAATGCACAGAGCGGAGCACCGATGATGGCCTTGGATGTGAAATGGCAATGGTGCCGTGAATTCAGCCGACTACGTGGCCTTGGCCAACCATATTTTAGGCAAAAACAAATGATCCAACGATTAAGAAGAGATGGGAAGAAAATGAAAAACGAAATTGAAGATCCGAAAAAAAGAGCGTATCCAACAAGCCATTGTCGTGTTTATTTTTGCGGTGCTGGTCGTGATCTCTTTGACAAACCCATCCCGGCACATGCGGATACGACGGCCTATATCAACGAAAAGCAGTGTCAAAATCGCTATGTCGTGGCCGACTCCCCGGCGCGGGATTCTATTATCTCAGCACAGATCAGAAGGGCCATGTAGGGGATCCGATATCGGACAAATATGTGACTTCTTTGGAGGTCACGGCTAATTTCACGCCCAAAACACTGGGCAAACAAGAGATTACTTCAACACTTGATATTCCCGGGATAACAATACCGCGATACCGATCGCGGTGAAAGCCAAAGTCAGTGGTGGTCAATGTGATTGAAAGGCCGCCTACGACGACGAAAACGACTACCAAGACGACCACCCAAGCGACCACCACAACGCCCACGGAGACCACGACCACCCCCTCGACTACGCCGGAGGAGACAAAGCCCTACCATCCGGTGGAGACGGTGGTCGGGTATCGCTATGACGAGGAAGCGTTGTCGCTTCCCGAAAGCGTCCCGCTGGATGGAACGATTCCTTTGAGTTTTGAAGCGGCCGAAGTGCTGTGGAAGGATAAACATGTCACTGGCTACCAGTCTGAGACCTTGCCGTACACACTTTTTGGCTTGCGGCAGAGGACGGCACTGAGGGTTTCTTATCTTTATGACGGCGAAACCTTGGCGGTTTTTGTGCCCTATCTGCGCACCGAGTGGTCGTCTCGTTTCTACACATTTTCAATGATTCCTGAACAGGACATACCGGAAGGTTTCGAGCTTCATACTTTGAACATTTGGGGCGAAGATGTGCCGGGCTATCGGGCAAAGAACGGCCATTTTCTACCGAAATCTTTCTACGATGCATATCTTGAAAACGGGGTAAAAGAAGACGAACTACCCCCATATCGGAGGAGCCGTACCTTTTGGCTTTACGGATGAATGACGCCGAGAGGTCCGCCTTTATTTTTACGATGCAACACTTGATTCTTTAATCCGCGAGGAGCTTTGGATTATCCCGATCGTGGGAAGCTTTGACCGCGAAGAGCCGACGACGCCGCTGACGGAGCCTCTCCCTACAGAACCCACTATTCCTTCCGAAACCACGCCTGAAACGCGTGAGGGGATCGTGCTTTTTGGGCTTGTCATCCCGACGTTTTATCTTGCCGCAGGAGTCGGCTTGCTGTTACTGATCGTATCTCTTATCGTTTGGTTATGGTGGCACGCGCGGCGCGCGGCCAAGATTGAACCGGAGCTGACGCTGAAGGATTTGAAAGCCGAAGATGAATCAGAATCGGATCCGATCGAAGAAGGAGTTGAGGCACAAGATGAAATTTTGGATCCCTCTACGGAACCTTTAAGCGAAGCACCCGAAGCGCCCGTTTTAGCGGATCCGGAGGATGCCTGGCATGCTTTGGCGGCCATTGTGAGCGAGCAGAAAAAGAGAAACATCCAATGGCAGAACCGATATGCGCCTGCCCGGCATCCGCCCGGCAACGCACCTTCGTGAAGGCCGGGATGCGCTTTACGACACGGATGAACTATGAAGAAATTTAAAGAACACTTAATCGACCTGTTTTTTACCGTCGAGTTTTTACGCTATTTTTGTTTCTGGCGTTGTGGCGGACACTGTCAACGTCTTCATCTATATGGCCATGAGCCGTTGGTTAGGACTTGACCGCTGGTACTATTCGATGCCCGCGATTATCCTTTCAGTGCTCGCCGCCTACGTGCTCAACCGCCTGTGGGTGTTTCGCTCGTCGGCAAAGATCGGTGAAGAGTTCTTTCTGTTTTATAGGCTCAAGGCTGACCATCTCCTTTGTGTTTGAATACGTGGGCATCTATCTGGTGCGCCACGTGTTGGGCATCACGACCGAGTTTTTCCAAGGCACCCTGGATATTGGCAAACTGATTGCCCTCATCTTCGTCGTCTTGGCGAACCGTGTCTCCGGCAAACTGTATGTTTTTCGAAAACAGGATCCGGTGGACGCCGAAGCACTCATGCTGCAGGCGATTCAGACGATCGGGAGCGCGAAGAAATTTGCGGACAATGACCACAGCGACCGCGCCGCAAGGCTTTATCGGGCGCTATCTGATCCCTGGCGCGATATTCCCGCCTTCCACGTCGCGGGCACCAACGGCAAGGGGTCCATCACAAGTTACCTGGCGCATATCCTCTGCCACGCGGGTTTGAAGGTTGGTTGGTACACCTCGCCTTATCTTGAGCGCTTTAACGAGCGCATCCGCGTGTTAGACGGCGCGAAAGATTTAAAGCGCTTTGATGAGGATTTTCATTTTGGAGAAATCCCCGATGAAGCGATTGTGAGGCTGATCGCGAAGATTGAAAAAGCCGCACGTCAAGTGGTGGAAGAAGGCGGGATCCCGCCGACTCAATTCGACCTTATGACCGCGCTTGCTTTTTTATGGTTCAAAGAGCAAAAATGCGACGTTCTGATCCTAGAAGTCGGAATGGGCGGCAGACTGGACTCCACAAATGTCATCGAGAAACCCCTGGCCTCTTTGATCGGGGCGCCCGGATTTGACCATATGGAGCGTTTGGGCAGTACGATGCGCGCGATCGCGGGCGAAAAAGCGGGCATCATTAAAAAAGGTTGCCCTGTTTATGCTTACGCGCCGGAGGACGCTTTGATTTCAGACGAAGACGCCTCTGTCGCAAGGGAGGTACTTGAAAAACAATGTGCCAAGCTTTCGGCCCCCCTTTCTTTTATCGGTTACGGGGATTTTGAGCTTCTCTCGCATGACTTTACAGGACAGCGTTTCAAAACCACAAAGGCTGAATACCACACGAAAATGCTCGCGCCTTACCAGCCGATCTATGCCCTCATGGCCGCACAGGCCGCGCTTGATACGAAGCTTGCGGACGAGCAAGCGGTGAAGCAGGGGATTTTGGACTGCACATGGCCCGCCCGTATGGAAGTCATTTTGGAAGACCCGACAGTCCTGCTTGACGGGGCACACAACCTGCAAGGATGTCTGGGATTGAGAAAGAGCCTCGCGGAGCTTTCGGGGCGTACACCGATCGTATTCGTGCTGGGCTTTTTGGAGGATAAAGAGCACCGGAAGATGCTCGAGGCACTCCTGGTTGATACCGACTACAAGGTTGCGGCCGTGGTGGGCACAGAACCTCAGGATGAGCGGCGGTTTCACGCGGAAGACCTCGTGCGTGAGGCCCAAGAATTAATGGGAGATCAAGGGGAAGAGGTTCTTTTTCAATCGTTCACAGATCCGAAAGACGCGGTGACACGTGCTATCTTACTTGCTAATGAACGAGATGCCATGGTGGTCATTGCCGGATCGCTTCTATCTTGCAGGCGAGGTACGCCCTTTCGTACGGGGTTTAAACCGTCCAAAAAACGCTCGTTAAAGATTCGCATTTTAACGATTGTGGTTTAATGGTCATGACACAAAATCGGAAAGGTGGAATGACAGTTGCGACAAATGGAAGCGAAACGATCTGTGCCGCAGGCTAAAAACAAAGCGGAATCCTTTGACTGGGAGCGCGTCTTTTCGACCTGGAAACCGCTCACCGAATTGCCCCCTGAACTGATCGCTTCTGAAGCCGAGCAAGAGCGCATTTTGTCGGTCTATAACCGGGCGCTCGACCAGGCCATCACGGGAAATACCGATATCGCGAAAATTGCACTTGATAAGCTGACCGCCAGTTGGCCGCAATTTGCGGAGGCCTCATCGCTTTACGGCGTGATCTTAGCTCGAGAACGCCAGTTTCGTGAGGCCGAGGAACAGTTTGAGAAAGTACTTCTTGCCTCTCCCGACGCCGCGCTTGCAAAAGCGGTCGACCGCTGCCGCATCGCCGCACGCGAAGAGCGCATTCGGGAAGAAGCGCGCGATTCAAGGCGTAAAAAAAGCGAGGAATTGCTCATGCCTGTTCGGGCCCATATGGCCAAAAGCGGAATCCTGCAGCGCGCTGCCAACGATGGCGGCATAGGCCGTGTCCAAATGGCCAGTAAGCGCGAGCAAGAGGAAGTATATCGTTTAGAAGAAAGCGATATGTCCCGCTCAGTGCGCCAACACAGCAGCCTTGTCCGACTCATCCAGGGGCTGACGATTGCGATTATCGCGGCATCCCTTCTTTTTTTACTATTCTTTTTTGTTCTGCGACCGGTCATATTAAGAAATGAGGCGCGCCTTGAGCGCCTGAACTGGCTTGAACGCGTGCTTGAAGAGCAAAGGGATGAAGAATCGATTGCCGAGATTTTAGATATTTACCGCGACACATTCCCAGACACGAGGAGATGAGACAAGATATGAACTACATCAGCACACGCGGCGGTGCCCCCGCAAGTTTCGAGGAGGCGATCTACCGCGGACTGTCAAAAACAGGTGGACTGTTCATCCCGGAGAGGTTGCCGGAGGCATTGTCCCTGGAGGCGATGTTTGAAAAGACACCGGCAGAGACGATGGCTCTTTTTTTCCATCGCTTTATGCCGAATTTTTCACTCGAAGTGTGGGAAGCGATCGTGGATGAAGCGCTCTTGACACTCACCACCGAAAGCGACGCGTTCGAATGGCCAGTCCATCCGCTGAATGCCTACCTTGAACGCTACTATCTTTTTAACGGCGACCGCCTCCCGACAGGCAGTCTCTCGGACATCTCAAGCGCCATTTTTCTGGCCGTTTTAAGAAGGCTTGAGGAAAAACGAAGCAACCCTCTAGAACCTCTGATCGTGGCCGTGATCACGGACGATATGGCCGTATCTTCGCTTCGTCTTATGAGCGCGTACAAAAAGATCTTTTTTGTGTCGCAAAACGGCGGACGTTCTTCTGAAATTTCATGGCTTTTAAAGCCATATGAAAAGGCCTTTTCTTTTGAAGACAGCTTTGATACGCGTTACCGAGAATTTAGCGGGCTTGCGGCCGATGAATCTTTTGAAAAAGCCTTGAATGCACAAGGCTATGATCCGATTTTTTGGGGGCCGGGACATATTTTGGAAGTGCTCACCGCAGGAGCGCTTGTCACCGCGTCTTTGGCCCTGATCCTGGCGGAAAAAACACCTGAAGATTCGATGACCTTTGTGGTCAATAAAAATCATTTGAGCTTCTTTGCGGGGCTCGTGTACGCCAACAGTCTCGAGCTTCCGATCGACGCTGTCTATGTCGGAGAAAACGAACCGGCGATCCTGAGGACCTTGTTTGAAACGGGCAAGATGATGCAGGCAAAAAGACGAAGGCGCTCCGACGATCCCGGTGTCATGTGGCCTGTGAATTTGGAGCGACTTCTATTTGAAGTGACAGGCCGTGATGAAAGTCGCCTTTTGGACATTATGGGGAAATGGGATCAGGCGGAGGTACCGCTTTTAAACGAAGATGAGATTCACCTTTTGAACCAATCGGTGACGGTCGCAAGTAACGATTACAGGCGATGCTTGCGTATTATCCGAAATATTTACGACCAAACAGACTATTTGGTCGGCCGCGAGACAGCGGATGCGATTGCTTGCTGGGCGCGTCATTCCGACAAAAAAGACACGTCCATCGTCTGTTACGTACAGGAGCGATCGCCCTTGCTTGACATCGACACAACCGCAAAAGCGATTTTGGGCGATGAGGCCTCGCGAAGTGCGGAGGCTGACGCAGTTCGCATGCTCGCCGAAGAATCGGGCGTGCCGATCTGGGAGACGCTTCGGGCCTCGCTTGAAAAGAAAGGGCCGTTGACGATGATTCCCGTCACCGACTCGCTTCAGGAAACGATCTTTGAGGCTGTCGGAAAGCACGATCACGAAAGGGGAGTGGATGCATGAAGAAAGCCATTATTTTTGCCGTTCTTATCATCATGCTTGTAACGGAGCGCGTTTCCGGTGAGCGTCTTGGCCGCGCGGGAAGGCTGGATCGACTTTTGAAGATGTTCAAATCGGCTCTTACTGTGTGATCGACGCGGATACTGGACAGGTGATTTTGGAAAAGGACGCGGACCGAAGGCGGGCGAACGCGAGTACCACAAAAATTATGACGGCGCTGTTGCTTGTGGAAGACAGTCATTTCGACCCCGATCGCTTGCTTACCGTCTCCCGTCAATCGCTTTATTTCATGGATCCCAATTCGGCCCGGATCAAGGAATTGAATGAAGGCGATCTTTAAAAGAACGATTGACTGCCTGGCGCCCTCCTCATCGCCTCGGCCAATGACATCGCGCGCGTCATCGCTCAAAATTACGGCGGTGCGTACGGCGCCGTGGATCAGGAGCGACGAAACGATGCTTCTTATTCACAGGAGCTTTTTGTGGCGCGAATGAATGAGCGCGCCCAGAAGAAAGCTTGGCGCCGTGAACACACATTTCACAAAATCCTGCCGGTTTCGATGAGGCGGATCAAAGTCACTACACCACCGCGCGCGATATTGCCCTGATCGCGGCAGAAGCGATGAAGCACCCGGTCATCGCGCATATTTGTTCCCTGCGCTATTACCGCATGCCTGTAAACGCTCAGCATGAAGAAGCCTGGTGGGGGCACGATGGGAAATTCAAACGCGCTTGTCATCTACGGTAAGGATTACTTTGAGTCGCGTTATTATGAGCGCACTTCTGCCAGCGTCAAAGCAGGTACCACATCCCAGGCCGGCATGTGCCTTGTCGGGTCGGGAGATACAAATGACGGGCGCCATTTTATCTGTGCGGCGCTCGGGATTGTCCCGCGCCCGCCGTTCACAGCTGGCAAAGTCGGTGAGCGCGGTCATGAAGAAGCGGCCCGCATCATGGGCGTCCCTGAAGGAGCCGCAGGATCTTCTTGCGATTCCCATCGTAGAAAACGAACTGCCCCGCTCGAAACGGAACCCGAGCCGGAGCCGGAACCTACCACCAGTACCCCACCGGAATCCCTCCATCAGGAGGATGTGTTTTTACCGGAGGCATCGGACAGACCAAACCGTCCATCCTGATTCTTGCCGCCGTAGGACTTTTAGCCGTCATCGGGGCCATTGTCGCGGGTATTATGGCGCTGCTTATCTATGTGAAAAAGCATCGAAAAAACGTGTTTGAAGCACGCGATAAATCGAGAAAAGAACGATAATCGAGCGAAATCGAAAGCATCTGTGACGTATTTCAACGAAGCTGTTGACAGGCCAAGAAAGGCCTGTTAAGATGTGGCTCGTGCCGCGCGCGATTCGTGCGGTGAAAATAGCGGGAGGACAATCGTCTAATATGAAAACATATATGCCAAAAGCGAGCGATGTAAAGCGTGACTGGTATCTGGTTGACGCGGAAGGTCAGGTGCTCGGCCGTCTGGCGACGGAGATCGCCGCGATCTTGCGCGGTAAGAATAAACCGGAATTCACCCCTCATATGGATATGGGTGATTTTGTGGTCGTGGTGAATGCGGATAAAATCGTGGTCACCGGCAAAAAAGAACAACAAAAACTGTATCGGCGCCACACGGGTTATCCGGGTGGACTGCGCGAAGTGCCTTTTGAGCGGATGATGGAAAAACATCCTGAGCGCGTGCTGGAAAAAGCCATTCGGGGCATGCTCCCCAAAAATACGCTCGGCCGCCAGATGTACCGCAAACTGAAGGTATACGCCGGACCGCGTCATAAACATGAGGCCCAACAGCCTATTAAGATTGAATTGTAGACCTGGGGGATAATAACGATATGACTAAAGGAAGCACACAATTCTTTTATGGGACGGGAAGAAGAAAAGAAGCGGTCGCACGCGTCCGCCTGTATCCCGGCTCAGGAAAAATTACCATCAATGATAAAGAGTTCGAAGAATACCTGCCCGTCGAAACGCTGCGCATGATCGTGCGCCAGCCGCTCGTCGAGACAGGGACACAAGATCGCTACGACATCGTAGTGAACGTGCGCGGCGGCGGAATCGCCGGCCAGGCCGGAGCGATCCGTCACGGTATCTCCCGCGCGCTCGTCGACGCGGATACGGAACAACACAAGTTAGTGTTGAGAAAGGCGGGTTTTTTGACTCGCGACGCCCGTGTCAAAGAAAGAAAGAAGCCAGGCCTCAAAAAGGCGAGAAAAGCGTCTCAGTTCTCCAAGAGATAAGAAAGAGATGCCCGTGTTTGACAAAAAGCCCCGTCTTTTCCCGACGGGGCTTTTCACCATGAGGAGTGCAGATGCCTTTCGAACACTCGATAAAAACATCCTCGCCCGATGAAACGTACGCATTGGGAGCACGGCTGTCCTCCTTCCTTGAAGCGGGAGACACCGTCAGTCTTTCGGGGAGCCTCGGCGCGGGGAAAACCGCGCTTGTGCGGGGTATCGCGTCCGGCTTGAAGGTCAAAAGCCATGTATCGAGTCCCACTTTCACCTATTTGCATGTCCATGAACCTGAAGTTTCGGGTGGCCGGACACTCCACCACTTTGATGTCTACCGCCTGCGTGACGCTTCGGACTTTATGGAGCACGGATTCGATGAGCAAGTGGGAGGCGAGGTGATTTCTGTCGTTGAGTGGGGTGACCGCGTGAGAGGGGTTTTACCGGATCCGGTGATTGACATATCCGTCACATACGGGGAGGGACAAGATGACCGTATCTTCCAGATACATGTCCCGGATAATCGCGACATGGCGGCGTTAGTGGGAGATTGTTCATGATCGTATTGGGCGTTGACACTTCAGGGAAGACTCTGTCGGTTGCAGTCGCAAAAGACCGTGTCATTTTGGCGGAGTATACCCTCGCCATGGGTTACCGGCACTCCATCACCTTTCAGCCCGCGGTCGATGAACTATTGACACGTTGTGATTTGACATTGCAAGATGTTGATTTGTTTGCGGTTGCCGCAGGTCCCGGTTCGTTTACGGGGATCCGGATCGGGCTTTCCTCGGTGAAGGCGATGGCCTATGCCGTTGGCGCAAAGACTGTCGCTGTCTCATCGTTAGAAGCGCTCGCAAGCTCAGCGGGGGAAGGTTACTCGCTCATTGCTCCCATGCTTGACGCGCGCGGCGGGCGCGTATTTTCGACCTTGCTGCGTGAGGGATCTCCCCTCATGGAAGAAATACCGAGGCCCGCTGAAGCATGGATCGAAGAAGTATCAAAATGGGTGGCCCCCGGCGAGCGAATGCTACTATTAGGAGACGGCGTTCCCGTGATCGAAACGGCGCTTCGCGACAAGGGAAAGCGCTTGGAGGATTTGCCTTTCATCGCCCATGTGGCGCCCCCTCACAATTCCTTTATACGCGCGTCCGGGGTCATTGGTCGGGCACTTCAAATGTTGGATGAAAAGGGTGTTGAGACGGATCCTTTCAAACTCGAAGCGCGTTATACCTTGTCTTCTTCTGCCGAACGCATGAAACCTGGCGGACATGGTCAAAAATAAACCTTTTCGTTACTATCTCCCTTTTGCTTTTTCGGCGCGCAACAGGACGCGTTGGCTTGTCCGTAAAGCCACGCTTTCAGATCTTTACGACATTGTGGCACTGGACGCCCAGTCGGGGCACACGCCTTGGTCTGAAGGGGCTTACAAGGATCGCCTGAAAGGACAGGATGAGACAGTCACCTTTGTCATCGTTCCTGAACATGACAAGGAACAGCCTCATGCCTTTGCCATCGGGCGTGTGATTTGTGATGAATTTGAGATCCTTAACATCGTCGTGGATCAAAATGTTCGAGGCATCGGGTTGGGTGCTAGTTTTGTCAGTTTATGCGCGATCATGCGGTGACCTGAGGTTGCAACGCCTGATACTGGAAGCAAAAAGAAAGCAACGACACGGCCATCCGGCTGTATGAGACGCGGGGCATAGACATCGTGGGGAAGCGGCCAGGCTATTATTCAGACACGGGGAAGCCGCAATCCTGATGCGGGGGGCGCTTCTTTAATTAGGCGACAATGTCAATAAATGGCTTTATTTCACGCTGTGAAGTTGTTCATTGTAGAATTGACATCTGTTGCGTATAAAACATATACTGAACAGGACTCTGAACGATTAGGTGTGCATGCCATTATGGAGGATCGCGATGCTGAAGGAAACAGTTATCTTTCACTGTAAAGAGGAAACCCTGATGAAGCGCGGTGGCGATGTTGATTCAGATCTCATCGAACTACAATGCCAGTATCTATATCGCGAAAGACGGACGGCGCGCAAACGCTAAAAGCCTTTGGAGTCTTATCGCTCGGTATCGTCGACGGCGACCCGTTAGAGGTGACTGCAGACGGAGAAGACGGAGGCCAGGCAATCATTGAACTGTCTCATTATATGGGGCCCAGCCTGCCGTAATACGGTCCTCGGATGACGGATCATGACTTACAACCGAATCGATTTCACGCACAGCTTTTGAATTAGTACCAGAAGAGCCCGGCGTCTACATTATGCGTGACGCCCAGGGCTCTGTTTTATATGTGGGCAAAGCCAATTCCTTAAGGGCGCAGCGACCGAGATCTTGTTTCCACAGCGAAGAACCCCGCCGTGGATCGCCGGATCGCCATGATGATCCAAAAAATCGCTTCCTACGACACGATTTTGTGCGCAAATGAACTGAAGCCAATTTGTCCTTGAGGCGAATCTGATTAAGGAATACCAGCCCCCCTACAACATCCTCATGCGAGATGACAAGGAATATCCCTACATCCGCGTGACCTTGCAAGAAGCGTACCCCCGAGTCATGAAGGCTTTCCGTGTCGGCGACGATGTGAAACTCGGCGCGCGTTACTACGGCCCCTGGCTTGCAGGCGACATCAACCGCGCCCTGAAAGTGTTGGAAGCCGTTTTCCCGCTACGCAACTGCTCAAGAGACCCGCTGCGAGAGATCGGTAAAGAGCGCCTGTGCCTGAACTATTACATCGGACGCTGTGTGGCGCCTTGTACCGGTGAGATAACAGTGAAGATGAATATCGCGCGATTGTCGATGAAGTGCTTGCACTTTTGACGGCAGGACCGACGAGCTGATTGAGCGTTTCTTTGTCAGAAATGCGCGAAGCCTCCAAACGCCTTGACTTTGAACAGGCCGCGCGTCTTCGCGGCAAGTGGCAGGCCTTGTCACGTCTTCGCGAAGAGCAGCGCGTGGTGGACCAGCGGGGCGGAGAACGCGATGCCTTGGGGATTGCTCGAAACGGCAACGAAGTCGCGATGACCAAATTCGAAGTGCGTGACGGACGCCTGTCACGCTCCGTGCAGGTATTCGCGCAAGATCTGGGCGGGGAGGACGGCGCGTATCTTGCCTCCTTCATCCGCGAGCAATACCGCTCTCCCGGTCAAATCCCCAAAGAAATCCTCGTCCCAGAACCCGTAGATGACGAGGCACTGCTCGTGACACTGCTCAGCCAGATGAAGGGCACGAAGGTGACGCTCCACAGGCCTCAGCGCGGTTCTAAAAAGGCATTGATCGACATGGTGCAATATAACGCTCTTCGCGCGCTTGAGAGGCGTTCTCTCTCGCGAGGAGCGGACCCTGTCGCCATCGAAGCGACGCTTCGTTACTTAGGGGAGTTGACGGGTACTTCCGGGGATCCTGTGCGCATTGAGGCCTTCGATATCTCACATATGGGTCAGGGGGATCGAAGTGGTTCAATGGTGGTGTTTCGGCAGGGGAAAGCGGAGCGCTCCTCCTATCGGGTCTTCACGATTAAGGGCTTTGAAGGTATTGACGACTATCTTTCAATGAAAGAAGTGTTGTCGAGAAGACTCATGCGTCTTGACGATGAACAATTCGGACGCCGCCCCGATCTGTTACTGGTAGACGGCGGTGCCGGGCATGTGTCGACCACCCACCCGGTGGCTCTAGCCTACGGCATTCCTTTGGCGGGCATCGTGAAAGATGACCGGCACAGGACGCGCGGCCTAGTCCTTTCTTCGGGTGAAATCGTTGAACTTTCACCTTTCGCGCTGTCGGATGACGACTTGGAGCAAGAAACAGAAGATGATCGGGCCAAAAGATTAGGGCTACTCCATCTTCTTACCAGCATCCAAGATGAGGCACATCGCTTTGCTTTGCGCCATAATGAACAAAGGCGCCACAAGCGCGCCAAGCGTTATAAGTTGGAGACTATTCCCGGGGTGGGGCCGGCCCGGCGAAAAGCATTACTTTTGGCCTTTGGCTCCACGAAGAATATTGCCCAGGCATCGATGGAAGATTTGCAAAAGGTAAAAGGCATTCCGGAGGAGGTCGCCCGGGCGGTCTATTCACACTTCAATGAAGAAGATAAGCAGGGAGGCGAAAAACACTGAAAATTTTTGCCATCTCGGACCCTCACCTGGCAGGCGCTGTCGATAAGCCGATGGACGTCTTCGGGCCGCGCTGGTCGGATCATGTGGCGCGCATTGAAACGAACTGGAAAGACGTCGTAGGAGAGGATGACACGGTCCTCATCGGCGGCGATATTTCATGGGCCAGTTCCTTAGATGAGGCAGAAGGTGACCTGCGTTGGATCCATGAACTCCCCGGAGCAAAAATTCTGCTTCGCGGCAACCACGATTATTGGTGGTCGACCCTCCGAAAAATTGAAGACTTCTGCCAAGACCACGGTTTTTCGACGCTTGACTTCCTTCGAAATGACGCGCACTCAGTGGCAGGTTTTCATTTGTGCGGGACGCGAGGATGGCTGTTGGAAAGTGATGACAATTTTTCAAAGGCCGATGAGAAGATCTTGCATCGCGAAGCGATCCGTCTGGAATTGTCGCTTCACGCGTTGAAAAAATTGCAAAAAAAAGAAGGCCTAAAACCCCTTATTGCCTTAACGCATTATCCGCCCATTGATGAAAAGGGCAGGGGCTCCGTGATCAGCGATTTATTGGAGGCGGCGGGGGTTGAATTGTGCCTGTTCGGTCATATTCATCATCACGCGCCCTTTTATGACAGGCGACCGCTTCTTAACGGCGTCCGTTATATAATGGTGGCGTCTGATCAAATTAACTTCACACCACAGCTTATTGGCGAAGATGGACAGTTTGCCACGGCGGTTAAGGGGAAGGTGGAACATGGCTAAAAGTATGACAGGATACGGCAACGGCGAAAGCCAACAAGAAGGACGCAAGTTTCGCGTAGAATGCCGCTCGGTCAATCATCGCTATCTGGATATCGCGGTCAGGGCACCCGCCTGGCTTCTTGCTTACGAACCGCTTGTGCGAACACTGGCGACCGAGCGCTTAGGGCGCGGACGCATCGATATTCGTGTGACCGATGAATCCGGCGGGGGTGCGTCAAGTGAAGTGACGGTCGACCGAGGGCTTGTGACATCGTACCTTCGAGCGCTTGAGGAGCTGGTCCAGATCACGGGACAGCCTCTGTCCGATCCGACTGGTTTTTTAGCCAGACAGCCGGGGATACTGGCCGCGGGCGAACGCGATGAAGATGAGGAGACGGTTGAAGCCCTGCTGAAAGAGGCGCTCTTATTGGCGCTTGACGAATTGAATCGGACGCGCGAAGAAGAGGGGGCGCGCCTTGTGGCCGATTTGCTTGAGAAGGTACAAGAGCTGAGAGAGGCGATTTTGCTGATCGAAGAAAGGGCGCCCAAGGTGCCCGAGATTTACCGGGAGAAACTGTTGAAAAGGGCAGAAGAGCTCTTTTTGGAAGAGCGCCCTGAATGGTACAGCGACCAGCGTCTTTTTGCGGAAGTCGCGCTCTTTGCGGACCGCGCCTCCATTGATGAGGAAATCACGCGGCTCAAGGCCCACGCGGACGCGCTCGATACGGCGCTTTTGTCGGATGCGCCAGTCGGCCGACAGCTTGATTTTTTGATGCAAGAGGTGTTTCGCGAAATTAATACGATCGGATCGAAGGCGAACGATCTTGATTTGACCGAGACGGTGGTAGCCGTCAAGACACTGCTCGAGAAAATTCGCGAGCAGGTGCAAAACTTGGAATAGAGGTGCCTATGGACTATGACATGATCCCTATCGGATACGGTAACTTTGTCGCGCGTTCCAGACTGATTGCGGTTGTCACATCCGATTCCGCGCCTTCAAGGCGCCTGATTCAGGATGCACGCGAACGTTTCGCGCTGATTGACGCCACGGGCGGAAAGAAAACGCGTTCTATTCTTGTCATGGACAGCGACCATGTGGTACTATCGTCCATCGATCCTGAGTCATTGCCCTTACGACAAGAAGGAGAAAATCGCGCATGACGCTGTATGACAACATCCCCGAAGAGCGTGGACTCCTTATTGTTTTATCGGGTCCTTCAGGTGTCGGGAAAAATTCCATTATTGACGAGTTGCGAAAAGAGGACCCTAAACGATTTCACTCCGTGTCGATGACGACTAGGACGCCGAGAATAGGAGAGGTCGACGGACATTCTTACCATTTCACCACCCGCGATAATTTTGAGCGTTTAATCACCGGGGGCGAGATTTTGGAATACGACATTTACTGCGATGAATATTACGGGACTCCGAAAGAACCGGTGGACCGCATGATCGCGCAAAATATCGATATATTGCTTGACCTGACGGTCAAGGGAGCCCTTGAATTGAAAGCAAACTGTCCGAATGCCGTCATCATATTTGTGACTTCCTCAACAGAAGAGGCGTTGCGCGAACGGCTGAACGGGCGCGGGACGGAAACCAAAAAGGCCATCGAAGCCAGGCTTTTGACCGCTCGAAAAGAGCTTTTGCAGATTGAACATTTTGATTATTGGGTGTTAAATGACGAAGTCGAACAAGCCGCGGCCGATGTCAGTGCCATCATGAGGGCCGAAAAGCGCCGTACTACACGGCTTTTTGTTGACGAATGCGACCTTGGGACAGTATAATATGGGCTGTTGCAAATTTGAATAAAAGACGGGCCACGAAGCCTTGTCTTAAGAATAATAGGAGCTAAGCATGCTAACTCATCCATCTACAGAAGCCTTACTGCCACGGGCAGAAAATCGTTACGTTCTCGCGATGCTGGCCGCGCGCCGTGCGCGTCAGCTGACTTCGGGCGCCTGCCCGACCTTTGAGACAGAGACGCCCAACCAGGTGACCTTGGCCTGTGAGGAAATCGGAGTCGGATCCGTTGTCTATCGTTACGGGAAACTGGATGTCATCATCCCGGAGCATCCCAGAATTATTGCGGCCCGAGAAGCGGCCTTGCGTGAAGCGCGCGCCAAAGAGGAAGAAGAACGACTCGAAGAGCAGAGCCGTATCATGCGCCAAATCGATCGGCAGCCGGGAGAAGACGTGTTTGAGCAAGTCGGTATCTCAGCGCAAGACGCATCGCTTATCGCGGAGCGCCTGATCAGCCATGTCGCGCTCATGGAAGAAGAAGAACGTAAAGCCGCAGAGGACACAGAGCCGGAAGAAGACGCGGCGAAAGAAGACGAATTGGATTAACGCCCCTAGCGAACAGGAGATTGAATGGCCAAGGAACAACACGCGCTGGCGAAAATTGTCGCCTTAAGCGCGAACAGAGGATTTATTTATCAGGGCTCAGAGATTTACGGCGGACTTGCCAACTCATGGGATTACGGCCCTTACGGATCAACACTTAAACAAAGAATCAAAGCAGCCTGGTGGCGCCGTTTTGTCGAAACGTATGTCCCTTGAATGTGGGGATCGATGCGGCGATCCTGATGAACCCTTCGGTCTGGGAGGCCTCAGGCCATGTGGGCGGCTTTTCAGATCCTATGATTGACTGCAAGAAATGCCGCGGGCGTTTTAGAGCGGATCAGATGATCGATGATTGGAACAAGTCGCGTGACATTGACCTCCATGTCGACGGCTGGGACAATGAGACCTACCTGCATTATTGCGCGACCATGAAATTCCCTGCCCGTCTTGTGGCGAACACGACTTCACGGACGTGCGAAAGTTCAACCTGATGTTTAAGACATTCCAGGGCGTCACAGAGGATAATTTGTCGCAGCTTTATCTGCGCCCGGAGACCGCACAGGGCATCTTTGTGAACTTCAGAAATGTACAAAGAACCTCAAGGCGCAAGATTCCCTTTGGCATCGCGCAAATCGGTAAAGCGTTCCGAAACGAGATTACGCCCGGCAACTTTATTTTTCGCACACGCGAATTCGAGCAAATGGAGCTCGAGTTTTCTGTGAACCGGGTACGGACTTAGAATGGTTTGAATATTGGCGCAGCTTTTGTGAAGACTGGCTGATCGATATGGGGCTCCCTCAAAGCATCTTCGCTTCAGAGATCACACCCAAGAGGAACTGTCATTTTACTCTCTTGCGACCACGGACATCGAATACCTTTACCCCTTTGGCTGGGGTGAGCTTTGGGGGATCGCGGATCGAACCGATTACGATTTGAAGCAGCATATCGAGCATTCAAAAGAAGATTTGCGCTATTTTGATCCCGAGAAAAATGAAAAATATATCCCCTATGTCGTAGAACCTTCCCTGGGTGTCGACCGGCTGGTACTCGCGATCATGTCAGAGGCCTATGACGAGGAAGTGTTAGAAAACGGAGAGATACGCACTGTCATGCGCTTCTTGCCCAGCCTTGCGCCGGTGCAGATCGCGGTGTTGCCGCTCTCCAATAAACTAAAAGATGGCGCACAAGAGCTCTACAACGAACTTGTGAAGCATTACCTTTGCGAATACGACGACAGGCAATCCATCGGACGCCGTTACCGCCGTCAAGATGAGATCGGAACACCCTACTGCGTGACCTTTGACTTCGAGTCACTAGAAGATCACGCGGTGACGGTCAGAGAACGCGATTCAATGGAACAGGTCCGGCTGCCCATTGATCAGCTGGTGGAATATTTCAAAGGCAGATTTGACCTGCCATAGAGGCATTAAATAATTATTGGGAGGGTTTAGGATGACGAAATACGTCTATATGTTTGCCGAAGGCGACGCCTCGATGCGTGAGCTTTTAGGCGGAAAGGGCGCTAATCTGGCGGAGATGGTCGGATTGGGACTGCCTGTACCAAACGGCTTCACGGTGACAACCGAAGCTTGCAATCGCTATTACAGTGACGGCCAAAGCATTGCGCCTGAGATTATCGAAGAGATTTTTAATTCACTTAAAACACTAGAAGAAGCGACGGGGAAGGTGTTCGGCGATCCGAAACGTCCCCTTTTGCTGTCGGTTCGTTCCGGTTCGCGCGCGTCGATGCCGGGCATGATGGATACGGTCTTGAACCTCGGCTTGAATGACGAAGTGGCCGAAGGCTTGACAGAGTTGACCGGCAACCATCGTTTTGTCTTTGACAGCTATCGCCGTTTCATCCTGATGTTTTCAGACGTCGTGATGGGCATCCCCCGTTCACACTTTGAAGATTTCTTTGATCAAGTGAAAAAAGAGCGCGGGATCACGAGCGATCTGGATCTGAACGATGATGACCTCGAACGCATCGTCGCAAAATTTAAAGAAATTTACCAACAAGAACAAGGCGAATCATTCCCGCAGGATGTCAAACAGCAGCTGATCCTCGCGACAGAAGCCGTGTTCCGCTCATGGAACACTGACCGTGCGGTTTATTACCGCCAGATGAATAATATTCCCTCACATTGGGGCACCGCGGTGAACGTGCAGGAGATGGTCTACGGCAACATGGGAGAAAGCTCCGGCACAGGCGTCGCCTTCTCGAGAAACCCTTCCACCGGTGAGAATAAGCTCTACGGCGAATACCTGATGAATGCTCAGGGCGAAGACGTGGTCGCGGGTATCCGGACGCCCTTCACAATCGATCACCTGGAAGAGCAGATGCCCGAAGTATACGAGCAATTCTACAAGATCGCGCATGACTTAGAACGCCACTACGGTGACATGCAGGATCTTGAATTCACGATTGAAAATGGAAAACTGTTCATCCTTCAGACGCGAAACGGCAAAAGGACGGCGATGGCCGCCTTGCAGATCGCAGTTGACATGGTCGCTGAAGGCCTGATCTCACGCGAAGAAGCGCTTTTGGGCATTGACCCGCAGCAACTTGATGCGCTGTTGCACCCCGGCTTTGATACGAAGGCGCTGGCGGCCGCAAAACATGTAGCGGCAAAGGGTCTCCCCGCATCTCCGGGCGCGGCAACCGGGCAGATCGCCTTTACCGCGCAGCAGGCCACCGAAGCCAAAGAGATGGGGCGCCCTGTGATCTTGGTCCGTGAAGAGACCTCTCCGGAGGACATCCAGGGCATGGCGGCCGCAGAAGGCATTCTGACCTCGCGCGGCGGCATGACCTCCCACGCGGCTGTTGTGGCTCGCGGCATGGGTAAATGCTGTGTGTCAGGCTGTTCAGAAGCCTTGATCAGTGAGAAAAACAAAACGCTGACTATCAATGGAAAAGTATACGGCGCGGACGATTTCATTTCGCTTGACGGTTCCACGGGGCTTGTCTACGAAGGCAGCGTCCCGACGGTTGAAGCTGAGATGTCCGATAACTTTCAGACGATAATGGAATGGACCGATGAGATCAGCGAGATGAAGGTGAGAGCCAATGCGGATACACCGCACGACTCGCAAGTTGCCCGCGATCTCGGCGCCAAAGGAATCGGGCTCACTCGTACCGAGCACATGTTCTTTGAGGCGGATCGCGTTTTCTTGTTCCGTCAGATGATCGTCGCGAGAACCGAAGAAGACAGAAGAAAAGCCTTAGCGAAGATTAAGCCCATGCAGCAGGAAGACTTCCTGGGTCTTTTCCGTGTCATGGACGGCCTGCCGGTCATCATTCGCCTGCTCGACCCGCCTTTGCATGAGTTCCTGCCGACGGCAGAACCCGAAGTCAAAGCATTGGCTGAGGAGCTTGGCCTCACCTATGAACGCCTGCAGGAGATCATCACGGAACTCCACGAACTGAACCCCATGCTCGGGCACCGTGGCTGCCGCTTGGCGGTCAGCTATCCCGAGATTGCCGAGATGCAGACAGAAGCAATTATCGGGGCGGCTTTAGAAGCCCAAAAGGAAGGCATCACGGTCTTGCCTGAAATCATGGTCCCCCTGATCAGTGAAGTGAAGGAGCTTGAATACCTGAATGGTTTCATCCGCTCCACCGCCGATCGCATGATCAAAGAGTCCGGTCAGGATCTGAAGTACTGGGTCGGTACTATGATTGAGATCCCGCGCGCCTGCCTGACGGCGGATGAAGTAGCGCGTGAGGCTGATTTCTTTAGCTTCGGCACGAACGACTTAACGCAGATGACCTACGGTTTGTCCCGCGATGACGCCGGCAAGATCCTTGAAAAATACTACCAAGTGGGTATCTTTGAGGTCGATCCGACGGCCCGAATTGACCGCGTAGGCGTCGGTCAGCTGATGCGCACCGCCGTTGAACTCGGCCGCAAAATAAAGCCAGAGCTGGAGCTCGGTATCTGCGGCGAACATGGCGGAGAACCGTCATCGATTGAATTCTGCCAGATCATCGGACTGGACTATGTGTCCTGCTCAC
Source organism: Clostridia bacterium (assembly GCA_040766025.1). Classification (GTDB taxonomy): domain Bacteria; phylum Bacillota; class Clostridia; order Saccharofermentanales; family DTU023; genus UBA4923. The sequence continues at coordinate 31,405 of JAXGRH010000005.1, read as the reverse complement.
CGTACCGCGTACCGATCGCAAGACTTGCCGCCGCGCAGTCTGCATTGAGGTATCCGCGCAAGAAATAAATACGTACGTCGTTTCGGTACTAACACTTGCGGCCCCAAAGGAAATCCTCTGGGGCCGCTTGATTATAGGGAGTTAGAGGGCCGCGATCTGACATCAGGGTCGATTTGTATTAAAATAGAAGCAATATTGATTGGGACCGACAAACGGAGAGAGATGCCCTATGAATGGCGAGTTGCTGGTTAATAAACGGCGTATTCCTGAAATTGATTTACTAAGAGGCATCGCGCTCTGCCTCATGATGTTCCACCATACGATCGGAGATCTCTACGATATCTACGGCGTGGAAGCCGTCGCATTCCAGCATGACTATTGGTTCAGTCAGGTGGGAAGACCTATTGTGCTGGCCGTATTTTTGGGTGTATCGGGCATCAGCTCCCGGTTTTCCAGAAACAGCATGAAGCGCGGAATCCGCATGGTTTTGTTCAGTATCGCGGCCACGGCACTCACGCTATTTGTGGACGGTTTTACCGGTATCGGCATAATCCTTTTTAATGTCATTCACGTGGTCGCCCTGTCGACGGTCGTCTACGCCGCGGTCGAAAAATGGGCCGAAAGGCAGGCGTGGATCCCCAGACAGTTTTCACTGTCTCTGGACAATCCGAAAGATACGGTTTACCAGCCACACTGCTTCACGGGAATGCTCATTATTTTGGGTAGCTTCGGTATCTTCATCGCCCCCATGATCGAACCCGTATTGCCCCGGTGGTCCAACAATCCTTTTCTTATCATGCTCGGATCCGCGGCTAATGCGCATGTTTTGGATCAGTTGCCGCTTTTCCCATGGCTCGGATGCTTCCTCATCGGAGCCGCGATCGGCCAAACGCTCTACGCGCCCGGGTTGCCGCTCACAAAAGAAGAGGGCTTGTTCTACCGCTTGACGCGTCCTATCCGTTTCCTGGGGCGCCATTCGCTTTGGGTCTATTTTGCACACCAGCCCATCATTTTATTTACGCTTTGGCTTTTGGGTAAAGCGGGAATTTTTGGTTAAAGAAACAGCATGTCGGTAGTATTTGAGATTTTAGGCCACCGGGAGTGGGCTGCGATGTGCGATGTCGCCCGCGCTTTTTTCGGGGATGTCAATAAAAATGGAACCGGCCTTTATGAAGCTCCCTTTGATCGTCCGCTTCATGTGATTTCCGAAGTAACGCCGCCTATTGGCGTCGCAAAAGCGCGTGAGGCTTCACGCAGCGGCTTTTCAGAAACAACGATCCATGTGAGTACTTCGATCTTCGCAGTAGCGGAAAACGGGGAACGCAAGCTGTTAGAACAGATCGATGAACAGGTTGCCTTGCACGATATCCGGCGCGTGTTGAAACGGCAGCTTTATGTCGTTTTATCTGCCGCCACAGGCATTTTGTTTCCCTGGGGCTCATTGACCGGTGTGCGCCCTACGCAAATCGCGCTGGATGTGCTGCAAAGGGTAGATGAACAAAAGGCCACGGAAGAACTGGAAGGTTATTGGCGCCTTTCTTCGCAAAAGGCGCGCCTTGCCGTTCGGACTGCCTTGGCGGAAGAAAAAATTTTGGACAAAATTCAGGAGCATGAATCCATGCTCTATGTGGGGCTTCCTTTTTGCCCCAGCCGCTGCCTTTATTGTAGCTTTATCACGCAGGATGCCACGCGGCAAAAGAATGCGCTTGAGTCCTACGTCAACGCGGTGATCCGTGAATCGGAAGGTGTTTTCGATGGGACGTTTCAAGGAAAAATCCGAGCGGTCTATTACGGCGGGGGGACGCCTACAAGCCTCCCTGCCGATCTTTTCAGGCGTTATCTAGAAGAGGTGCTGCAGTATGTGCCTTTAGCAGAGAACGCTGAGAAAACGATGGAAGCGGGGCGCCCTGACACCATTGACCGCGAGAAACTATTAATTGCAAAAGCGTTCGGCTTTCATAAATTGTGCATTAATCCGCAGGCGATGCACGATGAAACCTTAAGGCGCATCGGCCGTCACCACACGGTTGAACAAACGATTCGTGCTTTTCATTTAGCGCGCTCGATGGGTTTTTCGGACATTAACATGGACCTGATCGCGGGGCTGCCGGGAGAAGACTCCGACACTTTCTTAAACTCACTTGAACGCGTCATCGCACTGGGTCCTGAAAGTATTACACTTCACGCATTGGCGATCAAGCGCGGTTCTTTTTTGGATCGCATGTTTGACGATCGGGACACACTTTTGCCCGACCCCTCCTTGATAGAGGCCGTGGAAGTGGCCCATGAGCGCCTCAGGCAAGAGGGGTATCGCCCTTATTACCTGTACCGCCAAAAAAATTGCCGTTCGGGGCTTGAAAATACCGGTTTTACAAGGGAAGGGCACGCGTCCCTTTACAATGTCGCCATGATGAGCGACCGGGTGCCTGTCATCGGTTTGGGGAGCGGGGCTTCCTCGAAGGTGATCCGTGAACAGACGGCATTGCGCGTTCACAACCCAAAAGATATCAAGCTGTATATCGATCGTGTGGAAGAGCAGATCTTAAAAAAGAAGACGCTTTTGGCTAACCCTTAAACGACAAGCGTATGACATCCGGTCGCGCAAAGAATCGTGCGTGGATATGTACGGTTCCAAGGCCGGCGCTGACTAACAGATTTAAGTTGGGGGCTAGAGAATAGCGCCCCCGCCAGTATTTCTTGGCGCCTTTCGGCCGTATGAGCGGCAGGCCAAAGAGGGTGACCTGTCCGTAGTGGGAGTGCCCGCATAGGACAAGTCCCGGCCCTTCGGCCGGCCTATGGGTTGGAAACCAGTCCGATTCATGGACAAGGTAGAGTTTGAAATCGTCTGTAGCCTCTGCGCTTTCGTTGAAGCGTTTCTCGTCGAAGTAGGCTTCTGTGTGGTGCGTATTGCCAAAGCCCCAAACAGGGATTCCCAAAAGGCTGATCGCTTCATTTTCAAGCAGGACAAAACCCGATTTTTGAAGCACCTCTTCGGTCCATAGACGGTAGCGCGGTGCCTCCACGTCGTGGTTGCCGAAAATGGCCCATTTTCCATGGGGGGCCCAAAGCGAGGAGAGTGCCTCGATGACCATCGCTTTGAACGATTCATCCCAGAGAGGTGTTTTCTCTTCCACGAGGTCTCCTCCGAAAAGGATGGCGTCTGCTTTCAGTTTTGCGATTTGCCGCATCTGTTTTTGCAGTTTTCGGGGCGTCGTTTTCGCGCCGACGTGAAGGTCTGAAAAAAAGAGAATGGACTGATCCCGGGCCGGGTGATCGTTTGAAATGTTTATCTCTAGCTTTCTCACTTTGACCCAGCGCGGCTCAATCCAAAAGCCGTACAAAAGGCATAACAGGCCAAAGCCCAAAAGAGATAGAAGTGCGATCAACCAGCTGTTCATATTGAAACGATTATACGACATGAAAAGCCCGGGCAAAAAGCCCGGGCCATTTCATCACAGAGGCGTACTGTATGTGTTAAATCGATGCTATCCGAGCAACGCGAACTTCAAGATGAACGCGAGGGCCAGGACGTACATAAGCGGGCTGATCTTCTTCGTGTTGCCTGTGATCAGGTTGATCAGGACGTAGAAGATGATTCCGAACATGATGCCGTGCGAGATGCTGTAGAAGAACGGCATCGCGAACAGGGCAACATAGGCGGGGAGGGCTTCTGAAATATCGGAGAAGTCCACCTTCACAATCGACGACAGCATCAGGAACCCGACGTAAATCAATGCGGCGGATGTCGCAAAGGACGGGATCGAGATGAAGATCGGCGCGAGAATGATCGCTAATAAGAACAGGACGCCCGTGGTCAGGGCCGTGAGGCCTGTGCGGCCGCCTTCGGCAACACCCGAAGCACTTTCGACATAGGTTGTAACGGTCGATGTACCCACCACCCCGCCGACTACGGTACCGACGGCGTCAGCCATCAGGGCACCCTTAATCTGGGGCAGTCTTCCTTCTTCGTCCAGCATGCCGGCCTTGTCCGCGACACCGATCAAGGTGCCGAGTGTGTCAAAGATATCGACAAACAGGAAGGAGAACATGATGATTAGGAAGTCAGGAATATTGAAGTTTTCAAATGCCGTCGAACTAAATGCCTGTCCGACAAGGGATCCGAACCCGGCAAAGTCGGGCAGTCCCCATGAAGGATAAAGCGAGAATAGTCCAATTTCAGGATTGGGAACATACAGTCCGGCCGCCTGCAGAATAATGCCGACAATCCAAATGCCGACCATTCCGATCAACAGCGCGCCTTTGATTTTTTTGTAGGCCAAAACGCCGATCAAGACAACGCCCAAAAGGGTCAGAAGCGAGAGCAAGCCTACACCGGTCATGTCATCTTTAAATGGGACACAGGCCACGAGCGTCGCAGGATCGCCCTGGACAAGGCCTGAGTTTTGCAGACCGATGAATGCAATAAAGAGTCCGATACCGGCACCTACCGCATGTTTCAGCGTCAGTGGGATGGCATTGAATATGGCTTCACGCACATTGGTCAGTGAGAGTAGGATGAAAATAAGACCCTCGACAAAAACGGCAAATAATGCGAACTGCCATGAATACCCCATCTGCAAAACGACGGTAAAGGCAAAATAGGCGTTCAATCCCATGCCTGGTGCAAGTGCAAAAGGCAGGTTGGCAAAAAACGCCATGCATACGCATGCAACCGCGGACGACAGCGCTGTCGCGATCAGAACGCCGCCCGGATTCATGCCCGTGACGCTCAAAATATCGGGGTTGACTGCCAGGATATACGCCATCGTCATAAACGTGGTCAAACCGGCCGCCAGTTCACCTTTGACGGTTACGCCCCTTTCTTTGAGCTTAAACGATTTTTCTAACATAAATACCTCCTCAAACAGTTCCTCTGTAGAGTTTCACTCCGGTTCTAAACTATCACTCAATTGTGAAATATTTGTGAACTCTGACGCCATGATTGCATAAAATGAGCTTGCTTATGTATGTGCAGAAGAAAATTGCTTCTCCTGTTTTAACGCCTATTTGGGTCAAATTTGTTGTTCTTGCACAAGTTATGAGTCAGTATTATTGATAATCCGTTGCAAGTCGCCTGGCGATGCGATACATTTGAAAGTAGAGAGTAGCACTCTCTACTTGTGAGTTGTGAATATTATTAAGGAGGGACGTGAAATGGCATTATCGGCGGAAGAAAAACAGCGGTTGCAAGATATCGCCTGTGAACTGCGCCTGACCATGGTGGATGTGATGGCCTGGTCGGGCGGAGCGCATATTGGTGGCTCACTTAGCATTGTAGAAGCCCTGTCAATCCTGTATTTCAAGTATCTGAACATTGATCCCAAGAGACCGGACTGGGAGGATCGGGATCGCTTTATCCTGTCCAAAGGCCATGCCGCAGCCGGCTATATTCCGGTGTTGGCAAAACGAGGGTACTTCCCGGAGGAAACATTAAAAACTTTCAATCATTTTGGCAGTCCCTTTGCCATGCATCCTGACTGCAACAAGGTCGTGGGCTGTGACGCTTCCGCGGGCAGTCTCGGCCATGGACTCAGCATGGCGGTGGGATTGGGACTTGGCGCCAGAAAACTGAAAAAGGCCTATAAAACGATTTGTCTCATGGGTGATGGCGAGTGCTGCGAGGGCAGTGTATGGGAAGCGGCCATGTCTGCAGCACATTTCAAGCTGGGGAATGTCATCGGTATTGTGGACCGCAACCGCCTGATGATTGACGGTATGACCGAAGATGTGATGGCCTTGGAACCCTTTGCGGATAAATGGCGCGCCTTTGGCTGGGAGGTCCTTGAAGTCAATGGCCACGATTTTGACGAATTGGATGCGGCTTTGGAAAAAGCTTGGGCTGCCACCGATGTGCCGGTGCTTATTTTGGCCCATACGGTCAAAGGAAAGGGCGTCGATTTCATGGAAAATAATGTCCTTTATCACTACGCTTCAGGCGATTCCGCTTTGTGCGATCGCGCTAAGGCGAGTATTTTAAGCCGCGAGGAGGGTTAAGCAAATGTCAGTAGTTACCGGAACCAACTGGAACGCCTATGACGCGTCAACAATGACCGCCCGGGAAATCTACGGGCGAACACTCGCCGCACTGGCCGAGCAGGATGACAGGATCGTCGGCATCACGGCGGATCTTGAAAAAACGACCGCCATCAAATACTTCGCTGACTTGTTTCCCGACCGCTTTTACAACGTCGGGATTGCCGAACAGAATATGTTTGGGATTGCGGCCGGCCTGGCAAAAGCAGGCCTTATCCCCTTTGCTTCCACGATGGCCGTCTTTGCCTCTTTGCGAGCGGCTGAGCAGGTACGCACGGATATTGCCTACCAAAATCTGCCCGTCAAGATCATCGCTACACACGCGGGAATCTCTTTTGGCCACGCGGGGACAACGCATCATTGCACTGAGGATTTTGCGGTGATGCGCGCCATTCCCAATATGACGGTGATTTGTCCCGCAGACGGTATCGAGACGAGCAAGGCCGTTCAAGCCTGTGTCAATACACCGGATCCCGTATACATCCGAATCGGGCGCGGTTTTGAACCCCCATGCTACGAAAGCGACGACTACGAATACGAGATCGGCCGTGCCATCACGATGCGAGAAGGAACGGATCTTACCATCATCTGCTGCGGCATTGCGGTGTTGCAGGCAATCAATGCGGCCAAAACCTTGGAGGAATCGGATGGTTTAAGTGTGCGCGTCGTCAACATGCATACGATTAAGCCCATCGACCGGGAAGCGGTGCTTCGGGCCGTCAACGATACTCGGCGAATCTTGACCATTGAAGAACACAATGTGCTGGGTGGTTTAGGCGACGCGGTCGCCAGTGTCATCGCCGAATCCGGCAAGGGCTGCATGTTCAAAAAACACGGCCTTGAGGATATTTTTGTCACCATCGGATACGCTGAAGATCTTTACGCGCATTACCAACTCGACGCGAACGGCATCGTTGACAAGGTGCGCGAGATGATGGGGATGGAATACGAAGAAGATGAAAATTGGGATGACGATTAAAAAAGGAAGGGGGTAACACCATGTCCGCGTCTCCACAGGAAATCATGACGGCGAAGTTATTTTTCAACGCCGCCTTTCCAACCATGCAGGTGCTCTTGGACGATGATCCGAAGCTCCACAAAAAATTCCAACATTTTCGCGGTACCGTCCAGTTCGGCGCGAAAAACGGCGACGACCTTCTTTGCTGTCATCTCATCTTTCACGACGGCACGGTGAAAGTCGTGCAGGGTCCCCTTGACAATGCGGATCTGTCGCTGACATTCTCTGAAGTGAAAAAAATGAACGCCTTGCTGAAGGGTGGCTTAGCCCTTCCGTCGATTAAAGGCAAACTCTCCATGCTTCCCCCGGTGCTCAGTGTGCTCATGGGATTGAAAATAATGACCAAGGCAAACGATAAACTCAAAAACGACGCAGAAAAGGCGTTGAAAGTCAAAAGTAGCCTGTACATGATCACGAGGGGATTAAGTCAGTACAATAAACTGGGTGACCCCGATATGCAGGCGTTCTGCCGCCGCCAGCCAGACCGCATTTATCAATTCAGAGTAGAGCATGAGGGCGATCTTGCCTATATTGCCTGTTACTTTCGTGTAAAAGCCGGTCAGTCAAAATCCGGTCACGGAATCTATACTCGGCGCAGTCCCTTTGTCCTATTCCGATTCCTGTCAATTGACGGCGCGCTCAAGGTATTGGGCAAAGAATGCGAATTTGTCGAAGGGGTCGAAAAGGGCTATGTAGAAACAGTCGGGAGTCCTGAATATGCCTGCTACTTGAATGACTATATGGCCATCTTGCAAGGCATGCTGACCTGATCAAGGAGGATCAAAATGAAAGTCGTCTATTTTGACAAAGATATCCCTCGTATCCTCGCCACTAAAGCGGCCGCGAAGATGGCTAAGGGTCTCCTTTTTACCGGTATTAATCCGGTCAAGTACAAAAAGAATCTGCCCGACACCCCTCTGCCTGCTCAAGATTGGGTGCGAGTAAGAAATATTGCATGCGGACTTTGCGGGACGGATGTCAGTTTTTTTAAAGCGACCACCGGCACAGACTCCGCGCTGGAGCCGATCCCCGGAACCAAGCACACCTATCTCGGACATGAGAATGTCGGAGTCGTCACCGAAATTGGGGAAGATGTTACGGAATTCAAGCTTGGGGATCGGGTGGCTATTCGCGCCTATATGTCCGGATGCGATACGAAGGGTTTGAAAGAGCGCTGTCATTATTGTGAGGCGGGGGACTACAATTTTTGTCTGAATTACGGGACCCCCTCTCCTTACGGTGAACTTATGACGGGAGCGGGCTGGAGTGACAGCTTCATCTATCCTGCCAGGGGACTTGCGCGTATCTACGACGAGCTGACGGACGAACAGGCCGTCATGCTGGAACCGAGTTGTGTCTCAGTCCATTCGGTGCTTTGCGCCCCGCCTAAAAAAGCTGAAAAAATCCTTGTGATGGGCGCAGGTTCCATCGGTTTAGGCATTGTACAGGCCATTAAGATTGTTGAGCCGGACTGCGAACTCTATGTCATGGAGCGCGTGAAAAGCAAGCAGGATTTTGCCCTGCGTTTAGGGGCGGATCATGTGCTCGAAGGCGATCCCTATGCGGCCACCGCCAAGGCCACAGGCGGCAGTCAGGTCTTTGTCGGCATGCGGGGGAATAAATACTTCTTTGGCGGTTTTGATCGCATTTATGACTGTATCGGAGGTGACTGGTCCAACCATACCGCAGTCAGACTTCTGCGAGCCAGAGGAACACTTGTGAAGATCGGCCACCATATGCGCGCCGTTCGCTTTGATGAGACGCCGATCTGGTGGCAGGAGTTGAAGCTTGTAGGAGTGGATGCCCACGGCATGGAAGAATGGCAGGGCAGGAGGCTATATACCTTTGATTTGGTGCAAGAATGGATCCGTGACGGCATCTACAGTGTGGAAGGTTTTGTCACGCATTATTTCAAACTGGATGATTACAAGGCGGCCTTAAAGTTGGCCCTTGAAAACCCTCCTGATGTGGTGAAAATTGCCATCGACTGCCAGTAGAAAAACAAAGAAAGTCTTTGCGGATGAATGAGAAAACACCAACTGAGAAACCGCTGGTCAAAATTGGTGAGTTAGCCAAAACCTCCGGTGTCAATGTGTCGACACTGAAGTTTTATGTCAAAGAAGGCTTGATCCGCCCGGTCTTAAAAACCGGGCGGAACATGTCCTGGTACGATCCCGATTCAGTCCAAACAATCCAGGCGATCAGGACATTGCAACGGGAGCATTTTTACCCGCTTTCAGTCATCAAGAGACTGTTAAACGCATCAGCCGGTGACAGCAGGATGAATTTGGCACTACTCGACGCGATCCATAAGGTGGACGAAGAGACAGTCACGGAGACCGTCGGTCTTGCGGAGGCTGCGCGCTATGCCAATCTGTCCTCAGTCCAAGTACGCCGCCTTTTTAATGAGGGGCTCATCGGGAAAAAAAGACAGGTCGCAACATCGTTTTTTCAAGCGAAGACCTGCAACTATGTGCCCTGATTCGCATTCGCATGGATGCCGGCATTTCCTTTGAGCAGTCGGTTTTTGCCTTCAGTACCTATGCGACAGCCCTCGAAAAGGCGGCTCGGGAGGAGATTGAAGCATTCATTCGCGATGCCGTGTTAAGCCCGGATTTCACCGCAACGACGGGTACAGAAAAAATCCATGTCTCCGACGAAACGCTGGATCGCTTTATTGTCTTGAAGCGTAAAGCATACAACCGATCTTTTGGTTCTCAGTATGTGGAACTGCTGTACCGCTTTTCTGACGCATTGTTGAACGCCATTACCGAGATCAGTAATGGCGTCGAACAGATGGACTTGAATGAAGAGGCGCGCCTTCTTGCTTTGGCCACCCAAGGTGAGCCGACGGGCCTATTGGATCTGGATGAATGCATCCGATTTTATCGAACGACCGTGACGGATAATGGCGACGGCGATATTGCAAAGAGTATTGCCGGCGCTGTACGGTGCCGAGACTATTTGGTCTCCCTCGACGCCAATGATACCGGTGCCCCGCTCGTCGCCCACATTTTGCGGTTTTCTTGGCTGAGGTTAGTACCTGATATTTTGGCCTCCGAAGAGTTAGCCCACCGGGCAGAGCTCGATTTACAAACATATTTGAATCGCCATAGGCCTGACAAAGCCGAGGCGCTCATACGTCAAATAAAGGAAATTTTGACACACCTAGGAGGAAGCCTGTGAATATCCATGATTTAGTCACCCGCCAACGTCGCTTTTTCGACACAGGCGCGACGCGCCCCTTATCCTTTCGTTTGGACATGTTAAAAAGGCTGCGAAAAGCACTTTTGGAAAATGAGGCCCTGTTCAATGAAGCCTTGAAGTCTGACCTCAATAAATCAACGATGGAAAGCTATATGTCCGAAATCGGCATGGTGTTGGAGGAAATACGCTTCCACATAAAACACCTCCCCCGCTGGATCAAGGACCGCAAGGTAAGGACTCCTCTGGCTCAGTTTCATGCCAAGAGTTTCATCTCACCTGAACCCCATGGTGTAACACTCATTATCGCGCCTTGGAATTATCCTTTGCAGTTATGCCTTCTGCCCTTAGTGGGTGCCATCTCGGGCGGCAACACCGCCGTGGTGAAACCCTCGGCCTACGCGCCGGCGACAAGCGCCGCCATCTTTAAGGTATTGGGTGACGCTTTTTCAGCTGAGTACATTGCCGTTGTAGAAGGAGGCCGAGCGGAAAACAATGCCTTGCTCGAAGAAGCATTCGACTACATCTTTTTCACCGGAAGCGTCGCGGTCGGCAAGGTCGTGATGGAAAAAGCATCCCGCCATCTGACGCCTGTGACCCTGGAGCTCGGCGGCAAAAGCCCCGTCATTGTGGATGAGACGGCTGACATCGCCTTAAGCGCGCGCCGCATCGCCTTTGGTAAGCTCCTGAACGCGGGGCAGACCTGTGTGGCCCCCGATTATCTTTTGATCCAAGAAAGTGTGAAAGGAGCTTTTGTCGAAGCGTATGAGACGGCGCTTCAATCATTTTTTCCGACACTCGACTATTCCGATATGCCCGTCATTGTCAATGAGCGCCACTATGCGCGGTTAAAGGGTTTGCTTGCGGGTCAATCAATCATGGTGGGCGGCCAGACAGACGACGAAAGGCGTTTTATCGCGCCGACATTATTAGATGAAGTGTCACCCGAATCGCCCATCATGCAGGAGGAAATATTCGGGCCGATTTTGCCGATCCTAAGCTACTCGTCATTGGATGAGGCCATTTCATTCATCCGCGAGCGCCCCAAACCGCTCGCGCTGTATCTTTTTACCCGCAGGGCATCCGCTGAACAAAGGATGTTGGATGAATGCTCGTTTGGTGGGGGCTGCATCAACGACACGATCATCCATCTGGCCACCTCACACATGCCCTTTGGCGGTGTCGGACATAGCGGCATGGGGAGTTACCACGGCAAGCGAAGTTTTGAAAGTTTCACGCATCAGCGCAGCATCGTGAAAAAATCCACCTGGCTCGATCTGCCGATGCGCTACCACCCGTACAGCAAGCGCAAAATGAAAATGATACGAAGGTTCATGAAGTAAGGCGAGCTCCTTATGCCGGAATGACCCCTGTTTCGTTGACACAAGTCAACCGAAGATCCTATAATCATCTGGATAAAGGAGTATTTCGTCCATGTATAAAAAAGTTAATAGCGATCTCAATTTTGTCCCGCGTGAGGAGGAAATCCTCGCATTTTGGCGTGAACACGATATTTTCGAGAAATCGATGGAGAACCGTGAGGGCCAACCCATTTACTCATTTTACGACGGCCCCCCGACCGCCAACGGCATGCCGCACGCCGGCCACGTGCTGACGCGCGTCATTAAGGATTTAATTCCCCGCTACCGGACAATGAAGGGCTACTATGTGCCAAGGAAAGCCGGCTGGGACACGCACGGCCTTCCGGTGGAGCTTGAAGTTGAAAAACGCCTCGGGCTGGACGGCAAAGAACAAATCGAAGCCTATGGCGTGGAAGCCTTTATCAAGGAATGCAAACAATCGGTTTGGAAATATAAGGCTGAGTGGGAGGAGATGTCGGAACGCATCGGTTTTTGGGCCGACATGGAACACCCCTATGTCACTTACGAAAATGACTACATCGAATCCGTGTGGTGGTCATTAAAAGAGATCTGGGACAAAGACCTGATCTACAAAGGCCATAAGGTGGTGCCTTATTGCCCGCGCTGCGGCACTTCGCTCTCAAGCCATGAAGTGGCCCAAGGCTACAAAGATATTACAGAGCGCTCTGTCTATGTGCGTTTTCGCGCAAAAGATGCGCCTGACACGTATTTTGCCGTCTGGACGACCACCCCCTGGACACTGCCTTCTAACCTCGCGCTCTGCGTGAACGCCGAGGAAGACTATGTGCTCTGCGAAACAGATCATGAACCGGACGGGAGCGCAGGTCACCCCAAATATATTATCGCCAAAGCGCTTTACAAATCCGTATTAGGGGAGGATGCCCGCGTCCTTGAAACCTACCGCGGAAGTGAACTGGTTGGACGTGAATACGAGCCGCTTTATCCTTACGCGGTGGACAGCATTCGCCAGTCTGGAAAACGCGCCTACTTTGTGATCTCCGATCCATACGTCACCCTGACGGACGGCACGGGCATCGTGCATATCGCGCCTGCCTTTGGTGAAGATGACGCGCGTCTTGGCCGTGCCCATGATCTTCCCCTCATCCAATTTGTCGCCGCGGACGGGACGATGACCGAAGAGGTCACCGATTTTGCGGGGATCTTTGTCAAAGACGCCGACCAGGGACTTGTGGACATCCTGAAAAAAGAAAATTTATTGCTCTTTGAAACAGAAACGGAGCATACCTATCCCTTCTGCTGGCGCTGCGACACACCGCTCATCTACTACGCGCGCACGGCTTGGTTCATCGAGATGACCAAGCTTCGGGATGAACTGCTTGAAAACAACGCAAAAATCAACTGGATTCCCCCCCATATCGGGCCGGGACGCTTTGGAAACTTTTTGGAAAACGTCATCGATTGGTGCCTGTCACGCGAACGCTACTGGGGCACACCGCTTCCTGTGTGGGAGTGCGAGAGCTGCCATAAACAGCATGTCATCGGCTCGATCGAAGAACTGAAAGCGATGTCGCCTGACTGTCCCGACGACATCGAACTCCACAAGCCCATGATCGACCGCGTGCACCTCACATGCCCCGAGTGTTCAGGCGTGATGAACCGCGTGCCGGAGGTCATCGACGGCTGGTACGATTCAGGCGCCATGCCGTTTGCCCAGTATCATTATCCTTTCGAGAATAAAGCGTTATTTGAGTCGCGTATGCCGGCGGACTTCATTTCTGAGGCCATCGACCAGACGCGCGGATGGTTCTACTCGCTTCACGCGATCAGCAGCCTTCTTTTCAGCAAAGAGGCTTTTGAAACATGTCTGGTGCTCGGGCACGTCCTCGATAAAGATGGGGTCAAAATGTCCAAGCATCTGGGCAATATCGTGGAACCGGGAAAAATTCTCGACCAAGAAGGCGCCGACGCGATGCGTTGGATGTTCTGCTCGGGATCGCAACCCTGGCTTTCCGCCCGCTTCTCGGAGGATTCTGTCAATGAGGCCAAACGCCGCTTCATGGGGACTTTCTGGAATACGTACGCGTTCTTTGTTCTGTACGCTAATATCGACGGCTTCCAGCGTTCGGATTACGAACACTTCCCCGTGGAAGAGTACAAGACGGTCATGGACCGCTGGATTGAAAGCCGCCTCCACTCCCTGATTAGAGAAGTCGACGAGCGCCTCGACCACTGCGATATCACCACCGCGGCACGGGCCTTAGAAGCATTTGTAGAAGACTTGTCGAACTGGTACGTGCGTCGCTCACGCGAACGCTACTGGGGTCCGGACATGGAGACCGATAAGATTACCGCCTACATCGTGCTACACGACATCTTGGTGACCATGGCTTACCTCGTGGCACCCTTCACGCCCTTCATGGCGGAGACGGTGTACCAGAACCTTGTGGCAAATCGCTTAGCCGATGCCCCCGAAAGCATCCACATGTGTGATTTCCCCGTCTTTGACACAGGGAAGATTGACACAGACCTTGAGCGTGACATGGATCGCGTGCTTGAATGGGTGTCGCTCGGACGCGCCGCCAGAAACAATGCGCAATTAAAAATTCGCCAGCCCCTATCCGAGATGATCGTCGTCGGTTCCGAACCCCTGTCAGAAGAGCTTGCATCACTTGTACGCGATGAGTTGAACGTGAAGGCATTGAGTTTCGAAGAAGATGACCGACGCCTGATCGATTTTACCTTTAAACCGCAGCTCCGTACGCTCGGTCGTGTCATGGGCGGCGACCTTCCGAAGGCACGCCTCCTGATCGAAGCGCTCCCCGGGCGTAAGACAATGGACGCTTTAGACGCGCAAGGCAAGATCGAGCTTGATGTGGAGGGTACTTTGTACACTTTGACCGCGGAGGATCTCTTGGCAGAAGAAGTCCCGATGGCAGGCTTCGCGGTGGAGGGCACAAGTGATGTCAAGGTCGCGCTTGTCACAGAACTTAGCGAAAGCCTCATTGAAGAAGGGCTTGTTCGCGAGATCGTCAGCAAGGTGCAGACCATGCGCCGCGCGCATGACTTTGAGGTGACCGATCGGATTACCCTCTATGTCAAACGCGATGAGCAAGAAGCGGTCTTGGACCGCTATGCCGACGCCATCATGACAGACGTTCTGGCGGATCAGATCATCTTCTTTGACGAAAATAACGCGCTTCCGGCAGGTGTTTCGGACGAAAAATGGGATATCAACGGCCATGAAATGGCGTTCGCCGTCGTCGTCCACTAAAGGCGCGCCGCTTGCTTTAATTACGCAGGGCGCGATTATTACCGCGGTCTACTTAGTGCTCACGGTCGCGACCTCATTCATGAGTTTTACGGTGATCCAACTGCGCCTGGCAGAGGCCTTGACGGCCTTGCCGGCGCTGTTCCCCTCTGCGATCCCGGGGGTATTTCTCGGCTGCCTCTTAGCCAATTTATTAAATCCGACGCCCTTAGGCATGGTGGACGTGATTTTGGGGAGTCTTGTGACGCTGGTGGCCGCCATTTTGACATGGCGTCTTGCCAAGCCCTGGCGTCGCCAATTGGCCCAAGAGGTGATGGGTGACACCCAACAACCACAAGACACGCGCTTTAAAAAATAGGGCGTAGTATGCTGCCGCTCCTGCCACCCATCGTTTTAAATGCGCTGGTGGTCGGCAGTTACCTCCCTTACCTCATTCAACCCGATCATCCGCCGCCCTCACTTATCGCGGCCAGCATCGCCTCGATCTTCATCTCACAGTCGCTGGTGCTTTTTGTCGCAGGGCTCCCGCTTATTACCGCGCTGCGCAAGACACCCTGGGCGAAGCGCCACTACCTTGTGGAATGGGAACGCGAGCGAGCCCCTAAAGAGGAGTCGTAATCCATGGAGAAGAAACATTCACATTATTACGACCCCGCCCCCCGCGCTGAACATGATAGAGCGATCATTCACGGCCAATTTGAAGATAGCCGCTTTTTGTTTGTAACGGATTCCGGGGTCTTTTCAAAGCGCCAGATTGATCCCGGTACCACGCTTTTACTTCAAAGTGTTTTAAAAGAAATAAAGGACACTTCCCTCCGGGTCCTCGATCTTGGCACAGGCGTGGGGGTAATGGCCATCGTGCTTGCCCGCTTACGGCCGTCATTGACCGTCACAGGCAGTGACATTAACAGTCGTGCGGTGACCCTTGCAAAAGAAAATGCCAAACAGTTAGCTGTCCCCAATGTCCAATTTAAAGAGGCGGACGGAGTGCCGGACGATACTGTATTGGATCTTGTGCTTTGCAATCCGCCGATCCGCGCGGGAAAAGACACGGTGTACCGTTTATTCAAAGAAGTCTGCGAGCATCTTGCGGCAGAGGGTGTGTTCTATATCGTGATCCGCGTGAAGCAGGGGGCGTCTTCGGCAAAAAAGGAACTTTCATCTCTTTTTGAGCGAGTGGAGACGGTCGCGCGCGCCAAAGGGTACCATGTGATCAAAGCGTGGAGGAAGAAGGAGTAACAGCGATGTCAAAGACGCGTGAAATCTATTTTTGTGCCATCGGCCAAGACAGTCACCGCTTTATGACAGAAGAGGACGCCGCTTTCAAGTCACGTCCGCTCCTTTTGGGAGGCATTTTGATACCTGACGCTCCGCCGCTTTTAGGAAACAGTGACGCCGATGTCGTATTGCACGCACTCGTAAACGCGATATCAGGGCTTTCCGGTGAGCGGATTTTGGGCAAGGTTGCGGACGATATGTGCCAGGCGGGCATCACGGATAGCCGGGCTTACGTGGCGCGCGCCCTTGACACGTTAAAGGACATTGAGTTGTTGCATCTTTCTTTTTCAATTGAGGCAAAGCGCCCGCATTTAGCGGAAGTCATTGATCCGATGAGGGAAAAGATCGCAAAGATGACGGGACTTAATGTTTGTCATGTCGCGATTACAGCGACCTCAGGGGAAGGTTTAACCGCCTTTGGGAAAGGGGAGGGGATTGCCTGTCTTTGCATCGCCTCCGCCCGTAGGACCCCCTGTTAGATAAAGCAGTTATCAAAGTACTCTTTCCATGCGGCCATGACACGCTCGATTTCTTCGAGCTCATAATGTAGCCGAGTGACTTCCTCGAGGTTGTCGGCTGTGCGATCTTCCTCTTTGGGCGGCATGGGGATGCGCCTGTATACATGAAGAATGGCGTAAGCCGCGCGCATGAAGGAACGGCGGGGCAATTCGCGGATGCCTTGCATGTATTGTTTTGTTTTTCCGAGGACCACCGCGGCGGGCAGGATACTGATCAGGGTCTCGATTTCACTCAACTGAGGAGCACAGGAATCGATGATCTCTTTGGGGTCCGATAGCTTGTTCGAAAAGCGCATGGTTTCTAAATAGCGGTTGACGCCCGATTCCGTCAAAAAGCGAAATGACAGGCTACCAAAAGCAAAGATGACCGCGGGGATCAGAAGGAAAAAGGCGGTGGAAGAGCGCGAAATTGAGAACAGCACCACGGCCATCAGCGCAAACACAAATGAGAAGACCATGAAAATGATGCGAAAGACCGTCGTCCAGCGCGGTTTGACAAGGCCGCTGTCGTTATAGTGCTGGTCAATTTGTTTTTGAAACCGAAGCGCCAATTCTTTGAAATCATCGCCGTAGGTCATCTGCCTCAGGCGCTCGGGTGCGAGCACATGATCGTAATCGCCTTCGTCGGTAAACAGCCACTGCAAAAGGAGTATTTCCCAGGCGCTGAAATCGGAAAAATCGTTTCGCTCCGGATTGCGCCAGATAAACACATCATCGAGCCATTCAATTTCCTTGCGGTTAATCAGCTGTAAAAGTGTCCCTATTAAGACGCGCGACTGATCGGGATTCACGCGGGCGACTTTCGCGACCATGGCCGGGCGGGCCAAGGCCGGCCATAACGCATAACCGGGTTTGATCTTTTTGACCCATAGCAATTGCATGAGGTAAAGGAAGGCATAAATAATGAGGCCTGCGGCGACTAGGGGCAGCACGATGCGTGTAATACGGTCGCGCAAAAGACCCAGGCGTGACAGGCGTGTGGCCATTTTGCCCGCGCGGGCGAGAATCGACGACAGGGTCGACGGATCAGAGGCCGGCAGGATCAAAGGGAAACAGGCCGTCGAGGTGCTGATCAGAAAGCTGATGCCGTCAATTTTCTTAAATGAGCGGTTGTCGACAAAAGAAATGACATGCTCATCGAGCTTGTTTTCGGTCATTGTGTGAATGGCAACAGGGATGATGCTGGTGTTTTCGATGCGGCAGGTCTTAGGCAACGTGATGGTCCAGCGCATGGTGTCGACCTGTGTTTCAGGGCGGACCGATAGGAGAGGGCCTGCGATCAGGGCCTTGCCCTCCTTATGGACGACGCCGCGGTTCCACTGGTAGGAAAGGCGAAACACACAGTCTTCGCTGATCTTGGTCATTTTCAAATCGACCGTCACTCGGTCACGTTTGCGATGAGTGGTGTAAGAAAAGGGTTGCGCTTTTGTTTCGCTTCGCTCAGGTATCTGGATGTATATATCCTCTTCTTCACCTGTTTGCTGCGCGAACTCGATGGATGAGAGGTGGGGTTCGCCCTCAAAGGGGAATAACAGATCGAAGCGGATAGATGCGATGGGTTTTTGGAAATGGTAGGAAAAGGTCTCGACAATGTCGACGGTGCCGTCTGTATTGACCGTGATGTCCGCCTCAGCTCTTTTGACATAGCTTGACGGCTTGGCCTCATCTGCGAAAACAGGGGTGGCAGGCACTAAGAACCAAGAAAAAAGCAACATTAAAACAAGCGCGATCGCCCTTATTCGGCGCCCTTTTTGTTCTTTTTTATTGAAATGTGCCTTTGTCAAAGCCCTAAAGCCTCCCCCTATTCGTGACTCTTAGTGACATTCGTTTGACGTTTTCACTTTAATCATTGTATACTACTCGCGAACTGTGAATCCGTCTGGGTTTCAGAAAGTCCACTGCGAGGGGAGGGATAAGGTTGACGGAGATTCGTGTAAAAGAAAATGAATCCCTGGACAGTGCGCTGAGACGTTTCAAGCGTTCCTGCGCCCGTTCCGGCGTGCTGGCTGAAGTGCGTAAACGTGAGCATTACGAAAAACCGAGTGTCAAACGCAAGAAGAAAGCGGAAGCCGCCAGAAAGCGCAAGCGCTGATTTTTCAAGGACGAAAACGAGGAGGTTCGTTGTGCTTACAACGGGCCTCTTTTATTTTTGAGGCAAGGGTAAGGATCGGATGAAACAAGCGACCGAACATTGGCTCCAATCAACGCCATGGCAACTCCTGGATGACGGGACGGCCAAGGGTGATCTTTTGACGCGCGTGCTCTCAGCGCGCGGCTTTGATACGGATGAAAAACGCCGCGCCATTCTGGACTCGACGTCGGACGATCTGCCCGATCCGTTTTTATTGCATGATATGGACAAGGCCTGCGGCATCCTTTTGCAAGTGTTGGAAAAAGAGCAGCCCCGGCTTCTTATTTTCGGCGATTACGATGCCGACGGCCTCACAGCCGCCGCCATCCTCTGCCGCTATTTCGATCAACTGGGTGTCCGTCCCGATTGGCTGATTCCTGATCGCTTTGACGACGGATATGGGCTGTCGGAAGGACTGGTTGACGAAATTTCATACCATCACCCGGATCTTGTCGTGACGGTGGATACAGGTACCTCGTCCGGCCTTGCAGTCGCGGAACTGAAAAAACAAGGCATTGAGGTGATCGTCACGGACCATCACCAGGCGACGGGCCACCACGATCTATTAGACGTGCCCGTCATCAACCCGACCTTAGAGGGAGAGGGCCATCTTTACCAACACCTGTCAGGCGCGGGGGTGGCTTTTTTATTGACTCTGGCGCTTGACCAAAAGCGAGGAGAAATTTCTCCTGTGCGCGATACCCTGATGACCTTGGCGTCGGTCGGGACGATTGCCGATGTTGTGCCGTTACTCGGTGCGAACCGGATTATCGCCCGGGAGGGGATTTTACGTTTTCAAGAAGACGCGCCGGAGGGCTTGAAGGCCGTGTGCCGCGTATCGGGCACCAACACTCAGAAGATCAATGCGCGCGACATCGCTTTTTCTGTCGCCCCAAGGCTGAACGCGGCCGGGCGGATGGGCGATGTGCGGCTTGCGATGGACTTACTTTTAGCCAACGATAAAAGGGAAGCAGACCGCCTTGCCACAGAGCTTGACCGTTTGAACCAGAAACGCCGCGAAGTGGAACAGGACGTTTTCTCTCAGGCGCTTTTATCGGTGACCTCAAAAGCAGAAAGTCCCGGTATCGCGATTGTCGCCGGCAAAGACTGGCATCCGGGCGTGTTGGGTATTGTCAGCTCCCGCATGGCGGAAAAGCTTCGGGTTCCGGCGATTACTTTGAATGAAGACAACGGCTGGCTCACAGGCTCTGCGCGCTCTTTTGGCCATATTGACCTGATCAAGGCTATACGAACGGCCGATCAATTCCTGAAAAATACGGTGGCCACACAGGGGCTGCGGGACTGACGCTTAAAGCCGATAACCTGGATGCCTTTGAAGAGCATATGGCCCTTTATTTTGACACACTGGATCCTGAGGATCGCGTGATCCCGCATTGGGCCGACATCAAGGCGGAGGCCTTCATGCTTGAGCTTCAGGCCGTGGAAAATCTCGAAGCGATGGAACCCACCGGCGAGGGCTTTGAGCGACTTGTCGTATGGCTTGAAAACTTTACGATTGAGTCGATCGCGCGTGTGGGAAACGGCCGTCATCTCAAATTGACCCTGCGATCACCGGATGAATCGATGCAAAGCTTCGACGCGCTTTTCTTCGGGCGCGGTGATGAGGCGGCGTTTTATGACATCGGCGATGTGGTTGACATGATCGCGGCCCCTGAGATCAACGAATGGAATCATCGAAGAACCGTCCAACTGCGCCTTGTCGATCTGCGACCGGCCGCTGAGACAAAAAATGACCGCGAGGCGGCGTCTCTTTATGATTACTTAAAGGCGGGTGGCGATCTCTCACAATACCCGGTTGGCACGCGCCCCGAATTGAGTCAAAACGTTTTTGCCGCCCTGTGGCAGCTGATCGAGATGTTCAAAGGCGATGGGCGCCCTCTTATATTTTCTCCCGCTCGTCTGGCGTGGCTTGTCTCACATCGGTATAATGTGAAAGCAGGCGCACTCGATGTGACCCTTGCCCTTCTTGTATTTCACGAAGTGGGTCTCTTGAGTCTTCTCTGCGACCCGGCTTTTGGTTTTCAGCTGGAAATCACCGATGGAAACGGCCTCCGGCCGGTTCTGTCAGAATCGCCGCTGTGGCGGACACTTGAGGCTTTGGGGGTTCTCAAACCATGACGGATGACGTCATTTATACCGAAGAACAAATGGACACTCTCCACCAGGTCGATCGTGAGATGGAAGAGTTCATTGCCCATTGGAAAAAAGCCGCTCATCGTGAGGATGACGGCTCCCTCGGCGCCGCATACCGAATCGCGAAAGAAGCCCATAAAACACAATTTAGAGCCACAGGCGAGCCCTATATCATTCACCCGGTCGCCGCGATGAAAATTTTATTCGAACTGGGCATTGTCGATGAGCATACGCTCGCCGCCGCCCTGGTCCACGATACGGTCGAAGACACCGAGGTCACGCTCGAAGATATCAAGGAACAGCTGGGTGACGATATCGCGGAACTCGTGGATGGTGTGACAAAGTTATCGCGTATCTCCTATTCCTCTAAGGAGGAGATGCAGGCTCAAAATTTCCGCAAGATGTTTTTGGCCATGGCCAAAGATATCCGCGTGGTATTGATTAAGCTGGCGGACCGACTTCACAACATGCGGACTATGAAGGTTAAAGAACCCGATAAACAGATCGCGACCGCGCGCGAAACGCTTGACATCTACGCGCCTTTGGCGGCAAGACTCGGTATCCATCGGATCAAATGGGAATTGGAAGATTTAAGTCTTCGCTACCTCGAGCCGGACGCCTACTATGAATTGGTCGGAATGCTGTCGCAGAGGCGCTCTGATCGTGAAGAATATTTAAATGAAATCACGGAAGAATTGACCGTCAAAATTGCCCAGATGGGTATCAGCGCCGAGATTGAAGGGCGCCCGAAACATTTCTACAGCATCTACCGCAAGATGAAAAAACAGGTCAAACAGCTTGACGAAATCTATGACCTGTTCGCCACTCGCATCATTGTGCCGACGGTCAGCGAATGCTACGCCGTCTTAGGGCTTGTGCACGAGCTTTATAAACCTATCCCGGGACGCTTTCGCGATTATATCGCCATGCCGAAAAGCAACGGTTACCAGTCGCTTCACACGACCGTCATCGGGCATCGCGGCATCCCTTTTGAGGTCCAGATCCGCACGGAGGAAATGCATCGCACGGCTGAATACGGGATCGCGGCGCATTGGCGGTATAAGGAGGGAGCGACCGACCGGAAACAGGATACCTTTGAAGTGCGCCTGTCATGGCTGCGCCAGTTATTAGAATGGCAAAGCGACATGAGCGACGCGCACGATTATATGGATGCCTTAAAAGAAGGTTTATTGCCTGAAGAAGTGTTCGTTTTCACCCCGATGGGGAAAGTGGTGGACTTGCCCTCAGGCGCGGTGCCGATCGACTTTGCCTACCATATCCACAGTGACATCGGAAACACCATGTACGGCGCGAAAGTCAACGGCCGTATGGTGTCGCTGTCCTATGAGCTCAAAAACGGCGACATCGTCGAAATTCTGACCTCCGACAAAGTGAGAGGCCCTTCGCGAGACTGGCTGGCCATGGTGAAAAGCAGCACGGCCCGTACAAAGATTTCCTCATGGTTTAAGCGTGAGCGCCGGGATGAGAATATTGTGCGGGGACGCGAACTGCTTGAGCGTGAAATACAAAAAACAGGCTTTCACACCTCCGATCTTTTGAAAAAAGAATATTTAACCCCCATCTTAAAGCGCTACTCTTTTAACACCATCGACGATTTGTTCGCAGGGGTCGGCTACGGCGGCTTGCCGGCCGGCCGCGTGGTGCCCAAGCTTCGGGATGCCTATGTGAGTTCTCTGCCCGAAGAAGAGCGCGTGAAGCTGGGATACCGGGTCACGAAATCAGGGCAGGTGATTCATAACCCCGCCAATATCCTTGTCAGTGAAGCGCTCATCCTCGATCAGGAGCCGCCGCGCACGGCCAAGAAAAAGAAGAAGAAACACAACGAGGTGCCGGTCAAGGTGAAGGGGCTAGAGAACGCGCTTGTCAAAATGTCGCGCTGCTGCAACCCGGTCCCGGGCGACCAGATTATCGGCTATGTGACACGCGGCATGGGGGTGGCCATCCACCGTATTGACTGCGCCAATATCCGCCATATTCTGAATGCCTTTGACCGCTCGCCGGAGGACGCGGAGCGCGCTTCACGGCTGATCGATGTCCTTTGGGTCGATGAGGACAGGGAGTCGCACCGGACTTATCCTGTCAATATACGCATCATCGCGCGCGACCGCAGTAATTTATTAGCGGAAATTTCAGCCGCGATCGCCGAAGAGCAAGTGTCGGTTCAGTCCGCGCGCCTGTCATCGGCGCGCGACATCAGCGCGAACCTCCTTGTCACGGTGGAAGTTGAAAACCAGGAACAGTACGATCGATTAGTCGGCCGCATCAAAGCCATCGACAGCGTCGTCAGCGTTTCACGCGGCCATAACTGATCTTAGATTGCCACCACGGAGACGATGACCACGGGTCGCCGCCTCGTGTACTCAAACAAAGATTTTTGAATTTTGTCGCGGCTATCGTCCGACATCATATGGGCGCCCAGCGGCTTTTTCTTTTTCCACAGTTCATCCGCGATTTCTTTGACACGTTTCTGGCAGAGACTTTTCACATGATTCATCTCGCTTTCATAGATGAATCCGCGTGCCTCGACCACCGGTTCGCTGTACAGGCGATTGGCCTCGGCGTCAATGACGATCATGACTGAGACGACGCCCTCATCGGCCAGCTGAAGTCGGTCACGAAGGACGTATTCATCGACGTCACCCATGCCTGAGCCGTCAATCAGGATACCCGCACCTTCGGTATAGCCGGCAAATTCTGCTTGTCCTTCTTCGGTAAATTCGAGAATGTCCCCATTTTTTAACAAGATGATGGCATCGTGAGCGATTCCCATCTGGCTAGCCAATTCAGCGTGGCGATACAGCATGCGAAATTCGCCGTGCGAGGGAATAAAATATTTCGGCCGAGTGAGCGCGATGATCTGCTTTAGCTCGTCTTGGCAGGCATGCCCGGAGGCGTGTACCTCGGCCAGCGATTCATAGATGACATCCGCGCCCTTCATAAACAGTTCGTTGATCACGCGGAAGATGGCCTCTTCGTTCCCCGGTACCATGCTGGAGGACAAAATAACCGTATCGCCTTCCATGATCTCAGTGCTCCGATGCTCAGAAAAAGCAAGCCTTGAAAGCGCTGACATGGGCTCTCCCTGACTGCCGGTGGCAAGGATGACTACCTTTTCGGGGGGCAAACTGTCAATGGAGCGCACATCGATGATCGTCGAAGGTTCATAGTCGAGGTAGCCGAGACTGTCGGCGGCTTCAAAAACATTGAGCATGCTTCGCCCTAAGATGAGGACTTTTTTTCCGAATGCCTCAGCCGTTGAGATGACTTGCTGCAGGCGGAAGACATTGGAGGAGAAGGTCGCGACAATGATCCGTCCCTTGGCCTCAGAAAAGATCTCTTTAAAAGCTTTCCCCACCTCACGTTCGGACAGGGAGTGCCCCGGCCGTTCCACATTGGTGCTCTCCGAGATCAGCGCCAACACGCCGTTGTTGCCAATTTCAGCAATCTTGCCCAGATCGATCGGCTTGACGGTCGTCGGCGTATAGTCAATCTTAAAGTCGCCTGTGAAGTAGATGGTGCCCACGGGCGTGTGAAGCGCGACTGATACGGCATCGGCGATCGAGTGGTTGACATGAACAAATTCAATCTGGAAATC
Source organism: Clostridia bacterium (assembly GCA_040766025.1). GTDB lineage: Bacteria > Bacillota > Clostridia > Saccharofermentanales > DTU023 > UBA4923. The sequence continues at coordinate 6,842 of JAXGRH010000005.1, read as the reverse complement.
TCCGATGAAAAGTGTCTCATCGGCGCGGATGACCTGCAGTTTCTTGCTTTGAACTTTCGGCCTGAAGTTTTCAAGCTTGATTTCAATCAATTTCATCGCCATCGGTGTCGCGTAGATGGGCACGTCAAACTCCTTGATAAACCAAGGGAGCGCCCCGATGTGATCTTCGTGGCCGTGGGTGACAATAATGCCTCTGATCTTGTCTTGGTTTTCCCGCAAATAGGTAAAGTCGGGGATGACGATATCGATGCCCGGCATGCGGGTGTCAGGGAAGGCCATGCCGCAGTCAATAATAATAATTTCGTCGCCGTATTCAAATACGGTCATGTTTTTACCGATTTCGCGCATGCCGCCCAGCGGTATGACGCGTAAGGCTTTTGTTTTTGTTGTTTCTTTTTTCTTTTGACTCATTCTTTACTCCTAATAAGTGAAGGGCGGGCGGTTCCTTGCCCAGCCCATTGTTCGCTAACAATTCATGATAACATGAGAGCAAATCAAGGAACTAAGGAGTACCCGTCATGACTGGATCCATCCGACATAAAGGGACCGTTCTTTTAGAAACCGAGCGCCTCATATTACGGCGCTTCACCCTACAAGACGCATTGCCCATGTACCATAACTGGGCCAGTGACCCCGATGTGACGCGCTATATGACTTGGGAACCGCACGCCAGTGTGGATGTGACAAAGGATCTGCTTCGTGTGGATCAACAGTTACGACTATCTCGATTATTATGAATGGGTCATCGTCACAAAAGAGGACAATGTCCCCATCGGCAGTATCGCAGAAAGAGCAACGATCACATCAGAATGGTCCAGATAGGTTACTGTATCGGGAAAGCATGGTGGCACCAAGGTTATACCTCAGAGGCACTTTACGGTTGATCCGCTTTTTCTTCGAGGAGGTTGGCATGAATCGCGTGGAATCCTGCCATGATCCCGAAAACATTCACTCGGGAATGCTCGCGAAAATGTAAAATGCAGTATGAGGGGCGGATGCGTCAGGTCTTGTTGGGGCCAAAATGTTTTGGGACGCCTGTTATTATGCGATTTTGGCCGAAGATTTTACAAGCGTAATCTTTTGCAATAAACTTGCGCCGTCAGGGCTTGCGTGTTAGAATACGCGTTGTTCACTTAACAGTAGAGCACAGGAGGAAACAAACGTGCCCAATATTAAATCATCCATTAAACGTGTCCGCTCATCGAAGGCGAAGGCTGACGCGAACAAGAGCCGCAGAAGCGAACTGCGCACGATCGTCAAGAAGGCCATTCTTGCGAAAGAGCAAGGACTGCCCGAGGCGGACGAGTTGGCCCGCATCGCGCAGGCGAAGATCGACCGCGCTGTTTCAGACGGCTTGATCGCGAAAAATACAGCGGCCAGAAGGAAGTCAAGAATCGCACGTGTCGAGACGCTCGACGCCTGATTTTGACATGTTTTGCCCTTGAACGAAACGGCAGCGATTCTGCCGTTTTTTCAGGTGCTACGGTATAATGGCGCTATGGAAGAAACGATCCGCAAAAAACGAAGTTTAGTCGCCGCAATCGCGGGCATCCTCGCCGGTTTAGTCCTTGCGACAGCCACGTTTGCCTTTGGCTATTTGTACTTCATCGTCGGTTTGAGAAACTTGATCCCATCAAAGATCCGATCGAAATTGAAAAAGATTTACACAAATTGGATGTCCTGCAGAACATGAAAGACGGGATGAAAATTCCGTACTGCAGAATAAAGACATCGCTACGAATATCTTGATCAGACGCCCTTGACTCCCGCGACTCAAATAGCCACGGGCGTTCGACGCGATGATGCTTTTGACGATTAACAATAAGACGAAGTCTTTACATCTCACCTCCCTGATGCGGGCGATTTATGTCAGTATTCCTGACGACCCGGATCCCGCTTACAGGAACAACTATTCGTCGAATTATATGTTGAACGCCGCGCACACATGGGGCGGCCCGCGTCTTCTCATGAAAACGATACAGCGCAATTTCCGCGTGGAAGTGTCGCGTTATGTGGCGACTGATTTCGGCAGTTTTGAAAAGGCCATTAATACAGTCGGCGGGGTGACAATCAACTTGACGGACAAAGAAGCACGGCATATGTCGACACTCGGCATTGGTTCTTTCAATTCCGGCTCTCAGCTTTTAAACGGCAAGGCCGCGCTCGAATATTCACGTATCCGCAAGATCGACTCCGATTTTAAACGCATGGAGCGGCAGCGAAAGGTCATTTTCTCACTATTTGAGAAAATGAAAAAGAGCAACCCGGCTCAGTTGACCTCTACTGCGGAGGCGCTGATGCCCACGATTACGACTAATTTGTCGGATACGGAGTTCATGGGTTTCATCCTCAACTTCGGTACTTACAGCTCATATTCCTTTGATCAGATGATGTTGCCGCTTGAAACTTACGATGCGATGAAATACATACGCGGTATGGAAATGTACGATATCAATTGGGAGAAGAATATTAAAGAACTGCACACTTTCATGGACAGTTAGGAACATTATTGTTTCCAACGAGGGGGTGAACGGGTGATCATTCTGGGCATTGACCCGGGTTACGCCATTACAGGCTTCGGTGTCATACGATTTGTGGACAAGCGCCTTACCGCGCTTGACTACGGTGTGATTAAAACAGAAGCCCACACGCCTTTCCCCGAGCGCCTTTTGGCCATTGATCAGGCACTTGCTGAACTTTCTTCCCGCTATCAACCCGATTGTTTTGTGGTTGAGGAACTGTTTTTCAGTCGCAATACCACGACCGCCATCGGCACGGCTCAGGCTCGCGGCGTCGCGGTCGTCGCGGCGGCTCGCGCATTCTTGCCTGTTTACGAGTACACACCGATGCAGGTGAAATTGGCGGTGACCGGTTACGGGCGAGCGGACAAGAATCAAATGCAAGAGATGGTACGCGTGCTTTTAAGATTGAAAGAAATGCCCAAACCCGATGACGCGGCGGATGCGCTCGCGGTCGCGATTTGTCACGCGCACTCAGGTAATCGCGAAAGCAACCTTGCCGTCGGCGGATATCAATAAAGGAGAGAACATGATTGCCAGTATTACAGGTCGTATTGTAAGAAAAGCAGGGGACTTCCTGATCCTCGAACAAGGCGGAATCGGCTTCCATATTGATATGGCGCCCGGTATGATCGCGACCTTGCCCCCGGTGGGTGAAACGGTGACCATCCATACCAGTTTGCATGTGCGTGAAAACGAAATGGGTCTTTTTGGGTTTTGCACCGAAGAAGAAAAAAATCTCTTTACGCTTGTTCAGACGGTGAGCGGGGTGGGGCCAAAGCTTGCCTTGCAAGTCGTCGACACGCTGTCTCCCGATGCCTTTGCGCTTGCCATTTTGCAAAGCGACACCGAGCGGCTCACTAAAGTGAAGGGCATCGGTAAAAAAGGCGCGGCTCGCATGATCCTCGAATTGACGGATAAACTGAAAAAATCGGGTCTGAAAATGACTGAATTCAGCACGACACAACAAGAAGAGGGCCTGCGGCACGATGTGGCAGGCGATATTATGAGTGAGACACTGGCGGCTCTCATGGTATTAGGCTACAGCAATGCGGAGGCGATCGATGCCTTGCGGCGGGCAGGGACCCAAGAAAATGATACAGTCGAATCGCTCCTGCGCCGCGCGCTCGGCCAGCTGGCAGTGATTTAAAGGCATAGTGGATTGTGCGATCCACACGACGGACGGGGATAATTATGTTTGAATTTCAAAGTACCATGCCAGATGACATCGATGAGTGCTATGAGGAGGAGCGATTCCTCTCGCGCAAGGCATTATCCGGGGAAGTGGATGAACCGCAACTGCGCCCCCGGCGTTGGGCGGAATATTTCGGTCAGGAAAAGGTCAAAGCTAATCTTGACATCGCCATCCAGGCAACAAGGGCGCGCGGTGACGCGTTGGACCATATCTTGCTCTACGGCCCTCCGGGTCTCGGCAAAACCACGCTTGCGGGCATTATTGCCCATGAATTGGGTGTGGAGATGCGCATCACCTCCGGACCGGCCATTGAACGCCAGGGGGATCTTGCCGCAATTTTGACGAACCTGAACGAACACGACGTGCTTTTCATCGATGAGATTCACCGTTTGAACCGGACGGTAGAAGAGATCTTGTATCCCGCGATGGAGGACTACGCACTCGATATCCTGATCGGGAAGGGCCCGTCCGCCCGTTCCATCCGCCTTGATCTTCCGAAATTTACACTGATCGGCGCGACAACGCGCGCCGGCCTTTTGACTTCACCTTTGCGGGACCGCTTTGGCATGATCCAAAGGCTCGATCTGTACGAGCCCTCGGAACTGTCTCAAATTTTAGAGCGCTACGCGTCTTTGATCGGTGTGGGGATTGATGCGGATGGCTTAAAAGAGCTGTCGACGCGCTGCCGGGGGACCCCGCGCGTGGCGATCCGCCTCCTTCGCCGTATGCGTGATTACGCGCAGGTGAAGGGTAATAACGTGATCAACAAAGACATTTGTGATATGGGGCTGTCTGCGCTCGACATTGATCCTGTCGGCCTTGACGGCAACGACCGACTCATCATGCGCGTCATGGCCGAGATGTACGACGGAGGGCCGGTAGGCCTTGACACCTTAGCGGCTTCGACCGGTGAAGACGCGGTCACGATTGAAGATATCTACGAACCTTACTTGATGCAAATCGGCTTCATTGCCAAAACACCCAGGGGACGAATCTTGACGCGCGGTGGGTTTTCGCATCTGGGTTTGCCATTTATTCCGAAAAATGAGAGAAATGTTACGACATTGGGACAGGTTACGTTGCAAGATATATTGGACACGACGGATCTGGAACAAAACGGGGAACATTATCAGTGACAAAGGAATTTTCATTTAATCGGCTTTTACTTCATATGTGTTGCGGGCCTTGTGCTATGTGGCCACTCGAACGTCTTCTGGAAGATGGCGTCGATGTGACGCTACTCTTTTATAACCCCAACATTCATCCGAATGTGGAATGGCAACGCCGCCTTGAAAACGCGCTCAAGGTCAGTGACCATTATGATGTCCCCCTGATGATCAAAGGGTGCTCCCTTGCAGAGGAATGGATTAAGCGGGCCGAGGACGAGCGTGAACGCTGTCGTTATTGTTATATGACCCGTATGGACTGTGTCGCACAGGAGGCCGTTAAAGAGGGTTTTGACGCGTTTAGCACGACCTTGCTGGTCAGCCCCTATCAGGATCGTGATCTAATATTGGAAGAAGGCGAAAAGGCCGCTGCCAACCATCAGATACAATTCATCCCCTACGATTGGCGGGACGGTTACCGCGACGGTCAGACCATGGCCAAAGACATCGACCTGTACCGTCAAAAATACTGCGGCTGTGTCGTGTCGCTCGAAGATTCCCGTTTTTCGGAAAAGATTGCCCGCGAACACGAGAAGATCGCGCTTTGGGAATGCCTGCAGACGAGTGACTTTGCAAAAGAAGCGATTCGCTACGACAAGGAAAACTGGGAAGCGATGAAAAATGCAAGCAAAGAAAAAGTCAGCTGATGACTAAAAGGACTCCAAAACCTTTGGATCCAAGGGTTTGACATAGAGCGTCTTATAATTCTTATAACTCACATTTCCCGGCCTGGAGGCCGGGATTTTTTTCACATCCCGTACCGCGCAGTAATCAACTTCGACCGCCACGCCCGTCCGTCCCGCCCCCGAGTACCACGCGGCAATCCCCGCCGCCTCAAGAATGGTTTGCTCAGGGACCTCCTGGCCTTGGGAAGCCACCAATACATGGGACCCGGGCTGGTCCTTCACATGGAACCACAGATCGTCGCGCGCGGCTTTTCGAAGCAGCTGGTCGTTTTGCAAATTGTTGCGGCCCGAGGCAAGTGTGTAGCCTTCGGAGGAGCGAAATCTTCTGGGCGAAAGCGGTTTACCCCCCCGGCCTGCATCCTTTTTGGCTTCCGTCTTTTTGTTCTGCATAAAGCTCTGCTGTTGACGTCTCTTTTTTGACGCGGGACGCCCGGGCATCCCCTGTGAGCCGGTACTCACAGCTTTCACTTTCGCTTGCCGATCGTCTGCTTCAAGTTCTTGGCGTACTGCGTCAAGATCCTCTTGTGTGTCTGCGAAACGAAGTGTGGTTAAAAGAGATTCGAGCCAAGCTAACTGGTCGAAATCATCCGCTAAAAGACCTTGGGCGGCCTCCCATTTTCTTTTTTTGCGCTTCGATTTCGCAAAATAGCGATTGGCATTTTCAGCCGCCGTACGTGTGGGATCAAGTGCACAAATTACTTTTTCTCCCGGCGCGTAATAGTTGTCAAGCGCGATCTGTTCCGCCCCCGGCGGGATGGCATGAATGTAAGCCAGGATGAGTTCGCCTTTCAGGCGGTCAAGCTCCGCTTCTTCACCTTCGGCCAGATCTTCTTCGTGGAGTTTTCTTTTTTTCCGAGCGTGTTTGATTCGGTCGCTGATCTTTTTTTGGAGTGCCTGTTGGCCTCTTAGAAAATGTTCAAGCGTAGTTATATCGGTGTTATAGATAAAAAGTGCTTCATAGAGCGTGTCAAAATAGCGCGCGTGATGAAATTGTGTCAAAGGGACGGCGTGCACGGCGATCGGTCGCCGCCGGGCCTCGCCCTCAGGGGCGTCGTAGTAGATCGCGGGCTTAAAATCATTCGCAACAATGGACTGACAAAGCCCCTGCGCTTCACGGAAAAGGGCCCCTCGAGCATCGCCGTCGAGGGCGCCCAGCGGGATCGCGGCGTCAACCCCTGCCCGCTTAGCGACCTCATCGCCCAAAAGGGGCGAAAAGCCCCCGATGGACCGCGTGATCGCCCAACCGGCGGGGGTGTTTTGATCCAGTTCCGAAAAA
>JAXGRH010000004.1:0-146176 GCA_040766025.1 Clostridia bacterium | reverse complement strand
CGTGCGCACATAATCAACATCGCCACGCGGATCAATGTCACCAATTTTCTGGCCTTTTTTGACATGGAATCCCGGCGCGATAAGTCCCCGGACAACGCCCGAGATGATCGCTTTCACCGGCTCACCGTCCACTTTGAGGATGACTTCTCCCTTGTCGACCAGATCGCCGATCTCGTGCAGGTTTAGAGCCACGCCGGCCTTGGGTGCCCTCAACACACGATCTTTGTCGACGCCCTGGATATTGCCGGGGATGCCGGTGTTGGCGATGGCCTCGCCCTCGTAGATCAATTGTCCCAGATAGTGGCCGCGCTTTGTCTCAATGACCACATCGGCGTGCTTGCCCGCTTCAATATTGGGGCCAAGCCCGATGACAAGCGGGGCCCAGTCAGGAGAATAATCGGGTTCCCTCTTGCTGATCGTCGCGTCGATAAAGACATCGGGGTGAAGAAATTCCAACACTTCGCGGTCGGGGATGGTGAGTACGGGGATGATTCCCTTTTCAAGGGTCGGCTCTATTTGATCAAGACTTTGGATGTAACGTGATCGCAGGCCGTCAATCTCCCAGTCCCCTTCGTAGATGGCATTACAGTAGGACACCGTCCGGCGGACGCAGGAAGGTTTTTCCAGGTCAGAGACAATGACCCGGTATCCGATGTTGTGCAATTTGTAAATAACGGCGGAAGCAAGATCTCCTCCCCCGCGAACTAAAACAGTGTAGCGCATGGATCAACTCCTTTTCGCTAGACTTCACAGCCCCCCGTTATTAGTCCGCAAGGCTGTCGAAGTATCCTTGAATCAAGACCACAGGCGTGCCCTTGTCGCCGCTTCCCGATGTCAAATCGGCCAGTGATCCGAGAAGATCGGTCAATTGGCGTGGCGTGGTACCGCCCGCGTTCATTTCGAAATCCTGATCCTTCTCCTTGTCAGCGATCGCGTGTCGGATCGCCTCCTCCAATTCATTGCCGACAAGATCGGCAAATTGGCTATCCGTCAAGTACTTCAATTTTAACTCTTTTGGCTTGCCTGACAAACCGTTGGTAAAAGCAGGGGATACGACAGGGTCCGCCAGTTCCCAAATTTTGCACACGGGATCTTTAAAAGCGCCGTCTCCGTAGATCATGACCTCAATGCTTTTACCGGCTCTCAGCATGAACAAATTGGAGACCGCGTCCACAAACTCTTTGCCGGCGCGCGGAAAAAGCTTCACACGTTCTTCACTGGCCTTGTTGCTGCCCAAAAGTCCGTATTGCTCGTGGTAGCCGCTCCCGTCAATGGATTCTGTTAAAAGATCATCGAGTCCCAGGACCGTCTCAGCGCCCGCTTTGCGGAGCAAACGTTTCGTCCTGTCTCGGGAGTGCACATCGCACACCAGGGTATGGGAGGTGTAATCCAGGATGGCCAGCGGATCGTTGGCCAAAATAATCTCAGCGTCACAGCCTTCTTTGACGATGATATCGCGGTAATATTCGACGTAGTCCACGCCGGTGAAGGTATGGCGGTTAATGCCGAACAGTTCACGGTAGTGTTCCTCTGACAGACAGTCTTTTAAGGGATCGATTCCCCGTTCGTCCATTTGGTCGATGTCCATCAGGCTGTTACCGACTTCGTCGGTCAGGTAACTGAGTTGGAGCACGATTTTTCTTGCGCCCGCGCGATGCCGCGCAGATTGACGGCGAAACGATTTCTGCTCAAAATCGGGAAAATGACACCGACTTCACCTTGAGGAAATTTGCGTCGTACATCGGTCGCGATATGGTCGCAGGTGGCGTAATTATTTTCCGCTCGTGCCGCCACCGATTCAGTGACGGCGACGACGTCGTGGTCGTGAAGATCGAAGCCTTCGCTTTTTGAGGCGAGTAAAACGCTTTCGACAATAATGTCGATAAGGTTATCGCCGCTTTTGATGATGGGTGTCCTAATTCCTCTTGAAGTCGTCCCTGTGCGTCTGATCATGTGCTCGCGGCAAGATACCGCTGTCTCCTTTCAAAAGGGGCCGCCATAATGGATAAACGGCGGAAAACAACACGCGCCAATCCTGTTGGCCAACAGGGTTGGCGCGCATCAACTGGCGGAAGCATGTGAGAATCGAACTCACCCGGGAGGCTCCTAACCCCCCTCAACGGTTTTGAAGACCGCGGGCACACCAAGACCCATCTGCCTCCACCGTGTATTGTCGCGATTTGAGGCCGCTTTGTCAACCGCAAAAACAAAACAAAGCCTGTGTTACAAGAAGCGATCCGCCCATACACCCATGATAAAATGAAATCTCAGATGAGTAGAAGACGATATTCGGGAGCGCCATTTATGGAAAAATATCTTTCGAAAAAAGTAGGAACCATCAATTCTTTTTGTTTAGTATCTTGTGGCTATTCTTTTTTCAGCTTGTATCCGAATTTGTGGAGGCCATTTACGCCTTCGGCCTGATGGGCACAGGGATCCCCGTGGAAATTGCCTTTGTCGGCTATTTTCTCTTGCCGTTTTTATTCTTGATTTTGAAACGTCCGCTCGGCCGTTGGGCGTTATTACTCATCAAGAAGCGATCGTTATCATACGCGCGGGGCTACCCCTGCTTAATACGCGCGGCCGCCTCATGGTCGCGGGGCTGGGTGTCTTTTTGTTCTTTGTTTTTATTCCCTCTTTCTTCCTTCAGATGAAAGATAAAAAAACAGGCTCGGAATATGCGAAAAAGTTCAGCGCAAGCCTCATGGCAAGTGTGCTCTTATCTGTTTTATTCAGGAGCTTGGGAGCAGGCTACGACATCTCGCTTTATGGCGGCACCCAATGGATCGGGGCGTTTTTTAGCGCTCGTCGCAGGTATTTCATTGTTCGTAACCGCAGGTGAGACAAATGAAACAACATCACAAAGAAGAGGAAAAAAGTGCCCTTTCATGGGTAAAACCATCCTTTTGGGCATCGCCCTCATCGGCAGTCTTCTTCTTTTAAGTTTCGCCTTCACCGCCCCCTATGTCACGGCGCGCTGGACCGGTGAAAATCATGAGCGCATCTTTATTTTCCAGGCGCTAGTATTTGCGTTATTCGCCCTTATAGCAGGGCTTCGCCCGCAGTGGATTAAAAATATTAAACAATGGGGCCTTCTCCTATGGAATGCGTTATTCACCGTCGCTTTGACTGCGACCATGCTGTTGAATCAGGAAACGTTTTCAAAAAATGAAAACGCCTATCCCTTCACGGCCCGTCCTCAGTCGAGCTTTCAGGCGATCGCGCTTTACGCCACGATCCTTCTCGCACCCGTCCTGTTCGCAAATGTGATGCGTATGGTCAAAACAACTCAGCACAAGGCGCCCGACGCCCCGTGCGCTCATGGCCGGTGTTTCATTGGGCTCCCTTTACTTTCTCATCATGGTGCTGGCACATGCCTTCACCTCTGTCTACGATTACATGCCGCTTGTGGGCCCCTTCTTTCGCGATAAGTATTGGCTCATCCATCTCGTGGCGGCGCTTGTGGTCGCCCTGCCGTTTGTGTTGATCAAGGAGAATGGACAAGGGGAATCAGAAAAACAAGAAGCCTAAAGAACCAAGAAATAGTCTCCGACCCCTTGTATTATTGGCGCTGTCATTGGCAATTGTGGTGACGGCCGCGCTTGTCCCGCCGATCAAGGCCGCGCCCCCATCGGCACGTTCTTTAAATATTTTGACCTACAACATCCAGCACGGCTACAACGACGCGGGTGAAAAGGGTTTTAAAGAGCAGTTAGAACGGATCCGGGAGCTTGACCCCGACATCCTCGGTCTGCAGGAATCCGACGTTGCCAAAATGGGCACGGGGAACGCGGATCTTGTCAAATACTTCGCTTCCGGTCTCAATATGCACGCTTACTACGGCCCGAAAACCGTGAACGGAACCTTTGGGATCGCGCTGTTGTCCAAGTATCCGATCGAGGACGCTAAGACACACTATATGTACAGCATCGGGGAACAGACAGCCACCATTGAGGCTAAAATCACCGTGGGTGAACAGGTGTTCAATGTCTTTGTCACGCACTTGGGGAATAAAGGTCCCATTTTTCAGCAGGAAAATGTGCTCGAGATGGTTCAAAATCGAGAGAATGTCATCCTGATGGGGGATATGAACTTTCGCCCACCCACCGAACAGTACCAGATCACAACAGCGGTCATGGACGACGCCTGGCTTGTCCGGTGGCCCGGAGGCAATGAAGATCAAGGGATAGATCCTGAGCGGCGGATTGACCATATCTTTGTGCGGCTGAATGGGGGATTGAAGTCACGGAAGCCACTTATCTTCCAGGACCCGAATCCGATCATCCGGCCATGATGGCCGTACTGTCCTGGTAAGGCTGCGCTTTACTAAAGGGCGATCGCTCGGCCTTCGCGGATGAGCCAGATGTAGCGCTCCTTGACCATCCGTCCCGTGGCGCGCTCGATGGCCTCCTGGTAGGCATTGATCTGGATCTGGTAACGCTCTTTGAGAATGGCTTCGGCCTTCTCAAAGGGCAGTCGGTCCGTCTTGAAATCCACAAGCACCGCCTGGCCGTCTTCTTCCACAAACCACAGATCGATCATCCCCTGAACTAGACTCGTCTCGTCTTTGGGGAAGGCCGAAGAGAAGCGATTGGAGGGGACAGCTAAGGTGAAGGGCATCTCACGGTAGAGTTTTTTCGTTTCCTGCTCGACTTTCATGACGCGCTTTGCCAAGGGACTTCTTGCCCAACGCACCGCCTGGGACGCCAGGGAGGAGGCCGCTTTTTCCTCTTCTTTCGTGAGCGTATGGCTTTCACACATCTCGGCCAATTGAGCAAGGTATTCACGCGCGCCTTCTTCGGGATCCCCCAAACAGAGCTTTTCGAGGTCGAGGAAGCGAAAAACGCTGTGCATGGTTGTCCCAAATGACGGACCCCTATCCTCGGGCGCTTTTTCACGTGTGCGCATGGTAAGCGGCATCTCGGCCCGGATCACCCGGCTGCCGTCTTCAGGGTCGACGGTGTGGACGGATTCAGTCGTGCTTTCTTCATCATAAAGGCCGAGGGTAGTCTCAAGCCCCATGCGCTGCATCTCGGTGACAGTAATTTTAGACGGTGTGATCGCCGCCTCAGGGCGGGGGATCGGTTTTGTGAGTAATTCCAAGGCGGTCTCTTCGATCGCTTCCTTGTCAAAGGGAATCGCCTCTTCTTGATTTTCATCGACAGGCGCTTCCCCTTGAATGAGCGTTTTACGAACGATATCGTGCCAGTCGGTGACCACAATTGTTTCGAAAGGATGAAGGGCCACGCGCCCCGATTCCAAGGATAATAGCTGTTCGGTGGTATCCGGATAGCGGGCGGCCAGGTACATCAAAAGCAAATCCGCGTCACTTTTGGTGGAAGCCGATAGGACGGAGGGGATGATCGCGCGCTTTTTTCGTTCATCGTAGCCAAGTTCTCCTGTATGGCGCTCAACATTTTTCAAAATAAGCTGGTAGTTGTTGCGATCGCCCAAGGTCGCCCTGTCGGTCGATAACAACAGGTAAAGGCCATGGATGGCGCGTGTCATAGCGACATACAAAAGGCGCCAGGATTCGGCGCGGGCACGCCGCTCCTCCGCTAACAGGGTCGCCTGGTGCAGCGGGTTATTCATCACCGCCATCCCCTGATCTTCTATCGTCGCGCTTGTCAGACCCTCGGCCTCGGTGTAATAGATGATGGGTCTTTGGTCGAGCAGTTTCCACGCGGTATCAAGCTGCCCCAAGATGACATAATCCCACTCCAGGCCTTTGCTTCGATGGCGGGTGAGGACCCGGACCGCCCGGGGCAACAAGGCTGTGTCGGAGGGCGCCCCCAGGTTTTCCTCACAATGTTGAAGGGTTGATAATGCAGAGCGAATTCCGATTTGCCCGATAAGTTCAGGCGCTGTCAGACAGTCAAGCAGGCGGTCAAGCTCCGACAGATAGCTTTCGCCGAACTTCGACTGGGCCAGGTAATAGGCATAGTCCGTCTCATAGAAGATGAGTTCCAGCAATTCCTTCGGATCGAGTTCACGCGACAAAAAGCGCCACCGCTCGATTTGACTCATGAAGCTGCGTGCCTTGTCAGAAAGTGCGCCTTCGCCTGATTCGCAAAGCGTAAAAAAGCGATCGTGAAAATGAATGTCGTAAGCCTTTTTCTTGTCAGAAGGGGAAGCAATCGGCGTCCTTGCGGCTTCCATCAACTCTTTGGCCGACCAGATTTCGGGACTAAAAGGGCCGATGAGCATGGACAACAGGGGGATGTCCTGTCTGGGGTTATCGAGGAGTGACAACAGGGCTTCTGCCTGCGAAAACACAAAACTGTCGGCAAAACTTCGCCCCGATCGTGTGGTCACGGGGATGCCCGAAAGTGCCAGGATCTCCTCGTACTGGCGGCAGTCGTCGTTCGTGGGTAAAAGGATGGCGATCTGCTCGTGTTTGACGCCCTTGACGGTCAGTTCACGGATGATGTCGACCGCCATAAAGGCTTCTCGGGCAGCGGGCCTCAAGGGACTTAGGGCCACCAGGTCCTCATTGATCGCTTCGTCATCCTCCGGCAAATATTGATTCGCCACAGAGGTAGCCACATGAAGCACCGTTTCGACAGAGGGAGTCCAGTTTTTTCCGAGGGTTTCGTTCTCTTCAATCTTTTTCCATTTATTGTCATCGGCGATCAGCTGCTGTGTTTCATCGTATTCAATTTCACCTGAAACTTCCGTCAGAAACGAGTCAAAAAAATCGTTGATAAAATCAATGATTTTCGGGCGCGTGCGAAAACAGCGATTGAGAAGCGCCAGATAACCCAATTCGCCCGGTTGAAGCGGGGGAATTTCTTCGCCCGCCGTGATCGTCCGCGAATGTTTTTCGTGATGGGAAAATAGTTGTGGATTCGCGTAGCGGAAACGATAGATGCTCTGCTTGATGTCCCCCACCGCGAGCCGGTTCTGGTCACTTACCTTTTCAATGATCGCGTCCTGGATGCTACTCGTATCCTGGTATTCATCGACATAGACTTCCTTGAAACGCGAACGGTAATCCTGTTGGATATGAGGGTCGCTCAATAACTGTAAGGCGCTGTGTTCCATGTCGCTGAACTGTATGGCATTGCGTTGGAAGCGGCGTTTTTTAAATTCCTGATCCGTCAAGAGGACGATTTCCATGAATCGCGCGACCGGTTGGCAGGTATGGATGAGCGCCTGTCGTATTTGTGAAGAAGACGCACAAAACACGGGCGGGTGGTTGACGACGACGTCCGCGTCACGACCTGTTCGCTTTATCCGATCTGAAAGAAGGGCCAAAAGAGGCAGAATCGTTTGGCGGTACTGCTCAATCCATCTGTTTTTTTCTTCGTTTTTCTCGGAGAGCTTTTCACCGCCCGAAAAAGCGGGCAGGCGAATGTCATCGATCGCTTGGCCTACCGCATGGACAGCATCCCAATGCTCGGCATCACGGCCGGATAACCCCGTGAGCGCCTCCACCACGCCGCTTGCGGTCTCAACCGCCTGGGCGAGTTGCAGCTCTGTTTTAAGCTTTGAGGTTCTAAGGACATCGTTAAGGAAGGGGTCGTCATTCATCTCCCGTAGGGAGCGCTTTGCGCTGTCAAGGCTTTCCTCATAAAGCTCCCACCAATAAGAGACCGCCCGATCGTCCGGGGAGGGGAAGTGTTGCGCCCGATGGAACAGCGTTTCTAACGAAGTGGCGGCCTGTTCCTCATAGCGCGGGAGATTTCGCAATAACTCGAGCATGCTAAGGATGGCTTCTCGAAATGCTTTGTCATCCAAGTCGGGTGAATAAGCGCGCGCCACCGTTTGAAAATCAAGTAGCCAGTCATCGGCACTCCGTTTTTCGCCCGCCAGGATGAAGGGTTCAAAGGATTCAGCCTCACTGATCCGGCGGTAAATAGTACGCAAGACCGTGTCGAGCGAATCATCCCGAAGCTTTCGTTCTTCCTCATTATCCATCACTCGGAAGCCCGGTTCGAGCAAGGCCTTTCCTTCTTCATCCGCGAATTCGGGCAGGTAGGCGTTTAGGATTTGTTGGCAAAAAGCGTGGATGGTTGAAATTTGCGCGAGGCTGAGTTCATTTAACAGGCGGTCTGAGAAGAGCTTTTCTTCTTTTGAACCGGCCCTGTCACGCGCCTCATTCAGGCGGCGTTCAATCTTGACTTTCAAATCTTTGGCCGCAAGTTCGGTAAAGGTAATGACAAGCAGTTCGGAAGGGAGCACCGCTCCTTTCAGCATCCGGTTGACAATGCGCTCCGTCAGTGTCGTGGTCTTGCCGGAACCGGCCGCGGCAGACAGGAGCAGGTTCGCAGGGCGGTCGAATTGTACCGCGAGCAATTGATCGAGAGTCAGGAAGGATGTCGCCATAGGCTCATACTACCAAAATGGCAGCACACACGCGGGGCTCTCCTTGAAAGATAAAAGAAAATGGCGGACAATAGTAGAACCCCTTCACGGTGAAGTGTGGGTGGAGGACCGTTTGTGAAACGAACTATTGGATTAATCTTAATTTTTATATTCTTGCTTGTGACGCTTGTGGCCTGCGGAACGCGTTCCATTGACGCGCAGTCTTTGGCGTCTATAGAGCTTACCGGAGCGGACGGCTTTGCCTCGATCGCCGTCAAGACGGACGAACAAGCGATTGCGGCCCTCATCGAAGAGGCGATGTCGGAATTGAAGGACAATGACGAAAAGGGTCTAGAGCGCTTGTTTAAACGTGAGGCAGCTTTAAATTCGATCATTTTCACAGCGGAGCAGATGGCCGATCTTAAAAACGGCGATGAAATCAACATCCGTGCCAGCTATGACGAACAACTTGCTAAAGACGCCGGCATCAAATTCAAAAACACCCAGTTTAAATATCGGGTGGAAGGTCTGACAGATGCCTTGGCCATCGATGTGAAGAATAATGTCAAGCTACTCTTTGAAGGGTATGACGGACTGGGTACGGCCACGCTCGAACTCGACGGCGATGTGGAGGCCTTCTCCTATGCTTTTAACTTTGTTTTCCAGGGCGATAAAACAAACCTATCAAACGGTGAGCGCGTGGCATTAAAAGTGGTACCCAACAACACCGTGCTGACATCTCACGGCAAGATCGCGCGTGAGATTTCGCTGTCTTTTGAGGTGCAGGGGTTAGCCCCCATGGCCTCAGTCGATTTGTTCGGCGAGCTTGTCCTTATTTTTGACGGCATCAGTGACCAGGGGAGCGTGTCTTTTGACACTACACGGCTGCCCTCCGACTGGGTTGAAGCGGGAAGTATGGGCCGGGCGCCTTTGCAGTTTTTTGCCTTTCCCGAAAGCGGATTGGCGAACGGTGACAAGCTCACTGTTCAGGCGCAGATTGACGAACAATGGTTCTCAACGCGTGGGTTGAAGCCTGTGGCTTTGGAAAAAGAGTATGAGGCCACGGGCTTAAAAGAATATCCCCGAAACCTCGACGATATTGACCTTGTTCCCTTGTTTGAAAAAATCGAAACATGGATTGAGCAAGATATCCACCTAAGGCTTGTAAGCAACTACTGGAATCGCGACTACCGGGCGGGCGAGCCGGTGAGCCTGTGGGATTACCGCGACCGTTTCGGGGTGAAGCGCATCTACTACGGCTACGATCAAACAGACCGGGCAGATAATTTCATCGCGATCATTTACGAAGTTTCGGTCGAGGGGACCTGTGTTGAGGCTACACCTTACCAGTCATCTTACGAGGAGGGGGAAACGCTTTCCTCTACACTCTATCTTGTGTACGTCATCGATCGGATCATGTATGACCGCGCGGATATTACAGATTTTTATGACATCAATTTGAAACTTCACAGCGATGTTGAACTCGACGTGATTTCGACCCTGAAACACCAATACGGGGCCGGCAGCAATCTGATCGTAGAAGCCGCGGTCCCCCCAAGTGTGGCTTACCAAGAATGATCGAAAACCTCATGCTGTGCTATCATTATCAGTCGTAGCGTAAGCTAAAAACAGGGAGGCCCTTGGATGAATTCGCACAACGATGAACATGACGACATCGACATCAATTCAAACGAACGCCATTTTCGCGCCCCGTTGATCGACCGGTCTCATTTTGTCAAAGAAGACGACATAATAGAAGCGGTTGAGCTCCCGGAAGATAGTAAGTGGTCTCAACTTGAGGCGCGCTTTCCGGTTCAGCTGACCTTGTTGTTTTTTGCTGCGCAATTGATCTATGAACTCATTTTGCGATTGAATGTCGACGGCCAATTTCTGACCGTCGGATTATTCTACTTAAGTCTGTTTTGCCTCATCCGTTCCGTATTTTTTGCGGCCGTGATCAGCATTTTGCCCGCGCGCGTTAAGTCGCGCGCAATCTTTTTCCTGCTCGTTCTGTTGCCTGTTATTTACGCCTCGCAGCTTATTTACTATAAGTTTTTCCGGACCTTCTTCGTATTTTACTCGGTCGGTGAAGGCGGCCAGATTTTGCAATTTTTAGAAGATATTATTTTTAAGGTGCTTCGCAATCTCCCGTGGATCATATTGTTTTTCATCCCCTTCATCCTATGGCGCGTGTATCTAAAAGAAAAAATCAGCGCGATGTACCCAAAGATGATCAAGGGCTGGCGTGTCTTGTTAACCGCGGGAATGATCATGTTCTTGCTCTTTGGCAGCACCCTCGGGATCATGGCGTTCAACCGTTCTTTTAACAGCCCTTGGGAACATTATTTTTTGGAAAATGAGATACTCACCGGCACGAATCAATTTGGCCTGTTGACAGCCATGGGGGTGGACATTAGCCACTTGATCTACCCAAGAAGCGCTGCCATCCAAGGCGGTCTGCTCCCCGATCCGATCGATCCGCCCGAGCCGATTGAACCGACGATCCCGGATCCCTCCACGGACCCGACTGAGAGTGAAGCCCCGCCCCCGGTGATCCGCTATCCTAACATCCTTCCGATTGACTATGAGGCAAGGCTGTTGAATGACGGGCTCAAAGACGACAGTCTGCCGGTCCTCATGGGACAATCAAGAGCGGACCTTGTGTCCTATCTCGATCTTGTATTTTCAAGGACCCCGCCCAGCTACACGAACGACCATACGGGGCGCGGCCAAGGGTTTAACCTGATTTTTGTCACGGCGGAAAGCTTTTCAAAGTATTGCATCGACGAAGAATTGACCCCCACTCTCTGGATGATGTACCACGAGGGCGTTCACTTTGAGAACTTCTATGTGCCGGTCTGGACAGTCTCCACACTCGACGGTGAGTATGCCGGCCTGTGCGGCATGATCCCCAAGCAAGGGGTGTGGACTTTGAAAGAAGCCCATAAGAATGACATGGCCATGGTACCGGGCAATATGTTCAGGCGGCTGGGCTATACGACATACGCCTGGCACAACCACACCTGGAACTATTATTCCCGTGACCTGTCGCATCCGAATCTGGGCTATGACTACCGCGGTTTAGGGCACGGCCTCAGTGTCGTTCCGACCTGGCCGGAGTCCGACCTTGAAATGATTGAAAAGACGGCCTTTGAGTTTGTCGATCAAGAGCCCTTCCATGTGTACTACCTGACCGTCAGCGGACACGCCAACTGGACGAAGAACGGTAACGCGATGTCCACCAAGCACTGGGATACCTTTTCGCATCTTGATCTCCCGCACGAGGGGATCGCTTATCTGGCGGCGAACTATGAACTTGAGCTGGCGATGACAAGCCTATTAGAACAACTCAGAGACGCGGGCATCGCGGAGCGCACTCTAATTGTCATCAACCCGGATCACTATCCCTACGCTTTGGAAGAGCATTCCAGCTATGAGGCATTGGCCGGTAAGAAGCTTGATAAAGAATTTGATATTTACGAAAGCTGCGCGCTTTTCTACCATGACGGCATTGAGCCGGAGGTGGTCGACAAATACGCGACCAGCCTCGATCTTTTGCCGACCATCTATAACTACATGGGCGTGCCCTACGATTCCAGATTCTTTTCAGGACGCGACATCTTCTCAGACTCCGAGGCCATCGCCATCTTCTTAGGGCGGAGCTGGATCACTGAGGAGGGGCGCTACAACGCCCTAACCGCTACATTTACCCCTCATCCGGGACGTGAGTTGGAGGATCAGGAGGCGTACGTCGATCGCATTAACCGCGAGGTGAAGCTGCGCTATGATACCGCGCGCGTCGTGATTGATTCAGATTATTACAGGGATCTTTTGAGTGAAGAGGAGTGGGCCGAAATCAACGAACCCTATATCCGTTATATGGAAGAACTGCCCTGGATATCGCCGACCTCGCCCTGATCAAAATTAAGGATATTTTGCCGCGCCATCTCTTTTTCAGCCCTCCCGTCCGCAAGCGGCCGGCTTCTTGGGAGGCGGTGGTCAAAGCCGCAGGCGCTGTGCCAGGGACAGTATTTACAAGGATTGCCGGATGTTCCCCGAATGACGGGTTTTGCGGCAAAATCACCTGAAAGGATAGCCTCTAAGGTTTCCCGGGCCTTATGCTCCGCAAAACTTGCCGCGTGATCGGCGGCGCCTTCTTCCCACATTTTATTTTGCCGTTCTAAAGATCTGATCGCCTCAGATTTTTGATCAAAGCCCCCGATCCCATAGGCCGCGAGACTGTACCGATGCTCCGTTTTCCAGCCCGCGTAAAGTAATGTTTCAACCGATCGATCCGGATAGGCCGTCTCAAAGGCGCGCTTGTAAAGCGGCATCTGAAGATCCGTACCATCGAAAAGATTGAGCCACGAAAAATCTTTGGGCGAGCGCTTGTAATCGATCAGGCGGATCACGCCCCCCTGGCCTTCGTCCGCGCGGTCAATGAGACCGCGGCAAGTAAATGGATGACCTGTTGCTTCTAAAAGGTAAGGCTCAAGTGAACTGTGCGGGAAGTACCATTCAAGCCAGCGCGGAAGATAATCATTTTGCGGGTCAAATCGCGCCAAAATTGCAAGCGTATCGGACGCCCGCGTCATGAGCCGTTCGCCTACGCCGCCCGCAAAATCAGGAAATCCGTAAAGCGCAAGCCGGGCATCTTCAGTCGCTCTTCGGTAGAAAGGACGCATGAAATCCAGCGATAGCCGGGCCTCCCATTGTTGCGCGATCACCTGCCGTTCTTGTCCATCCTTGGCGGCCTCGAGCCGGCTGACCAAATCGCTGACCGACAATTCCAAAAGGCGGTGCAACATCGTCCCCTGCAGATTGGGCATGTCATCGGCGATCAGGCGCTCCCTCGTATTGAGCAGATACTGGGTAAAGAACCGGAAGGGACATTCGTTGTACTGCTGGAGCATGGACACACTGACACTGTCCTGTTCCTCCATGACCGACATGACAAGGGGAGAGGGTAATGAAAATTCATCCGCGATCTCATCGGCATTTCTTGCCGTCTCGGGGAGCTCCTTTAACAGTGTTCGAATCGATTCCCTCCACTCAAGGGGCGCTTCTTTGTTCCATCGGAGCATGCGAAAGGCAACCGTGGCCGCGTACCATCTGGGGTCCGGGTCTTTTCCATAGTCGGTTAAGAGCGTCTCTTTGGCTTCATGCTTTCTCAATTCCTCATCGTAGATGCGCGAACTGTCCTCCCCAAGGCTTGGGACCGATAAGTAAAGCCTGTGTTCGGGCCGATTGAGAAGATTTTTGACAAGCCATGCCTGGGTTGCAGGATGATCTCTTTTACGGCTCGGGAAAGGCTTATTCACTTCTTCTGACAACAAGGCACGTTCCTTGTCGAGCAAAAAACCTTCACGGTTCATCTTAGGCGGGAAGTCTTCATCCGTCATGCCGAGGATCATCAGTATTTTGCAGGGCGTGTGGACCATTTCGTTCAAGGGGCCGACGCGCACGCGGTCCACACCGGAGGGGATAAAGGGCAAGGACAGTCCTTCGATGCCCGCGCTCAAGAGTTTCCCAAAATGCGCCTGCGAGATCCGGATATCGCTCAAAAGATTTTCCGATTCGGTGAGAAAATCGACGACCGCGTTCCAGCTTGATACAAGTAGTCTTGCGTTTTCTTCGCGTTCCTCCAAAAGCAGTCGGTCTCTTTGTCGGGTGACCGGCGCTTCCATTTCGTCGTATAAAAAGTTAAGCAGGAATTGGCATTTTTCGCGCCCGCTTCGCAGTTGGCGCATGGCGGCGGTGAGATCCAAAAGCTTTCGAATATAGGCGAACACCTCTCGGATGACCGCCCCTCTTTCGGAAGTGGGGTCGAGGTAGCGCGCCATGGCTTCATTGATCACTAGTTCATCTTCAGCCAACTTTCGAAATTGCCGGGCACGTTTCCAGCCGAGCGCCAAGGCCGTGTTTTCAAAAAGATCCACGGATGACAGAGAAAGCGGCACAAGCCCGCTTTTCAAATAGTCGATCAAGTCCTCAAATGAAAATTCGTATTCACAAAGCAGGAGGAAAGAACTGAGCATCCGTATGAAGGATGTGTTTTGAAGGGGGCGTTTTGAATCAATCGCGGCCGCGATACCATATTCCGACAAAGCCGGCTCAAGGTAAGCCATGGTTTTGTCCGTTTCACAAAGCGCAATGCCGATCTCCCGGCGGCGCACAGCGCCTGAAAGGAGCAGTCGTCTTATTTCGCCCGCGGCATATCGCGCTTCCTCACGACGATCCACCGCTCTTATGAATTTCAATTCAGGTTCGCGCGCTTGAAAAGGCCCCTCAAGGGATTCCGGCACGGCTTCTGGGAACATGCGCATCAGGCTTCGCAAAGTCTCCCGTCCGTGCTGCCAGGCAGGATCACCTTCCGGATCGATGGAGTCAGCGGAAAGAGCGACCGTCATTTCAGACACCTGTTCAGATAGCGCATGGATGGCTAAGAGTTCCTGGGACGTCAATTCACGGTTGTTTCCAAATCCGATGACCCAGATATGACAGCGTCGAAGGAAATGGAGCCGCTCATCGAGCGGTGTTTTTTGTAATAACAAAGCAAGTCTTGAAAGTGCCGTATCGGGGTCGGCAAGCCCTTTTTCAACGAAACTTTGATCCAGGGTCTCTTTTAAGATGGCAAAATCGGAGAACTTATGGCGCGTGGCCTCATGGAGGCTCGTATCCTCCGACGTACCGCTGTGTCGCAGTTCATCCGTTGAGATACGGTAACGCGTGAAGTCACCTAAGATATTGACCAATTCTAAGGCGTAGCCCGGGCGCCCCGCTAAGCGGTGAAATTGTTGGAAGGGGAGTTGTTCATCCAAGAGCGCTCTTTGTGTCAGGACGGCCTTGCCCGCAAGCGAAATAGAAGGTAACGCCAGTTGTCCGGCTTCTGTGAATAATCGGGTGGCTAAGCGGTTAAAGGACAGCACCTCCGCCATCATGATGCCCTGTGATTTCTGGCCTGTGATGTAGCGGCGCTCCATATCGGCTTTTAAGTATTCGGGGACCACCACAAAGGCGCGGTCATCGGGCCAACGCGCATGGTGTTTAGCAAGTTCATCGAAGACATGATCAATGACAGCGTCCTGGTCTATCGCATAGACGAGCCGGACTTTTTTGGAAGACACGTCCTTACCCTTCTTTTTGCGGATAGAATTGGCGCGCATCGTCTATAAGGCGCGTGCGCTTTAATTTATCGAAATATTCCAAAATAGCGATGGCAAACTTGCGCGAGGCATCCAGGTGGTCGCGGAATTCCGCTAAGGTGATGCTGCCGTTTGTGTCGATGGCCTCACGGACGATCCGCCAGGCTTCATCGACATGGTCGCGGTGCATCAGGATCTGAGGGGTGAGACGGATTAGCACCCCGCGATTGATAAGGAGCGATAAATACTGGTCGCTGTTGATTTTCCCCGCGGTCTCAAGCCGGATCTCTTCAGGCGTGGGAGGCAGATAGCCCGCCTTGATGAACGCCTGCTCCAATGCTTTGAGCGTGTCTTCTTGCTCGGCGGTGAGTGTTACCGAAAAGCCGTGTCGGGCGACTAATCCCTCGTGGACGTCAATCACTTGGCGCTCTTTTAGGCGGTCGATGACTAGGTCGGACAGCTGGAGGTTGGCGCGCGGCATAAGGCGTGTTCGAAGCTCCTCACGTCGCATTCCCTGTTCTAAAGGCTCTTCTTCGTGGAAGCGTTCGAGGATGGCAACGGCTTTTTCGCTCAAGGACGCAAGCTCCTTCGTCCCGATGGCGACGCGCTCGTTTAACACGATGACGAGCCCTCGGGATACAAGTTCATCGAGCAGGGTTTTTGACTGTTCTCTTTGAATGCCCGCACGGTAATAGGCGACCGTTAAGGGATCCAGTCTTTCGCTGCCGTGTTCAATGGCCAGGGCAAGGCGAAGGGACCGATCATCTCCACCCATCCGGTTGAAGTCTTCCTCATTCGTATCCCGGAAGCGTTTACGCTTAGAAGGGAACGGATCGACAATGATGCCGCCGCCGATCGTTTCTAAGGGTGAATAAAAACGGATGACAAAACGGTCCCCGTATTTTGTAAAAACTTCTTCCTCTGTGCGCAGCTGCGCGAAGGTTGTGTCTCCCGCCTCAAGGATATCTTTGTCTAAGAGGACGACGCGCGCTAAGACTTCACGGGCGCCGTGGAAAAGGTGGACACGCATGTTGTGACTGATCGAAAAGCGCGTGTCCGGCAAGGCGGACAGGCTGACATCTAAAAGATTGGTGCCCAGAAGGCTTCCCTCAGGCGCGAGCGTATCGCCTCGATCAAGATCGTCTTTGTGCAGTCCCGCAAGATTCAGCGCGACGCGCTGGCCGTGGCTCGCAAGATCGACCGCCGTCTCATGGACCTGGATGCCGCGTACGCGGGCTTTCTTTTGCCCGGGATACACCTCCACCTGTTCCCCTGTGCGGACTGTGCCCTCGATCAGGGTGCCGGTCACAACCGTGCCAAATCCTCCCATGGAAAAGACGCGGTCAACGGGTAGGCGGAAGGGTAGATGGTTTTTGTTGGAGTCCACACGGGCAATTTCGGAGAATAATACATCCTTAAGATGCTGAATGCCCTCGCCCGTCGCGCTTGAAGTGCGGATGATCGGGGCATTTTCAAGGAAGGTGTTTTTCACATGGTCGCGGACATCTTCCTCCACGAGTTCAATGAAATCCTTATCGGCCAGGTCGCATTTGGTGATCGCGATGACACCTCTGGGGATGCCGAGAAGTGACAGGATACCTAAATGCTCACGCGTTTGCGGCATGACGCCTTCGTCCGCCGCGACGACAAGGAGCGCTAAGTCAATACCGCCCGCGCCCGCGAGCATATTGCTGACAAACCGTTCGTGCCCCGGTACGTCGATGATGCCCGTTCGGGTACCGTCGGGGAGGTCAAGCCAGGTGAAGCCGAGCTCGATTGTGATCCCTCGCTCTTTCTCTTCACTTAAGCGATCGGGGTCGCGCTCGGTCAGGGCGACGATCAGCGAGGATTTCCCGTGATCGACGTGTCCCGCGGTGCCGATGATGACGTGGCTCACAAGCGTTTATCTCCTTCTTTTAAGATGGCACAAAGTGCCTCGATTAAGATCTGTTCTTCCCTCTCTGACACCGTGCGAAGGTCAAACAAAAGTGAGTTGTTTACCGTGCGGCAAATGATCGGCGGATCATAGGCGCGAAGCGCCGACTCAATCGACTGCAGGGTCAAGGAACCGCCATTTTCGGGAACAAGGGTTAAGGCCCATGAAGGAATGCGAACTTCAGGCGCGGAGCCGCCACCCATGATCATGTTGCTTGACGTGACCGTTGCTTTGATACCCCGGGCGTTTAAAATTTCTTTTACTTGTTCGCTACGTTTAAAGAGCGCGTCCGTATCCACAAGCGCCATCCGCAAAAGCGGAATATGTTGACGGGCCATTTCAGGGTCAAGGTAAAGGGTCAGTGTCGCCTGGAGCGCTGAGAGGGTCATCTTGTCACAGCGAAACGCGCGCATGAGCGGATGGGCCTGGCAGCGCTCAACGTATTCTTTTTTCCCGATAATGATGCTGCCTGGGGCCGCCCAAAAGTTTATCGCCGGAAAAACAAATCACCTCGGCGCCGCAGGCGATGGCCTGTGAGACCGTCGGCTCCTCAGGCAATAGCTCGGCCAGATCTTGGGAGATGCATCCGCTGCCCAGATCGTAGATGAGGGGAATCGCGTGTTGGCGGGCAAGCGCGGCTAAATCGCATTCATCGACTTCCTCCACGAAGCCGCTCATGCGAAAATTACTGCGGTGCACTTTTAAAAATGCGGCGGTAGACTCGTTCACCGCTCGCACGTAATCAGAAATGCGCGTCCTGTTGGTGGTGCCGACTTCACGCAGTCTCGCACCGCTTTCTTCCATGATTTCCGGGACGCGGAATTTGCCTCCGATTTCGACCAGTTCGCCGCGCGAGACAATGACTTCACGTCCGCGGCAAAGCGATGAGAGCGCTAACATGACTGCCGCCGCGTTGTTGTTGACGACGGTGGCCGCCTCTACGTTGAAAAGCCGGCAGAGGAGTTCTTCGGTCGATGAGCTTCGCTGTCCGCGGCGGCTGTGTTCAAGGTCATATTCCAGCGATGAATATCCGCGGCTGCAGTCCATGACCGCTTCTAAGGCCTGTTCGGCCAGCGGCGCACGTCCCAAATTGGTATGCAAAATAGCTCCGGTCGCGTTAATGACTTTCCGGATCTTCGTTTTTGTCTCTCGGTCGAGTTGTTTTAAAATGGAAAAAACAATGGATTCTTCTGTGATCGGTTCATCGGGGTGACCCGAAAGAAGGCTTTCACGGGCCTTATCGAGTGTCGTGCGAATCGCTTCACGGACGGGCACATGCCCTATTAATCGGAGGGCATTTTCCAGTCGCGGCTCTCTTAGGAGTTCGTCTACTTTCGGAAGCTGTCGCACGCTGTCAATCGTCGTCATGAAGCCTACCTCTCACTATTTGAAGTATCACACTCACATCTTATCAAAAGAACGCAAAATCGATGTGATGCCATCTATTCATTATCAAAAATCAGGATATAGTCGTTGTCTTCTTCTTTGAACACGCGTTCCGTGTCATCGTCGGTCATGGTCGCCTCGTCAAAGGGTAACGAAAATCGCACCGCGGAGCCGCAGGAAACCGACAGCTTCCGGGGTGCGGGGACCATGCGGGCCTCCTCGTCCCCCAGCGCCTCCAGGCGCCGGAGGAAGGAGATCGCCCCGTAATGGGAATGAAATGTCGCAATCTGTGACATATTATCTTGTGAATTCGATCACGTAGTGGTCATCCTCTTCGGTCAGACTTGCGTGATGGTCGTTGTTTTTCGCAAAGCGCAGGATATTCTCTCTCGGCGTCTCATCGTCCACCAGGATTTGGAAAGGGTATTCTCCTTCGGCGACTCCCCTTTTTGCAAGAAGCACGGGTTCGGGACAGGATAAGCCTTTGGCGTCAATTACTTTCATTTTTAGTTCCTTTCAATCTTATCGGTATGTCTTATTGGCTGACTTTGGCTTTGGGCTTTTTCGAGTAGAAAAACCCGATCAGAATCATCAGGGCCAGGGCCACGATGACCGCGATACGGCCGCCCGGTGTGGCGCCGCCTCCTACCACAATGCTGGTGCCCTCTTCATAGACGTCGCCTGATGAGGCAAGCCCGAAGTTATGGCTGACCGCGGCACCCACCAAGAGTCCCAGAACGGTGATGGCTGAGTCAACATTGCCTGTGCCGGTGAGGACGAGCTGGCGCATGGGGCAGCCGCCCAAAAGGACTGAGCCAAAGCCGACGACCATGAGGCCCAGAACGTTCCAGATCCACTGGCTGTGGGCGACAGGTTGATGGTAAAGGCCGAGGTTGAAACGGTTGGTCGCGATGTTAAACACAAAGGCGACGACGAGGATGCCGATATTGCCCCAGAAAAGGTGCAGGTCGCGGATCATGAAGACGTCGCGGATACCGCCCGCCTGGCAGATGCGTGAGCGCTGAGCGAAGATGCCCAAGACAAAGGTGAGTCCGAGCGCAATCCAGATGGGGGCGCGCATGGATCCGGGTCCCGCCTCTGAGTAGGCGAGAAGGGGGGAGGCAACCGCCAGCATGATGAACAGTACCACCTGCAGGCCAGGCATAAAGGCGCCTTCAAAATTGTTGAGCTTGTGCGTGCGGCCAAGTGAAAAGCCGCGGCGTAAAAACAGTGTCCCGATATAGATACCCAGGACAAATCCGACAAGGCCGATCCATGCGTTCAGGTCGCCTGCCGCCATACGCAGGACCATGCGGAGCGGGCAGCCCAAGAAAACGAGCGCGCCGATCATGACGAGTGCTCCGAGGACGAAGCGGGTCAGGGGTGAGGAGCCGCCTCTGGCGCGGAATTCTTTGGTCGCAAGCGAGATGGCAAAAGAGCCCAAAATAAGGCCGATGATCTCAGGGCGTATATACTGAACGGGCGCTGCGGTGTGAAGTTTCAACGCCCCTGCCGTGTCGCGGATAAAGCACGCGATACAAATACCCATGTTGGCGGGGTTGCCGGTGATCACTAAGAGGATCGCGGCAAATCCGATCGCGGCTCCTGTCAAGAGCACCGCGAGTTTTGTTAATTTTTTCATTCAAATTCTCCTAAATTATTAATCCATAATCGAGTCGCAAAGCGCGCTCGAGCATTGCCCGGCTGTACAACAGCCGACTTGTTCAAGGTTGAGTCGTTGGAATGGACCGTAGGGTAATGCGGATTAGCGGACTTTGATCGCGACCCCTTCGAAGGCTTTGACGCGCCCTATCACCCAAGCTCCTTCACCTTGCTCATGCATGGTCGAAAGGTAG
Organism: Clostridia bacterium; assembly: GCA_040766025.1. Lineage (GTDB taxonomy): Bacteria > Bacillota > Clostridia > Saccharofermentanales > DTU023 > UBA4923. Next base: position 125,546 of record JAXGRH010000004.1, on the reverse strand, counting down.
GTTGTAGCGTCTTTTTCGGGCATTGCTAACAGCAATCCGCCGGAGGTCTGAGGATCAAACATCAGATCACTCAAAGCCAAGGGTACCCCTTCATCGAATTGGACTCGATCACCGACAAAGCCGCGGTTACGATAACAGCCGCCGGGCAGCATGCCGTCTTGGGCCATCTCGAGCGCTTCAGGCAAAAGCGGAAGCTTTTCGCTGTCGATCTCGATGGTCACCCGATTTTCTTTTCCCGCCATCTCTCTGGCGTGACCCAGAAGGCCAAAGCCTGTGACATCGGTGGAAGCCGATACGTCGAGGCCGATCGAGGCTTCAAAGGCATATTTGTTGAGCTTTGCCATGGTGTCGACTAATTTTTTGATCGACTCCTCTCGGATCAGCTCTGCCTTCAAGCCCGTAGAGAGTGCGCCTGTGCCCAGTGGTTTCGTCAGTACGAGGAGATCACCTATTCTCGGTGTATCATTGCGCCGTATCTTATCTGGATGGCATAAACCCATAACGGAAAGTCCGTATTTGGGTTCCTCGTCTTCGATACTGTGGCCGCCCGCGATGCTGGCACCTGCCTCAAGGCATTTATCGGCGCCTCCTTCCAGAATTTTCCGCACGACATCCAAGTCGAGACAGCTGGAAAAGCAAAGCAGATTCAGCGCGGTTTTCGGTGTGGCCCCCATGGCGTAGACATCACTTAGGGCGTTGGCTGCTGCGATGCAGCCGTAGTCGTAAGGGTCATCCACCACCGGAGGGAAGAAGTCAATCGTTTGAATGATGGCAACATCTTCCGAAGCGAGGTACACACAGGCATCGTCATCGGAATCATAACCGATGAGGAGGCGCTCGTCCGACACGCGGGGTAATCCTGAAAGAAGCTGGGAAAGAACCGCCGGTCCTATCTTCGCGCCTCAACCGCCCGCTTGGGTCATCTGTGTCAGACGTATCTTTTGTTCAGACATGAGCATACCTCCTTTGCCTGTTATTTCGGATCATTATCCGCCATCATGCTAACACAAGTTAGGCTTGCGTCAAGAATGATTCATTATTATTTACGAACCGCTGTAAAAGTCTCCATTCGCGTCATCGGGGGGATCATAACTCGACAGCGTTAGGGGATTCAAAACTCCCCCATCGCTGACTATTTTTGAGACAAGCGTGGGCGGCGTAATATCAAAGGCGGGGTAATAACCCTTGACGGCATCTTTAGTATGGCGGATTCCACCGATTTCCAGCACCTGTCGAGGGTCGCGCGTTTCAATCGTGATGTCGTCAATACGAACTTTGTCCGGGATTCCCGTGACATAGTAGGGAATGCCAAAATACTGGGCCGCGATTGCGATCTGGAGTGTTCCGACCTTGTTCACCACGTAACCTTCGACCGTGATGGCGTCCGCGGCCGTTGTGAATACATCGACAGGGTGAGTTGAAAAAACAGCAGCCGGCATATTATCCGTGATGACCGTGACATCGATGCCCATATCCGAGGCGACGCTCGCGGTGAGCCGCGCCCCCTGAAGGTAGGGGCGCGTTTCAGGACAGATGAGTTGTATCTCGATGCCCTGCTCTTGGGCCGCGCGGATCATGGTGCCCACAATGGTTTCACCGAAGCAATGCGTCATGACAAGGGCCTTCTTTGGAAAAAGAGCGACGAGGTTATGACCGACCTTTGACATGCGCCGATAGCGTCGTTCAAGTGAATCTAAGGCGAGTTGGAAAAGATGAGACGAAAGATCTGATTCTCCTTTTTGAAGGAGCTCCTTCGCCTTCATAAGCGCCGCGCCCGTGATCTTTTGCATCCTCACGGATGTCGTGGGGCGTGCCGTTGACAGACGATGGGCGGCATATTCTAAGGCTTCTACCTGTCTTTTTTCGCTTTTATTTTTAACCTGCCAGGAGGCCAACGCCATCCCCATGCCCGCTGCCGTGTAGGGGCCGGCGCTTTGAGTGACCATGTCGGCGATCGCCTCGGCGACCTCATCGACCGTTTCGCAATGGACGAAACGTTTTTGCTTGGGGTAGACACGCCGGTCCAAAATACGGACGATACCGTTCTCAAACCAGGCGACATTTTCGTAGCGCAAGAGTTCTCCGAGGCCGTCGTCCTGCCGCTGGTATCCGGAATGATCAAGCGTCATATTGGACTCCTTAAGGGAGGATGGTGTTTTGAGGCGGCTCTGCTACGCGCAGGCGGATGGCGCGTTCAATATTTTCGATCCGCCAAAGGTGGCGTGAACCGCCGTATTCGCCATCAATGGTGAAAGAAACCTTGTCAGGGAACTCGAAAACTACTTCCCTCGCGCGCCGCCGGATAATCGCGTCCCCTGTTTTACGCCTCAAGAGCAAAGACAGCAAGCGGGCGATCTGCCCCATATTTTTAGGAGGCTTCACAAGCAGCACTTCAAATAAGCCGTCATTAAAAGAGACCTGGTCGATTTTCACCATGCCCCCGACCGAATAGGAATTGAGCACACCCCCAAAAATATAGGCACCCGAGTAGTCATCGCCGTCCAGGGTCACCTTTGTCTCGACGGGGTGGATATGTGGCACGGACTGCAGACCCGTCAGCACGTACGCAAAATGGCCGAGCGATTTTTTGAGCTCGCGTTTTGTCGCGTATGAGGTTTCTGAGAAGGCGCCGAAACTTGTGACGTAACTGAAATGGTCGGGGAGAAGTTCTGTCTCATCCGGGACGACCCCTTCGGGAAGATCGTCTCTAAGCTCCGGGACACTCCCTGTGACACGGCCAATGTCAAGCGGGTAAGCGATGCCCTTCAACAGGACATGGGCGGCCTTTTGAGGGTGTGAGGGAAGCCGGAAGTTGCGTGCGATATCGCAGGTGGAGCCGACGGGCAGGAAACCGACGTCGGGAGGCGTGTCAAGGCGCATGAGGCCTGAGACGACTTCTGAGAGTGTGCCGTCTCCTCCACAGGCCACGACAAGATCGTAGTGGGAGGCTTCTTGGGACACGATGTCACGGGCATGACCGATCCCTTCCGTCGCGCGGCTTTGAACAAAAGCGCCCGAAGCTTTGAGCGCCTTACAAAGCTGTTCGGCCTTCTGGGTGGCGCCGTATTTTCCCGCGTTGGGATTGATGATGACGAGAATTTTTTCTGTGACTTCGCTCATGCCCGTATGATAGCACGTGGCGTCACTCAACAGCTGTGGTAATGAATTCTTTTGCCCATCTGTTCTAACGCCTGCGCAATGACGCGCAACGCTTCTTTACGGGAGCGTATGCCGAGCTGTTTGAACAATAGCATCCGGTGGGCTTCATTTTGCGCCGTTCCCTCATAGATGTCGATGACATCCGCTTCTAAAAGGAGACGTGTGAGCTGTTCGGGAGGCGTGTCGCCCGTGATCTCTTGGGTATTGGCTAAAAGCAGGTTCGCCGCCTGGTTTAAGGCGAGCGCGCCCTCTGTGACAAGATCCGCGCCCTTCATTTTGTATTTGGGCGGTGAATGGAGCCCGTCGCCTTCAGACAGAAAATGAAGTCGCACGCCGAGTTCCCGCGAAATGATGCCCGCTGTGGAGGATCCGCAGATCACGCGGACGCCCTGGGCGTTGTCAAAACGCTCGGCCAGTTTCTTGTCGTGCAGGGGCGAAACGGGAGGTCCCGAAAAGAGATGTAAATGCTTTGCCTGGATGGCCTTGATCATGATGGCGCTCGTGTCATCCGCGTGCGAACCGCCTGACAGCACACGGCAGCGTTCAATGAGTCGGTCAAGGATGAACGCGTCCGCATGTTCGCGGCTTTGCACCTGGATATAGGAGGCGGCGCCCTTTTCCTGCCACCCTAAAGGGTACATCTGTCCCATCCCTGCCTGGCTGATGCCGTCGCTGAAAATAAACAGCGCGTCGTTTTCTTCGAGTTCGAACTGTGTTTCACCCAAGGTCGTCCCCTGGACGTCGTAGTAGTGCGGCTCCAAAACTTGCGCCGCGCGTCCGCGTCGCAAGATGGCTTTGGGCGACTCAAAAGTGTAGAGCAGGGCATTGCCGTGGCGTGTCAGCATCAGGGCGGAAAACGCGGTATAAAACGCGCGTCCTTCCTCCTGCGTGCGCATGCTGGAAGCAATGGTTTCGGAAGCTTCGCTGATGGAAATGCCTTCGCGGATCATCCGGCTCCACCGGCCGGCATTCCCGGTCGCCGCGATATTGGCGTACACGCCGGAGCCCACACCGTCGAAGATGGCAAAGTAGTAGGAATCTTTGAAGCTAAAATGAACAATCTGGTCACCCGAGACGTGGTGGCCGTCTTTTTTTTGTTGGCGGATCCAGCTGTCATAGTGCAACATGATTATGGTTTTTCTTCGTAAAGATCGATCATGCGCTTCACAAGCGCTTCGCTTTCGGCCGTGCTCTCACCCAAATAACGCGCGATGTTTTGAGCAAACTCAATTTGGTGTTCAAGCAATTCCTTGGCCTGTGTGACGGTTTGGTCGCGGATGAGTTCCATCTGCCCGCCGTCGAGCTTGATTTTTGACAGGTTCAAGTAAAAGCCGATGAATTGGCGCCGATCCTCTGAGCGATAGACGATCTCATGGTAGCGCTTGCCGTATTTGGCGCGGACCGCTTCAATCGCGTCCGTGTCGGCCAAGGCCGATTCCTCGTAACTTTCAGCGTTCACCAGGTAACTGATCTCGCGGCCGATCACTAGGTCATTGCAAAGGAACATATCGCGGAACGCGGGGTTCATGCTGAGGATACGAAGATCCTCATCCAAGACGACAATGCCCACAGGGGACAGCTCAATAATATGGTCAATTTTGCGCTCGGCCAAACGCCGCATCTGGGGGATGCACATGGAGGCTTCGGCCAGACCTAAGACGACCGCGGCCGCTTTTTCGCGGCAGCTTCGGTAGCCGCAGGCGCCGCAGTTTAGCCGCTCGCTTTCGTCGGCCTTCCCGGTCGCGATGAGGACTTCTTCAATCGCTTCGTCACTGACTTCGGAGAGTGACAGGGTCTTTCGCCTTTTTTCAAAACGCGCGGACAGATCGACAGAATATTCTTTTTTGGGGGTAGCTGTTTTCGCGTGTTTCTTCACGTAATCCTGCACGGCTGATCGGCGCTGAAAGAGATTTAACTCATCGGCAAAGCCAGGACCGCCGATGCAGCCGCCTTCACAAAACAGGGGTTCGGCGGCTTGGAAATTCCAGGACTCAGGGGCCATGTTAAACAGCGCTTCAATGGAAGAAGCGCCGCAGGGGTGAACAAGTTCGCCTGTGGAGGCGTCGGCGGGGATCCCACAGGTTTTGAGCATGCCGCCTTCCAAGGGGAAAAGCCGCGCCAGATCGTAACCACCCTCCTCGTCAAAGACGCCATCGTCAAAGTCATGGAGATCGATTTGTTCATCACAGAACCATTCTGCAAGCTCCGCGAAGGTCAAAACAGCCTGCACGTCACCTTGGTTCTCGTCGCGCAAAATTTCTTGCTTTTTTGCGGCGCAGGGGCCGATGAAGACAATGGAAACATCCTCCCCTAAACGCGCTCTCAAGATTCTGGCGTGCGCGATCATGGGGGAGGTCACGGGGATCATTTTGTCAATGAAAGACGGGCGTTCCTGTTCGATGTAACGGACGACCGCGGGGCAGGCGGTGAAAATACTGCCTGCTTCCAGATACTCCATGGATTTTTGTGCGACCGCCTCCGCGCCTTCGGCGGTTTCACCGACATAGAAAAAACCAAGATGGCGGAGCGCTGAGGCGATTTTTTCGCTTTGCCAGCCGGGAAAGGCCGCCGGGAAAGAAGGCGCGATGCTCGCGGCCACACGGGCGCCTGAGGCGAGCAGAGCTTTGACTTCTCCGAGCGAAGGATAAATGATCTTGGCGTGCTGAGGGCATTCATGGACACAGGTGCCGCATTGAATGCATAGTTCGGCGACGACGCGCGCGTGGCCGCCCGTGACCCGAATGGCTTTTACAGGGCAGGCGCGCACACAACGGTAGCAGTCGACACAGTTGGCAAGGTTGGTGTCAATGATATTGATCTGCTTGGTCTCAAACTGATTTAGATCCATCTTGGCGCCTCATTATTTTCTTAAGTGGTGGCTCAAAACAGCCAGGGCGCTTGCCATGTTTTCATTTTGAACAATGATATGTTCAGGGACTTGTAAGATGACGGGCGCAAAATTCCAAATAGCCAATACGCCCGCCTCAACCAGTTGGTCGCAGACCTCTTGAGCGCTCTCCGCGCCGACTGTAATGATGCCAAGGCGCGTGTTCAGACGGCGGATCATGGGAACCATCTGTTCGACGGGAAAAACGGGCATGTCGTTTAAGCGTTCTTCTTTTTGTACGCGTTTGTCAAAACCCGCGACGATTTTTAAACCGTAGTTGGAAAATCCCTTGTAATTTGAAAGTGCCGTTCCCAGATGCCCCACTCCGACGATGATCGCTTCGTCCACATGGCCGTAGCCTAAGACTTCTTCAATGTCGCGGATCAGTGCCTTGCGTTCGAATCCCTTGCGGGGTTGCCCTGCTTGACGGCTGACGGAAGCCAGGTCTTTTCGGACCTGTACATCGTTTAATCCAAAGGCATCCGCAAGCGCCGTGGACGAGATATTTTCCGTTTCAAGCTTGCGAAGGTGATCGAGATAATAAGGCAGTCGCTGCAGTGTTTGGAGGGAAAAAGATCGTGGTGCCATAAAGACCTCCTGTAATCGATAACATAATATCGATATTGCATCTCTCTGTCAATCATTTTGTTGCGTTCGCTTGACTGACAGCGTATACTGAATTCAATACTGTGAGGTCTCACAGAAAATGCGGCGAAACCTCCGTAACAGGAGGCCTTTTTTTGAAACACCGGATTCATTGATAAATCGAATGGAGGCTTGATTCTGATGAAACAGTTTGATCGTACGCTGGCCGAAAAGTTGAGAGGCGGCGTGATTATGGACGTGGTGAACGTCGAACAGGCAAAGATTGCCGAAGAGGCGGGAGCCATCGCCGTTATGGGGCTTGAACGCGTCCCCGCCGACATACGGGCGGCCGGAGGCGTCTCCCGAATGAGTGATCCCTCTATGGTCAAAGAGATCATGAAGGCGGTTAAGATTCCCGTGATGGCAAAAGTGCGCATCGGCCATTTTGTGGAAGCGCAGATACTGCAGGCCATCGGCGTTGACTTTGTCGACGAAAGTGAAGTGTTAACACCGGCGGACGAAGTCTATCACATCGATAAGACGAAGTTCGACGTTCCTTTTGTGTGCGGTGCGCGCGGCCTTGACGAGGCCTTGAGGCGTCTGGCTGAAGGCGCCTTGATGATCCGGACAAAAGGCGAGCCCGGAACAGGCGACGTCGTTCAGGCGGTCCGCCATATGCGCAAAATTAACGCACAGATTCAGGAAGTGGTGTCCATGCGTGAAGATGAACTCTATGTGCGCGCCCGCGATCTTGCGGTGCCCGTGGATCTTGTTCAATACGTTCACAAGCACGGCAAACTTCCCGTCCCGAACTTCTCCGCGGGCGGTGTAGCGACACCGGCCGATGCCGCCCTGATGCGTCAATTAGGCGCGGAGGGTGTCTTTGTCGGATCGGGCATCTTCAAGTCAGGTGACCCCGTCCGCCGCGCGAAGGCGATCGTGGAAGCCTGTGAGCATTATGACGATCCCGAGCGTCTTGCTTATGTGTCAGAAAATCTGGGGGAAGCGATGGTCGGCCTAAATCCCGAACAAATTGAGCTGATCATGTCTGAAAGAGGAGTTTAATTGCGTGATGTCGGATCAACGCATTGGTTTTATCGGGACAGGCGTCATGGGAAAATCCATGGTCGCCCGTCTGCGCCATAACGGATATCCGGTGACGGTCTGTAACCGCTCGATTGAAAAGGCTGAGGCAACCGCTGAGGCGACCGGGGCCGTTTGCGCGGGATCGATCGCGGATACGGTGCGGGACGCCGATGTGGTGATCACCATCGTCGGATACCCCTCGGATGTTGAACAAGTGATGTTGGGTGAAGGCGGCGTCTTCGAGTCCGCTCGCCCCGGCACGATTGTCATCGATATGACGACCTCCTCGCCGGCCTTGGCAAAAAAGTTGTACGCGCAAGGCGAAAAAGCAGGCCTTAAGCTGCTTGACGCGCCTGTCTCCGGTGGAGACGTGGGTGCGAAAGAAGGTACGCTCTCCATCATGGTGGGCGGGGACGAGGACAGCTTTGAGCGCTGTTTGCCCCTTTTTAAAGCCATGGGAAAAAACATTGTCTACATGGGGCCCGCGGGCAGCGGGCAGCATACGAAGGCGGCCAATCAGATTGCGGTTGCGGGCGCGACGGTAGCCATGACGGAAGCCATCGTCTATGCTGAAAAAACGGGCCTTGACCCGTCGACCATGCTGCGCGCCATCGGGGCCGGGGCCGCGGGAAGCTGGCAGATCACGAATATGGCACCCCGTGTGCTTTCAGGGGATCATGACCCTGGTTTTTTCATCAAGCATTTCATCAAAGACATGCATATTGTCGAAGAAGAAATGGCCCACCGGGGCACCGTCCTTCCCATGCTGCGTACGGTTTTACAGCTGTATGAAGATATGGCAGAGGATGGCGATGAAGACTTAGGGACACAGGCCTTGGTACGCCTCTATCGCGGCAAAAAAGGGACAAGAAGCGAGGCCCACTAAAGCCATAAACGCTATCCATACGGATTCGTTTTCAAAGACACCCCTTAAAGCCACCGCCGGGATTTTACGGATACCGGCGTGGCAGGGGTGTCTTTTTTAGTATAGAATTGTGGCACTGGCAAAGGAGGCGGAAAGTATGAAGAGAATGAATCGATTCTTGTATTTGTCACTGATAGCGCTGTGTGTTTTGGCATTGTTCAATGTGACGGCGAGTGCCTCAACGCTTCTTTATCCGAGTCCTCTGGATGCCGGTTTTTTTGGCGGCGACAGCGACTTTGATTTTGATCCGCCGAGTTGGAATGATTCAGGCAGCGGCGACTACGGTTATACCGGAGGCGGCAGCAGCGTGGGAGGCATTCCGATCCCTTTCCCTGTCGTCATCATTATCATCATTCTCTTTTTCGTCCTCTCCCGTAAGAAAAAAGGGAGTAGCAGCGCGCCGACAAGCGTCGCGGCCATTCCGCCGGCGCAATCTGCGGCCGTGGCGGATCAAATCCGCCAGGTTGACCCGTTTTTCACCGAAGCGGAGATGCAGGAAAAGGTGTCGAATCTGTATTCTGAGATGCAGCGCGCCTGGGAGACTCAAGATTGGGAGCCTATGCGGGCTCGCTTAACAGACGATCTATATAATCAGATGTGGCGTCAGATGCAAGAGCTCGTCACACGCGGCCAGATCAATCGCATTGAACGCATCGCGATCATGAGCGTGGCTTTAAAGCAGTTTTATCAGGATGAACAAAACGACAACCTGTTGATCCGTCTTACCACGAGGATTACGGACTACACCATTGACCGGAACACGGGCAATGTAGTCAGCGGTGATCCGAAACGTGAGAAATTTATGACCTATGAATGGACCATGATCCGCAGTGTCGGTGTTAAAACCCCTGCGCCGGGTGTGGAAGGCAAGCAAGAAGTGAGCCGCAATTGTCCGCATTGCGGGGCGCCGATTGATCTGACACAGTCCGCGCGATGCAGCTATTGCCATTCGATTGTCACCGCGCCTGAATTTGACTGGGTTCTTTCAAATATCAAGGGGATCGCGCAGCAAACGATTTGACGATAGCTTTGTTTTGTGCATGAGAAGGCGGCGTCCGCGATGACTGCAAACAGTCGCTACCGTGAACTACTTGGATACTATGTTGCGTTGGCGCTTGCCATCAGTATTCTGCTGTTGTCCGTTGTATTCCTCATCATGGCGAATCAACCTCCCGGCAAGAGTGAACGAATCGCCCAAAAAGGGGTGCTTGACCTCTCAGACGTCGACCTTCACGAGAAAACCGTTGAGCTAAACGGCGAGTGGCAGTTTTTCCCCAACCGTTTCATCGGCTCCTACGATGAAGATCTCGCAGGCGTCGAATATGTGACCGTCCCTTCGCCCTGGGATCTCTCTTCGGACAAGAGCGGTGAAGCCCGGGGGTTCGGAACGTACCGACTCCTTGTGAAAGTGAATGAGAGCCGCTTTTATTCTGTCAAGACGGGGACCATCCGTTTTTCGGCCGATATTGTTTTGAACGGTGAAAAAGTCGCCTCCTTAGGAGAACCCTCGTCGCATGCCGAAAGCTATGTCCCCGAAAGCAAGTTTTTGACGGGTCTTATCCACAGCCACGGCGAGGAAATTGAAATATTGATTCAGGTGGCAAACTTCGATTACAAACAGGGCGGTATTTTGACGCCTATTCTGTTTGGCACCTCTGCCAATATCGAACGCCTTGTGAATCGCGAGCGCGCGTTTGAGCTTTTAGTCACGGCGTCATTTATTCTGATTAGCCTATTTTTCACCTCATTGTATTTTAGTCGTAGCCGATCGAAAGCCTTGCTCTATTTTAGTTTAGGAAGCTTATCGATGGGCATTTATACGGCCACGATGAACAACCAAAACTTAGCCTTGTTATTTGAGTATGGGTTGCGAGAACGCTCCATCATTCAAACCACGACCATGCTCAGTACAAGTATATTTTTTCTTTTATTTATTCGATATTTTTTCAAAGGTATGGTGAACAGGAAAATCTGCCTTGCGCTGTCAATCTTTCAGAGCGCGCTCCTGCTCGGCTTGGTTTCTGTTTTCCTTTTGTCTGAGGGGTTTCCAGCGGTGGATATCCTGCAGCTTCTTGTCGTCATCAGCGTGGCGCTCTCACTTGGCTATTCGACTTTTACCTTATTGAAAGCCATGAAAAAAGGGGCCCGTTCGATCAACTACATTCTTGTCGTGGCGGCAGGATTGATCGCCTATTGGGTGAACATGATTGCCAAGATCCTGTTCAACCTCAAGTTGACGTACTATTCTGACCTTATTCTTCTCTTTGTGATGATGGGGATGGCGTTGCTCATCGGGAACCGCTTGCATTTGGAATATGTGGATGCGACCGAATTGACGGACGAGCGACTAGAAAAGGAATTTCGGTATTTTTTCTCTCAGATATCGCCTCATTTCTTCTACAATACGCTGAATACGATTATCGGTTTGAGTTACGAGGAGCCTGAAAAAACAAGAGAGGCACTTAATTATCTGGCGGTGTACTTTCGCGGCAAAATGGATTTGCATTTGCAAAAAGGCCTGATCCCGTTAGAAGATGAAATCGAGATGGCGATGGCCTATCTTGAGATTGAGAAAATGCGTTACGGCGATCGCTTGAATCTAGTCTACGACATTGATGAATCCCTTAGCGCCAAAATTCCGCCGCTCACCTTGCAGCCCATCGCGGAAAATGCGGTGAGGCACGGCATTGTTCCGAAAGGGACCCCGGGAACCGTTAAAATCACGGTCAAAAAGGCGGACAAAGGTGGCGTCATGATCGCTATTTCCGATGATGGCGAAGGCATGACACCCCAAAAAATGCATGAGATTATGAAGGGTGAGTCGGAGCGCCTCGGGTTGCAAAATATTTTGAACAAAATCAACCTGATGCCCAACGGCTCGGTGCAGTTGATCAGTCAGCCCGGGCAGGGGCTGACGGTGGAAATACGAGTTGGAGGAATCCATGAAAAACCGTGTCATGAAAGCGATTATTGTCGACGATGAGCCCCATGCGATCAAGGTCATGTCGTCTCTTTTGGAGCATTACAAGAATATCAAAATTGTCGCCAGTTATACGAAACCGGAGGCCGCGTTGGCTGAAATCGCGCGTGTGAAACCCGACGTCATATTTCTCGACATCGAGATGGGATACATCGACGGTTTGACGATGGCGGATCTTTTCAATCAGCAGCATTTTGTGGATATCATCTTTGTCACCGCCTATGCCCATTACGCGGTTCAGGCCTTCGATGTGAATGCCATTGATTATCTTTTGAAGCCGGTCCAAAAAAAGAGACTTGATCAGGCGATCGAGCGCCTGGTAACGACGCGGCAGGCCAGAATTAACGGAAAAGATGAGGTTGAGCCGGAAGGCCAACATCTTCATATCGTCAGCTTCGACCATTTGGAAGTTCGCAATCAGGACGGAAAACGGATGCTTTGGCGCACTAAAAAAGCGCGGGAACTCTTCTATTACCTGTGGCTTACGGATGATAGGAAGGCCAATAAAAGTGTCATCATCGAAAAGATATTTCCTGAAAGGGATGAGGCGAAAGCATTGGCACTTTTGCATACCACTGTCTATCAATTGCGGCGCGGATTGGCTGATCTTGGGTTTAGTGAATCCATCATTTTTTCACAAAATAAATATCGCTTGGCAACGTCTCTTATGAGTGATTTGGAAAGAGTGGAGACACTTCTTTTGAAGGGTTTGGCGGATGACAAGGAACTCGATGAAATCGCAAGACTTTATAAGCGCGATTTTCTCGGCGATGAGCTTTACGATTGGGCGCTTTCGACCCAGCACCAGCTGCGAAACAGGGCCTTCACGGTCGTGTCGGGCTATATGGCACAGAGGCTTCGTGAGGGACATTTTACTTTTTCAGATGAGAGTCTCGCGCTTTTGACGTATTTGAATTCTGTGAGCGAACAAGGGGCAGGGCTTATCATTGCGATTTTGAGTCGCCAAAATAGACGAAGCGAGCTGGCTCATTTTTTTAACGAATACAAAGCGCTGCTGGAAAAGGAACTTAAAATAGCACCCTCAAAGGAACTGCTGTCGATGTACGACGAAGCCATGCTCAAATAACCCAAGTTACAGATAACGTTGATTTAACAGTCTATTCACACTTGGCGTCTACTATCCCGGTGAGGAAGATACCAAAAGAGGTGTTGTTTCAAATCATTAGATTGGAGCGATACCTATGAACAGTCACAAAACAAAGTCGAAAGTTATTTTCGCGCTCGTCATGGCGATATCCATGCTGCTGTATCTGGTTTCTCCTATTTTACCCAACAATGTAATTGCTGTGCAAAATAACGAAGATAAACTCGTGCGTCTGGATCATACCAACAGTGTGAATACAGACCCGCTCGAGTTTTGTCTCCGAACAATTGAGGGAGAGATCAGCTTCACCCGACCGTTGGTTCAAAAATACATTGACCTGGTCATCGTACAAGACGCCAGCGGTTCGTTCGTAAATACGATCGGAACCATGAAGGACGGTTTAAAAGCGGTTGTGGACAAATTGAGCGCCGCAAACGGCGACCGCGTCATGGTCACGACGTATCAGATGGGCAACCGCTATCAGTGGTATAAAACGGAAGGCGGCAATCAAGTAAAAGATGGTAGCGTTCAGACGGGTACAGGCTCAGGTTGGAGCCCTGTGAGTGTGCAGACGCGTTACGCCTTGGGCAACAATTTCCCCACGGCCAAGACCGCCATTAGTGGGATCACGGCGAATGGTGCGACGCCCACCGCGAGAGGATTGCAATACGCGCTCAACGAATACAATCAGAAACGCAATAGTCTCGGTGACACAGGCGACCTTCTTCGTGAGACCGTCTTTTTGCTTGTCACGGACGGCGTTGCGAACGTGAGGCTTCCTGACGACTCTCCAGGTGACGATGGCACGATATGGCTTGATCAAAATTGGGGCGGTTCCAACAGGACCGGATTCAATGAGAAATATCAGGACTACAAAACGGCCATTGACCAGGCGGGCACCATTGCGAATCAGATTAAAGGTCAGGGTTACTACATGATCTCAACCTTTATTCAGGATCTATCTTCCTTAAGGTCGCAGTACGGAGAAAGCTACTACGATGGTACGGTCGGCCCATACACACAGGCCGCGCTGAAGGCGATGGCGACCTCAGACGACTACTACGTAGTATTCAATAACCCGACAAGCTTCGGCACCACCGTCGGCAACCTGTTTGAGGCCTTGGTTGCGGAAATCAGTCAGGAATGGATTGAAGTCAATATTGAGCCCGGTTACCAGGTTGTGGAATCGAAGCTGTATAAAGACAGCACGCTCATCAACGGCAACCTGGGCCTGCATACGGGACTCAATAATGTCTCGGTTACGCAGGATGGCGACTATCGCATCACGTACAAACTGAAGGAACTTGAGTTCTTCGGTTCCGAGAAAACACCTGTCACCGCGACCGGCCGATCAGGTCAAAAACGCTATGAAATTGACAATCCCACCGTCCCGGGCAACCCCAATACGGTCTGTCTTATAGAGCCGACCGAGCCGGTTAAAAAAGTCAATGGACAAAACCACGTGGATCTTTCACACGTGCGGGACGAAGTGACCTACACGGTCTCGACCTATGTTGAGAACATTTTCAACATGACAAGCTTTGGCTTCGAGGATGAAGTCGATGATCTTTTGAAGATTACTCCGGGTTCTGTCGATGTCAAAGTCGATGGGACAAGCATTGTCAAAGCCGGAGAGCTGACGGTGGTCGGCAACAAGATCAAGTTTTTAAAACAAAGCGATTTCCATGAAATCGAAGAAAAAGAAGTGGTCTTGGAATTTAAGGCAAGCATTGATGCCTGCGTCCTTTGCGGCGAGGTGAAAAATGTATACCCCGATAGCAAGATCCCCAATACGGCGACCCTGCTCTATAACCATAAACGGGTCGAATCGAACACGGTGACGATCAAACCGCCTGCCCCGGAAGTGCCGCAGATCTCAAAAGATGTGAACGGAAAAACACATGAGAACCTGACGGCCATGGACGATGAATTCACCTATCGTGTGAAGGTCCTCTTACCGCAGCAGCCTGAAGGTGAGTTGTACGAAAAATTGATCATTCAGGATACCCTGGAAAGCGTACTTGACATCACAGGCTACAGAGCGCTTGTGAACAATGTGGAAGATCCGACACTTGGCGGATTGATCACGCAGTCGGGACAGACCGTGACATTGAGTTTCACCGATACCGAGGTGGACTTTACAGAACTGATCGGCAAAGTCATCGCGCTTGAAATCAAAGCGAAAATTAAAAACGGCGCGGACCTTTCCGGCTACGCTGAGGATAAGATTCCCAATGAGGGTTCGTACTCGTTTAACGATAACGATTTCGTGACCTCTAACAAGGTGACGGTGACCCCTCCGCCGGATATCCCAGAGATTGACAAGGAAGTCAACGGCAAAACACATGAGAACCTGCTCAACAGGAACGACATCTTCAGCTACCAGGTGAATGTGGCTATTCCTTCGCGCGTACACGGTTACGACTCGCTTGTCATCCGTGACACGCTCGAGAACGTGCTCGACATCGTGAGCGTGAAAGTATTACTCAACGGCACGGAAGACACGAGCCTTAGCGCTCAGGCGGTCACAACCGGCCAGATGGTCAGCTTGACCCTGGACAACACCTTCGATTTCAACAGTATTGCGGGCAAGAAGCTCACATTGGAAATTGAAGCGAAGATTAAGGCAGGTGCGAACCTTGACCTTTACGTGAATGACACAGTGCCGAACCAAGCCACGCTTGTGTTCAACGAGCAATATGATGTTCTGTCGAACATTGTTACTGTCACGCCACCCACTTCCGATCCTGTGATCGAAAAAGATGTGAACGGGAAGAGCCATGAAGATCTCAGCCAAAAGGATGAAATATTCACCTATCCGTGGAAGTAACCCTTCCCAACAATCTTGCAGGATACGAAAGCTTCGTCGTCTCTGACACCCTTGAGGCCGTGCTTGAAGAAAAGGGCGTGACCGTCTGGCTGAACGGGGTGGAGGATCTGGCGCTCAAGGCCCGCGTGGATATTACAGGCCAGACCATTTCTTGACGTTGAATGAAAGTGAGATGGGGCAGTTCGCGCGCAAGACCATTGCCTTGGTCATTAAAGCAGATTCGAAGTGGCGCGGACCTTAGTGGCTACGAAAATGAACCATTCCCAACAAGGGAAGCTACCAAATTAACGACCGTCCCGAGACCCAGTCGATAAAGTGACCGTGACGCCGCCTGTGGAAGACCCAGGCATCAAAAGGAAATCAACGGACAAAACCATGTCGACTTGGAAGAAGAGATGAACCCTTCATTTGGTCCGTCGATGTACCCGAGAACATCCGGGGCTATGAGTCACTTCTCATCAGCGACACGCTCGAGAATGTGCTTCAGATTATGGACGTGAAGGTACAGGTAAACGGCGTTGAAGATGAAATCTCAAGGCCCGCGTGGATATTACAGGCCAGACCATTTCCTTGACGTTGAATGAAAGTGAGATGGGGCAGTTCGCGCGCAAGACCATTACCTTGGTCATTAAAGCGCAGATTCGAGATGGCGCGGACCTTAGTGGCTACGAAAATGAAACCATTCCCAACAAGGGAAGCTACCAAATTAACGACCGTCCCGAGACCCAGTCGAATGAGGTGACCGTGACGCCGCCTGTGGAAGACCCAGGCATCAAAAAGGAAATCAACGGACAAAACCATGTCGACTTGGAAGAAAGAGATGAACCCTTCATTTACACGGTCCACGTCGATGTACCCGAGAACATCCGGGGCTATGAGTCACTTCTCATCAGCGACACGCTCGAGAATGTGCTTCAGATTATGGACGTGAAGGTACAGGTAAACGGCGTTGAAGATGAAGATCTCGGCGATCTTGTGGACATTGACGACTGGAAGGTCAGCCTCCTCATTGGTGAGGATGGCATTCTAGATGTGGCCGGCAAACGTGTGACCCTGGTCATTCAAGCCAAGATTAAAAACAATGCTGACCTCGCTGAGTACATTAATGACACGGTGCCCAACAAGGCCATCGTGAAAGTGAACGACAATCCCGGCATTGAGTCAAATGTGGTGACGGTGACGCCTCCGGTGGAAGAACCTGAGATTGAAAAGGATGTCAACGGAAAACTCCATGAAGACTTGGCCGCAAGGGATCAGGTGTTCAGCTATCACGTGAGTGTTGAAGTTCCTAAAAATGTCAGAGGCTACGAGGAACTCGTCATCCGCGACATGATTGAATCTGTCCTTCAGATTCAAGACGTCAGGGTGCTTTTGGACGGCGTTGAAGACGCAATGCTCGGAGGCTACCTGACGGTCGTGGGACAGGAAGTGAAGCTTGTGCTTGACGATGAATTTGATTTTGATACGATCGCGGGTGCTACGATTACCCTCGTCATTGAAGCCAAGATCAAAGAGGATGCGGATCTTAGCGAATACGCGGCGGATACCGTGCCTAATACGGCAAGCGTGAAGCTCAACGACGATCCGGCCATTGATTCAAATGTAGTGACGGTGACGCCTCCGATTGAAGACTCGGATATCAGAAAAGATGTCAACGGCAAACTGCATGAAGATCTGGCCCATAAGAACGATGTGTTCACCTACCACGTGAACGTGAAGATTCCGGACAATGTCAGAGGCTATGAGATGCTTCTCATCGGCGATGTGCTTGTGCCGGTATTAGAGATCCAAGACGTCAAAGTATTGCTCGATGGCGTTGAAGATCCAGCGCTTCTCTCCTATGTGACCGTGCTCGGTCAGCAAGTCGAGCTCATGCTCACAGGTGAGTTTGATTTCGGGGAGATCAAAGGCAAAGTCCTAAGCCTCACGATCGAAGCAAAGATCAGAAGTGGCGCGAACCTGTCCGAATATGAAGGAAGCCGTGTCCCTAATGAGGGGTACTACGTCCTGAATGACGGACCCGTGAATGAGTCTAATATCGTTACGGTGAAGCCGCCGGCGGATCCTCCTCCGCCGCCTCCGCCGCCTCCGCCTCCGATTGAAGATCCTTCGATTGAAAAAACAGTGAACGGAAAGTTGCATGAGGATCTGGAAGACGAGAATGAACCCTTTGTCTACCGTGTCCATGTGGACATCCCTGAAAACGTCCAAGACTACGAATCTCTTGTGATCGTGGACCAATTAGAGGATGTGCTCGCGATCCGTGAAGTCAAAGTACTGCTGGAGGGTGTGGTGGATGTCGCGCTCACTTCCTTAGTGGAAGCACACGATCACCTGGTGAAGCTGTCACTTGATGAAACCTTCGACTATGCGAGAATCGCGGGCCGCCGCCTGACGCTCCTAATCGAAGTGAACATCGAGCACGGCGCGGATCTTGATGATCATGTTGACTGGATCATCCCCAACAAGGCTACGATCACATTGAACGATCGACCGGCGATTGAATCAAACGTCGTGACGGTCAAAGTTCCCGATGAGCTTGTCTTGGGCGAAGAGGAAGAACTGCCGAGCACCGGCGGTTACCTTGACACGACACTGCTATGGGTGATGGGAGCGATCCTGATGTTGACGGGCGCGGCCCTCTTGGTCCTGCCAAGATTCAAAAAAGAACACTAGCTACATCAGCCTGAATAAGGTCTGATTCGGGCCACCCGCAGCGCTTCGGCGAGGCGGGTGGCCTTGTCATTTAGAAAGCCTGTTCGCGTGATAGAATGACAGAGAAAATGACAGGCATCAAAGAAAATAACAACTGCCGCATCATCCGGCCGGCACAAGCAGCGTACCGTCGATACAGGCGGCGCGTGTTTCAGCGATCCATGGCCATCGGTTGGGTCGTTGTGACGATTGCGGTCTTTGTTTTAATTTACTTGATTTGGGGCGAAACGGCCATTGACTTTTTCTCCGACCCGACCAGGGTGCGCGCGATGGTGGGCAACTATCCTGTGGCCAGCCGCCTGATTTTCTTCATCGCGAATTTCCTGCAAGTAATCATCGCCATTATCCCGGGTGAACCTTTCGAGCTTGCGGCCGGCTACGCATTCGGCGCTTTGGAAGGGACGATCATCTGTATGGCGGCCATCTATGCGGCCAGCACCCTCATCTTTTTGCTCGTCAAGCGCTATGGGCGCTCTGTGATTGAATTGTTCTTTGAAGCTGAACGGATTGATCAGGTGCGGCTGTTTCGGGAGCCCGGTCGTCTCAACATCTTGATGTACCTTTTGCTCTTTATTCCCGGCACCCCCAAAGATATCCTGACCTATCTTGCGGGGTTGACACCGATGCGGCTTTCAAGTTGGCTTGTCATCATTTCGGCGCGCCTCATTTCAGTGGTGACCTCGACGGTCAGCGGGGGCTTATTAGGAACACAAAATTATGTTTTTGGCATAGCCGTATTCACGGTTACGGCAGTGGTTGCCGGAATCGGTATTATGTATTACAAACGTCTTAACCGAAAGGCGGAAGAAGAAGAGCGACGTCTTTCGGAAACGGATGTAACAAATGAGCGGTTTCAAAGGTAAAATGAGGCACTTTACTCTTTACCTTTTTATATGTATGCTATAGTGGCTGGGGTGTGGGCAATCAATTACTTCTCGCCAGCACCAGCACATCATCATCACAAAGCAAGGAGAAAAAACATGATCGATCTTACGATCCATAAGGACGCGCTCGAGAACGCGGTACAACGCGCGCGCGAAAACAACATTATCATCCCGACCTATGCGCAAATGCGTGATCCCGTCAAAAATGTTCCCGAAAAAATCAAAGAGGCTCTTCACGGAGTAGGCACCTGGGATATCGACCCCTTGAACCTGTTCCGCATTACCTGGAAAAATGAGCCGACCCTTGACGGCGGTACCTATGGCGGCGTCAACTACATTGAAATGCCAAAAGCTCTGACCGGTATTGATGCACGTATTTTCGTCATGATCGGCAAATGGTTCCCGACAGGCTGTCATAAAGTGGGCGCCTCCTACGGCTGCCTCGTGCCTCGCCTCGTGACGGGACAATTTGACCCGATGTCCAACTGGGCTGTCTGGCCTTCCACCGGCAACTACTGCCGCGGCGGTGCTTTTAACTCAAAATTGCTCGGCGTGAAATCCATCGCGATTTTGCCCGAGGAAATGAGTGAAGAGCGCCACAACTGGCTGTTGAGTGTTGCCGATGAAACCATCGCGACCCCCGGCTGTGAGAGCGACGTGTATGAGATCTTTGCGAAAGTCAAAGAAATCCGCGCGACCCGCCCGGAAGCCTTTATTTTTAATCAGTTCGAAGAAATGGGCAACGTCATGTGGCATTACAACGTGACCGGCCCCGCCTTGGAAGAAGTCTACGGCGAAGTCAAGACCGATGACTCGAAATTCTTCGGCGTCTTCTTCACCAGCGGCAGCGGCGGCTCCATGAGTGCCGGCGACTACCTGAAAGACCATTTCCCGCATATCAAAGTGGCAGTCGGTGAAGCACTCCAGTGCCCGACCATCCTGAACAACGGCTTTGGCCGTCACCGCATCGAAGGTATCGGCGACAAGCATATCCCCTTCGTCCACAACGTGAAAAACACTGACATGGCTGTTGCGATCGACGACAACGATTCACAGAATCTGTTGCGCCTGTTCAACACAGAAGTCGGCCACGAGTATCTGAGAACCCATCTCAACCTGACAGAAGAGCAGATTTCGAATCTCTCACTGTTGGGCATCAGCGGTATCGCGAACGTGATCGGCCTGATCAAGATGGCAAAATACTACGAATTGACCGGAAACGATGTCCTGATGACCGTTGCGACCGACTCCGCTGAGATGTACGGTTCACGCATCATCGAGCTTGACGAACAACAAGGACCCTACACGGCCGAAGTCGCCGCGCGCGATTACTGGCATCACCTGGCGTCCACCAAGACCGACAACATGGAAGAGTTGACCTACATGTCGCGTAAGCGCATCCACAACCTCAAGTACTACACCTGGGTTGAGCAACAGGGCCGCACGCTCGAAGAGCTGAACGCGCAGTGGTACGACGAGCACTACTGGGACAACGTCCATAAGCAGGTCGAGGAAATCGACAGACTGACAGAAGAGTTTAACGAGCGCACAGGCGTCCTCGCAAGACTTTAATTCGCTGATCCTAATTTCAAGAGAGGAATGAGATACGAATGAAAATCAACGAACTGATCAAGCAACTGGAAGGCTACGACTACAAAGGGTTGTACCAGGACGATTTCTTCCTGACATGGGATAAATCTCAGGATGAAATCATGGCAATTTTCGCGGTGGCCGACGCCCTGCGCGAACTGCGTGAGAACAATAAGAGCGCCCGTATTTTTGACTCGGGACTTGGCATTTCGCTGTTCCGCGACAACTCGACGAGAACGCGCTTTTCATTTGCTTCGGCTTGTAACTTCCTAGGGCTCGAAATCCAGGATCTCGATGAGGGTCAGTCCCAAATCGCGCACGGAGAAACCGTAAAAGAAACGGCCAACATGATTTCCTTCATGGCGGACGTCATCGGTATCCGTGATGACATGTACATCGGCAAAGGCCATACGTACATGAAGAACGTTTCTGAATACATCACCGAAGGCTTCAACGATGGCGTGCTCGAACAGCGCCCGACCGTTGTCAACCTCCAGTGCGACATCGATCACCCGACCCAGACGATGGCGGATACACTTCACATGATCCATGAGTTCGGTGGCGTGGAAAACCTGCGCGGCAAAAAAGTGGCCATGACATGGGCCTACTCACCGTCTTACGGTAAACCGCTCTCAGTGCCCCAGGGCGTCATCGGCCTGATGACACGCTTTGGCATGGACGTTGTCTTGGCGCACCCCGAAGGCTACGAGATCATGGACGAAATCGAAGGCGTCGCCAAGCACAACGAAGAAATGTACGGCGGCAAATTCACTCGCGTCGAATCCATGGCGGAAGCGTTCAAGGACGCTGACATCGTGTACCCCAAGAGCTGGGCACCGTTCAGTGCGATGGAAAAACGTACAGACCTGTACGCCAAGGGCGACCAGGCCGGTATCCACGCGCTCGAGCAAGAGCTTCTGGCGCAGAACGCCCTTCATAAAGACTGGGCCTGCACCGAAGAAATGATGAGCCTGACACGCGACGGCAAAGCACTTTACATGCACTGTCTGCCGGCCGACATCACGGGTCTTTCCTGCGCGGAAGGCGAAGTGGATGAGTCAGTCTTTGATCGTTACCGTATCCCGCTTTATAAAGAAGCAAGCTACAAGCCTTACGTCATCGCGGCGATGATTTTCCTCCAGAAGATTAAGAACCCCGGCGCGAAGCTTGACGAGCTCTGGAATGGCACCACCCCCCGCTGGGCGGACAATGCCTAAATAATTCCGGTTGAATGGACTGCCTCCCGTTTCGGGGAGGCAGTCTTTTGCATACCAATATAATCCAAAAAAAAGGAGTAACACGAACATGGCGAAAATGCAGATTGACTACGATCGTATCCGCGAGCTCGCAAAGAGCCACGAAGAGGATATGGTTCGCTTCCTTCGCGATCTGATCAAGATCGGCGGAGAGAGCTGTGAAGAAAAAGACAAGGCTTACCGTATCAAAGAAGAGATGGAAAAGCTGGGCTACGATAAAGCTGAAATCGATCCCTTGGGCAACGTCCTGGGCTGGATCGGTAAAGGCGATCGCATCATTGCCTACGACGGCCACATCGACACCGTCGGCATCGGCAATATTGAAAACTGGGAATTTGATCCCTACGAAGGCTTCGAGACTGAAACCGAAATCGGCGGCCGCGGCGGATCCGACCAGCTCGGTGGCGTGGTGTCGTCCGTTTACGGCGCATACATGGCCAAAGAACTCGGCCTCATCGGCGATGAGTACAAACTCCTTGTCACAGGGACCGTTCAGGAAGAAGACTGTGACGGCATGTGCTGGCTCCACCTCATCGAGCGTAGCAACATCCGTCCCGAGTTTGTCGTGGTCAGTGAACCGACCGACATGCACGTTTATCGCGGACACCGCGGACGTATGGAGATCCGTGTGGACGTCGCCGGCATCTCCTGCCACGGCTCCGCCCCTGAGCGCGGTGAAAACGCCATCTACAAAATGGCTGACATCCTGAAAGAAATCGAAGAGCTGAACAACAATCTGAAAGATGACCCCTTCCTCGGCAAGGGCACCGTCACCACCTCACAGATTTTCTACACATCGCCTTCACGCTGTGCTGTCGCCGACAGCTGCGCCATCTCACTTGACCGTCGTCTCACATGGGGTGAGACCTACCAGTCCGCCTTGAAAGAGATCGAAGACCTTCCGTCCGTCAAGAAGCACGGTGCGGTCGTCTCGATGTACAAATACGACCGTCCGTCATGGACCGGTGAAGTGTACGAGCAAGACTGCTACTTCCCGACCTGGGTCATTCCGGAAGATGCACCGCAGACCTTGGCGCTCGTTGAAGCTTACACAGAGCTTTACGGCGTACCGAAAGTCGACAAGTGGACATTTTCCACCAACGGTGTGGCCATCATGGGCCGCCACGGCATCCCCTGCATTGGCTTAGGCCCTGGTAAGGAAGCTCAGGCTCACGCACCGAACGAAATCCAGTGGAAAGAAGACGTCGTGCGCGTCGCCGCCATCTACAGTGCGGTACCGGCCGTCTACCACAACATCACCAGCGAAGCGTAAGCTGAGTATGTGATTACTCGACCGGGACTTTCATTTCGAAAGTCCCGGTTTTTTTAATTTGGCATAGTACACAATCAAAAACTGGTAATATGAATAATGAGCCGTTTAATCCCGCGTCAATCTTGCAACGCGAGGAAACAGTGACTCTTAAAACTGGTATCAAAGACAATTCGGGATATGGCGAGATAATATTGGAAATGAAAGAAGAAGGAGAGGTATCAAAATAATGAGCGATATCATGAGACCCATTAGTTTTGCGAACCTGATCGAATGGAGCCTCGCGGAGTATAAAAAACAAGGACGTGTTTTTGGACTCGATAAGAGCAAATTTTATGTAAATGAAAAAGGGAGCCGTTTTACGACGCCCTTTGGTGAAAAAATCGCTTCGGCAGTTGGCCCCGCGGCCGGTCCGCACTCTCAGCTGGCACAAAACATCATTGTGAGCTACCTTGCGGGCGCTCGCTTTATGGAATTGAAAACCGTCCAAAAGATGGATGGTGAAGAAATTCGTCACGCCGTTGCAAAACCTTGTATCAACGCGGAAGACGAGTGTTACAACTGCGAATGGTCGACCGAATTAACCGTTGAAGAAGCATTTGATGAGTACGTCAAGGCTTGGGTAGCGATCAAGGTGCTTTCCGTTGAGTTCGGTCTTTCAGACGGACATGATTTTGCCTACAACATGAGCGTCGGTTACGATCTTGATGGCATCAAATTGCCGAAAATGGACGCCTTCATCGAAGGCTTGAAGGATGCGTCAGACACGCCCGCTTTTAAAGAGGCCATCGCCTATTTGAAAGATCATCTCGACGCGTTCGAAAAAGTCGATGAAGCGGTGGTCGACGCGATCTCTCCCTCGCTTTGTCATTCGGTCACCTTATCAACCTTGCACGGCTGTCCGCCTGACGAAATCGAGCGTATCGCGCATTACCTCTTGACAGAAAAACACCTTCACACCTTCGTCAAATGTAACCCGACGATGCTGGGTTACGAATACGTCCGTGAAACGCTTGACAACCTCGGATACGACTACATCCAGTTCCCGGATAAACACTTCTTGGCCGACCTGCAATACGATGACGCGGTCGGTATTTTCACGCGCATGTTAAACGTGGCCAAGGAAAAAGACTTAGCCTTCGGCGTGAAGCTGTCCAACACATGCCCCGTTGACGTCAAACGCAATGAAGTGCCTTCAGAAGAAATGTACATGTCGGGCCGCTCTTTGATGCCCCTCACCATTAATCTGGCGGTCAAATTATCCAAAGCCTTCGACGGCAAGCTCCCGATCTCATTTGCGGGTGGCGCGGACGCCTTTAACCTGAAAGATATCCTAGAAGTAGGTATCGGTCCCGTGACCATGGCAACTACCCTGTTGAAACCGGGCGGCTATATGCGCTTCTACCAGATGGCGCGTGAGACGGAAGATGTGCTTGGAAATCCCGGACAAGTCGATCTTAAAAAACTCGATCAACTGGCCGATAAGATGCTGGCGGACCCGCGCATGCAAAAGCGCTGGCGCGAAAAAGTCGCCTCCAGGAAGACCGAATCAGAGTTACCCCTTTACGACTGCTACAAGGCACCCTGTAAAGACGGCGGCTGCCCCATCGAGCAACAGATCCCTGAATACAACACCCTGGTCGCCCGAGGCGAGTACGATGAAGCCATGCGCGTCATCGCCATTGACAACCCCTGTCCGACCATCACCGGCGTCCTTTGCGCACAGCCTTGCCGTGAGCACTGCACACGCCTTGACTACGATGAGTCAGTCCATATGCGCGACATCAAGAAGAAGGCCGCGGACGAGGCACAAGATGCCTACATCGGCCAAATAGCCCAAAGCGCTTTGAAGAGCGATAAAAAAGTGGCGGTCATCGGGGCGGGGCCGGGCGGTATGGCTGCGGCCTACTACCTGAGACGCAACGGCATCGCGACAGACGTATACGAGAAGCGTTCTGCTTCACACGGGATCGTCCGCTATGCAATTCCTTCTTTCCGTATTTCGAAAGAAGAGATTGACCGCGACTTCAGACTCGTTGAAGCGACAGGCGTCAACTTCCACTTCAACGCCGATCCTAAATTTGATCTAAAAGAGTTGAAGAAAACCCATGACTACGTCGTCATCGCGACCGGCGCTTGGGATAAAGGCCGTTCACCGGTCAAAGAAGGTGCTGACCGCGTCATCGACGCGCTCGATTTCCTCATCGATGTGAACGAAAACGGCGAACGCGATCTCGGTAAGAAAATTGCGGTCATCGGCGCAGGTGACGTCGCCATGGACGCCGCCCGCCTCGCCAAGCGTATGCCGGGTGATCCTGAAGTCACCATCGTGTACCGCAGAACAGAGATGTACGCGCCTGCCAGTCAGGACGAATTTGACGGCGCCATGGAAGAGGGCGTCCTCTGGCGCGAACTGCTCGCACCGGTGAGCTATGACGGCAAAGCGCTTGTCTGTGAAAAACAACAGCTCGGAGCCTTTGACGATTCAGGGCGCAGAGCCTCAGTCGGCACAGGCGAATTTGAAACCCTGGCATTTGACACCGTGATCGGCGCGACAGGTGCCCGCGTTGACAAGAGTTTGTTTGAGACCTTGGGCATGAACGTTGATTCCTACGGCGATCCCCGCCTGTCATCGGCGATGGAGAGCTCCATTGACGGCGTGTATGTCGTCGGCGACTGCCGCAAAGGTCCTTCCACCGTTGTCGCGGCCATGGGGGACGCTAAAAAAGCAGCCCTTGACATTCTCGAAAAAGAAGCACTGGAACATGACTTTGTGCACATCGAGGTTCCCGTCGATGAGCCGACCATTGTGGAACGCCGCGGCGAATTAGTCGCCGGACGCCTGCCCTCCGAAGAAGGACTGCGCTGCCTCATCTGCGACCAGGTCTGCCGGATCTGTACAGAGGTCTGCCCGAACCGCGCGAACGTGGCCATCACGGTCGCAGGCTTTGTCAATTCAGAACAGATCGTCCATATCGACGGCATGTGTAATGAATGCGGAAACTGCGCGACCTTCTGTCCGCACGCGGGGAAACCTTACAAAGATAAGCTCACCGTGTTCTGGAGTGAAGCGGATTTCGCCGATTCAGAAAATATTGGCTTCCTAAAATTGACCGATCAGGCCTACCGCATCCGCGACGAGCGCGGCCGTGTCTTCGACGCTTTGGCCAGCGAGTTGGAAGCGAAAGCCGGGAAAGAAATGACAGCCGTCATAACAGCGGTTACCACAGAATATCCCTGGCTGTTGAACAATGAACATTAATGAATGAAAACGACTTTCCGTCCCAGGCTTCCAGAGCCTGGGACGGACATGACAGGAGGAAGTAAATGATTATGGGTAATGGACGACTCGTGACAAACGATCCCGATCATCCTTATTTTGAAAATGGCGCGATCCGCATCGTGGACGAGCTAGTGGATGCGGTCGGCGATTTTGAGGAATTGAAGGCCAAGTATCCGGAAGATGAAGTGCTGGATGCAGAGGGCCGTGTGATCATGCCCGGCATGATCAACGCGCATACCCATATCTACAGTTCATACGCGCGCGGCATGGGCGTGTCAAAGCCGACAAGGAATTTTCCGGAAATTTTGGAAAATCTCTGGTGGGCGCTTGACCGCAGCTTGACAGAAGAGGACAACTCCCTGTCCGCGTACACGACGTATATCGACAGCATCCGCAATGGTGTCACAACGCTTTTTGATCACCACGCGAGCCCGCACTCGGCGACCGGTTCACTGTTTACCCTGGCGGAAGCGGCCAAAGAGATCGGTATCCGCGGCTCCTTCTCAATGGAACTCTCGGATCGTGACGGCGTTGAAGTCGCTGAGCGCGAGATCAAAGAAAACGTGGACTTTATCAAGGCCATGAACACCGATGAGCAGGACATGATTAAAGGCATGTTCGGTATGCACGCGTCATTCACCATCTCCGATGAGACCATGGAAAAAGTGAAAGACGCGATGGAAGGCATCGACGCCGGCTACCACATCCACGTGGGAGAAGGGCGCGAAGACCAGTACGACAGCCTCGAGAAATACGACATGCGCGTGACGGAGCGCCTTTTGGGCTGGGGACTTCTCGGGCCTAAATCAATCGCGGTCCACGCGGTTAACGTCAATGGACGCGAGCTCGATATCTTGGCGGAGACAGACACCTCCGTGGTGCACAACCCCATGTCGAATATGGGGAACGCGGTGGGCGCGACTCCGGTGCTCGGTATGCTTCGCAGAGGCATTCGCTTAGGCCTTGGAACAGACGCCTACACGCACGACATGTTCGAATCGATCAAGGTGTCAAAGATCCTGCAATCGCACCGTCTGGCCAACCCCAC
This sequence comes from Clostridia bacterium, assembly GCA_040766025.1. Classification (GTDB taxonomy): domain Bacteria; phylum Bacillota; class Clostridia; order Saccharofermentanales; family DTU023; genus UBA4923. Next base: position 97,943 of record JAXGRH010000004.1, on the reverse strand, counting down.
GGTCGGCTTTGGCGAAGCCTTGAAGCTTCAGTACGAAGGCAACCCCGCGATCGCGGCTCAGCACTTCCAGCGTCCGTTGGGCGTGTTGAAAGAAGGCGCGTACGCGGACATCATTACCCTTGATTACTATCCCTTCACCCCCTTTGGGGCCGATAACTGGAAGGGTCACCTGTTGTTTGGAGGCTACGGCCGCATGACCAACGACGTGGTGATTAACGGTAAGGTGATCATGAGAAACCGTGAGATCAAGACGGTTGACGAAGAGAAGATCTTTGCCCGCACAAAAGAGCGCGCGGCAACCATTTGGCCGAATCTGTAATTATGGCGGCCTTAGCTTAACGAAGCAACAGTTTAACGGCTGTGCCGGATCACGTATCCGGCACAGCGCTTTCAAGAGGAAAATTCATGGAAAAGACAATTTTGCTGAAAGACGGCTACGTTGTCCTCCCCGACGAGACAATACAAGGCGATATTCGCATCCGAGGTGAAGTCATCGAGGCGGTCGGAAATCTTTCACCCCTTCCGGGAGAGGAAGTGATCGACTGTACGGGCATGTATTTATTGCCCGGAGGCATTGAAACACATACCCACCTCCAACTCGAATCGATGGGCACCGTCACCGCTGACGATTTTGCGACGGGCACGCGCGCGGCGCTTGCGGGTGGGACGACGACCGTCATCGACTTTGCGACGCAATTCCACGGCGAATGCATGGCGCGCGGACTTCAGCGTTGGCACGAAAAGGCCGACGGGAACTGTGCCATCGACTATGGATTTCATATGGCGCTGACCGAATGGAATCAATCGTTAAAAGCCGAGATGGAAGAGGTTGTGGCAGGCGGGATCAGTTCTTTTAAAATGTACATGGCGTACAAGAACAACATGATGGTGCAAGAAGATGAAATCTACGACGCCTTGGAGGAAACAAAACGCCTTGGCGCGACGATCGGATTTCACTGTGAAAACGGCTTACTCATCGATGTGTTGGTAAAAGAAGAACGGGCGAAGGGACATCTATCCCCCTACTACCACCAGCTGACGCGCCCGGATGTGTTCGAAGAAGAGGCAATCGTTCGGCTGGAGGCTGTGAACTCCCTTTTGAATGCCCATCATTATGTCGTTCACCTGTCGACCGCGAAGGGCTTATCGGCGATTAAGCGCACACGGGAACGCGGGATAGGAGTCATTGTTGAAACATGCCCTCAGTATTTGCTGCTTGATTCATCGCGCTACGGTACTGCGTCAAGCGACGATTTCGAGTCAGCGAAGTACATCATGAGTCCGCCCTTGCGCGAACGCCGCGATCAGGAGGCCCTCTGGGACGGACTGGCATCGGGGGAGATCCAGTTTGTCGGAACCGATCACTGCTCTTTCAATTTTGTCGGTCAAAAAGAAATGGGTCGTGATGATTTTTCAAAAATTCCAAATGGCGCCCCCGGGATTGAAACACGCATGCACTTGCTTTACTCCCATGGCGTTGCCAAGGGGCGTATGGATATCAACCGCTACTCGGTCGTGACATCCACCAACGCGGCCAAACATTTTGGCCTGTACCCGAAAAAAGGCATCCTCCAAGCAGGAAGTGACGCCGACATCGTCGTTCTGGATCCCCATGTTGAATGGACGCTGACATCGGAGGCGCTGCACGAAAATTGCGACTATACACCCTACGAGGGTTTTGCCATGAATGGAAAGATTCGCGATGTATTCTTGCGCGGACGAAGGAAGCTTGCCTCTGGTAAGATTGTGATTGAGGAAGCGGACGGACAATACTTAAAACGCAAACTTCCGAACGTGGATATTCGTTAAGTGGCGATACAATAAATGATTTAAAAATTAGGGGAGGAAATGACCATGTCCTGGACTTTAACGGTCAACGATCAACAATATACCATCCAAGAAGATAAGCGGCTCATCGATTTCTTAAGAAACGATCTCGGACTTACTTCTGTCAAGGATGGATGCAGCGAGGGCGCCTGCGGAACATGCTCCGTCGATATTGACGGTAAGCTTGTCAAAGCCTGCATAATGAAAGTCTCACGCTATGACGGCGCAAACATTATTACCGTAGAGGGCCTTTCGCCAAGAGAAAAGGAAGTCTACGTTCACGCCTTCGGGGAGGCGGGTGCCGTGCAATGCGGATACTGCACGCCGGGGATGGTTATGGCCGCCAAGGTGCTACTTGATAAAAACCCCGAGCCTACGCGAGACGATATCGCGAAGGCGATCACGGGCAATTTATGTCGCTGTACTGGCTACAAAAAGATCATTGACGCGATCGAAATGGCCGCGCGCTTTTTTGCGACAGGTGAAGAGGTTCCGTCCCTTGATTTCGACGTACGCGTCGGGGACCGGTCGCCACGTGTCGACGTCGCCGAAAAGGTGCTTGGCACGGGCAAATTCCCTGATGACTTCCAATTTGATGACATGGTATACGGCAGGGCGCTTCGCACGCCGTATCCGCGCGCACGCGTGAATCGTATCGACGTGTCAAAAGCCTTAGAGCATCCTGACTGCATTACGGTGCTGACCGCAAAAGACGTCCCCAACAACACCATAGGGCATATTGTCCAGGACTGGGATGTCATGATCCCCCAAGGGGAAGTCACGCGCTTTATCGGGGATTCTGTGGCCTTGGTCGCGTCGAAAAAACGCGAAAGCCTCCAAGAGCTGCTCGATTTAATCGAAGTCGATTACACAGAACTTGAACCGGTATTGGATCCTTTCGAGGCGATGAAAGAAGACGCCCCGAAGATCCATAAGAACGGCAACATCCTGTCAAGTGAACGCCTGATTCGCGGCGACGCGCATAAAGCGGTGGCCGAAGCGGCGCATGTGGTGACAGAAACCTACCGCGTGTCTTGGGAAGAGCACGCTTTCTTGGAAACAGAAACCGCGATTGCCTGGCCCTCAGAGGATGGCGGCGTCCATATGATCACGGCGTCGCAGTCCATCTACGATGAACAGCGCGAAGTATCGAATATGCTGCAGCTTAAACCGGAGCAGGTTCATATCCGCTCCGCCCTGGTCGGCGGCGCCTTTGGTGGCCGTGAAGACATGAGTGTGCAGCATCACGCGGCACTGTTGGCATGGAAGACCGGCCTGCGTGTGAACGTGACGCTGTCGCGCTATGAGAGCACGATCATGCACACCAAGCGCCACCCCATGACGATGAAGATGACTACCTCCTGCGACGCGGATGGAAGAATCACCGCGCTTATCGCGGAGATCATCGCGGACACGGGCGCCTACGCCTCATTGGGCGGCCCTGTTACCCAAAGGGCCTGTACACACGCGGGCGGCCCTTACAATTTCCAAAATGTTGATATCACAGGCAAGGCCGTCTATACGAATAATGTCGTATCCGGTGCCTTCCGCGGTTTTGGTGTCACGCAAAGTTGCTACGCCATGGAATCGAACCTGAATCTTTTGGCCGCTAAATGCGGGATGGATCCCTGGGATTTCCGCTACCTCAACGTCGTAAGGCCCGGCGATGTGTTGCCGAACGGCCAGATTGTGGACGAGAGCTGCGGCTTGGCCGAGTGCCTCGAAGCCGTAAAAGAGGCTTACGACTCAAGCCCCTACGCGGGACTTGCCTGCGGCTTTAAAAACAGCGGACTCGGGGTCGGCGTGCCTGACTTCGGGCGCTGCACCTTGTCGGTTGAAAAGGGCAAAATTCACATTCGCACATCGGCGGCTTGCTCCGGGCAGGGCGTCGCGCAGATGGTCACTGCCATCGTGTGTCAGACATTGAACTGTGAGGTCACCGATACTGTCTTCGAGATGCCCGACACGGATCGCACACCGGACGCGGGGACGAGTACCGCCTCAAGGCAGACCCTCTTCACAGGTGAGGCGACGCGTCAGGCGGCGGCCGACTTGAAAGCGGCCCTTGACGCTGCCGGAGGCGATATTTCAAAGATCGAAGGGATGGAATTCTTTGGTGAATTTGGTCCCCCGACCGATCCGCTCGGTTCCGATAAAGAGAACCCCGTAAGCCATATCGGCTACAGCTATGGCTGTGAGGTTGCCCTGATCGATGAAAAAGGCGAACTCCAAAAAATGGTCGGTGCCTATGACGTCGGCACGCCGGTGAACATTACCGCCGTTGAAGGTCAGATCGAAGGCGGCTGTGTCATGAGCCTTGGCTACGCCTTGACAGAAGAATTTGTCAATCCCGGAGGCATCCCGAAATTTAAACTGGGGACCTATGGCCTGTTCCGCGCGAACCGCATCCCTGAGATGGAGACCCATATTGTGAAGGGCCCGGGATACGTGGATGTCGCCTACGGGGCTCGCGGAATCGGTGAGCTTGCCTGCGTGCCGATCGCGCCTTCTGTCGCGCATGCTTACTACAGGCTGGACGGGAAGATGCGGACAAGTCTCCCCATGGAGGACACGTTCTACCGCAAGAAAAAATCTTAAATGATGTGAACAACCCGCTGAAAACAAATGTACTTCGCGGGGCGGCCGTGATTGTCGCCTCAAAACCGCTCGAACCGAAAGACTCTGTCTCCGGTTTGAGCGGTGGGCGAAAGCGTGTCTTGCCCGCGATGATTAAAGCGGGTCAGGTGACTTTTTTAGAGCGGGTGATCATCCGCTTGCAAACCCTCGGCGTCGCTCCCATCGTGGTCATCACCGGATTTGAAAATGAACAACTGGAGCGCAATCTTTCCAAGATGGGCGTGGTCTGCCTGAATATCGAAAACTGGAAAGACAGCTCCCTATTCGCAGACGCGATGGAGGGGATCTTGTATGTATCGAGAACCTGCGACGCCTGCAAAAAGATCCTTCTGGCAACCCCTTTAATTCCCGCGGTATCGACAGAGACCTTAACACAGTTACTCTCGTCCAAAAGCCCTTTGAGCGTACCGGTGTTTGAAGGGATTGAGGGACTGCCGATTGTGTTTGATAAGGCGGTCGTTTCAGAGTTCGAAAAAATTAAAGGTGACGGGACTCTGTCGGATTTCACCCGGATAGCCCCGGAATATGTGGAAAGAATTGAGGTGCCGGATCAGGGGATTTTGTCGGCTTTAAGTGTCACAGAAGACTTCGATGACGATCTGGGGGCTCAAGGGACGGCGTTACATTTGCCGATGCGCGCCCGCATAAAACTTGGATTGGCGCGCGAAACAGTATTTTTCGGGCCCGGACCCGCCACGCTTCTCCGGCTCATCGATGAGACCGGTTCTGTGCGTACCGCCTGTGTTCGCATGAAGCTGTCCTACAGCAAGGGATGGCAAATTTTAAATCTCTTAGAGGAACAGCTGGGGCAGCAGGTGATTGAGCGAAGGACGGGGGGGCAGGAGGGCGGCAGTTCTCGTTTGACGGACGCCGGCCGCGATTTGCTTTACCGCTATGAAAGCTTGGCGTCGGAGGCTCAGTCGAGTGTCAATGCCTTATTTGATAGAATCTTCAGTGATTTCTTAAGTTAAATCACCCAAGGTCATAAAGAGGACATGAATTGTCAATAAGAATTCAATTGTCATCCGTTACAGTGTCACGCATATGCGCTAACTCGTGCGATAATACAGACACAGTCCAAAAGCCGAAGATTGCGCGGATACCGCGGGGAGGAGAGCATGATGACAGAGCCAAGTCAACCATTCGAAACAATCGAAAGTACCGAAGCGATGAAAACTGATCCACCGGTTCAAACAGAACCCGCGGTGCCTTATGTGGCGCCATTGCCGGCGTACGCGCCTGCCTATGCTGAACCAAAGCCGAAGAAAGTGAAAACGGGGGTACCCGGACTCACCGGATTTGGGTTCACAGCCGCCTTGCTCAGCCTGTTCTTAATGCCTTTTTACAAGGAGGCATTTGACCAGTACCTGTTTTATGAGGGCGCAAAGGAATTTTTGCTCAACTATTATTACTACGCGACGATCTCGATCGGAAGCGTGAGCGCGCTGTTGGCCTTGTTTGGCCTTGTGCTCACACCGATCGGTGCGCATCTCTCGCGGCGGCGTCAAAGCGATGGGCGGGCGCTCGGCATTGCCGGCACCCTGATCGCGATTGTTGCCCTGATATTTATTGCGGCAGTGACGGTAAGTCATATCATGCTGTTCGGGTGGTTGTTCCCCCACTAAGACTGATCAAAGAAAACAAGGAGGCTTACGCCGTAAAATGAAAGAAAATAGTCGCGCGATGCAGATCGTCACCGGTAAGGTCTGGTATGACGCGCCCCCTATAGAACTGTTACGAGACATCGTCCTCATGGGTTATCAGAAGTTTCCCGATCGCGAGATGGTGCGCTGGCGTGTGAGACCCCGAGACAGCGAGCTTCAATCCCGTACGTATCGTGACTTGGCGCGCGATGTCGAAAAAATGCAAATTTGGCTCCAGGAGAAACTGCCCGTAGGCAGCCGCATCGCTTTAATTGGCGAGAACAGCTACCTTTGGATGGTGACCTGGCTTGCGGTAGCCTCAGGGTTTGGCGTCATCGTGCCCATCGACCGGCTGTTGAAACCGGATGAATTGAAACCGATTCTTGAAAGAAGCGGTTCCGTGATGTTCATCTACGACGCTGATTGGCATGAACATGTGGACAAGATGGTCGACGAACTGCCGGCATTGACCCACCGCGTGGTCATGGACCGGGGTGTTGCCCCTGAGCCGCTTCGCGAGCGCATCGCTTCTTCACAGCTAAATGAGCATCTTTATAGTCTCGATGACGAGCTGGCCAAGCTTCCGACGCCAGGCGATGATCCTGTACTGCTTGCGCCTAATGATCCGACAGATGACGCGGCAATCTTATTTACATCGGGGACAAGCGCCACCTCGAAGGCGGCCGTTTTGACCAATAAATCAATCGTTGCGGACGTCGTAGCGCTTCTGGGATCCGTCTACTTCCCGCCTCCTTTGTACACCTTGTCCATGCTTCCCATTCATCACGCATTTGAAAATACATGCGGTTTTCTGACCGTCATCGCCTTAGGCGGCACCATTCATGTGTTTGACGGCCTGCGCTATATCGGGAAAAATTTGGAAGAACATAAGGTGCATTTGACCGTTGTGGTGCCTGCGATTTTGGACGCTATTTACCGCCGTGTGATGAGCGAGGCGGCCAAAACTGGCCAGGCGAAGAAACTAAAATTGGGTATGTCGATTTCGACCTTCCTTTACAAGATGGGCATTGACGTACGCCGTAAAATCATGAAAGACGTCCTGGACAAATTGGGCGGCAATTTGAAATACATCATCTGCGGCGCGGCGCCGGTAGAACTGGATACCTTGAAATTCTTCCGAGCGATCGGTGTGGAAGTCTTAGCGGGCTACGGGCTCACTGAGGCATCCCCTGTGGTCTCAGGTGGCAATACATGTGTCAATGAGTTTGAGACGGTCGGACAGCCGCTTGCCGGTGTGGTCGTCGCGATTGACAATGGCGGTAAAGGAGAAGGCGAAATTCTCGTGCGCTCCGACATTGTCATGAAAGAATATTTAGATGACCCTGAAGCCACAGCTGAGACGATTGATCAGGATGGCTGGCTGCACACCGGCGACATCGGGCACTTCACACGCAAGAACAGTCTTGTCATTACGGGCAGAAGCAAATCCATGATCGTTTTGCCGAGCGGCAAGAAAGTATTCCAGGAATAATTGGAAGCACTGCTGTACCGCCATGAGGTGGTCCGGGACGCGTTTGTCTTTGGTTATGCGGGCTCGGCGGGTGACGTGGTCATTACCGCGAAAGTCGTGATCAACCAGGATAAATTGCGCGATAAGCTCAACCGTGAACCCACGGAAGCTGAGATGGCCGAAGCGCTCGCCACGATTATCGCGGATGTGAATAGGGGCCTGCCGTCGTTCAAAGAGATCCGCTCCTATTTCTACAGCTTGCAAGACATGGTGAAAACGACCACGCTTAAGATACGGCGCGGTGTTGAATTGGCTCAGATCGAGGATTATTTTGCGCGCACGAAGGCTACCTGGCAGTCGCTTAAGGGCAAAAATATAGACGCGATCATCGGCAATCTCCTGCCGGAAGCCGTGAGAACGCGATAGAACAATTGGGAGGTTAGTTAATGGCAAAACTGGTTTGGTTGGTAAAAGCACCTGACGACAATCGTGATCCGAATCTTGTCCAGTCCTGTGAAGATTTTCTGGGAGAAATTGAGAAATCACTGGGTGAGTCGCTCACATTTTCTGAAGATTTGGAGGTTTTTAAACAGCAGTCGCTGCGACTGTTTTTTATTGGTTCCGGGGGCTCAGAGCAGGTTTTCAAAACAATTTATGAATCCGTCGACGGTCCCTATATATTGCTGACGACACGTTCGCACAACTCACTTGCGGCGTCCATGGAGATTTTATCTTACTTAAATGAACAGGGCGAAAAAGGTGAGATTCTGCACGGAAGTCCTGACGAAATCGCAAACAGGCTGAAACTTTTGCTGCGCGTCGCCGATACGCGCCATAAGCTCGCCGGTATGCGCCTGGGCGTGACGGGAGAGTCAGACTGGCTCATCAGTCGTCCGGTCGATGAAAAGATGCTCTTGGAGCGTTCGGGGATGGAACTCGTCCATATTTCAATGGATGAGATTATGCGTGAAATCGATAAAAAATCCTACACCGACAACCGATGGACATTGGAGTTGAAAGCCAAAGGTTATGACAGTGAGGAGATGGAGCGCGCGCTTGAAGTGTACGGCGCCTGCCGGCGGATTGTGGATCGCTATGAACTCGACGGTTTTACACTCCGATGCTTCGATCTTTTGGAGCCCCATTGTATTACGGGCTGTCTTGCTCTGGGCATCTTGAACGCTGAAGGGATATGGGCCGCCTGTGAGGGTGACAGCCGTTCGCTTGTGTCCATGACAGTGATCGGGGAGCTGACGGGGCAGCCTGTGTTTATGGTGAACCCTTCCCGCCTTTATCCCAGTGAGAATAAAGTCGTGTTCGCGCACTGCATCCTGCCGCTCAATATGGCTCCCGAATATCGCCTGACCACCCATTTTGAAAGCGGTTTGGGTATTTCGGTTGCGGCGGACTTTGAGCCAGGTGCCTGCACCGTGTTCAAATGCAAGGACGATTTTGAAACCTTCTATGCCGCCGACGCGAAACTACTCCACAGCATGCATGAAAGTAATCTCTGCCGCACGCAGATGGAGCTTATGATTCCGAGCGGACTTGATTACTTTACAACCCGGCCGATCGCCAATCATCATATGATTGTCCTAGGGCATCATCAGGCACTTGTGGAAGAGTTCTTCAAGTCCTATGAAGCGTGAGCCAGGTGCCTTGCGGGTCGAATCAATGAATTTAGCGGAGGTCCTCGGACCTCCGTTTATTTGGGCCGTTTGTGCTATGATAAGCACGCGAAACAGCTGAAGTAAAAGCTTCTTAAAAATAAGGGGGGATTGAACAAAATGCGAACATCCAAACGAAGTCTTGCCATGCAGGCATCTCCGATTCGAAAACTTGTTCCCTACGCGAACGCCGCGAAGAAAAGGGGTACAAAAGTCTATCATCTCAACATCGGTCAGCCCGATATCGAAACACCGAAAGTCTTCATGGAAGCCGTTCGCGCCGCGGACATCGATGTATTGGCCTACGCTGATTCAAATGGCTGGGAGCCTTTAAGAGAGAGCATCGCGGCCTACTACCAGCGCATGGGCCTACCGTATGAGACAGAGGATGTCATCATCACAAACGGCGGGAGTGAAGCGCTGCAATGGGCGCTTTTAATTGCCTGTGACCCCGGTGAAGAAGTGCTGGTTCCCGAACCTTTTTACACGAACTACAGAGGTTTTGCGGCCCCCTACTTAGTTGAGATCAGTCCGATCACAACCTACCCCGAAAACGGATTTGCCCTGCCCGAAAAGGCGGTGATTGAATCACGCATCACAGAGAAAACGCGCGGCATTTTGTTGTCCAACCCCGGAAACCCGGCAGGTGTGGTCTACAGTGCCGAAGAAGTGCGCATGGTCGCCGATATCGCGCGCGAAAAAGATCTTTACATCATCGCGGATGAAGTTTATCGGGAATTCTGCTACGACGGTAAAGAAGCCACAAGTTTTGGCACCATGACCGATGTGCTCGACCGCATTATCATCATCGACAGCGTATCCAAACGCTTCTCAGCCTGCGGTGCGCGCATCGGCTCCCTGACCAGTAAGAATAAAGAGGTGATGGCTGCCGCGCTGAAATTGGGCCAGGCCAGACTCTGTGTGCCGACGCTTGAAATGATTGGCTCAAAGGCACTTTATGACCTTGATCCTGATTATTTCGCGCCCATCCGTGCGCGCTATGAAGAGCGTCGAAATATCTTAGTAGACGCCCTGCAGAAGATGGACGGTGTGCTCTGCGAAACACCCGGAGGAGCATTTTACGCGGTGGCAAAACTCCCTGTCGACAACGCGGAGAAATTTGCGATCTGGCTGTTAACTGACTTTGAGTTAGACGGAAAAACAGTCATGCTCGCCCCGGTAGAAAACTTCTACCAGACACCCGGCATGGGTGTGAACGAAGCGCGTGTCGCCTATGTGTTAAACACGGATGACCTGAAGGATGCGATGCTTGTTTTGAAAGCTGCGCTCGAAGCCTACCCGGGACGTACCGCTTAGTCAATATCCGCCTTTACAAGACGCGCCACGCCGAATTGACGTTTTTTTCGATCTATTCGGTGTGGCGCTTTTAATATGCGCCGTAATGGTTCATTTCGATTAGTAATTACTGCTATATTTTTACTGAACGAATTCTGAAAGTTAGGACAATAATACGGTGAATACCCCTTTGTTTGCTTATTCTAAGCCATTTAGCCAATGTAATGAGATCGAATGCTGTTTTACTCAGTTGCCCTATTGCGAAGGTTGGGCGATGGGTTCATGTCATGCAGAGCACCCTGCCGGTTCCTGCAGTACCTATGAGGTGTTTGACCGCGAGCATTCATCTCATTGGTTGTTTACCGGATCGTGGCCTGCATGGGATCGCGTGAGACTTGTGTGGGGTGAGCTCTCTTTCGTGAGTAAAACCATCCAAAGTATTTCTCAGCTCTTTGCCGCTTATGGACCGATACTTCCGGAAATTAAATGGATCGCCTGCGGCAAGCGTTTTATCGGTTTGACGAAAAGGCGTTCCAGCACACCTTTTATGAGCGCGATCAGCAAGGAAAATCCGCCCTGCCTTACAAATCTCGTTCAGCTCACAGGCTTTTTTCGATTGTTCCAGCACCAAACAAAACACCTAGTCTCCGTGGACCGCGAAGTTAAAATGATTTCTATTTTGGACGGGGCTCATGACTTGGTGGAGGCGGTTAAAAAATACATTCCTGACTACTCGTCTTTCCGTGATTGGGAAACATTTTATTTGAAAAACGCGTACAATGTCGCGACTTCTACAAGCACTGAAATGTCCTTGTCTTTTGGCTCTTTTGCGACCTCCTGTTTGGCGTATTCGGAGCGGGGCGCCCTCATTATCGACTACCCCTTCTTCTTGGACACCAACGTTGAGGATACGGACCTTTGTGAACTACTCTTTGCCTTCTTAGACTTAAGTGTTCAAGACCGTCAGTACTTGATTGATCTTTATTACGATATGGAAGCGCCCTTACACTTTTTCAACTTAATGGCCTACCATCATATGACGAAAATGTTGGAAGCCATTGCCGATGAGAATTTAACCATCTGCCAACGAGTCATTTGGATTGACCGTTTTGAAAAAATGGCTCGAAGCTATGATCTTTTTAGAGCTCCGGTCCCCACCTGGTATGTTTGACTATTCCGGCATTTAGCGGTGGGTTGAACCTGCCAATTGCCCAATGATGAGGCGTGATTACCCGATGGAATTGGTCAATTTGGACGCCCGGCATTGCTTGCATCATTCCACACTTATTGCGTATTATTAAACTGTCATTAAAAAGTGCCATATTTTCAGTATCGACAGATATGGGCTCAAGTAGATGTTATATGGCGAAATGACATGTATATAAAATATTAATTTTTAAACAGTGCCTGTTGGCAAGAAAGGAATCTATGAACGGAATTCGATACTTCAGGAAGAAGAACCATCTCACACAGAGCGATCTCGCCGAAATGCTGGGTGTTACGCAGACCTCCGTCAGCCAATGGGAGGGCGGCAGGAATTACCCTGACATTAAGATGGCCAAAAGGCTCGCGACCATGTTTGACGCAACACTTGATCAAATACTGGGGATGGAGGATATGTCCGAGAAACCGCTTGTTGATGCCATGATGTCTGGGGCGATCGTGGCGGAGAAACTTGCGGATATCGATGAAACCGAGTTACTTTTATTGGAACAAAAAGGGCGCTTGTTGAAGCTGATGGATCAATTGACACCGCTTGCGCGCCAACGTGTGATTGACCGTGCGGAACTGTACTACGAAGTTGAGAGTATGAGTAAAATCCAATCCGCGACCGAAGAGGAATAACAGCCCCGAAGCGTACCATAGGTTTTATATTCATTCACGTTTCGCGGATAAATATTGACAGAAACGGAGCCTTCTTGCTATAATAGCGCTAACCTCGATTGGATTATATAGAGGAACGAGTACGTGGCGGAGGTTCCGTTACGTCAGAAGGTTCAAAGAAAATCGAGAGAGATAGTGTCCCAGAGGATCGCGCCGTGCGCATAAGAATGCGATGGACCTGAAGCCGGGGTTGCGTAACCCGAGTGAACTGAGTTGACAGAGTCTTCGCACATCGAAGGCGCACTAGAAATGTATCTATTGGCCGGAATTGTTCATAAGACCGTCTGGTTTTCAACGGCACTCGCGCGACCAGTGAGGGGACAGGAAAGGAGGCGTACTTTGAAAGTACACCTCGTAGGAACGGGCAGATGATTCCCGGGGTGAAAATGGGAATCCTGCCCGTTTCGTGTGTCGGTTATTATATATATCATGATGACAAAAAATAAAGAAACATCGCAGCCCAAAAAGCTGCTGCTTGGTTTATCGGGCGGAGTCGACAGCACGGCCTCCGCCGCCCTTTTGAAGGCGCAAGGCTTTGAGGTCACCGCGGTGACCTTGGATACATGGCAAGAAGGTGAAACGGATCGCCAAAGATTAGAGCGTGCCGCGCATTCTGCCGCGCTCCTTGGTATCCCCCATATCATCTTAGATGTGAGGGAGGCGTTTTATGACAAGGTGGTTCTCTCCTTCGTCAACGATTGGCGCGAGGGTTTGACCCCTAACCCTTGTGTCATGTGCAACCCCGATTTTAAATTCAAAAAAATGTTCGAATTGGCCGACAAGCTCGGGTGCCCCTATGTCGCGACAGGGCACTATGCTCGCATTAAGCAGGATGACTGTGGGCGTTGGCTTTATCGCGCTTCTCACCGGCCGCAAGATCAGAGTTATTTTTTGTACCGCCTCCCCGAAAAGTGGTTGGAGCGGATTCGTTTTCCCTTGGGTGACAAAACCAAAGAGGAGGCGAGGCACATCGCGGCCGCAACATCCGATCCTGTGGCGGGACAAAAAGACAGTCAGGATATTTGTTTTCTCGGCCAAGGGAAGTTGCGCGACTTTCTGAATCAGCATGGACTCGAAGAACAAGAAGGCGCATTTGTGAATCGGGCAGGCGAGCCAATCGGGACCCATCAGGGGAGCTGGCGCTACACAGTGGGACAACGCCGCCATTTGGGCCAGGCCTTTGGGAGCCGCATGACGGTTCTTTCAATCGACCACAGACAAAACATTGTGGTCTTAGGCACGGAAGAAGACGCGCAGATGGCGGAGTTGGAGCTTGTCGATTTCATAGGAAGCCACCCCTTACCCCCATTTTTTGAGGCAGAAGCGCAGCTCCGTTCGCAGGGGAAAACCTTGCCGGTTACGGTTCAATTGGACGACGATCAGCGTAGAGCGACCGTGCGATTCATTCAAGCGACCCGTCTTTCCTCACCGGGACAATCGCTGGTGCTTTACGAGGGCGACCGCGTGCTCGGGGGCGGGATTGTGGCCAAAATGCGCTTCAATCCTTGAAATTAATCGTATTTTAAGGTATAATGCGGTTTGATGGCCAATTATGTGCCTATGCCAATATACAAAATGGGGTGAATACGATTGATTGCAAAATCTGACCTGGCTTCATGCCGTGCTGAACTGGAAGAACGTCTCGGACAAAGAATTATGTTGAAATCAAACGGTGGGCGACGCCGCACCGTTATCCACGAAGGATATCTGGAAAATTGCTCGTCGAATGTGTTTACGGTCTGTTGTCCCGTAAGCCCTACTTATAACGAGCATGTTTGCTTTAGTTACATCGACCTGCTGACGAAAGTGGTCGAAATCGCTTATGACGATGACGGGCTTGAGCGCCTTCTCCAGCAAACGGAGGACAGCCGTTAGGCTGTGTGCTTTTTGGAATCGTTTGAAGCGCAGTACGCCGCTCGAGCGAAGATAAATTTATCTTTACACATTGAGGGACGAAGGCCCGATGGATACCATGAGCTGTCTTCGCTTATGACCACCATCGGGCTTTCTGATCGCCTTCGATTTAATCTTTTTCTGCGCGGCGCCAGTGATGAAAAGCGCGCGTGGCAAATGAACAGCGATTCCACTGAAATACCCCTAGGAGGGGACAATCTATGTTTCAGGGCGGCTGAATTGTTCTTTGAGGCCGCCGGCATCGAACAAGAGATGCTTCATTTTGAGATCCATCTGGAAAAAATCATACCTGTCGCCGCAGGACTAGGCGGAGGGAGCGCGGATGCCGCCGCCACACTGCGTTTTTTATGGAGCGCTTGGCATGCGGGTCTGGCCTCATCTTTCGGTCTGGATAAAAAGCGTATTGACAAGGAAACTTTATTGCAGATTGCGCTTCGCTGTGGCGCGGATGTCCCCTTTTGCATCGAGGGAGGGACTCGTTTTTGTCAAGGGGTGGGAGAGATGATGTCGCTTCCTCTTGTCGCCCCGTCTTGGCCTGTTCTCATCGCTAAACCCAAGGCAGAGGTGCGGACAGTTTGGGCCTTTAAACAATTGGATCAGAGGCGAGAAGAGAAGGCCGTTAGTGCCTCGGGAGAACCCGGAGCGTCTTTTGATACCTGGCGTAATGCGTTAAAAAGCGGTGACCCGGCTGAGCTTATCCCGCTTGTATCAAACGACTTCGAAGATGTCCTGTCGTCTCAGATTCCTCAAATCGCGGAGCTTTTAGACGCCATGCGGCAACGGGATGCCTTTATGGTTTCCATGACGGGGACCGGACCGACTTGTTTTTCGCTCTTTTTATCCGAAAAAGATCGCGACCGGGCGTTTCAATCTTTAAGCGCCGCCATGCCTGAAGTGCGGTGGGTTAAAACAGAGCTATCCTCTTTTTTGGATCCGCTTGAGGGCTAAAACTGATCGGTATCGAGCCAGAGGGTGAAGGGGCCGTCATTGACGAGATTAATTTTCATTTCGGCGCCAAAGGACCCCGTTTGTACGACTTCCACGTCACGGCGCGCTAACTCGACAAAATACTCATACAGCCGTTCTCCTTTTTCAGGAGAGGCCGCTCCGATAAAGCTCGGCCGATTCCCTTTTTTTGTATTCGCGAATAAGGTGAATTGGGAGACGATTAAGACTTCACCTCCGACGCTTGCAAGATCCAAGTTGGTCTTACCGGCCTCGTCTTTAAAGATGCGGAGTTTGTTGATTTTGCTCCAAAGGCGGGCGGCGTTGTTTTCATCGTCTTCTTCGCCAACCCCCAATAATATGAGATAGCCCTTTTCGATCTCGGACTGAAATCCGTCCAGGGTGGAGACCTTTGCCTGTGTGACTCGTTGAATTAATGCACGCATGGATGCCACTTCCTTTGTCTCTATTAGTATTTTGAATCATCCTACCACGAGGGGACTTTACAGGGATAAATCGACGGATAACAGCGCTTTTCCAGCCAAGTCTGTTCATCCTCCTATGGTATAATTATCGCACTCTTGACCTCGAAGCTCGGGGCTTCGATTTGGAAAGAATGAGGAGACCCATGAAGAATTGTCAATTTTGCAACGCGGAACTCGATGACCACGCGGCGTTTTGTAGTCAATGTGGTAATAAACAGGCGGATGTCACGGTTACTGCCGCCGCGGTGACGCCGCCGCCTGCGCCCTATCCGTATCCGCCGCAAGCTGCGGCGCCCAAAGAGCCCTCAGCGCTCGCCTTGGAAGGACGGCGTTACTTTAAATGGCTTACAGGAGGAATCTTTGGTAACGAAGAACCGATGCATCTTCTGTTTGCGGCCATCGTCCCCTTTGTGATTACGCTCTTTTACACGCTTGCATCCGCAAGGATGATGAACTGGCACGCGGGCGGCTTTTTCCTGTTATGGTTTTTCAGCATCGTGCAAATAGTCGCGCTGCCTGCCGTGGCCTGGCTGTTAAAACGTCATATGCTCAAACAAGAGGTCAAGATCGTGGATGTGTTTTCAACCTATGCCTCATTTCACACGATCATTTTGCCTGTCGCACTGTTGGTTTTGTTGTTCGGCCTGACGGTGTCCATGACCTCCGCCGGCGGTATACGTTTTATCTCGGCGTTAAGGCTGTTGATTCCGCTCTTGTCGTTTGCGGCCTCCCTGCTCTTGTCTGTCCATGATTCGGAGGCACCTCTTTCCAAAAAATGGCAGCTTATACTCGCGCTTACGGGCGTGTTTATCGTGTTACATGTGTTGGACAGCGCAATTTTGACGGCGGGTATGAATTGGGGCCTTTATAAAGGCTTGTCTGGCTTGTTCCGCTAGGTTCAAATGAGGAGATCATTCGTTGCGTCCTGATCCACAAAGAGCTTCGTCACGCCGTATATTCAGCCGTCTTTACCCGACGCAGTTCTTAGTGTGCGGAGTTGTCTGCGGCTTTTTGATTGCGGTTGTCTTGGGCGTTTTCATTGTCTATGCCGATATGATGTCGCGCGTGACCTATGTCGAGGCGAATGACGATTCGCACTGGAGGATTCAAGATCTGATGGACCCCGATATTCTTCTGGGCTATCAGCTTCAAAATAATCCGTCAACCGATGACGATACGGACGACATCGATCTTGACTCACCTCCCCAAGAGAGCGTTGCGGTCCAGGGCATGGCGGGCGTTGACAACATTCTTCTGTTAGGCGTCGATACTTACAGTTATACGGGCAGGTCCGACGTCACCATGCTGATTTCGATCAATCATAATACGAAAAAAATCAGCATCATCTCGCTGATGCGTGCGATGTATGTCAAAATCGGCGCTAAAAACCATAACTGGGGATTATTGAACGCGGCCTATTCGTACGGAGGTCCGGCGCTTGCGATGAAGACGGTGGAACAGAATTTCGGCATTCCCATCACGGGATTTGTGGCCGTCAATTTCACTTCCTTTGTCCGCATCGTGAACGCAATCGGAGGCGTAGGCATCACGTTAACGCCGGGGGAAGCACGCATCGTGGGAGTGCCAAGTGGCTACCAGCGACTGAATGGACAACAAGCGCTTGAGTACTCACGTATTCGAAAGCTGGATAGCGATTTCCAACGCAACCAGAGGCAGCGCAATGTCATTACCTCTATCCTGAATGAGATGGCGAATCAGGGAGGCGCTTCTGCGTATAAAGCGGCGACGGTCATTCTTGCGAATACCTATACCAACATCGACCTGAACAGCTATATTACAAAGGCACCCACCTATCTGTCGTACCAGCGTTCTCAGCTTCAGATCCCTGACATGAGCGAGACGCGCCAGTATTACGTAAATGGGCAAGAAGTCTGGTGGTTTGACGTGGCAAAAACCCATCAGCGCATTATTGAATTCCTAACAAAATAACAGCTCGGAGGAGAATGGATGCCGCAAGATCGGAAAGCAGTTCGTTTTTCAGCCGCGTCATTGAAGCGTCTGAGTGTCGATTTACTCTATGACATTTTAGGTTCATTCTTTTTTGCCTTGGGGGTCTACAACTTTGCGGTGCAAGCGAACTTTGCGCCCGGTGGCGTCACGGGCATCGCCATTATTGTGAATCATTTTACGAATTTGCCCATTGGTACCCTGGCGCTTTTGTTCAACATCCCCCTCATCCTGATGGCCTGGCGCATCCTGGGACATCGCTTTCTAATACGTTCATTTCGAACGCTTGTGGTCAATACCATCTTCCTTGACCTGATCAGCCCGAGGCTCCCCGTGTACCAAGGCGATCCATTCTTGGCCGCCCTTTTTGCGGGTGCTTTGGCCGGCATCGGCTTGGCCATTATTTATCAGAATAAAAGCAGTACAGGCGGTTCGGATTTGCTCATCATGTCCTTGCGCAAAAAAAGGCCGCATATGTCACTGGGGCAAATCACCATGTTTGTGGACGGCATTGTTGTATTGACAGGCGGGCTTGTCTTTCATCAGATTGATTCGGTGCTCTACGGCTTTGTTTACAGCGCGGTATTGATTGTCGTCATCGACAAGATCATGTTCGGCGTGATCTCAGGGAAATTAGCGATGATCATCTCATCGCGGGGGGAAGAGATTTCAAAGGAGATCGGCGACAAATTGACCCGCGGTTCAACGATCCTCCGCGCAAAAGGCGCTTATTCGAAGGAACATCGTCCTGTCGTGATGTGTGCCTGCAGCCGCTCGCAGGTGCCCGAAGTGCGAAAGATCGTCAAAGAGATCGATCCCGACGCCCTAATGATCGTCACCTCTTACGACGAGGTCTACGGCGAGGGGTTTCTCCCGATCGATGAATAGCGTTACCCAGGTGACAAGAACATCTCCAACTGTTGGTAGAATGATGAGCATGTTATTTATCTGCCTTTTGTAGCGTACGATAGTTTTGAGCCGGAAAGGAAAAAGTGATGCCGCCAGCACTGGAAGTTCAGCATTCAATCCCTATTTTGACCGTCTTTTTACAAGGACTTGTCAGCTTTTTATCGCCCTGTGTCCTGCCCCTTTTGCCGATGTATATCGGCTATTTGGCAGGGGGACCTATCAGGTGAGTGAAGACGGTAGTATTGACTACCCGAGAAGACGCGTCTTTTTAAATACCCTGTTCTTTGTATTTGGGATCGCATCGACCTTTTTCGTACTGGCCTTAGGATTTACCGCCGCGGGTGAGTTTTTCCAAACCTACCGGCGCACTTTTGCGATTGGGGGCGGTGTGCTGGTCATTTTGTTTGGCCTGTACCAGCTGGGCGCTTTTGGGACTTCCTTTTTCCTGGCGCGCGACCGTAGACTGCCCTTTAGGCTGGATCGCTTCGCGATGAATCCATTGATCGCTTATCTCATGGGCTTCACCTTCAGCTTCGCGTGGACGCCCTGCATCGGGCCGGCCATGTCAAGCGTACTCCTGATGGCGGCAAGCGCCACGCAAAGAAGCCTCGGATTTTTGCTCGTGGGTGTTTACGCACTCGGTTTCACTATCCCGTTTTTGCTGGTGGGACTCTTTACGACACAGGCACTTGACTTTTTCAAACGTCACAGCAAAATAATGAAATACACCGTCATTGCCGGAGGGCTACTCATGATAACCATCGGGATCCTGATGATTATCGGGGTGTATGGCGGCTAAATGAAGGGATCTTTTATGAATCAACAAAAAAGAAAATCACGTCTCCGTATCAGCCTGACACTTGCGATGCTGGTGTTGCTCATCGCGGCGATGCTTGTTACAGCGGCCTGTAATCAGCCGGGCGGAAAAGACACCGGAAAACTGCCGGACCCGACAGGCGACCCGGAAGCCTCTGAAAAGGACCGCGCGTGAAAGCGTACGATTTTGCACTTTTAGACCAACACGGTGTGCAGCACAGACTTTCGGAATACGAAGGCAAGGTCATATTCTTGAATTTTGGGCAACCTGGTGCCCACCCTGTCCAACAGGAGTTGCCCGACGTCGAGCAGCTGTATCAAGGACGTATGATCTGAATTCGAAAGAGTTAGCGGTTTTAGGTGTAGTCCTGCCTTCAGGCGATAAATCACCGGCCGGGAATCGCGAACTGCCCTTGGAAGGCGTGGAAGCTTTTATCACGGACCATCAAATTACGTTTCCAACCTTGATGGACACCGCGGGCAAGGTTTACGAAGAGTATAAAATCACCGGAATGCCGACGACCTTCATCATTGACCACGAGGTTACTTCATTGGCTATGTGCAGGGCGCGCTGTCAAGAGAATTGATGGATTACTATGTCGATCAGGCGATTGAGGAAATGGCCGAATAACCTTTAGGGGGGCTGTGTTAGAATAAACCGGCAGTACTAAATGTCGGGAGGGACACATGCTCGATTTGTTATACATTCGAAACAAACCTGAAGAAGTTGCGCAAAAGCTTGCCAGACGCGGATTTGAGGTCGATTTCTCAGACTTTCTGGAAGCCGACGAAAAAAGGCGCCGCCTGATGCACGAAACAGAAGAACTGAAAGCTGAACGCAATACGAAGTCGGCGAAATTCCTCTGATCAAAAAACAAAAAGGCGATATCTCCGCTTTAACAGAGTCGCTGCGCGAACTGGGCGAAAAAATCAGAGAGAATGATATTCTGATTAAAGAAATGAACGCTGAACAACAGGCGTTCCTGGCCTCGCTTCCCAATATCCCCGCGGACGATATCCCTGCGGGCGGCAAGAAAATAACGAAGTCGTCTCTGTTTGGGGTGAGCCGATGGCCATGACCGCCCAGACAAAAAACCACGTGGATCTTGTGGAATCCTGCGGCATGATCGACTACGAGCGGGGCGCGAAGCTTTCAGGGAGCGGTTTTTGGATTTATCGCGGCGCCGGTGCCATTTTGGAATGGGCGCTGCTTAACTATTTTATCGGTGAGCATCTGAAAGATGGCTACGAGATGATGCTGACGCCGCATATCTTGAATTATGAATGCGGATATGTGGGTGGACAGTTCCCCAAATTTGAAGACGATGTATTCAGCTTCGCGGCGGCGGCGAGAAATTCCAGTTTATTCTGCCCACCGCGGAGACGGCTTTGACGAACGTTCATGCCGATGAGATTTTGAAGAATCCGAGTTGCCGAAAAAGTACTTCGCCTTCACCCCATGTTACCGCCGTGAAGCCGGTTCTTACCGGGCGGATGAGCGGGGCATGATTCGGGGCCATCAGTTCAACAAGGTTGAAATGTTCCAGTACACGGCCTCAAGATTCGAGGAGGCTTTTGAAGAACTCGTCCGAAAAGCCGCAAGCCTTGTCGAGGGGCTGGGGCTGGTCCATCGGGTCAGTAGATTGGCGGCAGGTGACTGCTCCGCGGGGATGCGCAAGACATATGACATTGAGATCTGGATCCCGAGCATGCAAATCTACAAGGAAGTCAGCTCGGTCTCGAACGCGTCCGATTACCAGGCGCGCCGGGGCAATATCCGCTACCGGCAGGCGGACACGGGCAAAACAGAATTTTGTCATACTTTGAACGGCTCGGGCCTTGCCACTTCACGAGTGATCCCGGCCATTGTCGAACAGTGTCAGCAGCCTGACGGCTCCATACGGGTGCCTGAGATTCTCGCGCCGTGGATGCACGGCATTGAGGTGATTCACCCGGTACAACGGGGAAATGACTGATCAATACAGGACGGTTCGCCAAGAAGGCCGATTTGAATTAAGCGATCGGGGATCGCGTTTCATCGGACTGTGCAGGCCGATTAAAACAGAAGAGGACGCGCTTCGCCTCATCAGCGACGCGCGTGTGCTCTATCCTGAAGCACGCCACTACGTGTACGCGTGGCGCAGCAATTACCTCACTAAACTACAGCGTTTTACTGACGACGGCGAACCCAAGGGAACCGCGGGGCGGCAGGTACTGGACGCGCTCGTATCGCAATCGATCGATCGCGCGGCCATTGTGGTCGTCCGCTATTTTGGCGGTGTTTTACTCGGGACGGGAGGCTTGACAAGAGCTTATTCGCGTTCTGCCAGGGGGGCTGTCGAGGCGGCCATTCCCATTCAATTCATCCGATGTGAAAGTTTCTTGCTTGAAACCGATTACGCGGTTTACCATCAGCTACAGGGCCGGTTGGAAACTGCAAAATTTTATCTGGAACCCCCCGAGTACAAAGAGCGTGTACGCCAAATCGTCGGCGCGACAACTGATCAGGTGGACGCGCTTACCGCATTGATTATGGATGTGTCCGCGGGCACGGCCCTGCTTCGCCCTGAGGGTGAGCGGTGGATTGAAACACGCTTGGAACAAGAAACCGCCGACTCGGATGTATAATAAAAACAAATCACGTTGAAATGCGAGGCAATGTCCGCTAGGAGGAAAGATGGCTGGTCATTCTAAATGGAGTAATATTAAGCGGCGAAAAGAAGCCGTCGATGATAAACGCGGTAAAGTATTTTCAAAATTGGGCCGTGAACTGCAGATTGCGGTTCGAAGCGGAGGCGCTGATCCCGAGACGAATACGCTCTTGCGGGACGCGATCGCCCGCGCCAAGTCCTATAACATGCCCAATGACAATATCCGCCGATCGATTGAAAAGGCGGCGGGTGACTCGGGCGCGGCCGCATTGGAAGAGATTTACTACGAGGGCTACGGGCCTGGAGGTGTCGCGGTCATGGCGCGCGCCTTGACGGACAATCGCCACCGGACGGCCGGTGAAGTCCGCCATATATTCAGTAAATACGGCGGCAATTTGGGCACGGACGGCTGTGTCGCTTTCCAGTTCGATAAAAAGGGCATTTTGCTGATTGAGCGTTTCGACGGATTGGACGAAGAGCAAGTGTTCATGGACGCGCTGGAGGCCGGTGCGGATGAAGTCGTCTTGGACGATGAGCATATGATTGAAATCGAGACGGCGCCCGAGCTTTACGCGGCCGTTCTCACAGAATTGTCGAAATCGTATGAATTTCTCGACCAAAGTTTGGGTTACGTGCCGACGGTTCGTGTCAATCTTTCATCGGAGGAAGACATTGACAACATGGACAAACTGATTGAGCGTTTAGAGGACAACGATGACGTTCAGGATGTGTTCCATAACTGGGAGCAAGAGGATTAATTTTCCACATGGTGGGCGGCTGGTTCAGACGGAAAAGAACGGACACGGGAAGTGTTGAAGCCGTTTCCCTTGAAAATGAGGCGGTGACGGTTGAGGCGCCCGCTGATTCTCTTTTTAATCCCTTAGGCCGCATCGCGGACGCAGTGATTTCGCAGATCAGTGAGCGCGATATCGCCTATGAAGAACAAACACAAAAGGAAATTCGCGAGCTCCTTTCGCAAATTGCGGTCGTCTCCTTTATCGGGGTCAGTGGCAGCGGTAAGTCGACCCGGGCGATCCGTGTCGCGCGCGAATATAACATTGAATACATTATTGATGACGGGCTTTTGATTCACGGGAGTGCCATTATCACGGGATCGTCCGCGAAACGGGCCGATACGAAAATGGAATCGGTGCGCCAGGCGATGTTTCTTGATCCCGCACGGGCCGAGAATATGAGGCGGGCGCTTGTGGAGCATCTGCCCAGCGCGCTCATGATTTTGGGGACATCGGAGGCCATGCTGACGCGTATATGCGAAAACCTTTGGCTGAATCCGCCTTCGATTAGAATCAGAATTGAAGATGTATCCTCCGAAGAGGAGCGAAATCTCGCCCGCCAGACGCGCTTGAGCGAGGGCAAGCACACCATCCCGGTGCCGAGCATGGAGATCAAGCATGAGTTTTCGGGCTATCTTGCGGAGCCCTTTGCGAAGTTCTGGCAGCGCTTTGATTTTGGCATGTTTAGTTCACAGCAAAGTCAGACGATTGCCGATCTCGATAAGACGGTCGTCCGGCCGACATTTTCGACCCTTGGCAGCTATGCCATGTCGGATCAGGCGATGAAGGATCTGGTGCGTACGATTGCATGCGCGGTGGATGGTGTGGAAAGTGTGGTCGGTCAAAAAGTCCATAAAGAACCTTACGGCATCATCTTAGATATTGATCTGTCCATCTATTACGGTTCGAGCGCGCAGTCGGTACTAGCGGAGGTTCAGTCAGCTGTGAGCGCGGGAGTAGAACAGTATACGGCGGTGAATGTCTTGGCCGCCAATGTGCGCGCGGTGCGCGTGGCCAAGGGTCTGAAAGTTTAACACTATTCTCTTTTGTTTAAAAAGGATCGCGTGTCGTACGCCCGTCACCCTCTATGGGCTGCGGGAGGCTTTGGTATTGGGGGACGGCATCGGTGCGCGTCTCGTAGACGGCTTTTAGACGGGCGCCCATTTCCCGGACGAACATATAAACTTCAGAAGCGTATATACGTGGATCGGTGGCGTATCCGATCGCTTTTATGCCGATCTTGTCAGCGATGAAAAGCGCGCGCTCAAGGTGGAAGCGCTGTGTGGCGATGATGGCAGTTTTGATCTGGAAGACGTGCTGCGCGCGGTAGATCGTGTCATAGGTGTCAAGCCCGTAATGGTCCATGAAGATGGCCTCATCCGGGATCCCCTGATCGATGAGGTAGCGGTACATGACACGCGGTTCGTTGTAGTTGTCTTCGCGGTGATCTCCCGATACAAGGATGCGGTCTGAATACCCGCTTTCAAACAGCCAGACGGCCCCGTCAAGGCGGTCTTGGAGCATGGGAGAGGGTGTACGGGTCTGGTAGATTTGAGCCCCTAGAACGATGATGCAGTCGACTTTGGGAGGGTGTTCATTTTCTTCCAAGATTTTTGGATGGGCCGTGATCGCCATTTGCGCGTAGATGAAAAAAACGGCGGATGAAAAGGCCAAGATTAATCCCAGTAAAAAAGCGACGGCCGCGAGCAAGGCGCGTCCGATAAGCGTCCATGCGTTCTCTTTTTTGGGGAATATAGATGTCATCGCCTCATGTTAGAATAATTACGGATCATTGTCCATCTGAAAAACAGCGGGAGAATACATGAAACTGTGTCGTTAATTGTCAAGAAAAAGAGAAATAAAATAAGACGCTTCGCGCTTTTAGGACTGGCGCTTGTGCTGATGCTGGTCAGTGCTTGTTCACCGTCATCGCCGCCCGAACCGATTGAACCGACCACCCCTCAGCCGACGACTCGGCCCACACAGTTACCTGAAAATGGAGATGACCTGGGTGTTTTTCGCGGTTTGCCGGGAGCGCGCGACGAACGGATGAACGTCGCTGTGTTAGATGCGGACGGATTGAATTTTAATCCGTTTTCTTGGGGTGAGGGCCGCTTTCCGGTGGATCCTAGCGGGCATTATCAGCCTATCTACGAGACGGTTGTGCGTTTCTTGCCCGAGGATCTCGAATACCACCCGGTGCTTGTTTCAAATATTGTCAAAACAGACGATTCCATCCAGTTGGCACTTAACCGCGAGCGGCAGTGGCACGACGGTTTTTTTGTCACGGGTCAAGACATTATTTTTTCGGTCAACGCGCATATTGCCTTGGGCACCGCGACGGGGCGTATCTTGGCTGAGCTTGTGACCGAAATGACTATGCCCAATGATCAGCTTTTGATTTTGAATATTGACAATAGCTCCGTGAATGCCGCCAATCGCGTTTTAGATGCGCTTTCCCGTACGCTTATTGTGCCGCGTCATCATTGGGAATCGCTGCTCGTGCACGGTACTGCCGCGGAGGATTTCGACGCCATCGTCCTGCCGCTTGTCGGCTCGGGCCCCTGGCAATTGATCCAAAGGGATGAATTTGCGCTTTCATTTTCTCGATTTTCGAAAGATTCAATCGGAGAAGCGTCCTACTTCACCCTTTTGCGGTACCACAATCATCAACTGGTGCGGGAGGCGCTGGAACATGACGATCTGGATCTTGTGCTATGCGCTCCTTTTTGCGGGGCGGATCTGACGCAAAAAAATCTAACGAGCGGCGAGAAGCTCGCGGGTATCGCGTTGAATCCCAAGGCGAATGAATGGCTCGCCTCACGTCCTTTCCGGCAGCTCTTGGGGCTATCGGCGGACACCGCACAAACCGGTCCCCTCTTGATGCCCCACAACTCCCCCATAGAACCTTCAGATCTTTTGACCATCCCTTCGGTGATGACGCTCCTTGACCGGAAACTTTTGAGTGAAGCGCTGTTAGCTAAAGACGAAGCGACGGTTCAGGCTTTACTTGAGGAGGCGGGTTTGCAAGTGAATGGGACTACAGGTCTTTTGGAACGTGACAATGTGCCGCTCAAGACTTTTGAATTGATCTATCCGGAGGGTTCTGTCCCTATTGAAGAGGCGCTCGGTGTCTTTTTGCGGTCCGCGCGCGAACAGGGCATCCCTATCTCATTGAGGCGCGTGACGGTTGACCGTTGGCGCCAATATGAAAGGGAGGGTAACTATGAGCTCATCTACCAGGAGAGTTTTACCGGTGAATCGCCTGTGAACCTGATCGATCGCCATTTGGGCATCCCCACTGTGAGCCTGGAAAAGGATGAATTGCTTTTGAAGCTTGGGGAGGCTAAGCGTTTGCAAGAAAAAATCAAAGGCATGGAGCAACTGGCGTCCTGGTTGATCAAGGAGCAACTATTCATTCCGCTGGCAGGCGGGGAGGCAGAGGTGGGTTGGTGGCGATCGACACGATTTACTGCGGATGATTTGGCATATGTCTTGTCAGCACAAACCGAGTTTCACTTGGGCGAATGAAAGAAGGAGCGTTTAAGAAATGCAAAGGGGCTGCCCTCCTGGGCGGCCCCTTTTTGGTGGGAGCAACCGGGCTCGAACCGATGACCCCTTGCTTGTAAGGCAAGTGCTCTCCCTGCTGAGCTATGCTCCCAACATTAACAGCTTAGCCAGTTTAGCACAGTTGCTGTATTCTACAAAATGCGCCACTTTGTAGCATAACCCTTGCTTTTTCTTGAGTCAAAGGCTTAGACAATTCATAATCCAGATATTATGGCAGGGCCACTTGAAATATTCGCGTCGCGTCTCAAAAAATTGCGCAAAGAGAAAAACCTCCGTCAGGATGATGTTGCGGTGGAATTAAATGTGAGCCGTCAGACCATTTCAAAATATGAGCGCGCGGAGCGCGAACCTGATTTTGATATGTTGTTTAAAATTGCCATTTATTTCGGAGTTTCAATTGATTATTTATTTGGCAGAAGCATGAGCAGACGCGTCAATTATTTGGACGATAACGTTTCGGAATGGTTCTGGTCGGTAAGGGTCGCAGAAGAGCCGGAAAAGCGCTAAATGGCGCTTAATCTATGGCTATTTGGCTCGGTTGACAAGCGCTCGATTCATCTGATAGACTGACACAGCCGCTTGAAAGAGCGAATTGGCGCAGTAGTTCAGTTGGTTAGAATGCCAGCCTGTCACGCTGGAGGTCGAGGGTTCGAGCCCCTTCTGCGTCGCCATAATTGCCGGCTATATGCCGGCAATTACGTAGGCCCAGATAGCTCAGACGGTAGAGCAACGGACTGAAAATCCGTGTGTCGCTGGTTCGATTCCTGCTCTGGGCACCAAGACCCCCGCGATGATCGTGGGGGTTTTGTTTTGCAATTCACTATGTCGTCATGATGACTATTTCGCTGTCCGTAGCAGGCGGACAGTTGAATAGAATAAATAAAAACAAATTGCACGTAATGGCGCTACCATCGGATGATTAGACTTTTCAGAATAGTTTCATTCATTTCGACAATTTGTCATTTCTTGAAGCAAAACGGCTGATTATGGGCCTCCGAAGCAACTAAAAGCCCTGATCGCTGTCGTAGTAGTTATACACATAGTTGTTAACATTATCAACAAAAATGTGCGTAAAAAGTCCTCGGATCTAACTAATAAAAAGAACAAGTTACGGATGTCATTCATTGTCATGGTGGACCGGCTGAGTTAAAATAGAACAAATATCAGATGGGGAGGCCGAAGTGAAAATTGCTGTCGGAAGCGACCATGGCGGGTACGAACTAAAAGAAGCGATCAAGAGACATTTAGAGGAAAAAGGCCATACGGTCTTCGATGTGGGGACTGATTCAACACAATCCACAAGTTACGTCCAATACAGCCAAAGCGCGTCAGATAAGCTCGTCGACGCAACGTGCGAGCGAGGGATTGTCGTATGCGGTACAGGAATCGGCGTCTCCATTGTCGCAAACAAGAATCCGGCGTACGTTGCGCACTATGTACAGATGAGTTCATGGTGCGGATGGCGCGTCGTCATAACGATGCCAACATGCTGGCGTTGGGAGGCCGTGTCCTGGCGGTGCCTTACGCGTTAATGCTGGTGGATTTATTTCTAACCGAAGCCTACGAGGCGGGACGCCACACAGCGCGTCTCGAGCAGATTGCGGAGCATGAAAGGAGTGTCTTTTGTGACTAACGTCAACGACTACGATGGGGTGTTCATTTTTGATCACCCGCTCATTCAGCACAAACTTGCCCTGATGCGTAATAAGAATACGAGTACGAAAGAATTTCGTGAACTTGTCAATGAAGTGTCTATGCTTATGGCCTATGAAGTGACACGCGATCTTCCCCTGCGGCCGATTGATGTCGAAACGCCGATCGGGACCGCCCACTGTCAGATGATCGAGGGTAAGAAACTCGCACTGGTCCCCATCCTGCGCGCGGGCCTGGGCATGGTCGACGGAATGATCAACCTCATCCCGATGGCGAAAATCGGGCATATCGGGCTGTACCGAGATCCTGTGACGCTCGACCCGGTGGAGTATTACTGCAAACTGCCGGATGACATCGAAAACCGAGATGTCATACTCCTCGACCCTATGCTTGCCACAGGCGGTTCTGCGGCGGCATCGGTCGATTTTCTAAAACAACGCAATATTGAACATATTAAATTTGTCTGCCTCATCGCAGCGCCCGAAGGCATCGAGCGCTTGCACGCCGCGCACCCGGATGTTCCGATTTTCTGCGCCGGTTTGGACGATTGTCTGAATGAGGATGCCTACATTGTCCCGGGCTTGGGAGATGCGGGCGACAGGCTCTTTGGAACAAAATAAAATGGGGTAAAATTAAAAAACGCCGCTGTTCGCAAAAGCGATCAGCGGCGCTTTTTTATGCCCTGTCCTGTTATTTCGAGCGAAAATAAAAATGCTCCCCCGCAAAGGCAATCCTGCATTTATCCGGCAACAGATACTCCTTTTTACGGCTTAAGCGGATGCCATCCAAAGAGGTTCCGTTACTCGAGCCTAAATCCTCAAGAAAATAATGCCCCTCTTTTAGCAAAATGCGCGCGTGCCTTCGGCTGATCGCCTGCGAATCAAGGCAGAGATCCACATCTTTCAGATCGCGACCCACCACAAATTCATCCGTCAGAATGAAAGCCCGCCGCCCGTATTCTTCCTCAGGTGTTCCCGGTAATCCTTCTGACAGCTGCGCGATCTTGGTCTTCGCGTTCAAATCAAGGTCTTCTGTCATCTCATGGATAAGGTCCCCATCGCCCAGGCGAAACAGACCCTTGATGAACGACAGGAACGATCCTGTTTCTTGATTGGTTTTTGCATTATTTTCTTTTTGTTTCATCCTGCGGGTTATGCGAGGTGACGCTTTCTGCGGAGCGTCATCCAACACTGTTTCTGTCTTTCCATTTAGCGCTAACACTTTCTCATAAAGAAGTGCGAAGTCATTTTTTTGATAAATGTCATTCAGCGCTTTAAATCGATCTTCGTCCCAATGAAAGTGCTGAGCCAAAGCATCCATCAGCTGATCCTTTGATTCTTCTAAGAAAACGGTCGTATCGTGACAGGGCAAACAGACAATTTTGACAGAAAAATCGGAGGTGCTTTTACGATCGAGGAAAATAAGATCGGGTGAAAGCAGCGTCCTTTTGACCGTGAATAGGAAGTTTTGGGCATCATCGATCGCCCGCAAAATGCCCTCCAAAAGCGCCAAGCCCGTTTCCTGATCCCGATCTAACGCGGGCAGACGTTCTGAGAGTGGCAAAAGTTCTCCGTGATGGGTCGTAAAGACAATGGCCTTTTGTTCCTCCATAAACCAGGAAATAGCCGCAAGAGAAGAGGGACGGTGGCGGAGCAAAGCACTTTCTAGCACAGGATCAAACGGTTCCCCTCACAGGATGACCGCAAGATGACGCGCCAGACATGAGGGAATTCCGGTTCTTTCAAGCATGGTGTTCGTACCGGCCATCAGAGTCCGTCAATGACCGAATCGGTGAACACCTGACGGATCAGTTTGTCCGCGAATTCGAGAATTTTATCCCGAAAAAGCAAGGCGACAGTGATTAGGATGGCAATGATAATGATTACCTCCAAGGTTCCAAATCCGCTCCATTCGATTCGTTTAGGAGCATCCTTTTTGTCTTTCATGACGATCTCCTTTCATCCTACAGATGACGTATGGCCTGTTCAGTATGGGTAACAAAAGAGGGGGCCGATGGCCTTGTCTTTTGTCGTGAATAGACAGGATGCGCAGAAATGACAAAATCTCAAATCAAAAATTAAAGCGCATGCCGATCACGGCGGGTAGGATCACGGTGGCCATGACGACCACAAGATCAATGGCCATCGGGATGACAAAAAGAAGTGAACGCTGCTCCGCTTTCCCGCGCAGCGCGTCGCGGTAAAGCTGCCGGCTGCGCTCAGACTGCATACGGATGAGCTCCAATATCTCGATGCCCCCTTCGCGCTCATAACGCGCCATGAGGCGCAAGGCGGCCTGTATTTCGGGTAAGGGACAGCGCTCGGCTAAGGCACTGACGGCCATCACACTGTCATAGCCCGATTCAAGCAGAAGGGCCGACTGGCTCAACGCCCTGGAAACAGGATTATCCGCATGAGTGTCAAGCGCGCTGACATGGGCGACCATGCGCAGCGACCGATCGAGCGTCAGGCCGCTTTCCATCAGAATATGCAGCGAATTAATGGCGGAGGGATAAAAGAAACGGTATTGATTCTTCTGCCGCGAAGCTTTTTGGCAGATATCCACATCGCGTACGGTTGAAAAAAACAAGGGCGCGAGCACGACGATGAACCAGGACACGCGTCCGGATACGGCCAGTATCACCGCGAGCAAAAGGCCCCAGCCGATATCCTTTGTTTTTTTCTGTAAGTATAATTTCCAAGCATCTTCTTGCTTCAATGCCAACTGCAACACCGACGAGGATACACTCATACCGATCTGACCGGGCAACCAGTCAAGGTATAAGCGCGACAGCCACGTGATCATTTTCGTGTCTTTCAAAGTCTTTTCATTTTGTTTTCTGGGCAATTTCCGACGGTTGGTTTTCGCGGTTGTTTTCTCAGGCGCCAGAAGATAAATCAGGATAAACAACGCCGCGACGGCAAGAAGATACAAAATGCTTAAAGGAAGCGCCATCGCGTGATCTTCTTTGAGGGCCCCGCCGTAGGCGGAGGCGCCGCCCAGGATGAAGTGAGCCATGAGGAAAGGCGTGAGCGCCAAAATAAGCGCCTCGCTTGACTGACCTCTTCGTTCATGGGCCACCTCGCTTTGTGTATTGATCTGAGCGGACAGGTCCAGGTGGCTTTGCCTGACAAAGATATCGGTTCTTCCACCTGTGCGGGACAGCATAATGAGCATGGTAAAGTCACGCCGGCACACGGGGAGGTTGACTTCACGGATGAAGAGTAAAAGCGATTCATTCAGTGACATCTGAGCGTCCAGATTCTTCCTTAGTTTGACAAGCGAGCGGACGATGAGATTTTGACGCCCGAGCTGCTCGGTCAAAGGCTCCACCGCCTCAATGAAAGCTGCCTCAAGGGGTACTCCGGCTGAAAGTCTTGTTGAAAGGAACCCCAAAAGATGCTGGTATTGCAACAGGAGTACCTGTTCTTCGCGCATTTGGAAAAGGCGCGTAAGTCCGATCCCTAAAAGTGAGGCGCCGATCATGGCAATAAACCACCCTGAGGAATCCTCCCCGATAAAAGCGATGGCGGCCATGCGCGCGGGGATGACGGACAAAACAATCCATTGGAGCACCGACAGGCCGTAGCGGCCGATGGATTTAATCTTGGAGGATCGTTTACGTTTGAATCGGGCCATATCACGAACCTCCCGGCGCGTTTAAGCGCCCGAGATGAACAAGACGATTTTTAGTTCTTTTCATCTGAGCCGGTTGACAGGTTTTAGGGGCACTGAGGGTGGTCTCATCTTCATCCATCATGTCGGAGTCAATAAAATCCACTTGATCCGAGCGGTAATGCGTGTGGAGCACAAATTGATCCTCTTTAAACCCCCGGATTGAACAGATCTCGGCGACCAGGCGTCGGCCGTCTGAAAGCCTCACCAGATGCACAAGCAAATCCACGGAGGAGGCGACCATACGTCTACAGGCTTCCCAGGGGAGCTGGGAGGCTGTCATGAGGAGCAGGGCGAGGCGGTTTAACATCTCCATCGTGCTGTTGCCGTGGCCTGTTGACATGGAGCCCGGGTGACCTGTCTGCATGGCCTGGATCATGTCATAGGCCTCAACGCCCCGCACTTCACCGACGATAACCCGGTCGGGGCGCAGTCTTAGAGAGGAATGGATTAACTGTGAAAGCGAAATGACGCCTCCCCCGTCGGCAGAAGAAGCG
This sequence comes from Clostridia bacterium, assembly GCA_040766025.1. GTDB lineage: Bacteria > Bacillota > Clostridia > Saccharofermentanales > DTU023 > UBA4923. The sequence goes on along the minus strand of JAXGRH010000004.1, from coordinate 65,641 downwards.
CGCGCTTCCAATTGGACCAGATTGTGCTTGCCGGTCAGATCTAGTTCCGCGGCATCCTCCACCGTGACAATGCGCTCATTTTGAGGAATGAAGGCGGCTAAAGCGTTCAAAAAAGTTGTTTTGCCGGAGGCTGTGCCCCCGCTGATGAAGATATTTTTTCTCGATCGCACGGCATCCGCCAAAAAACGCGCTTCTTTTAGGGGAAGCGTATTGTTTTCCACCAAGGCTTCCATGGTAGGGCGGATACCGGTGAAGCGCCGGATCGACAGCACAGGCCCGTAGGGGGCTGCCGGAGGTAGGATGGCATGTACACGGGAGCCATCTTCCAATCGCATATCCGCGATGGGGGATCGCTCATGGACAAGCTTATTCGCGCGACCGAAGTAGCGGCTGATGACATGGGTCAGATGGGCGGCGGAGTCAAAGGCAAGGTCCGTTTTTTCGAGCCGGCCGTCCTTTTCGACATAGATCTGGTCGGGGCTGTTCACCATGATCTCCGTGTTTCCCTGTTCCTCCACAAGAGGCTGTAGGATATCGAGGCCGCGCATCGCGTCAAACAGATGGCCGATCAATTGTGTTTTTTCAGCCAAGGTCAGAGAAGAACCCTGGGTTTGAGATGCAACCTCTGCCGCAATGATGCGCCTTAACTCCTCATCGGAGGTATCCGTCCCCGTATCAAGATGCGCGACGACACTTCGAATCCAGTTTTGTTTTTCCTGATAACCGGGCAACATGGTGCTATTCCGGAAGTTCTAAAATGGCGCATGTGGCAGGCAGCTGCGCCATGAGAATGCTCAACTCACGCCGGGCGACCTCGGCCGCGGAGGACTCGCCTTTGGGGACATCCATATAAAGATGGTCACAGAGCTTTGCGATCTGAAGCAGTCGGTCAAGATACATCCCTTCTGTGTCAAGCCAGACGGTGGTTATTTCGCTGCTCGATTGAGCATATTCATGAAGGAGGTGGATCAGTTTTTTCACAGCGTTCATATCGGCGGCGATAAGATCGTCCGCGCGATCAGGTAATCGGAAGGTGAAGTAGCCCGATTCGTGAAGATAGAGCCATTCTCCAACGCTTTTCGCCTCAGGGATATCGCCTAAGGCGAGCTGACAGAGGAGCTCGCCGAGAGTTTGTTTTGGGCCTCGCCGAAAGGAGTCTTCCATCCGGTAAAGCGGTTTAATGGGAAGGTAAATCAAACGGTGGCCAAGGCTCATTTCTTGCTTTATGATCTGCCGTGTTAAACGCCTGGACGCCTCTTCTGAAAACGACAGGTGACAGCCCATGTGCCGTATTGTTTTTGGCGGGGCAGTTTCACTTCGTTGTCCTGAAAGGGCGTTTTGAATGGTCCTATCCAATTCGCGTATTCCGCTAAAGCGCAAGAGGGGCCCTCCTGTTCATCCCAGAACAGGATGGAGGAATCAAAGGTCTGATTCGTAATGTTGGGATGCGTTTTCCACTGAGAGGGCAAGATAAGAACCGATGCTTGCTTTAAGGGGCTGTCGTCCTTTTCAAGAAGAGCAATGTCAGAGGATAAGCACGACGCCCGGTAGTGTTGGTCCGCGACCTCATTTAAGCGTTCGCTTGCCCGCAATGTGAACGGTTCATATTGATCGATCAAAATGACCTGTGGTTCCATATTCCAAAAGGGGTGATCCCGCTATCCCTTCCTTTAAACGTAGGACGATCATATATAAGATGCCCTCCCGTAATTCAACAAACGGACGGCGTAAAAGGACCTTCGCGGTCATTTTGTCGATTGTGCTATAGTGATCAAAATCGAATATTGTCTTATCGAGAGAGGTGGAGGGACTGGCCCTGTGAAACCCGGCAACCGCGGTCATGCGGCGGTGCTAAATCCTGCGGATGTCAAAGTCCGGAAGATGAGGTGATGGTAAAGCCTCCTCTCGGAGGTTTTTTTCACAAAAAAACATCTCCTCTTTCGATCAAAGAACAGGAGGAACAATGTTTAACTCAACGAATGATTCATGGCTCTTCACCTCTGAATCGGTGACGGAAGGGCATCCCGATAAAGTATGTGACCAGATCGCGGACTCTGTGCTTGACGCGTTGCTTCTGCACGATCCCTGCTCCCGTGTCGCCTGCGAAACTGTGACAACCACAGGCCTTGTCTTAGTGATGGGCGAAATCACCACGAGCGCCTACGTCGATATTCCGATGATCGCGAGAGAAACGATCCGAAAGATCGGCTACACCGGAAACCCCTCCGGCTTTGACGCGGACTCTTGCGCCGTTTTAACCTCGATCGACGAACAGTCGTCCGACATCGCGATGGGCGTGAACTGTTCATTGGAAGCGCGCGGCAGTGACGAACGGAGCACGGGCGCGGGTGACCAGGGCATGATGTTCGGCTTTGCGAACGAAGACACGCCCGAATACATGCCGCTACCCATTACACTGGCCCACCGCCTGACCCGCCGGCTGGCCGAGGCAAGCGGCCACGCCCCCTCTTTATATCCCGATGGCAAGTCACAGGTGACCATCCGCTATGAAGGCGAGCGCCCGGTCCACATCGACACCGTCGTCATCTCCGCGCAGCATCGCGCGGACGCGACCCCCGAGACGGTGCGTGAGGAGATCGAAGACGCGGTCATCTACCCGATTCTTGCAGGTGACTTATTCGACAGCCAGACGAAGGTTTTCATTAACCCCACGGGTCGCTTTGTGATCGGGGGGCCGCAGGGAGATTCGGGGCTCACCGGCAGGAAGATTATCTGCGACACCTACGGAGGATTCGGCCACCACGGGGGAGGCGCCTTTTCGGGCAAAGATCCGACCAAGGTGGACCGGACAGGATCCTACGCCGCACGCCATATCGCGAAAAATCTTGTGGCCGCAGGCTTTTGTTCCCAATGTGAGGTCCAGATTGCCTACATCATCGGACTTTCAGAGCCGGTTTCTGTGACGGTGACCACCTTTGGCACAGGGGTCGGCCATTCGGACGAGGCCCTGGGCGCGCTCGTGCGCCGAGTGTTTGACCTGCGTCCTGACGCCATTATTGAACGCTTTGACATGCTCCGCCCGATTTACGCGCAAGTCAGCAATTACGGTCATTTTGGCAGACCCGATCTTGATCTTCCCTGGGAACGACTTGACGCGGTAAAGGCACTCCTGTCAAACTGAGGCATGAGAGGAAAAACGTCGAGGTAATACCGCGTGTCAGATTTTGTCAGTCAATTCCAACAGGATTTTTTACCCGAGGGCGGGCCGGCTTTTGACCGGCCTGTCTCATTTCAGGGTGTGGTCACACGCATCATTTTCAGAAACGAAGACAACGGCTATACCATCGCGGAGATTTTGGACGGGATGGAAGAGTGGACGGCGGTGGGTGTCATGCCTTACCTGGCCGCGGGTGAGCATGTGTCCGGTGAGGGGACGCTTGTGGATCATCCGACCTACGGCCCGCAGATCAAGGTAGAGGCCATTTCGCGTGAGGAGCCGCTTGGCCGCGTGAGGATTGAAAAATATTTGGCCTCAGGCGCCGTCAAAGGGGTGGGTCCCGCCACCGCGAAAAAGCTAGTCGCTAGCTTTGGCGACGACACCTTAACCGTGATGCGCCTTCATCCTGAAAAAGTGGCCCGTATTCGCGGTGTCGGTTCCAAGAAAGCCGAAAGCTTCAGCCAACAGTTAAAAGACGACCGCGCCTACCAAGAATTGCTTTTAATGCTCCTGCCGCACGGGATCGGTCCGCTACGCATTCATCGGATCTACCAGCTGTTTGGCATGGGCGCCGTCGATCTGATCGCCAAGAATCCCTATGAACTGGCAAGCCGCGTGCCGGGGATAGGATTTCGCACAGCGGATGTCATCGCCCAGGGACTTGGTATCGCGGGGGATCATCCGGCGCGCCTTTCGGGCGCGATCTTATTTTGGATGAACCAACTGCTGTTTAGAGACGGGCATACGGTCCTGTCGGAGCAGGAGCTGATACGGGTGCTTTCACAGCAGCTCGAGGTGGATCCTTTATCCCTTCTGCAGGCGCTTCATCGATTGATCGAAGAGGGGCAGATTGTCCGCCCTCATGAACTGCGTCACGATGGCAAAAAAGAGGGAAAGTGGTCGATCGCGGCCAGAACGCTTGTGAAAGACAGTGTCTTGGGCACCGCGCCGGACGATGCGGGACAAAATCTCATCGCCTTGCAGGACGTCTCCACGATTGAGCGCGCCATCGCGAAGACCATTTGGGAGCTTTCCAAAACAGCTTTGTCCGGTAAAAAGAAAATGACAAAGGAAGAAGCGATGGAAGCCATCGATTCCATCGCAAAAGCTGAGGCTTTTCAACTGGGAGAAAAACAAGTGGACGCCATGGTCATGGCGCTCACGAAATCCTTTTCTGTCTTGACGGGCGGTCCGGGAACAGGGAAGACCGCGATCGTCCGACTGCTCACGGGCATTCTTCAAAAACGGGGCGAAACGGTGCTGCTTGCCGCGCCGACAGGCAGGGCGGCCCGAAGGTTGGGGGAGGTGTGCCGGATGCCGGCTCAGACATTGCACCGGCTGCTCGCCTTGCAGGTCCAAGATGACAAAGTGCCTGACGCTGCCTTTTGGCTCAGTGCGGAGCCGCTTCTTTGCGACACCTTGATCGTCGATGAATGCTCCATGATTGATCTTTTCTTGTTCGCGAATTTGCTGTCCGCGGTAAAACCCGGCACGCGCGTGCTCTTGATCGGGGACGCCGATCAACTGCCTTCGATTGGTCCCGGGCAGGTGTTGCGCGATATTTTGGCTTCACAAACGGTTACGAGCACGCGTTTAGTGGAGATTTACCGTCAAGAATCCCACAAACTGATCGTGAGCAACGCGCACAAAATTTTAAAAGGGGATTCCCTTGAGTTGGATCAGTCACTTGAATCAGATTTCATGTTCATTGATTCGGCCGATGAGGAGGCTATGTTGAAAGGCGTCCTGAAGCTCTGCCGCGATGTGTTGCCGAACTACTACGCGACGGATGGTGTTTACGGGGTTCAGGTGCTTTCCGCGTTGAGGCGCGGTATGGCCGGCGTCGATGAATTGAACCGCCAATTGCAACAGCTTGCCCAGGGCCCGTCCTTTTTTCACCTTGAGCATCACGGCCAGAAATTCGCGGTCGGCGACAAGGTGATTTTGACCCGCAACAATTACAATCTTGCCTGGAAAATGGAAGATGGATCCCAGAGTGGCCTGGGCGTCATGAATGGTGAGACCGGGATCGTGCGCGCTATTTCGCAGGAAGCCAAAAGTGTGACGGTGCTCTTTGAAGAGGAGCGGATCGCCGTGATTGAAAGCGACGATCTTTTGGATCTGGAGCTCGCCTACGCGATCACGATCCACAAGGCACAGGGCTCCGAGTATCCGGTGGAGATCCTTGTCATTCCTTCGAGTTCACCCAGCTTTTTGACCCGGAATCTTTTGTACACGGGGGTCACAAGGGCCCGAGAACGGCTGTTTCTTTTAACACGCAAAAGAACGCTTTCCATGATGCTAAATAACAATGAAGCGAATGAACGGCGCGGCATGCTCAAAGATTGGCTGAAAGCGCTTTGATGAAATGAAGACCGTCCGCCGCTTTTTAGAAGAGCTGTACTATATCCCTTATTGCTCGGTGTGTGACAGCGCGGCCATACCCCCTCTTCCTTCCCCCCATATCTGCCGTGACTGTCTGTCAACGCTGCCCTTTCGTATGGGCAAAGAAAAGGTGACATGGGAGGGTTCCTTCCCGCTTTATGCCAGCTTGTTTTACCGCGATCCTGTCCCCCGGATGGTGGTGAGTTTGAAGTTCTCGGATCGCACGGACCGCGCGAACGCGCTGGCGCCCCTGTTGGCGCGTACGGTTGAAAGGCATCGCTTATCCTTTGACGCGATCGTCCCGGTTCCCCTCCACGTGAAGCGTGAAAGAGAACGCGGTTATAATCAGGCGGCGCTCATCGCGGGTTCTTTATCCGAGATTCTCGCCCTGCCGGTCATTGACGGATGGCTTGTGCGGGATGTATATACAGAGCCGCAAAGTCTGTCACAGACGATGAAAGAACGTTTCTTGCATTTGAAGGACGCGTTTACATTGGAAGACGATCTGCCGGTCGGTCATTTTCTTTCGGGGCGGCATGTGTTGTTAGTGGACGATGTGCTGACGACAGGGGCGACCCTTTCGGCCGCCGCGGCTCCTTTAATCGCGGCCGGCATGAAGGTCACGGGACTTGTGGCGGCCAGTGACAAGGATCGGTATGATGGATATCGTGAAGCGTTGGAGGCTTATTTTTGATACATCTTGTAAAATGCTAGAATAACGAAACTATTAGAGGAGACTGTTCATGTCAGAAAATTGGATTATAGCTTTAGGTTTAATTGTTCCCGGAATCGCAACGGGTTTTGGGGCGATGCCTGCTTTGTTCATGAAGGATGTCTCTCGCAAGTGGCTTGACGCGATGCTCGGTTTTGCGGCCGGGGTCATGCTCTCGGCCACGGGTTTCTCGCTTATTTTGCCCAGCATTGAATATGGCGGCGGCGGCCTTGTTGCGGTGCTCGTGACGGCGGCGGGCGTGCTCGTGGGTGCGGGGCTCATTGATGTGATCGATTATTTTGCGCCTCATGAACATTTGATTGATAAACACCATGAGGGGGTTGCCAGTGATTCTTTGAAAAAGATTTGGCTTTTTGTGATCGCGATTGCCATTCACAATATTCCGGAGGGGATGGCTGTGGGGGTTGCCTTTGGTTCGAATAATCTGTCCAATGGGATCCCGATCGCGATCGGGATTGGCTTGCAGAATATGCCCGAAGGTTTGGCGGTTGCGTTTGCGCTCATGCGGGAAAACTACAGTGCCAAAAAAGCGTTCTGGATTGCGCTCATAACCGGTTTATTGGAACCGGTGGCGGCCTATTTGGGCTTTGGTCTGGTGCGGCTTTTCCATCCCGCGCTGCCGTTCATTCTGGCACTTGCGGGAGGCGCCATGCTCTTTGTCATCACGGATGAGGTGATCCCTGAAACGCATAGCGGGGGCAATGAGCGCATCGCGAGTTACGCGATGATTATCGGCTTTGTCGTCATGATGGTTCTGGACGTCTGGTTGGGTTAAAAAAGGCCCGGGAGAGTTCCCCGAAGCGATGGTGACTGATCGCGATCAGGCGCTCCATGGTAAAGGGTGGGATCCCCAATAAGGTGTGAATATCCAGTGACCCGGGGGCCATGGTCTCCTTCATCAATTGCGCAAAATCCAGCTGTGACTGCAGTTCCGTCAAAAAGCTCAACATGAGGATCGGCTCATGGGTGAAAAGCACGATGGCAAGCAGGCAGGCGAATGGATCGTTTCTCCCGATGCCCTGATCGTATTCTTCTTGGGATAAGACCGATTCGGGGAGGATAGAAAAAAGTGAGAGTTCGGGCAGGGCGTTCGTGATTTCGCTTTCAAAGACACGTTCTCCGTGCGCGATAATGTTGCGGTACTGGCGTAAGATATCAAGCGCCGCGTCAAAGAACTGTTCGTCATCCTCGGTCAGCGGGGCCTTGTCGTCATAGCCTGTTTCACCCCAAAGCATTTTCTTTAAGACTTCCTCCTGGTCGTGTTTGCGCAGGATGTTAAACCATTGGATGGCCAGTCCGAATTCTACGTCATGGATGAATATCCATGGGAGCTTGGCGGTTGCCTGTGAGGAAATGATGGGAATAGGAGTGGATGTTAGACGGCGCGGCGTGAAGTTTCAATTTGTTGCGAAGGCCAGCGCGTCCCGGTCGTCTGTTTGTTTTTGGGGTCGTAGCTGCGGTACAGATAGTTGTCGCGCGCGTTTTCAATGTCATCGCGGCTTGCCGAGCCAAACTTGCGGAGATGAGGTAGCCGTTTGAGCCAGCGAGGCTCCACGCAGAGAATGCCTTTTAATACCGTCTGGTAAAATTCACAGTTCAGCATATGCGAAAGCTGCAAGTCCACGATGGAGGGGCCCCCGCAAAGGACGCAGGTCAAGGCCGCCGTAAAGGTGTTTATTTAAATTGACCAGCGAATAGTAGGAAAAGGTGTCACAAGTGATTCAATGGCGCTGTTCGTCGGGGACCTGAGCGCCGCGTTCGCGCATGAAGATGATTTGTTCTTGGTAGCTGCGAAAGGTCTTGTGTTTCTTTAACATGGTTCGGCTCCTTCCGGCCGATCTTATTTATCTCACGATTTAGGCGGCCGATAGCTCCGATCCTTTACGCGCCGGTACGGTTCAACGGCCGGAGCAGGCTCCTTCGCCCCCTTTGCCGTCCATCCACCAGCGACCGTTGAGCGGGGAGAAACAGGGACTTCCTGCCCGCCGGCGAGGCAGATCCAGCATTCGCCTGAGCCTGCGGACAGGGCGGCGCGCCGCCCGACATAAAGGAGACCACCTCGTGGACACCGCCGTCCTCCCCGGGCGATAATTTCCAAGGAGCCGGCGCCTCCGGCGCTCATTTCGAGCGTTACCGTGACGGTCACAGGACGCTCATGGTCCGAAACCTGATGGGATGGATGACATTTTCGCTTTTAATGTCATGCCCGGTCAAGGCATTGGTCAACCAGTGAAATGGCGGACCGAGAGGCCTCCGTAGCGTGAGCGAAGGGTGTCCATGGTGTCCTCGAGGCGCAATACCGCGGCACGTCGCTTTTCGTCCGGTAAAAAGGAGACTTGTTTCAGCTTGGAGGCGTCGACAAGTTTGCAGGCGCGCACGCCGAGGCTTCGGATCCACTGACCTTCTTTGAAGTTTTGCATGATGAGTGAGAAGGCCGCCGGCGCGATTTCGGAGCAAAGCTGTGTCGGAAGGTCGAGCGGTGCCTGGCGTTCAAAGTTATTGAGCTGGTAGTCGCGCATGCTGATCTGAACGGTGCGGGCCGCCATGCCGGCGTAGCGCAATCGGCTTGAGACTGATTCGGACAACATATAGGTCACGGCCTTGATGTCCTCCGCGGTGTAAAGGTCGTGCCGGGCCGTGATGGAGTTGCCGACTGATTTAATAGGAACCGCCCGCCCCGCTTTTTCGACCTCGCTTGTATCGAGGCCCGCGGCAAAGGCATAGAGGCTAAGACCGACCACGCCGAATAATTCGCGCAAAAAATCGGGGCCGAGCGCGACGAGTTCAGCGATTGTCCGAACGCCGATGCGCCGCAACTTGCGATAGGTCGCCCGACCGACATAGAGTAGTTTGTCGACGGGAAGAGGATAGACGACCCGCTGATAATTTCCGTGCGTGATGACGGTCACCGCGTCCGGTTTTTTCAGGTCGCTGCCAAGTTTGGCATAGATTTTGTTCCAGCTCACGCCGACGCTCACGGTCAGGCCGAATTCTTTTTTCATGCGCTCGCGCAGTATTTCGGCGAGCACAGCGCCGTCCTCTTCGGGGCAACCTTCAAGGTCGAGCCAGCATTCGTCAATGCCAAAGGCTTCGACGCGATCGGTGTATTCGTGGTAAAGCTCCCGGGCCAGCCGGCTGTAGTAGAGGTAACTGGGGTAGTCGGGGGGGACGAACACAAGATCGGGGCATTTTTGCCGGGCTTCCCAGAGTGCCTCGCCTGTTTTGACGCCCGCGTCTTTGGCCTGTTGGTTTTTAGCCAAGACAATACCGTGCCGGTTCACGGGGTCACCGGCGACCGCGCAGGGCACTTTTCTCAGTGAGGGGTTTTTCAGCATTTCCACACTGGCGTAAAAGGCGTTTTGGTCGACATGCAGGATCGTATTGTCTTTCATCTTGCTATGCCTCCCGTCCGATCCACCAGCGGTGTGTGTCCGCGTTATAGAACAGGGTCACTTCACGCCCTTCGATGAGGCAGTAAAAGCGCCAATCGGAGGTTCCGTCTTTTGCCGGATCGCGCCGGGGCGTCTGAAGGCGGCGGTCGATCTTAAATTCCGAACCGTCTTCAAAGCGAAGTGTTTTCGGATAAAGATCGCCGTCCGGCCTCACTTCGGCGATGACGGTGACATACTTGCGTTCCATGACAAACCCTTTCAGAACATTTGTTCTACTTTAGTTTATCACGCACATATGTTCGGCGCAAGATCTTTTAGGAGGCGTCGATAATATCTCCGTCGGTGGATAGGGTGACGATCTGCCAGGGGATGAATTTGCCGCTTCTTTTCAAAGCTTCTGTTGCCATGTGTGACAGGCCGCCGCAACAGGGTACCTGCATGCGCACGATGGTGACGCTTCGGATATTGTTTTCGCGGATGATGTCGGTCAGTTTAAAAGTGTAGTCCACCTGGTCAAGTTTGGGGCAGCCGATGACGGTGACATGGCCTTTCATGAAGCGATCGTGAAAATCACGGCACATGAAGGCGGAGCAGTCGGCGGCGATGAGTAGTTTTGCCCCGTCGAACAGCGGGGAGTTGACGGGCATCAGTTTTATCTGGATGGGGAACTGTGAGGTGGGTTCTGCTGTTGTTTTTGTTTTTTCTTCTTCTTTTTGTTTTAAATGAATTTTGACCGCCTCTACATCGAAGGGCAGCGCTTCGCGCTCTACAAAATGAATTGCGTCCATAGGACAGGCCGGCAAACAGTCGCCCAATCCGTCACAGTAATCGTCTCGAATGAGTGGGCCTTGTTGTCAATCATGACGATGGCGCCTTCATGGCAGGCTTCGGCGCAGGCGCCGCATCCGTTGCAGCGCTCCTCGTCAATGTCGATAATGCGTCTTAAGATCATCCTTGATCCTCCGTTTTTATTTTTTTGCGTTTTGAGCTGATTTCGTTCATGTGGATTTTCCACACCTCTGTCCGGTGCAGACTTCTTGCGACTTCGCTGTCAAAGGCGTCCATATTTGTCGGTGTAGCGCAGACAAGTAGCGCGCAAAGCCTCGATTTTTTCAGCAATCGCTTCCACACGCTCCGCAGTGCCGGACACAATGGCCGATTCAAACTCGAAAGGTGAATTCGTCTGTGAGGGGCTTCACATTGCCGACACAGGCCACTGAGACTTTGGGATTTGTTCGCAGCGCTTCTAGTTTTTTGCCTTCGGGCGCACAGTGAAAGTAGATGTATTCACCGATGCGAACGATTGAAAGGGGAACACCGTAGGGACTCCCGTCGGGCGATACCATGCTCATAACCGCGTAGGCACAGCGGCTGATGACGTTCAAAGCAAAGGCTCGGTCCATTTCGTTCGCTCATGTTTATCGTCTGCCTTTCGTATCTGTTTCTGTTCGAAAGAATTGTACCAGACGAACCGCGAAAAGATTGGCGCTCCTTTATACTGTAAAAGATGTGACGAAGGAGAGCTTATGTGACTCATCATTGAACTTATCGCCTGGATAGACGAAAATTGAAGCAACTGGCACTTTACCTTTATGGAAAAATTCGTAAAGAATAAAAAGAAGCCTTGGATACACGCTGATCCAAGGCTTTTTTAATGGCGCAGGGATTACATCTATTTTTTTGCCACTAAAAATCCCTGACCTCCTCGCCCATGAATTGTTAGGGTCCGTACTATCAGGGAATTGATCTTGTATCACTATACTAATACCTATGCGAGAGTTGCAAGCTCCTCCTCGCCCATCTTGATAGACTTCATCGGTCTTTAGTAGCGCGCCCGCCAGAATTTGCCAAAATTGGCTATAAGTTAGAAATTTCTTGTCAAGCATTTGCATTAGGAGCTACCTCTTTGTGTGAAATCAAAAGAGCTGTATGGCTAGTGCCACACGACCCAATCGACGATCACGAGACGGTACTCGCAACCAAGTTATCTATTCGCATGGTAACGTGCTGATTGAGAGAAGTCAATGAATGATTGATTTGTATGGGTCGTTTTTTCGCTCATCTTGATAAATTTCATCGGCAAAAGCAAAACCCCGCAAGCTTGATCCTGCAGGGGTTCTTTAGTGGCGCGCCTGCCAGAATTTGAATCCGAACCTTCTGATCCGTAGTCAGACGCTCTATCCAGTTGAGCTACGGGCATGACAGCTTTCCTATATTAACGCCCTGTGAGCCTGATTGTCAAGCGTCGTAATAACCCTTAAAAAATGGTTGGGGCGTCTTTGAACACATTATATGTATTTACTTATGTTGGAAGAGGCCCCATTATTGAAATTACCAAGATGCTCAGACATTTGAGGCTTGTGTTTAATACGACTGAAAAGGAGGACATTCACATGGGACAAAACAACGTCATATTCACGCAGATCGCTTTTCGTCCTGCCTGAAACTGATCCTTCTGAAGAAGCAAAAATGCCGACCATTACTTTGCATATCTAGAGGAAGTCGGTTCTCTGGAAAGGGTGAAAACTCAGCCGCTTGGGATGTTCTGGAAAAATTCAAGAAGCCCTCTATGAACCGGTCGGGCCTGTGGCTACCCGAGAACATGCGACCCGAAGGGACCGGAACCTATGCCCACGGCGTAGAAGTGGCATCCGATTTTGCAGGGGAGATCCCCAGTGATTTTGACGTCATCGATCTTCTCGGCCTGCCTATTCATAGTCTTTCAAGGCGAACTCACGACGATGAAGACTACCAAACGCGGTAGGCAGATTATGCCGCGCAGATTGAAAATTCAACCCTGAAGTGTACGGCTACCAATACGCGCCGGAGTTAGCCCCCGGATGCAACCAGAAGCGAAGGTTGGCGAGGTTACATTGAAATGCTTCCTGTCAGGATTTAGAATGATCGTCATGCGGGCGATGTAATCGGATCTCCCACTTGGATGGCCAGCGTTTTGGCCGTGCCACTATCTGAAAAAGACAAAGATAACCGTTTTCCCGCACAAAGGGATAAATTACCGGTAATAGAGTCTTTTACAAAACAGAATCACCGGGGCTTTAAACCGGTCTTCTGTGCGGGTAATTGCTGTAAGAAACTGAAAGCGAGTACCGATCCGCGTAGCGACAGCGCGTCAATGTTGCATTCACCTTCTGCCTCCACCACAAGCCCGGGCCAGATGACGCGAAAATCGCCTCATCTTCCAACAATTCAAGGTTGAGGGAATGCCCAACAAAGCGATCGCTTCCTCGGAATCGATCGTGACGTCTTTTTTGTGCAAATCAAATAAGGTTTCACCGTTAAAGGTAAAAACACCATCCGACCTGGGTTAATTGCTCAGGATTTTTCCTCGGCCCGGATGACACCTGCTCAGTGAAAACAACACTGCGCGTCTCAGCCGGAACCCGGCTCCTGCGCGATCGTTTGCTCTTCGATCACGGCGTAGCCCGGCATCATTTCAACACAGCGATAACTGCCTTGCCGGTGCTGACATGATCGCGGTAGAAAATAAGCAATTTCATCCGCGCGGCGCCCGATGGCCGCTTTTGCAGTTTTGACCGGATGGTAAGATTGTGCCCGATAAGTGCGGTAAGCGCATCTTTTGATCCACAGAAAAATCCAGCAATACAAAACAGGTAGTTGTAAAGCGAGCTTCCGGCTGCGCAGCCAGATTTTGAAAAATAAGGAACACCGGCGTCGTCTAAGGTCACGGGCACCGCAAATTTCAATTCACGAAGATCCGAGGTACGGGCCCTGATCCACCAGATCGAGGCTTGCTCCGGCTTAGGACTCATTTTCGTGTCCGTTTTATTCGCGTGGCCACGAATAACGCCGCTCTCAGTCTCTGTCGCGCGGGCAAACGAAGCGGATTGTTCCCGGAAGACAATCCGCCAAAAATTCACATATTGAATGAAATCAGCCTGCGAAATCTCAAGTTCTTGATTTGAGGGGATGGCATTCCAAAATGACCGTTCGCTGATCACCAAAAGCAATCGCGAGCGTCAGCATATGAACCCATTCGTCCTCACGCAGGTATTTTTCATTTTGCGGCCGCACAAGCACCGCGAGACAGGCTTGCGTCCTGAACCTGCGGCTCAATACTGTCGCCAAGGCGCATGAAGACAAAGAGGAGCGCCAAGATAAGAAAGAGAGAAAATGACTCCATCGTCTCGCTGATTGATTCCTTCCACGCGGCTCTAATACAATAATCCATGCACAGCGGCATTCAGTGAGTTGACTCATGTGAAGCGGGATCGATACGAGAAAATCGCAAGTCCCTTAATCTTTTGCGCGATGCCTTCACCTCACTAAGCCGATCACGATCGCGATCGGGGCCGCCATAATCGGCCTCCTTATAATGAAGGGTGGCCTGCATCGGTGCCAAATATCCAAAGCCTTGTTTTTTCAACGCGAGAATCGTATCCGTCAGGGTTATTGACACGGCAACTCGGCACATGTTCCACAGCGTCTGCGGAGCCTTGGCAACCGCCGCGTTCAAAGGCACGGCACGGCGGCTTGGGGATAACGACCGCGTGCACACCTTGCCCCGTCCGCGATACGCAAAATAGAGCCCAGGTTATGCGCGTCCTGAATATGGTCGAGGAGTAAAAAAAGGAAAGGGGCATATTTTGAGATCACAGTGCTCGAGAATGCGATCGAGATCCCGGTAGTCGTAGGCGACCTCCGCGATGGATGCCCTGATGCGTCGGAGTCTCCGCCATGCTGTTTACGCGGGCACGGTTCACAGCGAATAACCGCACCTTGCTTTGCATTCATCCGCGAATGAGAAAGATCCGACGCGCGCCCTTTCGCGCCTAACAGATACACACGACAATCGACCGGCTTTGGCGGCAAGCGCCTCCGCGATGCAGTTTTTCCTCCAGTTGGGTTAATGCCGTGTCATTGTCCGCCATTTTGCAATTTCTTTCCAATTCGGCCATGGCGATATTCGATTAAAGCGATGGCCCGTTCGTTCTTGCCCTGAAGCCGACAACCGATGAGGCCCAAACGCGGTCGCTTTACGGTAGTCCACAAGGTCACAATGCTTCGAAACACTCGTCAAAGAAAATTCAGCGCCTGCTGTAAAAGATTTCGTTCGCTCGCGGTCAAGTCAAACGCGCCGTCGTTCAATAAAGCTCCATCAGCTCCGCTCATTCTTCGCGCTGACAAATTTTGTCGCCAGGGTGGGGAGCGCGCCTGCGTCTTGTCGCCTGCAAGCTTCGTGCGGATACAAAGTTCAAACACCGCGCCTCCCACCCAGGCAAAGGTCGAGATTGAGCAATCGTAAAGCGGATCGTCCATCCTTGTCAAAGGGGCAGTACCTGTACGCCCTGGGGGTATCTTCGACTTTAAAAGCCCTTCGCCAATACCGTCGCGGATGGCGTCCGCACGTGAGTAATCACAAGCCTTTAGCCTCGGTTCTTGCTTCCACAAGCGCCATAATCTCAGAAGGCACGCGGCTTCCTTCGTATCGGAAGGGCTGGCGCCCAACACGCCAAACAGCTCAATCAGGGTATCGCGCGCTTCAAGTAGCGCCGGCGCTGACACGTCGCCCGATGACGCGGCGGTATTCGCCGCGCGCACAAGCTCAAAAAGCGCGGCGATCGCATCGGCCGTATTGAGGTCGTCGTCCATCGCGTTTTTCCAGTTGTAGCGGCAGGTGGTGACCGCATCTTGCAAGGCTTGTTCTTCTTCTGACTTTGTCGCCTCCTTTGGAGCGGTCTTTGCGACAAAGGCCAGATGGTCCACGCTCGACGTGATCCTCTTCCAGCTTGTGACGGTCGCGTCAAGCAGCTCGTCGGAGAAATTGATCGGCATACGGTAATGTGCCTGCAAGATGAAAAAGCGCAGGATATGGTAGGGATAACGTTCTGCCAAGTCTCTTACGGTGAAAAAATTGCCGCCCGACTTGGACATTTTTTCGTAATTAATATTGACAAAACCGTTGTGCATCCAGTAGCGGACAAAAGGTTTGCCTGTTGCCGCTTCACTTTGCGCGATTTCATTTTCATGGTGCGGGAAGGTGAGATCCACGCCGCCCGCGTGAATGTCAATCGTCTCGCCTAAGTTGGCAAGGCTCATCGCGGAGCACTCAATATGCCAGCCGGGTCGGCCGTCGCCCCAAGGGCTGGGCCAGAACGGTTCGCCCTCTTTTTTGAACTTCCAAACAGCAAAGTCAAGCGGATTGCGCTTATTTTCGGTGTCCGACACGCGTTCGCTCGCGCCCGCGATCAGGTCATCCAAGTTATGGCCGGAAAGTTTCCCGTAGGAGGGGAAAGTATCGATCGAAAAATAGACACCGTCGTCGGTCACATACGCGTGACCCTTGTCCACAAGGATTTTGACGATCCGGACGATGTCATCGATAGATTCCGTGGCTCTCGGATGAATCGAGGCCCGCATAATGTTGAGCGCGTCGGCGTCGTGGAAATACTCCCCGATCATGGTCTCGGCAAGTTCTTTACTTGTGATCCCTTCCTTGTTCGCCCGGATGATCACCTTGTCGTCAATGTCAGTGAAGTTTTGAACGTAGGTGACTTGATTCCCAAGCCACAAAAGATAACGCCTGAGCGTGTCATACACAATGAAAGGTCTCGCGTTTCCGATGTGGAAAAAATCATAGACCGTAGGTCCGCAGACATAAATCTTAAAATGGCCGCTTTCAAGCGGGGTCAAATCTTCTTTTTGCCTTGTTAAAGAATTATAAATTTTCACGATTTCTCCTCCAGAGAAAAGGAAACCCGAAATGCCGCACTCCTTTTTTGATACCCAGCCTATCGCCAGGTGGGTGCCCTGCGGTGGTCTTAGAATGTCCTCCTAAGAAGGCTTATTCATATTCCACTTCGACTCGGACTCCCCTTCAAAAAATGGTGGTCCAAAAACAAGAGCGCCGCGCATTTCAGGCAACTTTATGATAACACGATTTTTAGAGCCCTTCAAACGAACAGGTTACAGTTATCTTGTTACAAAACTCCTAATAAACCAGCGAGTGATATAGTATCATAGGGATCGGAAAACATCTGTCGCCCGCTTTTTTTGAGCGCACGGCAGTTGATTAAATGGAAGTAATCAAGGAGGACGTTATGCCGTCACAGAAAGTATCGGAAGAAAAGCGCACCGCGCTGATCGCCGTTCAGGTCACACCCGAAGAATTTAGAGAATCATTACAAGCCGCTCATCGCAAAAATGCCCGCCATTTTCAGGTGCCGGGATTCAGGAAGGGCAAAGCGCCCTACCCCGTCGTCGTGAGACATTACGGCGAAGGCGTTTTATACGATGACGCGATAGAAATAGCCTTGCCTAAGGCTTATGAAGAAGCCTTAACAGAACATGACATCGCTCCGTTTTCGGACCCTCGCTTCAATGTGAAGGAGATCGGGGGAGAATCAGGCCTGGTGTTCGACGTGGAAGTCGCGCTGAAACCTGCGGTCGAACTTGGAAAATACGAGGGCCTCGAAGCCTATCGTCCGCCGGTTGAAGTCTTTGAATCCGCGATCGATGAAAAAATCGAAGCGGCCCGCGAGCGCGTCTCGCGCCTCGTCCCGGTAAGCGACCGCCCCATTCAAGAAGGCGACCGCGTGACCATCGACTACGAGGGATTTCACAACGACGTGCCCTTTGAGGGCGGACAAGCGGAAGGACACCTTTTGGAGATCGGCTCAGGCTCCTTTATCCCCGGGTTTGAAGAAGGGCTCATCGGCCATGAGGTCGGCGAAGAGATCGATCTCCCCTTGACATTCCCGTCGGAGTATCACGGAGGGGATCCAGCCGGGCAGGACGTCGTGTTCAAGGTCAAATCACGGAGATCATGGCAAAGAACTGCCCGAGATTGACGATGAGTTTGTGCGTGACGTCAGCGACACCTGTGACACTTTGGAAGAGTACAGGGCTGAAACAAAGCGAATTGAAGAAGAAAAGAACAAAACAGGCGGACGCCGCCTTTGAACAGAATATTATCGACCGATCGTCAAAGACAGTACGATTGAACTGTCGGATCTGATTGTGGAAGATGAGGTCGAGCACGCCATTGAACGACAGCGGCGTCAATTTTTCCATGTACGGCTTGAATTTTGCGGATTTTCTGTCCTACCAAGGCAAATCCATCGCGGACTATCGAAATGAACAAGCCGAGCACGCCCGCAAAGTGATTTGAGAGCGCCTGGGTCGTTGAGACCATGCGCCTGAAAGAAAAAGAGCGTTTCGAGCTCAGCGGAGAGGAGCTCGAACAGGCCATTTCAGAAGCCGCTGAAAAGCAGGTGTGTCAACCGAAGTGTTCCGCGAAACGCATTCGAAGCGACGGAATACGACGTTGAACATTTCGAACACACCAGAAAACTTAAAATTGTTAAAATGAAGTTAAAAGAGATAAGCGTCGTGACCGATGTCGCGCCTGAACCGGAAGTAGTAGAAAACGAGGAAGACGAAAAAGAAGAGGTTCCTAGGGAGGAATAACATAAATGGATTGGATGAAAGATCAAAAAATGGATCCCGTAATGATGAATCTCGTGCCGATGGTCGTCGAACAGACGACACGCGGAGAACGGTCATACGACATTTTTTCCCGCCTTTTAAAAGAGCGAATCGTCATTTTAAGCGACAATGTGAACCACGTGACCGCCAGCCTTGTCATGGCTCAGTTTTTGTTTCTTGAGGCGGAGGATCCTGAAAAGGACATTCAGTTTTACATTAACAGCCCGGGCGGGGAGATCTCATCGGGGCTTCTGATTTACGACACGATGCAGTACATCAAGCCGGATGTGCAGACGATCTGCATGGGGATGGCCGCCAGCATGGGCGCGTTCCTTGTGGCCGCGGGAACCCCGGGTAAGCGATTTGCACTGCCGAACGCCGACCTCATGATTCACCAGCCAAGCGGCGGGGCGCACGGCCAGGCGACCGATATTACGATTGCCGCCGAGTACATCGTCCGATTGAAAAAACGGCTGAACACAATCCTGGCTGAAAAAACAGGTCAACCCTACGAAGTGATCGAACGCGACACAGATCGTGACCGTTGGATGACGGCCGAAGAAGCGCTCGACTACGGATTGATTGACAAGATTATGACGAAACGTGTCTAGCGTACGCGCCCGAGAGGGGGAGACAGCAGATGTCGGATAGAAAAGACAACGATCCATATAAACCGCTTCATTGCTCGTTTTGCGGTAAGACGGAGAGTCAGGTCGAGCGCCTGATCGCCGGACCAGGTGTTTATATCTGTAACGAGTGTGTGTTGCTGTGCGATGAGATGCTGGCGGATGATCCGCTGTCAAGTTATACCACAGGAACGCCGGACGTTGACGGGATGAATCGTCTGACCCCTGAGCAGATCAAAGAAAAACTGGACGAATATGTGATCGGGCAGGAGGAGGCGAAAAAGACACTCGCCGTCTCCGTTTACAATCACTACAAGCGCGTCTTTTCTGATCTGATCGATGACGAGGACGACGGCGTTGAACTCGCAAAAAGCAATATCATGCTCTTAGGTCCCTCGGGCTCCGGTAAGACGCTCATGGCGCAGACCTTAGCGCGCATTTTGAACGTGCCTTTTGCGATCGCGGACGCCACCGCCCTAACAGAAGCCGGTTACGTCGGCGAAGATGTGGAGAACATCCTCCTTCGCCTGATTCAAAACGCCGATTTCAATATCGCGTCCGCCGAACGGGGCATCATCTACATCGATGAAATTGACAAAATCACAAGGCGCTCGGACAACCCATCCATCACGCGCGATGTCAGCGGTGAAGGGGTTCAGCAGGCGCTTTTAAAAATCTTAGAAAGCACCATCGCAAACGTCCCGCCGCAAGGAGGGCGCAAACACCCCCATCAGGAGTTCATCCAGATTGATACGACGAACATCTTGTTTATTTTGGGCGGCGCTTTCTCCGGGATGGATAAGGTCATCAAGGATCGGATCGGACGCAAATCGATCGGCTTTGGCGCGGAGATCGAAGGTTCTTCGAAGTTGAGCGGCAAAGAGCTTTTCAGGCAATTGCTTCCGGAGGATTTGCTGAAATTCGGTATGATCCCTGAATTTGTGGGACGTGTGCCTGTCGTGGTGGCGCTTGATGAACTCGATGAGGACGCGCTCGTGAAAGTCATGCAAGAGCCCAAAAACGCCTTAATCAAACAGTACAAGAAACTGATGCGTTTTGACGATGTAGAGCTTGTCTTTGAACCGGCCGCCATCCGCGAAATCGCAAAAGAAGCGCTCGAGTTGAAAACAGGGGCGCGCGGCTTGCGCACCATCCTGGAGCGCCTGATGCTTGACGTCATGTATGAAATACCGTCCTGCGGCGATGTCTGCGAAGTGCTGGTCACCAAAAAGAGTGTCCGCCATGAGGAGAAGCCGCGTTTGAAGCGCAAAAAGAAGACAACTGAAAAAAGGTCGCAAACGCTTAAACAAAACGTTCTTTTTGGACAAAAAAGGGCCGAAAATCATTCGGCTCTTTTTTTGTCACCATCTCATGCTGGATTCAGAAGAACGAAGGGGAGGAATGAAAGCATGAGGGGAGAATTGCAACAGGTGATCACGCAGGATGGCACTTCCGTGTGTTTTGAAAGCGTCGACGGCTGGGCCGACCCCAATGTCGCAAAGTTACTTTCAAGAGATCCGCGCCTCGGCCTGCCGCGTTGCTACGGGACAAGTGATGAAATCGTTTTGATGGTGGCGGAGCCTTGCCCGAACCCCTTCACTATCTGTTTGAATATGTTGAGGGTGACCTTGAGGGGTCTGCCTGAAAATTTACTCAGTTCACATAATCTTGAACAGCTGTTCTTCCAGATATTGGATGTGCTGGCCTGGATCCGCATTGTGTCGAGAAAGGATTTCGCGCATCTTGATATCTCGCCCGAAAATATTATTGTCACCGAAGACCGGCAAGCCGTGCTGATCGATTTTCAGGCGTCCTGTTTTCTCGACCGGAATCATCCGTAAAGGACACTTCGCGCGTCGTGACCGCCGGCTATGCCGCGCCCGAAGTCTATTTTGGGACCGTGCGGCCTGAGACCGATCTTTACAGTCTCGCGATGAGTTTTTTGGCGGTCCTGTCGGGGAGATGGCGTCCGGATTGGATCGGTCCGACTATGCGCCATAATTTGAAGAAGCTTGACCGATCCTTCGCGGAACGCCTCCGCCATTGTTCGTCCGAAGATCCCAGCGACCGCCGCCAGGCCGTGACGGACACGCTTTACGGTCAATCCCTGGAAGGGAGCTTGTCAAGATATGAGGAGAGCGATTGGACAAATGAGCTTGTGATGGAAGTTGAAAACTTGGAAGATCCTTGTCCCTACGCCTTTTCGGAATGCCCCTTTTAAAGGTCGCAGATATTATGTTTGAGGCGCGTGAGTGATTGGGCATGCTACAATGAACCACACAAGTGAATTCATTAGAGGAGCGCACGCGCATGTCTGAAGATAACAAAAAACGTGAAAATGTCCGCCAAAGGGAAATAAAACCTCGAGCGGGGACGGAAAGCAGTCAGCCGTCTGCTAAACCAAGGCAGGCCAAAAGCGGGGGCGCTTCGAAGCCGCGCTCCAAACAAAATCAAAGACGGCGAAAACCAAGCGGTGCCCGGTCCGCTTCTGCCCAAGCGGGGAGCAAAGCAGAAGATAAAGCGCCTCGTCAGGGCCAATCGCCTAAGAAAAATACGCAAAAAAAACCCACAGAGCCTGCAAAAGAGCGTGATGTGCGCCAGGACGCGGCCTTTGAAGAAAAGAAAAAGCAGACAAAATCAAGGCGCCGTTCGAAACGTTCCCCGAGACGGGAGCGCCAGACGATTCGTGTGGAAGAGACCGTCGAAGATGTCATCCGGGATATCGTCCGCATTGAAAAGGATATTATGATCGATATTGATTCGATCCGAAATCAAAAACTCGATCTGTAATCAAAATGGATCATCGTTCTGAACATGAAAAGGTGCGCGCGCCTTTAGTCCGTGCACTTGCCGAACAAAAGGGGCGCGTGTCCTTTCATATGCCCGGCCATCGGCCGGGATCTTCTTTTAACGAGCCCCCCTTCGACCGCTTGTTTGAGCTTGATACGACAGAACTTCCCCGTACCGGCGATCTGGCGGCCCCCTCGGGGCATATCGAAGAGGCGTATCAGTTAGCGGCCGACTATTTCGGCGCGGGCAGAACGTGGTTTATTACCTCCGGCACCACAGCGTCGATTCACATCATGATCGCCGCAACCCTTCGCGAGGGGGATTATATCATCATCCCGCGCGCGGTCCATATCGCGGCGGTCCATGCCTTAGCGATCATGGGCGTGAATCCTATTTTTGTCTTGCCCGAAAAAGGACAGTCATTTCCCGACGGTCAACCCGATGTGGCATCCTATGTCAGGACCATCCAAAAGAATCCCAATGCGAAAGCCTGTTTTGTGACAAGGCCCGATTATTTTGGGCGGACCATGGACCTTTCCGTGATTGTCAAAGAGGCCCATAAGCATGACATGCTTGTGCTGGTCGATGAGGCGCACGGCGCTCACTTTGCCGCGGCCCCGGATTTACTCCCCAAAACAGGGCTTTTTGAAGGCGCTGACATCGTTTGCCAAAGCGCGCATAAGACGTTGCCCGCCTTGACGCCCGCGTCGCTTTTACATCTGTCACAAGCCTCCGTTGAAAAAGGAGCGGTCGATCCTTCGCGCGTCGCGCAAAAGCTGAAGGTGTTCCAGACCTCCAGTCCGTCCTTTCTGATCGGGGCATCCATCGACCGCGCGCGCCAATATCTTGATCAACATGGCCGCGAAGCGATCGAGCGTTTGATTCGTAAAAATGACGCACTCGCACAAAATCTTCCCTCCTACTACCGGCGCATTTTGCCGGAAGGATCGGATAGGACAAGATTAGTACTCGATTATTCGAAGACCGGACACGACCGCCGCTCCTTTATCCGCCATCTCGATCTTTTGGGGATTGATCCGGAGCTTGTCGATTTGTCACGGGCGGTGTTCATCATGGGGCTGGACCAATCAGATGAGGACTACGAGCGCCTGTTGGAGGCGTTGATCACCTTAAAGCCAATAAGTGACAAGGCCAAACTTGAAAGCCATCACAATACCCTCGAAAGACTTACAAGAGAACGCGACCAACTCTTGTCGGAAGCCTTTCATTTCCATGTGCCGGTAAGAGAAGCCATGTTCGGTCAAAAGGCGGATGAATCGGTTGCCGTGGCGCCCATCGCGCCTTATCCCCCGGGGCTTCCCATTATCTGTCCCGGTGAAAAAATCACAAGAAGGCATCAAAATTACTTGGCGGTACTTTCGGCCGGGGAGGTTGTCACAAGGGGCGCAGAGCTCGTGTTTGTGTAGCGGCGCGCGCGGCCTTTATGCTAAGATAAGGCCACCAAAGTGCTGTGTCATTTTGAGAATAACAATGAAACGGTAAGGCCTTGTACAAGGGAAAACTGATCACATTTGAGGGCATCGACGGATCCGGGAAAACGACTCAGATACGCTACTTGGAGTCTTTTCTTCAGTCGATCGGCCACGAGGTGTTGCTGCTTCGGGAACCGGGCGGGACAAAGATCGGCGAGGAAATCCGAAAGCTCCTGCTTGATATGAAACACCAGGAGATGACGCCCGAAACGGAACTGTTTTTGTTCGAGGCGGCCCGTGCCCAGCTTGTGCGTGAAGTGATCCGTCCCGCGCTTCAAGAGGGCAAGTGGGTGATCTGTGACCGCTATATGGATTCGTCAGTCGCGTATCAGGGTTATGGGCGCGGTTTACCGGTCCGCCTGGTCGAAGTGTTGAACAGCCTGGCGGTCGACGAAATGACACCGGATTTGACCAGTTTGCTCGAACTGGGTCCCGCGGCGCGCGCAGAGCGCTTGAGTCGGCGGCATGACAGCGGGCAGGGAGATCGGATCGATGTAGAGACAGAGCGCTTTAAACAGCGCGTATGCGAAGGATTCCGCGCGATTGCGGACGCTGAACCGTCCCGTGTCGTGCGTGTCGAATCACTCGACGATAAAGAAGAGACAGCCGAACTTATTCGTGAACAAGTAAGGAGAGTATTACTATGAAACTAATATTTGCCATCGTGAGTGATGATGATTCTCCGCGACTGATGGCCGAGGTCAACCGCGCAGGCTACCGTGTCACTAAGCTGCATTCAACCGGTGGCTTCCTGCGTTCCGGGAATACGACACTCATGGCCGTGGTGGAGGATGCCGCACAGGACGATGTGCTTTCAATCATCCGGAAAAATTCGAAAAGTCGTAAGGCGGCGATTAACGCGAGCATCCCTCCTTCCAACATGGGGGCTTCGTATGTGCCCTATCCGGTGGAGGTAAATATCGGAGGCGCTACCGTTTTTGTCGTCCCTGTCGAGCATTTTGAAAAATTCTAAAATGCCGGAGGCAGAACACCTCAGCACAACCCATCGGCCGCACGCGCTGTCGCTTCACTCTATTGCCTGTTCACCGCTGTTTCGAAAGCAGCTTTCGGCTTCTTGGACAGGGAGCCATACGCCCGTCCTTCTTGTCGGCGAAGAAGGTTCCGGCAAGCACTATATCGCCCGGCGGCTTGCGGCCGCCATGCTGTGTGATAATCCCGATCCTGAGACGGGAGCATGCGGGCAATGTGCTTCTTGCCGGACGCTTCTTGTAGGTTCGCATCCCGATTTGATTGAATTGGAGCCTTTGGCGGACAAAACCTCCATTCCGGTGGCAAGCGTCCGAGAAGAGGTGTCGGCGACTTTGCCCGTGTATCCGCAAATCAGCCGACAGCGGGTCTATGTCATTTCTGCCGCAAAGGCCGATACATTGAACGAGCAGGGTCAGAACGCACTTCTCAAACCCTTGGAGGAGCACCCCGATTTTGTCCGCTTTATTTTGTTGACAGAGGACGCGGGGAGGCTCTTGCCCACGATTCTTTCACGCTCTCGCGTAATCCGAATCGGCAGGCGCGATGAGGGGGCGATTTTGAATCTATTAAAAGAAGCGGGATACGAAGGTGAAATAGGCGATCTGGCGGTCCGTTACGCGGACGGTCTGCCGGGCAGGCGCTCACGATCGCGGGCGACGAAGATTTTCGCGCGTTGCGAGATCAAACGGTCGCGATCTTTCGGCAATTGCCGGAAGCCACTCGCGCCTATTGCCTCACCTATGGCCTTCAGTTTTTCCGCGACCACAAAGAGCGGACTGCCGTCATATTGAGGATCTTGGAGTCACTGTTGCGTGACCTTTTGGTGCTTTTACAAAATGGGGACGGCGCAGCGCTTGTCAACCGTGACCTGTCATCTGTATTCTTAGCGATGCGTGACAGGGCCTATGAAACTGATCCGGCCATGGCCGGTGAGCTGATTCGCCAAACGAATCACGCGCTGTCAAATAATACGAATTTTGATCATACGATGGCACGCCTGCTGTTGGGTTTACGGGCTTTTCTCGGGCCTAAGACCGACGCACGCGACACATTTCGCCTGAAAGCCGCCATCGTATAAGATGATATCGATAGAAATGGATAACCGTTGTGAACGAACAAGATAGAGCCATCGATTGGTCAGAAGAAGAACTCGCCGAAGATTTCATTGAAGAACCGGGATTTCCGGTCTGCGCGGTTCGCGAAGAGGACATCACCGAAGAAGCACTTGATTGGCCCGGTACAAGGGGCGACGATCATGTGCTGTTAGTGGGGGTAAGACTTCACGGGCGCGGCAAAATCTACCACTTCTCTCCGGCAGAGTATACGATCAGGCGCGGTGACTACGTCATTGTGGAGACCTCTCAGGGAATTGAGATGGGCGTTGC
This sequence comes from Clostridia bacterium, assembly GCA_040766025.1. Taxonomy (GTDB): domain Bacteria; phylum Bacillota; class Clostridia; order Saccharofermentanales; family DTU023; genus UBA4923. The sequence goes on along the minus strand of JAXGRH010000004.1, from coordinate 40,203 downwards.
GGCGGATTGGCCTCAATACTTGCCGAAGAATTCTTTAAAGAGCCCTTTGAAAAAGATTTTGCGCCTTGCGTCAAACGATGACCTGATGCATTACGAAGAAAATAAGCTTTTGGAGGAAGAGGCGCTTGTCACGGCCAAGGAACGCGTCCAGCATTACGGTCTTGATATGACCTTGATCGATGTGGAATACCGCTTCGATAACCGCAAGATTACCTTCTTTTTTACCGCGGACGGCCGCGTCGATTTCCGCGAGCTGGTGCGCGACTTGGCGTCGCTTTTCCGCACGCGGATTGAACTGCGTCAAATCGGCGTGCGCGATGAGGCCTGCATGATCGGCGGCCTCGGTATCTGCGGGCGGGAGTTGTGCTGCAGCACCTTCTTACATGAGTTTAAGCCTGTGTCGATCAGGATGGCCAAGGACCAGAATCTTTCGATGAATCCGTCGAAAATTTCAGGGACTTGTGGCCGGCTGCTTTGCTGCTTGAACTATGAGCACCATGTCTACACAGAAGCCAAGAAAAAAATGCCCGCTAAGAATGCCCGCGTCACGACACCTGAGGGCGTAGGTGCTGTGGAGGATGTGGATCTTTTAAGGGAAACCGTCACAGTCCGGCTTGAGCGGGGAAATGAAAAAAGTATTGTGACCTACCCCCTCTCAGAAATCACCCGTTAACTACGACATGGGCGTGCCGCTTGTTTTCGACTTGCAGCGCTTTTCGGTCCATGACGGTCCCGGAATCCGCACGACGGTCTTTTTTAAAGGCTGTCCCTTAGCCTGCGAGTGGTGCCATAACCCGGAAAGTCAGTCCTACCTCCCCGAGAAGATGAGGGATCAGGACGGTGTGCTTCGCATGGCGGGAGAAACTTATGAACTGGACGATCTCGTCTCTTTTTTGGAGCGTGATCTTCTTTTTTATGAGCAATCAAAAGGCGGCGTGACCTTGTCGGGGGGCGAGCCGATGGCGCAGGATATTTTGTTCATTCGAGAACTTCTTAAACGCCTGAAAGACAAAGGGATTTCCACCGCGATCGATACGTCGGGTTTTGCGCCCTATGAGAGCTTTCAGCGTGTTTTGCCTTTTACTGATTTATTTCTTTACGATTTAAAATGGATGGACGATGAAAAACACCGTTTGTTCACGGGGGAGTCCAACCAAATCATTTTGGAAAATCTCCGCAGTTTGAGTGAAGACGGGGCTACGATTTGTCTGCGATTGCCGCTTCTAGCGTCTCTCAATGATTCCATCGAAACGATGCAGGCGATACAACAGTGGTTAAAGGATCATGATGTGAAGATCCACAGTGTGAACTTACTGCCCTACCACGCGCACGCCAAGGGAAAGTATCGGGCGCTCCATAAAAAATGGAAAACATTTAAGGCGCCCGAGCCCTCTCATCTCGAAACACTTGTGAAGTTATGGCAGAATGCTGGATACAGGACGGGTATGGGTGGCATGATGACGGGAGAGCACTTATGAGTCAAGAGGTAAGACGTGAACGCGGTTCGACTGATAGGATCAGGGCGCTTCGAAAACGAAGTGTTGAATCGACGCCCTCCCTTTCGATGGAGCGCGCGGTGCTTCTGACAGAAGCGTACCAACGTTACGAAGGGACTTGTTCGCCGCCTGTGTTGCGGGGCAAGGCGTTTTTGCACCTGATGGAACAGCGCACGCTGCATTTGGAAAAAGATACCCTGATCGCCGGCGAAAAGGGGCATAAGCCTTGGGCGGCGCCGACTTTCCCGGAGCTTTGCTGTCATTCGTTAGACGATTTGTCGAACATGAATGACCGTGAGCATGTGTTTTTTAAAGTGTCCGAAGAGGACCGAAAGATCCAAGAAAATCTTATTATTCCCTATTGGCAGGAGCGCGCCATGATGACCCGCATGAACGCGATGCTTCCCAAAGAGTGGCACGATCTTTTCCAAGCGGGCCTTTTTACGGAATTTTTGATGCAGCGCGGTCCGGGGCATACGGTCGCGGATGGCAAGATTTACGAAAAGGGTTATCTTGATTTCATCGATGACATTGACCGGGAAATTCTATCACTTGATTTTAATAACGACATGGACGCCTTGAATAAGCGCGAGGAGCTTTTAGGGATGAAGCTTGTCTGTCAGGGCATGATCGTGATGGGGGAGCGCTATGCCGCGCTTGCGCGCCGTATGGCCCAAGAGGAAAGTGATCCGAAGTGGAAGGATGAACTTCTAAAGTTAGCTGAAGTCTGTGACGTGGTTCCCAAAAATAAAACCCGAGACTTACCGACAGGCCCTTCAGATGTACTGGTTCACGCATATCGGGGTGACCTTGGAGATGAATAACTGGGATGCGTATTCTCCCGGGAAACTTGATCAGCACTTGGAGCCTTTTTACGAAAAGGGAATCAAGGATAAGACGCTGACAAGAAGTGAGGCGAAAGAGCTGTTGGAGGCGCTTTGGATTCAGTTTAATAATCAGGCCGGCGCCGCCCAAGGTGGGGATTACTTTAAAAGAGAGCGCGACTTACACGGATTTTTGTAATATCAACACGGGGCTTTACGAAAAGACGGAAGCTCGGGCATCAGTGAAGTGAGTTACCTGATCTTGGAAGTGATGGATGAGATGCGGCTTGTCCAGCCAAGTTCCAATGTGCAGATTTCTAAAAAGACGCCCGAGATATTCTTAAAAAAAGCCGCGGCGATCAGCCGGAAGGGCTGGGGGCAACCCGCCTTTTATAACTCGGAAGCGATTATCCAGGAGCTTTTGAACATGGGTAAATCGCTCGATGACGCCCGTGAGAGCGGGATTGCAAGCGGCTGCGTGGAGACGGGGACGGCGGGTAAGGAAGCGTATGTGCTGACGGGTTATTTGAATGTCCCGAAGATTTTTGAGCTGGTGCTGTTTCGTGGTTACGACCACTACACGAAAAAACAGGTGGGGCTTGATTTAGGCGATCCGAAGCAGTTTGAAAATTACGACGCGCTTTTCGATGCTTTTAAAAAGCAATTGCAATATGGGTGGATACTAAAGTCGCGGGGAATCATCTGATTGAACGCATGTATATGACGCATATGCCGGTGCCTTTGTTGTCGGTGATTACGGACGACTGCATCCAAAAGGGTGTGGACTATAACGCGGGGGGCGCGCGCTATAACACGAGCTATATTCAGGTGGTGGGGATTTCGACAATAACAGATTCGCTTTCCGCGATGAAGACGCATATCTACGATAAACCCTCCTTTGATATGGCAAGGTTGCTCGATGCTTTAAAATCTGATTTTGTAAACGACGATGAACTCTGGCACCTTGTGGACACCGCGCCGAAATACGGCAATGACGATGAGCGGGCGGATGACATCTTGGTAGATGTGGCGGATGCTTTGCAGGAGGTGATCGCGGGGCGCGATACGCCCAAGGGCGCTAAAACGGTGGTGGAATTTTTGCCGACGACAAGCCATATTTATTTTGGTCAGGTAATGGAAGCAAGTCCCAACGGTCGTAAGAAGGGTAAGCCTTTAGCGGATGGGATTTCTCCCGAAAAGGGCGCGGATCGAAAAGGCCCAACCGCCGTGATCCGCTCGGCGGCACGCCTGGATCAATTGAAGACAGGCGGCGCGCTTTTGAACCAGAAGTTCACGCCATCCGTCGTGGAAGGCGAGCAGGGTCTTGCCAATATGGCGGCCCTTATCCGTTCGTATTTCATTATGGACGGTCACCATATTCAATTTAATGTCATTGACCGACAAACGCTTTTGGACGCGCAGAAAAATCCAAAAGAATATAAGGATCTTATTGTTCGCGTGGCGGGCTACAGTGATTATTTCAATAATCTGGATAAGGCCTTACAAGATGAGATCATCGCGAGGACCGAGCAGATTCTGTGATACTTTGTGCTATGATTATCGGGTAAAGTTTATTGGGAACGTCGCCTTTCGCGCATTCCCTTGAAAAAGGAGGAAGAATATGCCGCACGTTATCGATGGTAATGAATGTATCAGCTGTGGTTCCTGCGCGGAAGTGTGTCCGACAGAGGCCATTTCGGAAGGCGAGTCCTATTACATCATCGATGCTGAGCTTTGCATTGACTGCGGATCGTGCACCACCGTGTGCCCGACAGACTGTATCACGCAAGAGTAGCGTCACGATTACCAATTCATTGGACAAAGGCTGCCTTCATTGGCAGCCTCTTTTATCTAGTAAGGGATGAGGAAATAACCCATGCGCAATTTTGTTTTTCAAAACCCGACAAAAATACTCTTTGGTGAGGGTATGTTAGAAGAACTCCCCCGAGAGCTTGAATCCTACGGCAAGAACATTTTATTTGTGTACGGCACAGGCAGCATTAAGAAGACAGGGCTTTATGACCGTGTGGCGGCCCTGTTAAAAAAGGCGGAGAAACAAGTTTTCGAGCTTCCCGGTGTCATGCCCAATCCGCGTACCGGTAAAGTGTATGAAGGCATTGACATCTGCCGTCAAGAATCCATTGACTTCATCCTGGCTGTGGGCGGCGGAAGCGTCATAGACGCTTCCAAGGCAATCGCCGCCGGAGCTTTATACGAAGGCGATTTCTGGCAGGATCTGTACTTAGACGGTCATGAGGTGGGAGAGGCTCTTCCCTTGGGCACGGTACTCACCATGCCTGCCACAGGCAGTGAGATGAACTGCGGCGCGGTCGTAAGCGACTGGGAAGGCAACGATAAGCGCGGTTACGGATGCCCGTCGCTTTACCCCCGCTTCTCAATACTGGAACCACGACTCACCATGACCATGCCCAAAGAACAGGTGGTCTACGGGGCTGTCGACATGTTGTCTCACGTCTTTGAACAGTATTTTTCACCGCCTGACGACGGCAACCTCTCCGACGATCTTTCAGAAGCTCTGATGCGGAACATAAGGCTGAACCTTGACCGCTCACTGGAGGATCTTCTGGACTACGAAGCCCGTTCGAACCTCATGTGGTGTGGAACCATGGCCTTAAATAATTTGTTGCGCTTAGGCAAAGAGCAAGATTGGCAGTCACACCAAATTGAGCACGCGCTTTCCGCCTGGTACGACATTCCGCACGGCGCGGGGCTGGCAATCGTGCACCCGAACCTTTTGTACCACATTCGAAAAGAAGCGGAGTCCAAGTTGGCGCGTTTTGCCGTGCGCGTATGGGATATCGATCCTTCCGGCAAAACCGATGAGGAACTGGCACTTTTAGGCATCCGGGCGACACGCGACTATTTCAATCAAATAGGCGCCCCTGAAACGCTTTCGGATGTAGGCATTCCGGCCGATGCCGTTGAAAAACTGGCGGATACGACTCAATTGATACGAGCGGGGTATCGAGCGCTTGAACGCGACGACGTGCTCGCGATATTAAAACGATCCATTTAAGAGGAGAGGTAGGAAAGATGAGCGGCACGCTCTTTTTGGTTGCCACACCCCTTGGCAACCTAGAGGATATGAGCCCGAGGGCCACAAGGGTATTAGAGGAGGCCGATTACATCGCGGCTGAGGATACCCGGCGCGCGGCGCGACTTTTATCGGCGTTGGGCGTGGGCAACCGCCTCATCTCCTATTACGAGCACAACCAGGCGATCCGCCATGACCGTCTGATCGAAGATTTAAAAAGTGGCCTCTCTGTGGCGGTTGTCTCAGACGCGGGAATGCCTTCCATCTCGGACCCGGGTGAGGCGCTGGTGCGACTCGCCGTCGAACACGGAATTCCTGTGTCCGTTATCCCCGGCCCCTCGGCTTTTGCCTCTGCCATTTCCGCCTCGGGCCTTAACACGGAACGCTTTGCCTACGAGGGTTTCATCCCGGCTAAGGGAAAGGAGCGGCAAGCACGACTTAAGGCGATGTCCCAAGAAGTGCGCACGCTCGTCTTTTATGAGGCGCCCCATCGCCTGCGGCGCAGCCTAGATGATTTGGCAGCAGTGGTGGAGTCTGACCGAAAAATCGTGGTGGCCCGGGAGATGACAAAAACATATGAAGAGTTTCTCTATTTCACCCTCGGGGAGGCTGTTTTATACTATGAGACGACGGCGCCCAAAGGTGAATTTACCATCGTCTTGGAAGGCAAGGAAGAATACGGGTTAAGGACAGGCGAGGCCGATCAAGGATTGACTGAAGAGATCTTGTCCGCCATGATAAAGGAAGCTTTGGACGAAGGATTAAGGACGCGGGACGCGTCCGATCTTGTGGCTGACAAAACAGGGGTCAGCCGAAATAAATTATATCGATTGGCGCTCAAGTTGCGCCAATAGGAGGATTTTTATGCCACACGAAAAATACTACATCACGACACCGATTTATTACCCGAGCGGCCAGCTTCATATCGGCCACTCCTATACGACGGTGGCCGCCGACGCGATGGCCCGGTATAAGAGGATGCGCGGGGCGGATGTGTTTTTCTTGACCGGCATGGACGAGCACGGACAAAAGATTCAACGGACCGCTGAAGCGGCGGGCATGAAACCCCAGGAATTCGTCGATAAGATGGCGGTTGACATCAAGGCATTGTGGAAACTTTTGGATGTCAAATACGACGGCTTTATCCGTACAACCGACGAGCACCACGTGAAGGCGGTGCAGGCGATTGTGACGCGATTGAAAGACCAAGATGACCTGTATAAGGGGAGCTACACGGGCCTTTACTGTACGCCTTGTGAGGCTTTTTGGACACCCAGCCAGGCACCGGGAGGAAAATGCCCTGACTGCGGCGGGGAGCTTGAAGAAACGGAGGAATCCTGCTATTTCTTCCGTCTGTCAAAATACCAGGATCGCCTCATGGAGCTTTTGTCGACGGAAGGTTTTGTGATGCCCGCGTCCCGCGCTAACGAAATGATCAACAATTTTCTAAAACCGGGGCTTGCCGATGTCGCCGTGACACGCACCTCCTTCGACTGGGGTATCCACGTCCCCTTTGACCCGGATCATGTGGTCTATGTGTGGATTGACGCGCTGTCAAATTACATCACGGCGTTGGGTTACCCGGATGAACCGGAGTTATTTGAACGCTACTGGCCGGCGGATGTTCATCTGATCGGAAAGGAAATTATGCGATTTCATTCGCTTATCTGGCCCGCGCTATTAATGGCGCTTGATTTGCCGGTGCCCAAACACATCTTCGGTCACGGCTGGTTACTTCTTAAAGAAGGAAAAATGTCAAAATCAAAGGGCAACGTGGTGGACCCTGTGATTCTGGTCGATCAGTACGGGGTCGATGCCATCCGTTACTTCTTATTGCGCGAGGTGCCCTTTGGCGCCGACGGAGTATTTTCCAACCAGGCCTTAATTGAGCGGATGAACAGCGATCTGGCGAATGACTTAGGTAACCTTTTGAGCCGGACGGTGGCCATGATCGCCAAGACGTTCCCGGAGGGTCTGCCGGAGGATCACCTTTCGGAAACCGTTGACACGGAGCTTGACGACCACGCGGACGAGACAAAAAAACTCGTGGAAGCCCATATGGAAAAGCTCGAGTTTAGCCTGTCGCTTGAAGCGATTTGGGCGCAAATCGGGCGCTGTAAAAATACATTGATGTGACGATGCCCTGGGTGCTCGCAAAGAATGAAGCCGATCACAAAAGGCTTGCGGCCGTGCTTTATACCTTAGCGGATAACCTGCGCCGCACCGCGGTCCTGATTTCACCCTATATGACGACGACACCCTCCCTGATCCGCGAACAGCTCGGCATCCCTGAAGAAGAGGCCTTTACCGCCTGGGAAACAGCAGGTGAGCGGGGGCTTTATGTCGGTAATGACCGCGTGGTAAAGGGTAAGGCGATGTTCCCCCGTATTGATGTCGAAAAGGAACTGGAAGCCTTAGAAGCGATGTTGTCGTGACCGAGTGGTTTGACACGCACGCGCATTTGCAGGACGAAGCGTTCGAAGAGGACTTTGACGCGGTGTTAGCGCGCGAAAGATATCGGGGTGACACGCATATTGTTGGCGTCTTCCAATGAAGATGACTCAAAAACAATATGCCGGCTTGTGCTCGAACACCGCTATGCTTTACGCGGCGGTGGGGGTTCATCCCCACGACGCCAAGAGTTGTGATGAAAATACCTCTGAGCGTTTAAAGGGACTTATCCTTGACACGAATAAACGCGCTCAAGAACAAGGCCGTGACAAGGCCGTGGTGGCTATCGGGGAAATCGGGCTTGACTACCACTACGACTTTTCTCCAAGAGAGGTCCAGCAAAAAGTTTTTCGAAAAGCAACTTGAATTGGCTTATGAACTATCTCTTCCGGTCGTCATTCATATGCGTGAGGCAACCGAGGCCACGCTCAATATGTTGAATGTGGCAAATGATGACGGCCTATTTTCCAAAGAGGCACCCGCGGGAGTCATTCACTGTTATTCGGGGAGCGCTGAGACGGTGCCCTTACTGACCGACTTGGGCTTCATGATCGGCTTTGACGGCCCGTTAACCTTCAAGAACGCGAAAAAACCTATCGCCGCGCTCCAAGCCGTCCCCTACGACCGGCTTGTGTTGGAAACAGACGCGCCTTATCTGACGCCCGTTCCCTTTCGGGGGAAACGCAATGAATCATCTTATTTGCCGCTCATAGGGGAGAAGCGTGGCTGAGATTATGGGCAAGGGCGTGAACGATGTCGCCGAACAGACGACCGCGAATGCCTTGCGACTTTTTAGAATCTAAACAATTTGTCCGCTATTGACTGTCCCCGGTAGAGGGACTAATGACCTTCTTACTTTTGAATCTTTATGTTCAAAAGGTAAGGATCTTCTTATGGTCCAGTTTCATCAAAAAAAGAACATGAAGATCGCGGCATGCCTGATTCTGTTTTTCGTATTTCTCTTTAGCTTCCCTTAAGTTCTGTTAAAGGCATCCACGCGCATACCAGCGCACAGCGAAATAGTCTTGAACCCCATCAAATTGCGGTTTCACGCGAGCGCTATTTAAAAGCGGCAGCCGCGCATATAAATCGAGCCAATGAACTCGGTTACGCGGAGAGTAACTCGGTGCTTTCGGGTACGTCGTACGTACCGCTCTCGGGTTCGTCCGTGGGTTTTTCCCGTGTGAGCCTTCTGACCCACGTGATCTACACGGCAACAGCCTCTATCATTGACGGAAAGTATCATCCGATCGCACAGACACTGGAAACAGAGCACGATTATGCCGACAGCAACGGCCTTGTGTTTGACGCGTCGGCGGTGGCGGGTTTCCGGGGACAGTTGATGCAGGCAAATTGTCTGTACAAAAAGCTTGACAAGTCGCAACCGCTTTATTCTCTGAAGCTCGGGGACATCGTGCTGACAGGGCCAAGTAGTAGCAACAATATTGGCCATTCGGTGCTCGTGCTCGGCACGATTACGGAAGCGGAAAACGCCTTCATGAATATCCCGGATCATCACCCAGACGAAGTCTATTTCATCACCATGGGAACCTCGGAACGGGCAAACTATCGTGCGATCAGCGCTTTAAATACTACCTGGCACTATGACGATCCTTACCTGGGCTACCATGTGAAGGAGATCTATCGGCCCCTGTACTCGATCGTTGATCAAGACATGGGAGGTTTTTGCCTTCGCCTAAGCTGACGGCTCAGGCATTGGGCTCCCCGGTGCGACGTTCCTACTAGAAGGTCCAAATGACTTCAGCCATACAATCGTGATGGATTCTTCGGAGTACGATTCCGAGAAAACACTGCCTCCCGGCACATACACCCTGACCGAGACGAAGGCTCCTTTGGGTTACAGAGTGGATCAGGCACCGCGCACCCTTGAGATCACCATGGACGCCGTCAATTCTAAATACTGGGATAATCCGATCGTGAACGAATACGGGGAGGGTTACGTCCAGCTGTCCAATCTGGATACCGTTTCAGGATTACCTATTGAAGGGGCCGTTTTTGATCTTTCTCAGTGTGAATCTTTTTCCCCCGGAAGGTACGATACAGCTGACAACCGGGGAGGATGGAATGACTCCCGCAACGCTTTTCAATTGTGAAAAGGGCGTCACTGTGTACGCGCGGCAAGTGTCTGTACCTTCACCCTATGTTCTGGATGATTCGACGAGTATCAATCGCGGTGGCGGTGGATCAGACGAGCTCTTTCACGTTTTACAATACGAAAAGAGAAGCTATTGGGGAGACAAAAGAGGGAGATGAGAGCGAGGATGGCGAGGGAACGGAGGAGAGTCCAGAAGTGGGTGAGACTGTTTCTCATCCACAGCCTACTGAGACACATGTCTTGATTCAAAAAATAGATGCCGACGCGCCGGATGTGTTCTTAGAAGGCGCTGTTTTTGAGCTTTATCCGGACACTGAAGATGAAGATGTGCACGCGCTTTGCTTTAGCCGTGACGGGACTTCCTATGTCGCAGATGATGCGGGGACGATCATGTGGCTTGTCAGCGATACGCGGGGTCAAATTCAGCTCAGGGATATCCCTTTGGGTCGCTATCGTTTAGTGGAGTGTGAGGCGCCGGAGAGGTTATGCCCTTGATCCTGATGCGCTTATGTTTGACATGGACGAGGAGCATTCATCGGTTCAGCTTGATTTTGAAAACCGTAAGATTGCCGTTGGAATAGATGAAGGCGAGGACGCAGAATTCGCGAGGCCTGTAAGCGAAGAGCCGGAGTCCGGTGAGATCATGCAAGACGAGGAAGCATTGGTCAAAATACCTTTCACAGGCGAACGAAAGGGGACTCTAGGGGTAGTATTTCTCGTTTTTTCGGCGTTGTTATTGGGGATGTTTCTTATGAAGCAAGGGCTTGGCCGATTTGAAGAATGCCGCTCATCGTCAGATAGACAATGATGGCGGCAGTGATGACGCCCCCTATGGTGGCAAGGACACTCCTTTTAAAATCCATGTCAAGGATGCTTGACGCGAGGATGCCGGTCCAGGCACCTGTGCCGGGAAGCGGGATGGCGACAAAAAGAAATAGAGCGACATAAAGGCTGCGCCCCGCCTTTTGGATGAGCTTTTGGCCTGCCGATTCACCCCGGTCCAAAAAGAAGGTAAATATTTTACCGATATAGGGTTTGTCGCTTCCCCAAGAAAGGAATTTGCGCGCAAAATAGTAAATAAACGGGACCGGCAGCATATTCCCGATAAGGCCTACAATGAGCGCGGGTAATAAGGGGATCGACTGCGCGCTCGCGTACAAGACAGCGCCCCTGATTTCGATCAGGGGCAGCATTGAAATAAAGAAAATCCAGAAGTATTTTCCGGTCACACGCTTTTACTCCTAGTCGTGGTGGTGATCATGGTCATGATCGTGCTCTTCGCCTTCTTCACCTTGAAGTTCCATGAGTTTACCTAAGGCAAATTCTGTTAAAAACACGATTTGAGTCGGCTGCGCGGCATAGGTCTCACCTGCCAGCGTGATGCCGTTGCTCGTCTCAAGGTAGTCAAGCGGAATCTTGCGAAGGAATGTCCGGCCCGTTTCATCGTCCGTGACAAGGAGCTTTACTTCTTCCGCGGAGATTTTGGTGAGAGGAGGGCGTTGTGCTTCCAGCTCATCCACCAATTGACCCATTGTCGCCCACATCTGAGGGAGCAGGCAATCGGCCTCCGCCTCTTGTTCATCCAGCCAGTTTTTCAGTAAATTTTTCAAAGCATCCAGTTGTTCGTGCATGATCATACCTCTTCCTTATTATTGCATATCTCCCCAAATGGCGTCTCCCCGATTATTTAGTGAATGTACCCATTATAGCGTCATAAATCTAAATATACATCATACAACTTGACAGTATATTTATGAACCGTGATAATGAATTACAGAGTTTTTTGTCATTCGGACCTAAATGGACGATAAGGCAGGAGGTGTTTAGGAATGAAAAAACTGCATGTGACGATTAATGGCGTTCAACGCGTGTTAATCGTAGATCCGGAACTTTCGCTGGCCCGAGTGCTGCGTGAGCAATTATTGCTCACAGGCTGTAAAATCGGCTGCGAAGCAGGCCAATGCGGAGCTTGTACCGTCGTCTTAAACGGCAAAGCGGTCAGGTCCTGTATCCACAAGATGAGTCGCGTCCCTGATTTTTCTGTCATTGAGACAATTGAGGGCATTGGGACTCCCGATTGTCTGCACCCGCTGCAGATCGCCTGGATGGCGCACGGCTGCGCCCAGTGTGGATTCTGCTCACCGGGCTTTATTATGTCAGCCAAAGTATTGTTAGCGGAAAACCCCGACCCGACCCGCGATGAAGTGCGGCGCTGGTTCCAGGTTCACCGCAACGTCTGCCGCTGCACAGGCTATAAGCCCTTGGTTGACGCGGTCATCGACGCGGCCAAAGTGTTGCGCGGCGAAATGAAGAAGGAAGAACTCCTCTTTAAGCCAACCGACAACAAAATTATCGGCACGAAGTACGCGCGTCCCTCGGCTCTCGCGAAAGTCACGGGAACATGGGACTACGGCGCGGATATCGCGCTTCAAATGCCCGCGAACACCGCCCGTCTCGCGCTCGTCCAGTCAGAAATCCCCCATGGCATCATCAAGGGGATCGACTTTTCCGAAGCGGAAAAAATGCCCGGCGTCTACAAGGTCATCACGCATAAGGACGTCATCGGCAAAAATCGTATTTCAGGTCTGATTACCTTCCCGAACAACAAAGGCGACGGCTGGGATCGCCCCATCCTCTGCGATGAGAAAGTCTTCCAGATCGGCGACGCCATCGCGATGGTCGCGGCCGATACGGTTGAGCACGCAAAAGAAGCGGCCAAAAAAGTCAAAGTGGACATTGAACCGCTCCCCGCATACATGGATGCCTTCAGCGCCATGGCGGAAGACGCGATTGAAATCCACCCCGGCACGCCGAACGTCTACTATGAGACAAACTGCATCAAGGGCGACGAAGTGGAGCCCATCCTCGAATCGGCAGCCTACGTGGCGGAAGTCGAATCATTCTGTTCGCGTCAGCCTCACTTAGTGCTTGAACCCGACTGCGGCAACGCCTACATCGATGACGAAGGCCGCCTCACCATTCACTCCAAGAGCATCGGCATCCATCTCCATCACGCCATGATCGTGGCCGGAATCGGAGTGGAGCCCGAAAAACTTCGCCTCGTCCAGAACCCCGCCGGCGGCACCTTCGGCTACAAGTTCTCACCGACGATGGAAGCGCTCCTGGGCGTAGCCTGCTTGGCGCTTGACGGCCGCCCCTGCTCGCTTGTCTACGACATGTACCAGACGATCACTTACACCGGTAAGCGCTCGCCCGGTCACATGCATGTCAAGATGGCAGCGGACAAAGACGGTAAACTCTTGGCCATGCGGGGCAACAACTATATCGATCACGGCCCGTACTCGGAGTTCGGTGACCTTTTGACGATGCGTCTGACACAGTTCACAGGCGCGGGGTATGACATCAAGAATATCCGCAACAAGAGCCAGACCGTGTGCACCAACCATATCTGGGGTTCAGCGTTTAGAGCCTACGGTTCACCGCAGAGCTACATGGGCAGTGAGATCGCCCTTGACGTCTTAGCCGACAAGATGGGAATGGATCCCTTCGAACTGCGCTACAAGAACATCTACCGCGAGGGTGTCACCACGCCGACCGGCCAGATACCCGATGTCTACTGCCTCGACGATATGTACGATCGCGCACGCCCCTATTGGGAAGAAGCGAAAGCGCGCGTCGCGGAACTGAATGCAAAATCAGATGGGCGCTACAAGTACGGCGTCGGATTCTCACAGGGCATCTACGGCTGCGGACTTGACGGAGCTGACTCCTCTGCCGCGACCGTTCGCCTGGAAGAAGACAACACAGTGACCGTCTTGGACTCCTGGGAAGATCACGGACAGGGAGCTGATATCGGCACGCTCAGCATGGCGCACGGCACCCTCCGCGAGGCAGGATTTACCCCTGAGCAGATCAAGCTTATCAAGAACGACACAGCGATTACGCCGGCTTCAGGTCCCGCGGGTGGTTCGCGCTCGAACGTCATGGTCGGCAACTCCATCGTGGCCGCCGCAAGAATGCTTGTCAACGCGATGAAGCGCGATGACGGCAGCTTCCGTGACTACGAAGCCATGGTCGCCGAAAATATCCCGACCTCCTATGACGGATCCTGGGTGGCCTCAGATTGCACCAACTGTGACCTTGACACCGGGCAGGGCGCCCCGTTCTCGGTTTACATGTACGAACTCTTCATTCCGGAAGTGGAAGTGGATCTGGAGACCGGCAAAGTCCGCGTCATCCGTTTCACCACAGTCCCCGACGTCGGCACGATTATCAACAGAACCGTGGTTGACGGCCAGATCTACGGCGGACTTGCCCAAGGCATCGGCCTGGCGCTCACGGAAAACATGGAAGATTACAAGAAACACACGACACTCTTAGGCTGCGGGATCCCCTACATCGAGGATATCCCCGATGAGATCGTCATTGACTATGTCACCACGCCAAGGCCCTTGGGCCCCTACGGCGCGGCCGGTGTCGGTGAAGCGCCTCTGACGGCGCCCCACCCGGCGATCCTGAACGCGATCTTTAACGCGACAGGTGCCCGCATCACGGTGGTGCCCGCCACACCGGATGTCGTGAAAGCGGCGCTTGATGAACTAGCCTAAACCCTTAACGTTTAAGGCAACACCTATGCAAAGGAGCGGGCTGTATGGCGACAGCCCGCTCCGCTTATATAGCGAATACGATAAAATGAACCAACAAGGAGGACCGGATGGATATTTTAAATAAAGATGAACTCCTCCAAATGGAAGACCTCTGCATTCAGGAGCAGCCGCCGGCGGCAATGGCCGCCTGTCCGCTTCGTGTGGAATGCCGGACATTGTGCATGGCCATGAAGGACGGCGACTTCGATGTCGCGCGTGCGGTTTACACGAAAACCGTGACATTGCCCCATTCATTATCCTACCTTTGCCGGATGCCCTGTCAAGAAGCCTGCCTTCGAAAAGACTTAGGCGGCGCCATCGAGATGCGAGGTCTCGAATGGGCCGCGATGCAATACGGGAAAGCTATGCCTTCTCGTCTATTACGCAGAAAAAATCCGGTAAGGCGGCCGTCATCGGCTCAGGCCCCTTTGGCCTGACCGCGGCGATTGAACTTTCCAAAAAAGGATTTTCTGTTTCACTTTTCGAAGCCGACAATAAACTGGGCGGAAGCCTTCTACGGGCCGATCTGCCCGAAGAAGCGCTTGAGGCTGACATTCAACTTGCGGTCGATCAGGGCGTCGAATTCCATCTGAATGAAACGATTGAAAACCCAAAAGGATCTCCTGGATCCATTTGACGCAGTCGTGCTCGCGACAGGGGAGATCATCCCCGGCACCGACCCCTTTACATTGCAAAGTCCCGTAGACGGTGTGTTTTCGGGCGGCGGCTACCACTCGCTTGTCGAGACCATCGCCGCCGGCAAAAGAGCCGCGAACTCAGTCGACCGGTATGTCAAGCGCGTGTCCATGACAGCGGGGCGAGAAAAGAAATGGAGCGCGGCACCACGTTATTTGTCGAGACCTCCTACTTTGACGACCTGCCCTCGGACATGGGCCCATTCCCTAATCAAGAAGAAGCGATCCGCGAAGCCTCCCGCTGCATTGACTGCCAGTGCATGGAATGCGCGAAGGCGCGTTCATCGCGCATTACAAGCGTTATCCCAAAGCTCTACCTGCGCGAAATATACAACAACCTATCGATTGCCCTAGGCAATCACACCTCAAATACCCTGATCAACTCCTGCGCGCTTTGTAGCCAATGCGAAGTGGTCTGCCCGAACGGACTCGATCTTGGCAAAGCCATACAGTCGGCAAGAAACAGGATGGTGAAAACAGGAAAAATGCCGCTCACAGCCTTTGAGTTCGCCGTCGATGACATGCGTCAGGCCAACTCAGAGCATTCATCCTTCTTCAGGCATGAACCGGGTAAGACCCAGAGCCGTTATCTCTTTTTCCCCGGCTGCCAGCTCGGCGCGTCGGCGCCCGACACGGTTCAAAAGACATATGAATGGCTCACCGAAACGCTTGACGGAGGCGTCGCCTTCATGCACGGTTGCTGCGGCGTCATGGCTAAATGGGCGGGCGAGGAAGAATTGTACGAAAAAACGCAAAACGCGTTAAAAGAGGCTTGGGAAGCACTGGGAAAACCCCAGATCATCACGGCCTGCCCCACCTGCCATAAGACACTTTTAGAATCGATTGAAGGCGAGATAAAAGATATTTGGCATATCCTGCTTGAAAAAGGCGTGCCGGCGATCGAAAAACCGCTGCCCCTTACCATGCACGACGCCTGCGGCGCCCGCTACATGGACGATACCCGCGAGGCGGTAAGAGCAATCATTAAAAACCTCGGTTGTGAAGTCCATGAACCAAGTTATACACAAGAGCGCTCACCCTGCTGCGGTTATGGGGGATTAGTGCAGTTTTCAAATACAGAAGTCGCCAAAGAATTGACTGAATTTTGCATCCGCGACATCGACGAGACGCGGCTCACCTATTGCATGAGCTGCCGCGATCGCTTCAGCAAGGCGGGGCTCGGGCGGGTGCACCTTTTGGAATTGATTTTTGAAGGTGAAAAAGAAGATCGAAAAGCGCCGGGCTACTCTCTTCGTCAAGATAACCGCGAGTGGCTGAAACGACGCATGCTAAGTGAACTATGGAAAGAAACACAACAGGAGGTGATCCGCTTGAAGTTAACCTATGACGACGATCTCGGTGAACTATTGGAGGAGCGACTGATCTTAGAAGAAGACGTCCGGAAAGTGATCACGGATTCACTTGAATCGGACTGCTTCATCGAGGAGAAAAAGACGGGCCTTCGCATCGCGCATAAACAGATCGGGAATGTGACCTACTGGGTTTACTTCACCCCCGAGGACGAGGGTTACCGCGTCCGCCGCGCATACAGTCATCGAATGGAGATCCTGTGATATGAGTAACAAATACCATGAGATATTTGATCTGACCGAGGGCGAACTTGTCTGCGGCAAATGTCAGGTCCCGCTTGAAAACGGCGAGGTGACGCTCCATTACATGGGCAACGATTTCCCCATCCTGATGCCCAAATGCCCGAACTGTGGGCAAAGTCTCATACCGGAGGAGCTGGCTGTGGGCAAAATATTAGAGGTGGAGCGCGCGCTGGAGGACAAATGACCGATTTGTACGACAGCGAACAGTGGCACCGCTTCGACCTGGGTCACCCGGGTGGCAAAGCGATGACCGAATCACTTTTAGCAAGAAGCGGCCTTAAAAAAGGATCTCGCATATTAGATCTTTGCTGCGGGACAGGGGACAGTGTCGCGCTCCTTAATTCTTTGGGTATGAGCGCTTTTGGAGTCGATCGCGATTCTGTTATCTTGCGGGCTCAAGAAAAACATTAAGCGATCTCGTGTGACTGCTGGCAGGGCGATACAGGAGAGCCCCTCCCCTTTGACGATCATATTTTTGACGCGGTGCTTTGTGAATGCAGCCTGTCGCTACTGAAAGATAGGGCGACTGTTCTAGCGGAGGTGCGGCGCGTGTTAAAACAAGAGGGGCTGTTCCTCCTCTCGGATGTCTGTGAGGGGGAGGCCTTTCAGCTCGATGGTTTCGAACGTTTGGAATGGCGGGATGAAAGTCAAGCTTTAAAAAACTTTGTCATCCGTTGGATTTGGGAGACCGGTCAAAAGTTCCCGGATTCTGAGAGGGGCAAAGATTATTTCAGTGCTGTTTACAGGGCCATGGGCCCCGCTTGATCGGAGAAAAAAATGGATCTTGAAAGAGTGTTATTGGAGTACAGTCGTCAGGGCTATGCCTGTGCGCAAATCATGGTGAAGCTTGCGCTCGACCTTTTAGGCGAGGACAACCCACAGCTTGTGCGCGCCATGTCAGGTTTGAACGCCGGTATGGGAAAAAGCGGCAGTTGTTGCGGTGTCCTATCGGGCGGAGTCGCCGCCTTAGGGCTCTTTACGGGGCGAGGGGACGCGCAGGAAGTGCCGCACGAAAAAGCGGATGAAATCGTGGCCGCTTACACCAATTGGTTTCGGGATGAATACGGCTCTGACCGCTGCTTTGACATTATCGGGGGCGATTTTTCGCTTTGTACATCGGTGTGTCCCGGCATCATGGAGGCGGGCTACGACAAAATGGTCGAGCTTTTGGAAGCGTATGAATTATTGGATTGAGGGATATTAAATGTCACAAAGAGTCGTCTTGAGTCAGACCGAAAGCGTCTGTCCCATCTGCTTGAAGAAAATTACAGCCGATCGCGTGAAACGGGGAGAGGCCGTTTTCATGGAGAAAACCTGTTCCGAGCACGGTTTTTTGAGGTGGAAGTCTGGGGCGGGCACCTGTCCTATGAAGACTGGGATCGTATCAAAGAACCCTCGACGCCCGTGAACCCCGCAACTTCAGTTGAATACGGCTGTCCTTTTGACTGCGGACTTTGCCCCGACCACCGCCAGCACAGCTGCTGCGTCCTGTTGGAGATCACGGAGCGCTGCAATTTGGGCTGTCCCATATGTTTCGCGTCAAGCGGGGACGCGTCAGATGACCCGCCGATCGAATCACTCCTTGACACCATGCGCGACCTTTTGACGCGGGGAGGACCGCTCAATATTCAATTATCGGGCGGGGAGCCGAGTGTCCGGGACGATGTGCCCCAGATCATACAAGAAGGCAAGAAGATGGGGCATCCCTTCTTCCAGCTAAATACAAATGGCATCCGTCTGGCCGAAGAGGAAGGCTATGCCCAAAGTCTTTCTGACGCCGGCCTTGACTGCGTGTTTTTACAGTTTGACGGTGTCACGGATGAGGTATACCGACAAATTCGAGGACGTGATCTTTTTGACATCAAGATAAAAGCCATCGAGGCCTGCCAAAAAGCAGGAATTGGCGTCGTTTTAGTGCCCACGCTGTGTCGCAACGGCGTGAATATCGGAGAGATCGGACAGATCCTTCGCTTTGCAGCCGAACATATCCCGACGGTGACGGGGGTGCATTTTCAGCCGATGACCTTTGCCGGACGCTACCCTGAAGGGGCGCCTGTGAATCGCTTTACGCTGTCGCATCTTCTTTACGAGATTGAAAAGCAGACAGATGGTGAAATGAAGATGACGGACTTTTCTCCCGCTGAAGCTGAGAATGCCTTACTGTTCTTTTTCAGGCAGTTTTCTTGTGGACCGAGATAATACCTTCCGCGCGAAAGCTGCGGGGAAAAAGTCTTCTTGCGGTTGCGGTTCGCCTTTGCCAAAAGCGGCGGATCGGGCCAGTCAGGCAAGGGCCTATGTCGCGAAAGCTTGGAAGGGTACAGCGCGTACAAGACCTCTAAAATCAGTCCGCGCGGCCGATACAGCGTCCCTTGACGATTTCCTGGATACCTTGAAGAACCGTCAGCTTGCCATCTCCGCCATGACCTTTATGGACGCGTGGAATCTCGACTTGGATCGTTTGCGCGACTGTTACATTCACATCGCGGACGGCCACCGATTGATTCCGTTTTGCGCCTATAACCTGAGCGCCCAAAACGGGAAGACGCTGTACCGTCACAAATAGGCATGAAGACGACATCCCTTGACCGCTGGATATGGGATAAGCACGGCCTTGACACTGATGGATCGAAAAGCCGTGGCCCGTTTCCAGTTGGAAAAAATACAGGTGCTTTTTGACGAAGCCAAGAAGCATTCGAAAGGGTACCGAGCGCTTTACCAAGACTTTGAAACACCGGCCACATGGGAAGATTTTAAGCGTCTGCCCACGATTTCGGAACGGGATCTGATCGAGCGACCCCACGACTTTTTGTGCGTCAATCCTAAGGAGATTTCGCGGATAGTGACCCTTGAGACTTCGGGGACGACGAAAGCGCCGAAGCGTGTTTTTTTTACACAAGAGGATATCCATCTTACCCTCGACTTTTTTCACCACGGCATGAAAACCATGTGGGGGCGGGGGATCGGGCGCTTATCTTATTCCCCGCTAAAACCCCCGACAGTGTCGGCGCGCTTTTGAGCACGGCCCTTACGCGTTTGGGGCTAACCGTTCTGGCGTCAAGCGTTGAGGAAGCACCGGCTTTGTTTTTCGGTTCATCCCTTCGATCTTGTGTGCGGGCCCGCGTCCTGGTGGTCGATGCCGCATCTAAACAAAGGGGATGTCGGTTCGTGCTGTACTGACAAGCAGTGAATTGCTCGATCGGTCCATGCGGGAACGCTTGAAGAAATGGTGGGGCGCCGATGATCTTTGATCATTACGGGATGACGGAGACGGGACTTGGCGGGGCGGTGGAATGCGAGGCGCATCAGGGGATGCATATCCGTGAAAATGATCTTTATTTTGAAATAATCGGTGATAAGGGAGCGCTTTTCGTGACGACCCTGACGCGACGCGGCATGCCCTTTATCCGTTACCGGACAGGTGATCGGGCCGTGATCACGACGGAACGCTGTCCTTGCGGGAGCCAGATTCCGCGCATCCTTTCGGTGCGGCGCCAATCTTCATAACCTTTTTTAAGGCTTTCGTATATAATTAAGAGCGATCGTTAATGAACGGGCGCTTTAGGGCGTTTTCAAGGAGGATAGAATGGACCGATACGATTTTGCCTCAATTGAGAAAAAATGGCAGAACCGCTGGGAAGAAAAAGGCGTTTTTCACGCCGAACAGCCACAGGGGAGCGATGTTCCGGAAAAGAAAAAATTCTACTGTCTGGTCGAGTTTCCTTACCCTTCAGGCGAAGGCCTGCACGTGGGGCATCCCAGGAGCTATACGGCGCTTGATCTGGTCGCCCGAAAGAAGCGTCTGGAAGGCTGGAATGTTCTTTATCCGATGGGCTGGGATGCCTTTGGTTTGCCGACGGAGAACTACGCGGTTGAGCACAAGATCCATCCCGCGATCGTCACAAAAAGAAATATTGCCCGTTTTAAGAGTCAAATGCAAGCTTTAGGCTTCAGCTTTGACTGGTCACGTGAAATCAACACCACCGATCCCGATTATTACCGCTGGACCCAGTGGATATTCTTACAACTTTTCAAGCACGGACTGGCGTACAAAAAGGAAATGTCCGTTAACTGGTGCCCCGCCTGCCTGATCGTGCTCGCCAATGAAGAGGTCATAGACGGCAAATGTGAGCGCTGCGGCGCTGAGACTTCGCATAAGGTGAAAAGCCAGTGGATGCTTCGCATCACGGAATACGCGCAAAGGCTTCTTGACGGATTAAATGAGGTTGACTTTATTGATCGGGTCAACGCCCAGCAACGCAACTGGATCGGCAGAAGCACCGGCGCCGAACTTAATTTTGGAACCACCGCGGGCGATCTGTTGCCTGTTTTTACCACACGTCCTGACACACTCTGGGGCGCGACCTATATGGTCATGTCTCCTGAGCATGAACTTTTAGATGAATGGTTGGAAAAAGGGCTGCTTGAAAATGTCGAGGAGATTCAAACGTACCGTGAGGAGGCCAACCGAAAATCTGAGTTCGAGCGCACGGAGCTTGCGAAAGAAAAAACAGGGGTGCGGCTCTTAGGGGTGAACGGTATTAATCCGGGAACGAGAGGTGAAATCCCCATCTTTATCTCGGACTATGTGCTGACGACCTACGGGACAGGCGCCATTATGGCGGTGCCCGGTCACGATGAGCGCGACTATGAATTTGCGAAAGTCTTTGATCTGCCGATTGTCTGTGTTGTAGAGGGCGGCGATATCAGTGAGGGACCCTTTACCGACATTGAGACGGGCATTATGGTGAACTCGGGCTTTATTGATGGCATGAAGGTTGAGGACGCGATTTCTCGCGTCATATCGTGGGCAGAAGAAGAGGGTATCGGCAAAAGCAAGGTGAACTACAAGATCCGTGACTGGGTCTTTTCGCGCCAGCGCTATTGGGGGGAGCCTATCCCCATGGTTCACTGTGAGACCTGTGGTTGGCAGCCCTTACCGGAGGACGAGCTTCCGCTCCGCCTCCCTGACATTGATTCTTATTTGCCGACGGAGACGGGCGAATCGCCGCTTGCGAAGATCACGGACTGGGTCAATACCTCCTGCCCCGTTTGCGGAGGTCCCGGAAAACGCGAGACCGATACGATGCCGAACTGGGCCGGATCCTCCTGGTATTTTATCCGCTACACCGACCCTTACTGCGAGACGGGTTTGGCGTCACAAGAAGCGCTTGATTACTGGCTGCCGGTGGACTGGTATAACGGCGGCATGGAGCATACGACCTTGCACTTGCTGTATTCGCGGTTCTGGCATCAGTTCCTGTACGATCAAGGCATTGTGCCGGTGCCTGAGCCGTATCTTAAGCGTACAAGTCACGGCATGATCCTGGGTTCGAACGGCGATAAGATGTCAAAATCACGGGGCAATGTGGTGAATCCCGATGATGTCGTGAAAGAATACGGCGCGGATACTTTGAGACTGTATGAGGTCTTTATCGGGGACTACGAAAAACCGGCGCCCTGGAATGATAACTCCATCAAGGGCTGCTCCCGTTTCCTTGATCGTGTTTGGGCACTGCAGGGAAAACGGGTAAAAGGTGAGGTTTATCGTGAGGAGACAGAAACTTTGATGCACCAGACGATCAAGAAGGTGACCCACGATATTGATACCTTGAAGGGCAATACGGCGGTCGCGCAGCTTATGACGCTCGTGAATCATTTTTACGATTTAGGCTCTGTGAATGACGCGGAGTATAAGAGCTTCCTCCTTCTCTTAAATCCTTTCTCTCCGCATATCACAGAGGAGATTTGGGAAAACAAGCCTACGGGCAGGCTATTACTGACCAGGCGTGGCCTTCCTATGACGAGGAGAAGACGGTTGAAAATACGGTTGAGATTGTCCTGCAGCTGAACGGTAAGATCAGGGCGTGTCAATATCCCGCACGATCTTGGACAAGAAGAGGCTTTAGAACTTGCCCGCACGCATGAGGCGATGAAGGGTGAATTGGATGGCAAGCGTGTGGTGAAAGAGATTTATGTGCCGGGCAGGCTTGTCAATCTCGTGGTCGCAAAATAAAAAGTAGACGGCTTGACACAGGAAATTATCTGTGCGAAACTGTCAGACAATTGAATAAACAAAAGGCAGTGATGGGAAGAGTACGCTGGCTGGAGTCGCACAGAGAGCCCGATATGGTGGAAACGGGTCGAAGCCGAAAGCTGAACATGGCCCCTGAGCCGCGAAGCTGAGCTTGAGTGTTAGGTTTCGACGGGAGCGCCCGTAACAGCGCCGGAGTATGATGGTACTCTCTGAGGCTTGAATTGTGAGGTTCAGGCGAATCTGGGTGGTAACACGACGTTATTTGACGCTCGTCCCGGAACATTAGGTTCCGAGACGGGCGTTTTTATTTGGAAGAAACGTAAGAAAGGTTAACAAAGAGTGGGGATCTTAACAGTCAAAAATTTAAGTAAGTCGTTTCCTTTGAGGAGACCACGCTAAAGGCCGTGGATGAAGTGTCATTTTCGGTCAAAGAAGGTGAAATCTACGGACTCATCGGTCTTTCGGGGGCGGGGAAGTCAACCTTGGTGCGTTGCCTTAATCTCTTGATCCGGCCTGACGGGGGTGAAGTCTGGTTTGACGGGATAGATCTTGTGAAGCAGCCTGAAGAGGTGCTGCGCGAGAAACGCCGTGAGATGGGGATTATTTTTCAGCATTTCAATTTGTTCATGAGAAAAACAGTCTTTGATAACGTGGGGTACCCGCTTCGTTTAGCGGGCCGGAACAAGCAGGAAATCAAGGCGCGAGTGGATGAGTTGCTCGATTACATCGGCTTGACATCGCATGCCGCCTCGTATCCGGCGGAGTTGTCGGGGGACAAAAGCAGCGGGTCGCGATCGCTCGGGCCTTGGCCTTGAATCCCCGGTTATTGCTTTCGGATGAGGCGACCTCGGCCCTTGATCCTGTGAATACAGAGCTTGTTATTTCCATGCTGAGGCGTGTCGTCGAGGACCTTGGGATCGCGGTGGTTCTCATTACGCATCAGATGGAGGTGGCAAAGGCGCTTTGTGATCGCGTGGCGGTCATGGAGGACGGCAAAATTGTGGAAGAGAACACGATGGAAGCGCTCTTTTTGCAGCCCAAAGAGCCGGCGACGCGTAAAATCGTTCGCGGTTTTGATGAGGATATCCCGCTGGATCACTTTGCCGCCTTAGCGGCGGGCCCTGTCTATCGGTTGGGCTTTCGCACGGATACCGTGATGCGCCCTTTGATCTCGGATATTTCAAGGCGTTTTGATATCGGGGTTAATATATTGGCCGGCAATATCAACGCGCTCGTGTCGGGGGATGTGGGGTACCTGGTGGTGTC
This sequence comes from Clostridia bacterium, assembly GCA_040766025.1. Lineage (GTDB taxonomy): Bacteria > Bacillota > Clostridia > Saccharofermentanales > DTU023 > UBA4923. The sequence goes on along the minus strand of JAXGRH010000004.1, from coordinate 16,046 downwards.
TTTTGATGCGGAGTCGGAGGCCGCGTCATCGGCCATACGTTTCTTGCAAGAGAGCGGCGTTGAAATTCTAAAACTGACCAACGGAGGTGATCTCCATGCATGATTTTTTAAAAGCGACAGGTGAAACCCTCCTGATGGTGGGAGCGAGCAGCCTTTTTTCTGTGCTTGTCGGTTTGCCGTTGGGGGTCCTCCTGGTGCTGACACGTCCGGAGGGTTTGCTTCCGAAGCCGCCTTTTTACCGTGTTATTGATGTCATTATCAATGTGCCCGGTCCTTGCCTTTTATTATTCTCATGATCGTGGTGTTCCCGCTTTCTCGCCTATTAATTGGCCGGGCGACGGGGACGGTGGCGACGATTGTCCCTTGGCGGTGGCGGCGATTCCCTTTGTCGCGCGCATCATGGAGCAAAGCTCTTTGGAAGTGGACGGCGGCGTGTTGGACGCGGGTCTTGCCTGCGGCGCGCGTGTCGGCCAGCTTGTGTTCACGGTTCTTATTCCTGAGGCGCTACCGGCTCTGGTGAATGGGGTCACGATCACGGTGATCAATATTGTGGGAAATTCGGCTTTGGCGGGCGCGATTGGGGGCGGGGGCCTCGGCGATTTGGCGGTCCGCTACGGGCTTTATCGGCGCGATCCGGTGAAGCTTTTGGTGGCGGTGGTCATCACGATTATCTTGGTACAGCTTGTCCAGTTTGGCGGACGGGCTTTGGAAAATAGCTTGAGACGCGATGCCCCGCAGGCTTCGCTCTGAAGATAGATGAATTGTCAATAAGAATATGAAATGGGAGAAAAGAACAATGAAGAAGAAACAAGTATTGAGCCTTAGTCTTGCGATTTTGCTGGCGGTCGCGTTCCTTTTGACGAGTGGTTGTTCCAAGAAGAAGGATGACAACAAAATTGTCATCGGTGTCAGCCCGGCGCCTCACGCGGACATTGTGGCACAGGTCGTGGAAGAGTTACAAGAGCAGGGGATTACGGTGGATATCCGCGAGTACAGCGATTACAAGACGCCGAATATTGCCTTGTCTGACCGTGAAATTGACGCGAACTATTTTCAACATATTCCTTACTTTGCTGAGGAAAATAGTGTGGGCAAGTTTGGTTTAGAGATTTTGGGTGGTATTCATATTGAACCAATAGCGCTTTTCTCAACGAAACACGCGAGTCTGGCGGATCTTCCGGATGGCGCTGAGATTATGCTTCCGAATGACACGACTAATGAAGGTCGGGCGCTGATGCTTTTAGAGCAGGTGGGCCTGATCGTCCTGAAGGAGGGCACCCAGGGTAATATCGCGACACCGTCTGACATTGGGCAAAATCCGAAGAATCTGAAGTTCACAGAGCTTGAGGCGGCGACGATTCCGGAGGCGTACCGTGACGCGGACGCGGCGATTATCAATGGCAACTATGCGATTGAGCACGGACTGAACGCCATTACTGATTCCATCGCGATTGAGGATTCCTCGAGTCCCTATGTCAACGTAATTGCCGTGAAAGAAGGCGATGCGAATCGTGAGTCGCTCCAGAAGCTTTTGAAGGCTTTGCAGAGCGATAAGGTGAAAAAATTTATTGAAGAGAAGTACGAGGGCGGCGTTGTGCAGGCCTTCCAGTCGAAAGAAGTGGCGGATAAGCTGGCCGAAGAATATACGCCTTAAAGCGGTCATTTCCTCTGTTCGGGATGTCGGATCGGTTCCTTCCTGCTATTATGATCTCTGATGCTTCGGCATCCCGAACAAAAAAGGAGAAAATCTCAATGAACCGACTGCTTATTAAGAATGCCAAGGCCGTTGTGACGGTCGACGATCAGGACCGCGTGCTGAACGACGCGAATATTTATATCGAAGACAATGAGATTATTGCCATCGATGACATGGAGCGCGAGGCGGATCAAGTGATCGATGCCTCGGGTTGTTTTGTCTATCCGGGGCTTATTAATACGCATCACCATCTGTATCAGACTTTTACACGCAATTTACCACAGGTGCAGAAGTTGGAGCTTTTTCCGTGCTGACGGCGCTTTTACGAGATCTGGCGTTATTTGGACGATGAGGCGGTTTATTTGAGTTCTTTGACGGGGATGGGTGAGCTGGTACGTTTTGGTTGTACGACGGTGCTTGACCATCATTATGTGTTTCCTCGTTTTGAAGGGGAAGATTTTATCGGTACGCAGTTTCAGGCGGCAAAAGCTTTGGGGGTGCGTTTTCACGCGACCCGCGGTAGCATGTCGCGCGGCAAAAAGGATGGCGGTCTTCCCCCGGATGATCTGGTCCAGGATGTCGATGTGATCTTGCGTGACAGTTATGATTTGGTTCGTAAATACCACGACAACAGTCGTTTTTCAAAGCGCCAGGTGGCGCTTGCGCCTTGTTCGCCTTTCAGTGTGACGACGGATCTTTTAAAAGAGACGGCGGTTTTGGCAAGGAAGTTGGGTACAGGCTCCACACGCATCTTTGTGAGACCAAGGATGAGGAGCAGTTTTGCCTTGATCTTTTCGGGATGCGCCCGCTTGACTATATGGAGTCTTGTGAATGGGTGGGCGAGGATATGCTGGTACGCGCACGGTATTCATTTTAATACGGAAGAATTGGATCGCTTGGCAAAGACTAAGACGGGGATCGCGCATTGTCCCGTGTCGAATATGAAGTTGTCGTCGGGTGTCTGCCGGGTGCCTGAGATTTTGGAAAAAAGATTCCTTTGGGGCTTGCGGTGGATGGCAGTGCCAGCAACGATGGTTCTAATTTATTGGCGGAGATTCGCGCGGCGTATTTGTTGCATCGTTTGAATTGGAGCGATAAGGCCCCTTCGGGCTATGATTGCCTGAAGATCGCGACCAGGGGGAGTGCTTCTGTTTTGGGCCGCGATGATATTGGGTCTTTGGCGCCGGGGATGGCGGCTGACTTATTCTTGCTTGATGTGGATTCCTTTGAGGGCGTCGGTTCGGATCTTGATCCGGCGAATTTCTTAGGCACGGTGGGCTATAGCCGGACCGGCTAAGTATGTCATTGCGGATGGCAAGGTGATTGCCGAAAATGGTGTTTTAGCGGGTGTGGATGAGGGGTGAGATTGTGCCTCGCGCGAAAAATAAAGTGGCTTCGATTTTGGAGAGAGCGAATTAGTTGTTAAACATCATGATGAAATAAAGTCATGATGTCATGATTAAATAGGGTAGCAAAGAAAGGGATTGGCGCGCCAATCCCTTTTTGTTAATAGCCGTAGCTGCCGTCGAGTGACTCGTCGTTTTCGATCCAGTCTTTGACTTCGATGACGCGGTAGTTGTCTTTGCTGTCGCGGACGTATACGCGTTCGATGCCTGCGTTGATGACGAGGCGCTTGCACATGGCGCAGGAGGAGGCATTTTCGACGTATTCTCCTGTGGCGACTTCTTTGCCCACAAGGTAGAGGGAGCTTCCCAGCATGGCGCTTCTTGGCGCGCTGATGATGGCGTTGGCTTCCGCGTGGACGCTTCGGCAGAGTTCGTAGCGTTCTCCTCGGGGGACTTTCAGGCGTTCGCGGGTGCAGTAGCCGAGTTCGTTGCAGTTGGCTCGCCCTCGGGGCGCCGACGTAGCCTGTGGAGATGACTTCGTCGTCTTTGACGATGACGGCTCCGTAGTGGCGGCGGATGCAGGTGGCTCTTTCGCTGACGACTTCAGCAAGGTCGAGGTAGTAGTTTATTTTGTCCCGGCGTTCAAATATTTTTTTTGTTTCCATGACATGGTCCCTTTGTCGTTATTTCTCTTTTAGAGTACTACAAAATGCCAAGCGCGATTTCCATCATTTGGGTGAATCCTCTTTCACGCTGTTCGGAGGTGGTTTCTTGGAAGCCGAAAAGGAGGTCGGAGACGGTGAGGAGGGGTGGCGCCGTGTTTTTTTGTGATGTTCGCGTTGTGAAAGAGCGCGAAGCTTTCCATTTCGACGACGAGGCAGTCGTGGTCTTCTAAGGTGATCTGCCAGCGGGGACGTTCTTCCGGTTTTGTGGCTTCGTAGTAGAAGACGTCAGCTTGAGTAGGTGCGTCCTAAATGAGGGGGATGGCAAGTTTTTCGGCGCTTTCTTTAAGGCGTGAATTTAAAAGATTGCTGGCGGCTGTGACATGTTCGTCGAAACCGGATTGCATTTTGGCGTAGCTTGAGTCGGCGTAGGCGTCTTCGATAAGTAGGACGTCGAAGAGTTTTAAGTGTTCGGCGTGTCCGCCGCAGCTTCCTACCCGGATGATGTTGTCGACGTCGTAGTGGGTGAAAAGTTCATAGGAGTAGATTCCGATGGATGGAAGTCCCATGCCGCTTCCCATGGCGGAGACGGGTTTGCCTTTGTAGCTGCCTGTGTAGCACAGCATGCCGCGTACGCTGTTGACGAGGCGTGGATTGTCAAAGTATGTTTCAGCGATGAATTTGGCGCGCAGGGGGTCGCCCGGCATGAGGACGGTTTTGGCGATGTCGCCTTGTTGGGCTTCGTTATGGGGGGTTGGCATGTCGGTTCTCCTGTTCATCGTAATATATGTGTCATTTTACCTTATGTTTATCTTTTGTCCTGCTATAGTCTTCTTTGGCGGTCAAGTTCGTGTATCATATTTTTGTTGTTCGATTTTGTTTAAGGGTTGGGTGAATCATTGTGTGGGTGATTGTCAGTGAGTTGGCGTTTCAGTTGTTTGCGCTTGTGGCGTTGGGTTTTGTGCTGCGGCGTTTTGGCGATTGATGACAATTTCCAAAAGCGGATGGGGAATCTATTGATTTTGGTGGTGTTGCCCGCGGCGATTTTGAGTTCGGCGAATACGCCTTTTTCGGAAGAGATGGGGATGTCTTTGATTTGGGCGTTCTTATTTATTTTGTTTTTCTATGTGGCGGGGATTATTTTACTTAGAATTGCGACGCGCGCGGTTCGTTATCCTGAGCAAAATCGTCATTTGTTGATTAACCTTTTGATGTTTGCGAATACGGGTTTTTTGGGCTTTCCGGTGGTTCAATATATTTACGGTGGTCAGGGTGTTTTGTATGCCGTGATTTTTTTAATCTTCTTTTTAATTTTTTCTTGTTTACTTACGGTGTCATGATGCTGGGGGGCGTGAGATTACCTGGAAGAAATTTTTGTTGAGTCCTTTGACGATTTCGATGGTAGTCACGATTATTCTTTTTGTCACACGCCTAGAGATGCCTAATTTTATTGTGGGTGTCTTGGATAAGCTGGGGGAGCTGTCGGCGCCTTTGTCGATGTTTATTGTGGGGGAGTTTGAGTGTGATTCCCTTGAAGAAGCTGTTGACGAACCGTCACGCGTATTGGTGACGGGGGTGGGTCAGTTGTTGCTTCCTGCTCTCATGATGCTCCTTTTGTGGGCGACGGGTCAGCGGGGCGTAATGCCTTCGACGATTGTTCTTTTAGCGGGGCTTCCGCCTGCGACCTTGAATATTGTGACTGCGGAGCAGCATGGCGCTGATGTGGCTTTTGCGACGGAGGCGGTAGTGTTGGGGAGCCTTCTGATGGTGGTTACGATTCCGTTGACGGCGCTTATTAGTTCAGTGGTGTTTGGTCCTTAAATTTTGTTATTTTCCCAGCCGTAGGGTCCGACGAGTTCGACGAAGGCGACTTGGGTGACGATTTGTTGTGTGAGTTTTTCCGTTTTTGTCTTTCACGACCAAAAATAAATCTTGGTGTTCGCGTTCGCCGACCGGCATGATGAGTCGTCCGGGGGTTCCTAATTGTTCTAGAAGTGCGGGGGGTATTTTGGAGGCGGCGGCCGCAACGAGGATGCGGTCGAAGGGTGCTTCTTCACCAGCCGAGATTGCCGTCCCCAGACGATATTCGATATTTTCAACCTAAGCGTTCGAGTCGTACCTGTGCTTGCTTCAACAGCGGCTCGATGCGCTCGATGGTGTAAACCGTGGCACAAAAGGGTGACAGGAGTGCTGTCTGGTACCCTGAGCCGGTTCCTATTTCTAATACACGATGTTCAGGTTCGGGATCTAAGAGTGCGGTCATTTCAAGGACGAGGGTGGGCTGTGAGATGGTTTGGCCATAGCCGATGGGCAGGGGCGCATTGACGGATGCCATGCCGCGTAGTGATGGACCGATGAATTCTTTGCGGTCGAGCGCCCGAAAAGAGTGTTTTCGAGTTTTCTAAGTCCACAGCACAATCCTCCTTTAGGGGTAAGGTTATTTTAGCAAAGGAATAGACCTTTAAGGGTAGTGAGAAGAAAAAGTGAATCAAGTGAGAAAAATGGTGCTAACACAAGATTATAATTGGTCAAAATGAGTTCGTTCGACGAGTTCGCTTTATCACCACCGTAATAAATCCCTCCCTCCGTCATTATGATTGATTCGTTAGGTAATAATACGTAATCATCCTTTTTTGCCATAATGAACTCCTTCCGAGCGATGCAACGCTGTACTACTAGCACAAATATTAATGTAAGTATAATGCATCGATAGGGCAAATTGGGCAAAATGAATTTTTGCAGAAAATGATACCAAGAAGAATCGCCGCCTATCTGCCTCAACAATGCGCAGAAGTGTCACCGTAATCATGCCACTTGTGCGAGCACTATTCTTTTTCTTTGAATTTTTGCTAGCACGAATGATTATGGCAATCGAAGAGTCCGCACGGAGAAGATGTTACGAAAAGCACCATCTGGACCGTTCTTTGATTGACAAATATAACCGTGGCGCAGGTCGGCCATAATCCCCCCCAATTCCATTTACGAGTATACTAGGTAAGTTGGTAACGTCGAAGTGGGGGCAAGAGTGAATACACGCAACAGCATCAAAAGTATCTATCGAACACCGGTCAAATCAGGGCTATTTTTACTACTCATCGCCGCTGTCACAGCCTTCCTCTATCTATCAATCAACACATGGTTTGCAAGTGCTGCTATGCTGCGCGACGCAGAAGACGTCTACACAACCATCGTCACCTTCAAATTCCGAGATACATACGGGTCAAGCGAAGGCTACAAAACACCCGAAATGGAAGCGGATGCGGCCAAGATCGATTTTGAAGCAATGGCCACAAACGAAAACATGCTCCTTTGGCAACCCTCCAATGTAACTTTCGGATCCGCCCAAGGATTCTTATCCGGATCAAGAGATCGAGAATACGCCTTCTCAAACGTCTTCATCGTGACCGGCCTACGCCAATACAGCGACGGGGGACAATACGTCGGCACATTAGTCGACACCCTCTACTCCTTCAGAGAGTATGAACCGGGACGGTTCATATTCTTCAACGGCGACTTTTCAGACATCGACTTCGAACCCGACAAAGACGCCATGTACATCATTCACGCCGCCGACCAAAACCTCGAAGGAAACGGCATCGTCATAAAAATAACACCCTTCTACAACCACTGGGCAGAAGCCGCAGGCATCGATACACAAGCCATAAAACCCTACTACGAAATAACCGATATGGCCGACCTGCAAAGAGAAGAAGTACAGATATACCGAGAAATCGCCGAATACTACGGCGCCATGAACCGCGCATTGAGCGTCCACCGAGTCCATGACTTAGCCGACATCGAAGAATTCCACCAACACCATGTAGAACTACTAGCCGGACGCATCTTCACACCCGAAGAAGCCGAAGCCGGCGAAAAACTTGTCGTCATCTCTCAAAACATCGCGAAGCGCCAAGAACTCGAAATCGGCGACGAACTCACAATACTACTGCCGGACTCCGACACCGAAGCTTTCTACGAATGGGGACTCGAGTTACCTATTGAGGAAACCTACACCATCGTCGGCATCGTCACCTACCACGAGGACTACCACAAAAACATCTATATCCCGAGCCCTAAAGGCGACCCAACGCCCGTACACTACGACATGGAACTCGGGCAGGCCACCTTAAAAACGGCACCGCCGACGAATTCCTCGACACCATGGCACCGTACCTCACCGACAACATCCGGGTCAACATCTATGACCAAGGCTATGAAACCATGGCAAACGCCGTCAGAGTCGTACAAAACGCCGCCATCGCCCTATCCGCCGTCGCTCTCCTGGTCGTTTTGGCAGTACTCATCTTCTTCTCCGTCCAATACGCGGACAGCCAGCAAGAAACCGTCGAGATCATGAGAAGCTTCGGCGCCACCAAAAGAGAAAGCCGACACTATCTTCTTTCAGGATCAAGCCTCATCGCCAGCATGGCCATCATCCTCGGAATAGGAGTCGGCGTGCTATATGCCGAAGACCTAATCGTCTACGCCCTAAACTTCGTGGCTGACCTACAAGTCATCGATACGCGCTACAGCGACGCCTTCCGCGGCCTCGTAAAACCTTTTAAACCCGTAGTCACCCTCTCCTATGGCTTCGCGCTTGCCGCCGGCTTTGCCGTCCTCATCGCATCTTTGGGTTTCTTACTCTTCTTCGCCGAACGAACCGTCAGCGGACGCCTCATGACCCACCGCGCAAAAGTCCGCGTTCCACGCGCCGTCAAAAAATCATCGACCGCCTTATCCGGGCCCCTAAGACAAGCCACACTCGTCGCAAGACGCGACAAAGCCCGCTCACTTGTCATCATCAGCTTAAGTATAGCGGCTTTCCTCTTCGTATCCGCGATGCAGGCAACCCTAACATCCTACGCAACCGCCAAAATCGACCTCATCGACAACACAGAACTCCGAGGCTACACCGCAAAAATGGACGGCTACTTCACAGACCGCCTCGCCATCTTCAACACACAAGCCGCCAAGCTACGCGACACAAAGGGCCTCGGCGACATCGCCTACGTCTACCAGACACACTACCGCTACCTGGGCATCGTGACGCATCAGGACGGCACAAACGGGGACGCCGAAGAAATGCCCATCATTGAGAGCGGATTCCAATGGGAAAACATCCACACCGCCTTACAGTTCGAACCCCAAATCGTCTTCACCGACCGCGTCCGCCAAGCACCCGAATTCCTTTTTTCAGATTTCGAAGCGGAATTCATGGACAGCTGGGACGAAGAACGCTTTGCAAAAAGAGACTGGGATATACTCCCCGCCGTCATCTCAAACGACATGAAAAACGAAAAAGGCATCAAATACGGAGACACCATCCGAATCTACACACAAGACCATCTGTACGGGGCCAACTCACACGGCATCCGATCCTTAGAAATTGAAGTCGTAGGCAGCTTCGACCGCCGCGGCGATCTCGACAACATCTACGCACCCTTGCCTTTAGGCGCCCTAGATCCCGATCACTCGACTTTAAACGAGCTTCCCCAGATCAAGCGCACACTCACAACCGGAAACTACCTCAGAAATATACTGCGAACCGACCACTCCCTGCCCGAAGAAGAACTGACCCAACAACAACTGCTCGACATCATCTTGGACAACTACTACGTTTCCTCATTGACCTTCACTGTGCCCGATCCCGGAATCCTCACAGAGATCAAAGACGAACTCTCAGATAAAGCCTTTTCAGGACCCGGTGTTCAAAACCGCATCCGAATCAGTGTCGTCGTAGAAGATTCCCAATTCTTGGAAACAATAAGCACCATCGATCAACGCAGCCGCTACCTGGAACTGCTTTACCCCGTGATGCTCTTCCTTGTCATCCTTCTAGGCGCCCTGACAGGGTTTTTAGTCATCAAGTCAAGGCGAGAGAATATCGCCCTCATGCGCGCCATGGGCGCGAAAAAAAGCACCATCCTCGCCACCATATTCGGCGAGCAAACCATCCTACTCCTATTAGGCGCATTAATCGCGATTATCTACTGGTTAATCGTCCAAGGACCAAAAGAACTAAGCTCCTGGGAAAGCTATGCCTTCATGCTCAGCTACGCCCTAAGTGTCATCGTGTCCACGATGTTCCAAAACCAAAAATCCACATTAGCTATAATGACTGAGAAAGAATAAGAGGCCCGAACTTGAGCATCATCACGTTAGACTCCGTTAAATACACCTACGACAACCGTTACCAGTCGATGGAAGCCTTGCAGAATGTAAGCTGCACATTTGAACAAGGCAAAATATATGCGATCATCGGCAAAAGCGGAAGCGGCAAATCCACCATGCTCTCACTCATGGCAGGCCTTGACCTCCCCCAACAAGGGGACGTCTTTTTCCGCGGCCAATCCACCCGAAATCTCAACCTCGACCAATACCGTCGCGATGAAGTCGCCATGATCTACCAAAACTATCGGCTATTCCCACTTTTGACCGCCGTAGAAAACGTAATGTACCCAATGGAACTTCACGGTATCAAACCCAAAGAAGCCAAAGAACGCGCCCAAGACTACATCCGAAGCGTCGATCTCGGCGAATCCGAATTCAACCGATTCCCCTCAATGCTCTCGGGAGGAGAACAGCAACGCATCGCCATCGCCCGCGCACTGGCCATGGACACCAACCTCATCCTCGCCGATGAACCCACAGGCAACCTCGACTCCGCCACCGCCCGAACAATCGTAGAGCTCTTAGCAGACCTTGCCCATACCCAAAACTATTGTGTGGTCATCGTGACCCATGATCTCGAAATCATGGACATCGTAGATGTCACCTACCAGATGCGCGATGGTGTCTTATTGGCAAAGTAGGGGAAGTTTATCTTCTGTTTTTCAAACAAAAAAATGACGCGATCTCAGAAGATCACGTCACTTCATTTGGCAGAGGGTGGGGGTTTTGATACGATTAATTTAAAGCAGTAAAAAACGGGCAACGCATAAATGCATCACCCGCAAAAACTCTCGTTTTCAATTCGTATCACCAGTCTAAACACGGAGAATATTGTGTCAAGTTACTTATTTTAAAGCAACTTGACATATTAATACTGACTATTACTTGTAAATAGAATGTCTCCTCATGGGACACATCAGCAAGCTGAGAGGTGTGGGGAGTCCTGTTACGATTATTATAAATAAAAGGCAGCTGAAAGCCAATCGCTATGAATTATTATGTAAAGCGTCCTTTAATCCACGCTGGCGATCGGGTGATGAACTTGGGATAATCATTAAAGTGCTCTGTTTACTACGTTGAGAAAACAGAGTACCTGGAAAGAGTGAAGCCCAGGGGGACCCGCGGATGGATATGCGATCAATACGCCGACAACGAAGCCGTGAAATATGGCAAGCCCGTATCATGGATTGTCTGGAGAGCGGACAATCCGTCAGAGCATGGTGCAAAGAGCAGGGTGTGGGAGAGGGATCTTATTATTATTGGTTGAAACAGCTCCGCGTCGAGTCGCTGCTTTCCCAAAAGACCAAGCACAGAACGCATTGCCCGTATTTTGTGAAGTGCCCTCCGCCGTGACCGCATCATCCGCATGGCGTTAAGTCTTCGCCTTCCGGGCTAACTTTGGAGGTGTCCCAAGAGGCGGATCCCCAATCCATTCGTATCGCGCAAGCTGTCCTTTCCGGTCTATGCTGAACGCACTACCTGACCATACGAAGATCTATATTGCCTGTGGTTACACGGACCTTCGAAAAACAAATCGACGGGCTTGCGGCGATCGTGGTGGAGGTCTTTGGCCAAGATCCCGCCAGGCGAACGCGCTTTATTTATTTTGCGGGAAGAAGGAGCGATCGCTTCGGGGCACTCTACTGGGAAGGTGACGGATTTATGCTTCTTTACAAGCGATTAGAAAATGGTCGTTTCCAGTGGCCGCGCACGCCCTCCGAGGTGCGAGAGCTTTCTCGTCCCAACAATTACGCTGGCTGTTAGAAGGGTTGACGGTGGATCCCAAAAAACAGATAAAAAAAGGGATGAAAGGGCGTGTCATTTAAAGGCCAAAAAGGCCTTGATACCAGCTCTTTCGGCTTGACTTGAAGGGGATTTTCTGCTAGTATAAAGGTGTCAAAAACAAGCAGAGGAACTCACCGATTTGACCCCAACGAACGTACAATTAAAAGAAGAAAACGCAACGTTACGCGCTTCTTCTCGCGTCTCAAGAGGTCATCGCCACCCGCGAAAAAGAACCCAAGCGCTCATCACCGCTCACGAAAAGGAACGCCAAGCGCTTTTGGGGAGGATCGATAAACTCGGAGTCGGTCGAACATCTCACGCGTAAACTTTATGGCTCCTCTTCCGAAAAACTCCGCTACGGCAGTTGGTGATGGATGAAGTCGCGCGCCTGTTTAATGAAGTAGAAATGGTTGAGGAGGAGGAACTTTCCGAGGCGTACACAGCCCCTAAACGTCGCAAGACAAAAAAAGGGCACAAGCTGACCGATGTCTTTGGCGCACTCCAACCGGTCGATGTGATTCACCGTCTGTCGGACGAAGAACGATGCTGCACCACCTGCGGTCATGAATTGTCGGTGTTAGGGATCCGCCATAACCGCTTTGAGGTGGAGTTCATCCCCGCTAAAGTCAATCTACTGGATATCCAGCAAGAGACCTGCACTTGTCCTAATTGTTCTAAGGAGCGGGGTGAAACCGTTTTTGTAGAACCTCATGTACCGGAACCCGTGATTCAACACTCCTATGCGTCGCCATCTTCGGTCGCGCATGTCATGTACCAAAAGTATGTCCAGGCATTGCCCCTTGACCGCCAGGTCAAAGACTGGAAGGCGATGGGTGTGACCCTTGATCGTGGACCTTGTCCAGTTGGGCCGTAATAAGGTTACCTATGACGGCTTCTCCCCTGATGGTTGAGTTCAAGCAAAAATTGGACGTAGAACCGGTGCTGCATGCGGATGAGACCCCGGTGCAGGTACCATGAACTCCGATCGCCCCAATGAAGCCAAGTCGTACATGTGGGTACTGGCCAATGGCTCGGAGGCCCACCATCCGATTCGCTATTTTGAATACGGTCCCGGTCGCGGACAAAGTGTCGCGGAGCGATTACTTTTGGACTTCAAAGGTTACCTTGTGACGGATGATTATCTGGGTATAACCGACTCCCTCACGCCACCCGATGTAGTTGTTGGGCGCATGTGCGCCGAAAGTTTGAGGCGGTGTCACGGTTAAAAAGAGAAAAGGGCACAACCGGTATCGCGGACCGAGCATTACGATTTATTGGGGATCTTTTTATGCTGGAGCGCACCTTGTCCGTGATGACCGCGGACGCGCGAAGGGAGGCCCGATTAAAAGAGGCTGTTCCGCTCCTTCAGGACTTCTGGTCCTTTGTGGAGGAGAACGCTCCTCATGTTTTACCGCGCACGATGTTGGGCAATGCTTTCCAATACGCCATAAACAATCGCTCACGGCCTGCGACCTTCTTGAAGATGGCCGGATCCCTATTACCAATGAGCGGGCCGAAAATGCCATTCCGCCCTTTCGCCGTTGGGCGAAAGAACTGGTTATTTGCCGGACTCCCACAGGGGCCATTACAAGGGTACCGTCAAGAGTCTTTCGCACATTTGTCTTACCTGGTAATGTCTGGGACCTGCCCCCGGGGGCGGGTCCCCGAACGCGGCGCGACTTTATGCCCCCTGTTCCTCCCTCATTTCTTCTTCCACCGTCTCCAAATGCTTCATGTTCATGTATAATCCCGCGCCCCACATGGAGTGTTCCATGTATCGCAAGCGCGCGCAAACGAGCATAAGTGCTGAATTCCCATCGGGGAATGTGCCCAGTTCACGCGCGTTCGTCGCCGTATCTCACGGTTCAGTCGCTCGATGACATTGTTACTGAATCTTGCGCCAGTGTTCGCGTGGGAATGCCATGTATTCTAGCGTCTCATCGACGGAATCCTCTACCTTCTTAGCTGCCGCAGAAAGTTTCATCTCACGAAGTTTTGCAAAACGACAAAAAGGTTGAACGTGAAGGAGGTAAGCGTTTATGAATAGGATAGGAAAGAGAATTTACACCAACATTATGGACTTGACTACAAGTACCCGCAGAAATAAAAACCTCCGCATTTTGAATGGAAATCGCGCCCGCTCAAGGCCACCGTCGCGCGTGAATAAGGCCAGCGTCGCGGACGAATAAGGCCACCGCCGCGCTCGAAGAAGGCCACCTCATACCGAAACGTATCTAACTCCCGTAAAATGAACTTGCCGCGACAGCGGCAAATCTATTTTTTGGGAGGTTTGACATGAGCTCAAACAATTTACGAGTTTTGCGAATGGTCATGGGCGGCGTCAGTCAACGACAAGTGGCCAAAGCCCTTGGCGTGTCACGAGACACCGTCGCCGTGCTCGTCCGTTACGCAGACAGTCAAGGGTGGAAAGATTTGGAGGATCTTGACAACGTCCGAGAAATTGACTTGGAGCCGGCGGTGTTGAGGAAAAAAAATATCGGCGGGAATCGGGATCTGTCCTACGTCATGCCGGACTATGAAATCGTCCACCAAGAATTGGCGCATGAACACGTCACATTAAGGATGCTGTGGGAGGAATATGTTGAGCGCTGTATCCACACAGGGCAGCGTTACTACATGGAGACACAGTATCGGCGTTACTACCATCAGTATGCGCGCACACAAAAAGCGACCATCCGCTTGGAACATAAACCCGGCATGGCCGCCCAGGTCGACTGGGCGGGTTCGCACATCGCCTATTACGACGAAGACATGGGTGAATTAAATGAAGCCCATCTTTTTGTTGCGGTCTTGCCCGCAAGCCAACTCATCTTTGCGGACGTTTTTCGTGACGAGAAAATGCCAAGCTGGATTGCCGCGCACAATCGCGCTTTTCGCTACTTTGGCGGAGTCCCTAAAACACTTGTGCCCGACAATCTCAAAACAGGGGTCGACAAAGCAATCTTCTTTGAGCCTGTCATCAATCGCACTTACCAGGAATTGGCTGAGCACTACGGCACCGTTATCCTGCCCGCGCGTGTGCGAAAGCCCCAAGACAAGGGGGCCGTCGAAAACGCGGTCAAAATCGCTTCACAGCGTATCTTAGGAAAACTCAGGCACCATCGGTTTCAAAACTTCTTTGAGCTACAAGATGCGGTCTCAAAAGCGTTGGAAGCCATCAATTCGGCCCCACTGACAGGGAAAGACGTGAGCCGGTGGGATGCCTTCCTCAACGAAGAAAAAGACTACCTGCTCACGCTCCCCCAAGAACCCTACGTGTTTGCTGAATGGTCTCAGGCCAAGGTACAACCCAATTGCCATGCGGTGTACCAAGGCCATTACTATTCGGTCCCCTTCGAGTATGTCGGTGAAAGGGTGGACATCCGCGCCACACTAGGGACTGTAGAGCTATTCTACCACCACGAACGCGTTGCCTCCCATCCGCGTCAGCGAGGGCGGCAACAATACGTGACGGTCGCCGACCATATGCCCCCGGGAAAGCTTTTCTTTGTGGACTGGGATGCCAAACGCTTTGTGGCTTGGGCGGGGAAAATCGGACCCGCTTGCAAAAAGGTAATCCAAGGGATCCTCGCACAGTCGGTCATCGAACAACACGCCTATCGGTCGTGCTTTGGGGTGTTGGGCTTAAAGGACAAATACTCAGAGCAACGTCTGGAACAAGCCTGTCGGACACTCTTAGATCGCAAGTTATCCTTGCGCTACAGTCAGGTGAAACGGATCTTGGAAAAGGGGGAGGATCTTGCCACCCCTAAACCGATTGACGAACCCACTGCTGCCCCTCAAGGTTTTCGACGAGGCGCCCATTACTACAAGAAGAAAGATTGAGGTGGCAATATGTTGCGTCATGACACCCTCGAAAAACTAAAAGTGTTAAGACTCTACGGGATGGCCGAGGCCTTCGAAGAACAGGACAGTTCTTTTGCTTTTGACGAACTCGACTTCGAGGCTCGCTTGGGATTATTGGTGGATCGCGAGATCGCACGAAAGAAAAAAAACAAGATTCAACGCCTCCTAAAACAGGCACAGTTTCAAAACTCGCAAGCCTGTATTGAGGATCTTGACTACAGTGCAAGAAGAAAGATCAATAAACAGCTCATTTTGGAACTTGCCACAAGCAACTACATCCATCACGCGCGCAATGTCAATATCTTTGGGGCGACGGGCGCCGGTAAGAGTTATCTGGGGCAGGCGCTGGGTCAACAGGCTTGCCGGCAGGGTATTGCGACCCGGTACATCCAACTCCCTGAGCTTTTGGACACTCTTAAGATCGCGCGAAGCTACGGCATCGAGAAATATAGCAAGATCCGAAAACACTTCACCGAGGTTCCCTTACTTATTCTGGATGAATGGCTCATGTTTAAGATT
>JAXGRH010000003.1:0-241554 GCA_040766025.1 Clostridia bacterium | reverse complement strand
GTCAAAATACGCCTCCAAACTGTCTTGACGTGCTAGATTGTCGGGCCTTTCATTCATGCTTCGTCCGGATCCTTTTTAGCGATGGTAAGACCAAGTTCATCTAATTGCTTTTGCGCCACATAATAAGGCGCGCCTGTCATCACGGATGAAGAGTTTTGTACCTTCGGGAAGGCAATCACCTCGCGGATACTCTCCTCGCCCACAAGCAACATCACGATGCGGTCAAGGCCGTAAGCCAACCCGCCGTGCGGCGGCACCCCGAAACGGAAGGCCGACAGGAGAAAGCCAAACTGTTCCTCCGCCTGCTCTTCAGTAAAGCCGAGCAACTTAAACATGCGTTTTTGCAAATCCTGACGATGGATACGAATACTGCCGCCCCCAAGCTCCGTCCCGTTCAAGACCATGTCGTACGCGCGCGCCCGAACCTCACCCGGGTTCGTATCGAGCATCTCGATATCCTCCTCCATTGGCGAAGTGAATGGGTGGTGCTTGGCGACAAAACGCTCCGTCTCTTCAGACCATTCAAGCAAGGGGAATTCTGTCACCCAACAAAATTCAAAGCGTCCTTCCGGGATAAGGTCGCGGCGCTTAGCCACCTCAATGCGAAGATCGCCTAAAGACTCTAATGCCGTCATGCGATCCGCATCGGCTCCGATGAGAAGCTGAGCATCCTCAGCGGCATTTGCGCGCTTTAACGCTTCTTTCACAAAAGAAGCATCACAGAATTTGGCAACAGAGCCCTTGCTTTCGCCGTCCTCGCCTAAAGACAGCCAGGACAGTCCCTTGGCCTTCGTATTTTGTTTCACAAAGCTTGAGAGGCCGTCAAGTTCTCTGCGTGACATCGAGGCGCCACCCGGTACGGCGATCGCGGCGACGATGCCGCCCTCATCGACGGCATTTTTGAACACCTGGAAATCCGTTTTTTGAGCAAGATCCGAAAGGTCCGCAATCTCCATCTCAAAGCGAAGATCCGGTTTATCTGAGCCAAAGCGCGCCATCGCGTCGCGCCAGGTAATACGGCGAATCGGAAGCGTCAGTTCAAAATCACAAAACTCGCGCATCAGGGTCTGCAAAAAGCGCTCGTTCACGTCAAGGACATCCTCTTCACCGACAAAGGCCATCTCGATATCAATTTGTGTAAATTCCGGTTGGCGGTCGGCGCGCAAATCTTCATCTCTAAAACAACGCGCGATCTGCATGTATTTGTTATAGCCCGCAAGCATCAGAAGCTGCTTATAAAGCTGGGGTGACTGCGGCAGGGCAAAGAAGCGTCCGGGGAATACGCGTGAGGGCACAAGATAGTCGCGTGCTCCTTCCGGCGTACTTTTGATGAGTGTCGGTGTCTCCACATCAATAAAACCTTCCCGGTCAAAGAAATCACGCGTGATCTTCGTGATGCGGTGCCGCGCCAAAAGTTTTTGCTGCATGCCGGGACGCCTTAAGTCCAAGAAACGATACTTCAGTCTCAGATTCTCATTGACATCGATATCCTCCTCAATGTAGAAAGGCGGTGTATCCGACTCGGAAAGAATGCGAAGATCTTGCGCGTGAAGCTCCACTGTACCCGTCTTCATATCCGGGTTGACGGCGCTTCGAAGGCGCAGGTTGCCCTTCACGGCCAGCACATATTCGCCTCGCACCCCCGCCGCTTTTTTCTGCACATCCAATGGTGAATCGTCGTCGACGACAATCTGAACCTCCCCTGCGATGTCGCGCAATGTGATGAACAAAAGACCGCCCAAATCGCGCTGCTTGTGGCACCATCCCATCAGGATCAATTCTTCGCCGACCATTGCCTCGGTGACATCACCTGCAAGGCAACTTCTTCTCCAATTTCCCATTGATTCACTCATGCTTCAAACCTCCTGCGGTATTTAAACTAAAAATACGTTCATTTTTTATTCGCGGGCCAACAAGGTCGCGAGCGCTGCCAACGCAACTTCGGATTCACTTCCGTCTGACAGTCGTCGCAGTTTCCCCTGCCCCTCTTGGACTTCCATATCACCTAAAACCAGGATATAGTCGGCACGCCGCATCCGGTCGGCCGCCTTCATCTGGGCGCGAATACTGCGCCCCATGATATCGGTCTCCACCGCAAAGCCTTCACAGTATAAGACTCTGGGTCAGCGCCAACGCCTCTGATATTGTCGAGGGGAAGGACGCAATATAAAGGATCGGGTGCGCCTCTTCTTTGGGGGGGATACCCTGCGCTTCCATCTCAATCATTAATCGCTCTACACCCATCGCAAAACCCACCGCCGGCACATGACTGCCTCCGATTTCATCGATCAAGCCGTCATAGCGGCCACCTCCGCAAATCGTCCCCTGGGTCCCGACATTATCTGAAATAAACTCAAAAACAGTGCGCGTGTAGTAGTCAAGACCGCGCACCATACGCGGGTTGACGGTGTAACGAATAGCAAGATGCTCAAGATAGGTTTTCACAAGACGAAAGTGTTCGGCGCAGTCTCCGCAAAGATAATCAAGCTGGACCGGCGCGTCTTGTGAAAGAAGGTGACAGTGGTCGACTTTGCAGTCAAGCATGCGCAAAGGATTCAGATCAAAGCGCACCTGACAGTCCTCGCACATTTCATGAAGCTTCGGCCTGTAATAATCGCGAAGCGCCTCACGGTAAGACTCACGGCATCCGGGACAGCCGATGCTGTTAATTCCAAAAATCGCTGACAGTCCAAGCGCCAAAAAGAAACTGTCCAAAAGACCAATAAGCTCCGCGTCCGCCTCAGGGCTCTCACTGCCGAAGGTCTCACAGCCGAACTGCCAGAACTCCCGATAACGGCCCTTTTGCATCTTCTCGTAGCGGAACATATTCATGTTGTACCAAAGTTTGACAGGCGCGGGGCGGGACGCCATACCCTGCTCCACAAAGGCGCGCGCCACACCGGCCGTCCCCTCAGGGCGCAAGGTGACACTTCTGCCCCCTTGTCCTCGAAGGTGTACATCTCTTCGACGATGTCGCTCGCGTCGCCTACGCCGCGCACAAATAAATCCGTATGCTCAAAAGTCGGCACGCGAATCTCGCGGTAGCCATAGCGTTGGCAAATATCTGAAAACACCTGTTCCAGATACTGTCTTTGTGCGGTTTCTTCCGGCAGAATATCTTTTGTCCCACGCGGGGCTTTTAGGTTCATGATCCACTCCCCTGTTCCTTATTTTGCGAAGAGATATCAAATCATTCTAACACAGGGGAGCCGTTCCTCAGCGGTGCAGCAGGGTACTCAGCTTCTTATAGATCAGGCCGACAATCACGGATACCACAAGCCCTTTGAAAATATTGAAGGGGACAAAAACCCACCAGATGAGACTCGATAAATCGTTCACCATAGTATTGCCGGCGGCTCCTGTTGCGGCCACAATACCTTCCATCGACAGGCCCATGACGGTGATGTAAAACGGGATCGTAATAAAGTAATTGATTAACGCCCCCACACGGTCAACGCCACCGTGCCCGCGGCCATAGAGATTATTGCGCCCCCGCGCTTTTCTTGTAGCGGTAGATGAGTCCGGCCGTCCCGACAAACAGGCTCCCCATGATGAAGTTGGCAAGCTCCCCCACCATCAGGGTGTGGCTTGCCGGAAGATGCCCGATGTTCTTGACAAGCTCCACCATAATCCCGGCTAAGGGACCCATGGAAAACGCGGCGAGTAAGGCCGGGATCTCTGAGAAATCAAATTTCAAAAAAGCGGGAAACAAAGGCAATGAGATCTCAAGATACATCAGCGCAATGGCCGCCGCAGACAAAATACCCGTCTTGGCTACCCAACGTGTCCTTGCTTGTCGTTCATTATTCCCAAGAGAATGATTGTTTTGTTCTGTCATAGTTTTTGTGCGGCCACGTTATAAAACGACCGCTCCTTTCAGATAATAGTCTCCCGGGAATATAAAATGCCCCGGAAAACCGGGGCATTGATCACAGATCGTTGTTCCTCCCATTCAGACTTTAACTGCCGGCCCAAGGATTCTCACCTGGTCATGCGATATGCTCGCGGGCTCGTCCCTTACAAGAGGGCATCACCGCCGGTGGGGAATTACACCCCGCCCCGGAAACATCTCTATCCTATCAAATATCGATGGCCAAATAAAGCCATTTAGCAGAGCAAGGCTTCTCCAATCGTTGCGATCAGGTCTTCGGGTGTGATCACCGTCTCAGAGAGGTATTTTTCTGACGCGATATCCGCGACAAGGCCGTGGAGGTACACCGCACGTTTGACCGCGTCTTCAATGGAATCCATCTGGGCCGCAAGGCCCGCGATCATGCCGGTCAACACATCCCCCGAGCCACCCTTGGCAAGGCCTACGTTGCCTGTCGAGTTAATGTAAACATCGCCGTCCGGCATCGCGACGACGGTCGCCATGCCCCAAGACGATGATTGAACCGGTGCGCTGTGCAAGCTCCCTTGCGGCCTGCGCCCGATCGCTGAAAGGAGCATGGAGCTTTCCGGCGCAAGTCGCAGGAACTCGCCGGGATGCGGGGTCAAGACTGCGGGCGGCAATCCCTTTTCATAGCGCTCTTTTAAAATATCGTAGGCACCCATCATCCGAGAGAGCGCGTTCAAGCCGTCTGCGTCGATAATAATCGGCATCGGCTGGCGCAAAAGATGATTGATGGCTTTTTTCACCCAGGGATCTTTCCCCGCCCCCGATCCGATCGCGATGACATCGGGTTCAGGTAAGTCACGTTTAGTCTCGGTGCCTTCTTCAGGAACCGAGGACAAAAGGGCTGAGGGGACCGCGGATGCAATGATCGGCAGCTGGGCCTCCGGCGCGCGGAGCATGGTATAACCTACACCCATTTTCTCGGTCGCGCGGGCCGCCAAGATAAGCGCCCCTGTCATCCCTTCGGCGCCTCCGATCAGCATGACGCGGCCAAACTGACCCTTGTGGCCGTCCGGCGCGTGATCTTTTCGTTTATCCGACGCGGAGTCAGCATCCAGTTGGCAGACATAGCGCTCGCGCTCCAAGGCGTGCTCCACAAACTCATCACTCATGCTGATGGGAAATTCCATCACTTCACCCGCGTACAAAAGACCGGGATGCGTCACAAGCCCCACCTTTTTACGTCCGAAGGTGCCGGTGAAATCAGCTTTTACCGCTTGGTAAATAGCGTAACCCGTGTCGGCGTCCACGCCACTCGGAATGTCGCAGGCGACCACACAAATGTCTTTTTCTTTTAAATCCGCCATCAGGGAAAAGGCCGCTTTCGCCCGATCGGACAGCGGCTTTGAGGCATCAAAACCCGTCCCGAAAAGAGCATCCACCACAATTAAAGGCAGTCTATTTTGCAGTTCATCCCGCTCGGTCACGATCTGTCCGCCCAGCCTCCGATAGGCTGACTTATTCAAAAACACATCGCCTGATGTTTCAAAATCTTTGGCCGCGTCGTACACAATGACTTCGTAGCCCTGTGCCATCAGCTGCCTTGCAGAAGCCCATCCGTCGCCCCCGTTTCGGCCCGGGCCCGCGACGAAGAGCACATCAAAATCGTTTTCGTCTCTTGGTTCAAATGAATCAAGAAGGCTTTCAATCATGCCTGAGAGGCCTGAAGCCGCCTGCTCCATCAGCACAATGGGAGGGAGCCCTGTCAATTCGGTAAATTCGTGATCAAGTTTTTGTTGTTCTTCTTTAAGTAATAATCGAGCCATGGTAACACCTCCGAATAATGAGTTTAAAAAACCCACGCGCTTCAAAAGCAACGTGGGTTCTACGGTTCGTTTTAATCGTTTAGCCGATATGCTTATCGAGTACTTTGGCGATATCGTCGTAGGGCCTTGCGCCTACCAGCTGATCCACTACCTTGCCGTCTTTGAAAATGAACAGGGTAGGAATGCTGAACACGCGGTATTTTTGTGCCAAACTGCGCTCTTCATCGACATTCACCTTCCCGACAACGGCCTTGCCTTCGTAGTTCTTCGCAAGTTCTTCGACCACCGGACCTACCATACGGCAGGGGCCGCACCACTCCGCCCAAAAATCAATCAAAACGGGAAGATCGCTGTCAAGGACCTTCTCCTGAAAATTGTCTTGTTTAAAAATCTCTGTCATGGCTCTTCTCCTAATTCTTTCTTTAATGGACGCACAAAATCACGTCCTCTTCATGTATTTGTAGCTATGATAGGGATTAATGAGCGCGGCTGTAGTGTCACCCGTTACCGAGTTAAAACAGACTCGGATAGGACGGCTTAGAGAAACTCTTTTAGGATGGAATCATCCGGCACAAAGGAAGGATCCACCTCGGGCAACTGCTCACAGACATAGGAGAGGCGTGTCGCTTCGCCAATGGCCCGTTTTAAATCGGAATGCCCCGAAGGATTATTGGTATAGGACGAGGGCGGCAATTCACCTTTGAAGAATTGTTCGAGCGATTTTTCAATCTCGATGCGCGCCATCGGTCCGATGACCATAAATTCATACGCGAGGATGGAGTTGATATAAAAATCCGCCGCCTCCAAGTAACGGGGGATGAAATCACTTTCTGATCGATCGATCATGGGCCAGTAGTCAATCGTATCGATGGCGGTCGCTCCGCGGTGCCGCACGTCGCGGCTGATGCGGCGCAATACGCGGATGTCGCTGCCTGAGAGCATGCGTCTGTCAGAGAGCACACGCGCATGGGGCAAAATGAAGTAGCTAAGGCGCCTTTCTTTCGGAATGCGGTCCATCAATTCAGAAGCAAGCCCGTGTAAGCCCTCCACGAGCAAGACATCGCCGTCTTGCATCCGGATCGTCTTACCCGGTTCATAAAACCTTGTTCGGGACGCAAAATCAAAGGTAGGGATCGCGACTTCTTCATTGTTAAACAGGCGTTCTAAGTCCTGACCCAACACCTCCAAATCAATCGTGTCGATGCTTTCAAAATCGGGGCGCCCTTCTTCGTCATAGCGCAGCCGTTCAGGTCGGTAGTAGTCATCGAGCTCCAGATGATAGGTGTGAAGTCCCGCCTCCGACAGTCGTTTGGACATGAGCATCGAGGAGGTCGTCTTACCGGATGAGGTGGGGCCTGAAACGAAAATCGCTCGGATATCGCGATGGTCGAGAATATGGTCGGCTATCGAGGCCACTTGTTTGGTAAAACGCAATTCAGATTCGCGGATAAAATCACGAAACTTCGCGCGACCGAGATTCTTCTCCAAATCGTCAATCGTCAATACCATCATGTCCGACAATTCAGCCATCTTTTACCAACCTCCCGACGCGCCGCCGCCGCCTGAGGAACCGCCGCCAAATCCCCCTCCGGACGAGCCTCCTCCGGACCAACCGCCGCCTCCAGAACGAAAGCCCCCTCCGCCTCCTCCACCTCGGTAGATCGGCAAAAAGCGGAAAATACGGCCGAAATAAGTCAAAAGGATAAAGATCACGATGATGGCCATGAGAATGCCCTCAAGCACACTCGTGCCCTCTTCACTTTCGACGGGCACATAGCCGTCCGCGTCAATCTCGAGGTCATATTCCTCAGCCACACGCGTCACAAGGGCGTTGAAACCATCGAGCACCCCGCGGTCAAAATCGCCCTCGCGAAAGGACGGCGCGATAACATTGCGAATGATGCGGTCGGCCACACTGTCAGGAATCGCGCCCTCCAGTCCGTATCCGACTTCAATGCGAAGTTTTCTGTCATCTTTCGCGATCAGGAGCAGCACGCCGTTGTCTTTTGAACGGCTCCCAATGCCCCATGTGCGGAAGATATCAAGGGCGGCATCTTCGAGGCTGTCATCATCGAGCGTACTGATCATGCATACGACAATTTGCGCGCCCGTGCCGGAGATCTGTTGATTGACATCCCGTATGGTCTGCCGTGTGTCGGGGACAGTGTCCCCGTCTCATCATAGGCAAAGTCTTCTTGCGGATTGGGGGGCACCCGAAAACCCGTCGCCAAAGTAAAGACGAGCAACACGAAGAGCCAAAGGGCGACCCATCGCCCCGCTCTTCGTCTTGGGGCAACATCCATGTTCAACAAGCCAGACCTGCCTTAGTTTAAAAGCTAACCGATGGCGCGACGTCAGACCCGGGTTGCGCTTCAAACATGTCGCGTGTTCCGAAACCGAAAATTTTCGCGAAAAAATTCCCCGGGAAACTGCGAACAGAACGATTGTAGTTGGCCACCACGTCATTGAAATCACGCCTGGCGACCGCAATCCTGTTCTCCGTGCCGGCAAGCTCCGCTTGCAGGGCAAGGAAGTTCTCATTCGCCTTCAGTTCAGGATAGGCCTCCACGACTACGTTAATCGCATGCTGGAAGTCCTGGTCCACCTGCTCTAACTCTTCAGGGGTGTTAGCGGCACCATAGCGCGCCCGCATGCCTGTCAATTCGACAAGCAAACTTTCTTCGTGCGCGGCATAGCCCTTTACAGTCTCTACAAGATTCGGAATAAGGTCTGCCCGGCGCTGATACTGCGTTTGCACCTGTGCCCATGCCTGATTAATCGACTCGTCGGCTCTGACAAAACGATTATGGTATGAGATAAAGGCGAACGCGACCACCAAAATGATGGCGATCACGATGACAATAATGGTCATCCCCGGTTTCAAACCTGCTCTTTTTTCAGTCATATTTCCCTCCTAAGCGTTCACACTCACTCATCGCTCACTCACTCTTATTATACCGTGATCTCAGTCATCCGCCTTATCGGCGTCATCGGCTTCTGCTGGCGGCGGCTCCGTCGTCGTCGGAGAAGCGGTAGTCGTTGTGGTCTCCTCTTCGCCCCCAGCCGTCGTGGGTTCAGTGTCCGTGGGCGCGGTTGTATCTTCATCCGATGTGGGTTCTGTAGGATCATTCTCATCGGTGGTGGTCGTTTCTGTTGTGGAGGTGCTGGTTTCACTCGGGGATGTTGACGGGGGCGTCGTCACCACAGGCACCGGAGGTACATCCGTCGGCACCCATGTATCGGTCCACGGCTCCGCAGTACTTTCTGTCGGTTCTGTTTCATAACCCGTCCCTTCGGACGAAGGCAGACTGTGGTAGGGGAATACTTCAAAATCAGTGCCGTTCCCCGGATCGTCTTGTCCCAACATATGGCCGATCTTTCCTCGGACAAGAAATCCGAACACAACAATCAGCACGATTGAGATGCTGACAATACTTAAATAAACCGTACGAAATTTTCGTTCGGTTGCCTGGGCCTGTCGTTGCTGTCGACTGGGCCTTTTTGGGTTTCTTGATGTCCGCCGGGCTTCTGCCGGCGCTTCACGTCGTTTCACGTCTTACTCCTTGTGGGGTTTTCCATCCACTGATGGTATCACAGGAAGGGTCTTTTGTTCATTTTGGACGAGCACGCGCTCAGGAATCCAAAAGCTAAAGTCAAACGAATGCGAAAGCTTGGTGATCATCTCATTGACCGCATCGCGCGTGGCCATCATCCCACGATAATCCCCCCCGGTATAGTAGCTCATATAAAGCGTCATGCCCGCCCCGCTTAACTCAGAGAGCGCGACAAGCGGTGTGCCGACAATGTCGTCATGTTCATTCAGGGCTTTGATCAGCGCTTTTTTGAAAGCTTCAACCGTCTCCCAGGGCACCTCCCAGGGAATGATTAGGCTCTGATCCGTCCGGCGCCTCTCCCGCTCCGTTTCATTCGTCACTGACGCTTCGACTAACATCTTATTGGGCACAGATACGAGCGCTCCCTCAGGAGCACGCAACCTTGTCGATCGAATCCCGATGGCTAACACCTCACCTTTCGCCTCATCCGTGCTGATCCAATCCCCCACCTTAAAGGGTTGGTCAAACAAAATCACAAGGCTCGCTAAAAAATTGCTGATGGTATCCTGAGCGGCAAGGGTCAGCGCCAAACCTCCGATGCCCAGCCCCGTGACGAGTCCCGCGATGTTCGACACCCAGTAGGACAAGATGACAAAGGCCCCGATGAAAAGTATGCCAACGCGGATCATGGAGACTAAAAGTGAGGCCGCGCTGACCCCGATCGGCTGATCTTTTGCTCGTTTCCCTCGCAATATGATGACACCGATCACCATGGAGGTCTTAAATAAAAGCCAAAACGCGATCGCCGTCACCGCCGTGTCAGCTATTTTAATCAACAGGCCGTGCCAGGGCATGGGAATAAAGACTGCCATATGACAGGCGGCGGTCAAAAAAGCGATGGGAAGAAACAGCCGCAGGGGAGACGACAATTCATTTCGTATGGCGACGTAATCCTCCGGATAATGCTGTCGGGAGCGCGTCAGCGTGACATAGAGAATGGCGCCTGACAGCCATTTTCGAAAAACAAAGACAATAAAAGCGATGCCAAAAAGCACGGCGGCAGGAAGCCATACAGACAGCTCCCAGGGATTATCAAGCATTGTTTCACACAGAATGGGGAACATGATTCCTCCTATCGCGAATCATTCAACAGACTTTAGTATAGGGGAAAAGATCCGCCTGCGCACTTCGTCTCTCAGTTGGCCTGTGACAATATATCGATCTTGTTCGTTTTCCTCGCGCGGAATCACAAGAGGCGGCCACAAAGTAGCCGGCGAATCATTTGAGAGCACATACAAACGGTCGGATAAGGTAATGGCCTCCTCAATGTCATGCGTCACAAGGAGGATGGATAAGCCGAGCGCCTTTTTGTTTTGAAGCAAAAAGCGATACATCTCGTCCCGGGTGATGGCGTCTAATCCTGTGAAGGGTTCATCCAAGAGCATCAGGCCGTTGGAGTACAAAAAGGTCCGCAAAAAAGCGGCGCGCTTTTGCTGACCGCCTGAAAGCTCTGAGGGGTAACGGTATTCCAAGCCCTTTAAACCAAATCGTTCAAAGAAGGGAAGCGCTTTTTGTCGAGCCGCTCCCCTTTTATCCCCTCCGAGCACAAAGGGCAAGGACACATTATCAATGAGGCGCTTCCAAGGTAAGAGCATATCTTTTTGCAGCATATAGCCTACGGTCGCCGAGCGATGGACCACCCCCGAGGTCGGTTCATCTAATCCTGCTAGCACGTTAAAAAGGGTGGTCTTCCCTGTGCCGCTCTGCCCCAAAACAGAAACATATTCACCCTTCTTTAACTCAAGCGACACCTCTTTTAAAACAGGCAGTTCACCGTAGGAATAATCGATCCCTTGACAGGCAAGGACCACGTCCTTATTCATCGCAGTTGCCTCATCCATATCGCTTTAACCATCCTTTGGAAGGAAGGAAAGGTCGTAAGCGCCTTCCACATCGATCGGGTGATCGAAAAGTTCATGTTCTTGCATCCAGGTAGAAAAGCGCACCCATACTCGAGGATCCATCGCGCCCCAGTAGGGCGCGTCATCGATGTAGCGTTCATTCAGATAGCGCTGACTTTCTAATAACAGAACAGGGTCCAGTTCAGGGGCCTCACTCATTAAACTTGCGACCGCGTCCTTTGGGTGCAAAATAGCTTCCGTATAACCTTGGGCCGTCGCTTTTAAAAACCGCCGGACAAGATCCGGGCGTTCACGGATGGTTTTTTCATTCGTGATGATGACCGGCGAATAAAAATCAAGGGCTTCGATAGCGTTAATGGGAATAAAATGAATCGGGTAATCTTCCTGTTCGCAGATCATGCCATCCCAGCCATAGTAAATCCACGCGAAATCGGCTTCAGTCTCCATGCTCGCGATAAAGTTGCCCGCCGACTGATTGATGATCTTCACGGCGTCAAAATCGGCGCCCGATTGTTCCATCAGGGTCTTTAAGATCGACAGCTCCAACTCGGTTCCCCATCCGCTGTAGGTCTTGCCTTCAAAATCGCGAGCACTCTTGATACCGCGATCAACAGGGGAGGCAAATCCGGACGTGTTGTGCTGTATCACGGCCGCGATCGCGACGACGGGTATATTCGCCATCGAAGCGCGTGCCTGGAGGACCTGTTCTTGGGCAGCCATGCCGAAAGCTGCGGCATCACTTGCCACCATCTCGATAAAACTCATATCCGATTCTACGAACTCAATATCAATCGATTCTTCCTTGTAAAAGCCGCGTTCACGCGCAAGATAAAGCCCTGAGTGATTCGTATTCGGGGTCCAATCAAGGGCAAACCGGACCCTGTCCACGCCATCGTGCTCATCGGCACGCCGGCAGGCGCTGCTGATGACACATAGCAATACGAGTACCATCAGCGCAACTCGACGGATGGGTTGACTTTTCATCTTTTCATCTCCTCTCTTGTCCGCGACGCCAGGGTGTCACCCTTTTCTCGATCCCTATGACCGCCTGATACAGCAAGAGACTTAACACGACAATCCAGATAATGGAGGCAAACATCGCGTCAAAACGAAAGGCGCGCTTCGTACGCAACATGTAAATACCCAGGCCCTCACCGCCCCCTGCCCATTCCGCCAGCACAGCGGCCATGATGGAATAGGTCGCGGCGATTTTCAGTCCTGAAAAAAGCGCCGGAGCACTGGCCGGTATTTTGACATGGTAAAGGATCTCAGCCTCACGCGCCCCCATGGTGCGCATCAGGCGGATCAAGTCGGCATCCACCGCTCTTAAACCGTGGAGCAGGCTGATCGTCACGGGGAAAAAACAAACAAGAATAACAGTGAAAAAACGCGCGAAATCGCCGTAGCCAAAAAGCAACACAATCACGGGCGTAATGACCAGCGTCGGGAGGGTCTGGGTGATCACGATGAGCGGGTAAAAGGCATCCGAAACCCAAAGGAATCGATCCATTAACAATGCGGACAGAACTGCGAGTGCCGCGGCGGCCAAGAAGCCTGAAAGGGCAGCCTTCATCGTACTCAAGATGACATACTTCATCACGGGCCATTCTTTGACAAAGGAAATGGCCACATCACTGGGACGAGGCAAAACAAAATGCCGGATGACGCCGCTGTCGGTTAGCCACTGAATCAAGATGATGAGGACTGCGATCAGAAGTACCGCGGGCCAAATACGCCGCCATACGCGCTTTATGGCTTTTATAAGCTTTAATAAACCGGATGAAAATGATGATTGCATTTCTACTCCCTACGCCGGCATGATCCGGATCAGGTTCAAGGGTCGACCAAGGTCCTCTCAGCCGCGAGTTCGCGACTCCCCTTCTCAGGCACTATAACAAGTACTATGTATTCTTCATAATGACATGTTCGACCGTCTGGCTGACATTTTCAAAATTGTCGCAACATGTCTCCAAGCGCGAGAATATTTCCATCCAGGCAACGACCTCGATCGGGTCTCGCCGTTCTTCGAACAGCGTTCGTATCGAGTGAACGTAAATCGCGTCACCTTGTTCTTCCAAATCATTGATCTCGATAATGGGCCCTCGGATATCGTCCGATGTCCGAAAGTCCTGAAACTCACTCATCAGGGTGATTAATTCATTGGAACAGGCGACAATCACCTCTGCAAATGCGAGCGCCTCTTTGCGAAGCGACGAAATATTGTACATATAAAGGCACATCAGGACATCCTCGATTGAATCGGTGACGTCATCAATCATATTGGCAATGGAAAAGATATCCTGGCGTTCGATCGGCGTGATAAATTCGCGCGCTAGTTTCTCGCTGAGCACGTGAAGCGCAAGATCGGCAGAATGTTCGATCGCATGCATCTCTTCTAATGACTTGGCGAGCGTATCCGGCTCAAACTCAAGCAAAGAGTTCTGGAGATATTCGGCCGCGCTCTGTGTGTACAAAGTCAGGTCTTTTAACAGTTGAAAATAGTTTGTTTTTTTCTTTTTTCCAAACATAATGCCCCCTAAAAAATGGCCATAAACAGCTTTGTCATCCCATAACCGACCAGACCGCAAAACGGAAAGGTTAAAATCCAACTCATCACCATATCGGCGACAACACCCCATTTGACCGAAGATAATCGAGCTGATGCGCCCACACCGATGATGGCGGTCGTCTTGGTATGGGTTGTGCTGACAGGCAATCCTAAAAGCTGGGCGGCCAAAAGGCTCAAACTTGCGCCAAGGTCTGCAGAAAACCCCTGATAGGGTTCAAGTTTTACCATGTCCATTCCGACTGACTTAATAATCCGATAACCACCGATCGAAGTTCCGAGCGCCATAATGAGTGAGCAAAGCATCATCATCCAAATGGGTACCACAAAGCTTTCTACATTCGTGACACCGCGATTCAAGAAGATTCCGATCATGAAGACAGCCATGAATTTTTGCCCATCTTGCGCGCCGTGCATGAAGGCCATGCCCGCGGCAGCACCTATTTGCGCCTTGCGAAAACCATGGGCAAGATTGCGCCGGTCGCGGCCCGAAAAAAGCCATTTTATAAACCGGGCCATCATAAAACCCGCGATAAATCCCAGCGCAGACGATAACAGGAGTCCGTAGAGGACCTTCACCCACTCCGAAGCGTTAATTCCCGAAAAACTGTTGTGCAGCGCGATGGCAGAACCGGATAGCCCCGCAATAAGAGCGTGGCTTTCACTTGTGGGGATTCCGAAAAAGGACGCCGCCGATGCCCATAGAACAATGGCGCTCATGGCCGCGCAAAGTGCAACGGTGCTGGCGTGTGCGTCATGGCCAAAGTCGACCATGCGGAAAATAGTCTCAGCGACTGTCGCGCTGATCATGGTCATCACAAAGACACCAAGAAAATTCATGAAAGCCGCCACGATGATGGCCGCGCGGACGGAAATTGCCCGAGTTGACACCGCTGTCGCGATCGCGTTAGGCGCATCGGTCCAGCCATTCACAAGAATGACGCCTAGCGTCAGCAGCACCGTCACCGCCAAGAGCGGATTGCCTGACACCTCTTTCACAAACGAAAGAAAATCGATTGACATGGTCGCTAAACTTATCCGTTTCTTAAACTTGAGCCATTGTTGTTGCCGGCGTCGCGCTTGGGCGCGCCTCCGCGCATGGCGTCGAATAAAGATTTGTCCGTCATGGACACATTGATGGAGGCGACAAACTGGTGTTGTCACGTGTCTTCATCAAAGGTTCAGCATGGTCTCTGTCACGGCCGCGGTCTCTAACTGCGCGAAAGTCTTGCGCAGGATCCACATGGCATCCAGTTCACGCTCTGAGAGCAATAATTCCTCACGGCGTGTCCCGGAGCGCGTTACATCGATGGCGGGGTAAATCCGTTTGTCGGCCAGTTTGCGGTCGAGGATGACCTCCATGTTACCGGTGCCTTTAAATTCTTCTGAAGATCACCTCATCCATCCGCGACCCTGTCTCAATCAGGCGGTCGCGATGATGGTAGATTGCCGCCGTTTTCAATGTTGCGCGCGGCACCAAAAAGCGCTTTGGCCGTACAGAGCCCCCGGGTCAAGGCCGCCTGAGAGCGTCCGTCCGGTCGGGTTGATGGTCAGGTTGTAAGCCCGCCCCATCCGCGTGATGCTGTCAAGCAAGATCACCACATCGTGCCCTATTCCACCAGACGCATCGCACGCTCTAACACGAGCTCCGTGATACGGACGTGGTTTCAGGCGTTTTGTCGAAGGTTGAATAAGCCACTTCTCCCGCGATCGAACGCTGCATATCCGTCACTTCCTCCGGCCGCTCATCGATTAAGAGAACGATTAGTTTGACCTCCGGATTATTGACGGTAATCGCGTTAGCGATTTTTGCAACAAAATCGTTTTACCGGCTTTGGGAGGTGAGACGATCATGCCGCGTCTCCTTACCGATCGGGCAGACCAGGTCGATGACACGTGTTGACAGTTCTTCGCGCTCAGTCTCCAGTTTATAGCGTTCTAAGGGATAAATCGGGGTTAAACGATCAAACATGGGGCGTCGAATCATTTTTTCCGGCGCCTCCCCGTTGACTTCTTTAATGTAGTAAAGCGCCCGATAGCGATCATTATCACGCTGCTGGCGCACCGGTCCGTTCACCATATCGCCTGTGCGCAGGTTGAAACGGCGGATATATTGAGGGGGAACATAGATGTCGCGATTGCTTTGAATGTAATTTTCAAGACGGAGGAAACCATAGCCTTCCGGCATCACTTCGAGGACACCGGTTACAAATTCTTTGGGCTTTTCAGCCGCTTGTTCGTCTTCTGTTTCCTCTTTATTTTCTTCAGCGATCTCCTCTTTTTCGAGTTCGTCCTCCAAAACAGGCTCGTCCTTTTTCTCTTCTTCGGCCGGAGCTTTTTCGGGTTCCTTTTTGGTCGTTTTACGCGGGGTCGTTTTTTTCGCGGTCGTTTTTGCCTTTTTGGGTGCTTCTTTTTCTTCCGCTTTCTTTTCGGGAACAATCGAATCTGTTTCTTCCAACGGATCCAAACCCGACTCTTCAGCCATGCGCGTTAGATAATCAATGAGTTGTTGCTTGGTCATGCGCGCAGTATCGCTGGGTCTTAAGAGTCCCGAAATATGGGCGATCGCTGAAAGGTCTTTTTTCGTTTTTCCGCGAAAATCAGGTTGTGACATACTTTATCCTCTTCTACATCTCTTTAAGAGCGGCCAATGTATACCTGCTGACATACTCAGGCTGAGCCGGTCCTATTTACTTATTTACTTCCACTTAGGGAATTTAAAAACTGAATTTTAATCATAATGTCTACGGGCTTACTCAGGCGCTCACCTTGACGCATGAAGTTTACATGGGGAACCAGCGCCAGTATAAAACATAAGGTGATAGCACGTCAACCGGGATAATTAAAGTCCCGCAATGTCCGCAAAACGGTCCATGATGTTGAGCGCGATGCCCGTTCCGACCGCCACGCAGGAGACAGGATCCTCCGCGACGATGACTTCAATCCCCACACGGGTCGCAAGCATGCGGTCAAGCCCGTACAAAAGGGAGCCGCCGCCGGTCATAACGATGCCGCGCTGTGAGAGGTCGGCCATCAGCTCAGGCGGTGTCTGTTCCAAGACGGAATGGATCGCTTCAAAGATCGAACTGACAGGCTCTTCTAATGCCTCGAGCATTTCGGTCGAGCTGATCGTCAAAATTGCCGGCATGCCGGAAATAATGTTGCGCCCGCGAACCTCCATCGTCAACTCTTCTTCACGCGGATAGGCACAGCCGATATTGATCTTCAATTCCTCGGCGGTCTGCTCACCGATCAGAACATTATGCTTGCGTCGGATGTAGCGGATGATCGCCTCATCAAACTTGTCACCGGCCACCTTGGTGGAGGCGTCCACGACCGGCCGGCAAAGCGAAATTACCGCGATATCCGTGGTGCCGCCGCCGATGTCAATAATCATGCTGCCCGAGGCCTGGGTGATATCGATCCCCGCCCCGATGGCTGAGGCAATCGGTTCACGGATTAAAAAGACTTCTCGCGCGCCCGCGTGACGGCAGGCATCCTCGACCGCCTTTTGTTCCACAGGGGTGATCACGCCGGGAACCGACACGACAATGGTCGGTTTAAAATAGCGCACAAGAAATCCCGTGTTCACGCGGTTGATGAATTCTTTCAACATGATTTCAGTGATCTGGAAATCCGAGATCACACCTTCACGTAGCGGGCGGACCGCCTTCACAATGTCCGGCGTACGGCCCAGCATCAGGCTCGCGCGCTCACCCACGGCAAGGACGCGTCCTGTCTTCGTATTGAGCGCGACGACCGAGGGTTCCCTCAGTACGATGCCACGCCCTTCAACATAAATGAGAACGGTTGCCGTCCCCAAATCAATTCCAATATTCAGTCCAAGACCCATTTACTTACCGATCAAAAAGATAGTGAGGGACGGCGCGTCACGCGCCGCCCGGATTGTTCGACATACGGTGACATGATACAATAGTCAGCGGGCAGGGGCAAGGATAACGAATGCCTGAGAATTCAAAAATGGGCCCCTTTCCCGGACCGATTCTCTCGCTTTTAGCTCATGTGAGGCCATGCGTGATAAAACCTGCGGGTTACTTATTCACTTATTTTTACCTGACCGGCGTCTTCTTTCCAGGCAGCATTACCGGCATCTGGGCGCAACTTGCCATCATCAGCGGTCATCTGGCTTTTTCGATCTTTGCTTTACTCGTCGCCCGCGGTGCCCATCGGACCGCGAACCACTTTCTTTATTTTGTGCGCCTATTGCTTGCGGCGATCGCGGTTGAAGTAGTCTCCTTTTTCGCCTCCCGGCATCTTGCCATCTATTTCGGACAAAGGAACGCGCTGTTCACCTACGCCGCTTCCTTGTCACTTATTGCGGGCATCTCCATGGCCGTCGGCTGTTACCACGATATGGTGAGCCAAGTGGTCCCCGCGGATGGCGGATGGAGTAAAAAAGGACTTTTCGGTGTGCCTGTCAATCCCGGCAACTATAAGATGGCCCCCATTCCGGGCATGGTGCTGGGGCTTTTAACCGCCGGTTTATCCATTTTCGTCACCGTCTATTTTGATTTTTCGGAGGGCCTGTTCGGCTTACTGTTCATCGTGCTCATGTTTTTGGCATTACGCGATGAAGCCACACCCAAGCACCATAAGCTGCGGCAAAACATCTACCGCGGGGAAAAAGAATACCCGCGCGCCATAATCTACAGTGCGGCCCTTGCCGGTGTGTTCATCCTCGTGTCCATGATCACAAAACGCTTTGATATGAGCCGGCTTTTTGTCTATCTTGCCCCGGTTGCGGCGACGCTTCTTTTGGGCGTCTTATTGGAACGAAAACGCGCGCCCGGAAAATACCTGCAATATCTGTCCTACGCGATGCTACCCTTGTCGATCGGACTTTTTTGTCTGATCGCATCCCTCATCTAAACGAAATATCAGTTATAGTCTCTCATCACATCTTCATTGTCTTTGAACAATTCCGGCGCGAGCTCAACCATGGCCTTGGACCAGAACGATAATTTTTGGTGTTCCGTATAGTATTTCAAAGGAATCGGATGGGTCCCCACAACGACCTTCACCCCATAACGGCTCTCAATAAAATCTTTGAAGGCCTTGATGCGCGGACAGGGAGGGTATCCGACCACCATTCCGGTTGCAAGATGAATGACTTCTGCGCCGTTTCTGATCATCTCTTCGGGGACATACTCGACGTTGCCGCCGGGACATCCGCCGCAGTTTGTGTAACCCACCAGTTCAACTTCTTCCTCCGGCGGATACACTGAAAACCCTCCGGCTCTTTCTTTTAACGCCCGAAGACATTTGCCGCCCCCGCAGTTTTGATAGCGTCCGCAAATGATGATCCCGATCTTCTTCATTGTGACAAGCCTCCTCGTATATTTTATTTTTTATACCCGTACTAAAACCTGTTCGATGGCCGGCTTCATGGCCATGGTGCCGCCGCCCTGGCTTACGATCTGCAGCATCTGCTCCGGCTTTGTGACGACACTTCCCGCAAGAAGCGTTATATTATATTTTTCAAAAATCTGAGGACAAAGGGGTGTGGAGGGTCCGACCAGGCAAACTTCTTTTGCGTTTTTCAAGTAGGGGAATATTTCATCAAAAGTGTGGTTGATGACGCTGGTAGCAGTGAGTACGACCACCTCACAACGGGGAAGGTAATCCGGAATTGATTTGGAAGGATAAAGACGGCTGTTTTCAGGTACCTTTTGGGCGAAAACATAGATGTTCTTGGTCATGGATTGGACCACTTTCAAAATCGGCTTAAACTCACCGATCATCCCGAAGTGATCCGACTCACTGAGGGTAAAGGCCTCCAAGACATTGCCTGTATCCCAATTTTTATCAGGGTCGTTTAGGACGGCGTTAATGGCCGCCACTCCAATCGCGGCTTTCAGCCGATCTTTTTCCCGGGCCCAGGGAATGATGTCGTTGACTTTCATGCCGATCAGTTTGCCGGCCGAATGCAAAATCCCGCAGCAACATCCCATTTCATCCCTGAAGGTATAGGCAAGTCCCGTGTGATCATCCTCCAGCATGACACAGGTGTATCCCAAACCGGCGCGGACATCTTTGATGGTCCGGCCATCGCTTAACGCGAGCGCCCGATCAATCAGCTCCAGAACAATCACGTCTTTTCTCCTCCTGTTGAATCAAGCAAAAATACTTACATCGATCTCATTATACGCCCTTCTTTTGCCGGAAAATAAAAAACGCCGATACTGACACGCTTCGTATCAATATCGGCGTCCCTTTTTTTGGCGGAGGGCAAGAGATTCGAACTCTCGATACCCTTTTACGGGTACACGCGATTTCCAGTCGCGCTCCTTCAGCCAGCTCGGACAACCCTCCAAAAAAAGGCCTTCGAACAAGGCACTGGAATTGTAACACTGCAGGAGAATGCCTGTCAACGCAACAGACCCGGGGCACCACCGGGTCTGTCCATCAATTGGAGGAGAAAAGTATGAAAACAGAGCCTCAACTCTCTTTACATGGGACAGTCTAACCTTTATACATTGCCAAGCTGCTAATCAAGTGTGAATAAACAAATAACAATTATGCGCTCAGTCAAGTATTTTCAAAGATCCCGGCGTAAGGCTTGCTTCATCCGCCGGATGGCGTATCAAAAATCCGCCCTCCGGGGTGACAATCTTCAGCGATACAGGGCTCTTGGTGGCCTTAAACGAACTGTCTTCGATTCCCAGTACCTCGGCGCGGATGTCACACAATTCGTTGAACAACAAAATGCCGTCCTCTGCCGAGATATTTTCGTGCAACACGACGATCGCCTCATCACTTTTCATTTCATGCACAAGGATATCCTTATCCTTGTCGATTTCATAAGCAATCTTTGCCACGAACTGATCGATGATCGCGCTTTGTTCTTTGTCGCGCTTTGAGACAAGCGGGAACGCCACAGCCACAAACACCGCCACAACCAAGACAGAAATCGCCGTAATAATCGCAACGGCCTTCATCGGAATTTTAAGATCCGGCACCTTAGTCTCAGGCAGAACGTAAACATCCTTCTCCTTCACAGGCACCGCGGCCGTGCGGGGCGCCATTGCGACAGGGGCGCCTCGCTGTGCGGTGGGCGTGAGCGAAGGACCCTCATACTTGGGCTGAGGTTCATTCGGAAAGGTAAACTCTTCAGGATGCGTCTGTGCTCTGAACGCTTCTGCATTATCGAAGACACAGTCACAGAACAGACAATGCCCCTTGGGCGAATCCGTGTCGAGAAATAAGATTGAGCCGCAGTTAATGCAGCGCCCTTCTTTAATTGCCATAGGTCATTCCAATTCTTTTTTAAAATTGATCCAAATTATTCTACCACAGCCGGCAACGGCTTTGTTATATGATGGAACGGGAGTGGACATTATGATCAACGAAGCAAATCACAATTTTATGAAAGAAGCGCTCGCTTTGGCAAAAAAGGCGGCCGATGAAGGCGAGGTCCCCATCGGCGCTGTCATTGTCCACGAGGGCAAGATCATCGCGGTAGGCCAAAATCAGCGCGAACAAAATCAGGACGCCACAGGTCACGCGGAACTTATCGCTATCCGGGAAGCCTGCCAGGCACTTAATTCATGGCGCCTGTTGGACTGCGATCTTTATGTCACCTTGGAACCCTGCCTGATGTGCGCGGGTGCCATCATCCAGGCGCGTATGCGCCACGTCTATTTTGGAGCCCACGATCCGAAGTCCGGGATGGCAGGCTCCGTCTTTGACGCTTTCGCCCTGCCCTCAAACCATCGCGTCCAGGTGTCAGGTGGTGTCATGGAGGAAGAATGCGGACAGATTCTTCGTCACTTTTTCACAAAGAAGAGAAAGTAAATGTGTTAAGCTGGGCCGTAGGCTGTAAAGACACACGGCGCAAAGGACAGCAATCAGGATGAAGCGAAAAAAGAAAATCACGGATGTTCAAAAAAGAGGTTGGCAAGGTCACCTCCTCTACCTGAGCGGGATGCTCCTCAGCCGCCTTTTGCTCCGCCTTCGCTACTTGGGAAAAGAATTTATTCCAAAAGAAGGCACCTACCTGGTAGTCGCCAATCATCAGTCCATGTTTGACGGCTTATGGATTATGGGCGGTATCCCGAAAGAACAGCTCCCGCGTTTTTCAGTCATGGCAGGTTCCGATCTTGAGCAAAACTTCGGATTAACCGGAAAAATCATGTTTAGGGTCGGCAAATGCATTCCCATCGATCGCCACGGTAATCCGCTGAGAGGCCTCTTGCTCGCAAAAAAAGCGTTGGAAAATAATCAAATCGTCATGATTCACCCCGAAGGCACGAGAACCCATGACGGGCGGATGGCGGAGATGAAAAATGGTGCCGCGTATTTGGCCGCCAAGGCAAAAGTACCTGTCATCCCCGTGTACATCGACGGCGCTTATGAGGCTTTCTCACGCCATATGTCAGTCCCGCACCCCTTCGACTGGAAACGCTTTCGCCGCAAAAAGATCACGATTGAATTCTGTCCCGCCATCTACCCTGAAGCTTATGACGACATCCATACGCTGATGGACGCTATTACAGACACACTCTTAGCCAAAGAGATGAGCGCTTTTGCTACACGATAAACGGGAGTAGCGGGCCGATACGGCTTTTTCTAATACGCCCCACCAGGACAATAAAATCTTCTTCATAGCGCTCTTCTTTCACGCTGCCGTACTCTCTTGCATGAGCCGTCATCCCAGCGTCGCGATAAGGAATATGCGCACGATAAGACACAAAGGATTCCTCAACAAAAGAAGATAGACGGTTGACAAGATCATCCATCCCCGCTCCCGTTATCGCAGAGACAGGGACGACGCGTTCAGCCTTTTCGTTTCGCAGGATCATCATCACATCGTGGTATGCGCTCGCCTTCATTTTATCCATTTTGTTCAAGACATAAATAACCGGCAGGGAGCCCGCGCCTAAATCATTCAATTGCTTTTGGACAATCTCAATCTGCGAGGCGGCGTCAGGATCGGAAATATCAACGACAAGCAAAATGAGCTCCGCGGTGGCCGCCTCCTCAAAGGTGGCGCGGAACGCTTCTTTTAAAAACTCCGGCAAATCCCGTATGAATCCGACGGTATCCACCAAAATCAAGGAAAGCCCGTCTTCGATCTCAAGCCTTCGGGCCGTCGGGTCAAGTGTCATAAACAGCTGGTCGCCCGCCGCAAGGTCGGCGTCGGCCAAGCGATTCAAGAGTGTTGATTTACCCGCGTTCGTATAGCCGACAATGGCCGCAGAAATCATCTCATGACGACTTCGAAGCTGACGTGAGCGCATGCGGCGGCCTTCCATTTTTTTCAACTCAGCTCGC
Organism: Clostridia bacterium; assembly: GCA_040766025.1. Classification (GTDB taxonomy): domain Bacteria; phylum Bacillota; class Clostridia; order Saccharofermentanales; family DTU023; genus UBA4923. The sequence goes on along the minus strand of JAXGRH010000003.1, from coordinate 218,557 downwards.
AACACCGCCATACGCTTGCGAATGACACGGCGGTCCTGTTCCAACTTCGTTTCACCGGGGCCACGTGTGCCGATTCCTCCGCCCAAACGCGAGAGTTCGACGCCGCGCCCTGTAAGCTGTGTCAGCTGGTAGCGAAGCCATGCCAACTCCACTTGAATTTTACCCTCGTCCGTACGCGCGCGATCCGCAAAGATTGACAAGATCACATTCACCCGATCACTTACTTTAAAATCAATGGTTTCTTTAATATTGCGCGTCTGTGCCGGTGTCAGAGCGCCGTTGAAGATGAGGTATTCTGCCTCCATATCCTCGGCCATCTCTGCAATTTCTGTTAATTTGCCCGTCCCGACAAAAGTCGCGCCGTCAATGCGCTCTAGTTTTTGGACGACACGCCCCAACACGTGAAAACCATTGGTCTTCGCAAGATCCGCCAACTCGTCAAGCGGCGTCAATGCCGGAGGACCCTGAGGCGCCCGTATCCACGCCGACAAGCAGCGCATTCGTATTTTCTATTTCATTCAATTCATTCATCCGAATTACAACCCTTCCTGACCCTCTTGTCGGACCCCCCTATACACAAAAGTCGTCGTTTTTTTTCGATGTGATCGAAATTTTGAGACCGGTCATTATGCTATATTGCTTTTTAAGTATACAAGACAGTGAACCATTTGCATGAGGAAATAACTATGAATCTAACCGAACAAAACAACCTCTTACATTTATCGGAAAACCAGGAAAAATGGGTCGGATACATTATCCGGCGCGAACGGCAACGGCGTTCGATGACTCAGTCATTTTTAGCAGGAGAGCTCGGTTTCGGCATGAGTGCGATTTCTACTATTGAAGCAGGAAACGCCTATGCGAATATCGTGCGTACCATGCATCTCCTTCGAAAACTCGAAATCGTTCCAGGTTTAAGCATTGAGGCCATCACGGCACAACAAAGCATTCACGCCATTCTCAAGCGAGCTCCTCAAACTCGGGTAAAACCGACCGCATTGATTCGTCCGGCATCGTTTCAACCAAGATTTTCATATCTCCCAATCGTTTCGGATAAAGCATTCGACATGCCTGATCAAGCGCTTTGATCATCGTGAAACGTTCTTCCAGATTTTCCAGTGAAAATAGGAGGGGAATCATGCTCACATAAACATCGCGTAAAATCTTGTCTTCTTTTTCGTCCGCTTTCATTCGCATGAGCCCAAACATCTTGCGTCCGAAACCATCATCATCGCGGCATATTTCCAAATATTTCTCAGCTGAGTCATACAGTTGAGCTTCCATAAGCTGATCGCGGTATGCCCCTGCATCGTCCAAAACCTTGAGTAATTCCTTCTGATCGAAAAAACGCTTGAGTTCCTTGGACGCCCTTCTTTTTTCTCCCCGAGAACGCTAACCTGAAGCGTAAACATGACCGAAGAGCCAAGGCTGCAAAAAGCGATCCCCTTGTTGGCGCTTGCCGTCGATCGGGAAAAAGCGAAAGGCGCGCATGCGCGCTTCTGCCTCTTGCCATTCGTTGTCAACCGTTTGTTGATCATCCATTTTGATCACCTTATTCCCCGTCCGCTTTCGCAGAATTAATGCTGTTTTCTGTTGTTTCCATGGTACACGAATCAGACTCCCTTGTCTGTTCCTCTTGATGCTTGTCAAGAACGCGACTGCCCTTGCGCATAAAATACACAAGGTAAGTAATGAGCGAAATTGACCATGAAACAGGATAAGCCATGATGATGACATCGAAGCTGTTCCAGACCGGGAGCACGACCAGCATCCACAGAAGGCGGACACCTGCCATGCAGATCAGGCTGACGATCATTGGGAAAAAGGCATAACCCATCCCTCTGAGCGTCGCTCCGATGATTTCAGTCAAGGCAAAAATCCAATAGGTCGACAGCAGAATCGTCATAATATGGGTCGCGTAGGACGTCACCGCGGGGTCGGGATTAAACGCGGCCGCAATCGGATGTCGCAACAAGATAAACAACCCGGATAAGGCGGCGACCAGCACGAAGGTAAGTCCTAAACTCTGTTTCAAGCCTTTTCGCACGCGTTCAGGGCGCCCTGCTCCGATGTTCGCGCCCGTATGCGTCATGACCGCAAGTGCCAGGCCGCTCACCAACACAAAGACGAAACTGTCCGTTCTGGACGCCGCGGAGAAGCCTGCCACGGCATGTTTGCCGAAACGGTTAATAAAGGTCTGAATGAACACACCTGAAAGCGCGACAATGAATGACTGCAATCCTGCCGGAATGCCCACATGAAGCGACCTGAACAAAATCCTCGGGTGAAAGGAGATGTCGCGCAAAAGAGTCTAAAAGGCGTCATGCTGGTGGCAAGGCTTGTGGTGACCAACAGCGCCGTGATAAATTGCGCGATCACGTAGGCCCAGGCGGCCCCTGAGACTCCCAGTCAAAGAATCCGACAAAAAGAAAATCAAGCCCGACATTGAGTAACACGCCCAGCGACAGGAAGATGAAAGGATGCTTCATGTCACCGACGCCACGCAAGATGCCGGCCCCCACGTTGTAGATCGTCACAGGAAGGGCGCCTGCAAAATAAATCCGAAGATAGGTCACAGCATAAGGGAGGACATCCGGGGGCGTTCTCATCGCCCTTAAGAGCAAGGGCGCGAACCCAACACCCAAGGCTGTGAGTATCAGGCCGCTTGCGGTGGCCAGCGCGTAACCGTTATGAACCACTTTGTAGAGGTTGTCATAATCTTCTGAACTTGAGACCTGCACCGTGACAACCGATACTCCGGTCGCGATCCCTGTGGCAAGTCCGATCACCATGCTGATAATCGAGGCCGTGGAGCCGACACCCGCCATGGCATCGACGCCGCTGTAGTTCCCGATGATCATGAGGTCGGCGACACTGTACATTTGCTGCATCAGATTGGTGACAAGAAGCGGGAGGGCAAACAAAAGAATCTGTTTCCAGATCGGCCCTTCCATTAAATTGATATTGCGTATGCGCATCCGTCAATCCTCACATGTTGTCAGCCAAGGCGGGATTTAAAGTCATTGTATCCGAATCGGCGCAACAGCTTGAGTTCGCCGGAAAGCTCCGTCATGGCAATAGCGGGAAGCGGGATCCCGTTAAAGGTATTATTTTTGCACATGGTATAGATCGCCATGTCTGTGAACACAATACGGTCCCCCGGTAATGGGGGAACTTCAAATGAATAGGTCCCGATCACATCGCCCGAGAGGCAGGTCGGGCCGGCAAGCGTCACGCGGTACGGTAAAGTGGCATTTCGTTCGCCCCGGTAAAACACCTTATCCTTCCCGGAGCGCTCCGCTCTGGGGAAAAGGTAACACTGCGGCGTATAAGGCATTTCAAGCACATCCGGCATATGACAGGCGGCGGAGCTGTCCATAATCGCGACGGTCCCCTCCTCCGGTTGAAACAGGTCGAGCACGGTCGAGATCAGCCATCCGGCTTCAAGCGCGACCGCCTCCCCCGGCTCAAGGTAGACCGTGGCTCCTGTTTGATCCGCCACACGTCCGATCAATCGGATCAACCGCTCCCGGTCGTAGTCATCTTTTGTGATGAGATGACCCCCACCCAGATTCACCCATCGAAGGCCTTCTGGCATACGCCCAAAGGACGCGTCAATCGCGTCAAGCGTTCTTTCGAGTGTGTCCGCGCCCTGCTCGCAAAGCGAATGAAAGTGAATCCCTGAAAGGCCCTCAAAACGGCCTTCGGCGACACCTTTTTTAAATGCCTTGGCCGGCACACCATGGCGTGAATCAGGTCTTGCGGGGTCATAGAGCGCGACCTCCACCTCCGAGTAACCCGGATTGATTCTGAGCCCGCATGAAATCTGACGTTCACCGGAAAGATTATGTTCAATCACGCGTTCACGGTATTTTTCCCACTGTTCAAAGGAATTAAACACGAAGGTATCGACAAGCGGGATCAGTGATTCAAAATCGTCCTCACTGTAGGCCGGCTGGTAGACATGAACTTCGCTTTCTTCCTTCATCTCCTCGCGGGCAAGCCTTGCTTCAAAAAGACCTGAGCTGGCCGCACCGTCCAGATAGTCCGACAGCATGGGATAGAAGGGATAACAGGAAAACGCTTTTTGTGCTAAAAGGATCTTGCATCCCGTTTTTTTTCGCAGCTCACGAAGAATCGTGGCGTTCCTTAAAAGAGCCCCCTCGTCGATCAGATAGACAGGGGACGGGGCTTCAAATACGGTGTAACTCGAAGGAACCGTCACGATGATTCGTCCTCCTTACGGCACCAGGGTAGGTGTTTCATCGACAATCCAGGGAAGGCCGTAACGATTCAATCCTTCCATGAACGGATCGGGGTCAAGCTGCTCCACATTCCAAACACCCGGCTTTTTCCAGGCTCCTGTGAGCACCAGTGAGGCGCCGATCATCGCGGGCACACCGGTGGTATAAGAGACGGCCTGCGAGCCGACCTCACGGTAGGAGGCCTCATGATCACAGATATTGTAAAGCCGCCATATTTTTTCCTTGCCGTCTTTCAAGCCCTTGAAAATACAACCGATATTGGTCTTACCTTTCGTGCGTGGACCGAGTGACGCGGGGTCCGGCAGGACCGCCTTTAAGAACTGGAGCGGGATGATCTCCATCCCCTCGTAACAAATGGGTTCGATCGAGGTCATGCCCACATTTTGTAGGCAGCGAAGGTGCGACAGATAGCTCTCGCCGAAGGTCATAAAGAAACGTATTCTCCGGATGCCCGGGAGGTGCTTGGCAAGCGATTCGAGCTCTTCATGGTACAGCAAGTACATATCGCGCTCGCCGATGCCTTCAAAGTCATACCGGCGCTTAATTTCCATTGGTTCTGTTTCGATGAACGCTCCGTCTTCGTAATAGCGGCCTTTCGCCGTGACTTCGCGGATATTAATCTCAGGGTTAAAATTCGTAGCAAAAGGATAACCGTGGTCGCCCCCGTTGCAGTCGAGGATGTCGATTTCATGGATCTCATCAAATTCGTGCTTCAAGGCGTAGGCCGAGAACACGCCCGTGACTCCGGGATCAAAGCCTGAGCCCAAGATAGCGGTCAAACCGCGCTCCCGGAAACGATCCTGGTAGGCCCACTGCCATTTGTATTCAAATTTGGCGGTGTCCTCCGGCTCGTAATTGGCCGTGTCAAGATAGTCAACACCCGCCTCGAGGCAGGCGTCCATGATCGTGAGATCCTGGTAAGGCAGCGCGAGATTCATGACGATGTCGGGCTTTTCCTTTTTAATAAGGCGAACCAGTTCGGGCACATTGTCAGCGTCGACCTGGGCGGTTGTGATCGCCACCCCTTTGCCGTCCAGCTTCTTTTTTAATGCCTCACAACGTGACAAAGTGCGACTCGCAATACAGAGCTCCGTAAAGACTTCACGGTTCTCTACACATTTATGCGCCGCCACCTGGGCCACGCCTCCGGCCCCTATAATCATCGCTTTTGCCATCCGATTCACGCTCCTTCTTTTTATTCGTTGACACTATAACAGATTCAGAGCCTACCTTAAGATCTGTGAAGATCCAGCAATAACAGCCATTCTCTCAGGAGTTTGCAGGCTAATGCCGTCGAGGCGCCTGACAAGTCAAGAGGCGGCGACAGCTCCATCATGTCCGTCCCGATGACATTGAGTGCTGATACGTGGGCCAAAGCCTTTAACAGTTCTTGAAATCGCACGCCGCCCGCTTCGGGTGTTCCCGTCCCCGGCATCTCAGAAGGGTCGAGCACATCAAGATCAATCGTGACATACACCGGCGTATCCCCGATCAGGGCTTTCAGGTTTTCGACCCCCTCCAAATGGAAGGGATGAAAATCAAGATGTTCCTTCGCAAAAGAAATTCCTCTTTTAACCCAGAGCGAACCAAACGAATGGATCCGCCCACCTCCTAAAAGATCGTAGCAACGCCGCATGACCGAGGCATGGGACCAGGGGTCGCCCATATAATCAGGGCGAAGATCAGTATGCGCGTCAAAATGGATAAGGTGAAGCTCCGGGTAATGCGCCAGCGCCGCTTCGATCGCGCCTGTTGTCAGTGAATGATCGCCCCCGATCATAACGGGAATTTTCTTTTCATTTAAAAGCGCCGACACGGCCTCTTTGACAATCTTTATTGCCGCCTTGGCATCGCCGTAAGGCATTTCGAGATCCCCCGCGTCCGCGACAGCGGCCTCTTCCAGGTCTTGGTCGAGTTGGGGACTGTAGCTTTCAAGTCCCCAAGAATCCCGGCGCATCGAAGAGGGCGCAAAGCGGGCTCCCGGCCGAAATGACGCCGTCCCGTCAAAGGGGGCGCCCAAGATGACAAAGCGCGCGTCGTTTATAGGATGCTCGCATCCGCAAAACACATTCTTTTCAAACGCGATGTCCCCAAAATCAATAGCGTCGTTAGTCGTCATGGTCATCCTCATCATGGTCGTTGGGCCAGATTCTCTCATCGACGGTGCGCAAGAACACATCATCCAGGATCTCGCCTTTTTCAAGCAGTCGTTCGACAAAGGTAGGTAAGGCAAAAGCCCCCTGGTGCAGCGCGGTATTGTAATAGCGCGTTTCGAGACCGCGCGCCTCCCAGCGCTCGGCGTCAAGATCGCACAGGGGATGGTAGCGCTTCGACATGAAGCCAAACAGCCAGTGTCCTGCCGGATAAGTCGGAATATGCGCCTGGTACACCCGGGCGACGGGGAAAATGGAAGTGGTCTTTTTATAAATAGCCGCCGCCTCCTCCGCGTCCTCACGGTAGTAAGGCCCCTCGTGCTGGTTCACGAGGATGCCGTCTTCTTTCAAGGCGTGCAGGCAGTTGCCGTAAAACTCGCGCGTAAAAAGGCTCTCTCCCGGTCCGAAAGGATCGGTTGAATCCACAATGATCAGATCAAAAGCATCCTGGACACGGCGGACATAACGCAGCCCATCTTCATGCAAAATTGTCACTCGCGGATCGTCAAACGATACAGACAGCGTCGGCAAGTACTTTCGCGCTACCTCCACCACCATCGGATCGATTTCAACGAACATGATTTCTTCAAGCTCCGGATAGCGGCAAAGCTCGCGCAGGACTCCACCGTCTCCGCCCCCGATCACCAAGGCACGTTTTGCCGACGGGTGAACGGCCATGGGCACATGAGTGACCATTTCATGGTAGATGAATTCATCTTTTTCAGTCAGCATGATAAATCCGTCCATGACCAGCACACGGCCGAATTCATAACTGTCAAGCACCTGAATATGCTGGAAATTGGAATACTCTGAGAAGAGTTGGCGCCTCACACGGAAACTGAATTTCATATCGGCTGAATGATACTCATTGAACCACAGCTCCATCACAAATCCTCCGTTTCTATTGTTCTAAAACGACATAGAGCTTCTCGACGGCCGAATCTTCGGTCCCCGTCATCTGACTTCCCTTTTCTTTTGCGTAACGGATATATTCCAGCGCCTCAGGGGTCACACGTTCCCCCGGGGCGAGGATCGGAATGCCCGGCGGATAGCACATCACCGATTCAACGGCCACACGCCCCTCGCACTCTGCAAGCGGGAGGCTTTCCGCGGGCGCGTAAAAGGCTTCAGCCGGCGTCATGACCACCACGGGTTCAATATACTCATTCACCATATCTTGGGCCGGTTCGCTGCCGTGGAGGTAGCGTATATCGGCCAAGGCGGCGATCAGGCGCTCAATACCGACCGGCCGGTCACCGACGGCCATAATCGCCAAAAAGTTATGAAGATCGCCAAACTCAATTTGGATGTCGTAGTCATCACGCAACAGATCATAGACTTCAACACCGGATAAGCCCATCGGCCGGGTATGAACAGGCAGTTTACAAAGATCAAAGGCAAAAAAGGCACCGCCGTCACATTTCTCCTCGCCAAAGGCATCGTAGCCGCCGATGAGGTTAATTTCCCGGCGCGCGTAGTTGGCCAGATCAATGACGCGCTGGTAGATCGATTCACCGCGCAATACGAGATTGCGACGCGTTATATCCAATGAGGATAAAAGAAGATACGAGGCGCTCGTCGTCTGGGTCAGGTTAATAATCTGACGCACATAGCCATTCTCATCGTGCATGCGGGGACCCAAGAGTAAAAGGGAGCTTTGTGTCAGAGAACCGCCTGTTTTATGAAGCGACACCGCGCACATATCGGCACCTGCCTCCATGCCGGATATCGGAAGCTTGTCGGAAAAATAAAAATGCGTCCCATGCGCTTCGTCAACCAAAAGTCGCATCCCCGCGTCATGCGCCAGTTTTGCGATGGAACGAAGATCGGTGCACACACCGTAATAGGTCGGATTGTTAACAAGGACCGCCTTGGCATCCGGATGCACCCGGATCGCGCGGGCCACATCTTCCACCGCCATGCCGAGCGGAATTCCCAACTCATGATTGACCGTCGGATTGACATAGACCGGGATGGCGCGCGACAAGATGAGCGCGTTAATGGCGCTTCGATGGACATTTCGAGGCATAATGATCTTTTCGCCGGGCGCGCAGGACGAAAGCACCATGGCCTGCACCGCCGAGGTTGTGCCGTTCACCATAAAAAAACAGCTGTCCGCGCCAAAGGCGTCCGCTGCCAATTTTTGCGCCTCATCAATGACACCCGTGGGATGGATCAGTGAATCGAGCATCTTCATGGCGTTCACATCGACTGACAGGCACTGTTTGCCAAGAAAAGCGGTTAACTCTTCGTTGCCCCTGCCCTGCTTATGCCCCGGCACATCAAAAGACACCATGCGCCGGCGCTTAAATTCAACAAGCGCCTCGTAAAGGGGCGCCCTTGTCTGATCGAGCGCATAGGAGCGGCGACCGCTACTCAAAGATATTGCTCCCGTTATAGATCTCGAGCATTTCACGCTCTAAGGCAAAGCAGATTTCCTCGCGTTCACCTTCAGTCAGCTGATCAATCTCAAAGTTGAATACATAGTTATCCAGGTCAATGTCACGGACCATCATGCGGGTGTGAAACAGATTGGAATGGTACACATTCACATCCATCGCGTTATAGCGCGACAGCGTCTCAGGATCAATGAAATCCTGGATCGAACGCACCGGGTAATCCAGAAAATACTTTCTGCCCGCTGTATCGCGCGTGAAGCCGCGGACGCGGTAATCCACCGAAATGATGTCGGACTCAAAACTTGCGATCAGATAATCGAGCGCCGCCAGGGGCGTCACACGCCCGCAGGTTGACACATCGATGTCTACGCGAAAAGTTGAAATCGAACGGCTGGGATGGGACTCAGGGAAGGTATGGACGGACACATGACTTGTATCAAGGTGGGCATGAACTTCAGACCGACCCGGCCCTAAGATTCCTTTGTTATTCGTCGGATCAATTTCCGTTTCAAGCAACGGACCGTCGGCGATCAAAATATTGACAGAGGCCCCCTGCGGTTCATAATCCTGCTTTGACAAGTTCAGAATATGCGCCCCGATAATTTCCGTCAGATTTCTTAAAATTCCCGTCAAACGTTCCGAGTTGTACTGCTCGTCGATATACTCAATATACTCGGCCTTCTCGCGCTCGCTGCGCGCATAACAAACGTCGTAGATATTGAAACTTAACGACTTCGTAAGATTATTAAATCCATAAAGCTGCAGTTTATTGTCCAATTTGTTGCCTCCGAAAATAGCTACGAATGATCGTCACCATTTTAGCATGCAAATCGGAAAATGGAGAACACACTAGCCAAGGGTCGCGATAAACTCGTCCATCCCGCGTTTGAGGTATTTCTCAGTGGACGCGTCAAGGCAGTCGCCGTCATCTGTGAACTTCTCGTGGACGCGATCGACTTGAATCTGGCGAGAAAAGACACGCGCGCCGACCCCGACAGTCTGCAAAAGAACCTTCAGGCCTGTCTGCGCAAGCAATGTCCCGAATCGCCCTGTGCTGCCGCCCAACACGAAGACAAGTTTATTCTTCAACGCTATTTCACCGCGTGACGCCCAGTCAAGCATGTTCTTCAAAACACCCGGGATGAAAGAGTTGTATTCTGGCGTGATCATGACCACACCATCCGCTTCACGGAACAGGCGGCGCATTTCAATAATCTCCGCCGGCGGGTCATTTTCGATGTCCATGTTATACATGGGGATTGACGCTAGCGGGAACTGGACAATGTCCACCTTGTCTTTATAATTTTTTTCAAACCAGCGCGCGATCTTTTTATTATTGGACTGTTCGCTGATACTGCCTGTCACAATTAAAATATTCATGTCCATACCTCCACAATATGTGAACCTTAAGGTCAACCATAATGATGCTGTATGTATTCTACAGGGATGTTGCCTTGGCTGTTGTGTCAAATGCCTCAAAATAAAACCCCCGTAACACGTGTCACGGAGGTTCTGGCGTCCCAGGCAGGAATTGAACCCGCATCCGTAGCTCCGGAGGCTACTGCCTTATCCATTGGGCCACTGGGACGTGCCACGCCATTTTAGACCAGTCGGGGGCAAACTTCAAGAATAGCGCTCAGCCTGGGAGAACAGATCGCGGATGAGCGCCGGCGTCTCTTTGGGCTTAATTGCGGCATTCGCCATCAGGATCAAGGGTCGGTAACCCGCCTTAAAAGTCAGAGGATAATCATCTGTCTCGGAAGCCAAAAGATGCCCGACAAGATCCATCTTGACGCCGCCCTCCTCATCCAGAATCATCTCCACATGTTGTTTGTTTGCTTTCACGCGGGAAAAGCCGATTTTTTCCCCAATCGCCCGAATATAGGCAATGTCAAGCAAGGCGACCGCCTCTTTAGGCGGATCACCGTAGCGGTCGAGCAACTCATCGTAGACGTCCCGGTAATCGTCCATCGTGCGTATCAGGGCGATCCTTTTGTAAAGCGCAAGGCGCTCTCCGCCGTCCTCAACATAGGAGATGGGCAGGATGGCATCGGTGACAAGGTCCACCACGGTCGCGGTCTTTTTCTCCTTTTTAGGACCATCTCTTTCCTCAATGACCGCTTCTTCTAACATCTTCGTATAAAGATCGTAGCCGATGGCCGCGAGATGCCCGCTCTGTTCAGCGCCCAAGAGATTGCCGGCTCCGCGCACTTCAAGGTCGCGCAGCGCGATCTGAAAACCAGATCCGAGCTCCGTGAAATCCCGGATTGCGGACAGCCGCTTCTGTGCAGCCTCTCCCATCACGCGGTCCGGTCGGTAGGTGATAAAGGCGTAGGCCTGCCGTTCAGAGCGGCCGACACGGCCCCTCAACTGGTAAAGTTGTGACAAACCGAATCGATCCGCGTTTTCCACCACCAATGTATTCACATGAGGCATGTCGATGCCCGATTCAATAATCGTCGTGCAAACGAGGACATCGAACTGACCTTCCACAAAATCGTCGATCACATCCTCAAGCTGTCTTTCTGACATCTTGGCATGGGCGACGCCGAAACGGACCCCAGGCATTTTCTCCCGAAGCTCCGCCGCCTTCGCGTCAATCTTGCGCGTGTCATTAAAAAGATAGAACACCTGGCCGTGGCGCGCCTGTTCTCTCAGGATCGCGTCGATGATCACAGGCTCTGAATACTCCATGACAATCGTCCGGACGGGTAGCCGGTCTTCAGGCCCTTCTTCTAACAGCGAGATGTCGCGGATACCTGAAAGTGAAAGATGAAGCGTCCTCGGGATGGGGGTTGCCGAAAGCGACAGCACTTCAATGGAGGGCGCAAGCGCCTTGATCATTTCCTTGTGGTCCACACCAAAGCGCTGTTCTTCGTCGATGACTAATAGACCCAGATCGGAGAACTTCACATCTTTCGATAGCAACCGATGGGTCGCGATCACGATGTCAACCCGACCTTCTTCCAGCTCGCGGATCGTCTTTTTTTGCTCATCGGGGGACGCAAAACGAGACAATTGCCGCACCGTCATGGGGAATCCTTCCAGGCGTGCCAGCAGATTGTTGAAATGTTGGCGCACAAGCACCGTCGTCGGCGCCAAAAGGGCGGCTTGTTTGCCTTCCATGACACATTTAAAAAGCGCGCGAAAAGCCACTTCGGTCTTCCCGAATCCGACGTCTCCGCATACCAGGCGATCCATGACTTTTTCGCTTTCCATATCGCCTTTGATTTCTGAAATGACACGGCACTGGTCTTCCGTCTCTTCATAGGGGAACGACGATTCAAAGTCATGCTGCCAGGGCGTGTCCGGGGAGAACACATGGCCCTTTAACGCGCGCCGTTCAGCGTACAGGGCCGTGATATCGGTCACAAGGCGTTTAATCGATGTTCTCGCGCGCTCTTTTTGCCTCTGCCATTCCGTGCCGCCCATTTTGGCAAGTTTCGGCTTGATATCACCTGCCGGAATATAGGCGGTCAAAAGTTCGACGCGGTCAACCGGCACATGGAGCGTCCCGTCACGGTAAATGATCGTCAGGTAATCGCGTTCCCCGTCACTTGTCGCGATCGTCTCGGTCCCTCGGTACTCGCCTACACCAAAGTCTTCATGAACGACCAAGGAGCCCGGGATGAGGTCTCGAAAAAAGATATCGCGACCGGAACGCTTTTTACTGCGCCGCGTTTCACGGCTTGTCCCAAATAAGTCTTCTGTCCCCAAAACAAAAATGGACTGTTCGGAAAAGACAAAACCGCGCGGCAAGGCTTGGGGCAAAATGACCGCCGAATAAAGCTCCTTGCTCAGCCAAATAAAGGGATAACTGTTCTGCCCGATCGTCGGAGCCGGTGTATAGGAGGACCGCACCCTTCTTCTTGTCGACCGCCGTGATGTCATGGGCCAGTTTCTTTGGATTATTCTTGTATTTATCCGCCAAACGCGCGTGAAAGGAAAGGTTTTCTGCCCCGGGCAATCCGTTGCCGGACATGGGGAGATCAATTAAGGCAAGATACGACCCTCTCTGATCAATGGCACGCCATACATCCGGTGGGGCAAGCTGGCTGTTTTCGGCTATTTTGAAAGCCTCGCCACGCTCCAGATAATTCGACAGGCGGGCCGCAAATCCTGCGTGCGCCGCATCCAGGCGCCTCGAAAAATTAAGCGGTTCGTCGATGAAGAAGAGCGTATGGTCCGAGGTGACATAGTCGAGCACAGTGGAGGCGGATGACTCGATAAGCGAGGTCCAACGATCGAAGGCGGGAAAATACATATGCTCCAAAAATCGCTCGACATCGCGGCTGCCTGAACGAAGAAGCCGCTCGACGATCTCCTCTGCTAGACCGGATTTTCGCGCTTCCCACACTTGGCGGTTCACTTCATCCTGGACCTGCTGTGCCATCTTTTCCCATTCATCTTTGAGAAGAGGAAACTCCCGCGCCGGTGGAAGGACGACCGATTTCAGCATTTTCGTCGACCGTTGCGTCTCGGCGTCCAAGGCCTTTAGCTCATCGATTTCAATGTCAAAAAAGGAGATACGACAGGCTTCCATGTCTCCGCGCACGGCGGACGGCGCCCAGATGTCGATAATGTCACCGCGCCTTGCGTATTGTCCCGGGCATTCCACTTGCGTGGCACGCTCATAACCGCAGAAGATGAGTTCAGCCTCGAGGCGGTCAGGTTCAATCTGCTGGCCGCTTCTCAGGTGGATGGCAAAGGAATGAAAAGTCCCGGGGGTCCGAAGCCTCTGTAATGCGGCGTCGGCCGGCACGATGAGGGTACGGTATCCTTTTTCCAATACGCGCGTCAACACCGCGGCGCGCTCCAATTCCACATCTCGGTTGGCCGCGCGGGCTTCCATGAGCAATAATTCACGGCCGTGAAATGTCAAAATGTCATCGGGGTCGATCCACGCGGACAATTCTTCTTGGAGCGCCCGCGCTCTTGCCTCATCCGGGACAAGCACGCAGGCACGCCCTCCCACTTGATCGAGCAAGGACGCGATGACAAATGATTTTGCGGGATCGGGAAGCCCCGATACATTAGCCGACTCTCCCTTCAAGGCGAAGGATTTCAGCTTTTCGCCCGCTCCTTCTTGAAGCAAAGAAGAAGACGCAAAAGACCATATCTCCTGCGCGTCCCGGATGTCGTTTAGTTCAAGTGAATGACTCATAAATCCTTTTTGTTATAGCGTTCTTGGGCTTCCTGCAACCGGTCGTCAATGAGCAATTCGATCGCTTCACATGCGTCATCGATCGCCCATGTGAGCGCCTCTTCTTTGGATTCGGGAATCTTCGAAAGTACAAATTGTATGACATCGCCCACGGGCGGACCGATCCCAATCCGGATGCGGGGAAAACGATCGCTTTTTAGGTGTTGGAGCAGGGATTTCATGCCGTTATGACTGCCGGCGCTCCCCTGCGTGCGGATGCGGATCCGACCCAAGGAAAGGTCGAAATCATCGTAGACGACAATAATGCGCTCCGGCGCGATTTTCTCAAAGGTCATGGCGCGAATCACGCTCTCACCCGATAGGTTCATATAGGTGTTTGGCAGGAGCAACCTTACTTTTTTCCCATGGATTACGCCATCACCTGTCAACCCGCGAAAACGCCTCCTTTTAATCGAGATGCCGTGACGCAGGGAAAGCGTCTCGACCGCCATTCTTCCCGCGTTATGCCAGGTGCGGTCGTAACGTTTCCCGGGATTACCCAATCCCACAATGAGCCATTTGTCCTCGTGCATCATCGGCCGCTTTCTTGACAGGCATAATCGGGTGAAAACAAGGACAGTTGCTCACCCAGGAACCCTGTGACGCTCTTTTTGTTTCAAAGGGATTACTGCAGCTAATAGGATCCGAGCAGATATAACGTTTCGACACCGAAAGCATGTAATCTGAATCCGCAATCACGCCTTCCGACGCAAGGAACTTTGATACCGTATGCCGTGCGATGCCCGGCTCATTGTTTTCTTCAGAAAGATGGGAGAGCGCCAAGGCCAAGGTGCCGTGCCGGATAAGCCAGGACGCGGCCAAGGCCGCCTCGTCGTTCGACAGATGACCCACGGCACTTGCAATCCGACGCTTTAAACTTCGGGGGTAAGGGCCCGTCTCCAGCATGTCGGGATCGAAGTTTGACTCAATATGGACGATGCGGCATCCTTTCAAGCCTTCCCGAACGGTTTCTGAGAAATGCCCCAGATCGGTTGCAATTCCAATGTCGCCTTCTTTTGTCGCCACGCGGAAGCCGACTGAATCCACCGCGTCATGGGGCGTGGAAAAAGCTAAGATCTGGGTATCCAAAACGGCAAAATGTTCACCGGGCGTAATGAAATGCACTTGTGAATCAGCAATTTTACCCAGTGATTCCTCAACCGCGTAAAAGGTCTTCTCCGTCACATACAGGGGCAGTTTAAAACGGCGCATGAGGACACCGATTCCTGAGGCGTGGTCCGTATGCTCATGGGTCAATAAAAGAGCGTCCAGTTCTCTTGCCGACTCACCGAACGATTCCAATGCCCGTTGGAATTGGCGGCCGCTCATGGCGCAGTCGACCGCGAGCCGGGCCGATTCCGTCCTAACATAGGTCGAGTTCCCGCTTGAACCCGATCGAATTGAAACAGAGAAATTTCTCATACCGTTACTCGATGCGTTCGATTTTTGCGCCCAGATCGGTCAATTTCTCGACAAAATGCTCGTAGCCGCGCTCAATGCGGTCGATGTCGAGCACTTCTGTTGTCCCCTGGGCGGCAAGGCCTGCCATCACCAAGGCGGCGCCCGCGCGCAGATCGCGTGCTGTGACCTGCGAACCTGTCAGAGGCGCGTTGCCCGAGATGACCGCCAGGCGTCCCGAAGTAATAATGTTCGCGCCCATCATGCGCAGCGCGTCAACGTATTGGAATCGGTTCTCCCACACGTTTTCAATCATGCGCCCGGTGCCCTCCGCGGCGCAAAGGAGTACCACGGCCTGCGGTTGCAAATCGGTGGGGAATCCCGGATAGGGCATCGTTTTAAAGCTCGCGGACTTCAAGTTTTCCTTGCCGTTCAGATAACAGCGGATTGAATCCTCGCCCTCCTCTACCACGACGCCCATTTCGACCAATTTGGCCGAGAGGGGCTCCATATGTTTCGGGATGACCCCTAAGACGGTAATATCGCCTCCCGTCAAGGGCGCTAAAATCATGTAGGTGCCCGCCTCGATCTGGTCCGGGATCACCGTGTATTCCTGGTTGGCCGGCAATGTCGGGCGCCCGTTAATCCGAATGACATCCGTTCCGGCGCCTCTTATATCCGCGCCCATGGCATTTAGAAAGTTTGCGACATCGACAATATGCGGTTCACGCGCCGCGTTATCAATCACGGTTTTCCCGTTCGCCTTGACCGCGGCCAGCATAATATTAACGGTGGCGCCCACGCTCACCGTATCCAGAAAGACGCCGCCGCCTGTTAACGCATCCGCATGGCAGGAGACAATACCGTAGCCGACTTCCGTCTCAGCGCCCAAGGCCTGGAATCCTTTTAAGTGCAAATCGATCGGCCTGACGCCGAAATCGCATCCACCCGGCATTCTGAGCGCGACTTTTCCAAAGCGCCCCAACAGCGCTCCGAGAAGGTAATATGAGCCTCTCAACTTGGTGACACGGTCGTGCAACACTTCGTGCGTGTTGATCGTTGTGGCGTCCAGCCGAACCTTTCCCGGGGCAAGGTATTCGACGGTAGCGCCGATATCACTGAATATTTGAAGCAGGACATCAATGTCGCTGATGGTGGGGAGATTCTCGATCACACAGGGCCCGTCCAGTACCATGGCTGCGGCCAGTACTGCAAGGGAGGCGTTCTTTGAACCGCCGATTTTCACATGTCCACTGAGCGGATTGCCGCCCGTAATCTTATAGCTTGACAAGTCAACCTCTTTTCATTCCGAGTGCGTAATATTGACACTATTGTCAACTTTTTCATCAATTATTTCAAGGAGTGTGCGGACGTCGAACAATCCATCGCTCCCACGGCCGCCCACACCCTCGGAGGCCCAGTTGCGTAAGGCGGCGGCCGCCGCTTTTGCGATTGAATCTTCGGGCTTATCCTTACGCGACAACTCCAAGAGCGTTGCACGCAAAAGCCTTGACGCGCTCGGTAAAAATAAGGTGAATTGGCTGCCCAACGAAGGTTCACTTTCCGCTTCGATGCGCCCGCGATGCATCCTTGCCAGCTCAAGCGCGATCGGCAGCCCGAGCCCCGTCCCTCCAAACTGCCGGGAGCCCGTTTTATCCACCCGGTAAAAGCGCTGAAAGATATGGTCGAGATCTGCTTTCGGGATGCCAATCCCGTTATCTTTAATTTTCACATAGACGTCATCGACGACTGAGCCGATGTAAATTTCAATCTTGCCCCCGGTGTTGGTGTAGCGGATGGCGTTGATAATCAAGTTGGATAAGATGCGCTCAATCGAGATCCTGTCGGCGAAGACCGCCGGTTCACGTGTCAGGGAATAAAACTCCACCGTGATGCCTTCACTCGATGCCTGGCCGGATAAGCGTTCACTCATCTGGCGGGCACAGTCCGCAAGATCAAAGACACAGGCCTCTATGGGCAGTCCGCTACTGTCAAGACTCGAGAGGAGGAGTAGATCCGTAATGAGGCGCTCCATGCGCAACGAATCATCGTAGATCCGCGTCACGTCTGCTTTGATCGCCGCGCGATCCTTCCTCATCGATGCCCCAGTCAAGCAGGGTTTCCGAGTATGATTTCATCGTCGTCAAGGGTGTTTTCAATTCATGCGATACGTTGGCGACAAAGGCTTTTCGCCGCTCTTCCTGCCGTCTGATGTCCGTAAAATCCTGTACCGTGATGATATGACCCCCGAAACGTCCGTCGCCGCCTTTCAGGGCCTGCCGCTGGCAGACAATACGAAAATGGCGTTCGGCGATGATAATCTCACCCGAGATATCTTCGCTGCCAAGATAATAGGCCGCCCGCATACCGTTCTTCGTGCCGTAACGATCGAGAAATACGGGGAGGGTATCGGGGATGACGCCAAAAACTTGGATCGCCACGGGATTGGTCGCGATCAGGCGATCATCGCTACCGAAGGCCACAATGCCTACGTCAAGTGACGCCAATATGGCCTGCGACTCGGAACGCTCGTTGGCGATCCGATGCATCGTACGCACCATATCCTGATTCTCGCGGCGCTTGCCGCGCCTGTGATACCAGGTCATGGCCGGAATCATCAGCGCCACCGTAATAGCGGCCGTTAATAAAACAGTCTCAAGGGATGACATCAGTTGGGGTCGGCCGCCACCCGATCTTCATCTCGGCGGAAATAATAACCGACGCCCCGCTTTGTCAGGATATAGCGAAATTCGTCGGGATCCGGCTCAATCTTCTCGCGCGCCCGGCGGACGGTGACGTCAACCGTGCGCACATCGCCGTAGTATTCATAGTCCCAGACATTTTCGAGCAATTCTTCCCGCGTAAATACCTGCCCCGCGTGAGCGGCCAAAAAGCGAACCAGCTCATATTCGCGCAAGGTCAGATCAATGGGTTCGCCCGAAATGGTCACCTGGTACGCGTTCTGATCGATCACAATATCACCGATTCTGATCGACTGCGCTTGGGCACCTTGATCTTCTTGCAGGTTCACACGGCGAAGTTGTGCCTTCACACGCGCTAAGACCTCTCGAACACTGAAGGGCTTTGTGATATAGTCGTCCGCGCCAAGCTCCAGTCCCAGCACTTTATCGATTTCTTCACTTTTGGCCGTCAGCATGATGATGGGAACCGTCGAGTCGCGGCGGATTCTTTTGCACACGTCAAATCCGTCGGCGCCCGGCAGCATGCAGTCGAGCAAAATCAAGTCAGGGTTGCGGCTTAACGCGATGCGAATGGCTTCCTCGCCGTCATAGGCTACCAGCACTTTATAGCCTTCGCGCTCCAAATTGGAACGCAGTATGTTGACTATATTGGCTTCGTCATCGACCACAAGAATGCGGGTGCTCATAGACCCACCTCCCAAGAATGATAATCATGCCAATCAATTTCAGATAAGGCTTCTTTGTCCGCGATCACCGTCACCTCCGGATGAAGTTGGATGACCGATGCGGGAACTTGCGGCGTCACGGGACCTGTGAGCGTATCTTTTATCGCCTGTGCCTTTGCTTTTCCCGACGCTAAAAGGACGATCCGTCTCGCGCTCAGAATGCCGCGCATGCCCATGGTAATGGCTTTTTGGGGCACCTCATCGCGCGTATCAAAAAAACGTTGATTCGCGTCAAGGGTTTCCTCACTCAATCGGACTTCGTGGCTGTCCGCGATCAGATGATCGCTCGGTTCATTAAAGGCGATATGCGCGTTCACGCCGATGCCTAAAAGTTGCAAGTCACAAAATCCAAGCGCACGAAGCCGCGCGTCATAGGCGCGGCATTCCGCTTCTATGTCAGCGGCCAAGCCGTCAGGAATATAGGTATTTTCGGGGTGGATGTTGATATGGGAAAAAAGATTTTCCCGCATAAAGAATCGGTAGCTTTGCGGATGTTCGCCCGAAAGACCGATGTATTCATCGAGATTAATACTTCTGACGCGCGAGAAATCCAGTTTTTCTTCCCGGTGCATCCGGATCAGTTCCCGGTAAGCGCCAAGCGGCGTGGAGCCGGTGGCAAGGCCCAAGACGGCATCCGATTTCAGACGTACCACAGAGGCGATGAGGCGGGCCGCCTCAATGCCCATGTCATACGCATGGTCAACAACAATCAGTTTCATATCAATTCCACTCAGGTTTAGGAAGCACCTGGCCTTTCCGATAACGGGTGACGATGTTGCGATCGTCACCGCAGAATACAAATTTCTGAAGCCGCTCGAACACGGAAAGCGGACGGTACTTGGTAAAACGGCGGTCATCAATCACCAGGGCGTCAAAAGAATAACCCGGCATGAAAAGACCTGTCTTTCCAAAGAAGGACCCCCCGCCCGCGGTGGCCATGTGGAAGGCTTCAGCAAAGGTAATGACGCGGTGTGCGTGCTCTGAAAGCGCCCACAAAAGTCGCGATACTTTCATCGCGGACTCAATCGCATAGCCGATGAACAGGCGGTTCCCGCCCCCGATGTCCGAGCCAAGCCCGATCCTAATCCCCCGGTCAAGCATTTCACCGGCCGGCATGATGCCCGAAGCAAGGTTCGAGTTCGAGTCCGGACAATGCGCGATCAGGACGTCCTTGTCTTTGAACATCTCCATCTCGGGCGCTGTGTTGTGAATGCTGTGCGCCATGATCGCCCGGCTTTGCGGCAACAAATCGTAGTCGTCGTAGGTCGCCAGATAGTGTTTTGATTCGGGGAACAGTTCCTTGACCCAGGCGACTTCTCCTAAGTTCTCGTTCACATGGGACTGGATAGGAAGATCGAGCTCCAGCACCTTATCCCCAAGCCAGCGCATCAGTTCATTGGTGCAGGAAGGTGAAAAACGGGGGGTCAAAATGGGAAGCACATCGCGATCCGCATAGGCTTTTGCGGCCTCTAAAAAGCGTTCTGTCTCTCGCATGGACGCTTCGGTTGTTTCTGAGAGTTCTTCCACGCTGTTGCGGTCCATGTTGACTTTTCCGACGTAGGCCGACAGACCGGCTTTTGCATATTTCTCCATGAGTGCAATCGACGCGTCTGTATGAAGGCTCGAGAAGATGACGGAGTGTAGCGTTCCTGCGGCCCACAAGTCTTCCACTACATCGTTGAATACAAGGTCCGTATAAGCCGGGTCCTTAAAGCGTGATTCCTCCGGGAAGGTGTAGTCATTCAACCAGGGCAATAGTTCCTTGTCGTAGCCTAGTCCCCGTGTGACATACTGCGGGGCGTGAAGATGAATATCGGAAAAACCGGGGATCACAAGCTGGCCCTCATGGTCGATTAACTGAACGTCAGGGCCAACATCCGGTTTCTTTTTGTCAATGGATTGAATCACCCCTCCTTCAACGCTCATATAGGCGTTTTCATGGATCGCAACCTCTTGAGGTGTGGGGGTTGAGATAAAATCTCCTCGGATCAGATAACGTTCCTGTGACATTCAAAGACCTCCATTTGCTGTGATCTTGATTCGATCACGAAGTGCGCGCTAATGCGCACACTTAATCTGTCTTATAATAGTATACAGGAATCACGATTCACAAAAGTGCTACAATCAAAACATGAGTTTGTGGCAATTTTTCTTCACGATTTTCAAAATCAGCGGCATCACATTCGGGGGCGGTTATACGATTGTCCCTGTGATCCGCAATGAATTCGTGGTGAAACGCAAACTGCTTTTAGATGAGGAGATGTATGACCTGATCGCGCTCTCACAGTCGGCGCCAGGGCCGATTGCCGTGAGCACGGCACTGTTGACAGGTTATAAGCTAAAAGGGCGCACAGGAGCCATTTTAGGCACCGTTGCGGCCATCTTACCGCCCTTGCTCATCATCTCAGTTCTCTTTTTCGTCTACGAATCCTTTGCCGCCAACTTTTGGGTGCGCGCGGCCCTTCGGGGCATGAGCGGCGCGATCTCCGCGATCATGATCTTTGCGGTCTATGATCTGTCTAAGGCATGTCTTTACCGCTACAAGGTATTCTCCGGTATCCTCATGCTTTTAACCTTCCTGGTCGGCTTATTGACGTCGATCAGCACAGGACTTATCATTTTGGCGCTGGGACTGTTTGGCATCCTCGCATTCACCTTTATTCCCGAGGAGCGTATCCCATGATCTTTTGGCAGCTGTTCATCGCGTTTTTAGAAGTCGGCGCCTTAGCCTTCGGAGGAGGCTACGCGGCCCTCCCCCTGATTGAGCAGGTGGTGGTCAATCGATACCACTGGCTCAGCTTACGTGAAATGACGGATGTCGTCGCGATTTCACAGGTGACCCCGGGCCCGATCGCGCTTAATGCCGCAACCTTCGTAGGCACGCGAGTCGCCGGTATCCCGGGCGCCATCATCGCGTCTGTCGCGGCCGTATTACCGCAAACCCTATTATTACTCTTTTTGGGATGGTTCTTATTCCACGGCGGGCGCATCACCCTGATCGATCGTGCGTTGAAGGGACTGCGCCCGGGGGTGGGCGGTCTCATCGGAGTGGCGGCCGTCTCCATGGTGATGGCTTCGCTGTTTACCAGCACCGCACCCCTGGCCATCGATTTTGTAGCAGTCGCGGCGTTTGTTGTCGTCGTGGTCCTTCTTTTGAAAAAACTCGATCCCATTAAACTCATCGCCATCGGCGCGGGCATCGGTCTTTTAGGCGGTTTAATCGAACACCTTATCGGCGTCTAGCACGGCTCAATGCACAATTTGTTTGCAAGCTCCGAATAAATTTCTGCAGCTCTTGCGACATCGTCGATGTCAATTTCCTCCGCCGCCGAGTGATTCAGTCGGCCGTCGCCCGGCCCGTACACAAGGGTCGGGATTTTTAAATCGTTGACCAGAAAATCCATGTCATAGTAGCAACTTGAAAAACGTTTTTCTAAGCGGAGAAGGCCTGCCTTGGACGCCGCCTGTTGCAAATAATCGAACAGCGGGGTATCCGAAGGGGTCAAAGCGGGGTTCAGTCCGCGCGCAATGATCGGGGGCCATGACCAATCGGGCCTTTCGATGCGGGCCGTCGCAATAATGGACGGATCCACACGCTTTCTGTCGGCGATGATGGCTTCAATGTCGGCTAGGGCGCTTTTTGAAGTCTCACCCGGCACCGTCCGTCGGTCCATCCGGATAAAGGCTTCGTGCGGGACGTTGTTGTAGGCGGTGCCCGCCTCCATCATGCTGACGCACAGTGTCCCTTGGGCAATCCCCAGTTCGCCCAGATCCACCGTTGGCAATTCCATTTTGAACAGCCGCTCCAAGATGGGCATCGCTTTTTCAATAGCGTTTACGCCCTCGGAGGCGACGCTGGCGTGCGCGGTTTTACCTTCGACACGGATGACAATCGGGCTTGAACCCAAATGTCCGAACTCCACCGCCTTTAAATGGGTCGGTTCCGTGACGATGGCATAGTCAGCACGGATGTCACTTTCTGACAGTGCGTAACTCCCTCGGTGTTCTGACTCTTCGTCGACTACTGCGGCCAGGCAAAGGGAGCGCTTTAGGGGAATCCCTTTTCGCTTGATCGCGATCAGGGCACAAAGGGAAGCGACCAGGCCACCTTTTTGGTCAACAGACCCTCTCCCCCATAAACGGTTGTTTTGGACCCGCGCACTCAAAGGATCCGGCATGTCTAAATAGGGCACCGTGTCGTAGTGACCATGGAACAAAAGGCCGTGGTTCGTCCCGTAAGCAGTATCGGCTCCCAGGGTCACAAGGATGTTGTCGCGTCCTTCTTCCACTTTCTGACGTTCAACCTGCAATCCGTGCTCGCGGGCGATATCCGCGATCAAAAGGCCCAGGGCGTATTCATTTTTAAAGACGCTGTCACAGGCGACCACGCGCTTCAAAATACTGAAGAGCTCATCACTTGAGACAGGCGCATGCTTACCGATCCATTCACCGTTAAATTTAGGGTTATACTGTTCCACTTCACATCTCCTTTTCCACTTCCATCAAGCATGCTATCATTTTCTCATGAACCACGATATTTCAATGAACCGCTTAGTCAAACTGACCCAAGAAATGATCCAAGCACCCAGTGTTTCAGGCGACGAAGAAGGCGTCGTCTCTGTATTGCGTCGTTTCTTTCAAAGCCAAGGTATCACGGATCTTGTGACAGATGAATATGGGAGCCTCATCGCCACGATGAAAGGCGACAGGGAAGGCCCCGTACTTCTTTTTGACGGCCATGTGGACACGGTCCCCGTCCCCGATCCCCAAGCGTGGCAATATCCTCCATTTGAAGGAATCATCCAAGATGACCACCTGTACGGGCGGGGCGCCTCTGACATGAAAGGCGCTGTGGCTGCCATGGCGGTGGCCGCCGCTTCCTTTTTAGAAAAAACAAAGGGACATTATCACGGCAGCCTTGTCATCGCCGGCGTCGTCATGGAAGAAATCTTCGAGGGCGTGGCGGCGCGAGCGATCTCAAGACGCTCTCAGCCGGATGTCGTGGTCATTGGGGAGGCCAGTGAACTGAAGCTCAAAATTGGCCAGCGCGGGCGAGCCGAGATTGCGGTTGAAACCTTGGGTGTGCCGGCGCATTCGGCGAATCCCGAAAAGGGCTATAACGCGGTCTACCTGATGACTGAGATCATTCAGGCGATAAGAAACCAAAGACCCCCCACACACCCTGTTTTAGGGGAGGGGATTTTGGAACTCACCGACATCAAGTCCGCGCCTTACCCGGGCGCCTCCGTCGTCCCCTCTTATTGCAAAGCGACCTATGACCGAAGACTCTTACCGGGCGAAGATAAAGAGGGTGTATTAGCGCCTGTCATCGAAGCGATCCAAAGGATTTTGGCAAAAGATGAAAGGGCGTCGGCCCAAGCGGCTTACGCAGAAGGCCGTGAGCGCTGTTATACGGGGGCCATGATCGAGGCTGAGCGTTTTTTCCCGGGCTGGCTTTTCGATGAATCTGAATGGTTTATTAAAAAAGCAAAAGAAGCCCTGCGAGAGGCAGGGCTTAAAGGCGACTTGTCGCATTATAATTTTTGTACGAACGGCAGCCATTATGCCGGTGAGAAAAATATCCCGACCATCGGCTTTGGGCCGTCCTGTGAATCGTTGGCGCATACGATTGACGAGTATATCGAGCTCAAGGAACTCGAAGGCGCCGCTCGAGGCTATCTTGCGCTCATGGAGTCATTTTTGACGTCCTAATGCTTACGAAATAAACAGTGTGAACTGCGATTTATCCGCGTCGTTCAGCATCGAGGCAACGCCTCCGATGTGAACGCCGTCGATCAGTTCTTCTTGCTTTAAACCCATGACGTCCATGGTCATCTGGCAGGCGGTCATCTCAATGTCAGGATTATTGGCCGCCTCGCGGACAAGATCTTCCAATGAGGTGATGCCTTTGTCCTTCATCACCTTGCGCATCATCTTAGGTGCCATCCCCATCATGTTCATCTGGGACAGCCCCATGCCCTTTGTGCCGCGAGGGATCATGCCGGTGAACATCTTGTCCATGAAGCCTTTGTCGACAGGCACACGGAGGTCTTTTCGAAGTGTGCTGAGCCCCCAGAAGGTGAAGAACATATGCACTTTATCGCCCATGGACACGGCGCCCAAGGCGATGATGAAGGCCGCCATGACCTTGTCAAAGCTCCCTGAGAACACGATGATCGTCTTGTCTTTGCCCTTGGGATCGCCGGTGCTTGTCATGCCTCTATCGGTATCGGCTACGGCTACCGCTCCTGTGACGCCTTTTTGAATCGTCGCGAAGTAATGACCGCCCTGCTGAGATGTTTCTAAAAGTGTATTGCCCGTGTTTTCACACCAGCTTGCCACATCGCGGATGAAACCGGGATCGGTGGCTCTGACTTCGACCGCCTCGCCCTCTTCCATCTCGCGCAGGTATTTTCCCACCTCCACGATGGGTCCCGGGCAGCTCAAGCCGCAGACATCCAATGTAAAAATCTTCACGCGCTCTTCCTTTTTCGGCGTCACGTCCATCGTTTTTTCTCCTTCTGGCGTCTCCGCCTCTTCAGGCGGCACTTCGGTTAGGGCATCAAAGGTCCGCAATCCGCCCAATAAGTTATAGACGGTAAATCCATGTTGTTTCAGCATGCGCTCGGCCACGTAGCCGCGTAGGCCCACAGCGCAGAATGTGAGGTAATGCTTGTCGCGATCAAGTTCTGTTAAGCGACCTCGGAGCTCGCTTAAGGGAATCGTCACGGCACCGGGCAATGTGCCCGTCGCAATCTCGTCTTCTTCCCGTATGTCGAGCCAGGTGAAGCGATCGGGATCCTCCAGATACTCTTCCACCGTGATCGGGTCGGTCAAACCTTTTAATATGTTTTCAGCGGCAAAGCCCGCAAAGTTCACCGCGTCTTTGGCGGCTCCGTAGGGCGGCGCGTAGGCCAGTTCAAGTTGTGCCAGGTCGCGCACGGTGCCCCGGAAGTGCATGACGGTTGCGACGACGTCAATACGCTTGTCCACGCCGTCGTAGCCGACAATCTGCGCGCCCAGGACTAGACCGTCTTTTGAAAACAAGAGCTTGAATACCATGGGGGTCGCGCCCGGATAATAGGTCACATGATTCATCGGGTGGATGAGGGAGTAAAAATAGTCTTGGCCGTACACCAAGCCTTTTTGTTTTAACTGTTTTTCGTTCATGCCCACCGAGGCGGCGGTCATGTCAAAGACCTTGGCAACGCTCGTGCCGATGGTCCCCCGATAGGGCTCAACGGTTTTTCCTTCTAAGATATTGGCGCAGACAAAACGTCCCTGTTTATTGGCAGGACCGGCCAAGGGAATGGCGGTCCTCCCGCCCAGGATGGGTTCGTTTACTTCGACGACGTCACCGACCGCGTAGATATCAGGGTCGGTGGTCTGCATGGCCTCGTTCACCGCGATATGGCCGCGGGGACCAAGCGCCAGCCCCGCGTCTTTCGCCAGGACGCTGTTCGGCCGCACCCCGATGCTCAATAAGGTGAGATCGGAGGCAAGCACGCAACCATCGCTTAAGGTCACGATATCGCCACCATCGGAGATCGACTCGATCCCGCAGCTTAAGACGACGCGCACGCCCTTTTGGCGCATATGGTCTTCTATGAAGGCGGTCATGTTCCTTTGTCGAAGGGCGGCATGACCTGGTCGCAAAGCTCGACCAGGGTGCATTCGATGCCTCGCTCGACGAGGTTTTCACCATCTTGATGCCGATAAATCCGCCGCCGACAACTACCGCACGTTTCGGATCATTTTCTTGGATGAAATTTGGTGATCCCGTCCGTGTCTTCGATCGTCCAGAGGGTGAAGATATTGTGGGCGTCGATGCCCTTCATGGGCGGGACAAAAGGCGATGAACCGGTTGACAAAAATAAGCTTATCGTAAGGTTCTCACTTTGACCTGTGTTAAGATCCTCACCAATACGACTTTCCGCTCTCGGTCGATGCTCAACACTTCTGATCGCGTCCGGATGTCAAAACCATACTTCGCCCGAATGGTCTCAAGCGGGGAGACAAAAAGTGCCTCGCGTCTTGTGATGACCCCTCCGATATAGTAGGGGAGCCCGCAGTTAGCAAAAAAGATACATGCTCGCCGCGCCCCAATAAAAGTATTTGTGCGTCCTCTGCCAAACGCGCATGCGCGCGCAGCGGTTGCGCCGCCGGCGACGGCGCCTACTACAACAATCTTCATATAAGAGACGTCCTCCAGTTCATAGCTTCTTAGTCAATATACGCAAAAATGGTAGCATAGTGAACAGACTTGAAAGAAACGGTCAAAACTGTATCGTATGTACGGCCGAAAGAAGATGAGGTGCGCGTTTATGCCTGTCCCTGTGATCATCATTTTAAGCTTGACGCTGGGTGTCATCCTCCTCGGCGGGTCGCTTTATGCCGGCATTATCGGAAAACTCAGACAAATCTCACGCTACGCTTTTGGGACGTCTAATATTCTTAAGGGCTTCCAAAATATGGAAAAGGATATACAGCAGACGCCCCTTTCTGTGAGCGGGGGGACGGGGATTTATCTTTCACGGATCTTGAAAGATTTCCCCGATTTTCACAGGCAGGCCTTGGAAGATAAGGTGAAGCAGTTTTTGACGCAGTATTATAACGCTTTGGACAAAAGAAACATTAAGATACTGCGCCAAGCCGATATAACCTACGCGGTGAGCGATGCCGTCCGCTCTGAAATAGATGATTTAGAGGATAACTTAGTAATCGACCAAATCAAGTTCCATAAGATCGCCATTTTCAATTATGAGAAATCGGAAGAACAGGCTACAGTGCGTTACCAGATCAGTTCGGAGTACTTTGACGGTACTAGGACTCATCAGTTAAAGCATGAGGTGGATGTGTCTTATCTGTTCCAAGATATGGACCAGAAGAGCTTTGCGTTGAAATGTGAAAACTGCGGTGCACCTTTAAAGAAGGAAAAAGCGTTGTGCGAATACTGCGGTGTGCCCGTAGTACGAAACATTGAAAGGGTCTGGCGGATCAGCCATTATAAAGAACTCAATCATATGTAAAATTTTCTGCATAAAAAAATCCGGCGAGTACCTGCTTTCCCGGGCCGTCTCCAGCCAGGTATCCTCGGCACGAGAGAGCTTAACTTCTGTGTTCGGAATGGGAACAGGTGTGGCCTCTCCGTTAATCTCACCGGAATGGTAGGAAGCGCTCATTGGCGCCTTCAAGACTGCACAGAAGGTCTGTTGAAAGAGATATGAGTGATTTTTGGAAAAACTTTTCCATTACCATGATAACGTGTCAATGGTGATCGACTATATAAAACCATATGTCTTGTGGTCAAGTCTTCGGTCTATTAGTACCGGTCCGCTGCATGCATTACTGCACTTCCACTTCCGGCCTATCCACCTGATCGTCTGTCAGGGACCTTATCACATATTGTGGGGAAATCTCATCTTGAGGGGGGCTTCACACTTAGATGCTTTCAGCGTTTATCCCAGCCGAACTTAGCTACCCAGCGATGCCACTGGCGTGACAACTGGTTCACCATCGGTTCGTCCATCCCGGTCCTCTCGTACTAGGGACAGCGTCTCTCAAATTTCCTACGCCCACGATAGATAGGGACCGAACTGTCTCACGACGTTCTGAACCCAGCTCGCGTACCACTTTAATCGGCGAACAGCCGAACCCTTGGGACCTGCTACAGCCCCAGGATGTGATGAGCCGACATCGAGGTGCCAAACCTCCCCGTCGATGTGAACTCTTGGGGGAGATCAGCCTGTTATCCCCAGGGTAACTTTTATCCGTTGAGCGACGGCAATTCCACTTTCTACCGCCGGATCACTAAGTCCTGCTTTCGCACCTGCTCGACTTGTTGGTCTCGCAGTCAGGCTACCTTATGCCTTTGCACTCAATGCACGGTTTCCAACCGTACTGAGGTAACCTTTGAACGCCTCCGTTACTTTTTGGGAGGCGACCGCCCCAGTCAAACTACCCGACTGCCAATGTCCCGTGACCGGATTACGGCCATCGGTTAGAGAACCAATACTGTCAGAGTGGTATTCCAAGGATGACTCCACGCCAACTGACGCCGACGTTTCACAGTCTCCCACCTATCCTATACAGACAATACCAGATCCCAATAACAATCTATAGTAAAGCTCCATGGGGTCTTTCCGTCCTGTCGCGGGTAACTTGCATCTTCACAAGTACTACAATTTCACCGGGCGCATTGTCGAGACAGTGCCCAAGTCATTACGCCTTTCGTGCGGGTCAGAACTTACCTGACAAGGAATTTCGCTACCTTAGGACCGTTATAGTTACGGCCGCCGTTTACTGGGGCTTAAGTTCACTGCTTCGCTTACGCTAACAGATTCCCGTAACCTTCCAGCACCGGGCAGGCGTCAGCCCCCATACTTCATCTTACGATTTTGCGGAGACCTGTGTTTTTGATAAACAGTTGCTCGGGCCGATTCACTGCGGCCTGCCTTTGGGGCAGGCACCCCTTCTTGCGAACGTACGGGGTTAATTTGCCGAGTTCCTTAACAATGCTTCTCCCGCTCGTCTTAGGATTCTCTCCTCATCCACCTGTGTCGGTTTGCGGTACGGGTACCTACCGGCGCGATAGCAGGTTTTCTCGCCAGTGTGAAACGCCACGCTTCGGTACTTATGTTCCCTCCCCATCACACATCAGAAACACCCCGCGTACTTCACTACGGGACTATCCTTTGTGCTTGGACGCGCTCTTCCAGTCGCGCGCTCGCTTGTTCCTCCTGTGTCACTGCTTCTCTTAATACCGGTCGGTAGTACAGGAATTTCAACCTGTTGTCCATCGACTACGCCTCTCGGCCTCGCCTTAGGTCCCGACTAACCCTGGGCGGACGAACCTTCCCCAGGAAACCTTGGATTTTCGACGGGAAGGATTCTCACCTTCCTCTCGTTACTCATTCCGACATTCTCACTACCGTTGGATCCACACGTCTTCACAGTCGTGCTTCAACTCCCTGCGGTACGCTCCCCTACCAACCACATGCGGCTCCATAGCTTCGGTACATTGTTTAGCCCCGGACATCTTCGGCGCGGACCCACTCGACCAGTGAGCTGTTACGCACTCTTTCAATGAATGGCTGCTTCTAAGCCAACATCCTGGCTGTCTTCGCAAATCCACATCCTTTGCCACTTAACAATGATTTTGGGACCTTAGCTGATGGTCTGGGCTGTTTCCCTTTCGACTACGGCACTTATCTGTCGCAGTCTGACTCCCGTTTAGCATCTTGGCGGCATTCGGAGTTTGATAAGGTTCGGTAACCCGGTAAGGCCCCTAGCCCATTCAGTGCTCTACCTCCGCCAGACTCATAAACGAGGCTAGCCCTAAAGCTATTTCGGGGAGAACCAGCTATTTCCGAGTTCGATTGGAATTTCTCCGCTATCCACAGGTCATCCGAGCCTTTTTAAACAGACAACGGTTCGGCCCTCCATGAAGTTTTACCTTCACTTCAGCCTGCCCATGGATAGGTCACCCGGTTTCGGGTCTACAGCAACGGACTCTACCGCCCTCTTCAGACTCGCTTTCGCTTCGGCTCCGTACCTTCAGTACTTAACCTTGCCCGCTGCCATAACTCGTCGGACCGTTCTACAAAAAGTACGCCGTCAGACATAAACGTCCTCCGACTGCTTGTAAGCACAGGGTTTCAGGTTCTCTTTCACTCCCCTCCCGGGGTTCTTTTCACCGTTCCTTCACAGTACTTGTTCACTATCGGTCGCCTGGAGTAGTTAGGCTTGGAGGGTGGTCCCCCCGGCTTCCCACAAGGTTTCTCGTGTCTCGTGGTACTCTGGTGCCGGCTAGCTGATTAAAAACTTCGTGTACGCGACTATTACGCTCTTTGGACTCGGCTTTCCAGCCGCTCATTCCACTCGTCTTCTTTCACCATATCGCCGGTCCGCAACCCCGCAAAACTTACGTCTTACGGTTTGGCCTCATCCGCGTTCGCTCGCCACTACTTACGGACTCTCGGTTGATTTCTCTTCCTGGGGCTACTGAGATGTTTCAGTTCACCCCGTTCCCCACCGCACACTATGTGTTCATGTACGGCTGATCAGGCATTTACCCTGACCGGGTTTCCCCATTCGGACATCTGTGGGTCGATGGATATTTGCTCCTCACCACAGCTTTTCGCAGCTTGTCACGTCCTTCTTCGGCTCCAGGCGCCAAGGCATTCGCCCTGCGCTCTTTGTAACTTGACCTTATATATTGGTTCTCTCGTCGATCTTCCCTTGACACAAATTCATGGATAAAAAGTTTTCCCTCAACAAGCCTCTAAGCTTTCCGGTTTATCTTTCCTTCTTACTTGATGCTCGTCAACAGGCGCTGTACATATTCGTACAGCACATTTTCTTCTCTCATGTCTTTATCTTTCATGTTAGATCTTCTATGCAGTTTTCAAGGTCCAAAGACGCCTCCCGGCATCTGTGTTGCGCCTAATCTGGCTGGTGGAGATAACGAGGTTCGAACTCGTGACCTCCTGCGTGCAAGGCAGGCGCTCTCCCAACTGAGCTATATCCCCGGTTGAGTTCAGGGTCAGACCCTGAAGATTGAACAGTGTGATACTTGAGCGAGAATCCACATGATTTCTCACATGGCCGTCCGGCGGATCCACCGGACTAGTCCAGCCTCCGATATACATCGGCGACCGATCGACTTAAGGATCTACGATGCACCTATAGCGCACCATGGCTCCCTAGAAAGGAGGTGATCCAGCCGCACCTTCCGATACGGCTACCTTGTTACGACTTCACCCCAATTATCTGTCCCACCTTCGGCGGCGTCCTCTCGAATTAACAAGTTAGACTACCGACTTCGGGTGTTACAGACTCTCATGGTGTGACGGGCGGTGTGTACAAGGCCCGGGAACGTATTCACGGCAGTATGCTGACCTGCCATTACTAGCAATTCCTGCTTCATGCAGGCGAGTTTCAGCCTGCAATCCGAACTGAGGGCGCCTTTGGGGATTCGCTCCGCCTCGCGGCTTCGCTGCCCGTTGTAACGCCCATTGTAGTACGTGTGTAGCCCAGGACATAAGGGGCATGATGATTTGACGTCATCCCCACCTTCCTCCGTTTTGTCAACGGCAGTCTCGCCAGAGTGCCCAACCAAATGATGGCAACTGACAACGAGGGTTGCGCTCGTTGCCGGACTTAACCGAACATCTCACGACACGAGCTGACGACAACCATGCACCACCTGTCTCCGCGTCCCCGAAGGGAAAAGGGTATCTCTACCCCGAGCGCGGGATGTCAAACCCTGGTAAGGTTCTTCGCGTTGCCTCGAATTAAACCACATACTCCACTGCTTGTGCGGGCCCCCGTCAATTCCTTTGAGTTTTAGCCTTGCGGCCGTACTCCCCAGGTGGATTACTTATCGCGTTTGCTTCGGCACAGAGGGAGTCGATACCCCCTACACCCAGTAATCATCGTTTACGGCGTGGACTACCAGGGTATCTAATCCTGTTTGCTCCCCACGCTTTCGCGCCTCAGCGTCAGTTGTCAGCCAGAAAGCCGCCTTCGCCACCGGTGTTCCTCCTGATCTCTGCGCATTTTACCGCTCCACCAGGAATTCCGCTTTCCCCTCTGATACTCAAGTCCCAAAGTTTCAGATGACATGTCAAAGTTAAGCCTTGATCTTTCACATCTGACTTTTGGGGCCGCCTGCGCGCCCTTTACACCCAGTAAATCCGGATAACGCTTGCCACCTACGTATTACCGCGGCTGCTGGCACGTAGTTAGCCGTGGCTTGTTCTGGAGGTACCGTCAATTTCGTCCCTCCCCAAAGAAGTTTACAACCCGAAGGCCTTCGTCCTTCACGCGGCGTCGCTGGGTCAGGCTTTCGCCCATTGCCCAATATTCCCCACTGCTGCCTCCCGTAGGAGTCTGGGCCGTGTCTCAGTCCCAATGTGGCCGTTCGACCTCTCAGTCCGGCTACCGATCGTCGGCTTGGTAGGCCTTTACCCCACCAACTACCTAATCGGACGCGAGCCCATCTTCTGCCGGATTTCTCCTTTCATACACAACAGATGCCTGTCATGCACAACATGCGGTATTAGCCATGGTTTCCCACAGTTATTCCCCAGCAAAAGGCAGGTTACTCACGTGTTACTCACCCGTCCGCCACTCGAGTTAAATCGCTTTGATCCGAAGATCTCCACAAAGTAACCCCCGTTCGACTTGCATGTGTTAAGCACGCCGCCAGCGTTCATCCTGAGCCAGGATCAAACTCTCATGTATATATGAGAGCCTTTTGGCTCTTAATTACTTGTTGTCCGTGTTCCTCAATTCTTTACTCAAAATTAAGGTCCCGTCTTTTTCGCACTGTTCAATTTTCAAGGTCCAACCGCACCCTTCTCCCGAAAGGCGCCTTGCTAGGATAACAGGCATATTCACTCCTGTCAACTGCTGTTTCAAATGTTTTCAAACGATTTTTTGCGCATTTCAAATCGCTTAGAATGCTTGTGTGATCGCTATTTGAAGGATTCAATCCGCAAAACTTGAGCCACACTTGCTTCATCCGGCCGGGGAGTTTTATGCTAACTATGCATTCACTCCCCTGCCGGGCGTTCATTATAGCAAGAAAAGACTCAATTAATCAAATTCCGACTCATCCTCAATATCTAAGTCGGGGCGCTTTTTCGCCCACATGCGCACCTTATGCTTTTGCAATTTTTGCAACAGCGCCACCATGCCCACCATGGCAAGCGCCACGACTACCAAACCGAGAATGTAAAGAAAAGTATCCATAGGCCTTATTTAACCAGCGCCTCCATCTCATCCAGCGAACGCTCAAAGGCGTCAAGCGCCTTGACGATTGTCTCTGCCTTCGTCATGTCCACACCCGCCTTCTTTAACACATCGATCGGCCAGTCAGAAGAACCCGACGCTAAGAAGTCAAGATAGCGGTCCACCGCCGGCTGTCCTTCATTCAAGATCGCTTCTGCGAAAGCGGTGGCCGCCGAAAAGCCCGTCGCGTACTGGAACACATAGAAGTTGTAGTAGAAGTGCGGGATGCGCGCCCATTCGTTCGCAATATCGGGATCGAAGGTCAAAGCCTCGCCGTAATACTTCCTGTTTAGTTCACCATAGAGCTCACTCAGGTAATCCGCTGTCAGCGCAGTACCGGATTCATCTGCCCGGTGGATCAGGTACTCGAATTCCGCAAACTGAGTCTGGCGGAACACGGTCCCTTTGAATCCGTCGAGGTAATGATTGACCACCGCGGCCTTCATCTTGTCATCGGTCGCTGTCTTCAACAGATAATCCGTCAAAAGAATCTCATTGCAGGTTGAGGCAATTTCCGCTAAGAAAATACAATAGTCTCCGTATTGGAACGGCTGCGACTTGCGTGTGAAGTACGAGTGCAGGCTATGTCCCAACTCGTGTGCCAGGGTGTAGAGGTTATCTAAAGTGCCCTGCCAGCTGATCAGGATGAAAGGATTCGTGTTATACGCCCCGCCGGGTATGCGCCGGAGCGTTTCCCAACATTCACGGCCCAGTCAATCCAGCGCTCGTCGAAAGCGCGCTTCAGGGTCGCGATATACTCCTCGCCCAAGGGGGCCAGGGCTTTAAACAAGATCTCCTTTGCCTCCTCAAAGCTGTAATGCGGATCGACATCCTCCACCAACGAGACATACATGTCGTAGGAGTGCAGTTCGTCGAGTCCCAGTATTTTTTTACTCATCGCCACATAACGATGAAGGAGCGGCAGGCGCTCATTCACGGCCTCTAAAAGGCTGTCATACACCGACTCGGGGATCGCGTTTCTAAACAGCGAGGCTTCCCGGCCTGATTTGAATCCCCGGATATCCTTATTGAAGGTATTGAACCGGATCGCATTTGACAATGTCGTCGCGCAGGTATTCCTAAATTGGCCAAAGCTCTTGTACATACTAGCGAAAGCTTCGCGGCGCACACGCGGATCACGGCTTTCAAGGTACAAGCTGTAATGGGCGTGCGACATGGGAACCGTCTCTCCCTTTTCGTTCACAATGGGATCAAAGCTCATGTCCGCATTCGACAAGATGCTATAGATCTCCTCCGGGCTTGAAAGGATTTGGCTGGCCCTACCTAAAAGCGTCTCCTCCTCAGGGGACAGTTGGTATTCTTTTTCACGCAAAATATTGTCAAAGAAGTGACGGTACTCGGAAAGCTCCGCCTTTTCTTCGATGAATCGATCGAGCGTCTCCTCAGGGACATTGGCCAATTCCGGTTCAAACCAGGCATCCGCGCCCATCACCTGCGCCATGAGGGCCCCAAAACGACCCTTCATCGCAATGAAGGTCGTATCGGCCGTGTCCTCATCACTTCGATGCATGGCATAGATGCCGACCCGCATAAGGCCATCGATGATATCCTCACGGTTTTTGATCGCCTGGTAAAGCGTATCCGCCGATTCAGAAAGCCGTCCTCGGTAAGCTACCACTTCGCCCAGACGCGTTGAAAGTTCTGAAAACGCCTGCTCCCAGGCATCAAGATCAGGGAAAACACTGGCCATATCCCAAGTTTGCTCCACTGGGATCTCTACTCGTTTCAATTGTTTTGTTGTCATTTTCGTATCGTTTTTCTCACTCATCTTGTACACCTTCAAGACCTTCCTCTTCATCTTCTTCCGTGACAAGCGGTTCGTCATCCGGATCAATGGGAACTTCCATCCCGTTGATCGTTTCGTGTTCTTCATCTTCTTCAGCCGTGACAATCGACATGTCCACGACAAGTCCTTCGCGACTGCGCATCAGGGTCACCCCCGAGGTATTGCGCCCCAACACAGGAATTTCACTGGCCCTGAAGCGAATGATAATACCCAGGTCGTTGATCAAAAGCACATCGTCTTCGTCATTGACTTGCGCAACCCCCACAAGTTTTCCTGTCCTCTTCGTCGTCCTGTAGGTAATCAGCCCCTTGCCCGCCCGGTTCTGCACGCGGTAGTCCGACAGGCGCGAGCGCTTGCCAAAACCATGCTCTGTGACGACTAGGAGCGTATCCTCAGAATCGGTCGCGATCATGCCGATCACAGAATCCTCTTTCCCAAGGTTAATCCCCCGGACACCCATGGTGTTGCGACCCGTCGAACGAATCGATGCTTCGGGGAAGCGTATGGACATACCCTTTCGGGTCACCAAGATAATGTCGTGGTCATCATCCGAAAGCCGGACATTCACTAGGCGGTCGCCCTCTTTCAGATTAATCGCGATGAGCCCGCGCTTATGAATATTGGAATAGTCTAAGAGCGCTGTCTTTTTAACCATGCCGCTTTCGGTGGCCGTCACAAGATAACCGCCCTGGTCGAAGGAATCGATCTTGATCAGGGTGCGCACTTTCTCGCCCGGCTCAAGGTGCAGAAGGTTGACAATCGCCATCCCCCTCGCCATACGACCCGACTCAGGGATCTGGTAGCCCTTTAATCGATAGCATTTGCCGTAGTCCGTAAAGAACAGCAGAATCTGGTGCGTTGAAGTGATCATGATCGTGTCGACAAAATCATCTTCACGCGTCTGCATAGCGGTAATGCCGCGGCCTCCGCGGTGTTGCGCGCTGTACACGTCCACCGGCATGCGCTTGATGTAACCGGCGTGCGTCATCGCCACGACGACCTGTTCTTCTTCAATCAGATCTTCGTCATCGATCTCAAACTCGCCCGCGGGCATGATTTCCGTACGGCGATCGTCCCCGTACCGCAACGCGATCTGCTGCAGTTCTTCCTTCATCACGCCATTTAACAGTTCGCGATCGCCTAAGGTGCGTCGGAAACCCGCGATTTTCCCTGTTAGATCCTCATGCTCCGCCATGAGTTTTTCGCGCTCAAGGCCCGAAAGGCGGCCCAGCCTCATGTCGACGACATGCTGCGACTGTTTTTCAGACAAGCCAAAGCGCTCGCACAGGCTTCTTTTCGCCTCATCTTCATCTTTTGATCCCCGGATGATCCGAATAACTTCATCAATGTGGTCGATCGCAAGTTGCAATCCCTCCACCAAATGGAGCCTTGCCTCAGCCTTATCCAGGTCAAACTGAATGCGCCGCGTGATGACCTCCCGCTGGTGCTCGATGTAATGCCCCAGGATCTCGCGCAAGGTCAGTTGCTGGGGAACGTATTTGCCCTCGTCGGGCACAAGCGCCAGCATATTGGCGCCAAAGGTATCTTGCAGCTGTGTATGACGGTACAGTTGGTTCAAGGCCACCATCGGTGTCGCGTCACGCCTTAACTCCACCACGATGCGGATGGCGTCGTGGCGGTCTGACTCATCGCGGACATCCGAAATGCCCTCAATCCGTTTGTCTTTCACAAGGTCGGCGATGCGTTCGATCAGTCGCGCCTTATTCACCATATAGGGTAAAGAGCGAATCACAATGCGAAAGCGGTTGTTGGACATCTCTTCAATGTCGGCATGCCCCCGCACCACAATGCGGCCGCGCCCGCGGCGATACGCCGCCCTGGGGCCCGACAGCCCCATAATCTGTCCGCCTGTCGGAAAATCGGGGGCCGGAATAAACTCCATCAGGTCATCGGTCGTCGCGTCCGGGTTATCGATCAGGTGAATCGTGCCCTCCACCACTTCTCTCAAGTTGTGGGGCGGAATATTGGTCACCATGCCGACGGCTATCCCCGTCGAACCCGACACCAACAGATTGGGAAAACCTGCCGGCAACACAACCGGTTCTTCAAAGCGTTCATCGTAGTTCAGCTTGAAATCGACGGTGTCCTTATTCAAGTCACTCATCATTTCGCCGCCCAACCTTGTCAGGCGGGCCTCCGTATAACGGTAGGCCGCGGGCGGGTCACCGTCACGCGAACCGAAGTTGCCGTGACCGTCCACCAAGGGGTGTCGCATGGAGAAGTCCTGCGCCATGCGCACAAGCGCGTCATACACACTCTGGTCACCGTGCGGGTGAAAACGCCCCAACACGTCACCGATGGTCGTCGCGCTCTTTCTATGCGGCTTATCCCAGGTGAATCCTTGGGTGAACATGGAATACAGTATTCTTCTGTGCACAGGTTTTAATCCGTCGCGCACATCGGGCAGCGCCCGATCAGAAATAACGCTCATCGCGTAGTCGATGAACGATTTTTTCATCTCCTCGTCGAGTTCGACGGGAATGACAAGATTGTCTGGATTTTGAAACGCTTCGTCTACGGCCGCTTCACGTAAATCATAGTGGTTCTTCTTATTTGGCTCAGACGCCATAGTTCCCTCCCTGCCGGCCTTATTATTTCGATCGGAAAAGTAAAAATTAAATAGAAATCGTCTGTATTAATTCTATCACAAACGGGTGATTTTCGCCCCAAAAACAGACCCTCGGGCCGCCTTTCATCCTCGTCAAAACAACTGAATTTAAAGCGGAGATTGGCGTATTGTCGCCATTCTTCTTGGGAAACGCCGCGGAGTGGAGCTACGCTTTTTAATCATCACCAGCGAACGGGGGGCATCCATCCCCAAAAGTTCATAACGGATCGTTTTTTCATGCACAGCACCCAAAAGAGAAATCGCTCTTGCCGCGCTTTTGACCTCGTCATCCTGACCCTTCATCGCAATAAAAAAACCGCCCTTTTTCACCAAGGGCAGGCACAGTTCAGAGAGCTCCGGCAAAGCACTCACCGCCCGTGCAATCACCTGATCAAACTGCTCACGATACAGGGGGTTGCGCCCCAGCTCTTCGGCTCTCCCCTGTAATGCCAAAACGCCATGAAGATCAAGCAAACGGATTGTATCTTGAAGAAAGGTGACCTTCTTTCCTGTCGCGTCTAGTAGTGTTATCTCAAGATCGGGGCGGACTATTTTGAGCGCCAATCCCGGAAACCCTGCCCCTGTCCCCACATCGAGAAGGGAACTGCCCTTTTTAAAAAGCGATGCCGCATGCCAGCTGTCCTCCAAATGACGGATGGCAATGGCTTCATCTTCAATAATGGAGGTCAGGTTAAACTTTTGATTCTCTTCTTTCAGATGCTCGACATAGCGGTCGACCTGAAAGATCTGCTCTTCTGAAAGCGTGATTCCCGCGCGGCGGGCCGCCTCTTCAATCAGACTGTGATTCACGTTGTGCCCTCATCCCCTTATGCTGCTCAAGAAAGACGAGCAATACTTGAATATCGGCCGGAGAAACACCGGAGATACGGCTTGCCTGACCGACCGAGCCCGGCCGACGCTCTTCCAATTTTTGCTGCGCTTCAAGGCGAAGTCCGCGAATAGTCTCGTAACGGATATCCTGGGGGAGCCTTCGATGCTCTAACTTACGAAAGCGTTCGACCCGATCGCGTTCCATCTTGATATAGCCCTCATAGCGGATTTCAATCTCGACGGAGTCTTTGACCGAAAGAGGTAAGCGGGGACGATCGGGATCAAGGGGCGCGAGCATGTCATAGCCCAGTTCTGGACGCTTTAAAAGATCATACATTTTGGCAGTCCGCTTCAGCGGCGTGCTGCCCGCGTCTTCAAGGATTTGATCCGATAGCGCGGTTTTCTTGACGGCTGTATCTCTTAGTCTTTTCTTCTCAGCTTCAATGGCGTCTTGTTTTTTTATAAAACGCTGCCATCGATCCTCTGAAAGGAGTCCTATCGCATGGCCTATGGGCGACAGCCTCTGGTCCGCGTTGTCCTGGCGCAAGATGAGGCGGTACTCCGCCCTTGAAGTCATCAGGCGGTAGGGTTCATTGGTCCCCTTGGTCACCAAGTCATCGATCAGGACACCGATGTAGCCTTCGGAGCGGTCAATGATGAGGGGTTCTTGTGACTGCCTCAGCCTCACGGCGTTAATGCCTGCCATAAGGCCTTGGGCCGCGGCCTCCTCATAGCCCGAGGAACCATTAATTTGCCCCGCGAGAAATAAACCGCGGATGCCCTTGACTTCCAGCCACAGCTCCAGGATGGTCGGATCAACACAAAGGTATTCAATGGCGTAAGCCGGCCGCATCATTTCGGCCTTTTCCATCCCCGGCACTGTTTTTAACATCGCGTACTGGATTTCCTCCGGCATGGACGTCGATAAGCCGGACGCGTACATCTCCTCTGTATCTAAGCCGGTCGGTTCCAAAAACACATGGTGTCTCGGGTGATCAGGGAACTTCACAATTTTATCCTCGATGGAAGGACAATAGCGGGGGCCCACACCCTCGATAACGCCCGAATAAAGCGGTGAGCGATCCATGTTATCTGACAAAAGTTTTTGAGTCTCATCTGAAGTCCAGGTGATATAACACGGCAAATCCGCTCGGGGACGCCAGTCGGGATCATCTTCGTGATCAAAGGAGAAAGGTTTGGGGACCCGATCCGCTTCTTGTAACTCCATCACAGACAAGTTGACACTGCGCCTGTGAAAACGGCCGGGAGTGCCCGTTTTGAAGCGGCGGGTGGGAAGTCCCAGCGCCGTCAGAGCTTCACCTAAACCAACGGCCGGGCTCAATTGATCCGGTCCGGAGCTTCGCAAGGCATCGCCGATAATGACACGCCCGTCCAGGAATGTTCCGGGACATAAGATGACATCCTTTGCCTTATAAAGGGAACCGATGGCTGAGATGACGCCTTCCACCTTCCGGTCATCGCCTTCACCCTCCACCAACAATCCCGTGATCTCCTGTTGGATCAGCATGAGATTCGGCTCTTCTTCTAAGATCTGCTTCATGCCCCGCTGGTAGCCCGTGCGGTCCATTTGAGCTCTGGGCGACATGACGGCGGGGCCTTTCGTGGCGTTCAGCATCCTGAACTGAATCATATGCTGGTCGGCCAGACGTCCCATCTCACCGCCCAAGGCATCGATTTCGCGCACCATCTGCCCTTTGGCCGTGCCCCCGATGTTGGGATTGCAGGGTAAATTGGCCAGGCTGTCGAGCGTCATGGTAAATAACAGCACGCGACTGCCAAGCCGCGCGGCCGCTAACGCCGCCTCACAGCCCGCGTGGCCGGCCCCCACCACGATCACATCGGCTTCGCCGGCGATAAAGGCATTTGGTTTTTTCATTTCTTCGGTGAATGAGCTCAAAAATTTCCTCTATTTCCCAATGCAAAAGCGGTTAAAGATCTCTTCGATCAAGGTCTCTGACACGTCGTCACCCGTGATGGCAGTCAACTCTGTCAGCGCTTCTTTTAATGTAATCGCCACCAAATCAAAGGACAAACGCTCTTTAAGATCCAAAACAGCTTTGTTCACAAGCGACACCGCACGCTCGATGGCCGCCTTATGGCGGGCATGCGTCAAAATTTCGTGGCTTTTGCTGTCTTCGACTAAAGCCGTATCCGCTTCCAAATCGCCCTGCTGGATAAATGAAATCAAGGTCTCCTTGAGTCGATCGAGGTCCTCTTCTTGTTTTTGAGACCATGTCAGATAAGGGAGGTGCGGGAAACGCTCTTCTTGGTAAACGAGCGGGTCTTCGTGCCTTTTTAATTCAGAGCGCAGATCATCTTTTCCAAGGATGAGTAAAAGTGCTTTCCCTTCCATCGATAAAAGATCAATCCGCTTTTCCTCCACGGCACGTGCCTCGACCGGCAGTAGGGGGGGTGAAAGCACCCATAAGATGAGATCCGCTTCTTTAAGCGCTGTCTCGGCGCGCAGAATGCCTTCTTGTTCAATGGGATCGTGGCTCTCATGCGCAAGCCCGGCGGTATCTGTCAAATGAATGAGATAGCCGTCAAGGACAAGATCAATTTCGATCATCCCGGGTGGTCCCCGCGATGGGGCTGACAATCGCCCGATCGCGCCCCGCCAAAGCGTTCAGGATGGAGGATTTGCCGACATTGGGACTGCCGGCAATGACGACCTGCAATCCTTCGCCGCGAATCACCCGTCCGCTCACAAAGCTGTCAAGGAGCTTTTGGAGATCCGTTTTTGCTTCTTCTAGTTCTTGGATCAAAGTCTCGCGGTCTTTCGGGCGCTCTTCTTCCTCGTCCCAGTCGAGCAGCATTTCAAGATGCGCCATGGCGCCGGCGAGCTGGTCTACGCGACGCCTGACGGTGCGCGACAGGCCTCCCTGAAGCTGTCTGAAAGCGACTTCTGCTTGCTTTTCCGCCTGAGCGCCGATCAGGTCCATCACAGCCTCTGCCCGTGATAAATCCATTTTGCCGTTGATAAAAGCACGGCGTGAGAATTCTCCGGGGCCCGCGGACCGTGCCCCTGCTCTCAAAGCGCTTTCCATGACAGCCTGGCGTACCGCC
Organism: Clostridia bacterium; assembly: GCA_040766025.1. GTDB lineage: Bacteria > Bacillota > Clostridia > Saccharofermentanales > DTU023 > UBA4923. The sequence continues at coordinate 176,562 of JAXGRH010000003.1, read as the reverse complement.
GGGCCTCCGTGGCAGGACACCTCGTACACATCTTCACCGGTGTACGAATGGGGCGCCTTAAAGCAGGCTAGGACAACTTCATCGATGCCGCCCCAGATACCGGGCGCCATCGTGTAACCTTCCATTTTGGAGGGTATTGGGAAATGTGAGCCGTAGGGTTTAAAAGCGGTCGCATATCGCGCCCGCTTGAGGGCCTGATATGCGAAACACCGCCAAGCCGCTCTCGCCCGGCGGTGTTGAAAAAGCCGCGATCGTGTCAATGTCAAATGGGTTCATGGGTCGATCATCCGATAATCTCCAGCCCGGCCGTCGGTGAAATCACGACGTAGCGGCGGGGTTCTGCCCTCGCTGTAGGTGGTAATGCCTTCCGTTTCCCGAAGGCTTAGGTGAACAATTCGGCGTTCTGCGGGCGACATGGGTTTCAATCTTGATTCACGACCCGTGTCGAGTACGCGTTCGGCTGTTTTTGGCCTGCTGTCGAAGGCGCTGTTCCCTGCGGCTTCTGTAGCCGGCCACGTCCACCACTACACGCAGGTGTTCATCCACCCAGCGGTTCGCGACAATATTGGTCAAATACTGAATCGCGTCAAGTGTCTCTCCGTGGCGGCCGATGGCCACACCGCAGTCACTTCCGAGCACGTCGATGTGCAAACTCTCATCTTCTCCCAGGTAGGATTCAATTCTTCCGTGAATGCCGATACCGGAAAAGATCGCTTCAATGTAATCCAGGCGGCGTTCTCGGCGGGGACAAAACCGCGATCGTCGAGAGCGACCTTCCAACCCGACTCATCTTCTTCGGCGTCTGTTTTTCTTGTGGGTTCTGACGCTTTTTCACTCACCGGGACCTTGCTATCGTCGACGCTGACGCGGACACGCGCCGGTCTGCGGCCAAAGCCGAGCAGACCGCCCGTCTCGCCCTCGTCCAACACTTCAATCAGCGCCAAGTCTTCCTTGACACCTAATTCTTCCAGTGCTTCCTGGATTGCTTGTTCGACGGTTTTGCCCGTCGTCTCTATGGTGCGTTCCATGCAGGTAGCCTCCTAAGGCACGAACCTCGCGCATTTAGTACGAGGTTATCTTAGCGCGCGGCGATGCCGTGCGGTGGTTATACTCAGTCGATTTTATTGCCCTTTATTTTTGAGATAAAGGCACTCCATCCGCTTTTCTTTTCCTGATCTTCTGAAAGTTTCCCAGAGCGCGAACGATCGTAGACGGCCTGTTCCTCCGCGTAGGCAAGCCGCAAGGGTTTCACGTAGTATTTGTATCCCAGCCATGACTGGATGATGTACAGCACGTTCTGGAACAGCCAGTAAAGGCACATGGCGGACGGCATGCTGAACATGGTAAACAACATGATAAGCGGCATCACAAGGTTCATGCTCTTCATCATGCCGGCTGTCGGGTCAGGATTTTGGCCACGCTTGGCCGGGTTGGCCTTTTCGCGCTGTTTTTCTTCTTTTGTTTTCTCAGGCTTGGCTGTGCTGGCGCGCATGATCCGCATTTGGAAAAAGTAGGTCAGCATCGTGACAAGAATGAGCCCGACAAGCGGAAGCTGTACACGCCATTCCGATCCGAACCACTGAAGCGGGTTAATCGCCGGCGTCATGCCAAGATCAATACCTGAATTCGTGTTGATCAATTCGGGAAGACGAATCCAACCGTTAGAAACGGATTCCTGCAAGGCAGATCCTGAAGTCGCGCAGACCGTTCAGTACGGGGATATCCATGATCGCGACGTTTTTCACCTGCGCTTCGGTCAGAAGTCCCTTGCCTTGGAGCAAATTGGCAATCTTATAAATATTTTGCACATCGACGCCGCTGATAAAACGAAGCGGGGCACGGAAAATATAAATAATGGGCCAGATCACGGCAAGCTGGAGCAGTGAAGGCAGGCAACCGGATGTCATTGAAATGCCATTATCCTTATAGAGTTTTTGCGTCAGCTCCTGCACGCGTGCCTGATCTTTTGGGTAGCGTCGCTTGATCTCATTCACTTCCGACTGCAACGTCTGCTGCCTCAGCGTACCGCGCTGAGACCGAAGTCCCAAAGGCATCAAAACCAGGCGAATGGCGACCGTAAACAAGATAATTACAAGGCCGTAGTTATCCAGCCAACTATACAAAGAACCGAGCAACCAGCCAAAGAGGCTGTAAAGCGGGTCCAAGAGTCCAAGCTGAACCGAAATCAAAGGCGTTATCATATTTCATTCCCTTTCACGGATTGACCGCGTGTGATTACATCGGGGACGGGATCGTAACCGCCCTTGCTAAAAGGCTGGCAGCGCAGCAAGCGCCATAGGGCGAGTCCGCCTCCCTTTATCGCTCCGTGGCGTTGAATCGCCGTTTTGGCGTAGGCGGAGCAAGTCGGCGAAAAACGGCAACAGGCAGGATGTGCGGGTGATAGGTAACGCTGATAAAACGAAATCAAATGAAGCATTCCGGACGCCAGAAAAGACGGTCGATTAGCCGTCCGCGTCGCGCTTTCAATCATTCGGTTTTCACTGTCAATCATTTCGCCCGGCTCCTGACCGGATGAGCAGTTGATTCGTTTCACTGATCAGTAAGTTCAGCGCGGGTTCTTGATCCGCGCGCCATCTCGCTGTCATGATCAGGTCGTAACCTTTATTCACCTCCGCGGCGCTCAGTCTGAACGCCTCACGAAGAAGCCGTTTTGCTCGATTTCTATGGACCGCTCCCCTGATCACTCGACTGACCGTGAAACCGACGCGCGTCGGGTATTCTAATCCCTTGCCGCGACGCCGGTAGGCGTGCAGTCCGATCCACCTGCCGTTGTGGTAGACCCCCTGGCGGTACACGCGTGAAAAATCGCGATTGCGTTTTAATCTTTCCGCGCACGCCAAGGCGTAAACCCTCAAATTACGACGAGAGTTTCTTGCGGCCCTTCAGGCGGCGCCGTTTCAAGACAGCGCGTCCTGCCGCGGTTGACATTCTTTTTCTGAAACCGTGTTCGCGAGCGCGCTGCTTGCGTTTCGGCTGATAGGTACGTTTCATCGTAACCCCCCAAACTAGTGCTTTATCTTAACGTTTAAAAAAACGTTGAACAATCCAATCCGGTTAAATGCCATCAATAGGCATAACGCTCGAATTATACAAAATGAACGGGCCTTTCGTCAATACGAGTCAAGAAGCTAAGCGATTGTCTTTTCCGCCGCTTCGATTACATGTTGCATCAGGACGGTCGTGGTCACTGATCCGACTCCGCGAGGGACCGGCGTAATGTTGGCCACAATCGGCTCGACCTCGTCGAAGGCCACGTCACCCGAAAGACGTCCGTCCTCTGTGACATTAATACCGACGTCAATAATGGTCTGTCCTTCGGCCACCATCGGGGCCGTTACCATTTCCGCTTTGCCGGCGCAGGCGATGATAATATCGCTTTCGCGCGTGATGGATTCAAGTCCACGGTGCGTGTATGACAAATGAGTCACCGTCGCGTGCTCTTGTAAGAGCATCATCCGACCGGCCGCCCGATGACAAGACTCCTGCCGATGACCGTCGCCCGAGCGCCCTTCACCGGAATCCCGTAATGTTTCAAGACCGCCATCGAGGCTTTGGCGGTACAGGGGGCAAAGCCTTTGCCGCTTCCCATAAACACACCGGCCATTGAGGCTGAACTGATACCGTCGATATCTTTTTCAGGCACTAATGTATCGCAAATGGTCTGTTCGTCCAAATGGGAAGGAAGTGGCCGGAACATCAGGCAGCCGTGAATGGCGGGATCCGCGTTAATGCCTTCGATTTCCTGCAAAATTGCTTCCTGGGACACATCCAAGGGGAGCGTGCGCACGCACACTTTGACACCCACCTTTTCGGCGCGCTTCAATGCGCCCCGCTCATAGGCCAGATCGTCGCCTTCTTCTCCGACGCGAACGATCGCAAGAGTCGGTTCGACCCCTTTTTCGCGCAGACGCGCGGCGCGTTCGATCAGTTCTTCACTCATTTGATCCGCGACATCTTTTCCTAACAAAACATTCGCCATGCCATTTCTCCCTTTTTTATCGATATTAGTCGTTCATTTATTCTAGCATGAAAAAGCGCCAGCCTTCATCTATAAAAGGCTGGCGCGCTGAAGGCCAATGGACCCTTTCTCTCTACTCTTGCTCTTCTTTTGGCGCTGATTCATCTTCCAATATTTTCTTATGGATCACAAGATGACCTTGTGCCTTATCAAGGCTGACCACGGCCACCTCACCTTTTTCGACAGTTCCGTCAAGTAGCGCCTCTGAGAAGCGGTCCTCCACCTCAGTCTGAATCAGGCGGCGGAGCGGTCGGGCCCCGTATTGAGGCTCATAGCCCTTATCCGCAAGCCAGTCTTTGGCTTCATCCGTGACCTCCGTCATGAGCCCGATATCGGCGATGCGCGCTGACAGCTGATTCAACATGATGTCAACGATGCGCCGCATGGTCGGACGATCAGCATCCTGAAGAAGATGATCTCATCGATGCGGTTGATAAATTCAGGCGAGAAACTGCGATGCAATTCTTCCATCACAAGATCGCGCGCCTCATCGTACGATTTGCCGCCATAGATCTCTTCCGACTTGCCATTTTCCGCTTCCTCTTCTTCGTGCTCAAATTTGAAACCGATACGCCGGCCCTCCGGACCCACCAGCAAACGCGCCCCAATGTTCGAGGTCATGATAATAATCGTGTTCTTAAAGTCCACCGTCCGCCCCTGACCGTCGGTCAAGCGGCCGTCTTCCAAAATCTGGAGCATGGCGTTCAACACATCGGGGTGCGCCTTTTCAATCTCATCAAAAAGGACTACCGAATAGGGGCGCCGCCTGACTTTCTCAGTCAGTTGACCGCCTTCGTCATAGCCGACATAGCCGGGAGGCGCGCCAATCAGCTTAGAGACATCGAATTTCTCCATGTATTCGGACATGTCGATGCGCACAAGGGCGTTCTCGTTGCCAAACATCGTCTCAGCCAATGCTTTTGCCAACTCCGTCTTTCCGACGCCTGTCGTGCCCAAGAAGATGAAGGAACCCGTCGGACGCTGGGGATCTTTTAATCCCAAACGACCGCGCCGAATGGCCTTTGACACGGCGGTGGTCGCCTCGTCTTGGCCGAGCACACGTTTACCCAGCTCATCCTCTAAACGCCGGAGTCGTTCACTGTCATCCTCTGTCAGACTTCTCACCGGGATACTCGTCCAACTTGAGACGATATCGGCGATCATGTCGGCGGTGAGTACAGGCCAGTCATCGCGGTTGGCACCGATCTCACAGTCTTCCAAATGTCGCAATTGCTGTTCCAATTCATCTTCAGCCGTTTTTAAATCAGCGGCCTTCTCGAAAGCCTCGTCCTCGACCGCCTTTTCTTTTTCAGCGATGATGCTGTCAAGTTTCTCGCGTAGCTCCCTTAGTTCATCCGAACCGCTTTCAAGGTTAATGCGAAGGCGGGAGGCCGCCTCATCGATCAGATCGATCGCCTTGTCAGGCAGGAAGCGATCTGTAATATAGCGTGTGGACAGCTGGACGGCGGCCTCAACAGCTTCATCCGAGATGCGCACGCGGTGGTGGCACTCATAGTGCGGGCGCAGTCCGAACAAAATCTCGATGGAATCGCCCTCCTCCGGTTCATTGACCATGACGGGCTGGAAGCGGCGCTCTAAAGCGGCATCCTTTTCAATGTGCTTGCGGTATTCATCCAGCGTCGTCGCCCCGATCACCTGCACTTCACCTCTTGCCAACATCGGCTTTAGGATGTTGGAGGCATCCATCGCGCCCTCTGAGGCGCCTGCCCCGATGATCGTGTGAAGCTCGTCGATAAACAAGATCACATTGCCCGATTCAACGGCTTCATCAATGCCTTTTTTCAGGCGCTCTTCAAATTCGCCGCGATATTTCGAGCCCGCCAACATGCCGCCGAGATCTAAGGAGATCAGGCGTTTGCCGCGGAGCAGTTCGGGAACATCGTCCGCGACGATTTTCTGGGCGACACCTTCCGTGATGGCGGTTTTACCCACTCCGGGCTCACCGATCAGGACGGGATTATTCTTGGTCCGCCTGCATAAAATCTGCTCAATGCGCCGAATTTCTTCCTCACGCCCGATGATGGGATCGAAGCGGTCTTCCGCGGCCATGGCCGTCAGATCGCGACTGAATTTGTCAAGGTTGGGCGTGTCAGATTCTTTGGATGTGCGAGACGCCTTCTCGGGGCCGTCTTTTTCTTTATTTGAGTCTTGGATCGAACCCTCCTGCACCGCATCCGATAACAGGCTGTAAAAATGCCTCGGCGCGATCCCCGCTTCCTCCAGAATGCGAACCGCGACGCTGTCCCCTTCTCTTAAAATGCCCATTAAGAGATGCTCCGGTTCAATGACGCCGCTTTGGCTGCGTCCCTCCGCCTCGCGGGCGGCAAGGTTAATCACCAGGCGCGTGCGCGGTGTCATCATGCCGATAATCTGGTTGCCATCAATCTTTTCGGATTCCTCGACCGCCACCTCCACCGGTTGTTTATGGTAAAGGGATGACAGGTGCTTGGCGACCTGGGTCGCATCAAGCCCTGACTTTGTCAAAAGGTCACTTGCGATGCCGCCTCGTTCTGCTACAATCCCTGAAAGCAAATGCTCGGTTCCGATATAGCCTGTGCCGTATGAGCGCGCCGTCACCCAGGCTGAACCCAGTGTCTCACCGGCGCGTCTTGAAAATCTGATCATCATGATCTATTACCCCCGTTTAATGTATTTCGTAAGATGGCCGCGCGTCTTATGTCGCGTGCCTGTTTATCGAGTGTTCTCCCTGCTTCCTGCTGCACTGATCCTTCTCCCATGTTGTTTAAAAGCCTCTGTATCACCGGGTAATCCGGCATGCCGGCAATATTAAGCTCACGGCCGAGCCGCAGAAGCGAAAGCAGTTTATAGGCTTCTTGCGCGCTCATTTTTCTAGCAAACATCAGCTGGCCTTCTGCCCGACCGATTTCATCTTCTAACGCCACCGGATCGTGCTCGTAAAGTGCACGCCGCGCCCTTCTTTCTTCGTCCGCGACATCAAAGACAAGGCGCCCGAATGCTTCCAATATCTGTTCTTCCGTGACCCCCAGGGTCACTTGGTTGGACAGTTGGATCATGTCCGCTTCCGCCGAGCTCCCTTCGCCCTTCGCGCCTCTTAGGGCGTAACCGGTCTTCGACAATTGCTCCGCCATCTTATTCAACACCCCGGTTCGCGCCAGCCCCGGCAGATGCATCATGACGGAAGCTCGCATGCCCGTTCCCGTATTTGTGGGGCAGGCCGTAAGATAACCGTAGCGCTCGCTTTTGGCAAAGGGGAGAAGTTCCTCCATGGCGTTTGTACAGGCCGCAGCCGCCATTTTCGTCTCATCTAAGCGTAAGCCGGATGAAAGGGCAAACAGTCTTAGGTGGTCTTCCTCATTCACGAGGATCCCTGAAGACTCGTCGGGGAACAAAAGCAGGGCTTTCCCCTGGGTGTCGCGGAGCATGGATCGACTGATCACGCGTCTTTCTGACAGGGCCAGCGATTCAATATCGCCCAATTCATCTAAGTTGACCGTAAGCGCTTTTTCGTGGCGCCGGTCGCATAGTTTAGAAAAGGCGTCCGCCACACGATCCTTTACATAGTCGCGTTCCTCTGGGGACAGGCGCCATGGAAAAGGCGTGTTCGCAATGTTCCTGGCGTAGCGTACGCGCGTGGAGATGACAACGTCCTGTTCAGGGCCTTCTTCCAAGTACCAGATCATGGGTTTTCGGCCTCAATTTTTCGTATTTCGTCGCGCAGACGAGCCGCTTCTTCATAGGCTTCATTCAGAATCGCGGCCTCTAAATCTGCTTTTAAACGCTCGAGCGGCCCCTGTTTCTGGATAGCTTTCGCTGCGACATGCCGTGTATGGCCCTGTGCGCGAGAAAAAACAGGTAAGAGCAGGTCTTCGAAGGTGTCATAGCAAAGCGCACAGCCCAAAAGCCCTGTTTTTCGAAGCTCCGATTCTGTTTCGCCGCAGGAGGGACAGACCAATTCTGTCACCTCTCTTCTTGTTTCGAGCGGGTCGGGATCGTAGCCGAAAAGAGAGGGTCCCGCAAAAAAGGATTCAATAAAACTATTCCAATCAGTCGGTTTCATCATGGGAGCTCCTCCATCACGGCCAACAATGTGAGCATGTTGGAAAATAGATCGGAGCGCACGCGATCACGCGTTGCTCCTCTGATGGCCCGAAGGCTTTCATCTGACAGGGCCGTTTTCATGAGCTCGCGCGTACTTTGTGAAATCAATTCTGCCCGGTAAAGCTGTTCCACCAATACATTGGCGTCATGCTGGCTTAAATATTCGGACACCGCGCGCACCAGATGCATCATGTGGTCGGCGCTCTCTTTATGCGGCACACGGCGTATGCGCACGTAGCCCGCGCCGCCGCGGCGGCTTTCCACCAAATAGCCTTGGCGATGGCCAAAGCGTGTCGAGATGACATAGGTGATCTGAGAGGGCGCGACGCGCAATTCGGCCGCAAAGGCATTGCGCGCGATCTCACAGCTGCCGTCCTGCTCTTCAATCAGGGCGAGGATGGTCCGTTCAATTTTATCGGTCAGACTGCTCATTATTTCAATCCGTTTCAAACTTTATCTTTGACTGTCTTTGACTTTCATATTATGCTTTTAAGCGCTTTCTGTCAAATAAAAAACCCCGGTCGCTGTGACCGGGGTTTTGTGATTAACTTACCTCTGCCGGGGCTTTCGGATCATCGGGGATATCAAACAAGTCAAGGATTGGATTACCCTCTTCTCCCGTCTCCCCTTCCTCGCCGGAGGCTTCCATACTGAATGAACAGCGGTCACGGAAGGATTCAGGGTCATAGCCCTGCTGACGCATGTAGTCCTCATAGCCTTCTTGCGTTTCCTGCGTAAAGCCAAGTTCGAGCGCGCCTCTTTCGTATTCGGTGCGCTGGATCCTGTCATCCGCGGTGGCATTCAAGGTCGCCATATTGGCCGGAACCACCGGGATCGCACTGATATTTCGGTAGCGCGGTAGCCCTGTGCCCGCCGGGATCAGTTTCCCGATGATGACGTTTTCTTTCAAGCCTTCAAGCGTATCGATCTTGCCCTTCACCGCCGCGTCTGTTAACACACGCGTCGTCTCCTGGAAGGAGGCGGCTGACAAGAAGGATTCAGTCGCAAGCGAGGCCTTTGTGATACCGAGCAACACTTGTTTACCCGTCGCGGGCGTCAGTTGATGTTCTGCCGCTTCGGCGTTAGCTTTTCTGAACTCCGCCATGTCGACAATGCTGCCTGTGAGGAGCTGGGTATCGCCCGGATCATCGATCTTATACTTGCGAAGCATCTGACGCACAATGATTTCGATGTGCTTGTCATTGATCTCAACGCCGTTGTTCTTATAGACCTTCAAAACTTCCGCGATGATGTACTTTTGAACCCCTTGAGGACCCTTGATCTTCATGATGTCATGCGGGTTGACCGAGCCATCGGTGATCAGGTCACCTTCTTCAACCACATCGCCTGTGTCGACGATGAGCGGGGTTGAAATCGGAACACTGTATTGTTTGCTCTTGCCGTCTTCGGCTGTGACGGTCACCTCACGGCGTCGCTTATCGTTTTCGCTGACACTGATCGTACCGGAAATCTCCGTAATCACAGCCTGGCCCTTAGGCTTTCTGGCCTCAAACAATTCCTCAACACGCGGTAGACCCTGGGTGATGTCATCTCCTGAGGCAATGCCGCCCGTGTGGAAGGTTCTCATCGTCAGCTGCGTACCGGGTTCACCGATCGACTGCGCCGCCATGATGCCCACGGCTTCCCCGACGACCGTCGGACCGCCGGTGGCAAGGTTTCTGCCGTAGCACTTCGCGCAGACACCCTTGTCGCTTTCACAGGTCAGGTTGCTGCGGATCGGAATGCGCATCATGCCGAGGTCTTCAATCTGCTGCGCGATGGCGTTGCTGATCATCTCATTCTTTTCGACCATGACTTCACCCGTTTCAGGATGAATGATCGCCCGCGCCGCGTAACGCCCTTCAATTCGATTGGCAAGGCGCTCAACCACACGCTTGGTTTTACCGCCGACCACGACCGGTGACACCTCAATGTGTTGGTCTGTTCCGCAGTCTTCACTGCGAATGATGACATCCTGTGAGATATCGACTAGGCGGCGTGTCAGGTAACCTGAGTCAGCCGTCTTCAAAGCCGTATCGGACAAAGACTTGCGCGCGCCGTGCGAGGAGATAAAGAACTCAAGCACGTTCATGCCTTCACGCAAGTTCGATTTAATCGGAATCTCGATCGTGCGCCCGGAGGTGTCGGTCATGTTACCGCGCATCCCCGCCAGCTGTTTAATCTGATCGATATTGCCTCGGGCACCGGACTGCGACATCATGTAAATCGGGTTGTAGATGCCGAGTTTTTCCTTCAGGGCTTCGGTGATTTCATCCGTCGTCGAACGCCAGATGCCGACCACTGTTCTGTAGCGCCCGTCTTCATTTAGCAGACCGCGCTGGTATTGCTGGTTGATCCGCTCAACGCGTTCTTCTGCCGCTTGGATCAGGTTTTCTTTGACGTCGGGGACGATCATGTCGAAAATTCCGATCGAAATGCCGCTGATCGTCGCGTAATGGTAGCCGAGTGCCTTGATTTCATCCAGTACGGCCGCTGTTTTTGTAATCCCGCAGGAGTGAATGGAGCGTTCAATGATTTTCGCCAATTCGCGTTTACCGACGGTGAAATCACATTCAAGCGCGATCTCACTTTCGTTGTCGCCACGACGTTCCACAAACCCTAGGTTTTGCGGGATGATGTCATTGAAGATGAAGCGACCCAAGGTCGATTCGACGATGCCGCGATAGGTTTCGCCGTCACGCTCGACCGCACGTCGCACACGGATCGTCTGTCCCAGCGTAATCTGTTTTGCGTCGTAGGCCATCATCGCTTCGTCGATGCTCGAGAAGGCACGCGGTGGCGCGTCTTCGGGCACTTCCGGGTTAGGTTTTTCAATCGTCAGATAGTAGCATCCGAGGATAATATCGTGGGTGGGCACCGTCACCGGTTTGCCGTCCTGAGGTTTCAACAGGTTGTTCGATGAAAGCATCAGGAAGCGGGCTTCTGCCTGCGCCTCGGCCGAAAGTGGCACGTGGACAGGCATCTGGTCGCCGTCAAAGTCCGCGTTAAACGCCGTACAGACGAGCGGGTGAAGCTGGATCGCGCGGCCTTCGACCAATACAGGTTCAAAGGCTTGGATGCCGAGTCTGTGAAGGGTCGGCGCGCGGTTCAAAAGTACCGGATGGTCCTTGATGACTTCGTCGAGCATATCCCAGACGAGGTCGCCGCCGCGTTCCACCTGACGGCGCGCGGATTTAATGTTCTGCGCGTAACCGTGACGCATGATTTCACGCATCACGAAGGGCTTGAACAGTTCCAATGCCATTTCTTTAGGCAGACCGCACTGGTGCAGTTTCAGTTCAGGACCGACCACAATAACGGAACGGCCCGAGTAGTCAACACGCTTGCCCAAGAGGTTCTGGCGGAAGCGTCCCTGCTTGCCCTTCAGAAGGTCAGACAGTGATTTCAACGGACGGTTGCCGGCACCCGTGACAGGGCGACCGCGACGGCCGTTGTCGATCAGGGCGTCGACAGACTCCTGGAGCATGCGCTTCTCATTGCGAATAATGATGTTGGGCGCGCCCAGTTGGAGCAATTTATTCAAACGATTGTTGCGGTTAATCACCCGACGGTATAGGTCATTCAGGTCAGAGGTCGCAAAGCGTCCGCCGTCCAACTCCACCATCGGCCGCAGTTCGGGCGGCAGAACAGGCAATACGTCAAGCACCATCCAATCCGGATTGTAGCCGGAATTTTTAAAGGCCTCGACGACCTCAAGCCGCTTGATCAGTCGCAGTTTTTTCTGACCGCGGGCGTTTTCCAATTCATCGCGCAAGTCCGTTGCCAGCTTTTCGACATCGATTTCCGCCAACAGGTCACGGATCGCTTCCGCGCCCATCTTGGCCACAAAGGAATTGCGCCCGTAAAGGAGCGTCGCCTCCCGGTAATCGCGCTCGTTAATGATCTGCATTTTCGAGAACGACGACACACCCGGATCGATGACGATATAGGCCGCAAAGTAAATGACTTTTTCCAAGTTACGAGGCGACATATCCAGCATCAGGCCCATCCGGCTCGGGATGCCCCGGTAATACCAGATGTGCGTGACAGGGGCCGCCAGACGGATATGCCCCATACGCTCGCGCCTGACCTTGGACAAGGTCACCTCAACACCGCACTTATCGCAGATGATGTTGCGGTAGCGTTTTGTTTTGTATTTGCCGCAGTAGCACTCCCAGTCACGCGAGGGACCGAAGATCTTTTCGCAGAAAAGACCGTCTGTTTCCGGTTTCAGCGTCCTGTAGTTGATCGTCTCTGGCTTTTTAACCTCACCTTTTGACCAGGTGAGAATTTTCTCCGGAGACGCGAGGCCGATGCCAATGGCTTCAAAATTTCCAAGTTCCGACATATTACGACCTCCTTCTCCTATGCTTGATCCTCATCTTGCCCATCTGTGGGCTCCTTATCTTCATCTTCTGATTCACTGACGATCGCGCCTTCTTCATCCAAGACACCGTCGGTGAAACCTTCTTCATCGAAAGCTTCTCCTTCTGTGTCCGCGGGCGCCTCTTCACCGATCATGTTGAGCAATGTCCTTCCGGTCACTGATTCATCTTCCAATTCATCGCTGCTGTCGGGGATATCCATCGCTTCATTTTCTTCTGAGAGGATATGCACGTCGAGACAAAGTGACTGCAGTTCTTTCACGAGCACCTTGAAGGCTTCGGGCACACCCGGTTCAGGGATGTTTTCGCCTTTGACGATCGCCTCATAGGTTTTCGTTCTGCCCCAGATGTCGTCCGATTTCACCGTCAGGATTTCCTGCAAGGTGTAAGCAGCACCGTAGGCTTCCAACGCCCAGACTTCCATCTCACCGAAACGCTGTCCGCCAAATTGTGCTTTACCGCCCAACGGCTGCTGCGTCACAAGGGAGTAGGGCCCGATGGAGCGCGCGTGAATCTTGTCGTCCACCAAGTGGAGCAGTTTCAGATAGTACATGATGCCTACCGTCACACGGCTTTCAAAGGGTTCGCCGGAACGTCCGTCGTAGAGAATGGTCTTACCGTCTGTCTCCATCCCTGCTTCAACGAAGGCATCCACGACATCCTGCTCGTAAGCGCCGTCAAAGACGGGGGTGGCCACCTTCCAGCCGAGTTTATCGGCGGCGGCCCCGAGGTGAACCTCTAAGAGCTGGCCGACGTTCATACGAGAGGGAACGCCGAGCGGATTTAATACGATATCAAGCGGCGTCCCGTCGGGGAGGAACGGCATGTCCTCTTCCGGCAGTATCTTGGAGACGACGCCTTTGTTTCCGTGGCGTCCCGCCATTTTATCGCCGACTGAGATTTTTCTTTTCTGTGCGACGTACACCCGTACGAGTTTCGTCACGCCGTGCTTCAATAATTCATCGTTTTCGCGCGTGAAGGTCTTGATGTCGACCACCACACCCGACTCACCATGCGGCACACGGACAGAAGTGTCGCGCACCTCACGGATTTTTTCACCGAAAATGGCGCGGTACAGACGTTCTTCGGGCGTCAGTTCGGTTTCACCTTTCGGTGTCACCTTGCCCACAAGAATATCGCCGGCACGCACTTCAGCCCCGATACGGACCACGCCTTCTTCATCGAGATCTCTTAAAGCGTCGTCCGCGACGTTCGGGATCTCACGAGTGATCTCTTCAGGCCCCAGTTTCGTGTCTCGCGCTTCACACTCGTATTCCGTGATATGGATCGAGGTGTACACGTCATCACGGACGAGGCGTTCGTTCAGCAGGATGGCGTCTTCGTAGTTATAGCCTTCCCACATCATGAAGCCGATCAGGACGTTGCGCCCAAGCGCCATTTCTCCCTGATCTGTGGCAGGACCGTCCGCGATAATGTCACCTGCTTTGACCTTTTCGCCGGCTTGTACCAGCGGCCTTTGGTTAATGCAGGTGCCCTGGTTCGAGCGGTCGTATTTACGCAATTGATAAAAATCAACCTTGTCGTCTTCTGTGCGCACGCGGATGCTGTCGCCTGTGACATGTTCCACGACACCGTCATGGGCGGCCACAATGCAGACGCCTGAGTCTTTCGCGGCGCGATGTTCCATCCCCGTCCCGATAATGGGTGCCTCTGATTTGATCAGGGGGACGGCTTGACGCTGCATGTTGGATCCCATGAGCGCGCGGTTCGCGTCGTCGTTCCCCAAAAAGGGAATTAAGGAGGTGGCCACCGAGACAAGCTGTTTCGGCGATACGTCCATCAGGTCGACTTTATCGGGATCAAGTTCAAAGAACTCATCTCTGAAACGGCAGGAAATCTTCTTGCCGACAAAACGTCCTTTGTCATCGAGCGGTTCGTTCGCCTGCGCGATGTAGTAACGATCTTCTTCGTCGGCCGTGAGATAACGAATCTCACCGGTGACGACCCCCTTCACTTTGTCGTAAACACGATAGGGCGTTTCAAGAAAACCGTAGCGATTGACGCGCGCATAGGTCGCAAGCGAGTTAATCAGGCCGATGTTCGGGCCTTCCGGTGTCTCAATGGGACACATACGTCCGTAATGAGAGGAGTGAACGTCACGCACTTCAAAGTTGGCGCGTTCACGCGACAGTCCGCCCGGCCCCAATGCTGACAGACGGCGTTTATGCGTCATCTCCGCCAAGGGGTTAGGTTGATCAAGGAACTGTGACAGCTGGCTAGATCCGAAGAATTCTTTAATCGCGGCCGATATGGGCCTTGTGTTGACAATGTCTTTAGGCGCGGCCGCGGAGATGTCGGGAATGGTCTGCATGCGTTCGCGGACGACGCGATCCATACGCGAGAACCCGATTCTCATTTGGTTTTGCAGGAGTTCACCCACCGAACGAATACGACGGTTGCCGAGATGATCGATGTCATCCGGCTCACCCACACCGTACTCAAGGCCGATGTAGTAGCTGACTACCGCGAGAATATCTTCGAGCGTCAGATGATGCGGGACAAGTTTTTGGCGGTTCTGGGCTAAAAGTCCCTGAAGCGCGGCGGCCTTGTCTTCGGCGTCTTTGGCTTCTTCAACAATTTCACGCAAGACAGGGGTGTAAACCGATTCTTTGATGCCAAGCAGTTCAAAGTCGAGCGCATCGACAATCTCCGCGCCGAAAAAGCGCGACAGATATTCGTTCGCTCGGACGCGTTCGTTGCCGACGACGCGAAGCTGGTGCTCAAAGGTCGTCACGGTATCGCCGATTCGCTGAATCGGATACACATCGACGGCATTGATGCCGGCCTGCTGGATTAAATCGGCGGTCTCGGCGGTGATGATTTCGTCCTTCATCACGAGCACTTCACCGTCGCTTGCGACGATGTTATCCACCGCTTTATGGCCGATGAGGCGCGAGGCCAAGGCCAATTTTTTATTGACTTTATAAATTCCGACTTTCGCTAGGTCATAGCGATTGGCTTGGAAAAAGTTGTTGTGGAGCAGTGATTCCGCGCCTTCACGCGTATACACTTCGCCCGGTCTCAGCTTCCGGAAAAGTTCCTGAAGCCCCTGGTCGCTTGTTTCACAGCCATCTTTTTGCATGGTCATGAGAAGCGATTCTTCTGTCCCCAACGCGTCCGTGATGTCCTTGTCGGTACCAAAACCGAGCGCGCGCAAAAGAATCGTCAAATGAAACTTGCGCTGTCTGTCCACACGAACCCAAAGAATACGCTTGGCGTCTGATTCAAATTCAATCCAGGCGCCGCGATTTGGGATCACCTGGGCCGTATAAAGCTCAACGTCATTTTTATCCCGGACGATATCGAAATAAGCACCGGGGGATCGGACGAGCTGGCTGATGATGACGCGTTCGGCACCGTTAATAATGAAGCTGCCTGTGTCGGTCATCAGCGGGAATTCGCCGATATAGACGTTTTGCTTTCTGATTTCGCCGCTTTCACGCTCACGCAACTGTACTTCCATATACAGCTTCGCCGCGTAGTTCGCGTCGCGTTCCTTACATTCCTCTATTCCGTATGTGGGATTGTCAATGTCGAAATCTCGACCAGTAAATGATAGTTCGATATCACCGGAAAAGTCAGTAATAGGCGACGATTCACGCAGGACTTCCATCAGTCCCTCGTCAACAAACCACTTATAGCTGCTTTTTTGGATTTCCAGTAAATCCGGGATATCGAGGATCTCGTCAATTTTTGAGTACGACATTCTTTGCACTCGTCCGTATTGAACGGGCTTTACCATCAGCGTTCACCTCACAAATCGAACCGGCATCGCTTATGCTCGCATCGCCAACCGGTCTTGACGATACTTCAACGCGTGATATAATTACACCATCGCAGGGCTGATTATGACTTGCTTCAATCGTTTCATGACACGCAGAAGCAGCGCCGGCGACACATCGAATCATTCTAGCATGCTATGATTTATGAGTCAATAGCCTTTTTTATTTTGGAAAAGAGATCAGTGTGAATCGAAGACGCTCACTCCGCTTTTTAACAGCGATTATTCTTGTCCGCGCAACGCGCACGCTGATGAGACTTCTGCGAAGGAAAGCCACGCATTTCCCGGGACAGCTTGCAAAAAAGCTCTGCCCTGACTTCCTTGCCCGCATTGACAAACCCGATCAAATCATCGCGATTACAGGAACGAACGCGAAAACGACCGTCGCCAACCTGATCGCGGACATGGCCGAAAATTTAAATCTTTCCTTTGCGCACAATGCCTACGGCAGCAATATTGAAGAGGGTATTATTACCACCTTGCTGGATGCGACAAGTTTTTTTGGGAAGAAGAAAAAACCGCTGGCCATCTTGGAAATCGATGAACGCTTTACGCGTATCATTTTTCATTCGCTACATCCCGATTACCTAGTGGTCACTAACTTGTTTCGTGAATCGTATCTTCGAAACGCACACGGCGAGTTCATCTTCAATATTCTAGATGATTACATCCCTGAGACCTCGCATGTCTTGGTCAACGCCGACGACCTTTTGTCGCAGCAGCTGGCTGTGGGCCGTCAGGCCACTTCCTTTGGCATCGCGCGCCTGCCGGATGAACCGATCGAAAACAGGAACCTCATCCGCGATGTCGTCTTATGCCCTAACTGTCACCATCCTTTAACGGATCGCTTTATCCGCTACCACCATATCGGTCGCGCGGACTGTGATAATTGCGGATGGCATTCGCTTGTGCCCGACTTTGAACTCACAAGTCATACGGCCGAAGATCTCACCATCGAGCATGAGGGGAAAAAAGAGCATTATCCCTTCCAAGGTGAGAACATCCTCGATCTTTACAATGTGCTGACGGCGGTCACTCTTTTTCGCACATTGGGTTACAGCGCCGATGAGGTCAAGTCGGCCCTTTTGGGGGTCGCGATCGGGAAGTCGAGAAAAGAAGTCTATAAAATCGACGGGACGTCCATTTACCGTATGCTCGCGAAGGGGAAAAACCCTATCGCGGTGAGCCGCGTGCTCGACGCGGTCGATAAACTTCCGGGCAAGAAACAGTTCATTCTTTTAGTCGATACGAGTGTTGACAAGATGAGCGAAGAGGATAACGCGGCTTGGATTTACGACGCGGAGCTCAGCATACTCACCGATCCGGATGTCAAACGCGTCATCGTGGGTGGGAGGCGCTCGGAGGATATCCGAATCGCACTCCTGTTCCAGGGGGTGCCTGAAGAGAAGATCATCACCTGCCGCGACAAGCTTGACACCGCAAAGTACATCGCAAAAACAAAAGATCCTGAAACTATCGCCATTCTATACGAACTTTATTCGGCCCCTGTCGCCAAGAAGGTCATGGAAGCCGTCAAGAGCCAACGGGTTCTCGGCCTGTCTGAAAGTGGGGGGAAATGAGATGAAGATTGAAATTGTCTACGGTGAATTGGCGAACCTTTTGGGAGAGCACGGCACGCAACAATTGTTAGCGCATACCTTTGGAGAGGATCAGCTTATCCGCACGCGCTTCCCCGAACTGCCCCGTTTCTTTCAGGGCGATGTTGATTTTGTTTATATGGGGCCGATGCCTGAAAGTGTTCAGCGGTTGGTCCTTGAGCGCTGGCGGGAACATAGAGATAATTTTGAACAAGCGATTCAAAAAGGCACGGTGTTCTTTTTTGCGGGCAACGCGATGGATCTTGTAGGTCGTTCCATCCGCTATGTTGAATACGAGACGGTGGAGGGGCTCGAAATTTTTCCTTTCGACACGATCTTGTCGCCGTTACGACCGGCAAAATGAGGTTGTCGACGCTTTGTTCAATGAGATACCCGTCATGGGTTTTCGCTCGCAGTTTACAACTCATACGGGGGATGCGGGCAAGTATCCTTTTCTCGAGGTGCTCTTTGGCAGTGGTATGAATCCTGACATTGATACTGAGGGTGTGCGCGTCCGTAATTTTTTCGGGACAAGTCTATTGGGCCCGTTTCTTGTGCTGAACCCTATGTTTAGTAAATGGTTGTTCCGGCAGTTCGGCTTTAGCGGTCCTTTGGCTTTCGAGGAGGAATTGTTGAAAGCTGAAGCCCAACGCCGTCTTGATTTTGAGGAGAGTTTTGGCAAAAAGATTAAAGCGCCGCGCTTGCTTCGAAATTATCTTAAAAAAGAAAAAGAAATTTTAAACGATGTCGCTAAGAAGAAATAGGTAGCGCGGCCCGAAGGCCGCGCTATTATTTTCACGTTTTTAAACCCGAATGATTTATTAGGATTCCAACTGCGGAACGGTCGCTTCGGGTTCTTTGGGTGCCGGGCTGAACAGTGCGTCAAAGAAATTGACTTTGCCGGCAAATTTCATGCCGAAGGGATGGCGCACCACTTGGGCGTTTTCAGCGATGTCGCTGATCCATTGGTTGAGGTATTCCTCTACTAGATATCCCTTGATCTTTCCGGGCAGTTCGGGTTCATCCCCATAGCCTTCGAAATACATAATGTGGTAGCCATGCGTGGATTTCACAATACCGGTGTCGCCTTTTTTGCGACCTTCTTCTGTGCACCAGTTTTCAAACTCGGGGACCATCTTTCCTGAGGGCACATCGCTGTAAAGACCGCCGGCCTGTACGCTACCGGGGTCTTTGCTGTACTGCACGACGAGTTTGACAAAGGCTTCTTCGCTACGGTCACCCGCCATGTACTCATCAAGAACACGATCGGCTTGCATTTTGAGTTCTTTGTCGCTCTTGTCCTCTTCTTCGCTATTTGCGATTAGGATATGGCGGACGGAATAAGGTTTGAAGTTGTCTTTTTCACGGCTTTTGAATTCAACTAAAATCATGGAGTCGGTGCCCTCAATGACGATCGCGTCTCCCATTTTCCGATCTTCTTCTTTAACAAAGTCGTAAATCTTTGTCGTGATTTTTTCGGCACGTGCTTTGCGTGTGAAAAGAGAATCAGGGTTTTCTTCAAGCGCCTTTGCGTCTTCTTCTGAAAGGTGTAAGAGCACGGCGTCTTTGAAGGCATTTTCTTTTAAGTCAGAAAGGGCCAATTCCGCGGTGTTTTTAAGATCCTCCAAGGCTTCTTCTTTTTCGTCCTCGGTCCAATCCTCGTCTTCTTCGAGTGTGAACACGTATGAGTTATAGGAGAATACATCCAACTGGTCTTTATGCTCTTGGTAGAAAGCTTCTACTTGGGCATCCGACAGGTCGGCTTGGCTTTTGATCTCCTCTTCATAGAAGTTGATCATCATGGCATTGCGAAGATCGCGCTCGACCATGCTCATGCTGGTTCCGGGGCCGTAATAGAGTTTCAAGAGTCCGCGCACGCCACGACCGCTTGTCACAGCCATCTCGGCGAACTGATCCCTTAGGCCTTTTATCCCCTCTTCAATTTGCGCCAGCTGGGCTTCGGTCGGTTTAAATTGATTTTTGTCCATGTCGCTTAAAGCCGCGTACATGAATGTGATGCCGGGCATGACCTGGTTGAGAAGATCGTCACGCACGGTGCCGCCTTCGCCATATTGGGACGGCTGGTCCAAGATATTTTGAAACTCGTCTGTAAACGCCAATCCGTATTGCTCGGATGCCGTCATGTTGCCTAACACCATGTTGATGTCGGCGGCGGTCAATTTGCGGTCCGCGACGGTCATCGCGGTGACTGACTTTGTGACCACGCCTGTGGAGGCAATGAGCCAAACAGCCAACGCTAAGACGAGTGCGACGGCGACGATTGACAGGGTGAGTTTTTTCCAGATTGAACGTGATTCGATTTTTCTTTTATGACCTTCTGCATCTTTCATCCGCGACAGACGCGCTTTGCGTTCTGCACGGGCGATGTCGTGTTTCCACTCGGTCGATTCGTTTTTTGCCATATCATTACCTTCTTTATGTTTTGCTCTACGCGTAGGAAAGTGTAGCACAAACAGAGCTCTTCTGAAACAAACAGAAGCAAAGTGGACATAGGTACTCTTGGTACGACGGGGCCAAAATACCTGCGTATGATAGCTACAGACTACATCCGGTCATTCCGGTTACATGAGCAATAAAGGAGGCACACCATGTACAAACTAGACGATTTAAAATACCCTTACGACGCTTTAGAGCCCATCATTGATAAACAGACGATGGAGCTCCACCACGGAAAACACCATCAGGCTTATGTCAATAATTTAAATAATGCCATTGAGGGTCTTGACCTCAAGGCGAATACGATTGAGGAACTGTTAAAGAGATCTTATGCAGGTCCCTGAAGCCAAACGCCAGGCGGTTATCAACAACGGCGGTGGCCATTATAACCACACGCTTTTTGGGAGAGTATGACGCCCGGCGGCGCGAAAGAGCCCCAAGGCGATTTGAAAAAGGCCATCGATGAAACCTTCGGTGACTTTGAGAAGATGAAGGATCTGTTTGAAAAGGCCGGCGCCGGCCAATTCGGCAGTGGCTGGGCTTGGCTTGTCCTAGAGGACGGTAAGTTAAAAATCACGAGCACCGCCAATCAGGACGCACCGATCAGCAAAGGGACAAATCCGCTTCTTGCTTAGCAACGATGTCACATGGAGCATGCCTATTACTTGAAGTACCAAGACCAGGCGCCCTGAGTACCTGAAGGCCTGGTGGAATGTCACGTCAACTGGGACGTCGTCGCCAAGCGCTATAGGGAAGACTTAGGCTAACCCTTAGAAGCAAATGATAAATAATGAGTAGTAAAAATCCCCGGAACCACTGCGGGGATTTTCATGCCTCCACAAGCTGCAGGCGATCCGGCAGCTCCCTCAAAATGACTGATCCAGAGCGTAGGTGAAAGTGCCTCCTATCGCCTCCTTATCCATCGCAGTCCAATCAACCGCCGCAAAGTGGCCCCCGGCACGCTTGACACTCAAAAGATCGTGCACGGTGTCACCCACATAAAGGATATGTTGGGGATCCTTAATATTCAGGCGCTCCATGGCCAAAAAGATAGGGTCCGGTTCAGGCTTATGGCGTTCAGTCTCCTCCGCACAAACCGTGACGTCAAAAAGTTCATTCAAATAAAAAGCGTCAAGGCACACCTGCATGCCGTCACAGCGGCGCGCGGTCACAACACCTGTCAGAAACCCTTGGGCCCGAAGCGTTTCAAGCGTCGGGCGGATACCGTCAAAAAGTTGGCAATGCGTAGCCGTACGCGGCACACTCCAGTCAATATATTCTTGCAACAATCGGTCACTTTTATCGTAGCGGGCAAAAGTAGTGACAAGGGGTTCCCCGACTGTTGCCAAAATTTCATCATCCGAAGGCACCCAGCCAAGAATCTCATTAAAAGTATGGCGGTGAGACGCGACAATCAGGGGGACCGTATCGATCATGGTGCCGTCAATATCAAAGAGGACAGCCGATACCCCAAGTTTGTCATCATTCGACCGATTCGTCACTTTTATCCTCCGCTCCTTCTTTGGTCACACGCAGCCTGACGATTCGATTATCCGAAATGGCAAGCACATGAAAACGCAACTCACCGTATTGAACGGTAGGCCGTTCATGTTCCTCCGGAATACGGTCAAGCAACTCAATCACAAGTCCCGCCACCGTATCATACTCATCGTCACCTAAATAAACACCCGTCACCTTCGACAGCTGATCCACCGAGAAACTGCCCTCAACAAGCCAAGTGTCAGGCGCGATCTCAATCATCTCCTGCTCCGCCTCGTCGTACTCATCCTCAATATTGCCCAAGATCTGTTCAACCAAATCCTCAATCGTAAGAAGCCCTGCCGTCCCACCGTATTCATCAATGACAATCGCCATCTGAATGTGATTTTGCTGCATCTCGCGGAACAGATCGCTAATGTTTCGAGTTTCAGGGGTAAACCAGGCAGGCCTCATGATACGGGTAAGTTCAAAGTGACTCTCCTCCGCCGACTGATCGTGGTAAAACAACAAGTCCTTCGCGTGCAGCACACCGATAATATTGTCCACCGAGCCGTCGTAAATGGGAAAACGCGTGTACTTCGTGCTGTACAAAAACGACATCGTCTCCTCTAAACTCGCCTCCACAGGAAGCGCCTCAACTTCCGTTCGGTGCGTCATTACCTCGGCCGCGATCTTATCATCGAACTCAAACAAATTCTGGATCAACTCACGATTATCGTCCTCAATCGCGCCTTTTGCGTGGCCCGCTTCCAGCATCTGCAAAAACTCTTCCTCCGTCGGCGCCACCCCCGCATCTTCCACCTCACGAATATGCGTCAGGCGAAGCAGGACACCTGCGAACAAATGCGCCACGCACTCCAAAAGATAAACAGGCGCCATAAGAATCATGATCAGGTAACCGCTCGAGCGGGCAAACTGCCCCTCTTTACCCCCGGCCACACGCCCCGGTAACTCAATGGCAAAGACATAGAAAATAAGCATGATGCTGAGCGCGATGAGCACAGCAAGCAAGAAGGAGATGAAAGGGGAATTTCCTTTAAATGGGAAAATCAACGGGATCGTGACTTGGGCAGTCCACATGAAAAATGACGCGCCGTAAAGAAGCTTCGCGAAAACAAGTTGCCGGAAGAACCGCTTCGAATCACTCATGCGACGCAAAAGAGATTTCGCTTTTCGATCGCCTGAAGCAGACTGCTGTTCAAGCTTCCCCTGAGGCAGAATGCGGCACGCCTTGTCAAAGGCAGTAAGAATACTTACAAGCAACAAAAGGAGGACGGACAAGAGAACCGCAGCCCCGACCGGTATACCGTTGGGATCAATGAGATATGTTGCCGTGACCTGTATGAATTGAAACAAAGCGGAGCCTCTTCTCCTTTGAAAACAAAAGATCAGTCGCAAGCGCTGATCTTTTCATTGGGATGGGGATGCCGATCTGTTGAGACAGTTCGGCATCCCTCCTATGTCATTATTCTTCCGACTGGGCAGCCGCAATAATGCGATCCGCGATATTTTGCGGAACCTGCTCATAGCGGACAAACTCAACCGTAAACCATCCGCGACCCTGCGTCATCGACTTCAGGTCCGTGGCATACTTTGCGATCTCGGCGCGCGGCGCCTCGGCTTCCACAACCTGGAATCCGGGAATCGAGTCAGCATTGATACCGTGAATACGCCCGCGGCGCTTGTTCAAATCCCCCATGATGTCTCCTAAGAAATCATCAGGGATATGCACGTACAGCTTGTCGATGGGCTCAAGGAGCACCGGATCCGCCTGAGGCAACCCCGCGCGGTACGCAAGCCTTGCCGCCAGCTTAAAGGACAACTCGTTTGAGTCCACATCGTGGTAAGAACCGTCCACAAGCGTGGCCTTCAGATTCACGATCGGGTAACCGGCGAGGACGCCTTCCACGATCGCTTCCTGCAAGCCTTTCTCAACAGCCGGGAAGTAGTTCTTCGGAACGGATCCGCCGAACACCTCTTCCGCAAATTCAAGGCCCTCTTCAGTTCCCGGTTCAAAGACAATCCACACATCTCCGTACTGTCCGTGACCGCCGGTCTGTTTCTTATGGCGGCCCTGCACCTTGACCTTCTTGCGAATGGTCTCGCGGTACGCAATGCGCGGCTCACTTAACACCGCTTCAACACCGAATTTAGATTTCAGACGCGCTGAGATGACATCGAGCTGCACCTCACCCAAACCGGAGAGTCTGAACTGACGTGTCTCCGCATCGTTCACGATGGTGAAAGTCACATCCTCATCCTGCAGGCGAACGAGCCCCTGCATGATCTTTTCTTCCTCACCTTTATTGACGGGCGCAATGGCCAGGGTCAGGCAGGGAACAGGCATCTCAGGCCCCTCGATTCTCAAAGGCTCGGCCTTTGTCGTCAAGGTATCAAGGGTTTTCGTTTCCGACAGCTTCGCGATCGCGCCGATATCCCCGGCGACCACCACTTCGGTCGGCTGCTGCTTCTTACCATTTTGGAAGTTCAGCCCGATCAGGCGCTCTTCTTTTTCCTGATTCACGTTATAGATCGTGCCCTCATCTTTAAAGGTGCCCGAAAAGACGCGGAACAACGAAATTCTTCCGACAAAGGGGTCCACAAATGTTTTGAAGATAAAGGCCGCAAGCGGTCCTTCTGACTCGGAGTGAAGGAGAATTTTTTCGCCATCTTCTTTCACCGCCGTGACCGGGTGTCCGTCCACAGGAGTCGGCATGTAACGCGTCATGAGATCGAGCGTGAAAGAGATACCGAGATTCTCCTGGGCCGAACCGACGAGAACCGGCATAATAGATCCGGCTGTAATCGCCTTGCGCATCCCTTCTGACTCTTCGTCGGGCGTAAACGCTTCACCTTCGAAGTATTTTTCCATTAAGTGCTCATCGTTTTCAGCGATCTGCTCTTTGATTTGCTCGCCGTACTCTTCGACCAGAGCTTCCAAGTCAGAGGGAAGATCGATGGCTTTCATTTCACCACGCTTGCCCGAGAAAGCATAGGCTTTACCGCCCATCACGTCGACGAGTCCCGTCATCTTTTCGCCTTCCAGGATCGGAAGCGCCAGGGGCAGCACACGTTGGCCGTATGCGTCGCGAAGGTCACCTAAAGTCTTCTCAAAGTTGGCGTTGGGTTCATCCATCCGATTGATGAAAAAGGACACAGGAATATTGACGCCGGCCGCGTTACGCACGGCTTTTTCAGCACCGACGGACAATCCGTCCTTGGCGGACATGACAATCAGGGCGGTGTCACCCGCGTACATGCCGAGCAACTGTTCTCCTAAGAAATCAAAATCACCCGGCGTATCGATGAAATTGATTTTATGTTTTTTCCATTCGCACCAGGCCACCGAAGTACTGACGGACACGCCGCGGCGTATCTCTTCCGCGTCAAAGTCGGTGACAGTGTTGCCTTCGTTTGACCGACCCATGCGATCGATCACACCCGCGTTATAAAGAGCGGCTTCGACAAACGCCGTTTTGCCGACGCCGCCATGACCCATCACGGTGATATTCCTGATTTTATCTGTCGTAAGATTCATAGATTCCCCCTTCGAGAAGATATTTTTTACCTATTATAGCCTATGGCTGATTTATTCTATTACAGCAACGGCTCCGGTTCCAATTGTGCCGTAAAATGTCTTAGCACTTTCGCCTGACGGACAATGCGAAAACCGTTAATCGTCGATGCTTTTTGCAGCAGATCATGCATGGAACAGGCAACATAATCAAGATGCGACTGTGTATAAGTGCGGCGCGGAATGCAAAAACGCGCAAATTCCATCGCCGCTTCCACCTGTTCGCCCGTTTCAGGATCCGGATCCAGCATGAACGAACCCACATCACAACCCCGAATACCCGACGCCTGGTAAAGAGCCACCGAGAAAGCATGCGCCGGGAAGCGGTCATAAGGGATATGAGGCAGGATTTGCCGCGCGTCTATAAACACCGCGTGGCCTCCGGCCGGCTGCTGGCAGGGAACATTAAGCTCCACCAGGCGGTCCACAAGGTACTTGGTCTGTCCCGTGTAACTTTTCAGGAAAGCCTCATCGACCCCTTCCAAAAGGCCTTGTGAAAGCGCCTCCAGATCGCGGCCCGCAAGTCCTCCGTAGGATAAAAAGCCTTCGTTCGGTACCACGTTGCGGCGAATCCCCTCCATCAGCTGCTCGTCTTCCCGCACAGCCACCAAACCGCCCATGTTAACAATGCCGTCCTTTTTGGCGGACATCGTAAAGGCGTCGGCCACGGCGAACATATCCTTGATAATCTGCCGGACCGTTCGATTTTCCTGCCCCGCTTCGCGTTCTTTAATAAACAGCGCGTTTTCCGCAAAGCGCGCCGCGTCAATCACGAGCGGGATTTCATATTCCCTTGCAACATCGGCTGTTTCTTGGATGTTCTGAAGTGACACCGGTTGCCCGCCGGCCGAATTATTCGTGATCGTAATGACAATCATGCCAACCTTATCGCGCCCGTACGACTCAATCAATTCCCTAAGCTTCGCGATATCCATGTTGCCCTTAAAAGGATAGGGCGATACGGGATCCAAGGCCTCTTTCACCACGCAGTTCACAGGCCTTGCGCCACAGAGCATGACATGCCCCGAAGTGGTGTCAAAATGCATGTTCGAGATCGAGACCTGCCCCGGTTTTAACAGATTGGGAAACAGCACTTTTTCCGCGGCCCGCCCCTGGTGGACCGGTTGAAAATAGCGCCAGCCGAACAACTCGTCCAGCACCTCCATCAGGCGGTAATAGCCCCTTGAGCCCGCGTAGCTTTCATCCCCCATCATCATGGAGGCCCATTGGCGGTCGGACATCGCGCCCGTACCGCTGTCTGTCAGCATGTCAATATAGACATCCTCGCTTCGCAAGCCAAACAGATTGTAATGCGCTTTTTGAATCGCCGCTTCGCGCTCTTTTCGGGTGGTCATCCTGAGCGGTTCGACCATCTTAATCCTGTACGGTTCCGGCATATAAACAGCCATTTTTGTCTCTCTTTCAGTTACTATGACAAAGGATGAATGACAGGATGTCACCATCGACTTCCTCATGATTGATTTCGTTTACTAATTCGTGACGCGCCCCTTCATAAAGCTTCTGGGTCAGATCAGAAAATCCTAAGGATTCAAGCTGCTTTTTCAAAGCAGGCGCGGCTTTCCCCATTTCCCCGACCGGATCGTCGGCACCGCTCGCGATGAACACCGGCGTCGTGGGATCCATGCGGCGCAAATTATCCTTGTTGTAAAGTGTTTTCATGCCGTAGAACATATCGGCAAAGGCCTGGGCTGTGAACATGAATTGGTTCCGCTCATCTGCCACATAAAGGTCCACAATCGCCTCATCGCGCGTGAGCCAGTCGCAGGCCGTGCGGTTGGGTTTGAAAAATTTGTTGTTGCTCCCAAGAGAAAGCTTCGTCAAAAAAGGGCTCCGATGCCGGGCGCCCTTGATCGATTTCGTCAGTTTGGAAATCATATAGCCCAATGTCAAAAGCCATTCGGGTTGCATGCCGGTCCCGAGGATGATCACGCCCGAAAAACGATCTTCAGGGAAGGTGTGCAAATACTGCCTCACGAGAAAAGAGCCCATCGAATGCCCTAAGAGAAAATACGGCAAATCAGGATGGCGTTCGCGGATCAGATGCTGCACGGTGAACATATCCTCGAGCACACAGCGGTTGCCGTTATTTTCCGCAAAAAAACCCCAGTCTTTCTTGTCGACCACGGAGTACCCATGCCCCAGATGATCGTGCCCGTACACTACAATGCCTTCATCGGCCAGAACGCTTGCGAAACGATCGTAACGATCGATAAATTCCACCATGCCATGCGCGATTTGTACGACCGCGCGCGGCGCTCCCGAAGGTTCCCATCGCCTGAGGTACAGACTCGTTCGGCCATCCGACGAATCAATACGCTCCGTGTGACTTTGCATCGCCATTCTCCTTTCACTTTAACGATTCAAGTATAACAAAAAGGCCTGTTCCCGCATCCTGCGGGCCTCTTCCAAAACAGCCAAAACGCCCTCTCTTGTCACCGGTTCCATGACCTTCCTTCGGATCTCAGATGAACCGGAAAATCCCTTTAAATAAAACGCGAATTGAGAGCGCATTTCACGCACCGCCACAGCTTCCCCCAAAAGATCGATCGACGCGTCCAAATGTTCCACCATGACATCAAACCAATCTTGGGTGGACACATATTCCAAGAGACTTACCGCAGTATCGGGTTTTTCTTTTAACCAGGAAAAAATGAAGGGATTGCCTCTCGCCGCACGACCGACCATGGCGCCGTCACAGCCTGTCATTTCGCGCATTTTTTCCACATCCCCCGGCTTTTCCAGATCGCCGTTGCCCAACACAGGAATGGAAACAGCCTCTTTGACCGCGCGGATGACCTGCCAGTCAGCATGCCCCGAGTAATACTGATCCAATGTGCGCGCGTGGACCGTGACGGCTGAAGCACCGTACTGTTCCGCGATCTTCGCGACACGGACCGCATTGATATGTTCTTTTGAGATCCCGGAACGGATTTTAACCGTCACGGGCTTTTGATAACGCGCCGCCGATTTCACAGACGCTTCGACCACGCGACCGATCAGGTCCTCATCGCGCATCAGGGCACAGCCCGCGCCCTCCCGAATGACTTTCGGAGCGGGACAGCCCATGTTGAGGTCTATAAAAGATACATCACGGTAGCGCGGATCGCTTAGCAATCGGTCAATCGCAAAAGCGAAATCCTCCGCGTCAAATCCAAACAACTGAATGCCCCAGGGTTTATCGCCTGGGGTGGGATGAAGATAGCGTTCCGATCGTAGGAGATCGGGATCATGGCGAATGCCGCGCGCCGAGACAAGTTCTGTGACCGTAAAAGACGCCCCCAAGCGTGCCGCGATGCTGCGAAAGGGCGCCGTAGTAAACCCCGCCATGGGGGCTAAGCCGTTCGGGAATTCATGAAAGAGTGATAAAAAACCCTCCTTGGGATCAGAAGTATCTTTCAGGAGGGTTTGGGTCAAATCACACATCAGTCGGATATCAGATGAACAAATAAACCTGAGCGAAGCTTCGGTTCAAACCAAGTTGACTTCGGGGGCATGATCATGTCCGCGTCCGCAATGGCCAATAAATCGTCCATCGTCGTGGGGCACATCGCAAAGGCGACACCCCAACCGTCGTCCACGCGGCGTTTTAATTCATCCAAGCCGCGGATGCCGCCGACAAAGTCAATGCGATCGGAAGTGCGGGGGTCGTCAATTGCCAAAAGCGGTGTCAACACATTGTTCTGCAGAATCGACACATCCAGTCTACTCACCGGATCAAGCCCTTCAAACAGAGCCTCCGGCGCTGTCAGACGGTACCATTGTCCATCCAAGTACATGCACATCTGCGCTTTTTTATGAGGGTGGAAGGCTTCTTCAACCGGCTCGATCTCATAGATCGCGCCCAGTTTTTCCAAGAATTCCTCCGCTGTCATGCCGTTCAAATCTTTTGCGACGCGGTTGTAATCCATGATGAACAAATCCTCATCGGGGAAAATCACCGCAAGAAAATAATTGAACTCCGCGTCTTTTGGCGCATCCGGATATTCTTCGCGCCGCTTTAAGCCGACGTTTGCCGAGGTCGCCGAACGGTGGTGGCCGTCCGCGATATACAAGTAAGGGATCGTTTCAAATTGAGCGACCAGTTTCTCGATCACCTCTTCATCGTCCAAGACCCAGAAAATATGCGTGATGCCATCGTCCGTTTTGAAGTCATACACGGGATCATTGAACTTGATAAAGTCATTGATGAGCAGGTTGACCGCGTTCTGCTTTCGATAGGTTAAAAATACGGGCTCCGTGTGTGCGTCACAGACATCGAAATGGCGGGTCCTGTCGACTTCCTTTTCCTTACGCGTGAACTCATGCTTCTTGATTGTGTTGTCAAGATACTCATCCACGGAAACGGTGGCCACAAGGCCTGTTTGCACGCGGCCTTTCATGATCTGACGGTAGATGTAAAACTCCGGCTTCTCATCTTGTTTCAGCACGCCTTCATCCATCATGCTGTACAGGCGCTCGCGCCCTTTTTCGTAGACTTCGTCCGCGTAGTCATCGACACTGTCCGGCAGGTCAATTTCCGCGCGCACGACGCGAAGGAAACTATAAGGATTACCCTTGGCCATTTCGCCCGCTTCTTTGCGGTTCATCACATCATAGGGAAGGCTTGCGACCTTGGCGACCAGCTCCGGTACGGGGCGTACCGCTTTAAAAGGCCTCACTACCGCCATTTACAATACCTCCTTGATGATGTCAACGATGTTGTCGCCGATCCTTGCCTGCGCTTCTGCGGTCGCGGCTCCGATATGGGGCGTCAGGGAGATTTTCTCGCATTGGAGCAGACGTTCATTTTGAAGCGGTTCGACCGCGAACACGTCAAGCGCCGCGCCTTTCACCTTGCCTGATTCAATCGCGTCCACCAGCGCGTCCTCGTCGACGATGCCGCCGCGGGCGCAGTTGATAATAAAGACGCCGTCTTTCATCATGTCAATTTCCTTTTTCCCAATAAGCGGTTCACCGCCCCCAAAGGGAATGTGAATGGACACGTAGTCGGCGACGCTTAAGACTTCCTTAAAGTCAACCTGTGGGCAGATATCACATTCAATGTCAAGAATATCGGTGAAGATGACTTCCATGCCGAGCGCCAGGCATTTCACTGCGAGCGAATTCGCGATCCGGCCAAAGCCGATAAGTCCCAATGTCTTGCCGGCAATCTCTGTGCCCGAATATTCTTTTTTCAGCCATTTGCCCTGACGCATCGTGACGTTGGCCTCACCGATGTGGCGGGCCATGGTCAGCATATGTCCTAAGACCAGTTCGGCGACCGCGGAGCTTGAGGCGGCCGGGGTGTTTCTCACGGCAATGCCCTTTGATTCCGCGTATTCTACATTGATATTGTCAACGCCCACGCCTCCGCGGATGATGAGTTTCAATTGTCCTTTGGCCCCCGCGTCGATCTCAGGGTCGCGCATTTTGGTTGCGCTTCGGACAATGATGCAGTCAACTTCCGCTAAGCGTTTTAAAAGATCATCGCCTTCATATTTTTTCGTATCTACCTCATGGCCGAGCGCGATGAGGTCCGCTTCCGCTTTTTTATCGATGCCATCATTGGCCAGAATCAGTGCCATTTTTACGCCTCCAATCCGAGTACTTCGTCGATCGCCGCCAGAAGTTCAAGAAGCGTCGCTTCTTCCAATTCACCCATGGTCGCGATGCGGAAGGTAATATCTTTAAAAGGTCCGTAGCCGTTCCCGATTCTGAATCCCTTCTCCAACAAGGCGTTGCTTAATTCGGAGAACGCAAATTCCTTTGTATTGTTAATGCAGGTCACGGTGTTCGAACGATAGCCGTCTTTGGCAAAAAGGGAGAAATGCTTCTCGGCCCATTCGCGCACGATGTCCGCGAGTGCCTCATGGCGGTTAAAGCGGTTATCAATTCCTTCTTCCAGGATGCGATCGAGCTGGTAGTCTAAAGCGTACATATGGGAGAGTGAAGGGGTGGAAGGATACTGGTAGTTTTTCTTCACCTGATCATAGAGGCGAATCAGATCCAAATAGTATCCACGGTATTCCACTTTTTTCGCCGCTTCAATCGCGCGCTCTGACACCGAGCAAAGGCTCGAGCCGGGCGGGAGTGCCGAGACATTTTTGTGTGGACGAGATGCAGACGTCAATGCCCCAAGCATCGACCTCAATTTTAGCGCCGCCTAAAGAGGAAACCGCATCCACAAGGTAAAGGACGTCCGGATAACGGGCGATGACTTCACCGATCTCACGACAAGGGTTCATAATCCCCGAGCTTGTCTCATTGTGGGTCACCGTGACGACATCGTATTCGCCCGTCTTCAACACTTCCTCGACCATTTCGGGCGTGGTGGGTTCACCGGGTTCTGACTTAAAAATGTCGGCGGGAACGTTATTATATTTGGCCAATTCATACCAGCGGTCACCAAAGGCGCCGACAGAGAATACGGCCGCTTTCTTTCGTGTACAGCTGCGGATCGCGCCTTCCATCAGACCGGTCCCAGATGAGGTGGAAAGAAGAATCGTATCTTCGGTATACATCAGTTTTTGAAGTTTTTCGGAGATACTTTGTTGAAGCACAGTCGCTTCCTTCGTACGATGGCCGATCATGGGCGTCGCCATCTTGTCCAGGACATCCACTGCGACATCGGTCGGGCCCGGGATAAAAAGTTTCTTGTACATAGATCCTCCTAAATGGAATTTAACAGCAAAAGAGCCGGTAATTACCTCACAACTATACCACGAAAGACTGGAAATATTGCGCTTATTGGGGAGTTTAAAACCAAGAAACGGTGCTGCCGCCTTCTGTCTTTTTTGTCACCAATTTTTGATCAATGGCCTGCCGCAAAAGATCGAGGTGCGAGATCACGCCGATCAACCGATCATCCAGCGCTAAGCTTTGCAAAACCTTCATCGCTTCTTGTAATGAATTCTCATCCAGACTGCCGAAGCCTTCATCGATAAACAGTGAATTGATCTCAACGCCTCCGGCATGCGCCGTCACAACATCCGACAGCCCCAAGGCCAGCGACAGGATGGTTTGGAACTTCTCCCCGCCTGATAGCGAAGAGACCGAGCGTGTCTTCGCGTTCCACATATCCTCCACCGATAAATCAAGCCCTGTCTTCATGCGCCCGTCCGATGCCTCTTCGGTCCTATGGAGCACATAACGCCCCCCTGACATCTGAGACAATCTTAAGTTTGCGTGACCGATGACCCTGGCAAAATAGCATGTCTGGATATAGCTTTCAAAGCTGATCTTCTCCGCGCCTTTCCTTTCGCCTCTTGCGACTTCGGACAGTGCCCTTAACTGACTTTCGCGTTCTGATACCGCGACCGCTTCATTAAAGATTCCCACGATCGTCTCACGGTCATTTTTTGCTTTTCCAAAAGCCGCTTCCATAGCCGTCACTTCTCGGTCCCGCAAAAGGAACATCGAATCCATCGCGTCAATCGCCTCGCGCTCTGCCTCGATGTCAACCCATGTCAGCTCCTTCGCCTGGTTTTCAAGGGATGCCAAGTCACGTTTGTTTTGCAGTCGCTTTTGGCGCTCATCTTGTTCTTGTTGGGTCAAGAAAGCGCGTTCCCCCTCCGTCAAAACACTTTGACGGTACCTCTCTTCTGTTTCAAACAACGCTTCTTTTAAAGCTTCTTCAAAACGTCTTTTTTTGAAAGAAGCCTCCTTCGTTAAACGCTGCTCCCGATCCAATAAAGTCTCAAGGGTCGATCGCAAGGTCGTAAACTTTTCCTTTTTGTCGCTGGCTTGTTTTTGTGCGTCGTCCAATCTTTCTTTCAACGTTTTTAGTAAATCTTGGAAAGCTTTAAGATCCGTCCGAAGCGTAGCTTCGTCTTCACCGGGGACACCCGCTCGGAGTAAATCGGCCTCCCCTTTAAGGCGTGCCTCTTCCAATCGATGATTTGAAAGTTCAATTTGAAGTTCACCCGATTGTTTTTCAAGCACCACAAGCGCCTCGGCCGCCTCCTTGATTTTCCCTGTCAATTCAACACGGCGATTAAGGCGTGTTCTAGCGTCATTAACCAAGGCGGTTTCTTTACGCTGTGTCAGCAAAAATGCCGCTTTACCCTGTTCCACATGATGTCGGAGTGTTGCAAGGCGATCCTGTTCGTCCCGGTCACTCAAGTCAAATGAGATCAGCTCACGAGTTCGAATAAAGAGCTGCTCCACCGTCCTATTAATCCCCTCCTCTGACACACGAATGGAGGTGCTCTTTTCATCCAGCTGTTGTTGGCTTTCGTTTGCCTTTTTTCTAGGGCATCGACTTCCCTTTTTGACAGCGCACCCTCTGACAGTTCGGCCTTTTGGATGTTCCGTTGATCCGCAGACAGGACAGGGCATGCCCTCTTCAAGTATTTCGGCAAGAAAACCGGCGCGCTCCATGAACAGCTGTTCGGTTGCTTCATGGGCTTCTTTGAAAGACCCTGCCATGTTTGGAGCATGACCTTAATGTCCTCTTTATCTTGTTCCAGCGCTTTTTTTGTTTTATGGACCTCTTCAATCGAAAGGTCGATCTCGGATAATTTTGAAAGTTGTGTTTCAATCTCCGAAAGGCGCTTATCGTGGCGGTGAAACACGACCTGTGCGTCTTCGAGCGATGAGCGTTCTTCTTCTGCTTTTTCTATCCATGCATTTTGTTCCTGACGCTTTGTGTCAAGTTGAATTTTTTGTTCTTCGAGTTCTGCAATTCTTTTGGATGGTACCGATCGTCTGTTCAAGCGATGTCAGGCGAACAAGGTCCGAAATGCCTTTTTCAAGCGCCGTAATCTTACCGGGGAGTTTTTCTATTTGTTCTTTGTTATTTTCTGCTGCCGAAAGCTCCAACAGCGCCTGTTCTTTTTGGCGTTCGGCCTCGCGCACCTGCCCTTCCAACACCTTGTTGCCGGACCTTACCTCTTCTAACTGCTTGACCGTCTGGGCATACTCATGTTCAGGGAGCTTCACGAGCCTTGTCGCGCGCTCATCCGCTTGAAGGCGCCTTTGTAGCGCCTCATAGGCGGGTCGCGTCATTTCTAAGTTTGCTTGCTCTTTTTCTGCGTCTTCGAGCGCTTTTAAGACTCGGTTATCTTCTGTCGCTTTTTCAAGGAACTGTCTTTTTACCTTGAGTTGTTCGCGTTCTTCGTCAAGTTTTTTAGCCGTCTCCTGCCATCTTTGTCCGAGCCGTTTTTCAAAGCCTTGGAGGGATTGAATGAAGGGTTCCGCCTTCCATAGATTCGCTTCTTGGACCACGAGGTCACGCTCATTTTTCAACAGCGCTTCCGATTCAGGGAAGGCTATGTGTTGAAGTTCCAAGAACAGGCGATCCGTAAAGGCTTTTAACTCCGATTTCACGTCAGAATGGAGGGCGGCAAAGTTGTTTTCCATCGTGTCGTAAAGCGATGTCTCAAACAACATGCGGTAAATATCCGCGCGATCCTTGCTTTTGGCCTCGATCAAGTCAAAGAAAGCGCCCTGCGCGATCATGACCACCTGCCGGAACTGATCTTTGTCAAGGCCGATGAGTTCTACCACGCGTTCGTACACGTCGGTTGTTTTGTTCAGGGTCGTTCCGTCAGGCAAATAGAGTTCGACAAAGGCCGCTTGCTCGGTCATGCCGCTGCCCCTTTGTTTCGGTCGCATGTAAGCAGGTGAACGAAAGATCCTGTATTCTTCTCCTCTTAAGTCAAAGACATAGTCGACAAAGGTTTCTGTTTGAGGGGCGGCAAAATCAGATCGAAGTGAAGAGGCGCCCCGGGAAGCATTGCTTGACTCACCGTAGAGCGCGTACATGATCGCGTCAAAAATCATGGTCTTGCCTGATCCCGTTTCACCTGTCACAAGGAAAAGTCCCTCGCGAAGATGGCTGAAGTCAATGACCGTCTTTTTGGCGTAGGGGCCAAAGGCCTGCATCGTGATCGTTTTCGGCCTCATTTTACGGCCTCCTGTGACATGGCGGTCACTTTTTTCACGATCTCGCGCTGGTAATCCGTCAATTCCTGCTTAGTCTGAAGCTTATAAAACTTTACGAACAACTCATCCGCTTGCATGTTGGCCAAATCTTCTTCGTCCAGGAGGGTGTCACGGTCATCGTCCGCTAATGTGCCGCGTTGAAATAAAAGATGCATGGTGTTGGGGTACACCGCTTTTAAGCGGTTCATCGGGTCCGCGACGGGGCCTTCGTCGGTCAGGGTCACTTCCAGGTAGTCGAGCCTGGAAGGACAGTCCCTTTGTTCTAGAGAGCGCCCCTCTTCGATGAGTGCTTCCATCGTCCCCTTGATTCGCCGCATCCCATGGCGGCCCTGAAGGGGTAGCTGGCGGATTAGGGGCGCATCCTTTGTCAACTCGACTAGAAGGGCGCCTTTTATCTGATTCACTTCCGAAAACGAATAATAAAGTGGCGAACCGGCGTAATGAATGGGACCTGTTCCGACCTTTTGGCGCCCGTGAAGATGACCTAGGGCGACATAATCAAAGCCGTCGAAAATGGAGGCGTCGATCGCGTCGACGGTCCCGACCTGCAGCACTTCTGAGTCCGAGCGAAGCGGATCCTGGCCGAAAGCTGTGACAAATTGGTGCGCGATGAGCACATGGCGGCCTGAAGATTTATCGATCGTTGACAGGGCTGAGGCGACCGCGTCCGACACCGACTCAATGTCGGGGAAATAACCCCGCACATCCGACGGGCGGATGAAGGGTAACAGATGAAAGTGTACGAGACCCTCTTCGTCCTCCAAGATGACCTTGTACTCGGTTCCTTTGAAGTTGCCGGCCACATGGAGTCCATGGGCTTTGAAGAAAGAGCCCCCAAAGCTTAGGCGCTCGCCGGAATCATGGTTGCCCGCGATGAGTAGAACCGCGATGTCAAGCTTGGACACACGGACGAGAAAATTTTCTAAAAGTGTAATGGCTTCTATCGAGGGGATCGTCTTGTCATACACATCGCCCGCGATGACAAGCGCATCCGGGCGCTCCTCTTCACATAGGGAGAGGACAGCGTCAAGCATGACGCGCTGGTCCTCGATCATGGAAAATTCATGGACGCGCTTTCCCAAATGCAAGTCGGCGATGTGGATAAATCTCAAAGTGAACCCTCCAAAAAGCGCCGGAGATCCGGCAATTCCTCTACCGCCTGCTCGTGCCCCGCAATGTACTGGTCGAGCAGTTTCTCACGGTCGCGGTCCATCATGGTGAGATCGAGTTTATCGGGGTAAAAGACATAGGCCCGCCCCTCGCTTTCAAGCTTTTCGATGGTCTCCATTGTTTCATTGTAGCGAAGATGCCGCGTCAAGAGCGCCTCCTTTTCAACCGGATGCCGGTCGAGCACGCGGCTCATGAGGCGGATCTGCGGGACGGGGTCGAGGCGAAAACCGCGCTCGCGGGTCATCACGAAGACAAAGCGGCGATAGCCGTCGTCTAGGGCGGCATCGAGCGCAATGCCTGTGTCTAGGCCGCCATCGAAATAAATTTTCCCGTCAATTTCTGTTTCGGGCATAAGATAAGGTACCGTCGAGGAAGCGCGCACCCTCAGGGTCAAATCCCCCATCGTTTTGTAATCTTCTTTACGCCAGTACACCATCCCTCCCTCATAGAGGCGAAAGGCCCCTAACACACATTCGGACTCGTTTTTTATGAAGGTGTCAAAGTCAAAGGGCAACGGTCCGTCCTCCAGCGGCATCTTGGAGTAGATGTAGTCGACGTTGAAGTAACCTTCACCCCGCATCCAGGTCGTAATATCGCCAAAGGCAGGATCAAGTACCACGTCCGTGAATGAACGTCTGGCACGCACCGGATCCCGGGACAGGTAGTTCACCGCGTGCGAGGAACCCGCCGATATGCCGGCCACATAGTCAAAATAGATCTCATGCTCTAAAAGCATGGTGACAAAGCCTGCTGTGTAACAGGCGCGCATACCGCCGCCTTCGAAAATTAGGGCGACATCGTGCACATTACTCTTCATAGGGCATATTCCTCCCATATCCTGGGACTATTTTCGTCCCGGAATGTATACAGCCGGGCGAGCACCACAAGGCGGTAAAAGGGAAGGCCGAAGCCAAGGGCGTGTTGCCATATCGAGAAACTACGTTTGAATGCCCTTTTGTATGACAGGCGCCCGCCTGTTTCATCGGTAATCTTCAAGCGGAAGAGGGCTTTGCCCGGCGTTGTTTTAAAACAATGGATCATGAAGGGTTCAATGAGCAGCATCAGGGCCGCCGCGACGAACTGTTCGATCAGCAAGATGAAAAGACTATGCTGATTGGCATCGACTAAATAGCGATCCGTGAGAAGGTAGCATGGGATGAGAAAACCGAGAAAATCAAAAAGGCGCGCCGTAAAGCGCCGCCACAATAAGAGTGTTTCTTCCCTTTGTCTTCTTACCTCTATCATCATCTGGTCCTCAACACGATTTAATTATACAATGACAGCGCTTTTATTGCCTTAAATAGGGACATCACCCTATCAGGGGGGATGGCTCTTTCGTGTGATAAAATACAGTCAATTGCCGACAAAGGCACTCTTTTTGTGCCTTTCATTCAGACGACTGCGGCATTATTTTTGGGAGTGAGATCAAGGACGATGAAACGAACAAACTATTGCGGATTATTCTCGGAGCAAGATATTGGCCAAGAGACAATTGCAGAGGGGTGGGTGGAGACAAAACGCGACATGGGAGGCGTGATCTTTATCGATCTCGTGGACCGTGAAGGCCCCCTGCAGGTGGTATTTAATCCCGAGTATACGAATACCGAAGCTTTCCGTTTGGCGGAACGCGTCCGCAACCAGTCGGTGCTACGCGTGAAGGGCGTCACGCATCGGCGCGACGATGAGACGGTGAACCCGAAAATCAAAACGGGAACGGTTGAATTGCGCGTTACAGATGCGGAACTGCTCTCTGAATGTGCGGCCCTTCCCTTCGACCCCTCGATGGCGGACAATGTGCGCGAGGATTTGCGGCTGCAATATCGTTTTCTCGACCTTCGCCGGCCGCGCCTGCGGGATAATCTCCGCTTTCGTCATGAGGTGACCCGCGCGATCCGCCACTTTTTGGATGAAGCGGACTTTGTCGATGTCGAAACCCCAATTTTGACTAAAAGCACGCCGGAAGGCGCACGCGATTACCTCGTACCGAGCCGTGTTCACCCCGGATCTTTCTATGCTTTACCCCAGTCGCCGCAGCTTTTCAAACAGCTGCTCATGGTCTCGGGTTTCGATCGCTACTACCAGATTGCGCGCTGTTTTCGAGATGAGGATCTTCGAGCGGATCGCCAACCGGAGTTCACGCAGCTCGACCTTGAGATGTCCTTTGTTGAAAAAGAAGATGTGTTACAGCTTCTAGAATCGCTTTTTCGTGCCGTCTTAAAAGACGTCAAGGGAATTGAGTTTGAAGAAGATTTCCCCCGATTCACCTGGGACGAAGCCATGGACCTTTACGGCAGTGATAAGCCGGACCTGCGCTTTGGGCTCCCCGTCGTGGACATCACGGACATCGCGGGGAAGACGGGTTTTTCGGTGTTTCGAAAAGTGGTCGAAAGTGGCGGCGTGGTGCGGGCGATCAATGTACCCGGACAAGCGGATTTCACACGCGCCACCATCGAGGAGCTGACGGAGTTCTCCGTCTCCGAAGGAGCGGCCGGCATGGCCTGGATCGCCTGGAGGCCTTCAGGTGAGATCTATTCTATTTTGACTAAATTCATCGATGAAGACGCGATGGCCGAGATTTTGGAGCGCGTGGGTGCCGCACCCGGCGACTTCATCTTGTTTTGTGCGGATTCATTGCCCATCTCGCGCCGTGTCACAGGCGCGCTGCGCTTAAAGCTCGGCGAGATGCTCAACCTTCGCGATCCAAAACAATTTGCCTTTGCGATTGTCACCGACTTTCCGATGTTCGAATACTCAGAAGAAGAAAATCGTTACGTCGCCCAACACCATCCTTTCACGATGCCATTTAAAGAGGATCTCCCCTATTTGGAAAGTGATCCCGTGCGTGTCCGCTCAGAGGCCTACGACTTTGTCCTCAATGGTACGGAGCTTGGCTCAGGCAGCATCAGGATCCATAGGGATGACATCCAGATACAGGTATTCCGTGCCCTGGGCTTGAAGGACAGGGAAATCGAGGATCGCTTCGGTTTCATGTTGAACGCCTTCCGTTACGGCGCTCCGCCGCACGGCGGCTTCGCCTTTGGCCTGGACCGGCTCGTCATGATCCTTGCGGGCGAACAGTCGCTTCGCGATGTCATTGCCTTTCCGAAAATCAAGGACGCTTCCTGCCCCATGACAGAAGCTCCTTCCACGGTGGATGCCGATCAGCTTGTGCCCCTTGGGATCTGCCTCACGGAAAGTGCCGTCTCGGCCGATGAAGAACATGCTGAGCATGAGGCAAAGCGGGAACGTGTAGTAAAGCTTGATTTGGAAAAGCTGGAAGGCCAGGCAAAGTTGTCACTTACAAAGGCAGAAGAAGAGCAAACAAAAGCGCAGCTTTATGAACTCATCGATTTTGCAAATGCGCTCCACGCGATTGACACGGAAGGTGTCCCCCCGATGTTCAGCCCTTCGGACGCCCGAAACATTCACTTAACAGAGCGCGATGAACCGGAGCTCACCGTGGATGAGGCACTTCAAAACGCCCCCGATAGGCGCGATGGATTTTTCTTCGTGCCGCCGGTCGTAGAATAAGGAAGTTTGTATATGGATTACAGATCGATGGAATTAAAAGAGATCGGCCAAGCCCTGCGCGATAAAGTTTTTTCATCGCGCGAGCTGACTGAGGCCGTGTTCGAGACAATTGACGCGCAAGAGGAGACGATCGGCGCTTATATCACCTTGACGCGTGAGCGGGCGCTTCGTTTGGCCGACGACGCCGATAAGCGCTTTCAAGCAGCTGAAGATCTCCACCCGCTTTGTGGCATTCCGGGTGCCCTGAAGGATAATATCGCGGTATCAGGCGAGCGGACAACGAACGCTTCACGCATGCTGGAGCATTTTGTCCCACCTTATGACGCTTATATCTGGCGCCTGCTTGAACAACAGGGCATGGTCTTGACCGGCAAGACGAATATGGATGAATTTGCCATGGGGCATTCTACAGAAACCTCGGCCTTTCATCCGACGCGCAATCCCTACGACACAGCACGCGTCCCGGGCGGAAGCTCGGGGGGCTCTGCCGCGGCGGTAGCCTCCGGGGAGGCTTGTTTTTCAATTGGGACGGATACAGGCGGGTCGATACGGCAACCCGCGGCGCTCTGCGGTCTGGTCGGTATGCGGCCGACCTACGGCCTTGTGTCAAGGCGGGGGATCACCGCTTTTTCTTCCTCGCTCGATCAGGCGGGACCCATGACGCGCAGTGTGCGTGACAACGCGCTTCTTTTGGATGTCATCGCCCAAAAAGACCCTAAAGATGTGCACAGTGTCGCCTATAGGGGCATGTCCTACACGGAGTCCATTTCAGAAAATTTTGGCCGACCGGTGATCGGGTGGCCCGAATCGTATTTTGACTCAGGCGATCTCAACCCTGAAGTACGCCGGTTATTGGAACAGGCGCTTTCCTTTTATGAATCGGCGGGCGCAAAAATTGTCCCTGTGGACTTGAAAACGCTCGACGCTTCGCTTGCCGCCTACTATATTATTTCGAGCGCGGAGGGCTTTGCCTCCATGAACCGCTACGACGGTGTCCACTACGGGCGCCGGGCTCTAGATATTGAGAGCATCGAAGAGATGTACATTAAGTCGAGGACTGAAGCGTTGGGGACTGAG
The DNA here is from genome assembly GCA_040766025.1 of Clostridia bacterium. Lineage (GTDB taxonomy): Bacteria > Bacillota > Clostridia > Saccharofermentanales > DTU023 > UBA4923. Next base: position 135,383 of record JAXGRH010000003.1, on the reverse strand, counting down.
GTCAAACAGCGCATTTTGCTTGGCTGCTTTGCTTTGTCCGAAGAGCATTACCAGGATTACTACATGAAGGCCGCGCAGGCCCGTTCGCTTGTCACGGAGGAGTTTGAGCGTGTTTTTGGTAGCTGTGACGCCATCCTGACGCCTGTGACGGCGACGGCGGCCTGGCCGCTTGGCAGCTTGCCTGAAGAAGCGGGAGGCGGCAAGTATTCTAATGACCGTTTCACCCTGCCCGCGTCCCTTGCCGGTATGCCGGCGCTCTCCGTGCCCATTGGGCTGAACAAAGAGGGTTTACCGGTTGCCATGCAATTGATGGGCGCGCGTTTTTCGGAAGGCTTGCTCTACCGTTTAGCGGCACGCTTTGAGGATGAGCACGGCCTTCTGCCGACACCCGAGGAGGTGGCACGATGAGTATTCATGACTATGAATGTGTGATCGGTCTTGAGGTCCATATTGAATTGAAGACAAAGCATAAATTGTTTTGTGAATGCGAAACGACGTTTGGCGCGGTACCGAACTCTCAGGTCTGCCCTGTGTGCCTTGCGATGCCCGGTGCTTTGCCGGCTTTGAATCGTGAGGTTGTTGAGTTTGCGATCCGGGCTGGCATCGCGACTCATTGCGCGGTTGAGCCCTGGTCTCGTTTTGACCGGAAAAACTATTTTTATCCCGACTTGCCGAAGGCTTACCAGGTGACCCAAAATTTCTTTCCCATCTGCACGGATGGCTATGTTGAGATTGCGGTCGGTGAGGATGTCAAGCGTATCCGACTGGAGCGCATCCATATTGAAGAGGATGCGGGGAAATTGATCCACCAGGATGAGGGGACCTTGATTGACTGCAATCGTTGCGGTGTCCCCTTGATTGAGGTGGTGTCTAAGCCGGATATGAGAAGTGCGGAAGAAGCGGTGGCTTATTTGAGGAAGCTTCGCGCCATGGCCCGCTACACAGGGATCTCCGACGGGAAGATGAATGAGGGCTCGCTTCGCTGCGATGTCAATATTTCGGTACGAAAGAAGGGCGAAGAGGCCTTTGGCACACGCGTTGAACTGAAGAATCTGAACTCTTTTAACTTTATCGCGAAAGCGATTGAAAGTGAGTTTAAGCGCCAGGTCGCGATCGTTGAGGAAGGCGGCACGTTGATCCAAGAGACGCGGCGCTACGATGAGAAAACAAACCAGACCTATGGCATGCGTGAGAAGCAGGAGGCGGCCGACTACCGCTATTTCCCCGATCCGGACCTTGTCCCCGTTGAGGTGACTGAGGCTGAGGTCGATTTGATCCGCTCCACGATCCCGCGCCTTGCGGATGAGCGCAAGGCGGAATACATCAGGGCCTACGGTTTATCTGACTATGAGGCGGAGCGTTTGACGGACGATAAAGAACTGTCGGATTTCTTTGAAAAGGCCGTTCAGGCCGGAGCATCCGAAGACGCTTGTCAATCTGATCCTGGCGGATGTGGCTCCGCTTTACACGGAGGACACGGTGGACGATCTGTTGAATCCGGTGAGTCTGGGTCAGTTAACTAACCTTGTCGCCCGTGAGGACATCAATAGTAATACGGCGCGCAAGGTGTTGAAGGCTTTGATGGAGGATGACTTTGATCCTGATGCCTATGTGAAAGAGCACGATCTTGCGCAGATTAATGACCGTGAAGCTTTGGAAGGAGCGGTCAAGCTCGCTGTGGCTTCGAATGAAAAGGCGGTCAAGGATTTCCGAAACGGAAAAGAGAGCGCCATGCGCTCTCTTATCGGACGCGTGATGAAGGAAACACAGGGCCGCGCCAATCCCATCTTGGCGGAGACGATGCTCCGCGAAGCGATATCAGTAGATTAGTTTTTCCATAACGGCTGCGTCGAAGGACAAAAGGAGTGCCGAGGCAAGTTCAACGGCCGCCTCTACATCCGAGAGACGCGCCCAGCCGTAATGGGTATGAATGTAGCGTACGGGCATCCCGATGACGATGGTGGGGATGCCTTTTCCTTCTGTGTGGATCAGGCCGCCGTTGGTGCCTCCCCCGCTTCGTACGCCTTCTTGTACCGCGATGCCGCGCTCACGCGCGAGATTCAATGCGTAGCGTTGAAATCCCGGATGGGTCACCATGGAGCGGTCGATGTGGCGGAGCATGGGCCCTTTTCCTAAAACAGTCTGTTGTTGATCTCGTGGCGCGAAGTGGTCGTCCGCGGGCGTCCCTTCAAAGACGATGGCAAGATCGGCTTCGATCTGTCTTGCTGTGACAACGGCGCCCCTGCCTCCGATTTCTTCTTGGACGGAGTAAGCGGCGACGACGTCGACGGCGAGGTCTTCTCCTTTGAGTGTTCTTAAGGTTTCGGTCATGGCCGCGCAGCCGAGGCGGCAGTCAAAGGCTTTGCCTAATAGCAGGTCTTTTGCTTCGTCGTGGTAAAAACGGACGTCGGGGACGACGGGGGCGGCCAGTTCGATGCCAAAACGCGTTTCGACTTCTTCTTTCGAGCCGGCGCCGACATCGAGCTCGATCTGTTCCATGGTGACGCCCTGTTTTTTCTCTGCCTCCGATAAATAATGGGGGGGCTTACTGGACGCGATGGCGGGGATCCAATGGCCTTCTTTTGTCCTCACGCGAAAAAGATGCGCGGGGATGTTGCCCGCAACCCAGGAACCTAATGGCAGGACGGCGAGCATGCCGTTGCTCTTGATGGATTGCACGATGAGTCCGACTTCATCCAGATGGGCGTCAAGTTGTACGCGAAGTCGGTTACGGGTATTGCCGTGACGGTGCACGTACACGTTTTGCATGCTGTCCAATTCGGTCGCACCGAATGCCTCTACGCCTTGGAGCACTTGCTTGGCGATCTCATGCTCGAAGCCGGATGGCCCGTTGGCCTCGGAATAGTCGGCGATGGTTTTTAACAGTTCACTCTTATCCATATAATTCTCCCTTTTTGGCGATAGCTCTATTCTAGACCGTTTTGTGCTGAGGCGCACGCGGATTATGTCAGTTTTAGTGCAAGGTGCTGTGCCCTATGTCTGTTTCACGCCACATTTGTTCCAAATTTATGACGTTTGCACAAAGGAGACTCAATAATTATGACAAGAACCACGCTTTTTTAGGTGCTTGGATTCAGCTTTTTCACGCTTTGACGCTTCCAAAGATTGCGATAGGGTAGTAGACGATCAAACAAATCCCCCGAAACGAGCGACATATCGTGCCTTTTTGTAAACCGATTTTTGGTGCGCGTGAGAAGGGAATGACAAAGATGATGTTTGATACGAAAGACAAGAGGTCAATATGAAACATAAAATGAAACAGCATCAACGCATCCTGACAGGGGTCTTGTTGGCAGCGACGCTCCTTTCGATTCCTGTGACCGCTGCGGTGTTAGGTGAAGAAAAAGAGGCGCCGAGCGCCCATGTGACAGAAAAGGCTCCGGCCGATGAGGAACCCTACTTACCGGGCAATGAACTTTTGCTCTTTGAAGACGAAAGCATTGACCGCGGGCAGGAACCGCTTGCGGGTATCGACTTTGAATCCGACGACACAGAGTCGGAATCTCTCCCCTCTCTTAATCCTTCCCAAGAACGTGAATTGATTAATAAACTCGAGAACGCGAACGATAATCGCCTGTCTGAGGTGACGAAGCGTGAAAAGCAAGAAGCCGAGCGCAAGAAGGCAGAAACTCAAAAGGAAACAGAGGCAACAAAGCCGACTGAAGTGATAACAGAGGAGTCATCTCCTTCGGGAGACGCTCGTTCCTTCTCCAGATCAGTAACCCTGATCCGAATTATATGGGCCGCCCTGCAGGTTTCGGACCGTGCCACATTGGAGGGTCTCGTGATGGGTGAATGGGGCAACGATTATATCGGTGCTGTCCTGGTCGCCCAGTGTATCCGTGACTCCATGGTGAAGGAAGGGACGAACAGCGCGGCAGTGATTAAGCGTAAGTACGGCTACACGGCACCTATTCGTAAGAGTGTCTCGAACACGGTGAAACAAGCCGTCACCTATGTCTTTGATGAGGGTGGCAGTGGTGTGCAGCACCCGATCTATTACTTTTACGCAAGTAACTTGGTCCGCGGAAGTGGCATGAGACACAAAAGTTTATCGTGCAAAGAAAGGCTGTGCGTTTCTTTAGTTCGCACCGTTAATAAATTTTACTGAGTGTTTAACTTAGTGCTTATCTTGGTGCTTTTCAACGTTAATCACCCAAAAAAGGGGATCAAGCGATCCCCTTTTTTGTTTGGCTCGATGTTTCCCCTACAGCTTTCCTCTTTTGTAAAGAATGCGGGACAGGACAATCGCTAACACGGCCCCAACGGGTACCAAGAGACTTACGGCGCTTGCCAAGCCCGGCTGCACGATGAAGAGGATCAACATGAAGACCATGGGTCCGACGGCGATTTTCCAGTTTCTTGAGACAAAGACAACCGCCAGTCCGCCAAAGAGGGCGGGCAGGATATTGGCAAAGGCCGGCGCAAGTAATGGTGACTCCAAGATTGGCGCAAGCGTGCTCAAGAGCAACATGCCGAGGAATAAGATGATCGTGGTGACAATCGAGGAGATCCCGATGGACAGGGTGGAGATGGCCTCTCCTTCCGGTGTGCCGGGTTCTACTTTTGCGACCTTCATGGCGTTGATGGCACAAGGAGCTTTGAGGTTCGTGATGTTGCCTGTGACAAAGCTCAGGTACGATCCCCCGGCGCCCAGCATAGGTCCGTAGGTAAAGGCTTCAATGACACCGACGGTGTAGAAGATGGGCACGACGCCTAAGAGGCCCTTTCCGAGCGCGTCAAGGTACGGCCAGGCGTTGAAATAGAGGCTTAAAAGCAAGGGATAGGCTGTGAACATGATAAAGGCCAAAATGCCTGATGTGCGTCCCCAGCGGTGGATCTTTTTTTCGTACTGACTCATCTTTAACCTCCGATCCATGCGGTGAGCGGAATGGAAAAGATCATGGCGCCGAGCATACTGAAGGGCATCGCGTAGTTTTCAAGCCAGGCGATGTTTTTCTTTTTCACAAGATACCCGAAGACGAGCATCAGGAGGGAGGAAAAGGCCATGACAAATACGGGAATCCAGCCCGGTAGTCCTAAGCGGATCTCTGAGAAGATCATGCCAAGGAAGGCGGAGACCATGCCGATGAAAAGGGAGTCCATGAAGATTTTGCCCCATTTTTCGTCTTTTGATTTGAGGCTCATCAGGCCTTTTTCAATTTTGGGCAAGAATAAGGTGATGATGGCGAGCCCTGAAAAGCTGCCGATGGTCATGACCCAGGCGATCGTGGAGTAGGCGCGGGCATCGGTCAACGCGTCGGTCAAAGAAATGCCCAAAGCCGTTGCCGCGGAGGTGGCCGCGGGCAGTTCATAGGTCAGGGCGCCGACGACGCTGAGGCGTAGCCAGGGTAAGGGCAGTCCTAAGAATTTGGACAGTGTGATGATGCCGATGATGATGGCGATCGCAGGCGCGATGGAAAATACGGCAGATCCTCTTACAATCGAAGCCAGAAGCGATTTTGACATTCCAAGTTCGCGCGCTCTTTTCCAGGCTTTGAGGGTAAAAAAAATGGATTGTCCCAGTACGAACAGAATGACGAGCGCCGCCAGTCCGAACAACATGGGATGGTTGACATGAAACATGGACACCTCTTCTTTCTAAACGAAAAGGGACAACCTTCGCTGTCCCTTCTTCGTCGTCTCACTTAATTATCAGGCGATTTCTTCTTCGACCTCTCCTTCGATGCCCGCCATCAGAAGTCCAAGTCCGCTGCGGGTGCAAGCGCATTGATCAAGGCAGGCCAGGATGCGCCCTCCGTAGATGACAAGGACGCGATCGGGGATTTCCAGTATTTCATCGAGTTCTGTGGATACCATGAGGACGGCGGCTCCCTTATCCCGCGCTTCGACGATTTGCGACTGGATGTATTTGGTCGCTCCTATATCGAGTCCGCGTGAGGGGTGGACGGCGACTAAGAGGCTGACGTCGCGCGACAGTTCGCGTCCGACGACCAGTTTTTGCTGGTTGCCGCCAGAGAGGTTGCCGGCTTTTTCCATGACACCGGGTGTTTTGACCGAGAATTTCTTGATCAAGTCACGGCTGTGTTGGTCGATCCATTTCCAGTGGAGGAAGCCATGGGTTGAATAGGGTTCCTTGTGGCTGTCGACCATGGAGACGTTCTCGCGCAGGTTCATCGCGCCGACCATGCCCATTTTCTGCCGGTCTTCGGGGATATGCCCGATGCCTTCATTCAAGATTTGTCGCGCAGTCTCCCCGGTCACGTCTTTGCCCATCAGTTCGATCTTCCCTGACGTGATGGGTAAGAGCCCCGTGATGCATTTCACAAGTTCAGACTGGCCGTTGCCGTCAACGCCGCAGATGCCGACAATTTCGCCTGAGCGTACGTTGAAGTTCACGTCTTTTAGTACATGGACGCCTTTTTCATTTGTGTAGTTTAGGTCTTCGACGTTTAAGACGACCTCTCCCGGATCCGAGAGTGTTTTCGCGGTCACGAGTTCCACATCGCGGCCGACCATGAGGTGCGCGAGTTCGTTTAGGTTCTTGATGCTTTTGACTTCAAGGCCCGCGGCTGCGACTTTGCCTTGGCGCAGGATTGTGCAGCGGTCACAGATGGCCATGATTTCAGGCAGTTTGTGGCTGATGAAGATCACTGTTTTGCCTTCTGCGATGAGCTGGCGGATGACGTCGAACAGTCCTTCGACCTCTTGAGGGGTCAAAACGGCGGTCGGTTCATCTAAGATGAGTGTGTCGACGTCGCGGTAGAGTACTTTCAAGATCTCGAGGCGCTGTTGCTGACCGACGGACATTTTCCCGACTTTTTCCCAGGGGTCGATGTTCATATGGTAGCGTTCAGCCAGTTCGGAGAAGCGTTTGGCGGCGCCTTTTAGGTCGAGCACTTCTTTGTTACCGCCGTAGCCGAGTACGACGTTTTCGATGGCGCTGTGGGCCGGGATGAGCATGAAGTGCTGGTGCACCATGCCGATGCCCAGATCGATGGCGTCGCGCGGCGAACGGATGTTGATCAGTTCGTCTTTGTAGTAGATGTCGCCTGATGTCTGTTCGTAAAGGCCGAACAGGATGTTCATCAGGGTGGATTTACCGGCGCCGTTTTCGCCTAAGAGCGCATGCACTTCGCCTTGTTCGACGGCAAAGGATACGTCATCGTTGGCGACGACGGGTCCGAATCGTTTGGTAATATGTTTCATTTCAAGAATGGTTGCCATGGATGACCTCCTATTCCTTGATGTAGGGTATCGCGCTGCCGGCCGGTTTGTTGGATTTACGGCTGACGAAGCAGAGCGACACGATTGTGATGATGTAAGGGATCATCAGGGGGAACTGTGAGGGGAAGCCGGTCGCGAGCGCCTGGAGGCGGTACATGAGCGCGTTACTTGCGCCAAATACGAGTGAGGCAAGCATGACGCCGACCGGGGTGTAGTTACCGAAGACAACCGCTGCTAGGGCGATGAAGCCGCCGCCGGCGACCATGCCTTCTGTAAAGAAGCTCAGCTGTCCCATGGAGATGAACGCTCCGGCAAAGCCGGCCATTACGCCGCTGTAGAGGATCGCCAAAAAGCGGGTTCCGGTGACGCGGATTCCGACGGTGTCGCAGGCTTTGGGGTTCTCGCCGACCGAGCGGACGATGAGCCCTGTGTTCGAGCGAAACATCATGAATTGCGCGACAGGCACTAATAAGAACGCGATATAGATCGGGATCTGATGCCTGAAGAGCATTTCACCGAAAAGGGGTATCTGCGACAACAAAGGAATGGGTGTGGTGCGGAAGGTGTCAATTTTCGGGGGGCTTGTATTGGCTCCGAAGATGGCCCGGTTAACAGTGATCGTGAGGCCCGACGCTAAGAGGTTCAAGCCTGTTCCGATGACCGTCTGGTCCGCTTTTACAACGACTGTGAAGAATGCGAATACGGCTGCGAACAGCACGGTCACGGCGATGGCGATCAGAGTGCCGAGCCAGACGTTTCCTGTATAAAGTGAGCCCATGACGCCTGTTAAGGCTCCGATGAGCATCAGTCCTTCTGTTCCGATATTGACGATGCCTGCGCGTTCACTAAAGACGAGGCCGAGTCCGGCTATTAAAGTGGGTGTCGCAAGCCTGATCGCTGTCTGAAAGAAACTGGCAATCTCGTTCATGCGCCTTCACCTGCTTTCTCTTCTGTTTCGACCGTATCGACTTCTTCGTGCGTATCGAATGAAATATGTTTGCGTCTGCTTTTGAATTGGAACATCTGGCGGCCCGCGATGAACAAGATGATGAGCGCCTGGATGACGACGGCCACATAGGAGTTGACGTCGCGTGTCAACACTTCCATTTTCAATGAACCGGCGGAAAGACCGCCGAAGAGTATGCCTGAGAAAATGATGCCGATGGGGTTCAGGTTACCCAATAGGGCAACGGCGATTCCCGTAAATCCGTAAGGCACCGAAAATGAGGTGATCATGAGGCGGCGCTGCACTGCGATAATCTCGATGCATCCGCCCAGGCCCGCAAGTCCTCCTGCAAGGAACAGAGAGAGCAGTGTTGAGCGTGCGACGCTCATGCCTGCGTATTCGCCTGCTGACGGGTTGAGGCCGACGACGCGCATACGGAATCCGCTCGTCGTCTTCCAAAGGTAGAAATAGTATAAGAATACACAGAGGAGCGCAATGAGCAATCCTGTGTGTACGTTCAGTCCCGGTATGAAGCCCTCAAGTCGTGCGGTCTTAGCGATCGAGGCTGACTGCGGGTAATAGGGCGGGAGTTGTTCGAGCATGGGTCCTGTGACAAAATACGCGACCAAGAGCCTTGCGATGTAGTTCAGCATGATCGTGATGATGAGCTCGGAGGCTCCGAATTTTACTTTTAATACGCCTGTGATGAGACCGAACAGCGCGCCGCCGACAAAGCCGGCGATAAGTGTTAGTGGGAGGTGGATCGCCATAGGCAAACTCGGGATACCGACTCCCACTGCGGTTGCGCAAAGCGCGCCGATCATGAACTGACCTTCTGCGCCTAGGTTGATGATACCGCTGCGTTTCGCGATCGCGAAAGATAAGGCGGTAAAGAGTAAGGGGACGGCCTTGATTAAAGTCGCGTCAAACGCTTTGAGCGTTCCGAATCCGCCAGACAACATGTGGCCGTATGCAACAAATGGATTCGTGTTACTTGTCAGTAATATGACAAGGCTTCCGACAAGAAGCGAGGCGATGATGGCCATCAAGGGGTAATAAAGCGATTGCAGTACCGCCTGCGCTCGCTGCCTAAAGGTCATTCCTTCCATACTGACTCCTTCGTCATGTCAGATGAGCAATCCTGTTTCTGTGATTTTCGACAGAAATTTTCCTTAGATGAAACCCGGGCGCAAAGCCATTTTACCCTGCGCCCGGATCACATTCAATCAATCACATTAAGTGATCGTGTTTAGCCGAGATCAACCTTGATTTCGCCGGAAGCAAGCTTCTTCTGAATGGCATCGATCTGGTCTTTGATATCCTGCGAAACTTCTTGGTAGTAGTCGCCGACAAAGACGACACCCTGAGCTGCGCCCATCGGGAGCACTTCCATGGGCATGTCGCCCTCGAGGAAGGACTTGTAGGCCGCTTCATAAGCGATGGAGGTGTCTTTGACGATCGCGACGACGGCCGCGTTCGGTGCAACGGTCTCTTGGTTCAGACCGGAGCCGATGGCCATCACGCCTGTTTCTTCAGCGGCTTCCATGACGCCGAGTGACGCCTGGTTGGCCATGGGGCAGAGCACGTCTACGCCCTGTGCGACAAAGGCTTTACCAAGCTCTTTGGCCGCGCCGACATCGTCCATGCTGCCCGTGTTCTGGGAAACGATCTTGATGTCAGGGTTGACGTATTTTGCGCCTTGCTCGAAGCCTTTGGCTCCGTTAAGGATCGGGGCAATTTCAAGTCCGCCGATGTAGCCGACGGTGCCTGTCTTGGTCAAGAGAGCCGCAAGCGCGCCCATCAGGTAGCCTTGCTCAGCATCTTGGATCGCGAATGAACGGACATTCTCGGCTGTGACTTGTGAGTTGATCAGGAAGAACTGGATGTCAGGGTATTTTTCTGTGGCCAGTTCAAGTGCCAAATCCTGGTAGCTGCTCGATGACATAAAAATGACACCGTAGCCGTCGTCAGCATAGGTGCGAATGGCTTCCGCTGCGTCGGACACAGGAGTATTCTCTGTGTGGCCGATCTGTGCGCCGGTCGCTTCAATCTTTTTCAGACCTTCGTAAGCAGTTGCGTTCCAGCTCATGTCAGACACTGCGCCTTCCATGATAAGAGCGACCTTTTTCTTGGGGTCTTCTTTCTTTGCGCCGCTATCGCAAGCAGCGATCACACCAATGGCAAGCACCAAAACCAGTGACATTGCCAATAGCTTAATCCATGTTTGTTTCATGTTTTCCTCCTACAAAATTCGTCATCTTACCTGATGGTAGACGACTCATTAACAGTTTGTATTCTAACAGATATGTTCTGCCAATGTCACCCTTTTATGGTGATTACGTAGATTGTAGCTGAAATACAGGTGGCGATTGTCCCAAGCTTCCAAATGGGGCGTATTGTCCGCAGTACCCCTTCTCATGAAGAGAATAAATTGCGTGCTACTCCTGTCCACCTCATCCGATTTGTTCATAAATCATTAAGAACTTGACCTCAAGTCAAACCAAATCGATCGGCAGTACAAAGAGAGTACATGCGCAAATTAAACAGCTTTACTGAACTTACGCGATGATAACCTAGGTAAGAATCAGCGAATTATTCAATAACTTTATATTCTCTCTCCTGTTCAGCAACCATAGGTAAATCGAAGTTATCTATCCTATAGTTGTCCACCTCAGACGATCTTGTTCTTCTTGTTCTAAGATAGTGCGCAAGATTTTTATCCGTACAAACACACGGCATCCCTTCATACCACGCGTCATAAGAGCATGCGGTTGTGTTCTTAATCAGTCGATCTGCATAGATTTGCCTTCGTCCGGATTATCTTGACAAGCTTTTTTATGCCTCTTAGCGAATAATCAGTTTTTGGCTCGTTCATAAAGATCTGTTACGATTTTTCCGTTCTCGCATTCCCTGCGTCAGGACCGATGATAACACCGATATATTCAAATTCGAGTCCTTGTGACGTATGAATACACTTCACCTGATCGACTGATCCAGAATCAATCGCCCAAATACCATTCTCAAAATTCCAGCTCATTGCAAAGTTGTACTCATCTATTACGATGTCAAAATGGTCTGGATTCTGACGTTCCTTTTTCGGCCACTCCCAACAATAACCCGCCACAATCCTTGCTTTATCATTTGTGTTATTTTGCTGTACCCACGACAGCAACTCATGCGGATCGTCGACAACATCAAAGTCGTAGTCGAAACTCGTAAGAAAGGGCTCGCGGTTTTTACCTGCAAAACATCATCGAGCCAGGCAATATAACCTTCGGATCCATTGCATCTGAACTCAGAGACCAGTTCAGCCTGGTGTACCTCGTCTCTGATTTTTTCGCAAAATGGCGTATCGCATCGATTCGGCCAATGCCGTCATTGAAATCTTCGCTGATCTTCATCTATAAAGAAAATTGACAAAGCGCTTGCTTCAATAATTTCTTTAATTTGATTTTCACCCAAATTTGACATGAATCCAGATTTTTCATTGAGTCGATGGGCCTCGTCAGCCGATCGCAACGTCCAATACGCTTCCTTCACTCCACCATGGTACTGCCCTGAGCCTCGGAATAGATTATCGACTGAATCTGCTTTTGCATCTCTTCAATTTCTTTATAGACACCGCGTGGAGCTGAATTTTTAGGATATGAAATGACAGAGCATTCCACGTCTTGTCAACTCCATCAGCAAATGGCGGCAACCACACTCTTGCCTGCATAGCCCCTTCCACGATAAATACAAATTTTTGACTTCGGTGTTTCGCCCTTTCCGCCAGAGAAATACTTTCATAGACAAGTTTTTGTTCGTCAATCAAAATGAACTCGTCATTCCCATCTAGCATGTTCGATATTTTGTCTTGCAAAGACTTCGATGGTCGAATTTTGCCCGCATCCAACTCTTATAAAAGCACTTTGCGTTGATCGCCACGTTTTACGAAGGTTTTAACAAATTCACGTAATTGAAGAGTACCTCCTGCATCAAAAAGCGGCGCCTTCGAAAGAATATCGGCATAATGATCATCTAGGATTGAATCGACATCAGGTCGGTAGTAGTTATGTAAATAGCAATACGGAGCAAGTTGATGCGCTCCTCTTCAATCGATGTGTTAACTTGCGCGAAAGAGGCGCGAAGACCATGCTTGATAAGAAGATGTTGCGTTTACTAGATCACTTCATAGGTGTTCTCAACGATATTCATCTCGCACGATACACCAGACCACTGTTTAAGCTCTATGATCACAACGTGCTTTTGCTGATCATGCTCGTTATATCCGCATCAAAAATCAATCCGTTTAGACGTACTCGGTATGACATATTCGGCGCAATACCTGCATCCATCGGAATTTTCGGAATCACTAATAATTCAAAGTAATCTACAAAGTTGAGAGAATTCGCCAAGAAGATATTCACTTTTCGAGGCGATCGAGCTGCGCCTGCAATTTTCTTCTGAGCGATTTTGGGGAATCAGTTGCCCTGTGAGCAACGCGAGTAAGTTTCTTTAGTCCCGCTATAAACAATCATGATTCAAACTCCGTATATTTTCTGCTACTTTTGGCTTTTATCGATATGATATTTAATCGCATTTTTATCAAGTTTGTTATTCAAAATGGTTTCGATATCGAGCTTGAGAACATCCACCAACTGGTAGCAATAGATCAGAACATCTGCCAATTCGTCTGCCATTTCCACACATCAAATTCATTATTCCATTGGAAATTTTCGAGCAATTCGGCCGCCTTTTAGAATCATAATGGACTTGGCTAGATTTTTCGCATCGAAATTGACTCAGTCTCTTGCTCTAACAAAGTCGCGTATACGCTCATTGATACCACTTTTCATGACAGCCTCCATTAATCTCAAGCTAAATCAGTCCAATTAGCGGCTACTCATCTTATTCTGACACTGTTATATCTTACCACCTGTAATACCACTACATTAATCACATCAAACTGATGTGATGCCGTCAGCAGTCTAGTCCAGAATGTTGTCAACTTCTTTTTCAGATGGGTCTTTGCCCTTCTGCTTCTCCGGCCTTGGCCGAGCGAACTTACACCCCTTGACGTACTAATTGCGAAGTCGGTCTGCTCTTTCGCCATTCTAATCTTGCTAGCCACCTATGTTAAGGCATCGCTTCTCCATCATCCACATCTAATGGTGCTCCACAAGGATTGCACCCATTAAGCGCGATATACCTGTTCGTTAAGAAAAATCTGTTCCATTTAATAGCAGGAAACTCCAATACGGCTGAAACAATGACTGGACGAATGAGCGAATTCAACTGGATCATCGCATATCATCGCTGGGTTTCAGCCTACAATGTTGATTTTGCGCCTTTGAAGACGCTGATTCTGGCAACAGTGAAATAAAAATCGGTAAAACGGATCTATAATTTGTTATCCGCTTTATCTGAGCATTAATTGTGGAATAAATAAAAAGGAGACTTCAATGAGCGAATTTATGTCTTACGATCCGTGGGCCAATATCAAAACAAGAAATGGGCTGAATCGGTGATGAAATTGTTTCAATGTTGCAAAAATCCATACGCCGGCTTGGAAATGGATGCCATTATGGGCTGCCTACGAAATGTACATCACCAGTCCGCACCAAGCGAAAACTATGGTGAAGACTACACATTCCTAGAAGATGTTGTTTCGGTGATTTGACGGCACCTACACCATCCATTCATTGAATCAACTACGCAAGGAATTTCCCTACAACGATTACGATCGACCGCTATTTTTCGTACACGCGATCCGATACTCCGTGCCGCTGCACGAAAGATCGTTCGAGTAACTGCGCAAGAAACATGGTCGTCCTCCAATTTGAGCGGGTGAAAAACCCGAGGTTCCCTCCTATGCCCTCGATATGCACACCGTACGAGGCAGACGAAATGGGACGCGACATCATGCATTTTCTAAAAGAAGGCAGTCACCTTGAATCGTAACCGACTGGTACAATTTAAACAACTGCATGAACAGTACCTCGGATGTTGCAGGATTCAGACGTGCCAGAAGTGAAAATGCTCATGCCGAATCATCGTTCACCTACAGCGCATCTCAGTTCTAGCCACCCACCGATAGATCGATACGCATGACATGCGATAATGGATATACAAAAAGGAACGACTGTCCGAAAGGAGGTTCACCCCCGTTCCTAGATCTAGCCCAGAAAAAGAAAGAGGAGGAGCCCGAACAAGAACCTGTCTTCTTCATCTCATCCCCCATGGTGTGGAGCGCTCATGTCGAAAGCTACTTGGAAGAAAAGGAATCCCTCATTTAAGACGGGGGCGTCGGGGAGCCGCGCTTGCCGTTGAACTAGGGGCCACACAAGAAATTTATGACTACTTCATCCCAAAGGAAGCAGTGGAATGGAGTTAGCGGAAGAAATCGACGAACTAAAACAACTCGTACACTTCGAGTAAATTACAGCCTTTATCTCTTAAGAGCTTAATCTCCAGTTCAGAAGGTCCAATTCATTCGGCGTCTCAAGATTAAAGGGCAGACCTTTAGCTTCGGATGATTAATAATATTGACAAATTATCCGAAGCCCCAAAGAACCCTCCCCAATCTTCGCGTGGCGATCCTTGCCGCTTCCAAAATCATTTTTACTGTCATTTAAGTGAAACGCTTGTAGGCGATCGATGCCCACAATGTCATCGAAAGAATCAATCACCTCGTTTAATTTAGTCACCACATCGTAACCCGCATCGTAGACATGGCAGCTGTCCATGCAAACACCGATTTTATCCTGAAAATGGACGCCATCAATAATCCGTTGCAACTCCTCAAAAGAACGCCCGATCTCACTTCCCTTACCCGCCATCGTCTCCAACAAAATAGGCGTAGTAATCTCCTCTGTTAACACCTCATTAATCGCCTCAATAATCATCTGGATCCCCAGATCGACTCCCTGCCCCACATGACTACCCGGATGAAAGTTGTACACCACATTATCGACATGTTGCAGGCGCTCCAAATCATCGCGCATCATGGAACGAGCAAACTCACGAATATGCGATTTATCGGAACAAAGATTCATCGTATAAGGCGCGTGCGCCACAATGGTACCAATCGCGTGTTCTTTGGCATAGGCGTTGTACGCTGCAATATCCTCCAAATCGAGAGGTTTTGCCGTACCGCCGCGCGGATTTCTTGTAAAAAATTGAAAAGTATTAGCCTCAATCGAACGGGCGGTTTCGCCCATATTAAGATAACCTTCACTCGAAGATAAATGACAACCCAAATAAAACACGAAAAATACCCCTAGTCTACGATGATCACCCGGTCACCCGGCAACGCCATCCCCAAATAATCGCGCGCGACACGCTCCACATAGTCCATCGACTCCGCAATGTCGTCAAGACCCTTGAGCGAATCGTACTCCTCATACAGAAGATTGCGCTCACGCTCCAGCTTCCGCTTCTCACGCGCCAAACGTTCAAATTCATTTTGCTGAGAAAAAAACGCGGAAACACATAAGCTGACAATGATAACGGTGATAACACCTGCAAAAAAACGCGTGAAAAATGTCAGGAACGAGTGCCTGCGTTCAACTCTACGATTTTCGGCATAACTCTGACGCATTGTGTTCACCTGTCGACCTGACATCCTGTTGATAGTGAACACATCGTACTGGAGTTTGTTCGGTTTTGCAACTAAAAGCGCCTTTTGGCATATGACAATCAGGTGACAGGGGTCTCTAAAATCTCGTAAAGCGACTCCGCCTCTTCCTTACGCACATGGTCTTTTAGCACCAAAACGCGCACGCGGATCCGGCGCTGGCCGTAGCCGATATCAAGCACATCGCCCACCTTTAACTCCGTAGCGGGCTTCCCCCGTTTCCCATTCACCTCGATACGACCGGCCGACGCCATCTCGTTGGCCACCGTCCGGCGCTTCACAATACGCGATACTTTTAAAAACTTATCAAGCCTCATCCTAAACGTCCTTTAGCTGTTGGCTCTCACGTTTTTTTGCCATCTCCCAGAGCGCTTCCAATTCATCCAAATCCAAATCAGAGAGCTTCACATCGCCTTTTTCAGCTTCCTCTTCCATCGTAGAAAAACGCCCAATAAAACGCTCCGTACAACCCGTCAAAGCCGTCTCCGGATCAAGATCCAAGAGTCTCAAAATATTCACAATCGTAAACAAGAGATCGCCCGCTTCCTCCGCAGTGCGCTTCTTGTCACCCTTTTCAACCTCCACAAACAGCTCCGCCAGTTCCTCTTCAATCTTGCGCATCGCGCCATCCACCGACGTCCAATCAAAGCCTACATTCGCCGCCTTCTTTTGAATCTTAAAAGCGCGCGTCAACGCCGGCATCCCTCTTGGCACATCCCGCATCGAATCACTGACCGACGAAAAACCCTTTTCAATCTGCTTATTCTTCTCCCAGGTACGAAGCACCTTCTCAGGCGTATCCGCTTGGTCGTCCCCAAAAAGATGCGTATGCCTTGAAATAAGCTTTCGGCAAATTCCCGAGATCACATCCCGAATCGTAAACGCCTCTGCCATATCCGAGTGGAAAATCACCTGCATCAGGACATCTCCGAGCTCCTCTTGCAAAGCCGCAGGATCGTTCATCCCGATCGCCACCACCGCCTCATACGCTTCTTCTAACATATTGCCGGCAATACTCTCATGCGTCTGCGCGCGATCCCAGGGACAGCCTTCATCCGAACGCAAAAACGCCATAATCGTCAACAGTTCACCAAAACTGTAATGCTCTTTTAATGTAAAGGTATCATCCTTTTGTTCCGGTTGTGACATGATCCCCCCTATGCCGGTTTTTGTCTTTTAAGACCGGCGCATTCAATCGCCTCGCGAAAGATTGCAAGATCGCGATCAAAGATAAGAAGCTCCTTTGCCGCCTCAAGCGAAATCCACTCCGCCTTTTTCACCTCAGAAAGTTGAGGGATGGGCGTACCGTCCAAATAATCCCCGAGAAAAAACGTCACCGTCTTAAAAATACCCGGGCGCGGCGCATAGGTGGAGGAGCGCGCAAAATCAGAAGAAATCGCCACATGAATCCCCGTCTCCTCTAACACTTCACGGATCGCGGTTTCTTTTTTCGTCTCTCCGGGTTCCATATGACCTTTCGGGAAAGACCAGTGACCGGGGCGGTGCTGCACGAGAAGAACCCTGTCCTCCCCATCGATCGGGCGAAAAACAATCGCCCCGCAAGAGCGCTCATGAACAAGCGCATTTTCATCTATGGCAGTCCCCCGGTAACTTCTGTGTTCCTGACATTTACGATCTACGTCCATAAAGGGAATGATACCACCATTCATCTTTATCCGCATGGCAGATTCTTATATACTAAACTTATTCAACACGACGTCAACGAAGGCGCCATCTACGAAAAGGAGCTCACTATGAAACAAACAGACCTACTCGTCATTGGCGGAAGCGCAGGAGGTATCCTGGCCGCCACGATGGCGCGAAAAGCGTACGGCGACATCAAAGTCACCGTCATCCGAGACACAGAACGCGTCATGGTGCCCTGCGGCATTCCTTATATCTTCGGCACCTTGCGCGACACCGCAAAAAATGTCATCCCCGATGCGGGCCTGTTGGGAGCCGGCGTCGAACTTTTAATTGACACGGTGACATCCATCGAACGCAACGAAAAATATGTAAAAACAAAGGCCAACGGCGAAATCTCCTACAAAAAACTCATCGTCGCCACAGGGTCTGAACCCGTCATCCCACGCTTCATCCCCGGCTACGACCTTGAGAATGTCTTCCCCGTCTTCAAAGAAGAAACATACCTGCAAAATGTCTTGAAAAAACTTGACGCGGCCGAAAACGTCTCCGTCATCGGGGGCGGCTTTATCGGAGTCGAATTCGCCGAACAAATCCGCAAACTGGGCAAAAACGTTACCCTCATCGAATTGGCGGACTGCTGCCTATGGCAAGCCTTTGACCGCGAATTCTCCGATCACTTGGAAGAACAACTGACAGAACACGGCGTCGACATCCAAACAGGCGCACGCGTCTCGCGCATCGCGGGAGAGGGGGCCGTCGAATCCGTGGAACTCGCCGACGGGCGCAGCATCCCGGCCGACCTTGTCATCCTGGGACTCGGCATGAAACCCAATGCCGCGCTTGCCAAAGAAGCGGGCCTCGCCCTAAACGACAAAGGCGCCATCCTCGTCGACCAATACATGCGTACTAACGACCGCGACATTTTCGCCGTCGGTGACTGCGCCGAGAAAAAATGCTTCTTCACCGGCAAAGACGCACCCATTCTGCTTGCCTCGACCGCCGCCATGGAAGCCAAAATCGCCGGATCAAACGCCTTCCAGCTCCGCCTCGTCCGAGCCAACAAAGGCACTATCAGCACCTTTTCCACCAAAGTATTCGGCAGCACCTACGCCTCCGCCGGATTAACCGAATCACAGGCCAAAGCCGAAGGCTTCACCTACATGGTCGGAGAATACGACACCATGGACCGCCATCCGGGCTCCCTTCCTGTCGCGCAAAAAGTCCACATCAAGCTCTTGTTTTCCAAATGCTCCGGCGTGATCTTAGGCGCCCAGATCTACGGCGGCGACACAGTCGCTGAAATCGTCAACATCTTGAGCCTTGCGATCACCTCCGGCATGACCGCCACGGAACTTAACACCTTCCAGACGGCCACACACCCGCTCGTTTCGGCCTCCCCGATCGCCTACCCGATCAACGCGGCCGCGATGAACGCTCTTGCCACAAACTGCAACCACCTAAACCAGGGACTGGTGATCTAAAAACAGATAAGGATGACGCATTACCGATGAGCGACGAGAAGAAAATCCTGATCATAACGACCCGGGCCACTAACCCCTGGAACAACCTTGCCCTGGAAAGGCCTCATGGGACAGTGCACAAGTGACAGTGACCCCGGCCCCGAAAGGCGCTACGCCGCCATCTTGTTTCTATGGCAAAACGCGCACACCGTCGTCATCGGGCGCAACCAAAATGCCTGGGCCGAGTGCCGGACAGAACTGCTCGAAAAAGAAGGCGGTTACCTTGCAAGGCGTAGCACCGGTGGCGGTGCCGTGTTTCACGATCTTGGCAATTTAAACTTCTCGATCATCCTGCCGCGCTCACGCTTTGACCTTGGCCAAAGCTTCCAGGTCATATTGGATGCCGTGCGAAAACTCGGCATCGACGCCGTACGCTCCGGGAGAAACGACATTTTAATCAATGAACGAAAATTCTCCGGAAACGCCTTCCGATATCACCGGGGCGTCGCACTGCACCAGGAACCCTCATGGTCGACACCGACGTGGAACCGCTTAGAGCGCTACTTGAATGTCTCAAAGGCCAAACTCTCCACACGAGCGATCAAGTCAGTCCGCTCACGCGTCGTGAACCTCATCGAAGTGAAAGAAGACCTCACAATCGACGCCCTATCCGAAGCCGTCATCGACTCATTCACAAAACACTATGCCAATGGTTTAGAAGTACAAAGAGCAAAAGCTGAGTTACTTTTAAAGGACGAAGCACTCCTGTCACTTGAAGCACGCTACGCCTCCTGGGACTGGCGCTACGGCAAATCGATTGATTTCGACCTTAGAATCGACACAGGACGTCACCCCTGGGGGCAGGCTGAGTTACTGTTCAATGTGGAGCAAGGCACCCTCAAGGACGTGCTCATCTATTCCGACGCATTAGACAGCGACTTTATCGGTGAGATCAGCGAAGGCCTTGTAGGCCTGCGCTTTCATTCGGAAGAAATCGCCAAACGTGTCGAAATACTCGGAACCGATCGAAACACCGTCGGTGAAATTTCACAAAAAAAGATCGCGGATGACATTGGAAACGTCATCCGCGACCACTCATTTTGAGAAACCGACTTCAATCAGCGCTCAGGCATCCAAGTCACCACAAAGGCATTCACAACGACATCGCGTTTCAGCGGACGTACCGCTGTTGTCACAATTTCGTCCGCCGCCGCATCGTAGCGCTCGCCTGATGGCTTCCAAATCTTTCTTCATGTCAGCTTCCAGAAGTTCTAGCTGCTGTTCAACACGATCAAACGGCTCTTCGCACGCCCGATATTACTCGAAGACTTCACCGCCCGCGGCCTCTTCGCCGCGGTCGCTGACTTATAACCGTCGACTGCGTGAGCAGTGATTTGCCCAACACCGCCCCTAAGGCCGCGGCGCCAAGGAAATAGCGGACTGGGTTTGCATCCTTCGCCTGATCCTTCACGCGGTCCACCGCTCCTCTCCGCCTTTGCGATC
This sequence comes from Clostridia bacterium, assembly GCA_040766025.1. Classification (GTDB taxonomy): domain Bacteria; phylum Bacillota; class Clostridia; order Saccharofermentanales; family DTU023; genus UBA4923. The sequence goes on along the minus strand of JAXGRH010000003.1, from coordinate 115,000 downwards.
TTCTCTTCAATCGCAAGGGGCGCTTCTTCTCATATTTCGCCTCGATCACATCGAATTCTTCATCGCGTTTTTCACGAGCCGCCATCTTCACACGGGCCACAAAATCGCGCTCACTTTCCTCAAGCCTGAGATAAGACCGGCTTCTTTGCTCTCTCACTTCAATCACCGAGTCGCGCCAAACCGTATCCACAAGCGCGCGCTGCCAGGCGGTAAAGCTCGTCTTCAGCTTCGCCTCAGCCGGCAATTCCTCTATAGGTCGCGCCCACCGGAGGATTCTGTTCAAAGTCATCCAAGGTGTAATCCATATCGAGGACATTATTCCAGTCAACCGGAATCACCGGAACCCCTAAAGAGGTAAATCGTGTGACCTGCTCCGTCTTCGAAATACCCAGCTTCGCGTTCTCATAGAACACAGAAAGGAATCCGGACAGGACCGGTTGGTAGCGCTGTCCCGGGACGCCCGGCAAGTAACTCACAACAATGCCTGACGGCGTCGGAGGCGGCACCAAGACGCTGCCAAGGTTCTGGTTCAGGTACTGCCACCACAGGCGGCGCGGGAATCTCTGCCACAGGCCGGGTGCTGCCACCACCGGTGGCGCAACGCTCACTTGCGGTCTTTGGTCCGCTACAAGATCGCGAATCTGCTCGCGCGTCAGAGGACCCGCCAGGTAAGACATGCAAAAGCGTGTGGTAAATAAGGTCGGTTGACCGCCCCGGACCGAACGCGAGACAAACTCCCGTTGCTTCAGCCCCGCGATCAGGCGCCCTAACTCGGCACGCGTCGTGCCTTCCACGGACTCGTCCGCCATACCTTCTAACAGCCGCGTGCGATCGCGCTCCGTCGTCAGGCGTCCGACAAACCAAGTGCCGACGTTCGACAGACCCTTGTAGTCAATGTCGGCCGGATTCTGTGTCGCCAAAACAATACCGAGACCATAGGCTCTCGCGGTTTTCAAAAGCGTCAAAAGCGGTTTTTAGCGGGCGGATTCGCGATCGGCGGAAAATAGCCGAACACTTCATCCATGTAGAAAAAGCGCGCGAAGGGACGAGGTTCCTGCTCGGTGCGCATCCAGGCAATGATCCGGTTCAACAGCAAGGTGACAAGAACATGCGTTCCGCATCGGCCAAATGCGCCAGGGTCAGGATCGAGATTTTAGGTTTTCCCTCCGCTGTGTATAAAAGCGAAGGAATGTCAAAGGGTTCGCCTTCCATAAAGGCAGAAAAGGCCGGCGACGCGATCAGGTTATTGAAACGCAAGGCAAGCGCGAAACGATCCTTCTCGGGCAAGTAAGTCTCGATGTCCATGACACCGATCTTCGTAATAGGCGGTTTACTGATCCAGTTGATCAGGTTGGCGATCGCAAGGTCGGAACCCTCCGTCCAAGCTTTCTGGATCAAGGTCGACAAAAGGACATGTTCGCGGCTCGACACGGGGTCGGCATCCTTGATGCCCACAAGGTGCAAGAGGCTTGTCGCCGTGGTCGATACGATCTCCTGCAAAAGCTCCGCATCTTGCATCGCTTCCGCCGACGGACGTTGGAACATAGACTCCAGCGACAGGGGCCGGCCGAATTGACCGCCCGGGGTGTAAAGCGCAAATTCAGCGTTTTCACGCATCGCGCGGATACGCTCACCGTCCTGCATCGAGGAAGCCAGCCCTTCACGCCAAGTGTTTGCTTTCTTATCAGCGAGCTCTTCTAATGAAATTCCTTCCGCCTCTGCTTCCTCCGGGTGGACCCAAGGCATAAAATCGGAGGCGAGCAAATCAGGGAAAGTTAAAAGCAAGTTCCCCATATCGCCTTTGGGATCGACGATAATCGCCGGAATCCCATCCATTGCCGCCTCTTCCAGAAGACAAATGCCAAGGCCCGTCTTGCCCGACCCTGTCATGCCCACACACACGGCGTGCGTCACAAGGTCGCGGGAGTCAAGCAGCATGAAATCGCCTTGACCTGTTCCGTCTATGTTCTTGTTCTCGGTTCCTAAATAGAAAACCCCCAGTTTTTCATACTGACTCATACGCGCATCCTCCTTGACGCCCAGTGCTTTCTTTTTAACCTATTTAAATAAGTCGGTCTGTTCCAACTCCTCCAGATCGGGATGACAGCGGATCGGATCCCCCGCGGCTTTCAGCGCGTTCACCACATCTTTGAGGCCGCTTCCGGAACAAATACAGGTCACTGTTTCATGGCCCTTGATAATTCCATCCGCAACGGCCTGCTTCACGCCGGCATAAGAAGTCACACCCGCCGGCTCACCGAAAACACCTTCTTTTTGACCCATCTCGCGCATCGCGTCCAAGATCGCTTCGTCCGAAACAGCCACCCAGGCGCCATGCGAGGCGGATACCGCGCGCAATGCTTTCACCGGGTTTCTCGGCACGCCCACCGAGATCGAGTCCGCGAGCGTATTTTCAGGCGTCGGTTTCAACGGCGCGTTGTCGCGGGCCGCATCGACAAAAGGAGAACAGCCGGTTGACTGAACACCCAAAATCCTCGGAATGCGATCGATCATGCCCAGTTCAAACAGGTCGCGGAAACCAAGGTACACGCCTCCGATGGTGCAGCCGTCACCGACCGACACAGCGACCCAGTCCGTCGGCTCAAAATTCAATTGCTCGGCGATTTCAAGGGAGACGGTCTTTTTTCCTTCCGCCATCACAGGGTTGATGCCCGCGTTTCGGTTGTACCAGCCGTATTTGGCAATCGCGGCCTTTGACAGGTTAAAGGTCTCGCGGTAATCGCCGATGACCGACACCACCTTTGCCCCGAAAATGAGCATCTGGGCCAGTTTGCCCTGAGGGGCTCGTTCAGGCACGAAAATCACCGTGTTAAGGCCGACCCTCGCGGCGTTCCCCGCACAGGAGGAGGCCGCATTGCCCGTGGATGAACAGGAAATCGTGTCATAACCCAGTTCAAGTGCTTTGGCGACAGCCACACCGCTCGCACGATCCTTCAAGGAGGCCGTGGGATTCACGCCGTCGTCTTTTAAGTACATCGCCTTCAAACCCAGTTCATCGCCCAAGCGAAGTGAACGGTATAGCGGCGTCCAGCCGACGCGCAAAAAGCTCGAGTATTCGCGATCTTCCAAAGGGAAGAGTGCCTTGTAGCGCCACATGCTGTTATCGTGGTTGGCTTTCAGTGTTTCGCGGCTAAAATGCTGTCCGATGACATCGTAGTCATAATCAATGTCCAAAATACCCGTTTCCCCGCAAGCCGGGCAGGTCAGCATTTCTTCCTCGTAGGGATAATGCTTATGACACAGTGTGCAGGTGTATCCGAGAAGATGGGGAATGTTTGATTTTGTTTTGGGCATGAGTCGATCTCCTTCTTATTTTTCCCTAAAATAGGTTACATTTTGTATCCAAGTTTAGCATAGGGAAGCGATTCGGTCTTCACACTCTGCCCATAAAAAGTTGTTGCTTAGTTCAAAATTGTGCTATCATAAACGACATAATAACCCTTTTGGAGGAGAAAGCTATGCAACAATTCAAAAAGTGGATCGTTCTTCTGCTTTGTATCGCGCTCGCGGTGAGCATCGTCGCCTGCGATAAAAAGCCAGATGAGCCAACTAAAACAGATCCGGCACCGGTTGAATCGCAAGATCCGGGCGAATCAGAAACAACCCCTGCACCGCCACCTGCGGGCGACGGCGTGACGCTTGACAACATCAAGCTCGGTTTTGTCCACATCACTGATCCAAGTGACATGGGATATACCTACAACCACAACCAGGGAACCGAAAAAATGCAACGCGAACTCGGTCTTCGTGATGATCAGATCATTAACAAATTCAACACTCCTGAAGACGCCGAATGTGAAGCGGCTTTGAGAGAACTTGTTGAGCAAGGCTGCCACATCATCTTTGCGACAAGCTTTGGATTTGAAGACTATGTCATGACTGTGGCCGCGGAATTCCCCGACATTGAATTCTGCCACGCCACAGGCTACCAGTGCGCGTTAAGTGACATGCCGAATGCCCACAACTACTTCGGCAAGATTTATCAGGCACGTTACCTCTCCGGCATCGCCGCCGGCCTCAAAACGGAAAACAATCATCTCGGCTACGTCAACGCGTTCCCCTTTGCTGAGTGTATCCAGGGCTTCACAGGATTCTACCTGGGCGCGAAGAGTGTCAACCCTGACGTCACCATGACAGTCATGAACACGAACTCCTGGAACGACCCGCAGAAAGAAGCGCAAGTCGCAAAATCCCTCATCGAACTTGGTTGCGACGTGCTCGGACAGCACTGCGACTCCACCGCCCCGGCGACCGCCGCGGAAGCGGAAGGTATCTTCCACGTCGGCTACAACTCCGACATGATCGACGCAGCTCCGAACGCGACACTGACGTCCGCTATTTGGGACTGGTCACGTTACCTTGAACTTGCCGTCACCAACTACGTCGAAGGCAAAGCCATCCCGAAAGACTGGGGTGAAGGCTTGAAAGAGGGCGCGGTGGATATCTCAAGGTTGAACGAAGCGCTCATCGCCGAAGGCACCGCAGAAGCGATCGAAGAAGCGCGCGCGAAGATCCTCTCAGGTGACTGGGATGTATTCACGGGGCCGCTCGTCAACGCGGATGGTGAAGTAGTCGTCGCTGATGGCGACACCTACATCGAACCGGCATCATCCCCTGCCTGGGATCATATCCTCGAAGGCATCGAGATGATCGGCTAATAACGGCAAATCGATGAGTCTAATTAGAGAGCGCTTTACATGATGTGTTCTCTACAATCTTAATCGCCGCAATGTGAATATTTTGCATTGCGGCGATTTGTAAATTTCCGGTAAGTTTAAGTTTATACCGGACGGAGGAAAGATATGCAGGAACTGCAACAACCTGTCGTTGAAAATATTGTCGAGATGACTCATATCTGTAAATCTTTCGGCACCGTACAGGCGTTGAAAGATGTTCATCTCGAACTCAGAAAGGGCGAGATCTTATCGCTTTTAGGAGAGAACGGCAGTGGCAAGACGACGCTGATGAATGTTCTTTCCGGGATCTACTTCCCTGACCTGGGGGAAGTCCGGATCAATGGCGCACCCGTCGCCATATGTGAACCCAAAGATGCGTTCGCACTCAATATCGGTATGGTCCATCAGCATTATAAGCTGGTCGAAGTGTTCTCGGCAGCGGAGAATATTGTATTGGGGCTACCCGGCGCCACCACGATCAACCGCCGTGCGCTAGCGCGCCACGTCAAAGAGATCGCCGATAAATACGGATTCCAAATCGACCCGAATAAAAAAATCTACGACATGTCGATCTCTGAGAAACAAACAGTCGAAATCGTCAAAGCACTCTACCGCGGAGCGAACATTCTTATCTTGGATGAACCGACTGCTGTATTGACCCCTCAGGAAACAGAAAAACTATTTGAAATCATGCGCGCGATGAAGGCGGATGACAAGTCTATCATTCTCATCACGCACAAATTGAACGAAGTGCTGGAGGTCTCTGACCGCGTCACGGTCCTTCGCAAAGGCGAATACATTGACACGATCCCCACCCAAGATGCCTCCGTTCAATCCTTAACGGACATGATGGTCGGCCGTTCAGTATCCCTTGAGATTGATCGACCCATAATTGGAGATAAAAAACCGATCCTTCGCGTCACCTCTCTTTCCTGCCTGACGCCGGATAAGACACGCGCACTCGAAGACGTTAACTTTGAAGCCTACGGCGGTGAGATTTTAGGGATCGCCGGTATTTCAGGCAGCGGTCAGCGCGAACTCTGTGAAGCCATCGCGGGACTGTATCCCGTGGCAGGCGGTGCGATACTCTACCAAGGCACCGTGAATGGATTTCAGGTAGAAGAAAACCTTGTCGGCAAAACGCCGAATGAAATAGGGAAAAAAGGTGTAGCCCTCGCCTTTGTCCCCGAAGACCGCTTAGGGATGGGGCTCGTGCCTTCACTTGACATGGTGGACAATGTCATGCTGAAAAGCTACCGCCAAAATAAAAGCTTTTTCGTCGATCGAAAAACTCCGAGACGTGTGGCGGAGAAGTTGGTCGAAGACCTTGAAATTGTCACACCCGACGTCTTTACGCCCATTCGGAAACTCTCAGGCGGTAACGTTCAAAAAGTGTTGGTCGGACGAGAAATCCATTCCGCGCCGCGCCTTTTGATCGTCGCTTATCCGGTACGAGGCCTCGATATCAACTCATCCTATGCCATTTACCGGCTTTTGAATGAGCAAAGGAAAAAGGCGTCGCCGTCATGTTCATCAGGGAAGACTTGGACGTCTTAATGGAAATCTCCGACCGCCTCCTCGTATTGAGCGGCGGGCGCGTCGTGGGAATCGTTGATCCCAGACGATCGTCCAAACAAGCCATCGGTCTCATGATGCTCGGTCATGAGGTCGAAAAGAAAGAAGGAGCCTCTGCCGTATGACAGATAATGATGTAAATAAGGATCTTTTGACTCCAGAGGACAGCGTCGAATGCCCTACACCTCCGGATGATTTTGACCCCCTCGTTTGTTCGATTCAAGAACCTTTCGTCCGCATCGCGAAGCGCGGCACCGTCAGCACACGTCATCGCGTGATGGTCTATGTGATCGGTTTCTTGCTGGCGCTCATCGTCGGCGGACTTTTGCTTGTCGTCATCGGAAAAAATCCCATTGCGGCCTACGTCAACATGGCGACCGGTTCTTTTGGAACGAAGACATCCTCAGCGGAGACCTTCCGTCTCGCCGTCCCCCTCCTCATCTCGGGTATTGCGATCGCATTAGCCTTTAAGATGAAATTCTGGAACATCGGCGGTGAGGGCCAGATCCTCGCGGGCGCGATTTTTTCGTCGCATGTTGTCATCTCCGCTGTCCACGCCGGCGGCACAATGGGTTTTGTCCCGCTCCAACTGATGATGATCACAGCGGCTATTTTCGGCGGCGCACTCTTTGGTTTTTTACCGGCACTTTTCAAAACGAAGTGGGGGACAAATGAAACCTTGTTCACCCTGATGCTGAACTATATTGCCATTGAATACATTATCTTTTTACAGTCTCAAAAGAGCTGGCAAAGCCCAAGGAGTACTTATCCGAAAATCATTAACTTCAAGGACTTCCTACCGAACCTACCCCTACCGAAAGTATTGGGCGTCCATATCGGATGGATTTTTGCCTTGGCACTGGCCGTCATTGCCTATTTCTATTTGAGCAAGACCAAGCACGGTTACGAGATCTCCGTCATCGGTGACTCACTAAATACTGCACGCTATGCCGGCATGCATACCGGTTGGATCCAAATGCGTACGCTCATCATATCGGGCGCGCTCTGCGGCCTTGCAGGCTACTTCCAAGTCGCAGGCGCAGACTACTCCCTGACAGAGACCACCGCGGGCGGTGTAGGTTTTACGGCCATCATCGTGGCTTGGCTAGCGAAGCTGAATCCTTTCATCATGATTCCTGTGTCCATCTTTATAGCCATGTTAAAGAAGGGCTCATTGGCCATCCAATCGACCATGAAGATCCCCGCTTCTGCGGCAGACCTTCTGACTGGCATCATCTTGTTCTTCATGCTGGGCAGTGAATTCTTCATTGAGTACCGCCTGATCTTCAGACGCAGCGCCACAAAGATCGAGCAAATGGTTGAGGAGGTGTCCGCATGACGACAGTCATTAATCTGTTAAACGCGGCCGTGTTGGCCGGTACCCCGTTACTTTTGGCGTCCTGCGGTGAAATTTTAACCGAAAAATCGGGAAGCCTGAACCTGGGGGTTGAAGGCATGATGTACATGGGGGCCATCGCCGGATTAGCGGGCGCCTGGTATGTCGAACAGTGGATGGGACACGGCGGCATTGTTGCCGTCCTCGTCGCCATCATTTTCGCCTTTTTGTGCGGCGCCTTAGGCGGCTTGATCTATGCCGTCCTGACCGTATCCCTTCGCGCCAACCAGAATGTCACAGGCTTGACGCTCGCCATCTTCGGCACAGGCTTTGGCCGCTTCTTCGGCGAAGTCTTAGGTCATAAGGCCGGTGGCTATGTCACAGTCGGTGCGGAAACGAAAGCCGTTTACGGACGCATCAACTTCGGCAAACTCTCCGAAATCCCAGTCATCGGGACACTCTTTTTCAAGTACAACTGGGTGGTGTATTTTGCACTCCTGCTGGCCATCATTATGAGCTGGTTTTTCACAAAAACAAGAAAAGGCCTCTCACTGCGTGCCGTAGGCGAGAGCCCCGCCACCGCGGACAGCGCGGGCATCAATGTCACCCGCTACCGTTACCTTGCGGCCATCATTGGAGGCGGCATGTGCGGCTTAGGCGGCATGTACATGTCCATGGTCGACCAGAAGGGCATCTGGGTGCACAACTGCATCTCAGGCTACGGCTGGCTCGCCATCGCGCTTGTCATCTTTGCCACCTGGAATCCGCTTCGCGCCATCTATGCCTCCATCATCTTCGGCGGACTGACGGTCATGTATATGTACTTGCCCATTAAGGGATTGCCCGTACCGATCTACCGTATGTTCCCCTACTTTGCGACGATCCTCGTCCTTATTTTCACGAGCATCCGGCAGATCAAGGAGCACGCGCAGCCGGCCGGAACAGGACTGAACTACTTCCGCGAAGAGCGGTAAGCCCTTTGGCCAAAATGGGTCTGTTCACGCGCTCATCGACACCGATGAGCGCGTTTTTTTTGGTCAAAGGCTTCTGGTATAGTGACTTAGGATAAAAAATAACAAGATCTCATAAAGGAGAAACGATCATGCACGATTTACTGATCATCGGGGGCGGCCCCGGCGGCTATGTGGCCGCTGAAAGAGCCGGGAAAGCCGGTCTGTCCGTCGCTCTTTTTGAAAAGAATAAGCTGGGAGGCGTCTGCCTGAACGAAGGCTGTATCCCCTCAAAAGCGCTTTTGAATTCCGCTAAGCTCCTGCGGCACGCATCCGACAGCGACGCCTTTGGTGTTAAGTCTGAAAATGTTTCATACAACCAGTCAACCGTCGTAAAACGCAAGAACAAGGTCGTGCGCAAACTGGTGTTGGGCGTGAAAAACCAAATGAAAGAAGCCGGCGTGGAACTCATTGAACAAGGCGCCACGATTTTAGGTAAAGAAGGCGATTTATTCATGGTGGAGGCCGACGGTGTCACCTACCAGGGTCGCAACCTCATCATCGCGACCGGTTCTGAATCGGTGATCCTCCCTCTCCCGGGCGTCGAAGAAGCCCTCGGTGAGACGGTCTTAACCAACCGTGAAATACTCGATTTAAAAGAAGTCCCCGAAAGCCTCGTCGTCATCGGCGGTGGCGTGATCGGGCTTGAAATGGCCTGTTACTACCAAGCCGTCGGCTCAAAAGTCACCGTCATTGAAATGCTGGATCATATTGCGGGCAATGTCGACCTTGAAATCGGATCCCGTCTCCAGCAGGTCTACGAAAAATTGGGCATGATCTTTCATTTGTCGGCCCGCGTCACAAGGGTCGACAAAAATACCGTGTCCTTTGAAAAAGACGGCGAAGAACAGACGGTCGAAGGCGAACTCATCTTAATGTCCTGCGGACGGCGCCCCGTCTCCTCCGGTTTTGGCCTTGAAACGCTTTCCCTCGACATGAATCGCAGCGCCATTAAAGTGAATGACAAGATGGAAACAAGTTGTGCGGGCTGTTACGCCATTGGCGATGTCATCGGTGGCTACATGCTGGCCCATGCCGCAAGCCGCGAGGGTGAAGTGGCCGTGAATCAGATCTTAGGGGTTGACGACCGGATGTCGAACCGCGCCATGCCTGCCGTCATCTACACCGACCCTGAGGTGGCCCATGTGGGAATGACAAAAGCAGAACTCGATGAAGCCTCTATCCCCTACCTTGAAGTCGAACTGCCGATGGGCTGGTCCGGGCGCTACCAGGCGGAAACAGAGCGCGGAACAGGCCTTTGCCGCCTGCTCCTTCATGAGGAAAAAAAGACATTACTCGGCTGTCATCTTTTGACGCCTTATGCCTCTGAAATGGTCTTGGCTTTTGGCGTCATGATCGAACAGGAGATGACCCTTGATGAGATGAAACGCACGATTTTCCCGCACCCGACCGTGTGTGAAATTGTCCGCGAAGCGCTGTTTCAGCTTGAATGAGCGGCAAGTGGCTGTGGTAAACTGGTAATACATTAATCGGATTGTTGAGGTAATCATCATGTCAAAAAGAGCAGTATTTTCCGACGAGATCCCAAAAGCGGTGGGCCCTTATTCCCCGGCCGTTGTGGCCTGCAATTTGCTGTTTGTTTCAGGACAACTCGGTATTGATCCTGCGACAGGCGAAATGCCTGACAGTGTTGAAGCGCAGACGAAGTTAGCACTTCGTCACCTCGACGCCATTTTGAAAGAAGCCGGAACCGGCCCTGAAAAAGTAGTGAAAACAACCGTTCTTTTGGCCGATATGGCCGACTTTGGCACGGTCAACGATATTTACGGCGAATATTTCCCAAGTCCATACCCTGCGCGCGCTTGCTACGCAGTCAAACAACTGCCAAAAAGCGCGAAAGTGGAAATCGAGTGTATCGCGTTAATGGAATAGGCCGGTTGACATTCAATCAAACGAGAGTCTGCCGCCGGCCAACGGGCGTCAGACTCTTCTTTTTTGTGGAAGATGAGAAGGAGGAGTCCAAATGAGTGAAAAAATGGATGAAGTTCAATACGTCGATCATCTGACACGATTATTGAACGAACGCGACTACCCTTCTCTGTTGAATGAACTGCGTGATGACAACGAGGTCGACATCGCGCTCTTTGTAGAAACACTCCCCGATGACGAAACCGCCTTTGTCTTCCGCATGCTCCCAAAGGAGATCTGCGCGGAGGTTTTCGCGCATCTCGAGTCGGACACACAGCGCCGGGTGATTGAAGCCTTCACCGACGAAGAGACCACGAATATGCTCGACCAGCTCTTTGTCGATGACGCGGTCGACTTTTTAGAGGAAATGCCCGCCAACATGGTGAGCCGGCTGTTACGCTTAACCAACCCCGATAAACGAAGAATCATCAATCGCTATTTGCAGTACCCTGAAGACTCAGCGGGCAGCATCATGACGGCGGAGTATACCCGTTTAAAGCGTGACATGACGGTCGCGCAGGCGATCACACATCTTCGCACCTTCGGTGAAGACCGCGAGACGATCTACACCTGTTATGACACGGACGACCAGCGCTTTTTGGACGGCGTGATCTCGGTCAAAGCCATTTTATTGGCAAACGACCATGAAAAAATCGGCGATATTATGGAGCCCGATGTGATTTCAGTCCACACCGGGATGGACCGAGAAGAAACCGTACGCCTCTTTCATAAGTACAACTTCCTTGCGATCCCTGTGGTGGATCTTGAAAACCGTTTGGTCGGAATTGTCACAATCGATGACGCGGTCGACGTCATGCAAGAAGAGACCACGGAAGACTTTGAGAAGATGGCCGCGATGGCGCCCTCAGAAAAACCTTACCTGAAGACGAGTTTTTGGGAACACGGCCTCCACCGCATCCCATGGCTTTTCATCCTGATGGTCTCCGGCATGATCAACGGCCAAATATTGGAAAAGAACGAAGCCGCCTTTTTGGCCTACCCCCTCCTTGTCTCCTTCATCCCGATGCTGACCGACACGGGCGGCAATGTCGGCTCCCAGTCAAGTACACTCATGATCCGCGGTATGACCTTGGGTGAAATCAAGTTCGGTGACTTTTTCAAGGTGGTGATCAAGGAATCCGCCACAAGCCTTCTCATGGGTATTGCGTTAAGTGCGGTCAACTTCTTACGCGTGTACCTTGTCTACAAGGACTTTACCTCGGCCTTGGTCCTCGCGCTCGCCATGGTTGCCACCATTTTCATGGCCGCTATATTGGGAGGCATCTTGCCGCTTGTTGCCAAAAAACTTAAAATCGACCCGGCCATTATGGCCGCCCCGCTCATCACGACGATCGTGGACGCGGCCACCCTCATGATTTACTTTCTCATCGCGACATCGCTGTTGCCGATGTAGTTGAAAAGGCGATTCATTCGCAAGACTGCCTCTCTTGGGCCGTATGGTACAATAGATGGGAGGTAAATTTGGCATGAACTTGATTAAAACAACGGTGGTCAGGCGCAGAATGAAGTATGGGGCCTTGAGAAAGAACTCAGTCCATGAGTCAACTTCTGACGCTTATCTCTGCCCGCGCTGTCACAAATTGATCAGTTATGTCCCTGTCCAGTCCATCAAACGATGCGTTTACTGCAACCAGGAACTCGATTGGTCGCTCCCCTTCGTGCCCCCTCCGCCGGAGGTCGAAGAATCAGCCACCCCTTAAGCGCCGGCGCTTTTCTTACAATATTCCACAAAGAGCGAAAATAACCGACCCATCTTGTGGTCGCGCCCGGATAACTCCTCAGGATGCCATTGAACGGCAAGCATGAAGCCGTCATCCTCATGAGCGGACTCGACCGCTTCGATGACACGGTCAGGGCTTTTTGCGCTGACCGTGAGTCCTGCCCCAAGGTCCTTGATGGCCTGGTGATGAAAAGAGTTGACCCACGCCTCTTGCCCCATGGCGCGTTCCAGGATTGATCCTCCTTTAACAAACACTTGATGTGACACTTCCCGGCGATGATTGTTTTGAATATGGTCCGGGATATGCTGATCGAGTGTGCCGCCCATCGCGACATTCATCAGATGCATGCCCCGGCATATCCCTAAAATTGGCATCTTGCGCGCCCTGGCTTCTTGAAAAAGTAAAAGATCAAAAACATCTCTCACACGGCAAATATCTTTTGTGTGTTCGCCTTGAACTTCACCGTAAAGCGCGGGATCAAGATCTTCGCCGCCCGTCAAAATCACACCGTCCACGACATCGAGCATCGAACGAATGACCGTCAAGTTCTCTGTCACCGGCAACACCATGGGCACAGCCCCCGCCCGGATAACCGAATCCACATAGGCCTGCCCCACCTGGCTTAATGGCGCGCCTTCCCAATACTCATCATTTGACTGCCGGTAGGATGCCGGTATAGCAATACGGATCATCTTATGAACCCCCTCACGATGCTGTCTAAAGTATAGCGTTTTTGAAAACACAAAGAGGCCGCCTGATGACTCAGACGGCCTCTATAAAAGGGACTTATTTTGGCAGGAGGTCCCCTTTTAGCCTATTTATAGGTTCCGGCAAGAATCTCATCGATCGTCGCGTCGTCCGTCTTGATCCCGTAGAAGAGCTCAAAGAAGGTTTTGACTTCATCTTTAATATCGCCCGTATAGATCTCAGGATAGAACGTCGCGCCAAGCCATCTCAGCCCGATGTAGCGGTTAACTGAGGGCGGATCCGCTAAGAAACCATAGGGTACCTGCGGAACGACCAAGTAGCGGCCTTCCTTGATCGCGGGCAAGGCATTCCAGGCGGGATCTTTGAGCATTTCTTCTTTGAGTTGCAAGGTATCGATCAGGATGTAATCAGGATCCCATTGAATGATCTGTTCCATGGACACTTCACTGCCCCCGCCGCGGTTATCCGCTTCGATATCGGCCGCGTTGATCAAGGGAACATAGTCGAGTAATTCACTGTGGAAGGAACCGCGCGCGTTTGTATTCAGCCCAAGATCACCCATCGCCCAGTACACGGAGACGCGATTATCCGAAAGCTTCGCCTTCTCGGAAAGCGCAAGACTTTCTTCACAGTAAAGCGCAAGCTGCTCCGTCTTCGATGAGTCACCGATCAGAACACCCAAGTCGCGGTATGTTTGGGGCATGTCGTCAAAGAGCGCTTCGATGAAGACCGTGGGAATATTGATCTGCGCGGTCAATTCATCCATATCCGTTGCGGTTGAATCCTTCGCCTCACCAAGGTCGACGATGACCTGCGTACCGGCAGCCAAAACTGTTTCAAGGTTGTAGTCCGGGCCTTTGCCGTAGAACTTGCCCAAAACGGGCAACTCATTGTACTTCGGATCGATCAGCTTCATCTGTGTGTCTGTGAAATTCTGCGCAATCCCTGACAGGTGATCCGGTATTGCCGTGAAGAGCAGGATATTGGCAAGCGTTCCTGAGGGCGCGATTTTCGTCAACTCCTTAGGCAAAGTCACCTCACGTCCCAAAGAATCCACGAAGACGAAGGTATCGTCTTCCGTTTCACCCTCTGTCGGAGCAGGTGTTTCACCCTTTGTCTCGCCCGTTGTTTCACCGGGGGTTGTCTCGGCGGGCGTGTTCGGCGCGCAGCTTGTCAGCACGAATGCCAGCACTAACACCAATACAAGACCCAGTAGAATTCTTCTTCCTGTTTGTTTCATTTTTTCCTCCTTAAAAAGAGCTGTTTCTAATTTTTGGGAAATCCGGCATCACGGTCACTTCACCTGTGCGGGCACTTTCTTCCAAGCGGATAGGAACGCCGTACACATGTGAGAGAAGGGATTCGGATAACACGTCATAGGGGGCGCCAAAGGCGCGCGCCGTGTGGCCGCTTATCAAAAGCACATCGTCCGCGTACAAGAAGACATGCTGCGGGTTATGGGTCGAGAACAAGACAAGGTAACCGCGATCGGCCAAGGAACGGATCTCCTCTAGCACGCGGATCTGGTTGCCGTAGTCTAAGCTCGCGCAGGGCTCATCCATGATGAGGATGGGGGCGTCTTGCGCCACCGCCCTTGCGATCAGGACGAGCTGTTGCTCGCCCCCTGACAACTGGTCAAAGGGGCGGTCGCGAAAGCGTTCAATTTGCAATAATCGCAAAGCCGCTTCAGCGCGCTCCTTTTCCTTTTTGCCGGGCTGAGCCAGAAGGCCAAAACTTGCGGTTGTCCCCATAAGGACAATCTCAAAAACCGAAAACTGGAAGGACCCCGGCTGCACCTGCGGGATGTACGCCATCTCACGGGCGCGCTCCCGGACCGAGAGATCCCCAATCGGCGTATCATTCACGCGGATCGTACCCTGTTGTAAAGGCAAAAGGCCCAACATCAATTTGAATAAGGTCGACTTGCCGGCGCCGTTGGCGCCCAACACCCCGATCGCGCGGCCGCCTGCCGACTGGAAGGACAGATTATTCAACACATCGTCCGTCCGGTAACGGAAGCTGAGATCACGAACTTCTAAGCCTTTTGTCATCTTCTCACTCATGCGATGGCATCCTTTCTACCCTCGTGCAGGATCAGGTAGATGAAAAAGGGCGCCCCGATAAAGGCCGTCAGGATTCCCAAAGGAATCCCTGAGGTGGTCGCGCGGCGCGCGATGTCATCGACAAAAATCATGAAGGCGGAACCAATAAGAGCAGAAGCCGGTAGCGAGTAACGGTTATCGGCGCCTGTAATCATGCGCGCGATATGCGGGACCACAAGTCCCACCCAGCCAATCACGCCGCTCACGGACACGCAGGTCGCGGTAATCAGGGTTGCCGCGACAATCAAGATGAGCTGCAAAAGTCGCGTGTGAATACCCATGGTTGCCGCTGAGTCCTCACCCACCGTCAGCACATTCAACTGCCAGCGCAAAAGCAAGATAACCAACAGCGCCACCACGATGATCGGCCCGGCAAAGGCGAGTTGCTTCACCTGAGCTGAGTTCAAAGAACCCATAAGCCAGTAGGTAATCGCCGGCAGTTGGTCCGTGGGATCCGCGACAAGCTTAATTAAGGAGAGGCCGGCCGAAAAAAGAGAGCCGACCACAATCCCCGTCAAGATAAGGGCCAGCATCTTCTGCCCCCTGACAAAGGAAGTCAACACCAAGACGAGCACGATCGAAAGTAGTCCAAACAGAAACGAAAAGGTCGTGATGCCCGTAGAGGGCAGTCCCCACAAAATGGCCAAAGCCGCACCAAAACCCGCTCCGGACGAAGCCCCCAAAACATCGGGGGAGGCCATGGGGTTTCGAAATACACCCTGAAAGGTGTGGCCTGCCACGGAGAGACCCGAGCCTACAAGAAGGCCGAGCGCAATCCGGGGCAGCCGCACATTGATGAGGACCGAATGAATCTCAATCGGAAATTCTCGCGCGGAGCCGATGATTTTATGCCAGAAAAACACGACAATCGTCTTCGGATCAATCCAATACCAGCCGACCGCAAAAGAAAAGATGACAATGAGCAAAAGGGCGCCCAGCATAATCGTAAAGCGCGGTGTCATGTGTTTTTTGCGCCGCGGTGCAGATTCTAATTCAAGGGGCTCCTCCGCGACGACTTGCGGTTCAGCTGACTGTTTTCGCCATTCGGCACGCTTCTTATCGGAGATAGTAAGCCCGCCGTTCACAAGCTCCACATTCACCAAAGAAGGGTGTGAGGCGATCGCCCGTCGGCGTTCTTTGATCTTGTTGATATCCGCTTCACTAACCTTGGCCCGCGAGATGGAACGTTCAAAGGACTTATCGTGCTTCCAAACGAGGATCGTCGGGCGTGTCGTGTCATCTAAAAGAGCCAACACGCGCTCGTAAAAATCATCGATGAGCAGTTCGTCTCCCCCAAGTTCGTCCAAGATCATCAGGGATCCCGGCCGGTCCATGAATTCCATGGCGGTCTCATGGAAGCGGTCAAGGTTAAACCGGCGCCCATCCGGAGTCCGCGACGAGGAAGCATTGCGCCATGGGAAAAATATCGCGTTCATCGTGGCGGATCGTCAAAAAGCCCGTGCCGCGCTGATTGGCCGCCGGCACATGGGCAAAGCCCTGGCGTCTCTCGTCCGCGTCAATATGGCGGATCGTCATATAGCCTGTGGGCATGACGGCCATATGGTCAATCAGGTGTTGGACAAAGGTCGACTTACCTGAGCCGATGGCGCCTGTAAGAAGCAGATTCGATTTTTTTTCGCCCTCGAGAATATCGCGGACAAAATTCAAAATCACTCTTTCCTCTGCCGGATAGGAGAAGGAGTTGTAGTTTCCTTGTTCAGTCATTAAAGGTGACCCTTACTTTAAAGCTTGCGCCTGGCTTCCAGTTTCCCCGCACGGACCGCAATCATCTGCGCAGCAATACTGATCGCAATCTCCTCCGGTGTCTCTCCACCGATATCAAGCCCGATGGGTGAAATCGCGCGCTCCAGATCTTCCTTCGTATGGCCGCGTTCCATCAATTTTCCGTCAATGGTCTTCACTTTGTGGCGGCTGCCGATCACACCGATGTAGCGTGCCGGCGTTCGAAGCGCCTGATCTTCTAATTCAAGGTCCATGCTGTGGCCGCGGGACATAATGCAGATATAATCCTCCGGCCCGATGGAGACGGCGCGATCGATATTTTTCATATCGCACATTTTAACGTCATAGGCGCCGGGGAACAGTGCGGGATCGGTGAACTCTTCGCGGTCATCCAAAACAACCACCGCAAAGTGGGCACCGGCCAAGACAGGCGTAAGCGCCTGACCCACATGGCCTCCGCCAAAGATATAGACCACCCCGGGCACGACAAGCTCTTCGGCAAAGAACTGGTGCCCCAAGGCTTCAAAGGCAGCGCCGCGCTGACAGAGCAGTTCCGGATGCTCCGATAAATACGCTGTTACCGGATCGCCTTCGGGATAACCTGTAAACAACCAGCCCTTCTGTGTAAAGTCAGGTTTCGCCGGATTGGCTCCTTCAGGTGCCGTAAAGAGCGCCAATCCCAGCTGGTCCGACTCACTGATATCCGTGATGAGCCAGCTCGGTTGGCGTCGGGCGATCGCTTCACGCGCCTTTCGGACGGTGTCCAAAAGGACCTCATCGTCGCCTGCTAGGTAAAGATAATGGACGGTGGCATTGCCCCCGCAGATCATCCCGATATCTTCAATCTGATTTTTCGTCAAAATAAAATGGTGGATGTTGGATTGTTTTTTAAGGATGGCATCCTGTGCAATTTTTAGTGAGTGCAGTTCGACCGCGCCACCGCCGACCGTGCCGGCAAGCCGTCCCGAACGCCCCACAAGCATGCGAGCACCCTCTCCGCGGGGAGTGGCCCCTGAACTTGCGGTCACCGTCGCAAGCACCGTGTCTTCGCCATTTTTAAGAGCTTCTTCAAGCGCCTTTAATACCGGATCCATAATCGTTCCACACTTTCATCTGAAATTTCGTATGGATCAATTATAACCGATTTATATTCAAATACAAGACGCTTGCAGCGAGGACTCCCGATAGAGTTTTGCGGCCCCGATAATGCCGGCGTCGTTTTTTAAAGAGGCGGCGCGGATAGGTGGGACAGGGAGGATATCGCCTGAGAAGATATCGCGGCGGACCGCTTTTTCCAAAGGTTCTATCAATAAATCAGAAGCATTGCTCAAGCCTCCGCCTAAAAGGATAATATGCGGGCGGTAAAGGGCAACGAGTGTCTTGATCCCGGCGGCGAGGTAGTCGATATAGCGGGCGTAGATTTTCTCTGCGATCGGATCTTTTGCGCGCACAGCCTCAAAAATCCGGATGGCATTTAAAGGATAGGGGGATTGAAAGAAAACAGAATCACCCTCAGAAGCTAAAACTTCCTCTGCCAGACGGATCAGCCCCTGGATGGAAGCGTAGGTCTCAAGGCAGCCCCATTGACCGCAGGCGCATTTGACCGCCCGATCCGTCTCGACCACAATATGACCCGGCTCGATGCCGAGGCCATCGCCTCCCCGAAAGATTTTGCCGTCGACCACCAATCCCCCTCCGACACCGGTACCCAGGGTGAGCAACAGCGCACTATCGAAGTTCTTGGCCTCACCCGCCAGATACTCCCCTAAAACAGCACAGTCCGCGTCATTGCCGACGTATACATCAAGGTTTGGGAAGTACTCATGGAAGAGCTCCGGAAAATTGACATGGGAAAGTTTCAGGTTCGTCGCAAAAAGGAGCTCAGCGCTTTTCGTATCGACGATACCGGGAAGGCCGATCCCGATGGAGGTGAGATCTTTGGACGTCAACTTATTTTCATCAAGGAGCGAGCGAATCACAGCAACCATGGTTTCTGTGATTGAACGGGCAGAGCGGGGCGCCCTTGTTTTCACATCCTTTCGGGCGACAATGTCACATGCATCACTGACAAGTCCAACCGCGATATTCGTTCCGCCAAGATCAATGCCAATCGATCTACCCACCGCAAGGCCACCCCTTCCTCAAGGATTTTCTTAATCGTAGTATACTGGATTAGAAGCCAACAGATGAGAGGTAAAGCATATGAACACGATAAAAACTAAAGTTTTCCTCGTTCCCCCCGGTGAACCCCTTCCCCCTGATCCCGTCTTTTTGCCCGGGATTCGCAGGGCTCCTCGAAGGGAGGGACATCTTTCTCAAAAAGAGAAGGCAACGGCCTTAAAAAATGCATTGCGCTACATCCCGGAACGTTTCCATGAACAGATGGCACGAGAGTTCTTAATTGAACTGGAAGAACACGGCAAAATATACGGCTATCGCTTCCGCCCAGAGGGGCGAATCTACGGAAAGCCCATCGACGCGTATAAGGGGCAATGCGTGGAGGGCAAAGCCTTCCAGGTCATGATCGACAACAACCTCGATTTCGAGGTCGCGCTCTACCCCTATGAACTCATCACCTACGGCGAGACAGGTGCTGTCTGCCAAAATTGGATGCAGTACTGCCTCATCAAACAATACCTTGAAATATTGACAGATGAGCAGACGCTCGTGTTGTTTTCCGGTCATCCCGTCGGCCTGTTCCACAGCCCGAAGACTGCCCCGCGCGTCATTCTCACCAACGGCCTCATGATCGGCCAGTACGACAACTTAGAAGATTACAACCGCGCCTCTGCCATGGGCGTGTCGAGCTACGGCCAGATGACCGCAGGCGGATTCATGTACATCGGGCCGCAGGGTATCGTCCACGGCACCTACAACACACTTTTGAACGCCGGGCGCAACAAACTGGGTATTCCGCAGGACCAGGATCTTGCCGGCCATCTTTTTGTCAGCTCAGGCCTCGGCGGCATGTCAGGCGCCCAGGGCAAAGCTTGCAACATCGCGGGCGGTGTCTCCATCATCGCGGAAGTCGATCGTTCACGCATCCACACGCGCCATGAGCAGGGCTGGGTCGATGAGGTCAGCGATTCAACAGAAGAAGTGTACCGCCTTGCCAAGGAAGCCATGAACAAGAAAATACCGCTTGCCATCGCCTACCACGGCAACATTGTCGATCTTTTGGAATACGCGATCGAGCACGCGATCCCCATTGACCTTTTATCGGACCAGACTTCCTGCCATGAGCCCTATACGGGCGGTTACTGCCCCCAGGGCCTCACTTTTGACGAGCGGACCAAGATGCTTTCGGAGGATCCGGAACAATTCAAAAAAGAGGTGAACCGCTCACTTGCCTCACATTTTGAGGCGATCAAAAAACTGAGCGAAAAAGGCACCTATTTCTTTGACTATGGTAACTCTTTTATGAAAGCTATTTTCGATTCGGGCGTGAAAGAAATCTCAAAGAATAAAGAAAATGACCGCGACGGATTTATCTGGCCCTCCTATGTGGAAGACATCATGGGGCCCTTGCTTTTCGATTACGGCTACGGACCTTTCCGCTGGGTGTGCCTCTCCGGCAAGGATGAGGATTTGCAATTGACGGACGAGGCCGCCATGTCCTGCATTGACCCCGAGAGACGCTACCAGGACCGCGACAACTACAACTGGATCCGGGACGCCCAAAAGAACAAACTCGTCGTCGGCACCAAGGCGCGTATCCTGTACAGCGACGCGGTCGGGCGCATGACCATCGCCTTGAAAATGAATCAGCTGGTCCGGGAAAAGAAAATCGGCCCTGTCATGATCGGCCGCGATCACCACGACACGGGCGGCACGGATTCACCTTTTAGAGAGACCTCCAACATCTATGACGGTAGCAATGTTACCGCCGACATGGCCACCTCCGTATTTGCGGGGAACGCCGCGCGCGGCATGAGCCTGTGCGCACTCCACAACGGCGGCGGCACCGGCATCGGGAAAGCCATCAACGGTGGGTTTGGCTGCGTCCTCGACGGCTCCGAACGCATCGATGAAGTGTTAAGAAACGCGGTGCTCTGGGATGTCATGGCCGGCGTGGCGCGCCGCGCCTGGGCCCGAAGTGAACACGCGATCGAAACCGTGAAAGAATACAACAAACAAATGGCGGGCCAGGACCTTTTAACCCTGCCCTACATCGCGGACGATCACTTGATTGAAAAAACCATGCAAGAAATATAAATAGAGGAAGGAACAAAGGATGAGTAAAGGACAGATCGTTGAATGTGTTCCCAATTTCAGTGAAGGACGGGATACCGAAAAGATAGAACGCATTGTTGCACCCTTAAAGGGACGAGAACAAGTCAGACTCGTGAACTATGAGGGTGACCGCGACTACAACCGGCTTGTCGTGACCGTGCTGGGTGAACGCCTAGCGGTAAAGGAAGCCATCCTCGACGCCATCGGGGTGGCGACAGAACTAATCGACTTAAATCACCATGAAGGCGAACACCTGCGTATGGGAGCGACCGACGTGGTCCCCTTGATTCCCATCCGCAACATGACGATTGACGATACGGTTTTATTGTCAAAAGAATTGGCACGCGAGATCAACGAACGCTACCAAATCCCGGTGTTCCTTTACGAAGACTCAGCCGCAAACCCGGGGCGCGTGAACCTGGCCCATATTAGGCGCGGCCAATTTGAGGGCATGGCCGAAAAACTGCTTCTTCCCGAATGGGAGCCCGATTTCGGCGAAAGAAAGATCCATCCCACCGCCGGCGTCACCGCTGTGGGCGCCCGATTCCCGCTCATTGCCTACAACATCGATCTTGGCACCGATGACATCGACATCGCGAACAAAATCGCAAAAAGCATACGCCAGTCAGGCGGCGGCTTCCAGTACATCAAAGCGGGCGGCGTAGAGCTAAAAGACAAGGGCATCGTCCAGGTGACGATGAACATCACCGATTACAGGAAAAACCCGATCTACCGTGTGTTTGAAACCGTCAAAATGGAAGCCGAGCGCTACGGTGTCCCCGTGGTCGGCAGTGAAGTGATCGGATTGGCCCCCTTAGAGGCCTTAACCGATTCTTTGGAATACTATCTGGGACTTCACGGATTTGACGATACGAAGATCATTGAACACTGGCTGATGGGGGACTGATCGATGCCTTTTGACACTATTATTGATCGCAGAAACACGGGTTCTTCTAAATGGGAAATCGCCCCGGGACCCGTCGACCTGGAACAATGTATCATCCCGCTCTCTGTCGCTGACATGGAGTTTAAGAGCCCATTGGCCATCCGTGAGCGCTTAAAAGCGCTGGCGGACACCGGCGTATGGGGCTATACGATGCCACGGGCTGAATACTACGACGCTTTGATTTCCTGGTTCTCACGCCGGCACGATTTTGACATCGAAAAAGAATGGGTGGTCCCCACCACCGGGGTCGTACAGGCGGTCTACGCCGCTGTGCGCGCCTTTTCAGAAGAAGGCGATAACGTCCTCGTCCAGACGCCCGTTTATTATCCCTTCTACCGGGCGATTGAGATGAACCAGCGTAAACTTTTGAAAAATGAACTCCTGATCGAAGATGGCCGCTATGTCATTGACTTTGACGATTTAGAACAAAAGATGAAACAGGCGAAGATTTTCATCCTTTGCAGCCCGCACAATCCCATCAGTCGCGTCTGGGACCGCGACGAGCTCGACAAGATGGCGGAATTGGCCGCCCGTTACGATGTCTTTGTCATCTCGGACGAAATCCACTGCGATTTTAGCTTTACTAAAAAACACACGGTCTTTAGCAAAGTCGCGCGAGACCACGGTGTCAAACATCTTTTAGCCTTTTCGGCGAGCAAAACCTTTTCTTTAGCCGGATTAAATGTCGCAAGCATCGTCATCGAAGACCCTGTGCTGCGCGACCGCTACGCCGAGCGCGTGCGCACAGACGGAGTCAACACACACAGCACCTTCGGCTTTGCGGCCGCGGAAGCCGGCTACACCGAATGTGACGACTGGTATGAAAAAATGCTCGACACCGTCTACCAAAACTACCGCTTATTGAAAGACTATGTCGTTGAGAATATGCCCCTTGTCCATGTCTTCGACCTGGAAGGCACCTACCTTGCCTGGCTCGACTTCAGAGCGCTGGACGTTGACCATGAAACCTTGGAGAAACACATGGTCGACCATTGTCTCTACTTAGATGAAGGCTATATTTTCGGAGAGGGCGGACGCGGATTTGAACGCATCAATCTCGCCTGTCCGCGCCGGGTCATCGAGGCGGCCCTTGGGCGTTTGAAGGCTGTTTACGATGACTTATTGGGGGAGTAAACCATGAGCTATACGATCATTTCAAATGCGTCAGAACTTGCGACGAATACGGGCAACAAGGCCGCAGAAGGCGCCGCCATGGGAAAACTTCTCACCCTCGAGGACGCGGCCCTCATCTTTCGGGACGATACCATTTTATTTGTAGGCACGACCCAAGACGCGAAGGCTTGGCTGGATGAACATCTGACCGCTGAAGACGATCTTCGAACCCTCGACGCCACGGGCAAAACTGTGATCCCCGGCTTCATCGATCCGCATACGCATTTTGTGTTCGGCGGCTTTCGTGACGATGAGTTTAACCGAAGACTTGCCGGTGCCACGTACATGGAAATCATGGACATGGGAGGCGGCATCCAGGCGACCAATCGGGCGACTAAAAACGCAACAGAAGATGAACTTTTTGACGCCGGAATAAAAAGGCTCGAGCGCATGCTCAACCTTGGCATCACAACCGTCGAAGGCAAGACCGGCTATGGCGAGGACACCGAAACAGAGGACAAGATGCTCCGCGTCATGGAGCGCTTGGATAAAGAACATCCTGTCGACATCGTCATGACCTATATGGGCGCGCATGCTGTGCCGCCCCGCTTTAAAGGGCGAACCCGTGACTACGTCGACTACCTGATCGAAGAGGGCTTGCCCATGGCCCAAGGCCGCGCGGAATTTTGCGATATCTTTACAGAGAAAAATGTCTTTGAACTCGAAGATTCTGAAAGACTGCTTGTAGCAGCCAAGGATATGGGATTCAAATTGAAGCTCCACGCCGATGAAATTGTCCCCTTAGGGGGCGCGGGATTGGCTGCAAAACTCAAGGCCATAAGCGCCGAGCATCTTTTAAAAGCCTCCGACGAAGACCTTATCGCCATGCGTGACGCGGGTGTCATCGCGACACTCTTGCCCTGCACCGCCTTCAGTTTGAAAGAGCCCTACGCCAGAGGGCGTGACATGATTGATATGGGATTGGCCGTGGCGCTTGGCACGGACCTCAATCCGGGCAGCTGCTACACCCAGTCAATTCCCCTCATGATCGCGCTTGCGACCATTTACATGCAGATGACCGTTGAAGAAACATTGACGGCCGTCACGCTGAACGCGGCGGCCGCCTTAGATCGAAGTGACACCTTAGGGTCATTGGAGGCGGGCAAAAAAGCGGATATCCTCATCCTCGACTGCCCGAACCACGGCCATCTGTCGTATCACTTCGCGATGAATCTTGTTGAAACCGTCATTAAAAACGGTAAGACCTTGCGCTAGCGATTCTTTTTAATATGCTCCCTGATTGCATCCACCGCGACGCGGATGCCTCGCATCGTGTCGTGGCTTTCTGTGTCGTCCATCCCCTTAGCGCGCCGTTCCTGATTCCAGATGGTGTTCAGGATGCAGGCGGCTTTTGCGCCCAAGGACTGGCAGACAATGTAGAGCGCCGCGCTTTCCATCTCCGAGGCAAGTGTACCGCCCTTGAGCCAGGCCTGCCATTTGTCTTGAAGCTCGTAGGCCACCGGCATACGCTCCGGTGAGTGCTGCCCGTAAAAGGAATCCTTGCACTGGACGACCCCGGTATGGTGACGATAGCCGCCAGCCTTAGCCGCGTCCACCAAGCAGCCGGTGAGTTCAAAGTCAGCGACCGCCGGAAATTCGATCGGCAAGTATTCACGCGTCGTCCCTTCCATGCGGATGGCGCCTGTCGCGATGACGAGGTCACCGCCCATGACGTCGAGATGCATGCCGCCGCAGGTGCCCACGCGTACGAAGTTTTGAACCCCGGTCATGTAAAGCTCCTCCACGCCGATGGCCGTGGAAGGACCGCCCATGCCGGTCGACATGACAAGTACCGGCTCGCCTTCCAAGGTACCGAGCCATGTCGTATATTCGCGGTTCTGGCCAATAAAGCGGGGATTATCTAAAAGGGCCGCTATTTTTTCCACCCGGCCGGGATCCCCCGGCAAGATCGCGTACTTTGCCCCGTGTGAATCGTCTAATTGAATGTGATACAGTTTTTCCATTTTGAACTCCTCTAAAATGACCGGCGTTCCCATTTTTTGCCGGCATAAGCGATGGCAATATCGGCCGCGACACGCGCGTTGTTCATGACAAGCGCGATGTTCGATTTTAAGCTACTCCCCTGTGTGCGCGTGGCAAGAAAATCCAAGAGGTACGGGGTGACATCTTTGCCGGTGATACCGTCTTTTTTTGCCTTGGCTAAAGCTTCTTCGATGGCCTCATGGATCACTCGTGCATCCATGGCATCTTCTTTCGGGATCGGATTTGCGATGACCATGCCGCCCGGATAATCGAGTGCCCGGGCAATTTGGAAAGCCCTTGCAATCTCTTCTGGACTGTCGGCCCGTTGCACCAGCTTGAAGCCGCTTTCCCTTGTATAGAAGGCTGGCATCTCATCGGTTTGGTAACCGATGACAGGCACTCCGCCTGTTTCTAAATATTCCAGGGTCCGCCCGATGTCCAAAATCGATTTGGCGCCTGAACAGATGACAGCGACAGGTGTTTTTTGCAGCTCCACTAAATCCGCGGACACATCCATGGTCTCTTCGCCGCCGCGGTGAACACCGCCAATGCCACCTGTGGCAAAAAAGTGAATCCCCGCCAAATGTGCGGCGATCATGGTGCCGGCGACCGTGGTCGCGCCCATGACCTTATGGGCTAAGACAAAGGGCAGATCGCGCCGGGATGTCTTGGTCACCGAAAGCCCCGCCTCCCCGAGCACATCGATCTCACCGGGGGTCAGCCCGACCTTGATCTTGCCGTCCATGACCGCGATGGTCGCAGGCAAGGCACCTCTTTCATAGATTTCATTTTCAACCGCATAGGCTGTCTCAACGTTTTGCGGGTACGGCATGCCGTGGGAGATAATGGTCGATTCGAGCGCGACGACGGGGCTACCCTTTTTCAACGCCTTTTTCACATCGTCTGAAAGCGAAAGATAGGATTCCAGATGGTTCATTTGATTACCTCTACTTGAATTAATTTGGCTCTTTTTTTCAGTAAATCCAGGGTCAACAGGGGATTCACGGCCTCCTCTGATTCTACCGCAATGGAGGAGGCGGCGACGCCAAAACGCGCGATTTCTTCTAATGGAAAGGCCTGAACACTCGCCCAAGAAAAAGCGGAAGCCATGGCGTCCCCGGCGCCGGTCGCGTTGGCGTCATGGACAATGCGCCAGGGCTTGGCAAGGACCGTCATTGTTTCATTCATGAAAAGCGCGCCTTCCTCCGACAGGGACAGGCAGACGGTTTTGACACCTTTTTCCATGATGCCCTTGCCAGCTCTTATGGCCTCTGGTATGGAAGTGACAAGCAATCCGCTCAATGCCTCCGCCTCAATGCGATTGACCTTCAGGCCTTGAAGATAGGGCAGGGAAGTTGTCAGTCGCTTGCATTTTGCCTGCGAAACGGCATCGGCAAAAAGGGGCACATTCCAGCGGGAGGCCAAGGCATAAAGGACTTCCGCGGGCATATTCGGTTCAATGATCGCCCCGATACAATCCGAGTGATCTTTATCCCCTAAGGGAATCCACGATTCGATTTCATCGGGTCTCATGGTGTCAAAGACAGCCATGTCGTTGATCGCTACGGCCATGTCACCTTCTTCATTGTGGATCGCCAAATAATGTGAGCTGGAATAGCCCTCACGCAGGAGCGCGTGCGACAGATCGATGCCGGGCTCATCGGCTGTTTGCCACAAGTCGTCGCCTGAGCGGTCGTCGCCGCGGGCGGTGAGAAAGGTGACCTTCAGGCCGATACGCGCGAGATTGCGCGCGATGTTAAATCCGACACCTCCCGGTCGCCGAATGATGTGGCCGGGATTGGAATCCCCCAGACGAAAACGGCCCGAGGGCTTCGCGAGGATATCGAGATTCAATCCTCCCAAGACAATGAAATAGCCTTCGGGCGTTCGCTTCACATTCATCGGGCGTCTCCTCTAAGCTTGCCCCTTAAAGTAAGGCTGCCCGAGCGCTCTGGGCGGTGTTGACCGCTCCACAAAGATCACGAGGATAAGAAGCGTCAGGGCATAGGGCAACATGGCAAGGATTTGGGTCGGTAGCCAGGGGATGCCGGCCATCACGACGGTCAGGGCTTGCGCAAAGCCAAATAGCAAGCAGGCCAAGGTCGCTCCGATGGGTTTCCAGTTGCCGAAGATGACGGCTGCCAGGGCAATAAAGCCTTGTCCCGCAATCACGGTTGGGGTGTAGCGGTAACTGATGGCCAAGGCCGTCACAGCGCCGCCTAAACCCGCCAAGACGCCTGACAAAATGGTGCAGACGTAGCGAATTAAGGAGACGTTCACCCCCAAAGTATCGGCCGCACCCGGGTGTTCCCCGCAGGCGCGTACACGCAGACCTGTTTTCGTTTTATACAGGACAAACCAAATGATGAAGGCAAAGAATATGGCAAAGAGGATCGTGATATCGATTTCGGCGGATTGCAACAGCCTTGACTTCGATTTATCAATGCCTAAAAGTTCGAACAGTTTGGGGATCCCGAAATCGATGGTGGAGTTGGACTGGGCCGCGCCCTTGAAAAGGTAGCGCGTGAGAAAGGTCGCGACACCGGCGCCGATGAAGTTGATGCCGATGCCTGAAATAATCTGATTTCCCTTCGCGGTCACGGCAACAAAGGCATGCAATACCGCCAGTATCGCGCCAAAGCAGGCGCCCGCAATAAGGCCGATCCAGGGACTACCTGTGAAGTAACACACGATGGACGCGCCGCAGGCGCCAAAGGCCATCATGCCCTCAAGGCCAATGTTGTCCACACCGGAACGCTGTGTCACAACGCCGCCTAGTGCGGTGAACACAAGCGGTGCCGAATACATCAGGGTAATCGATATGGTAAGAAGAACGGTATTCAAAAGTTCCATCGCTACTTCCTCCCTTCAAGGCGGTTTGCAAGGCGAGGTAACGCGGGGGCAAAGGCGATACACAGGACGAGTGCGCCGATCATGATGTTAATGATCTCTGTGGGAGCGCCCATCCTTGACTGAATTTCAGCGCCTCCCAGTTTCAGGCCTGAAAATAAGAGCCCCGCGAAAATACAGCCGATCGGATTGTTCCCGGCGATCAGGGCCACTGAAATGCCATCCCAACCGTAGCCTTCCGACGCGCCTAACATGCTGATGAAGTGTGCGGTGGACATGACGAGCATCGCGCCTCCCAGTGCGGCCGTCCCGCCTGAGATAAACATGGACAAAAGCGCGTTCCGCTTCACCGGCATGGCTGAGAATTCAGCGGCATAGTAGTTGTAACCCACCGCCCGAAGCTCAAAGCCGATACGCGTGTACTTCAAAAGAAGCCATAATAAGAGGGCCATGGCCACCATGACAATGATGGCGTAGCCCGCATCGGTTCGCACAAAACTTTCCAACCAGGGACGGCGTTCCAACAAGGCCTCGCCCTCCGGTGTGATCCGAAATTCCCGGCTGTAAAAGGTAATTTTTGCCGTATCATGAATTTCGGGAGAATGCTGGGTGCCGGGGACTTTGACACTTTTCATATTGACAATGAAATTCATAAAGTAGTAGGCGATCCAGTTCAACATGATCGTCGAGATGACTTCATGAATTCCGAAACGGTTTTTCAAGTAGGCGGCAAAAGTTGCGTACATGCCACCAATTGCAAAGGCCGAAAGTAAAATGAAGATCGGGTGCAGGAGGGGAGGAAGCGGTACATAGTAACCTAACACCGCGCCTGAGACCTGACCCAGGATGAATTGTCCGTCCGCCCCGATATTGAACAGGCCTGTTTTGCCCGCAAAGGATACGGCAAGCCCCGTCATGATGATAGGGACGGCGTTGACCAGCACTTGCATCATGCGCCGCGTGCTGGAGAAGATCCCTGTAAACAGGAGCCCGTAGCCGCGCCCGGGATCGTAGCCGCCTGCCGCCAATGTGATGGCCCCGACGGCAAAGCCGATGGCCAGCGCGATCAGGACGGCGGTGAAGGGTTTTTTCAGCGCGTTGATAACTGTTTTTCTCATGCGGTGCCTCCCGCCATTAATAGCCCTATGGCCTGCTCATCGGTCTGTTCGGGATCAAGGTCCGCCACAATCTGTCCGTTGTAGATCACATTAATGCGGTCCGCCAGATCGAGTACCTCGTCCAGCTCATAGGAGATGAGAAGCACGGCCCGCCCCTCGTCACGCTGTTCGACCAGGGCATTTCTGACAAATTCAATGGCTCCGACATCAAGTCCGCGTGTCGGTTGGCAGGCGATCAAGAGATCCGGCTCCTGCTCGACGGCCCGCGCGATAATGACCTTTTGCTGATTGCCGCCTGAGAGTTCTTTCGCGCGCTGCGTCACGCATTCCCCCGGGCGGATGTCAAAGCGGTCAATCTGACCTTTGCCGTAGCGGTTGATTTTTTTCCATGAGAGAAGTTTCGACTTGCCTGAAAATTGCTTGCGCTTATAGGCTTCGAGAATCAAATTTTCGCCGACTTGGAAATCGAGTACGAGACCGCGTTTATGGCGATCTTCGTGGATGGTTCGTATTCCGGCCTTGTGTGTGTCTGAAGGCAGACCGTTTTCTACATGCCGGCCGTTCACAATGATCTCACCTGACTCCGATTTGCGAAGCCCCGTGATGGCCTCTATCAATTCAGTCTGCCCGTTGCCGTCAACCCCCGCGATCGCGAGGATTTCACCGCGTTTGATATAGAGCGACAGATCACGCACTTTTTCAATGCCGCGACCGTCTTTGACCGTGAGATGGTTAATCTCCATGACCGTCTCAGCCGGCGCGGCCTTTTCTTTATCGGTCGTCAACATGACCTCCCGCCCCACCATCATGGAGGCGAGCTCTTTTTCGGTCACATTTTCAACCCGAACCGTGTCGACCACTTTGCCCCGGCGAATAATTGTGCAGTATTCGGAGGAGGCCATGATTTCTTTTAATTTATGTGTGATGATGATGACCGTTTTACCGCCTGCGACAAGCCGCTTCATGGTCACAATCAAGTTGTCAATTTCTTGTGGGGTTAGAACCGCGGTGGGTTCATCCAAAATAAGGATGTCAGCCCCTCGGTACAGTGCTTTTAAAATCTCAACCCGCTGTTGGGTGGCAACTGAGACATCCATGATGACCTCTTCAGGGTCAACTTCGAGGCCGTATTGTTCGCCGAATTCGCGGATGGTGTGAATCATCTTCTCGCGGTCGAGCCGGCCGAGTGATTTGGTGACTTCGCTTCCCAACACGATGTTTTCGGCGATCGTCATATTCTCGACCAGCATAAAGTGTTGGTGGACCATGCCGATGCCCTGGGCGATGGCCTGTTTGGGATTCTTGATCTCGCAGGGCTCACCCATAATTTCGATTTCACCCTCATCCTTCGTATACAAGCCGTAAAGGATTTTCATGAGGGTCGATTTTCCTGCTCCGTTCTCTCCTAAGAGTGCGTGTATGGTCCCCTTTCGCACGGTCAGGTCGACATGATCGAGCGCTTTCAATGTCCCGAAGGACTTGGAGATACCGACCATCCGGACGGCTATCTCCGACGAGGTCTCCTGTGACACCCGCTTGTCTTCATTCATACCTTTCGTCTCCATAATAATCACCCGGGCATCCCGAAATGAGATGCCCGGGCGTTGATTCGCTCACGCGTTAAATGTTCTACTGATCTCTATCCGAGATTCGCTTTAAATGCCTCAAATTCTGCGTCCGTGATCGGCACATCAATTTTGCCGTCGATGATCTCTTTCTCGATTTCTGCGGTCTTGTCGAGAATATCCTGCGGTACGTGCTTGCTTGAGCTGGGCGCGATTCCGACGCCGCCTTCTTTCAAACCGAAGAAGAAGGTTTTGCCGCCGACATCTTCACCGTCGATGACTTTCTTCGACAGCTGGTACACGGCCTGGTCCACATTTTTCAAGGCGGAGGTCAGCACGTTGTCAGGGGCCAGTTCGTTCTGGTCGAGGTCAACCCCGATCGCCCATTTGCCCATTTCTTTCGCCGCTGTAATCGCACCGGAGCCTGCTTGGCCCGCGGCGTGGTACACGATGTCTGCGCCGTCACTGTACATCTTGGTGGCGGTTGCTTTACCCTTCGCCGTATCGCCGAAGGTGTCGATCGTCACCGCGTCAACACGGATCTCTTTACCCAGCTCTTTTGCGGCATAGGCCACGCCGGCAAGGTAGCCGTACTGGAAGCGGAACATGACATCCCCTTCCATGCCGAGGATAAATCCGACATGGTCTGTTTCTGTCATCAGGCCGGCGATATAGCCGACGAGGAATGAGGACTCTTCTGAGTGGAACATCGCGCCGACGAGGTTCGGGTACGCGCCTTCGTCAAATCCTACGTCAACCACGGCAAACATCTGATCTTTATGCTCTTTTGAGGCGGCGATCATCGCTTCTTCCATGAGGAAGCCGATGCCCCAGATCAGGTCGTTGCCTTCTTCTGTCTTGTTGGCAAGGTTTATGGCGTAGTCCGCCTCTTTGTGTGACTCCACAAAAGAGATGTTAATGCCTTCCTCTTTTAGCTGTTCCATGCCATTCCAGGCGGATTGGTTGAACGATTCATCGTTAATGCCGCCAATATCGGTAATTAGCGCAACTGATTTTCCTTCTGCCGGACCTTCTTTGGGGCCGCATCCGACGCCGAGCGTCAGAATGAGTACCAGCACCAAGAAGAGGCTAATCCATCTTTTTTTCATATATTCCCTCCTGAATTATCATGACTCTTGCGAGTCAGTCTTCCCTTGTTATGATTCGGACGATCGGTGTAAATAATCAAGATCCGAAGGTCCGAATGAATGCGGCAAAAGCGCGTTTAAAGTAGTCTCGAGAAATTGTTCCGGTGTTTTGGCCACAAGGACAACGATGTCGCCTGACGGTGGTAAGAATTCACGCAAAAACTGACGGCATATCCCACAAGGATAGGCATAGGCCATCTCGTCTGTCGTTGAGCCTTCTTGGGAACCGACGACCGCGATGGCGATAAATTCCCGCTGACCGGAAGAAGCGGCTTTCACAGCCGCTGTCCGTTCCGCGCAGATCGTAGCGCCGTACGAAGCATTTTCAATATTTGAGCCTAAGAATATTTCACCGTCGGATGTTAAAAGGGCCGCACCCACCTGAAATCTGGAATAAGGAGAATAACTCCCATTTCGTGCTTCGAAGGCTTTTTTGACCAAGTCCGCTTTTATTTCATTCGTCAGCATGGCTCCTCCTCGGTGCAAAACCGAAAGTAAAATTCTTTGTCCATTCATCATGAATAACGGGTGTTAATCGGCCTTATTCTAGCACAAATCGTCATAATTACCAAAAAACAGGACCCGTAAAAGCGCTCGCCTTTAACGCTCACCGGACAGACGGCCGCTCATTCGCGTAAGTTCACGCAAGGAGCCGACAAGATCGAGCGTCAACTCGCCGGGGAGCATGCGCCATTGCCAATTGCCCTCGCTTGTGCCCGGTCGATTCATCCGACTGTCGTTGTCGAGCCCCAATAAATCCTGCATCTGGTAGATGACCGTTTGACAAACGCTGGTGGCAGCCCCGCGCATCATGCCGTGCACAAGGCCCTCTTGTTCACTCAGGCCCAGGTAACGTCTCGCAAAGGCGATCTCCTCCGAATCCGCTTCTTGGAACCAGCCCTTGATCGTGTCGTTGTCATGGGTGCCGACGTAAAGGATGGTATTTTCAGTTAGGTTATGCGGCAGATAGTCACTTGAGGCGTCCGGGTTAAAGGCAAATTGCAACACGCTCATCCCCGGATAACCCGTGTACTCCCTAAAAGCGTAAACTTCTTCAGTCATATAGCCGAGGTCCTCCGCGATAACGGATAAGGGCCCCAGCGCTTTATGAATCGCGTCAATCAGCGCTTCGGCAGGCCCCGGTACCCAGTGACCTCTTCGCGCCGTCTTGTCACCGTAGGGAACCGCCCAGTACGATTCCAAACCCCGGAAATGATCGATCCGAATCGTATCAAAAAGGCGTGTCTGAAATTGCATGCGGTCGATCCACCAGGTGAAGTTTTCTTTCTTGTGTACATCCCAGTCGTAAAGAGGATTGCCCCAAAGCTGTCCGTCATCGGAGAAATAGTCGGGCGGGCAACCCGCGACAAAGGTCGGTGTCAGCTGTTCGTTTAACTGAAAAAGTTCCGGCCGCATCCATACTTCCACAGAATCCTCCGCCACATAGATCGGAAGGTCGCCGATGATCTCTATTTTTGACGCGGCGGCGTAAGCGCGCAGTTGATCCCATTGCCTGAAGAACAAGAACTGTATGAATTGTTCAAACAGCATGGCATCGCCGTGCTGTTGTTCGAATTGGGCGAGCGCGACCGGATCGCGCTGCCGGAACGCTTCGGGCCACAACTGCCAGGGGCGCCCTTGTTCTTTTGCCTTGATGGTCATGAAAAGCGAAAAGTCATGCAGCCAAAGGTCATTTTCCTGTGCCCGGAACGAACGAAACGCTTCTTTGAGATCTGAAAACTCACCCTCGTTAAAGGCCTCCCACGCACGCTTTAACATAGGGCGACGGTGCTCCCATAAAAGGCCAAAGTCGACGCTCGATAGATCCGTTCCAAAAGGATACTTATCCAACTCCTCCGAAGAAAGGAGTCCATCCTGCACGAGGTAGTCAAGGTCAATGAAATAGGGATTTCCCGCTTTCGTAGAGACACTTTGGTAGGGTGAATCGCCAAAGCCCGTGATGCCCATGGGAAGAAGCTGCCAGCACGACTGGCCCCCCATGACAAGAAAATCGACAAAGTCGTAGGCCGCATCTCCGAAAGTGCCGATGCCATAGGGTGAGGCAAGGCTTGAGATATGGCATAATACGCCACTCTTTCGCCCATGGCGGACATGCTTGTAATTGTAGCGTTCGTCCAGACCTGTACCTTGAATCGATTCCATATTTGACCTCATTGGCGGGGTAATTCGGGTATTTCAATTTTAGCATAGCCCCATCTTCTACACGGTTTTTTACGCTTTCGTGTAGAATGAAACAAAGCTTTTTGGGGGTGATTTTTTGCTCGAACATCTTAATATTGAAGATAACCCGAAGATACGCCAAGAATGGGTGGAACTGCTTGAACTTACAGGGTTAACGACGGATCCGCCTTACACTTCTGTATTCGGCATTTACGAGAATGAAGTGCTTGTGGCGACCGGTGCCCGTGATGACAACCGCCTCAAATGCGTCGCGATTCACCCCGAATACCAAAAGGGGACATCGTTTAATGAACTTCTGTCCGGCCTGATCACGGAGGCCCACGAACAGGGGATTGAACGGCTTTTCTTATACACGAAACCGGGATCTGTGGATGCCTTTACGCATCTCGGATTCCGCGTGCTTGCTACCACCCCCGACGGTGTCGCTTTCATGGAACGGGGGACTCCCAACCTTTTTGATTACCTCGATCAACTCCGAGAAAGTAATAGGGCCTACGAAGCGAAACATGGAAAAGTCGATGGCCCTGTGGAGTCCATCGTCATGAACGCCAATCCCTTTACTTTGGGGCATCGGGCGCTTATCGAGGATGCCTTGTCGCGTGCGAAGCGACTTCATCTTTTCATCCTGACTGAGGACGCCTCTCTCATCCCTACCGAAGTGCGTGAGCGCCTTGTACGGGAAGGCACGGCCGATCTTTTAGGTATTATTTACCACCCGACGGACAGCTACATTATTTCGAGGGCTTCTTTTCCTTCGTATTTCTTGAAAAAGGAAAAAGAAGGGACAAAGACACAGGCCACTTTGGATGCCATTCTGTACCGGGATACGATCGCGCCCGCACTCGGGATTACGAACAGAACGGTCGGTGACGAACCCTTTGATCTTGTGACCTCGATTTACAATGAAAGCTTGAAAGAAGAGTTTAAAGGATCCATCACGCTGAGCCTGATGCCGCGGGTTTCAACTCCTGAAGGCACAGTCATTTCCGCGTCCCGCGTCCGGGCCGCCCTGATGGCAGGCGATATGAAGGCCTTTAGATCGCTTGTCCCCGATTCAACTTATCGCTTTTTTGGCTCATCGGAGGGGAAAAAACTCATCCGTTCCTGGCGTGCCTGAATGCCCTCCTAGTTAATCCGCTCACTTGTTTCTTCTGAAAAGAAGTGAAGCCCCGCGGTATCTAAATGGAAGTTGTGCGCTTCGTCGACTTTGTACTCAAAGTATCCGGGTTCTGAGATCACGCACTCCTTCCCGTTCGGGAACTCACAGTAAAGGAGCTGTTCCTTGCCCAACATCTCAATCACGTCGATCTTGACTGTGATCTGGTTTTTGGGGGCTTCGCCCGCCAAAAAGCGTTCGGATCGGATGCCGAGCGCCACGCGTTTCCCGTCGTAGGCTTGAAGTTTCTTTTTATCCTGCTCATTTGGCTCAACGGTGAAAAGATCGTCGTCTGCTTTAAAGAGGCCGTTTTTCATCAGGCCGTGAAAAATATTCATGGTGGGTGAACCGATAAAGCCCGCGACGAAAAGGTTTTGCGGCCGGTCGTAAAACTCGGAAGGTGCGCCCACCTGCTGCACTTTTCCGTCCTCTAAAAGGACAATCTTGGTCGCCATGGTCATGGCTTCTGTCTGGTCATGCGTCACGTAAATGGTGGTCGTGTCAAGCGATTTGTGGAGGCGGACAAGTTCCACCCGCATATGCTCTCTTAACTTGGCGTCAAGGTTTGATAAGGGTTCATCTAGGAGGAAGACGCCGGCTTTGCGTACCATGGCGCGCCCTAAAGCGACACGCTGACGCTGGCCGCCTGAGATCTCAGAGGGCTTTGAATACAAGTATTCTGTGATCTGCAAAAGCTCCGCCGCCTCTTTCACGCGGTCGTGGATAACGGTCTTTTTTTCTTTTCTCATCTTCAGGGAGAAAGCCATATTGTCATAGACCGTCATATGCGGATAAAGCGCGTAAGACTGGAAGACCATCGCGATGTCACGGTCTTTGGGTTCCACCTTATTCATGCGCTTGCCGTCGAAGAGCAAATCACCTTCTGTGATGGAATTCAATCCCGCGATCATGCGCAAAAGCGTACTCTTGCCGCAGCCCGAAGGGCCCAGGATGACACAGAAATCTTTATCCTCAATCGCGAGATCGATATGGCGGATGGTGAAATTTTCTCTGCCTTCGTATTTTTTCCCGATATTGACTAGTTCAACTCTCATGGCGTCCACCTAACCTTTAACCGCGCCGCTTGCAAGCCCCGAGACGAGCTGCTTTTGCAACGCAATGAATAAAATGATGATCGGCACCGCGGTCAGAAGACCGCCGGCAGCGAACACGGGCTGATGCATATTGTATTGATCGGTGATCAGGGTGTTCAAGCCTGTCGCCAATGTATAGGTTTTTGGATCATTTAATAAAATGCTCGGCAGCATGAAGTCGAGGAAGGGCCCGATGAACGACCAGAGCGCGATCACCGCCAGCATGGGCCGCACAATGGGCATGATGATGAGGCGGTACACCTGCAAATTGCCGCAGCCGTCAATCCTCGCCGCGTCATCGAGCTCGGTTGAGATGGAGTCGATGTAACCCTTCAGGATGAACGTGTTGCCCGCAATACCGCCTCCGGCGTAAATCAGGATCAAAAACAATTGGCGGCTGAACCAGGGCGCGATGGAGATGACGATGGAATGCAGGGTATAGAAGGCGGCAATCCCCGCAAAGGTCGGGATGGTCTGGATCAACATGATCGCCATCAGGGAGGCCTTACGCCCTTTGAAACGGTAACGCGAATAGGCGTAGCCCGTAAATGAGACGAAGATCAAGGTGAGAATCGCCGTGGCTAAGGCGATGACAATCGTGTTCAGCACCCAGTTTAAAAAGTAGGTTTCCTGAAACAGGTAGTCAAAATGTTTCGTGGAAAATTCGTAAGTTCCCCCAATTTGGATATACGAACCCTGATTGCCGTTGAAGCTCGTAAAAAGGATCTGGGATAAGGGCCAGAGGACAATGAAGACATAGAAAAATAGCAAGATGTAACTGATCCCTAAAAGGATGACTTTCAAGGTCGTCAGAGGCGGCCGGTCGGAGAGATAAAGTCCCTTGTCTTTTTTAGCGCTCATAGTTTCTCCTCCCGAAATGCCTTCGACCGGCTAAAGCCGATCCAGGTGAAAAAGATCAAGGCAAGCGACACGATGAGTGTAATCGCCGAACCGATTCCCTGATACTGTTTTTGAATGGTCAGCTTGTAGATGTATGAAATAAGCAGGTCAGATGAGCCCGCGATGTTACCGTACTTGGAAGGTTCAAAAGGCCCACCTCCGTTGAACAGCCAGATGATGGAGAAGTTGTTGAAGTTAAAGGTGTACTGGCCGATGAGCAGGGGCGCTGTCTGGAACAGCAGAATCGGGATCGTGATATGGCGCGTCGCTTGAAATCCTGTTGCCCCATCAATACGGGCGGCTTCATAAAGGTCATTGGGTATTCCTTGCAAAATACCCGTACACAAAAGGAAGATGTAAGAACTCCCAAGCCACCCCTGAAGGAAGATCAGGACCGCCCTCGTGCCCCAGGTCAGGTACTTGATGTTCACCGTCTTACCTAAAACTGAGGACAATGCCAGGGTTAACGGCCCAGACGGTGAGAACATGATCGAAAAGAACATGATCGTGATAAAAGCAGGTACGGCCCAGGGGAGCAGGTAGACGGTACGGAACAGTCTTTTGCCGTAGATGCGGTCCTGGTTCACCAACAGCGCCAGCACAAACCCGATCAGGATGGCAAGGGAGGTGGCAAAGATTGTCCAAAGGATGGTCCAGCCCGTGATATACCAAAAGGGGCCTCCGGCAATCCCCTGCCCCAAGACAATTTGTTTGTAGTTTAAAAGCCCTGTCCAGCTGAATTTTGACTGGTGGGAGGGGTCGTAGTTGGTAAAGGAGATCAGGATGGTCACCGCGATCGGCAGGAGCACGATGAAGATCGTGACAAGGGCCGCGGGCGCTGAGGCAAAGAAGGGGAAACCTTCCCGTCGGATGGTAGTCTTCGTTTCGAACCAGTTGTTCTTTCGAACCCCTTGGATCATTCTTGTTTCAACGCGCCTGACATCGCGATAGGATTGGTAGAGGATCAAAAGTCCCATCAATAGCAAGATAATCGCGATGACGCCTTCCACCATGAAAATGACGGAGCGGTCGAGTCGTGAGCCGCCTTCGGCCAATGAAATAAGGCCGAACAGACCTTTTCCGCGATAGTTATGACGACCCAGGGCGTAGGGAATGGCGACAAGATAGGTGAAAAGCGACCCTATAAAGAAAAGCGCGGCCTTCACATATTGTCCCAAAAGCAATTGCCCCAGTCCCGGTAGGGGCCATGTCAAGTATGAAATGAGGGGTTTTTGCTTTTTGATTTCAACAGGAATATTTCTTGCGTGGTCGGCGATGTCTGAATGAAGGACGCGAAGCCGGCCTTTGATGTCATGGCGCAGCCGGTGGCGGACATGACGGAGTCGTTCTTGTTCTCTTCTTACCGGCAATTGACGTTTCAGGACGGCAATTTCGTCTCTTGTCTCTAGCTTTTTCTCTCTTTTCTCGTTGGCAAAGGCTTTAGGGGAGATTATAGCTTCGTGCCGGGCTTTTTTAAGCAGAGCGATCTCGTCTTTTAGTTTTTGGCGATGCTTTTTCTGCGCCTCCGAAAAGGCTTGAATGGCCTCCTCGTGCTTTTCGGACTTGGCCTTTTTTAACGCTTGTTCTGCTTCTTGCCGTTCTAACAGCAACTCCCGACGCAGGGCGGCAATTTGGGGGAGCTGTTGGGCTTTTTCTTTTGCGATGACGTATTGGAGCTCAAAATCGTAATCCAGGTCGATTAGCTCTTGGTAAAACGCGGCGCGCGCTTCGTTTTCTTGTGCTTCCAAAAGGTAGCGGCGGACAGAGGGATCTGTATCTAGAATGAGTGCTTCAAAAGCTGCTTTTCGCTCGGGGTTTTTTTGCAAGAATACCTTTTCTTCATCCCGGGCTTGTCGGCGTAAAAGGGTGTACGCTTTCTTATCTTCATCGGTGATGTCGGGCGAATGACAAAGTTCAAGATTTTTGCGCCTGCATTCAACGCCGATCTCGTTTCGGATGGTATCTTTCGGGTTCATACGCTCTCTCTTTCTTCATTCGTCCGCTCGAGACGGTGGAGATTGATCACGGTGAAAAATAATCCCACCATGAGGGCGATCGTCGTATACCAAAAGGGTGATGATGTGTCAAAACGCAAGATTTTCCACATCACGGCGATTAGAATAACAGCGCCCCATATCAGGCGGTAGACAGGGGGTGTTCCGATTTTCTCAATGGTAAAGTAAGTGTACAGGGAAAGTGAGACGGGAACCATCAGGTCGAAGAGAAATCGTGTGAGCACAAAAGCGGAGTAGTCGCCGGGGGTCGCTTGGGGGAACAGCTCCTTCCAAACTTGGAAACCTTCCGGTCCGATGAGAAGAGTAGCCTCGATGGCGGCGATGACAACAAGTGCTGCGCACCATGCGATTAAGACGGTCAACTGCCGTTTGTGCCGCTGCTTCAATTCCTGGCGATGCCCCATTTGTTTTTCCATACGCTGCCTCTACATAACCTTGCCAAGAAGTATATCTATCATAGCAGGAAAGGCGGGTTATCGTTTGGATATCCCGCCTTTCCATTCAATTTCTCTTATGACAGCTTGTGATTATTTCAAATCGGCCATCATGGCGTCAAAGGACGCTTTCAGTTCACCGTAGGCCGCTTCCACATCGGCGGGAACGACACTGTTCCATGACAGGATGGCATTTTTCCAGGTATCCCACACAGGTCCGAACTGCTGGAACAGCGGTCTTCCGGGAGACACGTGGAAGGAGTCGATCACAGCCGCGATGACTTTTTTGTCGATCTCATCAAGGTCGGAGGCCTCATAGTCGTCCGCGGTCACGTTTTCCAAAATCTTGCCGGTCGCCTTAAACAGATCGACTGCGTAGGCGGGATTCACGATCTCGCCGATCATGGCTTCCGCCAGCGCGACCTGAGCGGGATTCTCTTCGATTCGGGGGTTAATCGCCAATCCCCAGCCGCCCTGCCAGTGGCGGAGCGGTTGACCTGCGACCGTGATCTGCCCGATCGGGTAGATGCCAAGATCGGCCCCGTCGTCTGTTTTCTCTCTCATCTCACCGGTCTCCCATGGGCCACCGATGCGAAGGACACCGGTATTTCCGCTGGTGAATTTGTCTGAGAT
The DNA here is from genome assembly GCA_040766025.1 of Clostridia bacterium. Taxonomy (GTDB): domain Bacteria; phylum Bacillota; class Clostridia; order Saccharofermentanales; family DTU023; genus UBA4923. Next base: position 74,708 of record JAXGRH010000003.1, on the reverse strand, counting down.
ATAGCCCCAACCGGCATCGGGATCAAAGAGAGTTGTGTTCTTGTCGTAGTTCAGTTTCCAATAGTCATAAAGGACGGTGAGCGCAGCCTTTTTGGCAGAATCAAGCGAGGTCCCAATCGGTCGTCAGATCCAGGATTCAAATCCACCCCACATCTTTTAGAAGCGCGATGTCAGCTGAGTTTGTCAGCGCGACACCAAACCAGGCGTCAAAGACAGGCAAAAGAGAATATGTGGGGATCCGTAATGGTATCGAGCTCAACAGGGGCGTTCAGGTCAATGCCTTCTGCTTCAGCGTTCTTGATGTTGGCGAACACGACAAGCGTTTCAATGTTGTAAGGGAAGGCGAGGTATTCGCCGTCCAGTTTAAACAGACCTCCAAGGCCTGCCTCGTAGTCGACCCAGCCGCCCAGGCGTGCCGCGATGGCCGGGGCGTCAATGGCGCCCAGTAAATCTTTGGCTGCAAGGCCTGTCAAGCGATCTGCGGGAAGCGCGAAAACATCCGCGACGTCCGGGTTGCTGGCATCTGTTTCATCCAGGATTCCGAGGTGATCAAAAGAACCGATCTCCTGGAGCTTGATGGTGACACCGGAATTGGCGTCGGTGATCCGCTTGGCGGCCGCCTCGTAGTACGCCATCCATTCCTTTTCGACTTGTACCGTAATCTCAGCGGCTTCAAGGCCCGTCGGGGGCTCTTCTGTCTGTGATTCGGTAGGTTTGGGCTCGGGCACCGTATCGCTCGGCTGGGGCTCCTTGGGAGCACATCCGACCACCAGTGCGATGACAAGTGCGAGCGCCATGATAATCATCCAATACTTTTTCATTTTTTCCCTCCATGTAAACTGGTCTGACTTGCAGACTCAAAAACCGCTTTGGCATTAATATGACACTTGCATTATAGTTCCAAGCGTTCCAGGTGACAATAAAAAATATATTCTGTAACAAATAGCGTAAACATATTGAGTTAAAACGAAAGGCCCCGACAGGTCGGAGCCTTTTGTTGGAGCCTTTTGCCGGAATTGAACCGGCGACCTCATCCTTACCATGGATGCGCTCTACCTACTGAGCTAAAAAGGCTTATTCATTTGCCTGCCTATCATACAAAGGTCCGTCGCTTTTGTCAAAGGCTGTTTCTTCTTAAGGATTTTCGTCTAATACCCCTCGAATGATGAGCCTGTGCGAAGTCGATCGCGGGGGTGTACAGGTTACAAGCGTGATGACCGATTCTTTTGTTTCTCCGATGACCCAGGTTTCATCGGGCAGTACCACCCATGTCTCTGTGACGCGGTAAACATAGTGATTCCCGTTGTATTCCATTTCGATTCTATCGCCGGGTTCCAGCTCGTCGAGGCGTTTAAAGAACTGCCCCGACACGAAGGTGCGGTGCCCCGCGATGGCGACGTTGCCCTTTTCTCCCGGCAGGGCTGTGCCTGTGAAATGTCCGACGGCATAAAGTAAATCGGACGATTTTGTCCCTTCCACAACCACCACTTCTAGCTTGATTTTCGGGATGCTCAACAAGGCAATCGGTTTTAGTTTGGAGAAGTCGAACTGCATCTCGGGGTCTTCTTCGTCCCCCGGCAGGATCGGTTCTTCCGGCAGAGGGAGAGGAGGCTTCGGGCGTCCGGGATAAACTCCATCATCTTTCTCATTTGTAGGTCCCGGCGGGGGCTCCTCATCGCCGTAGGAAAGCTGCGCATAGTAGAGATTTTTCAAATCTTTTTGCACCTTGTTCTCTTTCCATTTCAGACGAAAGCCATAGAAGATTAAAAAGGCGCCCGCCAAGATTAGAAGGACGGCCACCACTGACATGAGGACACGACGTTGCTTTTTTTCACCTTCTCGTTTCATGAGACCATCATATATGAGATTGGGCTGAATTCATGTATCTTTAGTGAAATTTTTATCTAGCTATTGAATATAAGAGCAGATAAAAGAACATTGGTATCAATCATTAATCGCATACTTTTTCTCCCATATTTCTCTCCTGACCTCTTTGACGAAGTTGACAACATCTTCCTCTGTTTTTAGTCCAAATTCTTCAGCGAATCCTTCAAAAGCCATTTGTGCTTCTTTTATCGCCAATTTTGTAGAATTCTCCAGAAATATTCGATTGCCTTCAGTGACAAAAGCGACCTTGTCACCTTCTTTTAAATCCAATGTTTTTCTTATTTGGATCGGTATCGTGATCTGTCCTTTGGATGTAATCTTGGCCAACTCCATATCCATAACCTCCTTACTTTCCTTGTTTTATAAGGGAGATTTTCACCCGTTAAACCTTCCCATGCAGGGCGTACTGAGAAAAGTATTTCGCCACTAAGATGCTTTTCTCACAGAAGTCTCTACTCCTCAGAGATCATATATTTTTTCTTAAGATCGTTATGCCAGCTATAGTTGATATAACCTTCCTTTTGCAAGCGCCCTACGACTATGCCGGCATCTATGTCAATGCTTCTCGCGAACTGTATGATTGAATCTCGCCCGAAATCGTTTCTTTCAACAAAATTGTCAAATTGTTCCGTGGAGATCAGAGTCTGCTTAGCGAACTCATCCGCTTCAGTTTCGTCCTCGTCTGTAGTACCGTTGGCTCTGCCAATGTGACCCAAAAGTATATGAGCAAGCTCATGGAATAGACTGAACCAAAACCTGTCAGCATCTTTTCCCCGGACAGTCAGTCCTACAACGATTTTGCTCCCATCAACAAAAGTAGCACCGTGAAGGAAGGATCCTCCAATATGCGGAAGATATACAACTGCTATACCGCAGTCGGCAAGCAAGCTTGATAGTTTTGGGCAAAAATCACTGGGATCCATTCTCGTCATTGCCCTGATATAGGGTATTGACGAGGACAAACTCTTTAGATCAATTGGTTTTGTCTCAATTGATCTTGCATCAAGTCGAGCCTTCTGTACCCATGCAACAAGTGCATAATCACCTTTCTCCGTCAACAAAAGTCGTCTACAGGCAACGTTAGGGAGTAAAGATTCTCGTTGCAGAAGACCAAGCTGTACTACTTCAAAAAACTTTCGAAGATTGACTACTCTTTCGTTCGATTTTCTTGTTGCCGGCACCCAGTTGTTTTTAGCCATTTCGTTATAAGGATATTTTTTTGCCAATTCAGCGTCTGCGTCCATTACATTTTCGGCATCAGCCTTAACAATCTTCTCGCGGTATATTGCCTCTAGATTGCTCCAAAAATGAGCCGGCACGCCTAATACCATTTCCAACCGCATGGCAACCTCTGGTGTTAACTGCACCTCGCCATTAATAAGCCTGCTGATATGCTTTTCGGACATATCCATTCTGGAAGCCAACTCTTTTTGACTCATACCTCTATCGTCAAGTTGCTCTCTAACCGTAGCACCCGGCGGTGTTGCAACAATACTGCGGCTCCTTATCATATTTATTCCTCCCTTTGCGGTTTCCGGTCAGCAGATGGCATCTGCCAATCCTAATCAATTTGATCAATGCTTAGCCGGAGCTTCTCAGCCATTGCCTTTTGCGTATTTTTTCTCTGCCCTGTAGGCATCGGTTAATTTCCACATACGGAAAAGCCACCTGTTACCACTTCAACAGTCATTCTCGAATGGCAGGGTTTGCAAAATGAACTAATAAAACAGCCGCCGCAGTCAACAAGCAGCAGAAAATAAAAATGCCATCAAGAAGCCCTGGAATCAAGACATTTTGACGGTTTGTGTATCAAAAGAAGCGTTTAGTCGTGGAGCGGGTGAGGGGAATCGAACCCCCGTATTTAGCTTGGGAAGCTAATGTTCTGCCATTGAACTACACCCGCAACAATTTTTCTTTACGCATTATAACACGTCAGCAATCGCCTTGCTTGTTCAACATGATGCTCAAAAGCAAGTCGTCCATATGACTCATACCTTCTTTTGAGATGCGCTCCATATTGCGTATCGTCTCCTCCACATCCACCTCAATGACGCCGTCGGTAGACCTAATCGCCTTGCCGCGCATCGCGACGCTTGCGGCCTGCACCGCGGCATAAATAGACACGGAAACTTTCAAGGCACAGCCCAGTTTTGCCCCGTCACAGATCATGCCGGTCAAGGTGCCGAACATATTTTGCACGGCCGCGGTGACCTGGTCAAAACCGCCACCCAAGAGCATGACCACGCCGGCGGACGCGCCGACCGCGGCAGCCGTCGCGCCACATAAAGGCGATAAACGTCCGTAACTTTTCTTCACGTGGATCGCCACCAAATGACTTAAAGTCTCCGCGCGGATAAGAGCCTCCTCAGAACTATTCAAATAATGCGCGGCAGCGGACACCGGAACCGTCGCCGTAATGCCCTGGTTACCGCTTCCTGAGTTGCTCATCACGGGGATAGACGCACCGGCCATGCGCGCGTCGGCGGCCGCCGCCGTGCGCGCCGCACAGTAATCCGACAGCGAACAATTTTCCCGGTCAATGTCCTTCCCCACCCAATGATGCGATTCGGCAATCGAGCGACCGACCTCCAAACCATAGGAATGTGTGAGACCCTCCTGGGCAATCCGCTCATTCAAAAGAACCGCCTGACGGACAATGTCAAGGCGATCGAGATCCACCGTCTTCGCAAACTCCCAGATGTCACGCAAATCATCCACCGTAATGGCATCACCCATCTCAGTCAGATGGGAAAGATCGTTACTGAAAACAGATTCTCCGTCCCGCTCCAACTCCATGATCAGGTCATGTTTCCAAGCCACCACGGCACGACCTTCATGGTTTTTCGTTTTCACTAAGACATCGATATATAAAGAGGGAGTATTTTCAGGCGCGGGAGATGTTTTAATCGAAGCTTGGGCGTTCAATACCCTTGCCTCTTCAATATGCGATTCTGTTAAATCCTGGAGAACTTGGAGACCGAGTTTGGGATTGCCGCCCACGGCGCCGAGCGCCGCCGCCATGGACGCACCCATCTCATGAGTGCCGGGAATGTAGACGCCCATCGCGTTTTTATAGATGTTGACACTTGCCTTCAGGTCAATCGACAAGACTTGGCCGATGCCTGCCTGCTGTTTCGCCAGCGCCGCCGCATACGCGACCGCGACCGGCTCCGTACAGCCCAAAGCGACCACGAGCTCCTCTTCTAACTGCTTCAAATAATAATCTTGTTTCATTTACTCGATAATCTCCGTCTCCGGCACGCCGCTCCATTGTTTTTCTGACACAAGGTTCAAAGGTTTGCGGCAGTCGGGGCAATCAAGCGAAGCAATATGCCCTCTTTTCACCTGCGACATGCGCTCACCGCATACAGGGCAATTGTAGGCGGCTGAAAAAGTTTTATCCGGTGTCACAAGGCGCAGACGTTTCATCACGGCAAGCGTACTGCAGTTGCGGCAACGGTAAAGCTCTCTTGAAAAATCAAGCTCAGTATCATCTCGCTGCACAAGGTCAATCAGGATCGCGGGATCCACCTTGCCCTGCCGTATTTCGCCCAAGATTTCCTTGAACATATAGCTGTCCTCACCATGGCGGCCCAGGTAGAAAGTCTCCTTAAAATCACAATCCGGGCAATCCATCTCATAGGCCAGGCGCCAGGGCAGCCTAAAGGGCTTAGAGGCCTCCACCGTAATATCGGTTCCCTCAACAGGCAGCAAATGATTAATGAAAGGAACGACGTATTCGACCTCGTCAAGGGTCACCGTTTCTAAAGAAATAGAAACGTCGTCACCTTTTCTTTTCACGCGCGTACCGGGCAAGCTTTCAAGTAATACCGCCCGCCAGCTACCATTATTAGCCGGAGACAGATCCTTGATCTTGATGAAATTAATATCTTCATCGGGGACAGCCGGCGCGTCAGGTAAGACAGGCGGCTCTTCATTTTCCATTTCAAGCAGGGGCTTGACACGTTCCACAAAGCTGGCAAGCTCCGCGTCATAAGCCTTTTCTTTTCTCACTTCATCGCGGATGAAACAGGCGGTCAAAATAGCAGGGAAGAGCGGATCCCGATAAAGGTCCAGCGAGCGGAGCGACAAGGTGCTCCTTACAAGCGCGTTCGACTCATGAAACGCGAGGACACCCTCAACAAAGGGATGCTCGATCAAATCGGCGGTGGGTTTTACAACTCGCACCAGAATATTTTCAATCGATTGGGCCGGCACGACAAGGAGCTCATCACCGTCAAAATACCGGTAGGTATTCTTGTTTTCATCAGCCTCTCCCAAAAACACAACCCTCATGTATTCATCGAGGAAGGCATAGGCGATATAGCCGATATCGCTTGGAGGGAGTTGCTCCAATCCCGCCACTGCCTCAAATTTTTGACCTCCCGGAATGATGAGAAACTTCTCATCAATCTGCCAAAATTCATATGTTTTCAGCATATGGCGTTTTATCTTTTTCGCGTTCAGTTGTTTCATACGCGGTCCCTCCCTTTCATGCCACTTCTCGGATACCCTATCATTCTATCAATCTTTTAAGGCTACTTGCCTTGAAAAGGCGGAGCTTCCTCTTTATCGAGGAAATGTCGCATGGCATTTTTTTGGTCTTCCGTGTCAAACAGGCGACCAAAGGCAACTTCTTCTAACACATCGCCTTCCTCCGGCGTCAACTTCAAGCCGTCACGTATCGCGCGTTTCGCCTCACGGACCGCCAAAGGCGCCTTTTTCACAATCAACTCCGCGATTTCCCATGCCCTTGAAAGCAGGGCTTCTGCTTCTAGTACTTCGCTGACAATACCGAGCGCTTTCGCCTCATCGGCCTTCACACGGCGCCCCGTCATAATGAGGTCGAAAGCTACCATGGGATTCAAAAGGCGTGACAGGCGCTGCGTACCGCCAAAACCCGGGATGATCCCGAGCCCTGTCTCAGGAAAAGCGAAACTCGCGCGTGCCGAGGCGATGCGAATATCACAAGCAAGTGCCAACTCAAAACCTCCGCCCAAGGCAAAGCCATTGACCGCCGCAATCACGGGGACAGGAAAGGTCTCTAACTGGCGCATGACGCGGTGTCCGAAGCGAGAATACATCTCGGCTTCGGGTCTTGTCATCTCGGCCATCTCCCCGATGTCCGCTCCGGCCACAAAGGAGCGGTCACCTGAACCCGTCACAATGAGGCAGCGTACACGCTCGTCCTGCTGGAGTGTGTGTAACAATTCTGACAATTCTTTTAATAACGGTCGGTTGAGCGCGTTCAATTCTTGAGGGCGGTGAATCGTGATCTCAACGATGCCCCCCTCTTGTTTTGTTAACAGCAATTCCATGACATCCTCCTAACGCTCCACCAAAGCCGCGATCCCCATGCCTCCCCCGATACACAGGGAAGCCAGACCCCGTTTCAAATCTCTTTTTTCCATCTCATGTAACAGAGTCACAAGAATCCTGGCCCCCGAAGCGCCGACCGGGTGGCCGAGGGCGATGGCGCCGCCGTTCACATTCACGCGGCTATCGCCAAGCTCGAGCTCTTTTAACACGGCAAGGGCCTGCGCGGCAAAGGCCTCATTGTATTCAAACAGATCGATGTCCTCCAATGACAGCCCTGTCTTCTTTAAAAGTTTCTTTGTGGCATATAAGGGGCCCATCCCCATATACGCGGGATCAAGGCCGACCGAGACGCCTGACACAAGCGTCGCCATGGGAACGAGCCCTAAGGCATCCGCTTTTTCCTTGCTCATGACTACAACCGCCGCCGCCCCGTCATTGATGCCCGAAGCGTTGCCGGCCGTGACTGTCCCCTCGCTTTGAAAAGCGGGACGCAGCTTTGAAAGCGCCTCCAAACTTGTCTCATGGCGGGGGTACTCATCCGTATCAAAATCAAAGGAACGCCTTCGCTCTTCGATCGGAACGCTGACAATCTCCTCTTGAAAGCGATTGTTTTCTTGCGCCTTTTTGGCCCGCATCTGGCTTTCTAACGCAAAGACGTCCTGCACTTCGCGAGAGATACCATAACGCTCAGCCACATTTTCAGCCGTCACACCCATATGGTAGTTGCCGAATATATCCCAGAGCCCGTCTTGGATCATGGAGTCAACGAGCGTGCCGTTTCCCATGCGATAGCCATAGCGTGCCTTATCTAAAAGATAGGGCGCGGCGGACATATTCTCCGTGCCGCCCGCGATGACGACATCGGCATCGCCGTTTCGAATCAGGGCCGCGGCCATCGTCACCGCCTTTAACCCGGAGCCGCATACATTGTTGATCGTTGTCGCGGGCACCGTCTCAGGGATCCCGGCGCCCATAGCTGCCTGTCGGGCGACATTCTGACCCAGACCGGCTGACAAGATACAACCCATGAGCACTTCATCGACCTCATGAGGCTTAACCCCCGCGCGGCGCATCGCCTCTTCAATGACAATCTCACCCAGCCGAGTCGCCGGGACGTTCGCCAAGGTCCCCCCAAATTTTCCCACCGCGGTGCGGCAAGCGCCTAGTAGAACAATTTCTTTCATAGCTTCTCCTCTTTAATAACGGTAGAACCCTTCACCCGTTTTGCGTCCGAGTTTGCCGGCACGCACCATGCGTTTCAACAACAGACTCGGTCGGTATTTCGGGTCATTGGTTTCCAACAGTAAGGTCTCCATAATATTCAAAACAATGTCGATCCCGATGAAATCAGCCAATTGCAGAGGCCCCATCGGGTGGTTGGCGCCCAGACGCATCGCCTGATCGATATCTTCTTTCGAGGCAATCTTGTGATCCAATAAGTCAACCGCCTCATTGATCATGGGGATCAGGACGCGATTCACAATGAATCCCGGGCTTTCCGCTGAGAGCACCGGCTCTTTGCCGATGGCGCGCACAAGCAATACCGCGCGTTCCATGGTCTCATCCGAGGTGTTCTCCGCGCGGATAATCTCCACTAATTTCATCACGGGCGCCGGGTTAAAAAAATGAATGCCCAAAAATTGTGCTTCATGCACTAGGCCTGTGGCCATTTCCGTGACGGATAATGAGGAGGTGTTGGTCGCAAACAGGCAGTTTGGAGGACAGATATTATCGAGTTTTTGAAACAATTCGCGTTTAACCGCCCTATCCTCGAAAATCGCCTCAATGACAAGCTCAGCTCCCACCGCATCTTCCAAGTCAACCGACTGTTGAAGACGTGAAAGAATAGCGTCCACCTCCAAAGGTTCTAAACGTCCTTTTTCTTCTTGTCTTCGCAGTTGTTTTTCGATCATGTGAAAACCTTTGGCGGTCAATTCTTTTGTCCGATCGAACATCAGGACATCGTGCCCCGCCTGGGCGAACACCTGAGCGATACCGGCGCCCATGGTGCCGGAGCCCGCGACTAATATTTTCATAAAATTTTTCCTCCCTTAACTACACTCTAGAATACAAGACCTGAGGCGGCCATCGCCTCAACAGATGATTCAAGCAATTCTCGGATGCCAATAAAAAAGTCCAACACTTCAGGATTTTGCATGGCATCGCGGTTCGTCACCTCGCGGTGGTGCAGGATATTGGACACCGCCCCCTCAATAAGTTTACCGTTTAGGGTCCTTGGGACATCCGGTGTCTCAAGGATCAGGGCCGGCACATGGCGCGGTGACGCATTGACCTTTAAAATTTGGCGGATCTTTTTGGCGATGTCACGATCCAACGGGACCCCCGCCTTCATTTGGACAAACAAGATCACGCGCTCATCGCCCGCATGCTGCTGACCGATGGCCAGTGAATCCTGGACTTCGTCAATCTTTTGCACCTGCGCGTAGATTTCGGAGGTTCCGATTCTCACCCCGGAAGGTTTCAACACGGAATCGGAGCGCCCGTAAAAGGTCACACCGCCCGTGTCCGAATGGATCTCAATATAGTCGCCGTGGCGCCAGACACCGGGAAAGACATCGAAATAGGCCTCGTGGTAACGCTTGCCCGAAGGATCGTTCCAAAAATACAAGGGCATAGGCGGGATGGGATATTCACAGACGAGTTCACCCTGTTCGTCGAAGACGGGTTCCCCTTTATCGTTAAACGCCGACACCGGTTCACCGAGCCCCGGTCCCTGCAATTCGTTGCTGTAAACAGGTTCCAGGGGGTTCCCAAGGCAAAAACAACCATTAATGTCCGTGCCGCCCGCAATCGATGAAAAATGCACATCCTTTTTGATCGCCTCATAGATGTAATGGAAGCCCGCGTCAGACAGGGCGGAGCCCGTCTGAGAGATACTTTTTAACGACGATAAATCGGCGTGCTCTTTGGGGATAAAGCCATCCGCCATCAGGGCGTGCACATAGCTTGCCGAGAGGCCAAAGCAGGTAACCTTTTCTTCTTCCAAAACACGCCAGATATGCGCGGTGTCAGGATAAGCGGGATTCCCATCAAACAGCACGACGGAACAGCCCGTCCCTAAAGCGGACAGCATCCAGTTCCACATCATCCAAGAACAGGTCGTGATGTAAAGCATGCGGTCCCCCGTGCCAAGGTCGTGGTGGAGGGATACTTCTTTTAGCTGGTTGACCAAAAGTCCCGCCTGTGACTGCGCCATGCATTTAGGTTTGCCGGTCGTGCCGGATGAGAACATGATGACAAGGGGGTGTGAGGCCGGTAAGGGCTCATAGATAAAACACTTTTCCATTTTCTTCGCCAGGTAGTCCTCCCAGTGAATGCAATACGGGATCCCATCGCCTTTGTTCATATCTCCCGCGTAGTGACAAAGCACAACGCGAGAGATAGAAGGGATGCCCTTCACAATCTCGGCCGCCTTTTCGGTCACATCGAAGGGCTTCCCCTTGTAGGTATAGCCGTCCGCAGTAAAGAGCAGTTTGGGTTCAATCTGACCCAGCCGATCGATGGCGGCCGTGACTCCGACATCCGTCGCGCAGGAACTCCAAATGGCGCCGACGGCCGAGGAGGCGAGCATCGCGATGACGGTCTCAGGCACATTCGGCATATAGGCCGCAACGCGGTCTCCGGGCACAATCCCCTCTTCTCGCATGCGCGTCGCTAAACGTTCTACTTGGTTTCTAAGTGCCGCCCAGGTAAAGCTTCTCCGCATATGGTTTTCGCCGCGAAAGATCAGGGCTATCTCTCTGTCCTTGTGGTCTTTTAGGATGTTTTCAGCGTAGTTTAACACGGCCCCCGGGAACCATTTTGCGCCCGGGAATTTTGTCAGATCGTCGACAACCGAGCTGTAGTTTTCGGTGGATCGAATTCCTAAAAATTGCCAAAGTTCATCCCAGAAAACCTCAGGGTTTTCAACACTCCATTGATGAAGCGCCCGATAACCGGAAAAAGAGAGGCCGTGCCGCTTTTCTAACCGGCGCATGAAAGCCTTCATGCGGGATTGCTCCACGCGTTCTTTTGAAGGACGCCATAACAAAGTTCGTGGGCTCATCATCCCCTCCTCAATTCCATGCGTTTAAACAATTCACTCACCATGAAACTTGCGACATCGTCCGCAAATTTCCCCGGGCCGAAGCCCGCGTCACAGCCCAGTTCTTTGGCCAGTTCATGTGAAACGCGCGGTCCCCCGATCAAGAGTAAGAAGCGGTCCCTAAGTGACTCGGCCTCCAACAATTCCACAAGCTCCGTGATGTTATGGATATGGACATCCTTTTGTGTCACGGTCTGAGAAACCAGCATGACATCCGCGTTGAACTGGATCGCCTCGCGGATGAAGTCTTCGTTCTCCACTTGACTTCCTAAGTTTCGCGTTTCGATCATGTCGTAGCGTTCTAAACCAAAGCGGCCCGCGTAGCCCTTCATGTTCATGATCGCGTCGATGCCGACGGTGTGCGCGTCCGTGCCTGTGCTCGCGCCGATGACCCGGATCGGGCGGCCGAAATGCTCACGGATGAACTGATCGGTTTCAGGAAGGGTCATGCGCGTGACGTCGGCTTCATGTACCACAAGCGCCGTATAATCAACGCTTTTGTCGAGGCTGCCATAGCAGATGAAGTGCGTAAATCCATGGTCAATCGCCTCATACCAGGCGATGAGAGGTTCTTTAATCCTAAAAGATGCAGGACTTCTTTTGCAGCCTCCACCGCACGGTCATCGGAAGGAACGGGCAAGGTGAAACTCAGTTGTATCCGGCCATCGTCAAGTGTATCGCCGTAGGGCCTGATGCGAGTAAGATCGGGCATGGGGGTTTGATCATTTTTCATCCGCGCATACCTCCCTTTATCTTCTCTTGTTCCTCCATGAACAACTTCGTGAAGGGATTGTCGTAGCGTTCGTCTTTTCGGATGACGCCCGAAAGTCCTTCCCTCCTTCGGGACGGCGCTTAATATCCGCAAAAAGACCCTTTTCAAGCGATTGGAATAATCCGTCCCGGCGGATTGTTTCAAGGAGCGTGAGGGCGTCCGTTAACACGCGGTCGGCACGCTGTTCCATGAGACCGCCTTTCGAAATTCGATCTCCCCGCCTATCGCGCATCGCGCGCCGGACATAAAGCGCGTTGTCGATCGCCTGGTAGCGGTCGGCCATATGCGGCGTATGGATGGCTTCGGTCATCATGCCAAGGAGTAAGAAGCGCTGGTCACTTAACACGGTGGCCACGTTAAACAAAGTATCTTGTACCTGCGCCTTGAAAATATTGCCCGTGATGTGTTTGGTCGGAGGCATGTATTTTAAGGGTGCGTTCGGGAAGATCTGCCGCGCCATCTGGGCTTGTGCCAACTCATAGATAAAGGAATTTTCCATGGCAGGATCCATCTCAAAGGCGTGGCCAAGTCCCATCTGCTCTTCTCGCATCCCCGCAAATAGGGCAAATTGCTCATTGATCATCTGGGAGGCCAGGACGGTATGGGCCTCGCAAAAAGCGTCTGAGGTCGTGAGATAATTATCCTCTCCCGTGTTGATGATAATGCCCGAGGCCCCGTTGATCATGCGTGAAAAGCGCTGGTCAACGAGCGTGCGCCGCATGTTGATGTCACGAAATAAAATGCCGTAAAGCGCGTCATTCAGCATGACGTCGAGGCGTTCCATGGCGCCCATGACCGCGATTTCAGGCATAGCAAGTCCCGAGCAGTAGTTGCAAAGGCGGATGTAGCGGCCGACTTCTTGGCCCGTCTCATCCAAGGCTTCCCGCATCAGGCGGAAGTTCTCCTGAGTTGCGGTCGTCCCGCCGAATCCTTCGGTGGTCGCGCCGTAGGGCACATAGTCTAATAGGCTCTGCCCTGTGGTGCGGATGACGGCTATGACATCGGCGCCCTGCCGGGCGGCGGCTTTTGCCTGGACGATGTCCTCGAAGATATTGCCTGTTGCCACAATGGCGTAGAGCAGGGGACTTGGGCGTTCGCCGTAGCGCTCGATCAATATTTCACGCTCGTTTCGCCTCTCCCGAAGCTTTAATAGCGCTTCCTTGCCGCGTTCCTTACTCCACAGCTGACAGGCAAAGGGATCGTTTGTTTCAAGGGAAAGAAGATCAATATCGCCTTGGGCGACAGCCTCTGCGAGTTTATTGGGCGACAGTCCGGTCGAAAGCGCTCCCTGCGCGAGCCAGTAGGAGGCGCCCCGGGAGAGTACGCCTGAAGTGTGTAAATGTTCCACCACCACATTGGGCAACGGCACACCGTGCTCATCCACGCCGTCAATGCCAAAAAGCCGGCACACCGCGCGCTCGACCGTGACCGTAGTGTCATTTTCGAGATGCTCGGTCACCTGTTCGGCGATTTCGAAGGCCAATGTTTTCGCCTTTTTGATCTTCTTTTCGTCCAGTCGTAAAAATGCCATACGCGCTCCTGTTATTCCACTAATGCAAGAAAGTCACGGTCCATCCCCAGCCACTCGCTGAGCTTCAGTGCGCCTTTGGGGACAGGCGCTGCCTCCTCGACCGTCTCAATGCTGTAATCCATGAGGGATTCGATGCGGCGGATGGCCTCTTCATCCGTCAGTTGTCCCCGCGTGCCCCCTGTCACTGAAAGGAGGACTTCCTCCGCGATGCCTCGGATCCTAAGATGTGCAATCGCCGGACCTTCTGGCGTCGGGTAATGCGTGGCGAGGACAAGACAGCCCGTGCCTTTGGCAAAGAAACGGCAAAGGGCTCCGACCAGTGCTTTGGCCTCCTCCGGATTGGTCCCCCGGCAGGGTTCGTCAATGACGCAAAAACCGTACTGCTCCTTTTGGCGCGCCACTTCATCGCGCAGCCAGACGATCTCGGAGGCAAAAGAGGACAAGCCCTTCTTGGTGGTGTCAAAATGATCCGAGCTGTAGCTGACGGAGTCAAAAAGCGGTGTTGCCGCGTAGTCGCATGGCGGAAAGTACCCCATATGGATGAGCGCCATGGAAAGCGTTAAGGCTTTTAAAGTAACGCTTTTGCCGCCCATGTTCGGACCTGACAAAACGGTTGCCCCTTTTGCAATGGCGACGGTCTGGCGTTCATAGGAGCTGCCACGAGAAAGCAACTGCTCTTCGATCAGGGGTGGAAAAATTGCTCTAAGATAATTGTTTCGCCTTTTTTCAAGATATCCGGCTTGGGCGCCCCCAATGGATGGCTAAGCGTGCCTTGGCCAATGAAAAGTCAAGTTGTCCCACGGTTTCAAGGTTTTCGGATAAATAGGGCGTAAAGGGTGTGAGCGCGTCACAGAGCATCCTTCGCACACGCGTTTCTTCCTTTTCTCTGACTTAATAATCTCAGCCCGCAACGCGAGTATTTTTTCCGCCTCCCCGGGACAATCTTCCATTTGCTGTTCTAGTACCGCGCGCTCTTGGCGTAGCGTTGCTAATTTTTCGGAATATTCATCGTACAAGTAAAAGCCACTGGTGCCCTGTCCTTTGGGATCAAGGAGTGATTCAATTTCTTTTAAAGGCTTTATTGTAAGCCCCGTCTTTTCTAAAAGATAAGGGATCTCGGATAGTTTTTTTAAAAGCCGCGCGGCCTGCTTGATCTCGAACAATTCAGTGACATCGAGTAGCCGCCGCTTTTCAAGTCCTCCCACTGTCCCCCGAAGGTCGCGAAAATGCATGAACAGGCTTAAGGCGTCTTGGAGCTCTTTGGGATGGCGGTGGCAAAAGTCGACGAGTTTTTCGATCGTCAAAAATTCTTTTTCAAGTGCTTCCTGCTCGCCGGGACCGTAGTAGCGGTGGGCGGCTTTCAGGCGCCTTCCCTGGGGCGAACGGCAATCACAGGCTAAGAGCACTTCTGTGAGATTCAAACGTTCGCGATCTTGTCGACTCATAAAAAGCATGGTGACACCCTCCCCTTTCTACCAGCCTGAGGCACCCAGATGGGCAACAGGCACTGCAATTTCAGATGAGACAGCGTGAATAAGTGAATCAATATCGACCGTATGGCCGTCCTCTGCTTTCGGATTCACGATGACAAGGGGTAGCAAAAGCGGATAGAGTACCCACAGGGTCACGTCTCTTTCTGCGAGTCTTTTCATCGTTTTATCGTCGATAAAGTAGCGGGTGCCATCTTCTGCCGCAAGCTTTATCTTTTCAAAGTGTTCACTGTCTAAAAGCTCCGAGACGACGCGTGAGGTCATAGCGCCCCGAAGCACCAGGACTGTGTCGTCCGGAAGAAGTGCCTTTTTAATCTCCTCGCCGTGACCGATTAAAGCGGGCATTTCAAGGATGCGGCGGATTCCGCCGGGCCCGTTGAAGATGAGCGCCCTGGCTTTGGGATGATCGCTGAAGGCATCCGACGCAAGGGCTCGCAGATCCTGATCGAGCGCGGGGCGTGTGAGGTTTGTAACTTGTTTTTTAATTTTGTGCGCAAGTTCTTCGATATTTGAGGCGTTGGCCATGCCTCCGACCAATACGACCGCTTCTGTGAGTCCGCCTCCGGCAGGCGAGTTCCGAGACAGTGCGCCGTCGACGAGCATCAGGCAGTCAGGGGAAATTTTTCGAAGCTGTGCCTCTAACGCTCTGATATCACTCGCAATAGAAGGGCCCGCAAGTTCGACAAATCCGTTGGAGCGCGCCTGCAAGATCGTCACCTCACCTTCCGCTGTACGGATTCCGGACAAGCTTAAAACTTCCAGCGACGCGTCTCCTCTCATGATCGAGCGGCGCGCGGTGGCGACAAGCTGTCCTTTTTTGACATACACGCGAGGTTTGACGTTGCCTGTGACCACGTCCTCCGGTTCGCCGTCACGCCCGATGGAGGTGATGGCCAAGGAACGTTTCGGCATTGCCTGTTCTGCGGCTCGCATAATGTGGTTTAAGGCAGTGGTTTTCCCGGCATCTTTTCCAAGGCCGACAATGGCGATGGATGAAAGCGCCTTTAGGTTCAGCTGCTCGGCCAATCGGATATGCTCACTCACACTCATCTTTTGTCTTACCTGTACTCCAAGTCCTTGTCGAGTGTTTGCTTGCGCAAGAGATCGCAGGGTTCTAAAGATTCTTCTTGTCCCGCTAAGAGTCCCGCCACACCGATCAGTTTGATCTCACGCTCTTTTTTGCATACCGCGCAGTGGCATTCGCTGGTGTAGCCCAGGGGCTGGGTGTAGGTGCTGATGACCCCTTCGTAGTTTCGAAGGACGACGCGTTCGGGACTTTGTGAAATGAGGTAGTCGGGCATGACGGGGATCTTGCCTCCGCCGCCTAAGGCGTCTACGACAAAGGTCGGGACGCAAAATCCTGAGGTATGGCCTCGGAGTGCCTCAACGATCTCGATACCCTTTGACACACAGGTGCGAAAATGCGAGATGCCGCGTGTCAAATCGCACTGGTAGATGTAATAGGGCCGCACCCTAATCCAGGCCAAGCCGTTCACCAGGTGGCGCATGACGTGGACACAGTCATTGATGCCCCGCAAAAGTACCGACTGATTGCCTAAGGGAACGCCGGCGTCGGCCAGCATGGCGCAGGCTTTTTGACTTTCAGGCGTGATTTCATTTGGGTGGTTGAATTGCATGTTAACCCAGACGGGTTCGTATTTTTTTAATAGGGCGCAAAGCTCAGGCGTGATGCGCTGGGGCATGACCACCGGTGTTCTTGTGCCGATGCGGATGATCTCGACATGCTCGATCGCGCGCAGTTCACTCAAGATGTACTCTAAGCGGTCGTCGCTCATGAGAAGCGCGTCGCCCCCGGAAGCAACACGTCGCGGATCAGGCGGTGATCCCGGATGTAGTCGATGCAGGCATCGATTTCGGCTTGGTTCTGGCCCCGTCCTTTTGCCCGGCAAGTCGCCTCCTTGTGCAGTGGCGGCAATACATGGAGCACATATCCGTGATGAGCATGAGCACGCGGTCGGGATAGCGGTGGGTCAAGCCGAAGACAGGGGAGTCGCCCTCTTCGTGGAGGGGGTCATCTTGGTCCTCCGGCGCGGATTGCCGCTCCATGGCGGTCGGGATGGCTTGTTTTCGAGCGGGGTCATGGGGATCGTCGGGGTCGATCAAGGTCAGGTAATAGGGGGTGATCGCCATGCGAAATTTTTGCAGGGCTTCTTCCACCCCGCCGATTTCTTCCTCGGTTAATGCCATGAGCGAAGTTAAACCCTCCAGGGTGGTCACCCGGTTTTTGACCTGCCATTGCCAGCTGTTCCAGTCTTCGTCTTTGACATCCGGAAACAACGCCTCCCGGCGGGGGGCGGCTGTCTTATTGATGTACTTGTCTTCTGCTTTCATGGCGTCCCTCCCTTAAAGGTATGTTGTTTCAAATATGTTCCGCAGGGCTTCGCTTTCCCGGATCACCTCAATGGAGAAGTCGGCGTGATTTTTGGTGTAACCGTTGCCGATGATCATGGTGACATCTTTGCCAACACCTTCGGCGCCTAGAGCCGCGCGCGTGAAGCTTGTCGCCATACTAAAAAAGTACACGATGCCACCTTCTTTGGCCGGCAGGATGGATGACATCTCAGTGCCGTCGATGTTGACGACGTTGATGACGACGTCGTATTCTTCGCCGTTATTTAGGGCGAGCGCTTTGTCCAATACTTCGGTTGGATTTTGCGCGTCGGCGACAAAAAATGAATGTAAAAGTTTGTTGCGAAGAAGCTTGTCTTTGGGCCGGTCGTTGCGGCTCATTCCGACGACATTGCCCGAAGGGCCGACGCGACGCATGGCTTCATAAGCGCAGAGCATGCCGCTTTTTCCCCCGGCGCCGAGGATGAGTACGCTGTCTTTGGGTTTCACGATGCGTGCGGTCTGGGCGGGGGCGCCCGCGACGTCGAGGACCGCTAAGGCCAAGTTTTCGCTCATGTCGCTTGGCAGTTTGGCGTAGATACCGCTTTCAAACAGGATGGCTTGTCCTTTGATTTCGACGCGCTCGATGGCGGGGTGAACAGCCGTGATCTCTTCAATCGAAAGAGGTGTCAAAGAAAGCGAGACGAGGGTGGCGATGCGGTCACCGACGGCTAAATCGCGTCCCTTTAAGGCCTCCCCGATTTGGGCGACTGTGCCCATCAGCATGCCGCCTGAACCGGTGACGGGGTTTGCATTTTGCCGCGCTCGTTGACGATCGCCTTGATCTTGTCTTTGAGGCGCTCCTCGTCGCCTTCTGCTTCCTCCCAAAGCTGTCGAAAGCTTGCCGCGTCAATGTTGAGCGCGGACACGTCAATCAGGATTTCGTTGTCGTAAAGCGTCATCGTGTTGTCGATTTTTGTGCCGCCTGCGGCAACAGGCCTTTTGGTTCCAGCACGCGGTGCGCGCCGTATTTGCTTCCCATCGTCATCTTGTACTCCTTTTTAACGTGCCGGTAGTTGCAGCATTTCGCGCGCTTCGTCGGGGCTTGCAATGTCAAGGTTCATTTCTTTTGCGATGCGGACGAGTCGTGCGACAAGTTCGCCGTTGCTTGTGGCGTTGACGCGCCGACTGTACTGCAAGTTGTCTTCGAAACCTGTTCTGGGATGTCCGCCCATTGCCATGGCCATGACGTTTAAGGGCAATCTGCTGCCGCCCCATGGCGGTGACGGTGAAGCTTGCGTCAGGGGGTAATGAATGCCGCATGAATAGGAGGTCGCGGGGAGTGGCGGCGGCGCCGCCGTTCACGCCCAGGACGAGGTTGAAATGAAGCGGGCGGTCGATATGGCCCTGGTTCACAAGGCGCAAGGCCATGTCGATATGGCTTTTGTCGAAGCATTCAAGTTCGGGCTTGATGTTTCTTTCCCGCATGCGGGCGGCAAATTCGATGATCATGTTTTCCGTGTTGACAAAGATCTCATCGCCGCCAAAGTTCATCGTGCCGCAGTCAAGGCTTGCCATTTCAGGGTTGAGTTCAGTGGGTTGCAGGCGTTCTTCCGCGGTCATGCCTGTCGCGCCTCCTGTGGATGGCTGGATGATGACCTTGGGACAGGCCTCCCGGATGGCGTCGATCAGCTGCCGGAAGCGTTCTTTATCCTGCGTCGGCGTGCCGTCGTCGTGGCGGGCGTGCAGGTGAATGATGGCCGCGCCCGCATCGGAAGCTGATTTTGCCTCCCGGACAAACTCGTCCACCGTGTAAGGCACAGCCGGGTTCATCTCCTGGGTGACCTCGGCGCCGCTAATGGCGGCTGTGATGATGATTTTTGACATGGATACCCCCTCTTTATGGATTGCGTTGTTTGTTTTTCGGTGTAATACAGGTGCCGGTCGCGCGGCAGACAAGGACAGGCTCTGTCAGCACTTCGGCGGCGGAATCTGAAATATCGGGACAAGGCGCGATGACGCGCCAGGCCTCAAAACTCATTTTGCGTGATGTATTGCCCTCTTCTGTGATTTTTCCTTTGACTTCGATGAAATCGCCGGCGTAGACGGGGGCAAGAAAATCGACGCTGTCGTAGGCGCGAAACAATCCCTCATCGCCGTCCCGGCGGATGAGAAGTTCGGTCGCGACATCGCCGAAAAGCTTCAGCATATGGGCGCCGTCCACAAGCCCCCCTCCGTAGTGGGCGTCTTCGCTGCCGATGCGAACGCGTAGTGTCGTCTCAATCATGTTGTCCTCCTTTTTGCTTTTATGTTAAAAAAAGAAGCGCCGCCTATTTTCTTCAAAATACGCATAGCGCTTCATGCTTGGCATGACAGTAGGTCGTCCTTAGTACGCCTGCCAGGAATCGATGGGCGGGATCACCCGATCGTCCCTTCGGCGACGGACACTTCAGCCGGACCCCGATCCCGGGTGGGATATCAGGCCTACCAATCCGCCGCTCCTCTATTGTCGTTCAATTGTCAATATTCTGCGCGATAATTATACCTGATATTAAGCGAAGTTGACAATATGCATAAAGAAATCCGGGGTAAATAAAGAGCTGTTACTCGAGTTCAAAGGCGCCCGTGTAGAGCTGGTAGTATTGGCCGCCTTCTTCGATCAATTGTTCATGGGTGCCGCGCTCAATGATACGGCCCTGCTCCATGACCATGATGACGTCGGCGTCTTGGACGGTAGAAAGGCGGTGCGCGATGACAAAGATGGTCCTCCCCTGCATGAGGGCATCCATGCCCTCTTGCACGATGGCTTCCGTGCGTGTGTCAATGGAGGAGGTCGCTTCGTCAAGCACCATGACAGGCGGATCTAAAAGTGCGGCACGCGCAATGGAGATCAGCTGGCGCTGGCCTTGTGACAGACCGCTTCCGTCGCCTTCTAACATCGTGTGGTAGCCCTTGGGGAGCATGCGGATGAAGCCGTCCGCGTTGACGCGTTTGGCGGCCGCGATGCATTCCTCATCCGTGGCGTCAAGTCGCCCGTAGCGGATGTTGTCCATGACGGTGCCTGTGAATAGGTTGACGTCTTGCAGGACGACGCCGAGTGAGCGGCGAAGGTCGGGCTTTTTGATCTTTTCGATATTGATACCGTCGTAACGGATTTCTCCGTCAGTAAGGTCATAAAAACGGTTTAACAGGTTGGTGATTGTGGTTTTCCCGGCGCCTGTCGCGCCCACCAACGCGACCTTTTGGCCCGGCTTGGCGTAGAGGTTGATGTCACGCAATACGGGTTGTCCGACGATGTATTCGAAGTTGACGTCGTAGAAGCGGATGTCGCCGCATAATTCGGTGTAGGTAAAGGTGCCGTCGTCTTGCGGTTCTTTCCAGGCCCACAGATGCGTGCGGTCAGCACACTCGGCCAGATGGCCGTTTTCCATGCAGGCGTTCACGAGGGTGACACTGCCGTGGTCTTCTTCCGGCTTTTCGTCAAACACTTCAAAGATACGGGAGGCGCCGGCCAATGCTTGGACGATCATGTTGAACTGCAAGGAGATCTGGCCGATCGGGTTGACAAAGCCGCGTGACAGCGTGATGAAGGAGATGACCGTTCCCATGGTCATGGCTTCGCTGCCCGTGAAGCGCCAGTTGGAAATCCCCATGATCCCAAAACTGCCGCCGACAACGCCCAAGAGGACGTAGAGCAAGAATCCCATACTGCTGACGACCGGCATGGTAATGGTGCCGTACTTGATGGCCTGGCTTGCGTTGTCGAAGAGTTCTTTTGTTCGTTCAAAGAAGCCCTGTTCGACCTTGTCTTCGTGGTTGAAGATCTTGATAACTTTTTGCCCGTTGATCATTTCTTCAACATAGGCGTTGACCTCGCCCAAGGCGATCTGCTGTCTCACAAAGTATTTGGAACTTCTTTTCACAATGCCTCGTACCAGCAAAAGGAGCGCGATGGAGTAGAGTCCTACAAAGAGGCTCAGGTTAATGCTCAAAAACAGCATGGCGGCTAATGCCGAAAGCGTGGTAAAGGATGACTGGATGATCTGCGGGAAGCTTTGAGAGATGGCCATGCGCAAGGTATCCGTGTCGTTTGTGAAACGGCTCATAATGTCGCCGTGGGCGTGGACGTCAAAGTAGCGGACGGGTAATGTCTGTACGTGCGCGAAGAGCTCGTCTCGGATTTTCTTTAAGGTGCCCTGTTCCACCACGACCATGAGGCGGTTGTAAAGCCAGACAGAAAGAATGCCGATGCCGTAGACCGTGATCATGAGTAAAACCACTTGGAACAAAGCGGAAAAGTCGCGACTGTCTCTTGCCACCATTGGCAGGATGTGATCGTCGATGATCGTTCTTAAGAACAGCGATGATGAGGCGCCTGCGGCCGCTGAGAGGAAGATACAGATCAGGACGAATACCAAGCGGATCCGGTAGGGACGCATGTAGGACAGGAGGCGGCGCGTGGTACCGGGCGCTGCCTTTTGATGTTTTTTACGTGGTTCTTGGGGGCGTTGTTCAGCCATCGAGTGATCCCCCGCTCTTTTGTGAGTCATTGACTTCTTTGTAGATGGACGAGCTTGTAAGCAGTTCTTCGTGGGTGCCCACAGCGCTGATTTTGCCGTCGTCCATGACGATGATTTTGTCGGCGTCTTCGACGGAGGCGACGCGCTGCGCGATGATGATCTTGGTGGTCCCGGGGATCACTTCTGACAGGCCTTCGCGGATGCGTTGGTCGGTTTTGGTGTCAACGGCACTTGTGGAGTCGTCGAAGATTAAGACTTTTGGATTTTTTAATAGGGCGCGGGCGATGCAGAGTCTCTGGCGTTGTCCCCCCGATAAATTGCTGCCGCCGCGTTCGATGTAGGCGTCGTACTGTTCGGGCATTTGGCGGATGAATTCGTCTGCCTGGGCAATTTCGCAGGCTCGTATCATATCCTCGTCTGTGGCGTTTTCATTGCCCCAGCGCAGGTTTTCCTTGATGGTGCCTGAGAACAGAATGTTTTTTTGCAGGACGACGGCGACTTGGTCGCGCAGGGTGACAAGGTCGTAGTCGCGTACGTCGATGCCGCCTACGGTGACGCGACCTTCGACGACGTCATATAGGCGCGGGATGAGCTGCACTAAGGTGGACTTGGAGGAACCTGTGCCGCCTAGGATGCCGATCGTCTCCCCTGAGTTAATGGTCAGATTGATCCGGTCGAGGACGGGTTTTTCAGAGTCGCGTGAATAGCGAAAGGTGACATCTTCAAAGGTAATCGATCCGTCGGGAACGTCCAATATAGGGTCGGGGCCGTTTTGAAGATCGCTTGTTTCTTCCATGACTTCGACGATGCGTTCGACAGAGGCCCTTGAAATAATGAACAAGACAAATACGTTTGACAGGAGCATGAGGCTCATGAGGATTTGCATGGTGTAGGTGATGAGGCTTGTGAGTTGTCCCGTGGTGAGTCCGAAGGCGGGGTTGTTGCCTGCGGCCACGATTTCTTTGGAAACGAACCAGGCTAATAGTACGGTGCTGGTGTACAGGCAGAATTGCATCAAGGGGGCGTTAAGTGCCAGTCTTTTCACGGCGCGGTTGAAGTCGTCGTAGATTTTGAGTGAGATCTTGGTGAATTTTCCGATCTCGTGTTCTTCTCTTGTGAAGTTCTTGACGACGCGGATGCCGAGCAGATTTTCTTGGACGACGTTATTCAAATTGTCGTATCGTTTGAATACGCGCACGAAGATGGGGTGGACGTGGTTGATGACGAGTAAAAGCCCGAGGGTCAAGAACACAATGATGCCCAAGAAGATTAAGGAGAGACGCGCGTGGATGCGAAAGGCGAAAAAGAGTGCGAAGGCCATCATCATGGGGGCGCGCGCCCCGATGCGTATGGTCATCTGGTAAGCGTTTTGCACGTTGGCCACATCGGTGGTGAGCCTCGTGATGATGCTTGCGGTGGAGAATTTGTCGATGTTGGAAAATGAGAATTGCTGGATGTTTTGGAAGACGTCGTTTCTTAAGTTCCTGGCAAATCCGGATGCCGCGATCGCGGTGTTTTTGCCGGCGAAAAAGCCAAGGGCCATGGAGATGAAAGCGGAGGCGACCAACATGGCACCGTACTTCAAGATGTTGCCCATATTGTTCTCTGCGATGCCGTAGTCAATGAGGTAGGCCATGACGGTAGGTACGATGATGTCGAATATCGACTCGATACCTGCAAAAAGAGGTGCTAAATAGCTAGATCTCTTGTATTCTCGTACGCTTTGTAAGATTTTTTTCAACATGCTGATCAAGATAATTCTATGTCTAACTAAGTAGACTAATCATCCGGCGTTGATTCGTCAATGGTGAATCTGTCGTTCTTTTTACTTTATTCCGTTCATTTCATTTAAAAAATCAATAAAAAGTTCACTGGGTAGATGTTCATCCGCAGGTGAAACGGGTAAATAGAAATAAATGTCTTCTACGAGAACTTGCCCCGGCTCATCTTCGCTTGAGGTGTCGTCCCAGGTGACGTCGACGAGAACGGGCTCACTTCCGTCACAGGGGTAGATCATGTTCCATGCGTGGCTTGTCGCCTCTTCTTCGTTCCCCAATATCCAGACCGCGTTGATGTCCGCGTATTGCGCAATGAGTGCGAAGGCGCGGGCGTAGCCTGCGCAGACGGTCATTTCATCTTGGGAGACAAGTGCGTTGTATGCTTCCTGGCAGGCTTCGTATTTTCCCATTCCCAGCAGGGCGTCGGGGTCATAACCGACGGGTGAATAGGTGTTGCGCCGCGCCAGGTAATCGTGGATTTTTTTGGCGTAGGCTTTTTCACTCTCAATGTCTGTCCAGCCCTCTAAGGGAACAGGATTTCGTCGAATAAAGCGACAGGCCGCTTCTCTTGCCAGTTGGTCGAATCCGGGTTCGGAATATACGAGCTTGATGCGTGCTTGGACAATGCCTTCGTCATCGGGGGGCACTGTGAACATATGGATGGTGTCGTAGGCGCTGAACAGGTAGTAGCTCATGGCGACTTCGCAGGCGTCTGAGAGGATGGCATAGCCCGCGCCCTCCGAGACGGCGAAATCTTCAGTGAGCGACAGTTCAAATTCAAAGCGGTCATTTAAAAAGTTCCAGAGCACAAATCGCGTGACATCGTTCTGTCTTGAAAAGGGACCGGATGACAATCGTTGCTCTCTCAATCCCAGGACATCGGGATGAATGTTGGGATTAGGATCGATGTAAAGTTGCACAACGGTGGTCGCTTCGGTTGTCACGGTTGTCGTCGTGACGCTTGTCGTTGTGACTGTTGTATTTTGACTCGTTGGAATCGATCGATCCGGCAACTTGTATTCAACCGCACTCGCAAATAGTAATGTGAGGAGGATATAAAAGGAGAGGGCGATGGAAAAGAAACCTAATATCGATCCTGTGACGACGGTCCAAATCTTTCGTCTGCGCCGATAAAGAACCACAAGGAAAACAATTCCGGCAAAGGTTAAAAGCAGTAGTAGTGCGGCTTGCCACAGTTCCATGAATGTCCCCCACATGAATGTTTTTTGTGTTCTTAATATTCTTACTTTGAATAGTAAGTCGGGGGAGGGGTTGAGTCAATGCGTACAAAATTATTGAGAACCCAGGATGAAGTGTATTTGCTACAATATGGCTAGTTTAGGTAATTTTTCGAGCTTCAAATACGTGGATATGAGGGATCTCTATGAATAAGCAGCAATTGGCGGCTAAAATTTCTTTAGCTTTGCTCGCTACAAAATCGATCTCCTTATCACCGATCCTCCCGATGGTGACCTCATAGCCTCGCCTTAAAAGTTCGAAAAATACGATGTTTTCTAAGATATGGCCATAGTCAGTATTACCCAGCCTTGTCAGTTGGTTTCTGATGCCCGTATCCACCATGTAATATTTTCCCAAAGTCTTTAACAGCCTCTTCCCCTTTAAGTCGTATCGGCTGGCTTTATAAATGATGAAGGCATTTTCCAGCATTTTCAGATAGTTATCGACGATTTCACTATTGGTCTTTCTTCCGCTACTCGTGAGATAATCTGCTATCTTTTTTGTAGAAACGATACTTCCAATATTCCCCCCTATATATTTCAAGATATTTTCTAAAAGCGCCGCATCCCTGATCGCATTCCTTGTCACCACATCCTTGAACAGAACAGTGTTATAGATTCCTTCCAAAAACGGGCCTATGGTCTTGGGATTATCGATGAGTTCGACTACCGTAGGAAGACCCCCATATTCGATGTATTGATTGAAAGCAGTACCCAGGTCAACGCTATCCTCTCTGAAATCTAAATACTCTTTAAATGACAATGGGCATTTTGATTTCCACATAACGGCCTGACAGAAACGTTGATAGCTCTGATGAGAGAAGGTAGGCATTAGACCCCGTGATATAGATATCTACATTGGCGTCTACCAACAAAGCATTAACGACTCGCTCCCAGGAGCTGACCCGCTGGATTTCATCCAGAAGGATGTAGTACTTATCTTCCTTGTGAAGTAAACGTTCGTCGATATATTGGTGGAGCTTTTTGTAATCCTGAATCTCGTCCAATTCAAAAGATTCAAAATTCATTCGGATAATATGCTTTTCATCAACTTTCTCGTCAAGTAAGTATTTTTCAAATAGGAAAGGAGTGTTGACTTACCGCTCCTTCTAATCCCCGTGATGACTTTGATGAGAGGCTTATCCCGATAGTCGATAAGCTGACTAAGATAATAATCTCTGTTTTTCATGATATCACCTCTTATACCGGTTATACCTGAAAAACTTTCGATTTACAAGAGTTTTCCGGTCATAACTGAAAAACTTTAATTTCTAAGAGTTTTTCAGTTATACCCGGGAAAAAACATATCGCACCAATACTTTATTCCGCGATGCTCCCCCTGTGATAAACTGAAAAAGATAACAATCCATCTCAGAACTACCAATAAACGAGGGGATCACATGAAGAAAATACTTGTCACAGGATGTCTCGGACAAATCGGAACAGAACTCACATTACATTTCAGAGAACTATACGGAAAAGACAATGTTATTGCCACCGCACGCCGCCTGAAGGAAGGTAACGACCTTTCTGAATGCGGCTATTTTGAGCTTGTCGATGTCTTGGAGATCGATCGGCTCAGAGCGATCTGCGATCAATACAAGATCAATACCATTGTCCATTTGGCGGCGATCTTGTCCGCGGTCGGAGAGCAAAAACCCCAGATGACCTACGACATCAACATGAACGGACTGTTCAATGTGTTAGAAGTCGCGCGCGAAAGAAACATTCAGGTCATCACGCCAAGCTCCATCGCGGCCTTTGGGCCTTCGACGCCTCAGGACAACACACCGCAGGACACGATCCAACGGCCCAACACCATGTACGGTGTCACCAAGGTCGCCGGAGAACTCCTCTGCGACTACTACCACACACGCTTTGGGGTTGACACACGCGGCATGAGGTTGCCGGGGCTCATCTCCCATAAAGCACTGCCCGGTGGCGGCACCACCGACTATGCTGTCCATATCTACTACGACGCTTTGAGAAAAGGCTCCTACGAAAGCTACATCGGAGAAGGCACCCGCATGGACATGATGTACATGCCCGACTGCCTCACCGCCTTCACCCAGCTCATGGAAGCGGATCCCGCAAAGCTTATTCACAGAAACGCGTTTAACATCACGGCAATGAGCATCGCGCCCGAGGATATCGCGGCTTCCATTAGAAAGCATATCCTGACTTCACACTCACCTACGATGTCGATCCTATCCGCCAGGCCATCGCCGATTCATGGCCGAACTCCATGGACGACTCCTGTGCCCGTGAGGAATGGAACTGGTCCCCCGAGTATGACCTTGATGCCATGACCGGGGATATGTTGAAGGAATTAAAACTGAAACTCTGATATTTCAAATCAAAGTAAGCGTTAATTATTAAGTAAAATTTGAAATATAAGTAAAGAGGGTCCTGACGCGAAAACGCGGCAGGACCCTTTCCATCTAACTTCATCAATTAAAATTTACGCGTGATCGTGATCCTGGCAAATCGATCCCGTGGACACAAGCTCACCTTTTAAGAATCCTTCGGCCGCTTTTTAGCGTCACCCACAGCACCGACCACAACTTCAATCCCATGCTCATTAAAGATGTCGACCGCCGCTTGCCCCATACCGCCCGAGATAATCACATTGACTCCCAGATCGTGGAGAAACTTCGGCAAAAAGCCCGGCTTATGGCCCGGGTTTGGCACCGAATCTGTTTTGACAATCTCCTGGCCCTCCGCCTCATACAGATTAAAATTCTGACAGTGGCCAAAATGCCCTGTTACCTTGTCACCTTCACTTGCGACTGCAATCTTCGTCATACGCTTATTCTTTGTCCCTTCTAAAAAGTCTGAAAATTCTGTGACCCAGTCAGCTTCCAAGTACTCAATCTGACCCGCGTCCGCCGCTTCGGCGATCTTCGGATCAATCGGCATCCTCGCGATGACATCCAAATGATGCTTACCCGCGATCTCATCTAAATGACTGTCGCCGAAAATATTATAATTCTTCCCGTTATCCGGACACTGGAAATACGCCATATTCTCCACAATACCCAACACAGGAATATTCATCATGGCGGCCATATTCACCGCCTTTTCCACGATCATGGAGACAAGCTCCTGCGGTGAGGTAACCACCACAATGCCATCCACCGCGATCGACTGGAACACCGTCAAGGGGACATCCCCTGTCCCCGGAGGCATATCGATGAACATGTAATCAATGTCATGCCAGATCACATCCGTCCAAAACTGCTTCACCACGCCGGCAATCAAAGGGCCTCTCCAGATCACAGGATCGGTATCTTTTTGAAGCAGAAGGTTCATCGACATCACATCGATGCCCGTCCGGCTCCTCACCGGAAACAACCCTAACTCGTTGCTTTTTGCCCGCTCATCCATACCGAACATCTTCGGGATCGAAGATCCTGTCACATCGGCGTCCATGATCGCGACGCGATAACCCTTGCGGCTCATGGCGACAGCCAAAAGCGAAGTCACAAGCGACTTCCCCACGCCCCCCTTACCGCTCACCACGCCAATCACTTTTTTGACTGTGCTCAGCTCATGCAGTTTTTCCGAAAAATCGATCGGCTGCTCTTTTCTGTCCGCGCATTCTTCCATGCAGGCTGCGCAATCTTGATTACAATTCTCACTCATCGCTTTTGCTCCGCTATCTATTAGATTATGAGGGTAGTACCGGTCGACAAATAGTCGATCCTGTCACCCATTTTCTCCTTCAAACGCTCATAAGGCGTGATCCCCGTACAATGCCCCGTATAGTACTTAGCTCCTGTTTCAAGCAAAATCTCCGCAATACGATCAATCTCAGAGAAACTATCGTGATCCTCTTCACTCTTTGACAAATGAAACCCACCCAAGACGACATCCGGGTAGCGCCCTTTAAGTTCGTAAAAATGCTTCACGATATTGACGATACCGTTATGGGCACAGCCCGTCAAAAGCACCATCTTGCCCTCGTCTTCGATCACGAGATTCTGCTCATGCAAGAAGGTATCGTCAAGGTACTCACCCGCTTGTTCCATCAGGAGATCACGGTTGGAGGCGGGAAGCGCTTCCACATGGGAGACATTTGAAAATACACGAATACCGCGTGTAATCGTGAAGCGATCCGAGGTCAAAACAATCCGGCGATTATCTTGAATCGACGGATCGATCCCGATGTCACGCAAGGAGCCATCTTCGTTTCTCGCGTAGTACTTTTCAAATCCCAAAGGATGAATGAAAACCTCCGCTTGGTCATTCAACTCAAAAAAGCGATGAAGCCCTCCGCCGTGGTCGTAGTGACCGTGGGAAATAATGAGAAACTCCACCTCTGACAAGTCCACCCCCATTTTTTGGGCATTTTCGGCAAACAGACCGCTTGCGCCCGTGTCAAACAAGAGCTTGTGTCCCAGCGCTTCAATGTAAAGACTGAGACCGTGTTCACAGCCGAGATCATCAGGGATCGCCGTATTTTCGAGTAAGGTTTTAATCAACATCGCTCAGTCCTCTTTTTCAAGTAATAGGTCCATGGTCTTTTCATAGATCGCCTTGACCGCCTGCCCTGAGGGACAGTCTGTCTCAACGATGGTCTTCCCTTCGTTAATCGAGCGCACGGCTTCTTTGTCAAAGGGAATGAGTCCGACAAAATGCAGGTTTTGTTTCTGGCAGAAATCTTCTATTTTTTCTGTCGTTTCCCGGTTCACATCGTACTTATTCACACAGACCGCGATCTTCACGCCGAATTTCATCGCCGTATCGATGACACGTTCCATGTCGCTCATCCCCGAAATCGAGGGCTCCGCGACAATGAGCACCATGTCCACACCGCTCAAAGACGCAATCACGGGGCAACCAATACCGGGGGACCCGTCAATGATCGCGAACTCCTTCTCAACGGCCTCTTCGCGCATTCTTTTTTCACTTCGGCCACCAACAGTCCCGAAGTACCCTTACCCATTTTCAGTTGGGCGGTTGAGAACACGCGGTCTTCCTCTTTATATAACATGAGTTGACCGGCCGCGTCGGGCACCATCGTGACAGCCTCCACAGGACAGACAAATGCGCACACCCCGCGACCTTCACAGGCAAAGGGGTCAACCGTATACACCTCTCCCGGCAAAATGGAGTTAAAGCGACAATGCTCGTAACAGATCCCGCAGGCGATGCAAAGATCCGGATCAATCGATGCGAGCGGCAGTGCAAAAATCTTCTTTTAAAGGGGCTTCCTTTTCACCTGTAATCAGGTGCAGGTTGGGCGCGTCCACGTCACAGTCCGCATATGTTTTGGCTTCGGCTAAGTGAATGAAGGCACTTGCGACGGTCGTTTTCCTGTTCCGCCCTTGCCGCTCAAGATAAGTAACTGTTTCATACGGCGGCCGCCTTTCGTGTGGCTTTAAGGAGTGAGGCAAAACGTTCTCGATACTCCTCGTCGACGCGTGAGACGATCTCTCCGTTGGAATTGATGAGCCCGAGCTTCTCATCGAAGGGATGCGCCCGATGACGGGGATCCCATGTTCCATGGCATAGATTTCGGAGGGGTTTTCGCCCTCCTGGCATTTATTCAAGATGACGCCAAAGGGTTTTTCCATAAGCGCCACCAGCTCATGCACCATCTGGAGGTTGTGCGCGCCAAACAAGGTGGGCTCCGCGACCAGCAGGCAGAAATCCGCCCCCTTGATCGTTTCCATGACAATGCAGGCGGTGCCGGGCGGCCCGTCTATGAAGATGTCTCGCTCTGATTCAAGGGCTATTTTCTCTAACAACCGATCGACAATGGGGATGCCTGAAACCTCCCCCGTATTCATAATGCCCGTGTGGACAAAAACATCTTCCGAGATGCCGCGCTCGATAGAACCAATCGCCTTGTCCTTTTCAGAGAGTGCGTCTTCGGGGCAGACGAGTACACATCCGCCACAGGAATGGCAGATTTCTTCGAAGACAAGCAGTTGGTCCTTGATATACGCTAAGGCGTTAAAGGCACAAAAGTCGACGCAGGCACGGCATCCGGTGCATCGATCCTGATCGACCACGGGGATTTTGACCGTGATAGCTTCCTGCTCAATCTTTTCCGGTTTGAAAAATAAGTGACCGTTCGGCTCTTCGACGTCGCAGTCAATGTAGTAGGAGCCTTCTGAAACAGAGGCCAGATTGACGGACACGAGCGTTTTGCCCGTGCCCCCCTTGCCGCTTAATACCGCAATTTTCATGGTTTATCAGTGTCCGTGAAGTCCGGCGTGGATGTCATCTAAGGGAGACAATTCACCCGCCAGGTAGCGTTCAATATTTTGTTTGACCGATGACCCTTCAGTCTTATAGATGTCAATGTTGGCTGTTTTGATAACATCCGCGGCGTTTTGTCCCATGCGAGGGGCGAGAAATACATCGGGTTTTTGATCGACCACCAGTTGTGCCGCGCGGATACCGGCGCCTCCGGCGCTTCTTGCCGCTGTGTTAAACACAAAAAGATCTTCTTTTGTTTCCGTATCGTGGATAAGGTAGTACGGCGCGCGGCCGAAAGAGTCGTTGACTTTGACTTCATCGATATTGCTGTCAACCGGTATGGCTATTTTCATGGGATGCTCCTGTTTCTATTCTTTGTTTTTCTTGGTAGTTCAAAATGGCGGCCCTGAGCGCACCGACGCCTAAAAGCGAGCAATGGATCTTGCTTTCGGGCAGGCCGTCGAGTGCTTCGACGACGTCGTCTTCGGAGATTTTCAGGGCTTCGTCTAATGTCTTGCCTTTGGCAAGTACTGAGGTCATGCTCGATGTCGCAATGGCTCCGCAGCAACCGAATACCAGGTAGCTGATATCCATAATCTTGTTGTCTTCTACCTTCAGGTACATGACAAGGCAGTCGCCGCAGGAAGGATCGCCGACCGTCCCCTCCGCGTCCGCGTCGGGCATGGTGTGAGCGTTTCTTGGACTCATGAAATGGTCGATGACTTTATCTGAATACATCGTTATCTTGGCCGGCCGTGGCGTCCGCGTCCATGCCTGTAGCAGTTCGGGCCGCAGACGTTATCGTCGTCACACAGTCGGTACTCGCCTCCTTCAATCAGCAGTACTTTACCGTTGACAAGGGCGTCCGCGATTTTCGAACGCGCTTTGGCGTAGATGCTCTGCACGGTTGTGCGCGCGATGTTCATCTGACGAGCGCATTCTTCTTGCGTGAATCCCAAAAGGTCAATGAGGCGGATCGCCTCATATTCGTCGACCGTCATGAAGACACGCTCACGCGAGCCCGCTCCGACACCGAGCGGGCCGAAGCGATCGATCGCAGGCATCTGACATACCCTTCTTCGTTTCATGGGTCTGGCCATATACTTTACCTCGAGCAACAGTAGAGGGTAACCGGCGTTTGTCGGTTACCCAGAACCAGTCTACTCTTCTTCCAGTTGTTTGGCGATCGCGTCGAGGCGTTCAGTTAAGATTTCTCTTTCTTCCTCGAGCATCTCGCGTTCACTCATTTCGTCTTCCGGCGTCCATCCGTAGCCGTAGCCCCTACCGGGGCCTCCTCCAAAAAACCGCGTCGGTAGCCGCGGCGCATACCGTAACCCGGACGGCGGAAGCGTCGACCGAACATCGGACGACCCTCAGCTCCGCAGGGACCCATGCCCCAACCGCTCATTGGGCCATCCCCCATAGGGCCTGTTCCATCTCTTCTTGGCATCTTGTTCACCTCCTTGGGTGTTAATTATTGTTGTTGACTTATGTCAGTAACTGAGGACAGCTTACACCCATTAATGACCTATGTCAATAACCTCCACTTCTTCATACCTGACGGGAGCCTGGTTTAACATTTCGTGAAACAAATCACACAAGGAGATTATCTGGTTAGACGATGTCATTTTCTTGTTTGATCAGACAACATATAGGTAATTCTTAATTGTTCATTCTATTATATTGCATTTTCTGTTTATAAGTGTTATGATGAGCAAGACTTAAAAGGTCATCACAAGCGTGACATATCGTGGATGCCTCTTCTTGGATCTGTGCCTTGGCTGATAGAGAGATTAGCGAAGACCTCCAAATTCAACGGACCCGCACAGAATTATTCACACGATCTCATCGAACTTTTTAATGATCGGATATCCGATCCCATAGCTGCGATCGATCCCATTTTTGCTTTGTGCAGATAGGGTTCCTTTTGGGCCCCAACTTTACCGGCGCTAAACCTAGAAAGCATGTCGCCATGAACAAAATACTTGAACGCTCGATTCAAATGATGACTTGGGCCATGATGACGGTCCTCGTTATTGTCGCAGCGCTTACCGTAGGTGTTCGGCTGGTTGGCTTGACCCCTTACGTCGTGGTGAGCGGAAGTATGGAGCCTGTCTTTCCGACGGGCTCCATTATCTATGTGCAAAAAGTGGACCCTCAGACGATCGGGGTGGGCGATCCCATCACCTTTCGCATGCGAGAAGGAGACTATGTCGCGGTTCACCGCGTCTATGACATCAGGGAAGAAGATCGAAGTTTTATCACAAAGGGCGACCAAAACGACGCCGTGGATGGTTCACCTGTCAACTACTCGGATGTGATCGGAGCACCCCGCTTCATGATCCCTAAAGCGGGTTTCCTCTACCGGGCGATCACCTCATCTCCGGGACGGTATCTCTTTTTGGGTCTTGTCGCCCTGACCATCGCCTTAATGTTCACCTCCGAGTACTTCAAAGAGAAAAACATGAAGGTTAAATCCAAGGGGGATCCGGACGCAAGTCTGTTCATATAGAAAACGATCCGAAATTTATTTAATCAGGAGGAACAAAACATGAGAAAGAACGCAATCGTGATCGCAGTGGCTCTTACAGTCATCTTGGCGGTCGGTCTGCTGAGTACCCTCGCGTACTTCACAGACAAGAAGGAAGTCACCAACACGTTCACGGTCGGAAATTTAAAAATCGACCTGACAGAACCTGGTTTCGTAGCCAACTCAAAGCTTCTTCCCGGCACAACGATCGCAAAAGATCCGACCGTGAAGTTGCTTGCAGGAAGCGAAGATGCCTACATTTTCATGCAGATCGTCTATGGAGGGAACATTATGAACTTCCTTGACACGATCAGTGTGAACACGAACTGGAAGCTTGTGACAGGCCGAACAGATCTTTACGTCTATGCCCCGGACGGAACACCGGACGTTGTAACGGCCGGAACATCACTTCCCGCACTATTCTCGCAAGTGGCCGTAAAATCGAGCTTAGATGGCGCTTCATTTACGGATTTTAGCGCCTTAAATGACAAGATCACCATCAAGGCATTCGCCCACCAGGCATATATCAATGGCGCACTTGACTACACGACGGCCGAGGCCGCCGCCAAAGTACAGCTGCCAAACAGCTGATGCTGATCACCAACAGAAGGAGTCAAAAAAATGAAAAAACAATCGATCATTATGAGCGTCCTAGCGATCGCGATCGCTTTGTCCTTCCTCGGAACATTGGCTTACTTTACGGCCGAGGAAGACGCTACCAACAAGATCACGATGGGAAATGTGGCCATTACCTTAAGTGACAAGACGCAGAACGGCGAAGGGTACATCTCGTTTCCTGAGGAGGGCCTCGCCGCGATGCCGGGTGATGAGATCTCAAAATCCGTCTATGTCGAAAATAGCGGCGACAACGATATTTGGGTGCGCGTTAAACTGACTCCCTCGCTGGACCCTGCGATTGAAGGCTATGCGGACCTTATCACCTGGGATGCGAACATAATCAATTTCAGCCAATCGGGGAACTGGTATTACTACAACGCTAAGGTCACCCCGGGTGGGATTACGGCAAACCTCATCGAGAAAGTGATGTTCAAAGCAGACATGGGCAATGCTTATCAAGATGCGGTGTTCGAACTGAAAGTAGAAGCCGAGGCGGTGCAGGCCGAAAACAACGGTACGACTGCGCTTACTGCCACAGGCTGGCCGACGTCTTGATCGTTCTTCAAGAAAGATGCGAACGGCGTCTTTTGAAGACAGTGAAAGGGTGTGAGTATGAACTCAACAACTAGAACTTATCAAAAGCATCTTGTTTTATTTCTTTGTTTGGTTCTGGCCCTTGCGATCGCGTTGCCCATGAATCCTGTGCGCTCGGTACGAGCCGATCCCGGCACTGAAAGCGAGGAAACAGAAGAAACAGACGATGATCTCCCGCCGGAGGAAAATCCCCCGGAGGAGACCACCGAACAGACGCCTTCGGAACCGACCGCTGAACCCGAGAAGGATCCGGAAGACGACTTACAAGAACAGGATACACTAGACGACGAGGAGGAAGTCATTGAAATTCCGCCGGCCGTCAACCGGACGGATGCCGGGCCTCTCCTTAACCCGGTCATACCCGAAATGCAGCGGATGTCGCGCTTGTCAGGTACAGCCGTCCCGGATGGATTATTCCTTTCAAAAACGGCCGACTGGGATACAAGCGGGAAGAAGGTCGAAATTGAACTTGAAGTGTTCACCTCAGGGGAGGTGTCAACCACTGTAGAAGCGATACCGACCGATATCTGCCTTGTCCTTGACCAGTCGGGCAGTATGACCAGCAGTTTCGGAAACACGACACGCCAAGCCGCGTTAAAGACAGCGGTGACAAATTTCATCGAAGCCGTGCGAGATCATTCAGCGGCGAATAACAATGTGGATCACCGAATTGGCATCGTGACTTTCGCGGGGAGCGCCAGCACAAAGCTTAGCTTAAGCAATAATTATAATTCGGCGCTTAACATCATCAGTGGTCTGGGAACGCCTTCAGGCGCGACGAACGCACAGGCGGGCATGTCCAATGCCGTATCTGTTATGGGTAATGCGACGACCGGCCGAAACAGAATCGTCATCATGTTCACGGACGGTGTTCCGACCACAGGCAATGCCTTTAGCGTCAGTGTGGCCGATGGCGCCATTGCGCACGCGAAGACACTGAAGGATCAAAACTGCACGGTCTATTCGGTGGGAATATTTGACGGGGCAAACCCCGATGTTATGTATGGCGACAGCGGTCATTACACGGATTTCGACCAATATAGCGACGGCAGTGCGAATTCCTATTGGGAAAAGCAGGTGAGTGGTTCAAGCGCTACGACGGCCGTTGTGGAGCCGCCCGCTGCGAACCGTTATATGAACCTGTTGTCATCCAACGCATCCCACGCCACCGGCACAGGCCTTGAACGAAAAACAGTCACGGTCACCACGTGGTTAATCTTCTCAACTTATTACGACCGCTTCACGGTGAAAGAAGTACTCACGAAAGATAAAACGGGCTACTTCCTAAGCGCTGACAACCCCGATGCGTTGAATGACATCTTTGAGAGTATTTCACATACGATCGAAGCTCCTACCATCCTATTGGGTGAGGAGGCGATTATTCGCGATGTCGTGGCGCCTCACTTTATCGCACCGGTTGATTCAAGTGAAATTGCCCTTTACCAGGCGGATTGTACAGGATACGACACGGTTGGCCATGTGTATACATTCGATGAGCCTTACGCGGCTACAGGCGTGACCGCTTCCATTAATGGGGCCAGCCATGCGGTCAATGTCACGGGCTTTGATTTCAACACCAATTTCGTGACCCAATCCCCGAAAGGTTCATCGACAGACGATTACGGGAGGAAACTCATTATCAAATTTTCAATCATTCCGGATCCGAGCTTTTTCGGCGGCAATAAGGTTGACACGAACGTAGGGACAAGCGGGGTCTATGCGTCTGACGGGACGTCGCTTGTGGCACCTTTTGGGGTCCCCGATGTCGATGTTCCTTTAAATTTCGAGATCATGCAAGGAGCAACGCAAAAGGTATATCTGGGGAACCCCGTCGATGTCGCAAATGCGATTCACTTTAAGACAAATGATTCTGTTTCCTACCAACCGGACGGATCGAATAACGACCATGTAGACATTCGCTACGACATCTACGATGAAGCCGGTACAACTCTCATCGGTTCGTGGCTGATCCCTGCCGGTACCTCTGCGTCCGGGGGTTCTTGGTCCGGCGCGATGGTCGTGCCCTCAGAGGATAAGACCGTTTACAAAATTAAGGTGACGGTCGATCCGATTTACGAAGGCCTTTACGAAGCTGAAACAAAAGAAACAGACTTCACGGTGTACCGTTATCGGCCGGTCATTGAAACGAAGGATGAAACCCTCTATCTGGGGCAGACGACGAGCATCCTCCCCACGACGTACCTCCATTATGAGCATGTGGGCTGGAAGTGTACCGATAATGCGGACAGTACGGGTATTTCAGGTATTGAGCCGCAGTTGACACTATCGCCGCAGTATCTGTCCGGGACGGTTCCCGGGGACCTGACTTCCTATGCGCCCGAAGAGGACTCTGAGTTCAAGGTGCAAGTTTTGTGGAGCAATACCAGCTGGCCTTCGTTGCCCCAGAACGTTGATGTCTCCGACGCCTGCTGGTTGAAACGCGACACAGAGATTACGGAGAAGGGGACAAACCCGGATTTCAAATTGCCGTTTTGGATCTTGGTGAAAACATGTTCCATCACGGTGGTCAAGAGAACCGAAAGCCGGTACGGCGATCAGTGATTATGAGTCTTTCATGATCGATGTGTCGGACTCGCAGGGTCGCAGCTGGCGCCTGCGCGTTACAAGTGGCGAGACGTCCATGCTCACGGGACTACCCATCGGCAGCTACACGGTGACGGAGGATAAAGTGTGGTCGTGGAAGTACAAAGACGTGATCACTCCCTCCGGCGGGCATGTGACGCTCGCGCCGAATCAAGATCAGGATCATGCGGCGGTGCTTGTGACAAATGAGAAGACGATTCACCAGTGGATCACGGGTGAATCATTTGTCAAGAACCTTTTCCAAGGTTTGGCCGATTAGGAGGTGAACCATGAAACGAATGAATAAAAGAACGCTCGTGATGGTGTCAATCCTCGGCTTGATGGTGCTGGCCATAGTGCTACCCCTGACTTTAGGTTTTTTGACATCTACACCGGACGCGCTTGAGAACGAATTTTCAAAGCCTTATGTTCCCCGGTCATTGTGGAGGAGTTCGATGGCGAGACGAAGTCCGCCATTCAGTTCAAAAACAACGGCAATGTCTCCGCCTATATCCGCGCGGCGCTTGTGATCCAGGCAAAAGCAAAAGTCGGAGGGGACATCCTGGCATACAATCCTGTATCCGGGACCGATTTCACGATGTCGTCTCTGGGCAGTGACTGGTTCAAAAAGGGAGATTATTACTACTACAAGTACCCGGTTGCTCCGGGCAATTCTACCCACGTGATGTTCTCACAAATCAAGGCGTTAAAAATGCCGATCAAAACCGTGGAGGGCATCGACTATTACCTGAATGTGGATGTGGCGGTGCAGTCGATTCAGTCATTGCCCGCCGCGGCGGTTCAACAGGCTTGGCCGGTCAAGGTCGAAACGGGTGCCGTTTTGGCACCGACACCCTAAAGGAGGTTGAGATATGAAACGCTATAAATTGTGGAGGGTGGTTCTTCTTATCCTTTTGGTGTTTTTCCTCTTGCCTGCTTATGTTTTTGCGGTGGAGTCGAATGTGACTTACCAAGGGGGCGCGGAAGGTTTTGTGTTTGTCCCCGCCTCAGGTGATCTCTTCGATAATTTCAAGGGTGTTATGCCGGGCGACACGATCGAGCAGAAAATTGTCCTGGAAAACGCTCGAACGGACAGGGTGGTTCGTATTTACCTTAAGGGGAAAGAGCTCGGGGACCATGAGAAGCTGTTTTTATCGGAGGCTTCTTTGTCGGGGAGAATCGGCAGCACGGAGATTTTTAATTACGATGCTCCCGAAACGGATCTTTCCACCATGGTTCTTTTGAAGGCGCTGGATCCGGGTGAGCGTGTTGACCTGTTTGTCACACTCGCTGTGCCCCTGACGCTTGGAAACGCTTTTCAGTCGCAGGATTACACGATTGTCTGGACGTTTCTGGCGGAAGAAATTGTGATTGAGCAGGAGACGACAGTGACCACCCCTACGACCGCTGAGGAAACGACGCTACCGACGTCCACGACCGAGGAAACGATCGAAGAGACGGTCGCTGGTGCGGAGGAGACGAAACCGGCTCCGACGGAGGAGGACAAACCGGTGCCGACTCCGGGTGAATCGATGATTTACACGGTGTTGGCGGTTTTCTGTATCGCGTTTGGGGTTTCGGTCTATCTCATTAGAAAACGTTTCGTGCGTTAGTTTTCCCGCATGATTCATGAGCCGGGATTCCCGCCGTTAAAAACGGCGGGAATCCCGGGGAAGAAAGGTTGGCAGCTATGATGAAGAAAAGGATGGCACTTACAGGGCTAACGGTCGTCGTTATCCTGGCGCTGTTCATGTTGGGCGGCCTTCAGGTGTCTGCGTTTGTGTGGTGGCCACCCTGCCCCACGCATCCTTGTACGACCACTAAAAAGACCTGTCCCTCAAGTACGACGTGTTCGACAAGCGTGTCAAGTGAGTCGACGACTTATACGTCTACGTCATTTGATAGTTCTGCGACTGAGGAGTCTTCGACGATTGATACGTCGTCTCCTACCTCGACGGAGAGTGAGGTCACGTCGTTTGAGAGTGAAACAAGCGCGACGGTGACGAGTACCGTGCGTACGGTGACGACTTCTAAAGAAGAGACGGATACGACGACCACGTCAGAAGAGACGACTGTCGAAGAGACGACTGAGGAAGAGACAACTGAGGAAGAGACAACTGAGGAAGAGACAACTGTTTTGGGGACGGAGGAGGTTAGGGAATCGAGGGATCCTGCTGAGACTGTTTTGGGCTATGAAGATGAGTTGCCTACGACTGGGGAGGTTTCGTTTTTCCGTTGGCTTGCGGTTCTTTTTGTTTTGGCAGGTGTTCTCGTGATGTTGTTTGTGGTGGGTAGGTCTCGCCTGAAGAAGGATAGATAATGTTTTTTCTTTTGCTGACCGGCCATTTGCAAAAATGGCCGGTTTTTTGCTGCTGTTTATGCATAATTACGCTAACTAATCGCTCAATATTGCGTTATTCTGCATGCTTGTCTTTTTTCCGATTGATTTTTATTCAAATATGCTGAAAGGCCTGCTGGTAGTGCTTTCGAAGTTTCTGGTAATACCTATATGACAGGCATGTTACAAATCTATGTGTCACATGTTACACGCTGAACATAAATGAACGTGTTCTTGCGATTCATCTTTATCTGATTTATACGTAAATAAATAGCCATCTGTCTCACCAGACCTTGTTCCCGTCTTTCTGAGTGCAGTGGGTTATTTTTTCTCTAGAGTCTATTAGAAAGCGTCGTAGCCTAGTTGAAAGTTTTTCGGAAAATTTTTCAGGCCCTGAGTTTAGCGGTCCTCATTTTTCTTGTGGGAGGAGCGCTTCTTATGGTGGGGACACGGCCCTTTGGGCTGACACCGTATGTCATTTTAAGTGACAGTAAGGAGCCCTCCTTCCCCGCCGGATCCATTGTCTATGTGAAAAAGATAGAGCCCGAACAGGTTCGGGTAGGAGACGCTATTACCTTTGTTCTGAACGAGGAGCTTGAGATCGCCACAAACAGGGTGGTGAGTATCGATGAAGGAGGTCAATATTTCCGCACTGAGGGTGACGTGAAGGACGATGAGAATAGTGCTTTTGTCTATTTTAGAAATCTTCTTGGCATCCCCCAATTCTCGATCCCGAAGCTTGGTTATCTGGCGCACGCGATTGCATCGTCCCCGGGCAATTTCATCGCGATGGGTTCAACCGTTATCTTTGTGTTTATCTCGTATGTTTTGGATGTGACAGACCCAAAGAAAAAGAAGAAGAAGAAGAAAAATGAGGTGGAAAACGAGCTGATGCTTGAACAAAAAAAGGTTGGGGTACGGGGCAAGGAAACAAACCGATTGGTACGAAACAAATAAACATAAGCGACGAAAACGTAACTGTTAAAGAAGATGGTAGTTGGGATTTCGAAATTACCTTTGAGCTTAGCGTTG
Organism: Clostridia bacterium; assembly: GCA_040766025.1. Taxonomy (GTDB): domain Bacteria; phylum Bacillota; class Clostridia; order Saccharofermentanales; family DTU023; genus UBA4923. The sequence goes on along the minus strand of JAXGRH010000003.1, from coordinate 33,814 downwards.
GGGGTCAAGGAGCCAATTATTCATTAAGGGAAGTGGCTCCTAAAGGTTACGAAGCGAAAATTACTAATGGTAAAGTTACTTTCGAAGGGGGTATAAATCAATCGGGCAGTAATTTTGTCGAAAAAAATAACGTCATCATCACGAACACATAGAAACCTACTTGTGTAGATCCTGTACCCAAAATTGTTGATATCACGGTCACCAAGAAATGGAATGACGGCAACAATGAGGGTAATAAGCGACCTGATAGTATCGAGATACAACTTTATGCTAATGACGAACCAGTAGATGGTCAGCATATAACATTGACAACCACTAACGCGGTAGTTGACGGTGAAAACATTTGGGTAGGTAAGTTCGAAGACGTTAGCATAGATGAAAACAAAACCTATACCGTAAAGGAAATCCTTCCAGCAGGAAGCCCGTATACAAGTAGTACCGAAGACAATGAAGACGAAGGATTCACCATCACTAATACACGCACCATCGACGTCCTCATCATAAAAAAATGGAATGACGAAGGAAATAATGACAAACGCCCTGAATCGATTACCATTAAATTGTGGAAAGACGTGAAACCCGGAGAAGAGGGAAACAAAAAGGTATACGACTACGTTATAGAGCCTCCCACAATCACACCTGCGGCACTTCCTTCTAACCAAGAATGGAGGCTCACCATCACAGGTCTACCCAAATACGACGAAGCTGGGGCTCCAATTGATTATTTTATCGACGAAGTATCCGTGGAGGGGTACAGTCCCGAAATCTTTAAACCATTTGTAACAAATCCTCCAGACAACTTCACAGTCATCATTAAAAATACATATGTAGGTGATGGTGAAGACGACAATGATAGGGAAGAACCCACGACTCCAAGTACAGACCCCAGAGCCACACAAGAACCGGATCCCGGTTCAACGACTACCACTCAACCTGCCGAAGCACCCGCAACAGAACCCACTATCCCTGGAATTGTTGCGGGGGATGAAGACGAAAAAACAACTACAACCATCACTCAACCAACTGAAGTGGTCGCATGAGACGAAGACGAAGTAGATGTCGTACCCACAGGAGAAAACTACCTCTATCTTGTTGTAGCCATCTTGTTCATCCTAGGCGGAGTGGTTGTACTGGTACCTGCTATTAAAAAAGTAAGAGTTAAGAAATAAGAGAAAAAAATGAAACAATGAAGCCGGCCACCCGGACGGGAGGCCGGCTATTTTTATTTATTATTATTCGGCTTTTGTGCGATATAATGAGAATCAAGCAAATTTGAGCGCCGTTATTCGCGAAAGGAACAACCTATGAGTACAGCCACGCACACCCATGCCATCAAGGAGCCAGGGGCGCTGTCGCCACGCGTCAAATGGCTTAGAGACTACTACTTCCGAGGAACCGAAAGAAACTGGAACAACGAATACCTCGTCTATACTACAGGCACACCCTGGGACATCCAATTCGACGAAATCACCTACTTCATCGTGCCTGAAACCTATGCATTTTTTAACGCCTTCGTCGTCTCATGCCGACAAAGCGCCCAAAAAGTACAAACACCCCCCGACTTCTTCACCTGGACCATCCCCGAACGAAAAGCATGGTTCACAAAAGAAGTCGTCACCCAACATATGCCCGTCGAAATCCTGCCCGGAGACCTTTTGTGCGGCGCCCAATTCAACCTCCAATACTCCATGTGTCTTACTAAAAAAGAACAGCTCGAGCGAAACGCACTCGTCAAAAAAGCACGCGAAGCCGTTTTGTTCCTAAACAGCCACGGCTACGGCAACTCAGGCGCGACCTCTGGACACCTCATCCCCGACTACGCCAAAATCATTAGGGAAGGCTTCCAAGCCGTCCACCAAGACATCCGGGAAAAGTATGAGGCATTGAGTTTGACCGAACAACAAGGCCCCAAAGGCGGCGTCCTGAGAGCCATGCAAACCGCTGCCCTCATGCCCAAAGAACTGGCCGCAAAATACGCCCAACACTGCGAGCGGCTCGCCGAAGAAGAAAAAAATGACACACGCGCCACAGAACTCAGGCACATGGCCCACAACATGAAACAAGTCCCCTGGAACGGCGCAAGAGACTTCCACGAAGCCATCCAATCCCTCTGGTTCACCCACATGCTCGTCATGTCCGACGAAAAATACCCCGGACCCGGCGTCTCCTTCGGAAGACTCGACCAATACCTCTACCCCTACTACCAAATCTCCAAAGAAGAAGGCATGACCGACGAAGAAATGAAAGACATCCTCGGATGCTTCTGGTTCCACTGCAACACCGCCTACGACGCCCAGATGCGCGTCGGAGGCAACCAAGGCATCACGGCGGGATTCGGACAACTCTTCAATTTATCCGGCATGGGCAAAAACGGAGAAGATTTAACCAACGAACTCACCTACTTACTCCTCGACGTCATCGACGACATGAGCCCCATCCTGGAACCCAAACCCAACATCCGACTACACCGGGGAAGCCCCGAACCACTGCTCGACAAAATCGTCGACATGGTCTCAAAAAGCCAGGGCGCACCCTTCTTACTCAACTTCGACGAACGCTCCGTCGCCGGCATGCTTCTACAAGCGAAAGAATCCGGACAAGAAAAACTCATCCACGAAGACAACGTGCACGACTACGCCGCCGTCGGCTGCCTCGAAAACACCATGGTCGGCAACGACCGCTCCGGCACCGTCGACAACAACATCAATTTGCTAAAAGCCATGGAACTCGTCTACGGCAACGGATGCGACATGCTCCCCTACCTCGACCCTATGAGCAATAAATGGAGCAAAATAAAACAAGAAGGACCCAAAACAGGCGAACTCTCATCTTTAGACACATGGGACAAATTCTATCGGGCCTTTGCCGAACAAACAAAATTCATCGTCAAAAAAATGGTCGACGTCTACGAAATGAGTGAAATGATCCGGGCACGCTACAACCCCACCCCCTACCTGTCGACCCTCGTCAAAGGCTGCGCCGAACAAGGACTCGACGTCACCCAAGGCGGCGCCGAACTCTCCTACACCACCATGGAAGGCGTCACGTTCGCGACCACCGTCGACTCACTTCTGGCCGTAAAATACTTAGTCTACGACAAAAAAGAATGCAGCTTAGAAGCACTCGTCCAAGCATTAAAAGACAACTGGCAAGGCCACGAAATCTTACAATCCAAAGCACTCCACTGGGCCCCCAAATTCGGGCGCGATGACGACGAAGCCGACGCCTTCGCCCTAAAAGTCATGCAACTATGGGCCGGGGAAGTGTGGAAATACAAAACCCAATCGACAAACAGACAATTCAGACCCGGCATGCTCTCCTGGAACTACTGGATCGGGGCCGGCTACATCCTAAAAGCGAGCGCCAACGGCCGAACTGAAAACCAATTTCTATCGAACGCCATCTGCCCCTCCAACGGCGCCGACTTAAACGGCCCCACCGCCAACAGCAACAGCGTCGGCATCGCCTTAGGCGGAAAAACCGACTGCGGAGAATACGTCAACATCCTGCCCAACGGCGCAAGCCACACGATCACATTCAACGCCTCACTCGTGCGAAGCGAAGAACATAAAGCAAAACTCAAATCATTCTTGAAAGGCTACACCGAAAACGGAGGCACCGCACTCCAAATCAACATGCTCGATCCCGAAGTCCTCAAAGACGCCCAGGCACACCCAAGCGAATACCGCCATCTCCTCGTGCGCGTCACGGGCTACAACGCCTACTTCACCTCCATCGGCAAAGAACTGCAAGACGAAATCATCGCCCGCGAAAGCCACCTGCAGTACTGATCGGAGACCTGTGCATGCGAATACTAAACATCCAGCGCATGTCGACCGAAGACGGACCCGGACTTCGCACGACCCTCTTTGCCAAAGGCTGCCCACTACGCTGCGCCTGGTGCCACAACCCCGAAAGCCTCTCCCACGCCTTCCAGATCGAATGGCTGGCCGAGCGCTGCATCGGCTGTAAAACCTGCGTCGCCGTCTGCCCCGAAAACGCCCTCACCATGACCGACGAACGACTTGTCATCGACCGCGAGCGCTGTTCACTTTGTTTACTGTGCGCCAAGGAATGCCCCACAATTGCCATCGAGACAAAAGGCGAAGACCAGACGGTCGACGCACTCTTCAATGAACTCATCAAGGACCGCGCCTACTTCGGACAAGACGGAGGCGTCACACTATCAGGCGGCGAAATCCTCTCACAGGCCGAAGACGCCACCGCCCTATTAAAACGACTCCGGGAAGCCGGCATCCACACCGCCATTGACACCTCCGGACTCTGCACAAAAGAAACCCTTGACAAAGTCTTGCCCTATGTCGACCTCGTACTCTACGACCTAAAACTCTTTGACCGCGACGCGCATAAACAATGGACCGGCGTGGAAAACGACATCATCTTGGACAACTTTCAATATCTCCTGGACAAAAAACAATCACTCGGATTCACCCTATGGGTCAGAACCCCCATCATTCCGGGCGCCACCGACAGCGACGCCAACATACAAGCCATCGCCAAGATCGTGGGTAACAATGCGGAACGCTGGGAACTATGCGCATTCAACAACCTCTGCGAAGGCAAATACGAACGACTCGGAGGGCGCTGGCAATTTGCGGGCACGCCCTTAATGAGCACCCAACGCATGAACGAACTGGAAACAATCGCAAGAAACGCGGGATGTCGCATGGCAACTGCCACCGGCAACACAAAATTGGAACAATAGAAGAAGAGGTCACGATGAAAAAAATTAATGTAGCACGCGACGCCGAAGACTTTTCCTCCCCCTACAAAGTCGCGCTAATCGCAAGCCACGACGAACAAGGCGACGTCCATATCAGCTTACTGTCCTCCCTTATGAACCGCGGCGACGACGAAATGGTCTTCGGCGAATTTATCACAGGAGACAGCAAAACCTATATCCATGAGCGGCCAAAAACAGGCTTTCTCATCATGAACCTATCCATGAACTTTTGGACAGGCAGCCTGGATTTCTACGACAAAAAAACAGAAGGCGAAGAATACATCGCCCTAAACGAACTGCCGCTTTATCGATTCAACACCTACTTTGGCATCCACACCGTCCACTACGCAAAACTCCGCGAAATCTCCGATCGAAAAAAACTGAATTTACCGGGCATCGTGGCAAACGCCGTACGCGTCATGATCGGCGGACTCTTCCTCAAAGGCCAAGAAAAAAAGATCATGAACGCCTGGACACGCACCCATACCAAAAAACTCGGCACCCTCATGTTCCTGGGCTTCACCGACAAAGAAGGCTACCCCCGGCTCGTCCCCCTCGTACAGGGAAAATCAGTCTCCGACAGCCGCATTCTCTTCACAAAAGCACCCTACCGCAAGATGGCCGCGGACTTAAAAGATGGCCAGCGCGCCTCCATCTACGCCATGAACCTGGACATGGAAACCGTCCTCATGAAAGGACACTACACACAGTACGGCGCAGGATACGGCGCCCTCGACATCGACCGCGTGTACAACTGCATGCCGCCCGTCCACCGTGAAATCTACCCTGAACGACCCTTCGAGGCGGTGACCACTTTCTGATACCATAGTGACCATGGATAAAAATGAACGCATGACCATCTTTCGGCTCCTCGGGAACCGAAAGCGCGGCTTCATCATCTACCTATTCGCCGCGTTCCTGCCCATTTTGCAGCAACTCACACAAGAAGTGCTGTTCAGTTTTGCATTCACCGTCATTGAAGCTGAGACAGTCACAGAAATCCTGATCCGCATTGCCATCCTCGTCGCAGGCATGCTCCTTTTACCGGGCCTCTTTTGGATATCCCGCCGTTTGCGCGTCGGTTTCATGCGCGACATCCTGCTCGACATCCGCCAGCTCGGCTTTTCCCACATCATGAGCCTCCCCGTGCGCGTCTTCTCAAGAAAATCAAGAGACGACTACCTCTCACGGCTCGTCAACGACATCAACATCATCGAAAACGACTTCTTCTTGTCCTTTCTAAACGTCATCTTCAACGGCGGCCTCATGATCGTCTCGATCATCATCCTATTAGTCATCGACCCCTGGTACGGATTGGTCAGCGCCGTCGCCACCGTTCTCGTAGCCATCCTCGGACGCTTTTTCAGAGCGAGAGTCGTCCGCCTAAAAGAAGCGGAATCAGAAGCCAATAAAAACTTCTCAAGCCAAATGACCAACGTCTACAGCGGCCTAGAGATCGTAAAACTCAACCGCTTGGAAGACGCCTTCGAAAAAAAGGCCATGGGCCACGTCACCGTCCTTGAAAACATCAAGATGCGCTTCAACGTGTTCGACCAATTCCAGGGAAGCACCATGCAAACCTTGGGGCTCATCTTCACCGTCTTCTCCTTCGCCTATGTGGCGGTCAATATCACAAGAGGCAACATGACACTCGCCTTTGGCATCTTCATCACACAGATCACACAGCGTGCGCTATGGGGCATGGTGCAACTATTCCCCCATCAAAACAAACTGCGCGCCTCTGAAAGCATCTTTGACCAGATTGCAAACGGCGACGAAGACGAAGCGTCAACCACCTATACCACAGGAGTCCGGCCCTTTCATTTTTCAAAGGAACTGAACGTCGACAATCTCCGCTTCTCCTACGACGACAAAACCGTCCTGCGAAAGGCGTCCTTTTCAATCCGTCCCGGCGACAAAATCCTGCTAAAAGGCGCCTCCGGATCCGGCAAAACCACCCTGTTGAACTTATTAGCCGGCGTCTACGTCGACTACGAAGGCTCCATCTCGTATGACGGGACAGAGCTCAGGGACATCGACCCCGTCCCATTCAACCGCGCCATCGCCGAAATCTACCAGGACGTCTTCCTCTTTGAAGACACCCTGTTAAACAACATCACATTATACGGCGACTACAGCGAGCGGGAAGTCATGCGCGCCGTCGAACAAGCCGGCCTTACAGAGCTCGTCAACCGCCTCCCCGAAGGCCTCATAACCTTCATCGAGGAAAACGGCAAGAATCTATCAGGCGGCGAACGCCAGCGCGTCTCCATCGCACGCGCCGTAATAAAAGGCGCAAGCATCCTCCTCGCCGATGAGGCCACCTCCAACCTCGACGAATCCTTAGGCCGCCACGTGGAGGAAACCCTCCTCTCCTTAGACGCGACCGTCATCGCCATCTCACACCGCTACTACGAAGGCGTCAGTTGTGGCTACTCCAAAGTCCTCGAAATCGAGCGAGGAACCGTCTCAGAATGGCAGATCGACGATTACTTCAAGGAGGTGGTGTAAATGTCAGCGGATCTTAAAAAAACCATCCGCCGCACAAGATGGCAACTCATTCCCGCCGCCTTCGCACGGCTGTTGTCGACCGCACTGAATGTCTACCTCATGCTCCTCATCCGCGATAACCTGGACGCCGCCTTAAAGGGCGACGTGGGGCAAATAGAAACCGTCGCCCTGCCGATTGTCATCGCCACACTGCTCTACGTGCCCTTGGACCTTTTGTCCGCCTGGACCAAGGGGCGCTACCTCCGCTTTGCCAACCAATCGATGAAGGGGCGCTACATCGACCGCGTGTTCAAAAAAGACATCAGCGAGTTCCAGGGACAGGATCTGGCACTTTACCTGTCGATCATCACCAACGACATGAACTCCATCGAACAGCGCTACTTTCTGTCCCTTTACGAGATTATGCGGGGGGCCTTTGGCGCCATCGGCGGCATCATCATCCTATTAGAAGTCCACTGGGCCGTCGCCGCCCTCGCCTTTATCCCGGGCATTGTCGTCGCCATCGTTGCGCTGCGCTCCGGCAAGGGCCTTGAAAAACATGAAGGCGAGCGCTCCGACTTCCTGCAGCAATACACCATCTATGTGCGTGAAGTCTTAGCCGCCTTTAGAATTATCCGAAATAACAACCTCGAAAAGAAAGTCAGTGAAGACTTCCATGAAAAGAGCGCCGCCGTCCAAAACAAACGATTTGAACTGGACAAAGCGGAAACCATGGTCCTCATGAGAAACAACCTCTACTTCTCACTACTGATTGTCGTCCTAATGGTATCCGCCATGATGACCGTCCGAAGCGGACTTGTCACCACCGGCGGCGTCATCCTCATCATCAACGGATACAGCGACATCATCAACGCCTTCTACAGCGTGTCCGAGCGCCTCCCACTGATCCGTTCCGAGCGCCCTGTCTTCTCACGCATGGAAGAGGCCTTGGAAAACAAGCGGCAGGATGAGGAAACAGAAAACTTTTCAGAATTCGACCGCGACCTCGTCTTTGATAAAGTCAGCTTCTCCTACGACGATAACCGCGTGTTACATGACGCCTCTTTTACCATGAAAAAAGGCGGAAAATACATGCTCGTAGGACCCTCAGGCGGAGGAAAATCCACCGTCCTGCGCCTCATCCGAAAATACTTCAACCCCGATGAAGGCGCCGTCCTCATTGACGGGGAGGACCTGCGCTACATCCGCCGCGAATCCTACTACGCCCGCCTGGCCAATGTGGAACAACATGTGTTCTTATTCGACGACAGCCTGCGCGATAATCTGACCCTGTACAAAAACTATTCGGACGAAGCGATTCTCAATGCCGTGCGAGACGCGGGGTTATCCGATTTTCTTTCGGGACTGCCCGAAGGCCTCGACCATAAAATAATCGACAACGGCAAAAACCTTTCCGGAGGCGAACGGGCACGCATCGCGATCGCAAGAGGGCTCATTGCCAAACAAGATTTACTCCTGCTTGACGAAGCCTTCGCAAGCTTGGACGAGCATGTCGCGCGCGCCATCGAAAAGAGCCTTTTAGCCCTTTCGGACGTCACTGTCATTTCAGTCAGCCATGTGATCTTTTCGGACACCGCGCCGCTTTACGACGCGATCTATGAAGTGAAACGCGGCAAAATTACACCCCGTACACTCCGCCCCGCGTGATATGATGAATAAAAGGAGTCATCCATGGAAATTCTAGATCTATCTCAGGCAATTGAAAGAGGGCGCGTATCACGCGGTCCCGTCCTCATTAACAACAAACCCGACCTTCGCTCAGGTAAGCGCGACGACTTTATGACGGGAGAGTTTTACCAAAACGGCAAAACCTACACCTTCCGCATCTGGGACAAAGACATCTACCAGATCGTCATCGAATACGGACCGGGCATCTACGTCGCCGAGACCGTCGGCTCTGATTTTAACGGCCCCTACCTCACCGTCCGAAGCATCGATCTTTACCCCGGCGACAATCTCACCCGCCACGACTTCATGGGCGGCATCCCGCGTGCGGAGCTTACCTCCAACCTCGATGAAGTCAAAATGCGTTTGAACGAGGTCGGTGTCAGCGACAAGTGCTGGGAGCTGATCAATCTGGCGCTTCAACATCCTATGCTGGAAGGACGTTTTCTCATTGAGGGCGCGGCGACGCGCCACCACGACAACGTCGTCGGAGGCCTTGCCAACCACACCACCAAAATGCTGCGCCTGTTATCGGCTCTTTTATTTAACAACCCTGAACTGCAAAAAAGCTCGGATCTTTTAACCTTTTCCATTTTCATGCACGACATCGGCAAAATCTTTGAATACCGCGATCTCGACGTCGGAGAGTACTGGTTCGCAAACCACCGCGTACGCGGCATCGAATTTTTGTCAGAAATCAAAGACGAAATCATCGCGCGCTACGACGAAAACTTTTACCGACAGGTACAGTCTGTCATCGCGGGGCACCACGGCCCCTACGGCGACCGGCCGACCACCGTAGCCGCCGTCATCGTCCACTACATCGATGTATTAGAAAGCCAGGCCACCGAGCTTGTGCGCGAACAATTGAACGCGCCCGGCAATAAGATCAGGCACCCTGATTTTGGCTTCCTGCGTGAAATTCCGCTTTTTGAGGAGAATAAATAAGAAGGGACCGCCCCGGTCACACCTCAAGGCTCGGAACAGTCCCTTCTTGTATTTGGAGCGCTAAAACGCTCGTTTTTTATTTTTCGATTTCGTCCGCTTCGTCGAAGATGTCACCGCAATCAGGACAGAACTTCGGGGGCGCAGACACGTCTTCCGGCTCCCAGCCACACTTGTCACAGCGATAGTGTTTCACAACCGGGCGCGGTTTTCCGCAATTCTCACAGAACTTACCCGTGTTGGTCGTCCCGCACTCGCAGACCCACTCGTCCTTTTCAGGCTTCGGGGCGCCGCAGTTCGCGCAGAACTTACTGGTATTGTCAGCCTTGCCGCATTTGTCACATTTCCACACGGGCAATTCCGTAGTCGTCACACTGCCCACGACAGGCGCCGGCTGCGGAGGGGGGCTTGCTGCGCGCCCTGCTGGAACAACTGTCCGGCCTGGCCGCCGCCCGCCATCTGAGCCATATTCATGCCCGCAAAAGCCATGAAGGGACCCGCTCCTTCGTTCGACGCCGCCGCACGCATCGCGTCAGCCTGCGCGCCGACAAGACCGGCGGCCGCCATCGTAGGATCGCGGTAAACAGCGCTCTTCTGGAGCTCTTTGATCATTCTCTCGTCTTCTTCCGAAGCTTTGACCGATGCCAAGGCCACCGAAACAACGGAGATACCGCGCAGATTCACCCATTTTTCTGACAGCACTTCGTTCAGGGCCATCGCGATTTCTTCGGTGTGACCGGGCAGTTCGCTGTAGCGGACGCCCATCGCCGAAATCTTCGCAAAAGCCGGCTGCAAAGCCGTCATAAGCTCCGCGCGAAGCTGGTCATCCATGCGGTCACGCGTATAAGGTTCTTCCACGTTTCCGGAAACGTTCGTGTAGAACAAGATCGGATCTTCAATCTTGTAGGAATATTCACCAAAAGCTTTGATCGCGATATCGACATCCAATCCGATATTTTTATCAATGACGCGGAAAGGGACAGCGTTCGCGGTGCCGAACTTGTTGTTCATCATTTCCTTCATATTGAAGAAATAAACGCGCTGATCCTTGCCCGTGTCGCCGCCCATGGTGAAGCGCTGTCCGATACGCTTAAAGGTATCGCCGATATTCTTGCCCAGCGGCCCATAAAAGAGCGAGGGCTCCGTCGAGGTGTCATAGATAAATTCACCCGGATCGGCACTGAAGTCAACCACTTTACCCTGCTCCACGATGATCATGCACTGGCCGTTATTGACCGCGATAATCGAACCGTTCGAGATGATGTTGTCTTCGCCCTTGACGTTGCTGCTACGGCCTGACGTCCGTTTTTGACCTTTTTTCACAATGACATTGTCCGCTAGGGCGTCACTGTAGAAAAACTCACGCCACTGGTCGGCCAAAACACCGCCCAGGGCACCACCTGCTGCCTTTAATAAGCCCATATCGTTCTCCTTTACTCCTAAAGATGTTTTGTTTTCGTCATTATGTCAGATTTCTCATTCATACGCGCGATTAGTAACCCCTATATTACCATAGGGGGCGCCTGTTCTTCCTATTTTTCATGGTTCATGCGCCGCAAGATCGCCCGTGCCGCGTGGAGCCCTGAGGCGCCCGCCTGGGACAGGCCTCGTGTGATGCCCGCGCCGTCCCCGATGGCAAAGAAATTCTTCAAACCTGTCTCAAACTCCTGGGTGAGCTCAAGCCGCGCGCTGTAGAATTTCACCTCCACCCCATAAAGTAAGGTATCCGCGTTTGCCGTTCCCGGCGCCAAGCGATCCAACACTTCCAGCATTTCAATAATATTATCCAGATGGCGTTTAGGAAGCACCAGGCTCAAATCGCCCGGGGTCGCCTCCAGGGTAGGCCTGACAAAGCTCTTGGACATCCGGTGCGCATTCGTCCTGCGGCCGTCGCGAAGATCGCCCAGGCGCTGCACCATGACACCGCCGCCCAGCATATTGGACAGTGAGGCAATATGCTTGCCGTAACGATAAGGTTCGCGGAACGGTTCTGTGAAACGATTACTCACCAACAGCGCGAAGTTTGTGTTCTCACTACGAAGCGCGGGGTCATCGAAACTGTGACCGTTCACGGTAATAATCCCGTCCGTGTTCTCGGTCACCACATAGCCGTAAGGGTTCATGCAGAAAGTCCGCACAATATCGCTGTACTGGCGCGTCATGTACTTCAGCTTCGCCTCATACATCACATCGGTAATCTCTTTAAACACAATCGCGGGGAGCTCCACACGCACGCCGAGATCGACCTGGTTATTGATTAAAGGCAGGTGAAGCTTATCGCAGACATCCGTGAACCACTCCGCGCCCGAGCGGCCGGGGGCGGCGACCAGCACGTCACAGGCCACCCTTCCCTTCGAGGTTTCAAGCTCATAGGCATCCGGGACCACCCCGTTCAAATGATCAATGGGCTTGCCTTCCTTCATGGGGATGATCTCTGTGACCTGCGTTTTGCAGGACAGTTCGACATGTTCATCCAGCCAGTCGTACATCCGCTCCAATATCTTGCGGTTATTCTCAGTGCCTAAGTGTTTGACACGCGCGTTTAACAGGTGGATATCGTGGGCAATGGCCCTCAAACGGATGGCTTCCGCCTCCGGGGTCGTGGTCGAATACACCGTGTTGGTCGCACCGAACTGGGTGTTCACCTTGTCAACATCGTCGATGAGCGCGAGCACTTTTTCGGGCTCCAGGTAATCGGTGAGCCAGCCGCCAAACTCCGTTGTGAAGTTAAATTTTCCGTCCGAAAAGGCGCCAGCACCCCCAAACCCGCGCATAATGGCGCAAGGCTTGCAATGGATGCAGCTGGGAACTTTCCCCGTCAAAATGGGGCACTGCCTCTTGGCAATCGGATCACCCTGTTCGAGCAAGAGGATATTGAGATCGGGACTTTTCGTGATCAGTTCATAGGCCGTAAATATGCCGGCCAGTCCCGCGCCGATGATGGCGACATCTACTTTTTTCATATTGACTCCAAAGAATTGCTATTGATCTTTTAGGACCAAGGCTCATGATACCACGACAAGGCGCCCAAAGAGTTGCTTTTGGCGCTTTCGATAGTATAATAACGAGCGGCAAAGGAGGATGGCACCATCGACGACCGCCACGAAAGAACACGATTACTGTACCCCGAACGCGCGCTCGAACGCCTGCGCCAATCGACGGTACTCATCGCGGGGTTGGGCGGTGTCGGTTCCTGGGCCGTGGAAGCGCTCTCGCGCTCAGGCGTCGGAACGCTCATCTTGCTTGACTACGACCGCATTACAGTAAGCAACATCAACCGGCAGCTTTTCGCCCTTGAAAGCACCCTCGGACGTTTCAAATGCGAAGTCGCAGAAGAACGCATCCATGACATTGATCCCGACATCCGCGTCATCACGCTCAACGAACGTCTGGATAAAGGAGAAGCCGACCGATTGTTTGACAAGCTCGGATCTATTGATTACGTCGTAGACGCCATTGACCATTTAGACGGCAAGATCGATCTGCTCCTTGAAGCAACAAGGCGCCATATTCCGGTCATCTCATCGATGGGCATGGGCAACCGTCGGGACCCTTCACAACTGTCGATCGCCTGCCTGTCAAAGACCCACACCGATCCCTTCGCGCGCATCATTCGCCAGCGGCTTCGAAAAGAATCCGTTGAACAGTTAAAAGTGGTGTTTTCAAAAGAAACACCGACCGTACCCCAAAACGCGGGCGCAATCGGAAGCACACCCGTTGTCCCGCCGGTTGCGGGATTCTTGCTTGCGTCAGAAGTAATCCGTGATTTGACGCTAGCAGAACCGCTTTCTTCCGCGGACAAGTCGGATGCTTGAAAAAAGCAAAAAACAGGCCACATTCGTCAAGACAATGACAGGACCCGACGGCAGGTCAAGCGCGTAAGACAAAAACAATCCCACCACAAAACAAACAATAGACGAGAGCGCCGAAAGCAGCGTCACGCCCTTAAAACTCCCGCAAAGCCGCATCGCGGACAAAGGCGGAAAAATGATGAGGCTCGAGATCAGGATCGCCCCCATGATGCGCATACCCAAGACAATCGTCACCGAAGCGAGCATCGCCAGCAATGCGTTCCAGATCCCCGCGCGGACACCTGAAGCACGCGCAAAATTCTCATCAAAGGTCACCGCAAACAGGTTGTTGTACGAAAAGGAAAAGAGCATCGTCACGACCACGGACAAAACAATGGCCATCACCATGTCACTTTGGCTCATCGACAAAATACTCCCAAACATAAAACTGTACAGATCCGTATTCATCCCTGACACAAGGGAGATCACGATCACCCCTATGGCCATGCTCGCCGAGGACAGCATCGCGATCGCCGAATCGCCCCTCACCCGGTTATTGTCGCTCAAGCGAAGGAGCAAGAAAGCCGCCAGCATCACAATGGGGATCGCTATAAGAAGGGGTGCCGCCGACAAGGCCATCGCAATCGCAAGCGCGCCAAAGGCCACATGTGACAAACCGTCACCGATCATGGCATAGCGGGTCAACACCAAGCTCGTGCCGAGCAATGAGGCGGACAAGGCGACAAGCGCGCCGCCTATTAAAGCGCGAAGCAGGAACGAAAAGGAGAAAAAGTCAGAAAAGAACTGAATCATACAGCACCTCGATCCGGCAGGTAAGAAGCCACCAGCTGACTGTTCATATAGTCCTCCGTCGTCCCGTAGTAGAAATGACCGTAGCCCAAATGAAGCACATGACTGGAATTTTTCGTCACACAATGGATGTCATGCGAGACCATGACGATGGTCACGCCGTCCTCATTCAGTTCATTAATCAGGCGGTAGAAATCGTGAGAAACAATCGGATCAAGTCCCGCGACCGGCTCATCTAAGAGGAGCAAACCCTCCGCGGCTGTAAGTGCTCTCCCTAAGAGCACCCGCTGGCGCTGACCCCCCGACAATTCACGGAAGCTTCGCTTCTCAAGCGACTCAAGATTCAGCCGTTCAATCACCCGATCCGCCGCCATACGGTCTTCCTTTGAATAAAAGGATAAAAAGCCGTGGCGGTTTAATCGCCCCGACAAGATAATCTCGCGGACCGTGGCCGGAAAATCATGCTGCTCAGGAATCTGCTGCGGCAGATAGCCGATGCGATACAAAAGAAGTGCCTCACCGCGCGTAATCGTCCCCGCTGAAGGCTCTTTAAGCCGAGCAACCCCAAAAGCAAGGTCGTCTTGCCCGAGCCGTTCTCACCGATGATCGCAAGGTAATCCCCCGCGTCAATGGAAAATGACAAATCGCTCATGACCGTGCGCCGGTCATAGGCAAAGGACACGCGGTCCAGTGTCAACAGCCGGCTCATCCGTCCAACCCCCGCTTCAGGCTTTCCACATTATTTCGCATGATCGAAAGGTAACTTATGCCTTCTTGCAATTCTGTTTTTGACACGTTGTGCGCCGTGTGAAACAGCAGCTTTTGCGCGCCTGTCTCCTCAGCGATCAGGTCGGCTAGTTTTTCATTTGAAAATTCAATATGAAAAATATAAGGAATCTGTTCCTCCCGTACTTTTTCAATAATCGCTGATACGGTCCGGGGTTTGGGATCTGTTTCCGCGGCGCATCCCGGGAAGGCCGCTAAATAATCGAGTTCATACTCCGAGGTGAAATAGATGAGCGGGAAGCGGTCCGCCACAATAATTTCTTTTCGTTTGCCTTCCCGGATCACGTCCCGAAAAGCTTCATCAATCGCTGTCAACTCCGTGCGGTAATGCGTGAAGTTCTCTTCATAGTCTTTTGCGTGTGAGGGATCAATCTCGATCAGTTTTTGGTAAATCCCTCCGCGATCAGAAGCGCGTTCACGGGAGAGGTCCAAATATGTTCGTCAAACTCATGCAAGTGCGGGATCTCATGCGCGTGGTCATCGTGGTCGTGTTCTAAGACACCGTCCTCTGACTCTTCCACCAATGCCACAAAATCCATCATGCGCACCGCCTTATCAGGATCGATCTCGGCGGCTTGAATGAGCCGCTCCACCCAACTGTCCGAGACGCCGCCGTTGTAGATAAAAAGGTCGCAAGTCGCGATTCGAACAACCTCTTTCGGCGTCGGCTCATAGCTGTGGCTTTCGGCGCCTGGGGGCAGGAGCATCGTCACCTCGACATGCTCACCTCCGAGTTCGCGCGCAAAATCAAATGGCGGAAAGATGGTCGCGACAATATCCAGCTTGTCCCCTTTGGATACGCGTTCTCGTCGGCGCAGCCTAGCGGGATTAAAATTAAAAAGATCATGAAAACAAGCAAGATGGCTAACGACTTCCATGCCCTATCGAAAAAACGAATCACAATCATTCCCCTTCATTGTCC
The DNA here is from genome assembly GCA_040766025.1 of Clostridia bacterium. Classification (GTDB taxonomy): domain Bacteria; phylum Bacillota; class Clostridia; order Saccharofermentanales; family DTU023; genus UBA4923. The sequence continues at coordinate 17,640 of JAXGRH010000003.1, read as the reverse complement.
AAAATGACACCGTCTTTAGAATACCATCATCGCGGCCCGATAGAGCAAAAGCTCTGTCGCGATCGCCAAGGCACAAAAGATGGCGGCCGTTAACAGGCGACAAATGATGACTGTGAGGGGCAAAATATCGGTAGACCGCTCGATTAAGCGGAACACAAAATGGAGCGCCACATCGGCCAAAAACCAACCGGCGGGGATAAGAAACATCTCCCAGCGTGTTCCCACACGCTCAATCATGGCAAGCGCGAAATAGCGCGCGGAAACATTTTCAGGCATCAAAAAGAAAAGTGGGAGCGCGGTCAAAAAGGGCGCCACGGCAAAAAACCAGTAAATCGAATAAACGGTGTCCTTTTTCATCGCTTCTTCGCTAACAGGGTCACAAAGACGCCTTCACCGTGGCCGGGGCGCACCTCATGCAAAATGTCCTCAAAACTGTACACCGTCTGGCGAATCTTTTGGACTTCAAATCCGGCATCGTCGAGCGCTTCGAGCACCTCACCGGTACCTCGAAAATAGGCATCTCGATAAAAAGGGTCACTTTCTTGTTCGGCCCGGTAAACTTCACCCAAGGGGGCATCAATGTCCACATGCGCAATGACGAGGTGCCCCGTCGGCTCTAAGATCCGGTAACATTCCGAAAAAGCCGGAGCCAATGATTCCAGATAACAGTCCACCGTGATCATGAAGGCTGTGTCAAAAGAAGCATCGTGGAAGGGGAGGGCTTCGGCCACCCCGCGAACGACGGTGATGCCTCGGTTTTCCGCAAAACGGGCCATGCTAAAAGAAGGTTCCACGCCGAGGGGTACGTTGAGCGCCTCACTAAAACGCCCCGTCCCCACACCCACCTCCACCGCGCGGGTAAAGCTGGGCGTCACCTGGCGGACGGCCTCGATCTCCGATTGAAGGATCAGGGGATTGTCTTCAAACCACTGATCATATTCATTGGCTAAACGATCAAAAAGATCCGATTGATTCATCGTGCCTCCAAAAGCCCGGGGAATACTTTCATCCGGTCATAAAGTTTTTCTAAAGCGTAGAGGATCTGCTCTTTCTTGTGTTCACTGGTCAGGCAGAAACGCAAGCGGGCCTGCCCGCGGGGCACCGCGGGGAAGACCGCCGGAGGCGCCAGGATGCCATCTTCTTCCAACTGTTTTGACAGCATGAAAGCAATGTCATCCGAGCCGATCATGATCGGGGTGACCGCCGTCTCACCCGCCAGGCAGGTGTCCATGCCGTAGCGATGCGCCTCATCTAAAAATGTGCGAATATTGCGGCGCAGCCGCTCAACACGGCTGTTGTCGCGCTCCATGATTTCAATGCCCTTCATGACCGCGGCCGCAAGCGGCGGGCTGATGCCCACCGAAAAGACAAAGCCCGGCAGGTTGTAGCGCAGATACTCAATCAGGTTGTGGGAGCCGGCAAGGTAACCTCCGCAGGTCCCAAACCCCTTTGACAAGGTGCCCATATGGATGTCAATATCTTTCGGGTCGATGCCGTAGTATTCATCCACTCCGCGCCCCGTCTCGCCTAAGACGAGCATGGAGTGCGCTTCATCGACCATCAAGAAGCAGTCGTATTCATTTTTAAGACGGACAAACTCAGGCACAGGGGCGACATCCCCGTCCATGCTGTAAGCCCCTTCAATCACAATCAGGACTTTTTCATAGCGGTCGCGCCGGCTCTTCAAAAGCTGCTCGAGGGATTCGTAGTCATTGTGAGGGAAGGGCCGCGCGTCCGCCTGGGCCATCCGGACTCCCTCCGTGATGGAGTTATGGCTTAGGACGTCATACAGGATGAGATCGCGTTCACCGCAAAAGTTCCCCACAAAGGTGACATTGGTGGAGTGGCCGCCGACCAAGACGAGGGCGTCTTCGGTGCCTTTCCAGCGCGCCAACGCCTTTTCAAGATCCTGATGGATCGTCTTTTCTCCGGCGATCAACCGACTGCCGCTCGCGGATGTCCCGTATTGGGCGATAGCATTGACCGCCGCCTCGTTCACCTCCGGGTCACCTGAAAGCCCGACATAGTTGTAGGACGCAAAGTTCAGCATCTCTTTGTCGCCGATATACGACACATCGCGCAAGGATGAGTCCTGGGCGACAAAATACGGATTGCCAAAAGCTTCGATCGCGGGTAACAGAGATTCCCGCCTCTCTGCAAACGCGATGAACTCGGGTGTCTGTTCGAAACGGCTGATCCGCTCCACGACGCATTCCTCGTCTGAAGCAAGAGCGGCCGCTCCAATATCGCTTAAGCCTTGTGAAAACTCACCCTGGATACGGCGGAACACAAGCGCCGCGATGTCATTCACCGTCAGATCGCGGTTGAACAGGCGCTCGTCGATCGCCAGCGCGTATTTCACCTCAGCGTGTGTCAGAAGCGAAATACTCTGCAGGCTGTCGCCGCCAAGATCCTGTGAGAAGTAAGAGGAGGGGTGCACGGATTCAACGGGGATGGCCAAAACATCCGCGACCATCGCCTGTACGGCGGCGCGCACTTCAAAAAAGGCGGGATCTCCGGCAAGCTCCGGCGTAAAATAGGCGGCTGTCTGGTAGTCCACTACTTCCGGCCTTTCTATTTCGACCGCTTTTGGCAGGGCTGTGAGCGAATACTCCGTCAGCGGCCAGGTGCCGGCGGTGACTTGCTCTGCGACCGGTCCGCGCCTGACTTTGGCCGAGGCCGATAGATCGAGCGGTTTGTGTGAGATGAAAAAGCGTTGAACACGCTGGTTTAAGGGCAGTGTCAGGTTAATTTCGGCCACCGCCTCCGCCAATGCCTTGGGATCGGCGCCTTCAACAGGTTCAACCAGCAAGGCTGTCTCATCGTACACATTGTCGGTAAGACCGAAAATGACATAGCTTGAAAAACCCGGAACGGTCGCAAAGGCGCCTTCCAGTTCATCCGGATACAAGTTTTCGCCGTCGGCTTTCAAGATGATATCTTTGACGCGCCCGTCAAGGAAAATCTTGCCGTCGCAAAGGCGCCCGATATCGCCGGTATGGAACCATTCATCGCGATCGCGCGGGTGGTATTCACCCTGGCGCAAGGTCCCGCAGTGAACCACATCGCTACGCACGACCAGTTCACCCTTTTCGCATTCGTCTTCTTCGGCTTCCGATTCGATCGGAACCATTTTCAAACTGTCATCGTAAAGCACTTGACCGACGCTCCCGTCGAGGCGGTCACTGACATTCTCGCTGTTCACCACGGAATAGATACCGATCTCGGTCATGCCGTAACCGTTCACAAGATAGTATCCCAATCCGTTGATGGTGCGCAGGGTCTCGGGCAGGATGTAACCGCCGCCGGAAATGGCGATGTAAAGGGAATCGCCGACCAACTGCTCACGGATCATCCGGAGGATGCCTTCGATCGGCATCGGGAGTTCGACACCGGCCTCCTGGTACGAAAGCGATAACTCGATCATATTGTCAAAATCTTCACCCGTCTTACCGCTCATCTCGATAAAGCGCTTTTTCACAAGCTGGGCGACACCGTTCCAAACGGCGGGGATCGCGACAAATTGTGTCACATGACTGTCTTTACATGCCTGAACGATGGATTCGGGTGAGGGTTTTTGCGGGATGACCATGGTATTTCCGAACACCTGCGGGAAAATAAAGCAGACAATGAAACCCAAGACATGGTGCCAGGGAATAAAAGCGACGGCTTTCTCCTTGACTCCGTCGCGCGCTAGACGATCGGTCACAGGCAACAGTTTTTCGAGAATGCCGTATTGCTTGGTGATCCCAAGATCGTCATGGACATAACAGCGTGAGACGCCCGTGGTGCCGCTTGTGCAAAGACAGATATGCCCTGCCCAGTCGTATGCATCCGAGGTCGCTTCAGGCAACTTTTCATCCCCTCCGCGCCGGTAGCGTGTACGTACCGCCGGATCTTTCCAGTCGGGCATCAGCTGGTCCGCGGGGATCACCGGATAGGGGGTGTGGCGGTCTTGCTCCTCATCTGTGATAAGCGCGATGACACCCGTCTCACGGCAGAGTGTGTCCGTCAAAGGATCCGCGGCTCTGACATCGATCAGGGCAACCGGGTGTCCCGCGGCCATAAGGCCCCAGAAGCAAAGACCGAAAGACGGGCTGTTGGAAAGCTTCAAGCCGACCCAGCCCGCGCGTCCCGGATCGTCGGGGCTCAGTGTTTTTTCCTTTTCAGCGATGGCGTCCCGAAGCGGGCCCGATGCAAAATACGCTTTCATGCGACTTGCGGTCTCGTCGATCATCCCCAAGTATTCAGGATAGGAGATCTCTTCGATGCCTTGGGTGCCGTGCAGCTCAAACGCGCTGCCTTCGCCGAGCTGTTCCATAAGAGAAAAGAGCCCCTTGTAGCCGGGCACTTGTTCAAGATATTGCAAATATTCAAAAATCTTCACGTTGCCTCCTCGTAGACGGAACTGACTCGGAGGCGCCCTAAAAGCCCTCCGGAATTCCGCCAAACTTAGGATATTATGTCACGCAAATATGAGCAAGTTATTAATCTCGAATCTTCACATTATTTTCGCAATGAAGTGTTAGGCTGAGCCTTGCATGTTGAGGAGCAAGATATTATGAAGAACCATCACCACACCATCGGGCACTATCCCGTCCGTATGCAGGACTGTGACCCGACCAGACGCATTCACTTGCACCGGCTTTTTGATTTCGCACAAGACGTGGACGATCAAAATTGTGCTTTATACGGGATCCAATCGGTCGATTTACATCCCAGGGGCCTTTGTTGGATTCTTATCTCCCACGCCTCCTCTTTTACGGGAGCATTGCCCCAGGGCGAAGATACACTCATCGTGGACAGTTGGACGAGAGGCACAAAGGGCATCCGTTTCTTACGTGAAAATCGCTACTATAAAAATAGTGTGGACGATGCCAATTATTTCGGCGCGGCTTCATCTGAATGGATCATCTGCACGCGGGGGGATCACCGCCCGCTTCGCCCTTCCGATGTCATGGATATTGAAAAATTCAACGGTGACCGGGATCCGAGCGTCGGACTTTTTGACAAAATACCCCGTCTTTTAGCTGATGATTCAATCTGGCAAATGGGTGAACACCATAGCCATGAGGTCGCTTTGAGCGATCTTGACACCAATACGCATCTTCACAGCGCCTGTTACCTGCGCCTTGCCATCGATCAGCTTGCCCGCCACCGGGCGCTTGATCCGGCACAGGAAATGCTCGTGGTCGACGCCATTCACCTACAATATATTCAGGAAGTCAATTTCGGACAACGGCTGTTGATTGCTTCAAAAAACACCGGGGGCGATCCCGACACTTTCCTGTTGGAGGGAAGGGTGGAGGGCGCTGAGAATCCGTCATTTCTTGCCCGCGCTAAAGGACGTATCGTCGCGCGGTAAGACCCGCTCGAAGGAGACCATCATGCGTGTACTCATTATTGAAGCCATTATTCATCTTCCTTGGTGCCGGTCATTGAAAGACAAGCGCCGGGTCCGCCAGGGCCTGATCGACCGGCTCGTCCGCCGTCATCGCGTCTCCGTCAAGGAGGTTGACTGTCAGGATATATGGCAGACGCTTTGTCTGGGCATCGCGGCGGTGGTCATCTCAGAGTCAGCGGCTCAACCCCTTGAGGAATCAATTCATGAAACCGTCGCGGAACACTCGAACGGCGAAATTCGCGAATGGAATGTTGACATCGTGTAAATGAACTGAATTTTGTTACAATGGATTTGTGTTCCGGTACGCCTGGGTCATCTGACGTATGTGACGTGACGTCCCGGATTGTCAAAGGAGACTTTGTTCGGAGGTGTTTATGTCGCAATCAGCCGGTAAATTAGATTACAAAAAAACGCTGTTTTTAGGCTTCGGTTTTCTTGCAAGTTCACTTGCTTGGAGCATCTATAACAGCCTCGTGCCTGTTCTTTTAGAACAACGCTTCATGTTGTCCACGGTCGTCATCGGTACCATTATGACGATCGACAATATCTTCGGTATCATCTTTCAGCCACTCGTCGGCGCCGCAAGTGACAGAACCTTCACGCGCTACGGCCGCCGGATGCCCTGGATCATCATCGGCATTCCGCTGTCGGCCATTTTCTTCACCCTGATCCCCTGGGCACAGTCACTGGGCCTGATGATGGCCTTCATCATCTGCTTCAACCTGATCATGTCCATGTGGCGCTCGCCTGTGATCGCGCTCATGCCCGACCTCACCCCGCGCCAGCTTCGCAGCAAGGCCAACGGCGTGATCAACCTCATGGGCGGAATCGGAAGTATCATTGCCTTCCTCATCGGCGGAATCCTGGCAAGCCTTGACAGCACGGGACGCCTCACCTTTGGCATGGGCTCCATTGTCATGGTACTGGCGCTCATTTTCCTCGTAATTTTCATCCGTGAGCCGATCGCCGATGCCTGGATGCGCGCGCAACGCGAACAGGTCGGGAAAAGACTTTCTGCCCAAGAGTTCTCAAAAACATTGGCCGAGGAAGAATTTTCCGATATCAAAGATAAAGGCGGCCTTGACAGAAAGCTGACCTCCGGAGAAAAGAAGAGCCTCATTTTACTTTTAGGGGCGATCTTCTTTTGGTTCTGCGCCTATAACGCGATCGAGACCTTCTTCACGCTGTTTGCGACGAATGTGCTGAATGTCAGCACGGGGGTCGCGACCATTATGCTGACCTCCTTCTCCCTGACCTTTGTCGCTTTTGCGCTCCCCGCGGGGCTCATTGCCGGAAAACGGGGTAGAAAAAAGACGATTGTAAGCGGGCTGTTCCTCTTGATCGCCTTCATGCTCCCCATGATTTTCATTAATCCGATTCTCACGGTGTTAGGCGTGGACGTGGCAAGCGCCTCTTCCCTGCTTATCAAGCAGATTGTCGTGATCGGACTTCTGGCATGCGCCGGATTCGGCTGGGCCTGCGTCAACATCAACTCACTGCCCATGGTCGTGGAACTTGCCTCCCATGACAAGATCGGACGCTTCACGGGTTACTACTATTTCTTCTCCTTCGGCGCTTCCATTTTCAGCCCGATCCTGTTTGGCGCTATTCGAGATCTGACCCAGGATTACAACACGCTGTTCATCTACGCGGTCATCTGCTTTGGCTTGGCGCTTTTATGCACACTCTTTGTGAAACACGGCGAAGTCGAACCGCATGACCCCGAGGTCATGGAGGAAGCGTTGCTGGACGCTTAAGAAGATGGCGGACAATTGACATGTTCTCAACCGGGCGGGCAATCCCCGCCCGGTTTTTTTAGCGGGAGGTATGAAATGAAAACAAAGATATTCGCCCACAGAGGGGTTCGAAAACACTATCCCGAAAATACCATGGACGCTTTTCGTGCCGCTGACGCGATGGGTCTTGACGGCATTGAACTTGACGTACAAAGAACCCTGGACGGGGTCCTGGTCATCTGTCACGACGAACATCTTTTGGAATTGGCGGGGGAAGATCTCTGGATCAAAGATTTAACCTGGGAAAAACTCTCTTTAATCAACATCGCCTGGCACTTGCAAGATGGATCCACGGCTCGAATCCCCACTTTACAAGAGTTTTTACAGTGGCTTAAAACCACGACACTCATCGTCAACATCGAATTGAAAAACAGCATCGTCGCCTACGAGGGCATGGAGGGGGAAGTCCTGGCGCTCATTGATCAGTTCCATCTGAGGGATCGCGTGATCATCTCCTCTTTTAATCTGGAAAGTGTCGTCCACATGAAAGCGATCGCCCCCGACATCGATGTGGGTTTCTTATACCAGCGCCTCAAGCCCTTTGCGGATCGCATCGTGAAAGATGTGGGATTGGACGCGATCCATCCCCTGTATGTGCATCAGCTCTTTTGCCATCTCATGTGGAGTGCCCGTAAAAAGGGCTTAAAAGTCCGTGTTTGGACGGTGAATCATCCCTTCTTTATCCGAAACGCACTTTGGCGCAAAGTCGATACGATCATGACAGATGATCCGGAATTGGTATTGGCGTTAAGGGCGAAGTATCAGTCGCGCCGAAAATAGCTTTCGTAGTCATTAAAACGCGCTTCACGCGCAAATCCGATCAATGAAATCCCCTCTTCACGGGCCATAGTAATGGCTTGGGAAGTTACAGCGGCGCCTGAAATGACGACCGGAATCCGCGCCATCGACACGATTGCCAGGATGGACGCGGACAGTCGACAACTTGCGACCAGGATCGCTTCTGACAAGTCTTGCTCTTTTTTCAACGCGGCCCCCACCAATTTATGTAAACCATGATGCCGCGAGATATCCTCCGCGTGATCCATCACCACAAGATCCTTTCGGTTGACGAGCATCATGTTGTGAGTGCCCCCCGTCCGATGGAACAGCCGGGCGCGTGACTCAAGCGCGGTCATCAGGGCCTGGATGTCCGAGGGATTGAGTGTCTTTTTCCAGTCATCGGGTTTCTTAAAAAGAGAAGTCCTATCCGCCTCTGTTTCCTTTTCCTGCAGTTGAATACGGGCCGTCATCCGATCCTTGTCGCCTATGAGATGAAGATCGAGGACATCATCCTTTGAGTAAATCAGTCTGTTGGAATAAAGCCAACCCATCACGAGATCGTCGAGGCGATCGGGCAGGCAGAATAAAGTGACTTCCTGCGTGTCAAAGCCAATAAGATCAAAACGGCATTCCCGGATAACGTCGTCTTCTTCTGACAGCGCTTTTCCTTTTTTATATTGGGTAAGACGCACCCTTTCGACGAGCGCATCCTCTTCACTTTGGGGTTCTTTGTTTTGCCAGTGCTCTAAATCGGAGGGTTCATTGAGATTAAAGAACATGTGATCCAATTCATCGAAAGCTTGGGCGTCTTTTTCACTCAGCCACAAGAAGGGCTGTGTGCGGCAAAAGTGTTGTAAGCCGCTTTCACCCGCCTTCAAGCGCGCTTCCATCGATGTCACAAGATCCCGATGGTAGAAGGCGTTCAGGGGCTCCAGATGGCCATTTTCTCTTTTTAACATGGCGCCTGAAACAGGAAGCGAAGAGTTCTCTAAACGCTTCATCATGGACCGAATGAAATCGATATTCACATGGGGCATGTCACAGCCTGTGACATAGACAAATGGGCTTTTAGCATGGACAAGTCCCGCGTGGATGCCTCCCATAGGGCCCATGCCGGGATAAAGATCGGACAGAAGTCTCAGCCGGGGTTGTTGTTTTATCACTGCGTCGTACAACTCGGGACGATGGGTCACAAGTACGATGTCTGAGAAGATTTCGCTCAACTGTTCAATAATGTTTTCGATGAGCGACTGTGCTTCGCCTTGTATGAGCTGCTTGTCAAAGCCCATCCTTTGGCTTTTTCCTCCCGCTAAGATGACGGCGGTCGCAAAAAGAGGATCAGGGTTCGTTATGGGATCCATTCTGCTAGCGCCGTATGACGGCGTCGACGGGGCACACCTCCTGGCATGTGCCGCACTTGATGCATTCATCCTGGCGGATCACGTGGAGTTCTTTGACCTTGCCGTCGATGCAGGAGACGGGGCAGTTTCGGGCGCATTTTGTGCAGCCGATGCACTTGTCAGTAATAAAGTAGGTGGTCAGTTCTTGACAGACGCCGGCGGGACAGCGTTTTTCTTTGATATGCGCCTCGTATTCTTCGCGGAAGGTTTCAATGGTGGAAAGCACCGGGTTGGCAGAGGTTTGTCCCAATGCGCACAGGGAGGCGCGCTGAGCGGTTTTTGCTAAACGCAAAAGCCGCGGGATGCTTTCTTCGTCGCCGCGTCCCTCCGTGATGTCTTCTAATATTTCCAGCATGCGTGTGGTGCCCTCACGGCAGGGGGTGCATTTGCCGCAGGATTCCTCAGCGATGAAGTCCATGTAAAAACGGGCGACGTCCACGGCGCAGTTGTCCTCATCCATGACGATCATGCCGCCGGAGCCCATCATGGAACCGATGGCGGTAAGGCTGTCAAAGTCAATGGGGGTGTCGAGGTATTTCTCACCGATGCAGCCGCCTGAGGGGCCGCCTGTCTGGACGGCTTTGAATTTCTTGCCGTTTGGGATCCCGCCGCCGATGTCTTCGATGACCTGGCGTAGGGTCATGCCCATCGGGACTTCCACAAGGCCGACGTTCTTGATCTTGCCGCCTAAGGCGAAGACTTTGGTCCCCGGCGATTTTTCGGTCCCGATCTTTCGGAACGCTTCGGCGCCCTTACCGAGGATGACGGGGATGTTGGCAAAGGTTTCGACGTTGTTAATTAAGGTCGGTTTTTTCCACAGTCCTTCGTTCGCGGGGAAGGGCGGTTTGGTGGTCGGCATGCCGCGGTAGCCTTCAATGGACGCGATCAACGCGGTTTCCTCACCGCATACAAAGGCGCCTGCGCCAAGGCGCAGTTCGAGGTGGAAAGAAAAGTCGCTGCCAAAGATATGGTCGCCCAACAGGCCGAGTTCAGTGGCCTGAGCAATAGCGATCTCGAGCCGATGGACCGCGATGGGGTACTCGGCGCGGATGTAGATATAGCCTTGGTGTGAACCGACGGCGTAGCCCGCGATGATCATGGCCTCGATGACGGTATGGGGATCGCCTTCTAAGATACTCCGGTCCATAAAGGCTCCGGGATCGCCTTCGTCGGCGTTGCAGATGACAAATTTCTCGTCGCCTTCGGCCAGTCGTGTGAAGTGCCATTTTCGGCCGGCAGGGAATCCGCCGCCGCCGCGGCCGCGAAGCCCTGAAGCTGTGACTTCGTCAATGACGCTCTCAGGTGTCATGTCAAACAACGCCTGGTGGAGCGCTCTATAACCGCCGAGCGCGATGTATTCTCTTATGTTTTCCGGATCAATATGCCCTGAGTGTCTCAAGGCGACGCGTTCCTGGTGCAAGGTGAAGGGGACTTCTGAGTAGGCGAGGAGCCCCTCATCTGTTTTGGCGTCTTCGTAGATGAGATCGAGCACCGGTTCGCCGCCGACCAGATGTTCTTCGTAGATGCGGTCGATGTCCTCGACCTCAAGATGGCTGTAGAAGGTGCCGCCGGGGTGCACGATGACGACAGGACCTGCTTCGCAAAGACCGAAACAGCCTGATCCGACGATTTCGATTCGCTCGGAGGCGTCATCGCGGTCGATCAGGGCTTGGAGGCGCTCACGGATCATGGGTGAGCGCGATGAGGTACAGCCGGTGCCCATGCAGATGACGACGGACCATTCGTAAGGTCCCGTGATGCGGTCGGAAGGGAGGCCGCGAAGATTCATGGTTTTGAAGGTTTCTTCCCGGATTTTGTTTAATTGGTCGATCGTCATGCTCATGCCTCGTCCCCTTCCTTGTAGCTTTCTTTCAATTCAGTGATCAGTGCTCGCATTTTTTTAAGATCCATCCGCCCGTGTACTTCTCCGTTCACGGTCACCACGGGCGCGAGTCCGCAGGCCCCGACGCAGCGCGTGGTCGTGATGGTAAAAAGGCCGTCTTCTGTCGTCTCACCGCTCTTGATGCCCAAGGCGCTTTCGAGTTCCTGCAAGATCTCAGCTGCCCCTTGGATGTAGCAGGCGGTTCCCATGCAGATCGAGACTTCACACTGACCTTTGGGTTCGAGTGTAAAGCGCGTGTAAAAGGTGATGACCCCGTAAACGGTTGACATCGGTACTTTAAGCGTTTTGGAGATGATTTCCTGAATGGGTACCGGGATGTGGCCAAATCGGTTTTGCGCCAGATGGAGGGCCTGCATGAGCATGCCCCTGCCTTCTTTTAAATCTTCGAGTTCCCGACGAAAGAGGTCGATTTCCTGTGTATGCTCTGTTTCAGTGAACTGTACTGCCATCTTGCTTACTACTCCGTCATTAATGAATTAACCTGGTCCACAATGTGCTTGACATCTTGTTCTGTAAAGGGCGATTCGATGATCCGATCCGCGAAGCGCCGTGTCAGAATCGCAGACGTTTTCACGTGTCCTTCAGGTGCTGTTAAATGCACAAAAAACCTTGGTTGCGTAAAGCGCCGCGAAGTGCTCGATTCAACGAGTAAAACTCCATTACGATCCATTGTCTCATAAAAATCTTTTAAAAAAAATGAAAGGGCTTCTTCCATGTTGGCTTCAGAGGCCACTAAGCGGGCGACGCGTTCGCACCCGGCTTGGAAAAACGACCGGATACGGGGCTTTTCTTCGTCACGCGATTCTTCGAGGAAAGAGGTCTCTGTGCCCGGGACTTCGTGACTGACTTTTAATACGCGCACGGGACGGCCCTGCTTGATCAGTTGGCGGGCAAGCGCGAGACAAAGCGTCGATTTACTCTGTTTTCGGCGATCTGAACCCACCATGATCATGCGCGGATATTGGGGGATCGCAAGAGCTAAAGGTTCATGTGTAATGACTTTTGTCGATTTATCGTAGATCGACCGCGACGCGTCATAAAAATGAGGTTCTCCGATTAACACCGACCGTGCCAGTTGCCCCGCTTCTTGCGCGGCAAGTTCTAACAGATCCTTGGGTGCCGGCTGATAGGCTGCCGGCGATTGTATCGTTTGAAATAAAAGTGAAAGGCCTTTTGCGTGCGGATCGATGAGGGCGACTTGTAAAGAATCTCCGTTTGATTCGGCCATGACAATCGGCAATCCTTGTAAACGACAAGACTGTTCGAGCGCGCTGTGACTGTCGTTGTTGTCTAAGCAGTCTAAGATGAGGTCGGTTTCTTGCGGGAAAAGATAATGCTCGAGGTCATGGCGTGAGGCTTGGACGATTCGGATGGACGCGTCGTAACCCGCGTCGCGGATGGCGCGGATCATTTGTGATTCTGTTGTTTCTTGGTATTCATCAAAAAAGGACATCAGGGTAAATGACATAATGCCCTGTTCTGCCATTGTTTTGGCTACGGGGACGGCCATCTCGCCTTGTCCCGCGATCAGGACCGAGTGAGCCCCGAGCGAGCTTGCCAGTTGGGTATTTTTTTCATTTTTTTCGTTGGCGCTCATACCCCATTAATATACCATTAGAGGCTTGCCTCTTCTCCCTTACAGAACACGCGTGTCAGGGCGCCCTGTTCGTCCATGAAGACAAGATCGGCGTCCATCCCGGGCGCGATGTTGCCCTTGTGGGAAAGGCCCAACCATTGGGCGGCATTGGTTGAACTTGCGGGGATGAGTTCGGCTAAGGGTTTTTGGGTCATTTCCATGAGATTCAAAAGTGCGCGATCCATGGTCAAGGTGCTGCCCGCCAGGCGTCCGTCTTCTTTTCGTGATTGACCGTCCTTCACCGTCACGTCCCGGCTTCCCAGGTGGTATGCGCCGTCGGGCAATCCGGTGGCCATCATGGAGTCGGAGACGAGGATTAGGCGGTCAGGGCTTTTAAGGCGCTCGACCATGCGTATGAAGGCGGGGTGAGAATGTACGCCGTCCGCGATAATTTCGACAAAGAAGGGGTAGTCAAGCGCGGCGCCCAGAATTCCCGGCTCCCGGTGATGAAAGGCCCGCATGGCGTTTCCAAGGTGCGTGATGGCATGGGCGCCCGCCTTATAGGCGTCAACTGTTTGTTGCCAGCTCGCGTCGCTGTGGCCGAGCGATGGGCGGATGCCTAAGGACAAGGATTGGGCGATCATCGCTTCTGCGCCCGGTACCTCGGGCGCCATCGTCATTGAGCGGATATGGCCTTGGGCGATGTCTTGGTAATGGCGAAGTAATGCGCTGTCCGGTACCAGAATGTAACGGTCTTCGAATGTGGCATGGAATTTGGGTGACAGGAAGGGGCCTTCCAGATGGATACCGAGTAACTCAGCGCCTTTGCCCTGTTCTACGATGGCAAGGACGGCTTCGTGAATGGCTTTTTCGGTTTGTGTCACGGCATCACAGCCGATGGAACAAAGCCAGCTTGTTGTCCCGTGGCGGGCAAGCTTTTGACCCAGGGTTCTCAGTTCATCGGCGTTTGCGTGATTCAAGTCGATGCCAAGGCACCATGGGTGCGGGGACTGATGAAGCCGATGACATAACACCCTTTGGCGTCGATCGTATCGAGCGCCTTGTCATTCTCACCGCCCATTCTCGTGATGACGCCTTGGTGTACGGTCAGGCTCGTCTCGACAAAGGAGCGATCTTGGTATAGCTTGGCATTCTTTACGTAAAAACTGTTCAATGGCTTTCCTCTTATCTCAAAAAAGAGTAATAAAAAACCGCCTCTTTGTCAAAGTAGCCGGCATCTCTGTCTTGATCTTTTTTGGCAATTAGTTTATTTTCCGCCGCCTTCGACGAATACAACTTCTCCTGTGCTTTCACCCCACATGGAGGGGCCATCTATTCCGTCATCGTCCGTATTGGCGCTTGAGATAAGTGTGTGTTCGGGCTGAGGTACTCGTCCGCTTTGTCCGCGGATGCGGAAACCCATGATAAGCATCATCGCTAAGAAGTATAATTATGATTGAACTTAGGACCCTTTCACGCCTTACCTCAACTAATTGTTATAAATCTATGCATAGATTGTAATTATATATACAAACTATACTTCGTGCGCCGTCTACTAGTATTACTATTAATTTCATGATAATACTGATATGTCGACCCTTCACGTAACTTTACCTTTTTTATACCACAAAATACTGCTATGCAAGACCGGTCTTTCTGTAACAAATGAACCGTTTTTTTAACTTGCCCATTCAGTTTATACTTAGACTGAAAGTGAGTGATTTATGGCTAATACGTCTGTGAAAATAGTTCAGATCCGCGATCTCAATGAGCGCGGCAAGGGGTTTGGCACGATTGTGGATGACTCATCACTTCAAGGAAAAGTCTGTTTTGTGGATGGGGCGCTACCAGGGAAATGGTAGAGCGCGCTTGTGCTTCTGAAAAACTCGTTTTCTTGTATTGGAGAGTTATTAGAGGTGCTCGCAAAAAGTCCTGATCGTATCCTTTCGGACTGTGAGCATTTCCCTGAATGCGGCAGCTGCCGCGCCACATGGACTACCATGCCATTTCTTCCAGCGTGTTAGGGATCTTCTCTCGCGACAGTCCTCTCGAGGGAACGATCCCGCGTTTTTGCTGCCGATTATCGGGATGAGCATCCCCTCCACTACCGGTCAAAGAGTATCTTTCCTATTCAAAAGGAGGATGGCACCATTAGATTGGGCAGCATGTAAACGGGGGACGCACGATCTTGCGGATCTTTTCCATTGTCAGTTACACGGCGAGGTTGCGCTCGACATCGTGAATGCTGTGCGAGAACAGATTCTCCGTGACGGCGTTCCGTTTACGACGAACAACAGCATCGGGGGACGCTGCGCCATTTAGTCGTTCGGGAAGGTTTTTCTTCTAAGCAATTGATGCTATTTTTGTTGTGAATGACAAAGAGGCGGACGATGTGATCCGCTCCTGGGTCCCTCTGTTAAAAAGGGTCGTACAGGGAGCGCGGCGATGGTTTCAAAGCATTTGGTTAAATGACATGGATACGAAGGGTAATCGGCTTTGTCGTCGGATTATCGCTTGTTAGGAGGGCGATGAGTCAATTACGGAGACGATTAATGGTGTGAGTTATAACGTTTCTCCGGATAGTTATTTTTTTCCCAGGTGAATCCCATCCAAGTGGCGGTCCTTTTTGACCAGGTGGTCAAGATGGCAGCTTTGCAGCCAAATGAAAAAGTGCTCGATCTTTATTCGGGTGTGGGGGCGCTCGCATTACAGTTAGCTAGTGCCGAAAAATGATCCTTCGATCTCGATTACGGGGGTCGATTTAGTGCCTCAGGCGATCCTTGACGCGAAGGAGAATGCCAGATAACAATCTTCAGAACCTCCACTTTATCGCTGAGGACGCGACTTCTGGCTGAACGATTACGAAAATGACCCTGACAAAAAATCTTTCGATGTCATTGTGGTGGATCCTCCGAGGAAGGGATTGGACCCGGAAGCGATTGATGTGATCAATCGTTCGAGGGCCAAAAGGATCGTTTAGTGAGCTGTAATCCTTCGACTTTAGCGCGTGACCTCAGTCTATTAAGGACATGTATTCGGTATCTCGGTGCAGCCCGTGGATATGTTTCCGGGAGGACGATGCACGTTGAGACGGTATGTTTATTGTCCAAACTTAATGAAAAGCAACATATCGAGATAAACTTGGATATGGACGAGCTGGATTTGACCGATGCGGAAAAGAAAGCCACCTACCAAGAAATCAAGGATTATGTGCTGGAGCATAGCGGCTTGAAAGTCAGTAGCTTGTATATCGCACAGGTAAAACAGCAGTGCGGTATTATTGAGCGTGAGAATTACAATAAGCCGAAGTCTGAGGACGCTAAACAGCCCCAATGCCCACCAGATAAAGAAAAAGCGATCAAGGAGGCATTGACGCACTTCGGGATGATTTAAGGAGGGCGGATATGACGCATTTGAGTTCTTGTGAGTTTAACATGGATACTGCTTGTGTTGAACTTAAATTTACCGATGGCAGCATGATTGCGATTGATACGATTGCCGTGGAGAATGAGGTTGCACGTAATATGCACGAGCGTTCAGAGCTTGACTATCTGATCTACAACGCTCCATTGGAGTATGCGGACCTTATCTTGAACGGCGATCCGGAAACTTATTTGAAAACTGTAACAGAATATAAGCCTTTAGATAGCTGAACATTTCATTGCCCGTGGGAGAAATCCTGCGGGCAATTTTTTGTAACTTTTCCGTGAACTCCATTGACTTTCCGTGTTACAAGCTGTAAAACATAGATGTGTGCTACAAGTTGTAACACAGGAGGTGTGATTATATGTCTGATTTGAAAATGGGAACTGCCGAAGCCCGATTTGCTGATATTATTTGGGAGCGGGAGCCGGTCACATCCGGTCAAATGGCTAAGATCGGAGCAGAAGAATTTAACTGGAAGAAAAGCACATCGCACACGGTTTTGCGCCGTCTGTGTGAGCGAGGCTTATTCAAGAATGAAGATGGCACTGTCACTTCGTTGATCTCAAGAGAAGAATACTATGCTCGGCACAGTGAGCAGTATGTAGAGGAAACCTTCGGCGGCTCGTTGCCTGCCTTCCTTGCTGCGTTTGGAACGAGAAAGAAGCTCTCAGAACAGGAAATCGACGAACTGCAGAAAGTCATTGATCGAATGAGGGGGTGACACTATGTTCTTCTACACATTCATGCCCAAACTATTCAACATGAGTTTGACGGCAAGCGTGGCAATTGTACTTGTCATATTGCTTCGGTTGCTTTTGAAAAAAGCTCCCAAAGTTATTTCTTACGCTTTGTGGGGAGTAGTTCTGTTTCGGCTCCTGTGTCCGATGTCGATTAGTTCTGACTTCTCTGTTTACAATCTTTTCGATGCTCCGGCACAAGAGTCTGGAACAATTACCAGTGCCATCGAATATGTTCCGAGCAACATTGTTCATACAGAGTATCCCTCTGTGGCATTGCCGCTTCCCGGTGTCAATGATGTAATCAACGAGGCATTGCCGCAAGGACAGGAACAGTTGGTTGCCGATCCGCTTGAAGCTCCTATGTCCTTTGCCACCTATGCCTGGATGATAGGCGTGTTGGCTATGGCGATCTACAGTATCGTGTCCTATGTCCAACTGCGGCGCAAGCTGTCGGTGGTCGTTCCGCTACGGGATAACATCTTTGTTGCAGACGATATCAAGTCGCCCTTCGTAGTTGGACTGTTCCGTCCGAAAATTTATCTGCCCTGCAATCTGGGAGATAAGGAACAGGAGTATATCATTCTTCACGAGCAGCACCACATCAAGCGGCTCGAC
>JAXGRH010000002.1:0-297148 GCA_040766025.1 Clostridia bacterium | reverse complement strand
AACTCATTCGAAAAGGGCCGCTCCGTCGCATCCTCCTGCGTCACCTGATACTGAATATCAGTTAAGGAACTTTTCAGTGTTTTGTCATCCGCTTTGAATGGTTTCGGAGTGATTGTTTTCAAATCCATTTTAGATTCAAAACGATTCGAGGCGAGCCTCTCACCCGACCGCACCTCCTCAGAGATATCCCGCGCCAATTCTTCCGGCTTTAACGGAATCGATGCCCAATCAAGATTCACATGGCAGTAACCGGTTGGGTTTTTCACAAGATAATCCTGGTGGTAATCCTCCGCCGAATAGAAATTCTCTAAGGGCAGCACCTCCACCACAATCGGGCGACGATAATCTTTTCGCCGGCGGTCGATATAATCGCAAATCTTAGGAAAATCCGACTCATCTACATAGTAAATACCCGGCCGGTACTGATCCCCCCGATCGTTCCCCTGACGGTCACGGGTCGTGGGATCCACGATCCGGAAAAAATGCGCCAAGATCTCATCCGTTGAGAAAACATTAGAGTCATAGACCACTCTGACCGTCTCCGCAAAACCCGTGTCACCGCGGCAGACATCCCGGTAAGAAGGATCGTCGCTGTGGCCATTCGCGTAACCCGATTCAGTTTCCAAAATACCCTCGCCAAGCAGTTGAAAATAGCGCTCCACGCCCCAAAAACAACCACCCGCAAGATAAATCGTCTTCTTATTCATGTCATTATCCTTTTTTTCATACGCAACTAAATTATAGTGATAAAGCTGTTTAAGGATCGATACTCCAGATACCGCGAGCCTCCGATTTCGCCATTTTTTGTAAAGACTTAAAATAATCGTCAAAATGCGTATTCGGCGGATAGCGATGCTGCCATACTAAACCCTCCCGCACAAGCACCTCATTCACCATCGTGTGGGCATCAAGCCAGACATAGGCCAAAAGACGCTCATAGGGGTCATAAGGGTCGGCATCAAATTGCAGGTAGATCTTTTTATCCTCCAGCCAATGGGTGACCACACGAGACACCGACTCACCCTCATGGGTGCGAAAACTCTCATCGTGGTGCGAATACGACTCCGGCGCGTCAATACCGATGAGACGCAATCTCGTCGGCTGTTCCTCCCGCATAATGATCAGTGTATCACCATCCACCACACGCAACACAAGCGAAGCCTCAAGCATCTTAAGATCGACAGCCCCACCGGGGCGCAACAAATCGTAAGAATCAAGCGGCGCATCCAATTTTTTAGCAAAGGCCTTAGCCGCCTCTTCCGAAAGAGGCTCCTTATTAGAAAGCTTGAGCGGCAACTCGTCAATTCTACTGCTCTCAGGCGCCGTCAAAAGCGGCTCCTCGGGCGTTGTGGGAGAATTATCTGCGAGTGGCACACAGCTTGTCGTTAACAACACACCAGCGACCAAGAATGGAATAATCTTGACAAATATTCGGTTTTGTGCGCGTCCTATCATGTGATTGTGACAATTGTTCAAATTCATGCTGTTTCTTCTCTACAAATGGGCGTTATAGTATGAGCGTAGCAATAGGCTACAACAACACCTCTTCATACGTCTCCTCGATAGGGATCCAGTTCTTGGATCCCTATCAACTTTTTAGGAGATAAATTATTTCTTTCGATCATTGGGCCAACAGTGCCAACTTCTCATCCCGGATACGGTAGACATTCCAGATCACCTTTTCCAAGTCAATCGTCGTGAACTCGCCGTCCTTGTACAACACCTTGCCATCTACCATCGTAAGCACAACGTCCGAAGCATTCGCGTTCGTGAAAAGACTCGTGCCGTAGTCATAGATCGGCTGGAACTTCAAAGTCGACATATCTACCACCGCCAAGTCCGCGCGATAACCCTCCTCCAAAAGTCCCGTGTCCTCACGGCCCTGGGCCAAGGCACCGTTCCTTGTCGCGAAGGTTAAAAGCTCATGCGTGGAAAAAAGAATCGGATCGTGGTGAATGCCCTTAGCTAAGAAAGAGGCAAGGGTCACTTCCTCAATCATGTCAAGATTATTGTTACTGCCCGCGCCATCCGTGCCGATCGTCACCCGAATGCCGTGATCGCGCCAGCTCTTGATATCCGCCAAACCGCTTCCGATCTTCAGATTCGACGAGGGCATGTGAGCTAAGGAAACATTTTTATCGCGCAACAGATCGTAGTCCTCACCCTCAATAAAGATGGCATGGGCGGCGGTGGTCGGGACATCGAACAAGCCTAAGTCCGTGAAAAGGCGCGAAGGCGTCTTCCCATACTTCTCCTTACATTCAGCGTGCTCGCCCGCGGTCTCAGACAGGTGAACATGCATACGGAGTTCGCGATCTTTCGCGTAGTCAACTAGCTGAGAAATAAGCTCCGGCGCACTCGTATACTGCGCGTGCAAAGAAGCGTTCGGGATAACAAAACCATGGGAAGTTTTAGCATCCTTGATCAAGGTCTCCGTCTCACGGTACCAGGCCGTCTCCTCCAACACTGTGGTATCGTCACCCGTCAAGCCGTTGGCCAGACTGGCCTTGATGCCCGATTCAACCACCGCGCGAAAGATCCCCTGAATCCGCATATACATATCCGTAAAGGACACGGTGCCGCCGCTTAGCATCTCCGCGATGCCTAAAAGCGCGCCCCAGTACATATCCTCTTCTGTCAAAAGCGCCTCAAAGGGAAAGATGCGGGTGAACAGCCAGTCGTAAAGCGTCAACTCCTCACCGTAACCCCTTGTCAGCGTCATGGGGACATGCGAGTGGTTATTAAAAAAGCCGGGAATAATAAGCTTGCCGCGGCCATCGTAGACCTCCTCACCCGACGCTCTTTCTTCCTCAAGCGTCGTCTCACAGCTTTCAATCTTTTGAATCCACTGGTCCTTAACCCGGACATTCATATGTTCCCGGGTGGCCCCCTTGTCATCGATCAGGGCAATGTCATGAAATAACATAAAGACTTATCCTTTCTTTTTAAGGACGCCTTCAATGAGCGCGCCCAGAGAATCCGCCGCGGCCTTTGCCGCGATGCCCACTTCTTCATCCGTAAGCTTTTGGTCGAGGACACCCGCCGCCATATTGGTAATTAGGGAGAAACCCAAAACCTCCATACCCGAATAAGCCGCCGTCAAAGTTTCTGTAACCGTCGACATGCCGACCGCGTCACCGCCCAAAATCCGCATCGCTCTTATCTCAGCGGGTGTTTCAAAATGAGGACCGGTCGCAAAATAGTAATGACCTTCTTGCAATTGAATAGGCGGGGACTGTTCAGAGGCGGTTTCATGAGCGAGTTCTCTTAAACCCTTCGAATAAAGATAAGAGACGTCATAAAACCGAGGGTTTGTCTCTGTGATGATTGGACCCGCCGTCGGATCCGCTCCGACAAGATTAATATGGTCACAGATCAGCATGATGTCACCGACCTTGTAGTTAAGATTGATACCGCCCGCGGCGTTTGTGACAATCAGGGTTTTAACGCCCAAAAAAGAGAGCACAAGCACGGGGATGGCAAGTTCCTGGTAGGAAAAGCCCTCGTAATGATGAAAGCGCCCCGACATAATGACCGCTCTTTGTCTTCCTAGTTCCCCAGCAAATTCCCGCGCGCGAGGGATCTGTCGGGGTTAAAAAGCCTGAATGTCACGGTAGCCGTACGATCCTTCACCGTCATGCGCGCCCTTCAATCGTCCCGAGCGAAGACCCAAGAATCACCGCGGAATCCGGTCGAACGCCTGTCTCTTTAAGGAGCTCAATGCCGCTTCGGCGGCTTCTTTTATACGTATTGGGATCCATATCATCGCCTCATTTTCTCAAGAATTATTTTAATATCCTACGTCGAAAACGCAATAAAAACCCGGATTGAGCGACGCACAAATCCGGGTCATAAAAAACAAATTACTGGATCTTTTCTAAGGCTCTTCCGTCGGTTCAGGCTCCAGGAGTGGTGTCGGATTCTCCGACGGAACGACAATACCTTCAGGCCCCTCGTCTTCCGGTTCCGTCTCACCGGGATAATCCGGGTCATCGGGATCAAGATCAGGATCAGGCTCGGCCGTTTCCTCGTCATGGAGCGTACAGAAAGGAATCTTTGGGAAGGACAGATTCTTTGTGGAATCAAAGTACTCCGTGTGATGGTCTTCGGGTACCATTCGGTCGGAAGCATGCCGGATTCAGCACAGCACTTTCCGCGCGATCACCTTGTTCGACATCGAATTACGGCACTTCCAACTCCTCATGGATCTGCTGCATGACATCGCGCTGTACAATCTTGATCGGACTCGGTGTCGGAGCCGGCAATGAGCGTCCGCCTACCGTTCGCGTTATCGAATCCGTACCAGACCGCCGCCGTGGCTGTAGGGCGTGTAGCCGCAGAACCAGCGGTTGCCGCTCATCCGAGGTACCGGTCTTGCCCGCGGCGGGCTGGCGGCCAATGCTGGAATACGGGCCGATCCAGCGCGTTGCGGATCGTATCGATCAGAAGGTTCGTCATGATGTCCGCGGTTTCCGTGGAGAACACCTGCTCAAAGCGAGGTTTATGCTCCAACAAAACCTTGCCGTCAGCGTCAAGAACTCCTTGTAAAAAGATAGGGTTCAGTGAAAATACCACGGTTTGCCAAAGCCGAAAACGCGCCGGCCATCTCGACCGTGGTCATGCCTTTACCAAAAGCCCCGATGGCTCCCGCCGGCTGGGGTTCGTTGAACGGTCAATGCCCATGCGCTTCAAATAGGACAGACTGATGGAAGGCGTAAGCAGTTCGGTGTAGACCTCCACTGCGGTTGTATTCAATGAGTGGCGAAGCGCGTGACGTATGGTCACGGGCCCCTCATAACGGCGGTCTCGAGTTTTGCGGCCAGGCGCAATGGGGTTTTGCGGGTCAAGATGCTTTTCCTCATCCATCAAAACGGTCATTGCGGCCGTCACCACCCCCGTGTCAATCGCGGGCGCGTAGACAAGGATCGGCTTAATGGATGAACCGCTGGCGGTAGGCTTGTGTCGCCCGATTGAAACCGAGGTTCGTTTTCTTCTCACCAAAACCACCCACCATGGCCACAATCTGTCCCATCGTATCCGGTTGGTTTGAAATGATCGTAATGCCCGCCTGCGGAATCTGCGGGCTGTCAGGCAAGGCGCTCGCGCAGTTGGCGGAGAACAGTTCCTTTTTCTTGAAATCTCTTCCGCCATCTTTTTGTATTTCCGGATCAAGGGTGGTCTCAATCGTCAGACCGTGCTGTAAACACAGCGACATTCGCAAGCTGCAGCGAATAACCTCGTTGGATCATGAGCTGCGAGATAACCTCGTTGATCACGGCGTCCACAAAAATAAGAATGAATGACGAGGCGGAACTCTGCTGCTCGGCCGATTTAAATACAAGTTCGCGGTTTAGCGCCTGCTGTAATCGTTAACTCGGTGATTTTGCTGATTTCAAGCATCTTGCCCAAGGTAATCCTCATGCGGCGCAGGGCGTTTCGTTTTCCGTATTCCGTCGCGGGGTTGTAGATAGAAGGCAGGTTCGGGATGCCGGCCAAAAAGGCGCATTCCGCAAGATCTAATTCCGAGACATCCTTGCCAAAATAAGCTTTTGCCGCGGACTGGACGCCGACATAGGGGCCTCCCATGGGGACCATGTTGACAAACAACTCCATGATCTCGTCTTTTGACATTTTTTCCTCAAGGTCAATCGCGCGTTCCCACTCTTGAATTTTACGTTGGGCCGAGCGATCGTCGGCGCCCGACATCATCTTCACCACCTGCTGGGTAATCGTAGACGCGCCGTGAGTATCGCCGCCAAGACTCAAGAAAATAGTGCCCACCGAGTTCGCGATACGCTTGGGATCAATACCGTGATGTGTCTCAAAGCGTTCATCTTCGATGGCGATGAACGCATCCGGGATATAGGTGGACTTAATGCGGGCGATGGGGACGTATTCGCGAAGGATGTTTTGAGAACCTGTTAAAACCGCCGCCTGATTGCCGTCTCGATCGTAGATGTAAGTCGCCTCATAGGTGTCCTTGATGTCAACAATTTCAAGGGGGCGGGCGGTTGAGATATACCCTGAAAGCATACCGAGCCCGCTTCCGCCGATAAAGGCGAACACCGCAAGCACGATCACGATAACAAGCAACAGGGCTTTTTTCACACCGGACCAAATGGCCTCGGGGACAGACACCACTGACATACTGCGTGAGGGGCGGCCTGAAACACGCTTTTTCAAGACGCGTTTACTTTTTTTGTATTTACGGCTCTCGCGGATGTCAGCGGGGAGCGACTCTGACGCAATGGGCCGCGGTGGACGCCCGGATGTTTTTGTCACCTGGGTCGCTTCACCGGGGCGCGATTGGCGCGCGGAAGGTTGGGACATATTGCCCATATTCCTTGGCCGTCTGACGCCGCTATTGCCGTTTCGATTATCTTGATTCATATTAATATTGCCCTTTAAAGCAAGCTTATTTTACCATATTGGATATTTTTGAAGTACTGTCTAACGCCTGATACAATTCCTAAAAAGGGCGACGAGGCGTCCCCAAACGGAGTTGTGATTGTAGCACATCGGTTCCTCATTAGGGAAATAGAGCACCATACGCACGACATAGACGATGAGATACAAGGCCACAAGCGACACAAATAGGATCTTGATACTCTTCTCAGACAAGGGCGAACGAAATTCTTTTCCCCTAGCCTTCATCACGAGTTTAGTGATCGCCACGCCCAAAAGTGAAAGAAAGATCGCAAGACTCAGGATAATGAGCGGGTGCATTCGGATCGCTTCTTTAAGCTCTCCTTGCAGCAACAGCGATAAAGCCCTGGTACTTCCGCAGCCCGCGCAGGGGATACCGATCACCGAGTAAAAAAAGCATGAACTGCTGAAAAGCTCCATGGCGAAAAACAAAAGGAGAACGAGCCAAATAAGGGAGGGGCGAAAGCGTGATTTTTTGCCGTTTGGATTCTTGTTTTGCTCCATCGTAAATCCCTTGCGATTAGCGCCCGCTCTGTCGTGTCTGCATCTCCACCATATTAGCAAAAATGCCCCCTTTGTCCATGAGCTCCTCGTGGCTTCCCTCCTCCACAATCTTCCCATGGTCAAGCACATAGATACGGCTCGCGTGGCGAATGGTCGACAATCGGTGCGCGATGATCAGGGTTGTCCTGCCCCTTGAAAGGCGTTCGATCCCTTTTTGAATAATGCCTTCCGTCTCCGTATCGATATGGGAGGTCGCCTCATCGAGGATTAACACGGTCGGGTTTTGCGCGAGCGCGCGGGCAAAAGAGATCAACTGGCGCTCACCGGCTGAAAATTCATTGCCGCGCTCTTTGACCTCTGTTTTTACGCCCTCAGAAAGTCTCGCCAGAAAAGAGTCTCCGCCGACTTCAATCAGGGCGTTCACGGCATGCGTAGCATCCAGGCCGGGGCGGTTCAACGTAATATTGGACTCAATAGTTCCCGTGAACAAGAAAGGATCCTGCGTCACAATGGCCATATGAGAACGAGCGGAGCGCTTATTCAGTGTTTTCAGATCGCGACCGTCAATCAGGACTTGGCCCTCTTCCGGTTCATAAAAGGAGAACAAAAGGTTCATGATCGTCGATTTTCCCGCTCCCGTCTCTCCGACAAAGGCGGCGGTCGTCCCGCGGGGAACTTCAAAGCTCACGTCCCGCAACACATGCTCATCCTCTTTATAGGCGAAAGTCACCCCTTCAAAGGCGACATCGCCTAAAAGCGATTCTACTTTTTCGCCGTCGTCAGGCAGCGCCTGGCGGTCAAGCAATTCAAAGATATGATCGGCCGCGCCTCTCGCGCGTTCCAGGTTCCCGATATGCTGCATGGCCCGGTTCATCTGCGCGAAAAAGCGAATCATATAATCAATGAAAAGATACAGGTGACCGACGGGGACAAGATTGGTACCCCGAATATTCCCGATGCCAAAGTAAAGGAGTGCCAAGGCCAGCATCAGGTAGTTCATCGCCTCTGTCACATTCCAACCGCTGTACGCGTGCAGCCGTGTCATCCCAAGGCCGTTTCGGAATACAACGTCATTGATCCGGCTGTAGCCGTCGTAGATGTCGCGCTCGCGGTTAAATGACTGAATCACCTCAATGCCGTGAATGTTTTCATTCATGCTGGCATTCAGCATGCTGATGCCCTTCCTGTATTCGCGGCTGTAGTTCAAAGATTTCTTTTGGAAATCGCGAAACAGGAAAAACAAAATCGGAACTGAGATGGAAGCGATCGCAAAAAGGCGCCAGTCAATGCTGAACAGTCCGAACAGGATCCCGATCGCAAAGACAAAAGCCATTAACAACTGAGACAATACCGTCGTGAAAAACACACGGACCGCCTTCGTGTCGTTCGTGACGCGGGAGACAACTTGCCCCGCCGCGAGCGTATCAAAATAGGCGACAGGCAAGCGCTGCACATGCGCGAAGATCTCACCTTGCATCACCATGGCCACATGGTTGGCGGCAAACTGGTTTGCGATGCTTCCGCCGTAGCGTGTGACCAGTGACAACAACACGGTGGCCGCATAAAAAAGGATCATGGTCGTAAAGGTTCCCACATCCCGCACGCCGATGCCCGCGATGATTTCGCCGTCAAGCAACAAGGAGACGATATAGGGCCCCAAAAGATCGAAAACGACCGTTAAGATTGTCAAAATAAAACCGATCGAAAGCGAGGGGACGGCATAACGCGCGTAACGGGCGAGCCTCCACAGTCCGTAACGGCCGGTGTTGTTTTGTTTATCCGTTCGCATAGGACCCCTCCTTCCTTTTGACCGGCTCGTTTTTCTTCGAGCTGCTGCAGTTCATACTGTTCAAAATACCAACCCTTTTGGGCCATCAATTCCTCATGGGTGCCGCGCGCCGCGATCCTGCCGTCTTCAAGCACCAGGATAAGATCAGCGTCACGTATCGCGGATAAGCGATGCGAGCTGACAAGGGTCGTTTTGCCTCGGCGTTCCCGGGTCAATGCCTGGAGGACATTTTTCTCCGTGATGGCGTCCACCGCCGACAGGCAGTCATCCAAAATAAGAACTTCCGGATCTGATAAAAGGGCCCGCGCGATGGAGATACGTTGTTTTTGTCCCCCGGAAAGCGCGATTCCCTGTTCGCCGGTCATCGTGTCAAGGCCTTGGGGGAGTTGTTCGACATCCTTTTCAAAGTCGGCGATCTGAATGACGTGAGTCAATAAATCGTCCGACACAGAGGGGGGCGGAGGCGGGGTCTTTTCACGGGCTTCCACTTCTTCCACAATCGTCCGGTAAGGGTTTTTCCAAAAAGCGATCTCCCGCGCCTCATCTTTATCACGGATCGGCCAGTTCTCTTCCTTTGTACGGGCCCCCATCAGGATGTTATTGCGGACGGGAAAGCGAAAAATAAAATACTCTCCTGCGGCACATAACCGATTTGGCGCCTCAGGCTGCGTCGATCAAACAGGCGGATCGGCAAGCCGTTGACGGTGAGCCTTTCGGCCGGAGGCGGGAGCGTCGTATCCTGCTCTAACATCGGGCGGTCCCCTTCTTGGGGTGCAAGTGCGAAGTAATTTGTTACTAGAGCGCCGTTTTTCCGGCGCCCACGCGGCCACTACACCGACCGTCATGCCGGAGGAGATGCTAAAGCTCAAATCTTTCAACACCGGTTCGGTGTGACCCGGCCAGAAAAATGAAAAATTCTGAAATTCGATTTTCTCGAGTGGACGGACAGAAGATCGCCTCAGGCGGATCCGTGATCTCTTCTTTCCAATTCCATATTTCGGACACGCGATCCGCGGAGGCCGTCGCCTGCTGTGAGATATTGATGAAATCACCCATGGCGATCATGGGCCATGCCAGCATGCCCAGGTAAAACACATGCGACATCAGCTGACCGACCGTGATGGCGTGGGTGCTGATCAGGCGGGCGCCGACGACGAGCGCGACCAGAAAAGAAATCCCCTGGATCAATCGCGATACCGGCATGAAAAGCGCGTCGAGTTTCGCGACCTTCATATTCTGGCGATTCAAATTTGAACTGAGCCCCGAGAAGCCTTCTTGTTCCTGATCCTCCATCGCGAAGGCTCGGACCACACGGATCCCTTGAATATTCTCAAGCACACGGTCATTGATCTCGTCAAAAGCCTGTTGGGCCAAATCGTATTCGGTGTAAAGTCGGTCGCCGATCTTCCTTGAAAAGAAGATCAATAAGGGATAGGGGAGCACGGTCAAAAGGGTCAGCTGCCAGGAACCCCCGATCGCCATAACCGCGATAATCGCGAACTGGTAAAGCGTGGAGTCAAACAGCGTCATCATGCCAAAGCCCGCCATCTCCGCCATGGCGTTGATGTCGTTAGTGGACTTACCCATCAGGCTTCCGGTTGTCTGCGCCTGGAAAAACGGCGCGTTCTGGTTCAAAATTTTGGCCATCGTCCGCTGCCGC
The DNA here is from genome assembly GCA_040766025.1 of Clostridia bacterium. Lineage (GTDB taxonomy): Bacteria > Bacillota > Clostridia > Saccharofermentanales > DTU023 > UBA4923. The sequence continues at coordinate 286,769 of JAXGRH010000002.1, read as the reverse complement.
GCCATCAACTCGGTGACGTCGTAGGCCTTAATCAGGTAGTACGACCACAGATAGCCTGTCGCGTAAAAGATGCCCGTTAAGACCAGCAGCATGATCACAAAATAGATGAGCGATTCCATCGTCAGGTCGAGATTAAAAATGCGGTCAGCAATGTAGCCCGCAAACCAGGGCGGAGCGATCGCGATGGCGTAGTTCACGGCCACCATGCGATAATCGCGATAAAGTACTCGCGGCGATAGTGGTCCAGGAACCATTGAAATTGTCGTTTCAGTTTAAATAACATGCTGCGACTTGTCCCCTCTGATTAGCGCAGACAATTATAACAGGAATTTCACCCGATAGCGATCAGCGTACAACGTTCAACATCTGCACCATCGCGGTGACTGAGGAGAGGATGCCGGCAAAGAGCACAATGGAAAGATAGGAAAGCTGCCAGGCTCTGTTTTCATCCAGCGCGGTCAGTGAGGCCAACTGTCTTGCGTGAACAATCACAGCGAACACAAGCCCCATCAAAGAGAGCACCAGACCGTAGATGGCTCCGCTTGTGAAAAGCGACGGGAGGGCGAGGATGAGAAAGAAACATAAGAATTTCCACGCCGCTTTCCCCGCGGCTAAAGCGTGCAGGAAGGGCAGGGCGGCTTGACGATACAAAAAGCGCGACAGAAGCCATAAAGTGAGGGTATAAAGCAGCATAATGAGCGCCACAAAAACAGAACCGCTGAGCCATGAAAGAAGCGCTTCTCCTGTGGATAATTTGGCGGTCTTGCCTTGTAAAACAGACGCCAGACTTCGGTTCAACATCATGTAGTGAATGCCGGAGAGCGCGACGGATGCGGCCATCCAAAGCGTATGCGAGCGATCCCAAACAGGTTGAAGCTCTCGGGCCATACTGTCGGCGGGGCGTATGAAAAAACTAAAAAATGACGCAAAAGTCCGCGCCGGACGGACCCCTTGCCGCCTGTAGTCACGGCGGGGACTTTTGTGTTGTTGTTTCTTCGGAGGTGCCTCTTCTCGATGTTGCCAGGCCGACTGATAAGAAGATGACGTTTCATGTTCCTGCCGGGCGCTGTAAGATTGTTGTGCTTTTTCGGACCGAGGTTCACCCGTCACATTTTCTCCCGCGACGTAGGAACGACCGCGACAGTCACATTTCTCGTAGTCATCCAATTCACGACCGCAATAAAAACAATATCTTGCCATCAACGCACCTAAACAAAATAATTTAATCGATATGCTATCCGACTCATTGAGTTGGACTTGTATCCAACTGTAGCGCGAAGATGTTAATATAATGTGGCATAAATCGAAAGGGGGCGCCATATTGGCCCGGCAAACACATAAGCAATCTTCGGTAAAAAAAGAGACCGTCGCGCCGAAACGCTTTGTTTACAGCTTTTTTCTAGCTTTAGCGCGGGCGCTGTTTTGGTTTTTATACCGAATACGATATGAGACGGATCCTCAATTAACCACTGTCCCGGGACCTTATTTTATTGTAGGCAACCATGTCTCCTACCTTGACCCGATCATCTGTGCAATGGCGATGCGAAAAGAGCCCATTCGCTTTGTTTCAGGGCAGGAAATCGCTAACACAAAAATGTTACGCCCTCTTCTGAAACAATTTGCCATCATCGAGATTAAACCCTTCCGTGTCAATTTCTCGACGACCAAGGAGATTATTACATCCATCCAAGATGGCCTATCCGTCGCGCTTTATCCTGAAACACAACGTTCAATCGCCGGCGACATCACGCCTTTCGGGCCGGCGACCGCCAAATTGATTAAGCACTTGAAAGCACCCGTTGTATCGGTGATTTGTCACGGCGGCTATTTGGGTTGGCCGCGCTGGGCGCCTTCCCTGCGTCCCGGCAAAATGGAAGTCGAAACGAAACTTCTTTTTACCGCCGAAGAGACGCAAAACATGGATGTTGATTCAATTCAAAAAAGACTTGTGAAGGCGATGTACGCGGACGATTACACATGGCAGACCACACGTCGGCGTCCCGCACGCTTTTTTTCACGAAAGCCGGCGGAACAACTGTCCGCCGTATGCCATTGGTGCCCGAACTGTGACCGGCCGCTCGTAATGCGAAGTGAGCGCAATAAGCTGTTTTGCGCGCATTGCGATTTCAGCTTGCGAGTGGACGCCAGCGGTTTTTTCAGTGCCTCACCCGGCTCCATCGCGCCCTTTGATCATCCGCTCGACTACGCCCGCTGGCAGCAAGAAAAGACAGACCAACACATCAAAAAAGGCGGGCGCTTTGAAAGCTTCGCCCGGCTTGAGTTTTTGGAAAATGTCGGACAGGGACAAGACCCCGATCATCGTGAGCTTGTGGGGAAGCTCGTCCTTAGTTCAGAAGGATTGCAATTTTTACCCAACGGCGAAATGGCCCCCATTGACCTTCTGATCGGCGACTCGCCCTCCCTTTATTGCGGGACGGGCCAGTTCGTGAATCTCCCTCAAGGTGATATCATTTGGAGGGCCTACCCAAAAGAGGAAGGCTATGTGGTTTTCTTGACCGATTACAGCCGCCTAACATGGATTGAAGCGCAAGATTTTGACCGTTATTTGGAGGTCGATGATCGGGCCTAAGAGGAGTTTTGCACAGGTTTTTTTTTATAATCAAGTTAACTGTGCTAGGCTATATTCTGTTCGCGAGTGATACAAGAAGGTGATGGGACCTTCATTTTTTAGGAGGATTGCCAGATGGCAGATCGTGATTTTCTCGAAGAAATCAAGATGACGGAACAGGAGGCTGTTTCGCGCGTGGAGAAAGCGCGTGAAAATGCTCAGCTCCAACGCCAGATGGCGAGACAAGAGGCCGGAGGGTTGCTGGAAAAAGCCTATATTGAAGCAAACGCGATTCGGCAGAAGAAAATGCAAGAAGCTGAAATACGCTATCGCGAACTGACCGCGGGTGATAGTCACCATGACGCGAATGCATCATGGCTCCCCGAACCGCTTCTTGCGGACGCGGCCAAAATAATCGCGGAAAGGATTGTGGCACTCCTTGAGCATCGTTAAGATGGCAAAAATGACGATCCTCGGCGCACGCGAGGATCAGGACGAAGTACTCGATTCTCTCATGCGTTCGGGAGCCGTTGAGATTGTTAAAAACAACGAGCTTGACGATGAGCGTAAGGTGAGTACCGCCTCGATTGATAATGTCGATTTGCGGGTTCGCCTCAGCCGAACCATCGCGGTGATGCAGCGCCGCTTTCCGGAAGCCAAACGGCTGTCCATCCAAAAGCTGCCTGTCAAAGAAAAAGATTTCCTATTTACAGATAAAGAAGAAAACGAATTAAGAGCGTTGGTATCGCGATTTGAAGCGCAACTTGAACAAGAGGAAGCGATTGCGGCCAAGCTTTCGCGCCTCGAGCAGCAGGTTGAACAGCTTTTGCCCTGGCAGGATATCCCCGTTGACCTGTCACAGCATGAAACCGCGCGTACGAAATTGATTTACGGCATCTTCATGGACGCTTTAAGTTTTGAGTCCTTTGAAAGCGACTTGCGGCGCGATTATCCGCTCGCGACAAGCTTCTTTTTGGAAGAAGAAGGCCTTTTCCCGCAAAGGTCGCGGTTGTCTCCCTCGACGAACAATTGGCGGGGGTGAGAGCCAGGCTTTCATCCAGCGACTTTCATGAGATCCCGAAATTGCCCTTTACGGGCACGGCTCATGCGACGATTCTTTCCATTCAAAGAGAAATCGAAGAAGAACAAGAGAACAAACAAAAGCTCGACCAGGAACTAGAAGCCATGGCGGACGACTGCGGACGCCTCATGACCTATCATGACTATCTGCTCGTACGTTCCGACCACCGTTTAGCGGGCGAAGAGATCCGCGAGCTTGACTACACCTTCTTTTTGCAAGTATGGATTCCAAAAGCCTTGGCCTCTGACATGGGGCGCGAACTGTCGGAACGCTTCGACATCGCCTGGATTTCTGAAGATCCGAAAGAAGGTGAAGAAACACTCCGTCAAACTGGAAAATAATAAGATTTTCCGACCCTTTGAAGTCATCCTTGAAATGTACGGGGCGCCGAGCAGCCATGAGGTGGACCCTATGCCTGTCATGGCCCCTTTTTATATGATCCTTTTCGGCATGATGTTAGTGACGTCGGCTACGGCGCCATGCTGATGCTCGGAACGGCTTATATGCTTTTCGGGCGCAAGGTGGAAGGCAACACCCGCCAGATGAGCATGATGTTATTTATCTCGGGTATCTCATCGGTCATTTGGGGTTTTATTTTCGGCGGATTCTTCGGCGACATGCTGACGGCTGTGACAATGGGTAGTCAATTTCGCGCTCTGGTTTAATCCCATGGATTCACCGGTGCAATTACTCCTTTTCAGCATGGTGTTCGGTGTCATTCATTTATTTTTTGGCCTTGGACCTATATCCGAAATGAAAAAATGCAAGGCAACCTGATCGGGGGTCTGGCGGACTCTGTGACCTGGTACCTGATTATCCTGACTCGGTCTTATGCTCGGTGCGGGCGCGATCGCGGAGCAAGCATCCACCGTCGAATTTTAAAGCAAGTCGGTCAATGGCTTGTCATCGGAGGCGCCGCCTTTGGCCTTATCTTTGCGGGTCACGGGATCAAGAACCCCTTTAAGCGCCTGATTAAAGGGCTGGGTGCCCTTTATGGTATTACTTCTTATCTCAGCGATATTCTCTCCTATGCGCGCATCTTGCACTTGTGTTGGCAACCTCGGTCATCGCGACGGTTGTGAACATGCTGGGAATGCTTGTGGGGCCTTCCTTTATCGGGTATATCGTTTTTGCCCTGATCGGCGCATCTGGGCACACATTGAACCTGGCGCTTTCGGCTTTGTCGGCCTTTGTCCACACGAGCCGTTTGCAATATGTAGAACTTTTGGCAAATTTTTCGTCGGCGGGGGCTCTTTTTGGAACCCGCTTTCCCGCAGGACGAAATACATCCGTATCGAGGACGATACATCGAGTAATTAATTTTGGGACATCAAAGTCCCTAAAATCAACCGTTGACGGTTGGATAATTGGAGGAAACTTATGACATCCATCATTGGTCCGATTCTGGTCTATCTGGCAGCCGCGCTCGCGGTCATTTTGCCCGGTTATGGCTCGGCAAAAGTCGTAGGAAAATTGGGACAGATCGCGTCCGGCATCATGGCGGAAGACCCGACCATGTTCGGAAAACTGCTCATCTTGCAGGCACTCCCGGGGACGCAGGGGATCTACGGCCTTCTTGGCTGGTTCATGATCATGAACCATTCGGGGATGCTCGGAGGCAGTGTCGCGCTCACGCCTCAGCAGGGACTCTTGTTTTTATTGGCCTCACTTCCGATCGCGTTTATCGGGCTTCTGTCGGCCTTCCATCAGGGGAAGGTCGCGGAAGGCGGCATGGCGCTTGTTACCAAACATGGTCACACCTCAGGTAACGCCATCGTGCTCGCTGTTATGGTTGAGACCTACGCCATCCTGGCCTTGCTTGCGACGATTCTCGGAGTGCTCAGCATCGCGGTTTAACCGGTATCCGGTTGAATCAGAGGAAAGGGAGCGACAAGAACGTGGAAGGAATCGAAAGAATCAAAGACCACATTATTCGGCAGGCCGACGATGAGGTCGAAGTGCTCGTGTCAGAGACACAGCGCTTTGTCGCCAAAGAAGTCGGTGACGCCGAGCGACAGGTCCGCCTTATCTTGGAAGAAGCCACTCTGCGCGCCGACATGGACGCGCGGGAGTTAGTGCGCCGCGGCGAAAGCTTAGCGGAGGCCGAAAGGCGAAAACAAGGGCTCGTGTTAAAACAACAGCGGGTCGACCAGGTGATCGACCGGGCGCTCGATCTACTGCTGAATGAACCGCCAGAAGAGCGGGCGGCACGCTACGCGTCCTGGGTGAACGCTTTGGGGCTTGAATCGGGGGTCATCACGCTATCTGCGACGGACCTCTCTGAGATCGGCGAAAAACTTTTGGAGCTTTTACCACCGGATCGATTTTCAATCAATCCTGTGCCCGGCGAATTTTCAGGCGGCATCGTGGTCGAACACGGACGCGTACGCGACAATTTGAGTTACGAACTTATTGTGCGCGACCATCGGGCGGAGCTCGCCCGCCTAGTACTTTCCCATCTTGAGGAAGTCATGCCCGAGGAGCTATAAGGTGGCAAAGAGCGTTAAGACATCAAAGATGCCGTTACCCGTGGCCGACCCGCAAAAGGCAGGCTCCTGGGGCCATGCCGCGGGCCGAATCTGGGTGCGCGAAAAAGCGCTGTTAGGGCGAACGGGCTTCGACCGCCTGTTTTCGCTGGCTTCAATTGATGAAATAAAACGCCTTCTTCTAGAGCATGGCTATCCGCAGCAGGATACCGTGGAAGAAATGCTCATCTGGGCGCGGGAAGAACTGTACGAACTATTAGCTGAAATTGCGCCGGACGATCGCTTCTGGCAGCTGCTTTTATTAGATGACGACGCGTGCAACTTGAAAATCGCGCTGAAAACGGTTTTGTCAGATGAGGCGCTGGAAGAAGAAAGTTTCACAAAAAAACTAAGCCGCCCCTCACTCATTTCTCATGAGCTTATATGGCGCCACGCGATTCGGGCGGATAAAGATGCCAATTTACCCGAGTGGGCCGATTACATCATGGGGCGCGCGCGGGAAGCCTTTTCAGCCCAATATGATTTTGCCTCTATTGACCGCTCGGTCGATTACGACATCGCGGCCATGAAGGCAAAACTAGCAGAGCCGTTAAAAGAGCCTTGGTTGTCGCGTTATTTTGCCATGACCCGCGACCTGAAAAATCTTGAGACGCTGTTACGCGCAAAGCACCGCAAGACGGCAGAGACGGTTTATGAGGAGAGTCTTTTGCCCGGCGGCCTGATTGAAAAAAAGAGATGGATTGAATGTTTTGATGCCGACGATCAACACTGTATCGACGGTCTGTGTGACACGCCCTACAAACCGCTGTCATCTTATTTCGTATTTTACCGGGAAAAGGGAGGCGCCGCGGCTTTCGCAAAAGACCGTGACAATTTACTTTACGCAGAGCTTGAACGCGGCTCGTCCATGCTCTCAGGCGCCCAGCGCGTAATGGCCTACGTCATGGCGCGTGAATGTGAATATAAGAATATCCGCCTTGTGTTGTCGATCTTAGAAGATGGACTGGAAAGAGCGTCGGTGGGCACTTTAAGACGCGACTTCCAAAAGCGGTAGGAGGACTTCAGTCATGGAACAAAAAATTGGCGTGATCGGTGAGAGGGATAGCATTTTAGGCTTTCGCGCGCTCGGTCTGTCGACCATGGAAGTCACCGATCCCGAAAAGGCGGAAGATATTTTAAAATGCTGGGCTGAAGAAGACTATGCCGTGATTTTTGTCACGGAGATTTTGGCCAAAAAGATGGGAGCAAGGCTGGCCTCATGGCGGCAGCGCTACTTGCCGATCGTGACGGTCATACCGTCCGCAAGAGAGCGCTCGCAGCTTGGCCGAGGGAGCTTCGCACGCCATACGCAAGGCGACCGGCATCGATATGATTGGACAGCGCGATAAGGCGCGTGAAGAAAAATTGGAAGATTAATCAATATAGGGGAGTAATTCCATGGTGAAACGAAGTCAGGGTGAGATCGTTAAGGTATCCGGCCCTCTTGTCATCGCAAAAGGTATGCGTGACGCCGATATGTTCGACGTGGTCGAAGTGTCTGAGAAAAAACTGATCGGCGAAATCATTGAGATGCACGGAGACGAAGCCTCGATTCAGGTGTATGAGGAGACGGCGGGCTTGGGTCCCGGTGAAGTGGTCATCTCACGCGGGACGCCGCTATCCGTTGAGCTTGGCCCGGGCCTTATCGGTGAAATATTTGACGGCATTCAAAGACCGCTTGACGTCCTGGTCGAAATGGCCGGTGATCATATCGCGCGCGGCGCTTTCGCGCCCGCGTTAAACCGCGAAAAGATCTGGGAATTCGAAGCCGTGAAGAAAGCCGGAGACCACGTTGTCGCCGGTGAAGTCATCGGCATTGTGCAAGAAACAGAGATCATGGAACACCGTGTCATGGTGCCCCCGGAGCGTTCAGGCGTCATCGTCGAGATCGCATCCGGCCGTTATAAGGTCACAGACACGGTGGCGGTGTTAGAAGATGATCGCGGTCAACGCCATGAGCTCACGCTCATTCAACGCTGGCCCGTCCGCATCGGCCGTCCCTATGTTGAAAAAATATCCCCGACAGAACCGCTGATTACGGGACAGCGTCCGATCGACACCTTTTTCACGGTGGCAAAGGGTGGAACCGCGGCCGTGCCCGGTCCTTTCGGAAGTGGTAAAACCGTCATCCAGCACCAGCTGGCCAAATGGGCGGAAGCGGATGTCGTGGTGTATATCGGCTGCGGAGAGCGCGGCAACGAGATGACCGACGTTTTGATGGAGTTCCCGGAATTAAGTGATCCGAAAACGGGATTCCCCCTCATGAAGCGCACCATCCTCATCGCGAATACCTCAGATATGCCGGTGGCCGCTCGAGAGGCGTCCATCTACACAGGCATCACGATCGCGGAGTACTTTCGCGACATGGGTTATTCCGTCTCCCTGATGGCGGACTCGACGTCGCGCTGGGTGGCGCTGCGCGAAATGTCAGGGCGTCTTGAAGAAATGCCGGGTGAAGAAGGTTATCCGGCGTATCTTGGTTCTCGCTTAGCTAGCTTCTATGAACGCGCGGGTATTGTGCATTGCCTGGGACCTGCGGGCGAAGAGCGTGTCGGAGTTTTGACGGCCATCGGGGCGGTGTCGCCCCCGGCGGCGACCTCTCAGACCCGGTCGCTCAGTCGACCTTGCGTATCGTACAGGTGTTCTGGAGCCTTGACTCCAACCTGGCGTACCGGCGCCACTTCCCAGCCATCAACTGGCTGACGAGTTATTCACTTTGTACCAGACGAAAGATAGACGACTGGCTCGACGATCAGATTTCCCCTGACTTCAGTCAGGTTTCGCATGGACGCGATGGCCCTGTTGCAGGATGAATCAGAGCTCGAGGAAATTGTCCGCCTGATCGGTCAGGACGCCTTGTCGGATGCCGACAGGTTGAAGTTATGAGTCGGCGCGTTCACTGCGCGAAGACTTTTTGCATCAAAACTCCTTCGATGAGGTCGATACTTACACATCCTTAAATAAACAATTCAAGATGCTCCAGCTTGTCATGCAGTTTTACTATGAGGCGCAAAAAGCATTGTCGCAGGGCGCGGATTTCGATGAGATCTTAAAACTGCCCATCCGCGATGACATCGCCCGCTTCAAATTCGTAGCCGAACAAGAAGTGGAACGCTGGTTTGATCAGAGAAAAGAAAAACTGCTCGACGAGATGGGCGGATTGACGCACTAAGAAAGGCGGTCGATATGGCAAGAGAATATCGCACCATTGAAGAAGTCACGGGTCCACTCATGCTCGTGCGCGGCGTAGAAAATGTCGAAGTTTGACGAGCTCGGCGAGATTGAGCTCGAAGACGGCCGCATACGGCATTGCCGGGTGCTCGAAATAGAAGGCACTGACGCGCTCGTCCAGCTATTTGAAAGCTCGATCGGGCTCAATATCGAAAAGAGCACCGTACGCTTTCTGGGGCGCGGGCTTGAACTTTCGGTGTCCCCTGACCTGTTGGGCCGTATTTTCGACGGCATGGGCAATCCGAAAGACGGCGGAGCGGACATTATCCCCGAGGTCACGCGCGACATTAACGGAACGCCGATCAATCCGGCGGCCCGCGACTATCCCAATGAGTTTATCCAGACAGGGTCTCCGCGATCGACGGATTGAATACGCTGGTCCGCGGTCAGAAACTGCCTATTTTCTCAGGTTCCGGACTTCCGCACGCAAGACTTGCAGCGCAGATCGCCAGGCAGGCCGAGGTCTTAAACAGTGAGGAGCAATTCGCGGTTGTATTCGCGGCGATGGGGATCACTTTTGAGGAAGCTGACTTCTTCATCAGTGATTTCAGACGCACCGGCGCGATTGACCACACCGTAATGTTCATCAATCTGGCGAACGACCCCGCGATCGAGCGTATCGCGACCCCGCGTATGGCGCTCACCGCCGCGGAATACCTTGCCTTTGACCTTGACATGCACGTCCTGGTGTTGATGACAGATATTACCTATTACGCTGAAGCTTTGCGCGAAGTATCCGCGGCCAGAAAAGAAGTGCCCGGACGCCGCGGCTATCCCGGCTATCTTTACACGGATCTTGCGAGCATCTATGAGCGCGCGGGACGGATTAAAGACAAGAAGGGCTCGATCACCTTTGTGCCCATCTTGACCATGCCGGATGACGATAAAACGCATCCCATCCCGGACTTGACCGGCTATATCACGGAAGGACAGGTCATCTTTGTCCCGCGATCTGTATCGCCGAGGCTTGACGCCCCCTATCGATGTGTTGCCTTCGCTTTCACGTTTGAAGGACAAGGGAATCGGTGAGGGTAAGACACGCGCCGACCACGCCGATACGATGAACCAGTTGTTTGCCGCCTATTCAAGGGGTAAGGACGCCCGTGATCTTCAGATTATCTTGGGCGAGGAAGCCTTAAGCGAATTGGACCTCATCTATGCGGACTTCTCGGTGGCCTTTGAGGAGCAATACATCTCACAAGGTTTTGAGACTGACCGAAGCATTGAGGAAACGCTCTCAATCGGTTGGAAGTTGCTTTCCATGTTGCCGAAAAATGAACTGAAGCGTGTTCACGAAGAATACATTGAACAATACTACGAAGTTTGTGACGAGGAGGTCGATGCCTGATGGCGGTCATGCGTGTCAATCCCAATCGCATGGAGTTGCTCCGGGTTAAAAGAGCAGCTACGTGTCGCGCGCCGCGGTCACAAACTTTTAAAGGACAAGCGCGATGAATTGATGCGTCAATTTTTGACCCTTGTGCTGGATGTGGACGAGCGACGCGAAGCGAAAGGTGGAGCATCTGGTGGAGCGTTCCCACTGCCGAGTCAACTCTTCGCGCGCGCGACAAACGGCGACCACGCGGTCGATGAGGCTCTGATGAATCAGACTCATTCGCTTTACGCCACCGTCGGTCGTGAAAACACGATGAGTGTCAGAACGCCTGTTGTTTCTGTTTCATTGGACGATGACGCGCGGGAGCGGGAAAATGCCCCTACCCTACGGGTTGGCCACGGTGTCGGGTGAGCTTGATGAGGCGATCGACACCCTCCATGAGGCCTTGCCCGAGCTTTTGGAGCTTGCGACACTGGAGCACAAATCCCATCTCATGGCAGCTGAAATCGAACGCACGAGACGCCGCGTCAATTCATTGGAATATGTCATGATACCCTCCTTAGAGGAGACCATCCGCTCCATTACGATGAAGATGGATGAAAATGAGCGCGGCAATCTGACGCGCCTGATGAAGGTGAAAGATCTGATCGTCGAACAGGCGATTGAAAAACGCCGGCGACAGATGGAAGAAAGGCTTCTATCGCTCTGATCAAAACGGCTTGAGCACTTGATTTGTCGACCTAAACGTGCTTGAATAATACTAATTCAAACGAGGCTTTTGTCTGAGGGGGAATTTGACAAACGCTTCGTTCCTATGAATCCCCCTCCGATCTTTTTTGTGACCGGAGGTCATTGTGGCTTATTCTAACGGAGTCCATGTGTTTTCCGAGATCGGTCGTTTGAGACGCGTGATTTTGCATCGTCCCGGACCGGAACTCGACAATCTGACACCCCTGAACATGAGAAATCTTTCTTTGACGACATCCCTGACTATGTCGCGGCGTCAAAGGAGCATGACGAACTGGCAGAAGTGTTGCGACAAGCGGGCACTGAGGTGTTTTACGTCGCGGACATTATGGAGGAAGTGCTTTCTGACTTGGACGTCAGACGCGCATTTTTAACCGATTTTTTGAAAGAAGCGCGCGTGTTTCAGCTGTCTAACCGATTAATTTTCGAGTACTTGTACCAAATGACGGATGTCAAGCATCTGGTTGATATTGTGATCGCCGGGTTAAGGCGCGATGAGTTTACCTTGAACGGATCGTCGCTCAGTACGCTGGACCGCAAAAAAACCTTGCATTTTGATCCCATGCCGAATACCTACTATACCCGCGATCCCATGACGGTGATCGGCCGCGGGCTCTCGCTCAATTGCATGTGGGCGGAGACAAGGCGCCGGGAATCACTTTTGACAGAGTACGCGCTTGATCACTACGCGAGTTTTAAAGGCGTTCGGCGCTATTACGATCGTGATGAGAACGCGACGCTCGAAGGCGGCGACATCCTCGTCCTGTCCAAAGAGGTGTTGGCGGTGGGGGTGTCCCAGCGCACGGAGACCGCGGCGGTCAAAACATTGGCGCGCCGTGTTTTGAGGGCAGATGACGGATTCCGGCATGTGCTGGTGTTTTTCATTCCCGAACGAAGGGCCTTCATGCACCTGGACACCGTATTCACGATGGTGGACCGCGAAATCTTTACCGTACACCCCGGAGATCGAAGGGCCCCTTGAGATCTACGACATCACGGCCAACGGCGAAGGCGAATTGGAAGTGAAAAATATCGGCAATCACTTGGCGGATATTTTGAAAAAGTACCTCCATTTAAGTGAAGTGGAACTGATTCGCTGCGGGGGCAAAAGTCAGATCGACGCGCAGCGCGAACAGTGGAATGACGGCTCCAACACACTCGCGATCGCGCCGGGGGAGGTGGTTGTTTACGACAGAAATCGTGTGACGAACCGCCTGTTGAAGGAAGCGGGAATCAAGCTTCATGAAATTTCTTCTTCCGAGTTATCCCGCGGACGCGGAGGTCCGCGCTGTATGTCACAGCCGATCTGGCGTGAAGACCTTGATTAATCGTCATGATGAGCGTTTTTCCAAGCGGAGAGGCGCTCATTTTTTCCCATTACACCTTTTTGATAAATGGCGTCTTTTAAGCTAATCTTATGAAGGTTATATAAAAATTACAGGAGGGTTTCCATGGCCATTAATCTTAAAGGCAGACACTTTCTCACGTTAAAAGATTTTACGTCAGATGAGATCGTTTGGCTGCTCGATCTTGCCTCTGAACTCAAGACGAAAAAACGATTGGGCTTGCCCGGTGACTTGCTTCAAGGCAAAAACATCGTCCTTCTTTTTGAAAAGACCTCGACCCGTACACGCTGCGCCTTTGAAGTCGCGGCGATGGACGAGGGAGCGGGGGTGACCTTTCTTGGCTCCCAAGACTCACAGATGAATAAGAAGGAGTCAATTGAGGACACGGCCAAGGTGCTCGGCCGATTCTATGACGGCATTGAATTTCGTGGCTTTCACCAGGAAACCGTGGAACAACTAGCTGAACATGCGGGCGTACCTGTGTGGAACGGCCTGACGGATCTTTACCATCCGACCCAAGTATTGGCCGACATGTTGACCATTCGCGAATATGTGAATAAACCCCTTAACAAAGTTAAGTTCGTGTACGCGGGGGACGCGAGAAATAATATGGGCAATTCCCTCATGATCGGCTGTGCCAAATTAGGCCTTGATTTTGTGGCCTTTGCCCCGCGCGAACTCTGGCCTGAAGAGACCCTGGTCGCCGAAATGAAAGCGATCGCAGAAGAGACCGGCGGATCCATTCAATGCTCTGAGGAACTCGAGTGCGTCAAGGACGCCGATGTCCTGTACACGGACGTGTGGGTGTCCATGGGCGAGGAAGCGCTCTTTGAAGAGCGTATCCGCCAACTGTCTGATTACCAGGTGAATGAAAAAATGATTGAGATGACAGGCAACGATGAGGTTATTTTCCTCCACTGCCTGCCGGCTTTCCACGATCTTCACACGACGACGGGAAGGCATGTGAAAGAAGAATACGGGCTGGATGCGATGGAGTGCACGGACGCCGTATTCCGGGGTAAACATTCCCGGGTCTTTGACCAGGCTGAAAATAGATTGCATACGATCAAGGCGGTTATGGTCGCCACGATCGGTCGCTAATACAACATCGGAGGAATTTATGAAAAAACGTATTGTCGTCGCCCTGGGCGGGAACGCCCTTGGCAATAACGCAGAAGAACAGCGCGAGCTTGTCCGCCAGACAGCGGTTCCCATCGTGGACCTGATCGCGGAAGGACACGAGCTCGTCGTAGCACACGGTAACGGGCCGCAAGTGGGCATGATCAACCTTGCCTTTGACAACCCGAATGTGCCGCCGATGCCCTTTCCCGAGTGCGGTGCCATGAGCCAGGGCTACATTGGCTACCATCTTCAAAATGCCATCCGCGAGGAGTTGCTCCAACGCGGTTTGAACCACCCGGTCGCGACCATTGTGACGCAGGTGGTGGTCGATATCGAAGATCCCGCCTTTCAAAATCCGACCAAACCGATCGGATCCTTCTACAGCGAAGAAAAGGCAAAAGAGATTGCCAAAGAAACAGGCTTTGTCATGAAGGAAGACTCAGGTCGCGGATACCGCCGAGTCGTCGCCTCACCTAAGCCTTCCGCGGTTGTCGAAGATCGTACGGTCAAGGCATTGATCGAGGCGGGCCAGGTCGTCATCACGGTAGGCGGCGGAGGTATCCCCGTGATCCGCAAGGGCATCCATCTGGAAGGTGTCGCGGCCGTGATCGACAAGGATTTCGCTTCTGAAGTCCTAGCTGAAATGGTCGACGCGGATTACCTGATCATCCTGACAGCGGTCGAAAAGGTCGCTTTGAACTTTGGTAAAAAAGATGAAAAATGGCTGGACCATGTCACCGTGGCTGAGATGGAACAGTATATGACTGAAGGACATTTCGCGCCTGGCTCCATGCTTCCGAAGGTGGAAGCGAGTGTGGCCTTTGCGAAATCAAAGGAAGGCCGCACCGCGCTCATCACTTCGCTTGAGAACGCGCGCGACGGCATCGCGGGAAAAACGGGGACACATATCAGCATCTAGATAACACACATGGCCCTTGAGTGGCCGAGCGAAGGGGGACGGTATGGGGGACATCAGGGTAGCCTTATGGGGCTTTGGCGCCATGGGCAGCGGTATCGGCCGGATGATTGCCGAAAAAGAAGGCATTGTCATCACGGGCGTATGTGACACATGGGACCGCCTCATCGGGCAGGAAGTGTACGAATACCTCAAACTCGATCGCAAGGGAAGACAAAAAGTCGTGATTACAGGCGATGTCACGGAGGTCGTAAGACAAGACCTCTGTGACATTGTCATCTTAGCGACCGATTCCTTTGTCGCAGCGCAGTTTGACAAGATCATGTTTTGCCTCAATCAAGGCGTGCAGGTCATTTCAACCGCTGAGGAGATGGCCTGGCCTTGGGCACAAAATAAAGAATTAGCCGATCGGATCGACGCCTTAGCCAAGAAAAGAAAAGTCGCCGTCCTCGGCACCGGGATCAACCCCGGCTTTGTCCTCGACTACCTCATCCTCGCGTTGAGCGGCACCTGCGAGCATGTCAATTCGATCAAGGCCGCTCGAATCAATGATTTGGCACCCTTTGGCAAAGCCGTCATGGAAGAGCAGGGCGTGGGCATTTCGGTGGAAGAGTTCGATCGCCGCATCGCGGAAGATTCGCTTGCCGGTCACGTCGGTTTTCCCGAATCCATGGAGATGATCGCTTCAGGGATGGGCGTCAAACTGGCGGACATCGAGCAGACACGTGAACCCATCGTTACCCATGTCGATCGGAAGTCAGCCTACGGCGAAGCCAAAAAAGGTAGCCTTGCGGGCATCCGCCAGCAGAGTTACGGCCTTTTAGCTAACGGCGACGTGTTCATCCACCTCGACCACCCGCAGCAGATATGCCCGGAAGATGAGGGCGTTCACACAGGAGACTACATTACGCTTCACGCGCCTGGTTACGATATGAATCTCTCAATTGTCCCTGAAACACCGGGCGGCATCGGGACGATCGCGATGGTTGTCAACATGATTCCCCATGTCCTCATGGCCAAACCGGGGCTTCGCTCCATGCTGGACCTGCCCGTTCCGAGAGCCATCTTGGGGAATTTTGCGGAACAGTTGGAGCGCGGAAAACAGCAAACTTTTAAAGAAAATGACTACGTCGTCATCATGCAGGTGATTTTGCCCGCCGAAAAGCGCGCGCCTAACCTGCCTTCTGACACCGCCAAAACACCGCTTGTCGCATTGACTAAAGGCTGGTTACTTGAGGGAGCCAAGGTCGGTGAGACGGTGACGGTGAGGACGGTCTGCGATCGCGAAGTGACCGGCACCCTTACGAATCGCAGTCTTTCTGTGACGCACGATTACGGCGACTACGTGCCCGAATTACAGGTGGTACACCGCCAGGTTCGCGAGCTTCTGTTCGGAGGTGGCAAATGAAACAAGACATGTCATACGAAGCGGTCATGAAAAGGCAAAATGCCATTATGAAAGAGGCGCTCGGGATTGATTACGACGCCTACGAACGAGGCGGGATTATCTTTGACTATGAGGCCATGATGGACGATGTCGGCCTCTCGATTGAAGAGGTCATCCGGATCGAGCGCGATATGGGCGTGGGAAATACCCCCCTGATGGACTTGAAGAACATCACGGCGCTGTCGAGGAAGCTCAGCTCGCCGGGGTACGGCGCCCGCATTCTTGTCAAAGATGAAGCGGCGAACCCCTCAGGGAGTTTCAAAGCCCGCCGGGCCGCGCTCTCCGTATGGGACGCGAAGCAGAAAGGCTACGAAGGTGTCATCGCCGCGACCTCGGGCAACTACGGCGCCGCGGTGGCCAGCATGGCCGCAAGGCTCGGCTTGAAGTGCATCGTCATCCAAGAATGCTTTGACAGTGACTTCAAAGGGCAGCCCGAAATTTTAGAAAAACAAAGAAAATGTGAGGCACTAGGCGCCGAAGTCATCCAGATGACTGTCGGACCGGAACTGTTTTACCACGCGCTGTCCCTCATGGAGGAGACGGGCTTTTACAATGCCTCGCTTTATACGCCAAGCGCTATTTTAGGCATCGAGACACTGGGCTATGAGATCGCAGAACAGTGCCGCGAAAAGTACGATCTTGTGCCGGACATTGTGCTTGCGACCCACGCGGGCGGCGGTAACTTGTCCGGGACAGCCCGCGGGCTTTTAAAGGCAGGATTAAAGGACACGAAGGTATATGCCGCAAGTGTCGATTTAAGCGGCCTTTCAATGGCATCCGATCGCGATTTTAACAGAAAATCATTCACCACGGGACACACAGGATTCGGTATTCCCTTTGCCTCCTTGCCCGACCGCTCGGATGTGCCCAGAAACGCCGCGCGGGCTTTGCGGTATATTGACCGCTACCTGTTGGTGAAACAAGGAGAAGTATTCTACACGACCGAGATGCTCGCCTCCCTTGAAGGGATCGAGCGCGGCCCGGCCGGCAATACATCCTTAGCGGCGGCCTTTGCCCTTTCGCGCGAATTGCCCGAGCATATGACCATCGTGGTCCAGGAGACGGAGTATACGGGAGCCGGCAAGCACCCGATGCCCCAGCTGACCTTCGCCCAAGAAAACGGCATAGAAGTCCGCTTCGGAGATCCGGACGAAGAAGTCCCGGGCCAGTCGATTGTATTGCCCTCGCACCCCTCCTTGATCAAGCTGCGCGAATACGATATGAATCGCCTCCGCTTGTCGGCTTTAAGGCGGATGGCGGACACAAGACGTGAATTTTCGGATGAAGAGATGGCCTACATGGCCTCTGAGATTAAATTGAGTGTTCAGGAAACGAAAGCACTGATAAAGTCCCTTTAAGATAAGGGACCGATGAGGAGAGGAGCGGAGCGATGACCGAAACGAAGGGATCGTTTGACGAGCGGAGAGAACATCTGGCCGCGATGTCGGACGAAGAGTTGTACGAGTATTTTTGGAAGCTAGCAGAAAAAATTGTCGACCCGCTCGTCGAAGCGGGCCGTGTGTATACGACGCCTGCCATCGAGCGCAGCGTCCTCTTGCGCATGGGATTTTCAAGCCTGGAGGCACAGGCGATTGTCCAGGGCATGGTCGAACGTCGCCTGATCCCGCACGGCGCGGGCCATGTCGTCTGGCGCCTGTCAGAGCAATTGGGTGAGGGGATTCGTGAAACAGGCTTAAGGCTGGTCGACGGGAAGTACTGGGAGGATGCTGTGCGGTTGTTCGAGGAGGTGAGGTCATGAACCAAGATAAGAAAACGAAGTGATCCCCAAACGCGAAACAGACATCGCGCTTCATCCCGAGGAACGGCTCGATATTCGGAAAATTCTCGACGGTTTAGAACATTACCATTCCCCAGACGCCCCTGGCATTGGCGTGAAGAAGCGTGTGTGCCAAGAGAAGTGGGAGACTTCACCTATTTAGAGGCCTCCAAACCCCTCGAACGCTCACTGCCCTTACCGGGAAGCCGAGGCTTTGGTTTCATTGACCCGCAGGCGGACTGTGTGATCACGACTGAAATCGCCTCAGGGCGATTCGAAGACGACGTGCGCCGCATGCGCATGGCCGCCTGGCACGGCGCGGATCACATCATGGTGATCCGAACAGCGGGGCAGTCCCATATTGACTCTCTCATGGAAGGGACCACCCAGGGCATCGGGGGCATCCCCGTGACGCGCAAACAATGCCGCGCGACACGGCGCGCGCTCGACCTCATTGAAGATGAGGTCGGAAGGCCGATCAACTTCCACTCCTATGTTTCAGGGGTGGCAGGTCCCGACATCGCCGTGATGTTTGTGGAAGAAGGGGTGTCGGGCGTCCACCAGGATCCCCAATACAACGTGCTTTACCGAAACATCAACATGCTCAGAAGCTTCGTGGACGCCTGCGAAAGCAAGGCGGTCATCGCCTACGGCGGCCAGCTTCAGATCGACGGCGCGCATAACGCGAACGCGACCGCCATGGAGGCCTGGAAGGTCATGCCCGAGCTCATGGTGCAGCACGCGATCAACACAATGTTTTCCGTAAAATGCGGAATCAAACCCGAAAACATTGCCCTGTCGAGCGTACCGCCGACCGCACCGCCGGCACCCTGTATGCGCCTTGACTTGCCTTACGCTGTCGCATTGCGCGATTTTTTCCGCGATTACAAGATCCGCGCGCAGCAAAATACAAAATACATGGAATCTGAGACACGCGAAGCCACGGTGACCCATACTTTGAACATGGTCATCTCGCGCTTGACCTCAGCCGATATCCAGTCCACCATTACGCCCGATGAGGGCCGCAACGTGCCCTGGCATTATTTCAATATCAACGCCTGTAATACCGCACGGCAATCCTTAGCCGGGCTTGACGGAATCCGTACGATGCTTGACATCAAGCGCGACGGACCGCTCGGCGAGCGCGTGCGCGAATTAAAAGAGCGCGCCATTTTGTTCATGGAAGAGATCGTCGAGACAGGCGGCTATTTCAGCGCGGTCGAAGAAGGCTTCTTCGTGGACAGCGCGGAGTACCCCGAACGCAAGGGCGACGGTATCGCGCGCGATCCGGAAGGCGGGATCGGCAATGACACCCTGTACAAGCGTGCCGACGACTACTTCGCGCCTGTATCCGTGCACTTCGGGCAAAACAACATTCCCGAACGGTTTGAACGCGCAAGTGACGCCATTGGGGGCGATACCTTTGAGGATCCGTCAAAAATTCAATTCATCGATGAATTGGACGACTATGACAATGTCAACGTACGCATCGCTGAAAAACAAAAATACTATGACAACACCCAGCTCATCCGCCCTGAAGTTGAATTTATGGCGGACGGTGTGCTCGTGTTGACCATGATGCTGCCCTGTGACCAGCGCCACGCGGAGGCGGCGGCGCTTAAGATCGGTGAAAAGATGGCGCTATCGGACTGCGAGGTCATCCACAGCCAGCTCATGCATCCTTCAGAGGGCACCTATATTGAGATGAAGGGCAAGGTCGGCTTTGACATCGACCTTAGTACCTTAGAGCTTCCCGAGATCGTGGAGACGCTGTCCGAGGCGGAGATCCGCGAGGCGATTCACGCGCATCCCATGACCATCGTCGCGGCGACGGTCGGCGAGGATGAGCACTCGGTGGGCTTGAAGGAGATCCTTGACATCAAGCATGGAGGTATTGAGGGCTTTGGTGTGAAATACCATTATCTTGGCACCTCCTGCCCGGTGGAAAAACTGATCGACGCCGCGATTGAGACCAAGGCGGACGCCATCTTGATCTCGACCATTATCTCGCACAACAATGTGCACTACGACAACATGCAAAAACTCGCGGACGCGGCCACCGAAAAAGGGGTGCGCGATCCACTGATCTTGGTTGCGGGAGGCACGCAGGTGTCGGCCGAGACGGCCGTTTCGTCGGGGATGGACGCGGGCTTTGGCCGCGGCAGCCGCGGCATTGACGTGGCCAGTTTCCTGGTCAAAAGACGTCGGGAGATGAGGGGAGACGCTTAAATCAATGAGAGTTGAGCTCATTGTCGCGGAAATCGGCAGTACGACGACCGTCGTCAATGCTTTTTCGGCGGTGAAAGAAAATAATCCGCGTTTCCTGGGCCAGGGAATGGCCCCGACCTCTATCGCGGAAGGCGATGTGACCTTGGGGCTTCGACGGGCCGAGGAAGATTTGGCGAAAAACATAGGCACTTCTTCGATCGAAGCGGATGAAGTGCTGTGTTCAAGTTCGGCCGCGGGCGGTCTTTCAATGAGCGTCCACGGCCTTGTCCCGGATATGACCGTACGCGCCGCCCGCGAGGCAGCGCTCGGTTCAGGGGCGGTGCTCCGCATGGTGACCTCGGGGAAGTTGGGAGCTCGCGACCTGCAAAAACTTCAGTCCATCGCGCCACGCGTCATCATGGTGGCGGGCGGGACGGAAGGCGGCGAACGTGAGACGGCACTGTTCAACTTTGAACAGATCGCCAAACTCAAAATGAATGTCCCCATTCTATACGCGGGAAACAGTGACAACCATGAGGACATCCGGGCGTTGGCGGATGAATATGAAGCGTTGCTTTATATGGCCGACAATGTCTATCCTTCGGTCGATCAACTGAACATCAAGGCCGCGCGGCATGTCATCCAGGCGATCTTTGAGGAACATATTATCCACGCGCCAGGGATGGCGCATATCCGCGAGGTGGTGACGGGGACCATTATGCCCACCCCGGGCGCCGTCATGGCCATGACCGAAAAACTGTATGAGGTGATGGGTGACCTTTTAACCATCGATGTCGGCGGGGCAACGACGGATATTCATTCGGTGACCCGCGGCAGCGAGGCGCTTTATGAATTCAGTGTGGATCCCGAACCCTTGGCGAAACGGACGGTAGAGGGAGATCTTGGCGTATTCATCAATCTGGCCCATGTCCTTGAGGCGATGAACGCGAAAGAATGCGCAGGCTTGCCGGACGATTATCGTGAATTGTTAGACAAGGTCCCCGAAATCCCGCGTAACAAAGAAGAGATGGCGCTCATCATGCCGCTTGTGCGCAGCTGTTGCCGCGAGGCGCTTGACCGGCATGCGGGGCGTATGTCAGAAATCTTTACGGCGAGGGGAAGGCGCAGGGTGGTGCGCGGCCGTGATTTGACGGCGGTGAAAACCCTGATTGCCACGGGGGGCGCCTTGACGCGGTTTGCAAACGTGGAAGCGATGATCCGCGAACTTCTTCGCGCTCCTGAGCCTGAGCGGCTTTATCCGCCGCCTGATCTGCGTGTTATGATGGACAAAGATTATTTGATGGCGTCTTCGGGCGTGATGGCGGCGACTTATCCGGAGGCCGCTGTCCGGTTGATGCTGAATTCCCTTGAGATAGGGACGATAGGAGGTAATGATGTCGTTTCCTGAGCTTTTGATTGACCGCGCTAAGCTAAAGCACAATATTAAGACCTTGCTTGAGATGACGGCGCCCCTCAATATTCAGACGCATTTTGTCACAAAATGTATCTGCGCCTACCGTCCGATTGTGGAGGCGATGAATGAGGCGGGAGCCGAATATTTTGCTGACTCAAGGGTAGAGAACCTTGCCAGCATCCAAGACATCGGCCTGTCGCATATGCTTGTCAGGATGCCCATGATTTCGGATGCCATGAATGTGGTGCGCCACGCGGACCTGAGTCTTAATTCAGACATGGCTACCATTGAGGCCCTGTCAGACGCGGCGCTCGCTTTAGAGCGTGAGCACGGCGTCATCCTGATGGTGGAAATGGGCGACTTGCGAGAAGGCTTCATGCCGGACGAGATCATGGAGACGGCGTCCCGTGTCTTGAATCTTCGAGGGGTCTGGCTTGCGGGCATCGGCGTGAACTTCAACTGTTACGGCGGCGTGATCCCTGAAACGCATCAATTGGAAGAACTCGTGACGATGGCGAAAGCCATCCGCCAGCGCTTTGGCATCCCCCTACCGATCGTATCGGGTGGTAATACGGGCTCCTTGTACCTTATAAAGGAGGGTCGCATGCCCGAGGGCATCACGCACCTCCGTATCGGGGAAGCCTACCTGATCGGCATTGAGACGTCTTACAGACGTCCCATCGGCGACATGTACAATGACGTGTTTACGCTGCGCGCGGAGATTATTGAATTGCGTAATAAACCCTCCGTTCCCGAAGGGCTCATCGGGCCTAACTCATTTAATGAAATTCCGGTCTTCGAGGACAAGGGGCAGATATGGCGGGCGATTCTCGCGGTCGGGGAACAGGATACAAAATGTGAAACGCTTATTCCAAAAGACGGGCGTATTTCATTTCTCGGTTCATCAAGCGACCATATGCTCCTTGACGTGACGCACGCGCTGAGAGATTTCAAAGTCGGGGATGTGCTGGAATTTACGCCGGATTACGCGGCTCTGCTGCGCGCGATGACCTCGCCTTACGTCAGCAAACGTATGGTGTAAAAAAGAGACAGGCATAGCGCATGAAATACTCCGAAACAAAAGATCCGTGGTACACGAAGAAAACATGGGCCGAAATCTCACAAAGGGCGATCCTTAATAATCTTCGAGTGATCCGCGGGGCTATCGGGGATCCCAAAGTACTTTTGGCGCCCGTTGTCAAAGCAGATGCTTATGGCCACTGCGCTGAACTCGTGGTCCCTGTTTTGGAAGAAGCGGGCGTGAACCATCTATGTGTCGCAACCGTCGATGAGGCGATCATGCTCCGACAGGCAGGCGCGCGCTCGGACATCCTTATTTTCGGGACGACCAAGAGTGAACATGTGCCCTATTTGAAGCGCTACCGGCTGACGCAGTCGCTTGTGACAGAACATGAGCTGGCTTCATTTGCCGCGGCCTCTAAACAATGCGGCGGTCCTCCGCTCAAGATCCACATTAAACTTGACACCGGCATGACACGTCTGGGGTTGAAAGCCGATGAACGCCACCAGGAAGAAACGGCCAAGACGATGCTTTGGGCGTCCCGTGAGCCTCATCTTCAAGTGGAGGGCGTTTACTCTCATTTGGCGAGCGCGGACACGGATCCCGAGTATTCACATTTGCAGCTCAAGCGTTTTAATGACACCGTGCAAAAGGCCGAACAACAAGGTTTCCCGCGCGTCATCCGCCACCTGGCCAGCAGTTCGGCCATCCCGGAACACCGAGACTTTCACCTTGACATGGTGCGCCCGGGGATTGTCCTTTATGGCGGAAAGGCCGGCCCCTCCGAGGAGGCCTGGCGAGATCTTATGCCGGTCATGACGGTGAAGAGTGTCATCGAGCAGGTGAGTGTCGTCGATAAGGGGACAAGGGTGAGCTACGGCGGGACCTGGACCGCAGACGTAGATTCTGTTCTCGCGGTCGTAAACATGGGCTACGGCGACGGCTTATCGGGGCTGTTGTCAAATAGGGGACACTTCTATCATAAGGGCAAGAAGGCGCCGATCCGTGGGCGTGTCTGCATGGATCGCTGCATCATTGATGTCACTTCGATCCCGGAGGTGAAGCCAGGCGATGAGTCATGTTCTTCGGAGCAGGACCATGGCGTTCGGCAAGAACGCGTCCGAGTTGGCGGAGCTTTGTCAGACCATTGACTATGAGTTATTTTGCAATATCCAGGCGCGTGCCGCGCGTGCGGGTTGACTAGTCCATTTTTCGTTTCAAAATAATGATCCTAAAAGGACAAACGACCGGGAGGGGGTCCGGCCGTTGTCTTATGCATAAAGCAAAACGAGTATTTATAAATTATTATGAGAGTAGTTTAAATCACTTAGGATGTACCTATGTCAACACCTCGAAATTTAAAGATAGAATAATATACAATTATATTTGCATATCCATGATTGTATTAGAATCCGGCTGTGTTATGCTGGCCGAAGAACATGAAAGGAGCCATAGCTATGGAGCAACCGCATGACGCGATCCTTGAAGAGCTTTATGAACTTGT
Source organism: Clostridia bacterium (assembly GCA_040766025.1). Lineage (GTDB taxonomy): Bacteria > Bacillota > Clostridia > Saccharofermentanales > DTU023 > UBA4923. The sequence goes on along the minus strand of JAXGRH010000002.1, from coordinate 262,525 downwards.
CATTGAGCGCGCCCGTCATCCCGAGCCCGGTTCGTATACGAACTACCTGCTTGACAAGGGACTTGATAAGATTTTGAACAAATTGGGTGTCCAGGCGATTGAGGTCGCGATCGCGGCTAAGAACGGCCGCAAGAGCGACATCGTGTTTGAGAGCGCTGATTTGGTGTACCACCTGATTGTTTTACTCGCGGCTTCAAGCATCCCCTTAGAGGACTTGATCGCGGAGTTAAGAAAGAGAAGGACCCTCTCAGGCACAACAGCGTCTGATGGCTTCGCGCCGTAATAGGCGCGAAGTGAGTTCAATACCGCCAGGAGCATGACGCCCGTATCGGCAAACACCGCTCCCCACAGGGGCGCGATGCCGACGGCGCCCAAGACCATCAACAGTGTTTTGACAAGCAAGATTAGGATCACATTTTCGAACACACGTTTTTCGTTCGTTTGGAAATGGCGATCATGTCTGCGACGCGGGCCACATTGTCGGTCATAATGACCGCGTCCGCGGACCGATGGCCGCGTCTGAGCCAAGTCCTCCGATCGCGATGCCGACATCGGCGAGGCGAAGGACGGGCGCGTCATTGATGCCGTCTCCGACAAAGGCGGTTGTGGTCTTTGTCTTACTTTTCAACTGTTCGAATTCTGACAGTTTATCTTCCGGCAGAAGTTCTGAGGCCCAACGATCAGCCTCAAGCTTTTTGGCGACTTCGGCGACCGCATTTTCGTGGTCACCTGACAAAATGGCGATCGTTCGAACCCCTTGTTGCCTGGTGAACGCATGGCCGCCTTCGCGTTATCTCTCAGCGCGTCCGCCACAAAGAATGTGCCCAGGTATCGGCCTTCTTTCGCGATATGGATGACGGTCGCGGCGCGTCGTCATCCTCTAAAGGAATTTCAATGCCATAGCGTTCCATTAATTTTGAGTTACCCGCAAGATACTCGATGCCATCTTTTTCGGCGACGATGCCGTGGCCTGCCATTTCTTCCAAATTGTCAGCGGCGGGTATTCTGTCCAAATCGATTGAAGCTTCACCGGCATAATGCCGGATCGCTTCCGCGACAGGGTGGGTTGAGTGCTGCTCGGTGAAGGCGGCGGCTCGTATCAAATCCTTTTCATCGACACCTGAAGCGGTCATTTTGTCAACGACGGTAAAGTTGCCGGCGGTCAATGTGCCCGTCTTGTCAAAGACGACGGTGTCAAGTTTGGCTAAGGCTTCAAGGTACTGACTTCGGATGTAGATGCCGCGCTTTGAGGCATTGCCGATGCCGGCGATGTAGGCTAGGGGCACCGAGATGACAAGGGCGCAGGGGCATGAGATGACCAGGAAGCTTAAGGCCCGGTAGAGCCACAGCTGGAAGTCCTGAGAGAATATAAGCACAGGGATGGCGACTAAGAGTACGGCCAGGGCGACGACGATCGGCGTGTAAACGCGCGAGAAGCGTTCGGTGAACATTTCGATCTTTGTTTTTTCTTTCCGGCGGCCTCCGCCAGGTCCATGATGCGCATGACGGCGGAGTGTTGCTCATCGCGCAGTGCGGTGAGTTCAAGTCTTGTCTGGCCGTTGATCGCGCCTGCCATCACGGTGTCACCCATGTTTACCGCAACCGGCCGAGACTCGCCTGTGAGGGCGGAATAGTCGACAAAGCCCGCACCTTGGTTAAGCTGTCCGTCAATGGGGACGCGTTCGCCGGGATACACGAGAATCAAGTCGCCGGGGCGGAGGGTTTGGGGGCTCGTATCTTCTACTAGGTCGCCTGTTTTTAAATGGGCGACAAGCGGTCGTATGTCGTTTAACGCGTCGATGGAGCGCCGTGTGCGGTCGACGGTGCGGTCTTCTAGTCCTTCCCCGATGAGGTATAGGATCATGACGGCAAAGCCTTCGGCGTATTCCCCGATGGCAAAGGCGCCGATGGTGGCGACGGTCATGAGAAAGTGTTGTGAAAAAATATCGCCGCGCCAAAAACCTGTGACAGCTCTCACGATGACGCCCGCGCCAACGATGAGATATCCGATTAAAAGAGCAGAAAGGATAGCGTTGACTGGTCGCGCAACAGGAGGGCAAGGACGAAGAGAACAGATCCTACAACGAGCCGGACCGGGATCGAGGTGAGTTGTTCGATTTTCGGGTGCCGGGCGATGAAGCGATCGATGAAGTTTTCTTCGTAGCTGTGACAGCTGTCGCAGCAGCCGCCGTCGAGCCTCAGTTGCACAAGCGCTGTGTTTATCCATCTTTTTTAATTGCCATCCTTTATCTTTCGTTTAAGTGTTCTGTGCCGACGTCCAAGATCTGCTTCACATGCTCATCCATGAGCGTGTAGTAGATGACCTTGCCTTCGCGGCGGCTTTTTACAAGCCTTGCGGCGCGCAGGACGCGCAGTTGATGCGAGATTGCCGACTGTGACATCGAAAGGAGTGCCGACAGGTCGCATACACATAGTTCTGAGTGGTGAAGGGCACAAAGGATGCGCACCCTTGTGGAATCACCGAATACCTTAAAGAACTCTGCCAAATTGAACAGAAAATCATCGTCCGGCATTGATTCGTAGACGCTTCTGACGCGGTCTTCGTGGATCATGGGGACATCGCAAAAGATATCGTGCTCGTCCTGTGAATTGGCCATGGCTTGTTCCTTTCTAATGCATAAGATATATGAACATCTGCTCATATATGGTAACGTATCTTCGTATGAAAAACAAGGTTTGCATCAGAGGCAAAATGATGCTAATATACCAGTTGCGCCTTTTAAGCGATCAATAAGCGGGCAAAGCCCCTCTTTTAAGGAGATAGACAATGGCCAGATGTGAAATTTGTGACAAACACATGTTCTTCGGCAGAAAAATCAAGATTACGCGTTCGCAGATTTCGGGCCGCGGTCTTCATCGTCAGCGTGCGAACGTCAAACGCGTACACGTTGTCGTAGACGGGGTTCCGAAGCGGATGAACGTCTGCACACGCTGTCTGAGAAGCGGGGCAGTTGAACGCGCCTAATTTTTCTATTAAGAACATAAAAACGCAACAAAAATGTCGGGCAAAAAGCCCGACTTTTTTGTGGCCATTCATCTGTACTATTTCAAAATCAAATTAAAACAAAAGCTTACAGCAGATGTTAATCTGTTACGAGGCTTCCGGTCCCTCTAACAAGCCCTGCCTAATCGCGTTAGTGGGGCAGACCTTGACACATTCGCCGCAGTGAATGCAGATCTCCTGATCGATGACCGCCAGGTTATCTTCAATCTTGATCGCCTGTACCGGACAGACACGCACACAGCGCCCGCAGGCAATACAACCCACCTTACAGGCCTTCCTGACCACTTTCGCGGGCCAGTGATTGGAGCAGGTGACATTGGTCGCCAATTCATGCTTGGGGATCATGTGGATCAGGTGCTTCGGACAGGCGTCCACGCATTTGCCGCAGGCCGTACAGTTGTTGTGGTTGACATGGGCAATGCCATTTTCCAAATAAAGCGCGTTAAACTCACACACAGCGACGCAGTCACCGAATCCGAGACAGCCAAAAGTGCAGGAGTTGGGTCCCGCAAAAAGGCCGGCCGCGGAAGCACAGTGAGGCGTACCCGTATAGTCGAAGCGCTTCGTCGTATTCTCGGTAGTGCCCTGACAGAACACATTGGCGACAAGCGGCACGACCGTACCGGCTTCCACACCCATGACCTCCGCCACCGCTGTAGCCGTATCTTGGCCTCCCGCGGTGCAAAGCGTGGTCTTAGGTTCCTCTCCGGAGGCTAAGGCGGCCGCATAAGCCGCACAGCCACTGTAACCGCAACCACCGCAGTTGACACCGGGTAAAACGTCTTCCAGCGTCTTTTGCAGGGGGTTTTCTTCCACACGGAAGAAGCGGAAGACAAGCAATATGACAATCCCCGAAAAAAGCGCGATCCCGGCGCCGATGAGCGCCGGTAACACGATGGGGTTTTGAGTGATGACAGACAGTAACATCAATAAATTCCTCCGACAATCCGGGCCTTACCCGAACAGATTCTCAATGACGCCCTTGAATCCCATGAACGACACCGACACAATGGACGCGGCCATCAGGGTGGAAGGCAAACCTTCCATGAAATCGGGGATATCGGCTTTTTCCATTTTTTCACGCACGCCGGTGAAAAGGAACATGGCCAGCATATAGCCGACGCCCGCACCGAGCGATGACATCATGGCGGCGGGAAAACTGTAGATTTCGGAAATGTTAATCAGCATGACGCCCAGGATGGCGCAGTTCGTGGTAATCAAGGGTAGGTAAATCCCCATCGCCTTGTAAAGCGGAGGGAAGGCCTTACGAATCACAGCCTCCAACACCTGCACCACCGAAGCGATGACAAGGATGAACACGACCGTCTGCAGGTAGCCGAGATTGACAGGCTCCAAAAGCGACCAGTAAATCGGATAGGTGACCGCGGTCGCGATCAGCATGACGAAAATGACCGCCACGCTCATGCCCATCGCGTTTTTCAAACTCTTCGTCAGTCCCAAGAAGGAGCAGACGCCCAAAAAGCGCGACAGAACCAGGTTGTCAATCAGGATGACACTGAACAGAATAATGAGAAATTCTTTCATTTATTTATCCTCGCTTTCCGCGTCCGCTTGTTCCTTTTTAGCCAAAGCGCCCGGCTCCGAAAGCGACGCGGGGACCGCGTCACGCGCCGGTGTCCTCGCGGGCCTCGGCCCATCGACGATCTCAGTGGTTTCAAAAATCGCGTCAGTGCGGACACTGATGCTACCCGGATAACGCTCACGATCCATCGTCTCCTGCGGCTTTTGCGCGTAGAAACGCTTATTCAGTTTCTGAGTGATCGCGACCATGATGCCGAAGATGGCAAACCCGCCAGCCGGCAGGCCGAAGATAATCATGGGTTGGAGCCCCCCGTCGCTGATCCAGGGCATGGGGACATCGAAGAAGGTGCCAAAGCCCAAGATCTCACGCAAGGAGCCGATGAAGAACAAGGCAAGGGTGAAACCCACGCCCATACCCAAACCATCGACGGCGGACATGAGCACGCCATGGCTGTTGGCAAAAGCCTCCGCGCGGCCCAAGATGATGCAGTTCACCGTAATCAATGGAATGAAAATGCCAAGCGCCGCGTTTAACTCAGGCAAGTAAGCCTGGAGCAGGAATTGCAAAATGGTGACAAGACTTGCGATGATCGTGATGTAAGCGGGGATACGCACCTTGTCAGGGATGATTTTTCGTAAAAGCGAAATGACGACATTGGATAACACAAGCACCGCGGTGGAAGCGGCCCCCATCCCCAGGCCGTTCATGGCTGAGGTCGTCACCGCGAGCGCGGGGCATGTCCCGAGCATCAGGATCAACAAGGGATTTTCTTTAATAATGCCCTTGGTAAGTTCATAACCGGCCGATCGTTTTTTGGCCATCTTATTTTCCCCCTTCCCGCATGAGCGCGTCATAGGCAAAAGAGGCCTCTCTTACCGACGCCGTCACGGCATTGGATGAAATGGTGGCACTTGTCACAGCGTCAATGTCCGATAGCGAATCATCCGACAGACGCCCGATATACTGGTCCGTGAAAGAGGCGTCCGCGGTCTTTTGACCGAGGCCGGGGTTTCACCCGAGGCGTCCACATTGATGCCGATAATAGTGCCCGAAAGATCGAAGCCAACCATGACAGGCACCTTGCCCCCATATCCTTTACTTGCGACCCCGATGATGACGCCCGTCACCTCGCCGCCTGAATGAACAGCGGCCACCATGTAGACTTCGGGGTGGTGCTGGGCTAAGTCAACCGTTTCGGCTCCGGGAATCCCTTCGCCTGCCTGTTCGAGTGTCTCTTCAGGGAAATCATCCGCCAGAGGAAACAGCGCGCGCTTGTTGGTGTCGGCCAACCACTGAGCCTGGTAAGCTCTGGCGTCCGCCGTCACATCCGCGGTAAGCGCCAAAAGCGCGACACAAATAGCGCAGATCAAGACAAGGATGATCGCGGGCACCGGCCCTCGTTCAATCAATGACATGTTATTTTTTGGCATGTTTCACACCTCCGATCGTCATGGGAGTTGTCCAGCGTTCAATATGGGGCGTGAGGATATTCATCAACAAAATCGCAAATGAAACGCCCTCCGGCATGGCACTGTACATACGCAATAGCCCCGTTAACAATCCGGCGCCGATTCCGAAAATGACTTTCCCCCAAATGGTGGTCGGGGTGGTCACATAGTCGGTGACCATGAAGAAGGCCGCAAGAATAAGCGCGCCTGACAAAAGGTGGGTCAAAGGATTGCCTCCCGTCAGCGTGACGAAAAGAATCGTTGTGCCGATAAACGAGAGGGGGGCCCAGATATCAATCACGCCTCTAACAAGGAGAAAGATACCGCCGATCAATAAGGCGATGACGGAGGTTTCACCGATGGAGCCCGCGTGACGTCCGAGGAAAAGATCAAGGACCGAAGGCACGGCCTCACCCGTCTTCGCCAGCATGAGCGGTGTGGCGCTTGAGACGAGGTCGACCCCTAGGAGTTTGTCCGCGATCGAGTAACTTGAGATCTGGCCGGCAAAGGAGACTGACAGCACGATGCGCGCTGTGACGGCAGGGTTCGCGAAATTGTCACCCAGCCCGCCGAACATCTGTTTCACGACCACAACGGCCACAAAGTTGCCGATGACGAGCACCCATAGGGGGCAGTTCGCCGGCAAACTTGCGGCGACCAGGAGCCCTGTGACCACGGCGGATAAATCGCCGACGGTCTGTTCGCGTTTCATCACGATACGCGCCAAGGCTTCAAAGCCCGCGGCGGAGGCGGCACTCACCGCAAAGAGCATGAGCGCGGGAAGGCCAAATATGAAAAAGGACGCGATCATGACCGGTATGAGCGCGATGATCACCTGTAACATGATCGAACGCGTCGTGATCCGGTCGCGGATATGGGGAGAAGCCGATACATGAAGCATTTAGGATTTTCCTCCTTTCGCGCGTTCTGCGGCGCGTACGATGGTTTTCCCGATGCGGATATTCTGAACAAGGTAACGCTTGGCAGGACAGACATAAGAGCAGCTCCCGCACTCGATACAGTTCATGACATGGCGGTCGGACAGTTCTTCCGGATTGTTCGCCCTTGCGGCCTTATCTAAAGCCATCGGCATAAGGCGCATCGGGCAGGCGCGGACACAGCGGCCGCAAAGAATACAAGCGGATTCCACGGGAAGGACCGCGTCCTCTTCGCTCATGACAAGAATGGCGTTGTTATGTTTCAGGATAGGTCTTTGAATATGGTCGACGGCGACACCCATCATGGGGCCCCCCATGATGACTTTTGCGGGATCCGTCACCGTACCGCCCGCCTTTTCGATCACTTCTTCAATAGAGGCCCCGATGGGGACATCGAAATTGCCGGGCGATTGAACAGCGCTTCCGTCCACCGTGATCGCTTTGCGGATCAGCGGCATGCCCGTTTTAAGATAAAGCCCAAGAAAATGAAGCGTCGTCACGTTTTGGACAATGACGCCGACATCGGCGGGAAGTCCTCCCTCAGGCACGACGCGTCCGTTCAACAGACGGATCAGGACTTTTTCAGCCCCTGTTGGGTAGGACGTCGGAAGTACTTTGACACTGATGCCGCCCTTGGGCCAATGCTCGTTTTTCCCGTACAACCTAATCGCTTCGTTCAGCGCTTTCGCGGCTTGTTTTTTATTGTCTTCGATCCCAAAGATAATTGTACTCACCCCGCACCATCGGGCGATCGCGAGCGCCTTCGACGGCATGCGCGGCACCCTCGATGCAAATACGGTGATCGACCGTAATATAGGGCTCGCATTCAGCGGCGTTCACGATCAGGGTGTCCACCGTTTTACCGGGCGGGGATTCAACTTGACATGCGTGGGGAAGGCGGCGCCTCCAAGTCCCACAAGTCGGAATCGCGAACCGCCGAAGAAAACTCTCCTTGTCAGTAATGACAGGAGGGGCGATGTCAGGTGACAGTGTCGATTCACCGTCTGACAGGATCGTTACATACTCAGCGTGACCCCCGTCACTTAATATCTCCACTTGGACCGAGGTCACTTCTCCGGAGATACTTGCGTGGACGGGGACGCTCCAGGGCCGAGCGGTTCGCCCAGCACCTGGCCGATGTCGACATGATCGCCTTTTTTGACGATCCTCACAGCCGGGCCCGACTTGCATATCAAGCGGGATCGACACTTTTGAAAGCCGTCGAGCTTCCGGTTTCCATATCGGTTGTGTTTTTGTTGTCCTTCGGATGGATTGAACGCGATAACCCCAAAAGGTTTATTCTCATGATGATGCTTCCTTATCTTCTGATCGGAAATTTCTTCAAATCTACTTCCCCAGTGTATGACAACTGCCCTCCTGTTTCAATATTCACGGCGGAGTTAGCAAGTTTTGGAGGGTATATCTATGTTAAAATCATCGAGAAATACCCGAAAGAGAAAAAGATGCAAGATACGAAACAACTCGACCTGCTGCGGGGTCGCATCCTTCCGACGCTCGTGAAACTGGCGTTACCCATTATGGCGACTTCCTTTGTGGGCCTCGCCTACACTTTGACGGACATGTTTTGGGTGTCAACATCGGCGAACACGCGGTCGCGGGGGTCGGCACAGGCGGCATTTTATTTTGGCTGTCAGACAGTTTGTTCTCGGTCGCTCGTGTGGGCGGGCGGGTACTCGTAGGCCAATCACTTGGCGCGAAAGAACCTGAAGAGGCAAGAAGTTGGGCCAGGAGCGCCTTAAGACTGGGCTATGCCATCGCGGTTGTTTTGACAATCGTCTTTTTATTTTTCACGAACAACTGACCGACATTTTTAATTTCAATGATCCGGCGACCATCGCGCGTTCTAATACCTATCTATGGATCGTCGGTCTTGCCATGATACCGCGCGTGGGCGGACGCCTCTACAGTTCAATGCTGACGGCGTCCGGTAACAGTTTCACGCCTTTCGCGATTTTTGTGACGGGACTTGTCATCAACATGGTGCTTGACCCTCTGTTCATCCTTGGCTTCCATATGGATGTCGCGGGAGCGGCCTTGGCGACGCTTTTATCGGAGATCATTGCCTTCATCATGATGCTTGTCGCCATCAAACGTAACGACTTGTTCTCCGATTTGGGACTCGTCCGCGCGCCTTTGGAGCCTAAACGTTTAAAACCGATTGTTAAGTTAGGGGCGCCTGTGTCCGCGCAGTCGGCCTTCACGCCATCGTGACGATTGTCATCTCACGTCTCATCGTCCGCTTCGGTGACCTGGCGGTGGCCGCCCAGCGCCTCGGATCCCAGATTGAGAGTATCTCCTGGATGACGGCGGATGGTTTTGCGATCGCGGTCAATGCCTTCATGGCCCAAAACTTCGGCGCAAGAGAAGCGGGGCGGGTCAAACACGGCTACTGGTCCGGCTTTTGGCTCGTCTCCATTTTATGCGCGACCACGACCGCCATTTTGTTCTTCTTCGGCGGCCCGATTATGGCGCTGTTCTTCAAAGACCCCCTCGCCTTAGAATACGGCACGGACTATCTTCATGTGCTTTCCGCTTCCCAGCTTTTGATGGGCATACAGCTTTTGACGACCTCCGCCTTTGCCGCGCTCGGACAGTCGCTTGTTCCCTCCATCGTCGTGACCACGCTCATGGTCTCGCGGATCCCGCTCGCGCATTATCTGTCCTCGACCGCCTTGGGTGTGAACGGAATCTGGTGGTCCTTTTCGATCACAACGAATGTAGCAGGTCTCATCCTTGTCATTGTTTTACCTATTTATATGAGGCGCCTCGACAAACACTTGCGGCCCGAAGCGTCCCTGTGCTATGATTACTCGGCGTGCGAAGCGCCAGGGGAGGAATTAGAATGAAAGCCGCGCAAATTACGTTTATCATATTGGATATCCTGACGTGCATCGGTCTTATTGTGACCGTCATGTTGCAGGACAGCAAATCAAAGGGCTTGGGAGTTCTTTCGGGAGACTCGAGCAGCGGGATGGATACTTTTTACGGCAAGACAAAGGGCCGTACAAAAGAGGGAATCTTGAAAACCCTGACGACTATCTTCGCCATCGCTTTTGCCGTCTTCACCATTGTGCTTTATCTGTTGACAGGCCGCGGTGCCTAAACTTTTGAAGACTCGATATAGAAAAGAGCCTTCCGGCTCTTTTTTTATCTCGAATTTTAGATTATAAACGGGGGCCAAGATCGATGCGGATCGCAGTATCATCGCTTGGATGCAAAACCAACCAATACGAAATGGACGCCTTGGCGGAAGATTTCAGAAGGCGTGGCCACGATATCGTGAATGAAAATGACATCGCCGACGTGTATGTGTTAAACACCTGCACGGTCACAGCGGAAGCCGAACGAAAATCAAGGCAGTTGTTACGGCGCTTCAGGCGCCAGAACGAGAAGGCCCTGGTGGTGGCTACGGGCTGCTATTCCGAGCGCCGTGACCTGTCTTATTTGGCGGACATCGCGATCGGAACCTCGGGACGCGATAAGCTCCCTCACATGATTTTACAGGCGATTGAAAAGGATCATGATCGAACGTTTGAAGCGATCCCGGTCACGCCCTCCTATGAGGAGTTGGGCGCCCCGGCGGTCCCGCTGGAAACCAGGGCGTTTTTGAAGATTCAAGACGGCTGCGACAACCGCTGTAGCTATTGCGCGATCTGCATCGCGCGAGGGCCCGCAAGAAGCCGTCCGCTTGACAATATCCTGCGTGAAGCCCTTGAGTTGGCCTCCCTCGGATTTAAAGAACTTGTCCTAACCGGAACGAACATCAATGCCTACGGCCACGATTTTGAAGCAGACTCAAAAATTGAGCTCATTCATGTAGTCGAAGCGCTCGATGAGATTCAAGGCATCGAAAGAATTCGCCTTGGTTCATTGGAATCACCGACCATTACGCCTCTGTTTTTAGACAGGCTTTCTTCTTTAAATCATTTTTGCCCGTCTTTTCATTTGTCATTACAAAGCGGATCCGATCCAATTTTAAAGCGCATGGCGCGCCGCGACACCACTGAATCGTTTCGTAAAGCGGTCAAGCTTATCCATGAATCCTTTCCTGACGCGGGGATTACCGCAGACCTCATCGTCGGCTTCCCGGGTGAAAGCGACGAGGACTTTCAAAAGACACTGGCCTTTTGCGACGAAATCGCCTTTTTGCGCCTTCATGTATTTCGTTTTTCCGCGCGGCCGGGAACACGGGCGGCGACGATGCCCGAACAGGTGCCGGGAGATGTCGCGCAACAGCGCTCTGAAATACTTCGAAAGAAAAGTGACGCGCTGTTCCAAAACGCGGTCCATAGACATGTCGGCCAGGTGTTGAATATCTTGGTTGAACAATACGATAAGGATGGATTCATTCTAGGTTATACACCTGAATATATCCATGTCAAAGCGAAGCCTGAAACGCCCGAAACGCCCATGCCCGGAAGGGGCGACATTATTCCCGTGAAAATCAAGGGACTTGATCAAGATTTCGCGACAGCCGTGCTTTTGTAAGCAGCGAACGTGGTAAACTGGTCAAAGGAGGTGCCTATGGTCGAACAAGATACGAATCGTTTTGAAGTTGGAAGCGACAAACGCCTTGCCGCTCATCAGATTATGGCGGAAGTAATGCGGGCACTCGAGGAAAAAGGATACGATCCGATTAATCAGCTTGTCGGCTATTTTCTTTCCGGAGATCCCACTTACATTACCAGTCATCTTGGCGCGCGCGGTGTCATCCGTCGGATGGAGCGCGACGAACTGCTGGAAGTCGTCATCCGGGATTATATTGAACGCCTTTAATCATATGCAGAGCAGAGTGCTTGGCATCGATTACGGTACGCGCAGAGTAGGGGTCGCGCTGAGCGATCCCTTGCGTCTGTTTGCGCACCGTCTCATGACGATCCAAAGAAAACATGAGGACCTGGAGGCGCTCATTTTGAAAATCAAAGAGCTCGTCGAACAATACCAAGTCGATACGATTGTCGTGGGGCTACCCCATCGGACGGACGGTCGTGAATCTCTGATCAAAGATGAGGCGGAAGCTTTTGCGGAAAGTTTGAGGCATGCACTTTCTTGCCGTATAGAATTATTGGATGAGCGCTATACCTCGGTTATGGCGGAGCGCGTGCTCGTTGAGACGAATAATAAGAAAAGGCGTGACAAAGGCCTGGTCGATCAGATTGCCGCTGAAATCCTCTTGCAGGATTGGCTCGATCGCGAACATGGCGGCCTTACGGCACATCTTCTCTGATCATGTTATAATGCCTTCGTTCGCGGACGAATATTCGCGAAAAATAATGAATAACATCCCTAGGAGGATAAAAAATGTACGATTATCAACCCATGTATATGGCTGAAGATGAACACGATGGCTGCTGCTGTGAAGAAGGCGTCGACGAGCTCTTTGACGAGGACTCCTATGTCGTCTTGACCGATACGGAAACAGGCGAGGATTACTCCTTCATCATGGCGGATACCTTTTCTTATGAAGATGAAGAATACTGCGTGCTCGTCGATCCGCAAGAAGGCGACGAAGATGAGATGAGCCTGTTCTTCATGAAATTTGTCGTAGGCGATGACGGTGAAGAAGTGCTCGTCGGTTTAGAAGACGACGAAGACGACCGCGTCTATGAAGCCTACCAGGCGCTCCTTGAAGAAATTGACGATGAGGAAGATTCTGAGTAAGGACAAACGCGAAACGTCTGAGCGCCCGCTGTCAAACAGAGGGCGCAGACAGCGCGGAGACAGTGTGCTCGCGATTTTGGTGGATGAAAGAAGCGGACGCGAATATTATGTGTCCGTGCTCGATATCTTTACCATCGAAGGGCAGACCTACTCCGTGATGTATAACTATGAGCCGGATGACGGTTCCAGGCGCGATCCTGAAATCGTCATCATGCGTTCTTGGAAGGACGACAGCGGAGAACAAGTATTCTCATCCATCACCAGCCGAAAAGAGCTTGACCGCGCGTTCGATTACTTTTTCGAACGCTACACGGAGTCCATCATCCGCTCATAATCGAACGGAGTCCTAGCTTTGAAAATAGAACACGAGAAAGACTTCAGGAAGACAGGAAGACGGATCAGTGTCCGGACTTTCCTCACACCGATTCTTTTCATGGTTTTGCATCACCTTGTCCTGAACCTGGCATCGGTCATTCTTATGTTTGCCCATTTGGCAAGCCATCCCGAGTTAGGCCAAAGCTTGCTCCAAAATTCCTTAGACAGCGAAACGCTGACCAAGATCCTCGTTGAAGGCAATATCATGACCTGGGCGTCCCTCTCCGCCATGATCATTCTTATCCCCCTTTATTTAGCCTACCTTTATTATTGGAAGAAGAAGGATCAATCCCTTCTTTTGACAGAACGCGCCCATGTGAAACAGTGGGGGAGCGCCCTGGCGATTATTTTGGGCGCCACGGGCCTGACGCAGCTGTGGATGGCCTTGCTTTCCTCTTTTGACCCCATGTCCTTTTTGGGTCACAAGTTTCAGGATTACCTTGACAAGGTGGCGCTCTTTGACGGGCGAACCGCCACCATTGCCCTGGAATTGATCGTGACGGTATTTCTGGTTCCCATTGGGGAGGAACTGCTTTTTCGCGGCATCATCCAAGGAGAGCTACGGCGCGCCTTTCGGCCCTTCGTGTCCGTCATCGGGACCACAGTCCTTTTTGCCCTGTTCCATCTTGACCTGATCCAGGGCTCCTATGTCCTGATCGCGGGATTTGCGCTTTCTGCCGCCTATCATTTCACGCGGCAGATCTTCGTGCCGATCGCCATGCATATCCTATTTAACTTTGTGGGATCAGGGTGGCTTTCAAGGTTAATCGGCGCCGATGAAACGGTGGAGGTGGGGATCATCATCGGTTTATACGCCTTTATCCTGGTCGGGGCTTTTGGATACTACTACCTTTGGCGTGAACAAAAAAAGAAAGATACGGTGCAGGTATGAGGAGGGGGCAATTTCAATTGTTTCCCCAGAGCCTCCGACGTCGTTATTTTTTAACCACGGTTCTGGCCCTGCTTGTCACCGCCCTGGTGGCCCTCGTGATTGTGCTCCAGATCACGGGACTTCGCGCGGGGCGACACGCGACACTCGTCCGCGTGAACGATGAGTCGGTCAACCAGCTCACGATCTCAGGTACCGGCTCGAACTTAGTCGCCTTACCCGGGACCAACCTTGTCACCAACGGCTCCTTTTCTCCCCAGGTAGTGAACGGGCACTATTTTGCTTATGACGGCGGGTCGGATTACTTCGATATCAAGATCTCCGAGGCAAGGTCCCTCCCCGTATTGTCAGAAGGTTATTACCAAGGGGCCGATTTCCAACTCTTTCGTGAGAGCTTGCAGGAAATGACCTTGATCAACACGGGGCAGGTCACATCCTATGAACTGGGCAAGATCCAAAGTAAACGTGAGGTGGATCTGTCCGACTTTTCTGAAGAGGTGCGTTGGAATGCCTTTGCGGGCACACCGGAAGGGACGGTATTTTTGTGCGGCACCCAAGGCTCTGTGGCAAGAGTGCTGCCCGAGGGGATCGTCGAGCAAATTTCTTTTCCGTTCAACGCCCATTTGACCGCCATCGCCGTCGGCCCCACCGGTCTTGTCGCGGGGGATCTGAACGGGCGGCTTTACGCGTCGCCGGACAGCGAGCATTGGAATCTTGTGGGTCAGTCACAAAGCGGAAGCAGTGTTCGTGCCGTCGAGTATATTGACCTTCCTGACTATGAAAACGGATTTTTCCTGGCGTCAGGCGGCGGGGAGAATTGTTCTTCGGTCACCCCTCAGGCTTTGAACCTCTTTCGTTTCCCTTCGAGGATCAGATTACAGCGATCATCCAAAGCGGAGATGACTTAATCTACGCCTTAGGCGATCGCGGCAACGCCGCTTTTTCACGCAACGGAATCCAGTGGGAAATCGATGAAACATTAACTTCGGAGCACGCATGGCTTTGTGGGGACACGGGCGGCGGGATTTCAATTTTCGCCGGTGAAAAGGGTCAACTGGCGATTCGCCCTGATAAAGGCTCGGTTAGAAAAATAGAGCAAGAAGCCTGGCTTGAAGCGCTTAGGAGCGATGTTTCTGACTTTCAGTCCGTCATGGTTATGTCGTCAGATAAGCTTATCGTCATTACATCTACAGGGCAAATGCTCTTTTCACGTGACGGAGGGCAATCCTGGAGCCGGGAGAACCCTTTGGCGGAGATACGTATCAGTAGCCTCAAGTCGTTTTCCACAGGCGACGTATTCTTGTCTCGGCGTGACGGCAAGGTGATGCGCGCGGAGTTAACCGCGAGAATTGGTTTTTCACCCGAACTGTCTTCGGGACAAGTACTCCCGGGCGACCTGATGTCGATGACGCTTCGGGTCCCAAAAGAACTTGACTTGTCTCTAGATCACGCATTGCTGCCAGAAACACCGCTTGTTTCGGGTGAATGGGCCGTCTCAGGCGACTGCCATGTACAGGCGATCCCGGATAAATACGATGGCCATCCCGGCTATGATTCAGGCGGAGCCTTAGCGCTTTCCTTCGATGCGGATGAGCAGTCGGCTGTAAAAAATGACCGGCTTGTGTCGCTTCGATCAGGCAGCCTGTCGCCTATGGTGACAACCAATGCCATGCGCTCTTACTTAGATGTGCGAATGACGCAAAAACTCGACCTTTCACGTCTCATCGAAGAAGATAAGCTACCCTTTTACCGCTTAGAATTGGATGCCTACACGACGGGGGCGATCAACGGTCCCATTGAGGTGTGGTTCTCGGGCTCATTGCCTGTGACGGGGGCCTCATTGACGGTACGCGAGGACGCCTGGCAGCATCGGCGGGTCAATATCTTATTGCCACGCGGACTGAAAGTGGACGATGAACTCTGGATCAATATCGGCTTTTCCGGATCAGGGACACTTCACCTTGACAATATTTGGTTCGGGCGAAACAATGACGCGCCGGGGGCCTTGTCCTCACTGTTAAACGAGGTGGAGCATTCAGTTCCCTCTGACGTGACACGTCTTGAGGCGGTGCCGATCGGCCGCGCGGGTTACGGCATAGAAAGCTGGTGCCTGCCCGAGGGGACAGGGGATGCCAAGGGCGACGATCGGGTCATGCATAACCTGGGAGCGGCCCTTGCCTTTGTGGAACGCCAGCAAGCTGTGCCCTGGCTTGTCATTGACATCAACGCGGGAACCGAGGAGCTCCATCACCTGATCGAGTACCTTGCGGGCTCGCCGCTTTCTGTTTACGGGAAGCTGCGCTCGCGTGACGGGGCGATCGGGCGCTGGACGGATAGTTTCAATTTGATTTATCTTGAGATTACAGACCGCGATAATATTTTGCCCAATGACGCCTCAAGGGCCAACTATTTTCATTGGATCATGGGGCAGATCAAAAGCGCGCCTGATTTCTCCCTTGTGAAGAACAAGCTGTACTTTATTGACGCCATGCGCTACGACGACGGCCGCGCGCATACCTCGGCGGACTACCACGCGGGTGATTTTCACCCCGATGAGCGGCCTGTTGACCGAAAGCTTTTGGAAAGCTTGTTGAATGAGTGGGAGAATCTTATCCCGCGGGGGCAGGGGAGCATGCTCGCCCCAGAGCTTATCCGCTCGATTTCCTTTGACAAAATAGAAGAGCCCATCCGCTTGGTGGATGGGACGGCGAGTGTTTTGGGTGATCTGGGCGATCATTCGGCGCTGGCGCTTGTTGACATTGATCTGTCGGACGCCGATTATTTGAACGGCAAACATGTGACGCAGCGTGTATTGGCGGTCACGGGTCAACTTTCAGGTAAAAGACTTTTGGAAGAACCGAGTGTCATTCGCGAAGGGTTGGAGGAAGCGCCTCCCGAAGAGGGTGAGACGCCTGTTGAGGAATCCTCGGTGGTGTTCTATGCTTACGCTTCGCGCGACGCGACTACAGTCTACGCGCTCAACCTCGGTCAGTCAGCGCGCGTGGTCTCCGTTCAGGGCATTGACCACAGAAGTGAAGCGCAGTATGAACTCTATGACCACCGCGGCACCATGATCAGTTCCGGCGTGTGGAAACGAAAGCGTGACGATTTTACCCTGCTGCCGGGCGGCGTCCTCGTGATACGTCAGGTGTCGGAAGCACAAGATTAAAGGAGCTTGATAAATGGCTTGGTTAGATGTCCTAAAGAGTGTTCTATACGGCATTGTGGAAGGGGTCACCGAGTGGCTCCCGATCAGCAGCACAGGGCACCTGCTCCTTTTGGAACGGCTGGTACCGTTTAGAGCCGGCGGCGACGCGATCTCAAATGCTCAGTTTTTCTCATTTTTTTTGGTGGTGGTCCAACTCGGCGCCGTGTTAGCGGTCGTCGTGACCTTTTGGTCCAAGCTTTGGCCTCTTCGCATGAAAGATTCATCGCTTGCGATCGATCAGGGGATTATCCGCCTGTGGGCCATGATTCTTGTCGCCTGTGTGCCCGCGGCTGTCATCGGTGTGCTTTTTGACGACAAGATAGAACAACTGTTTTATAATCCCTGGACGGTCGCCATTATGCTGATCGTGATCGGCATCGCCTTCCTTGTGGTGGAGCGGGTGTTAAAAGACCGCCAAAAGCGCCCAAGCATCCGGAGCGTTGAACAGATTGATTGGCGGGCGGCGATTTTGATCGGGCTCTTCCAACTGATCGCGGCCATCTTGCCGGGGACTTCGCGTTCAGGCGCGACGATTTTAGGCGGACTCATGATCGGTATGACGCGTTCTGTGGCGGCCACCTTCACTTTTTATCTGGCGGTTCCCGTGATGGCGGGCGCAAGTCTTTTAAAATTGCTGAAGCTGGGCACGTCCTTTAACTTAATTCAATGGCTGTCCGTATTCGTAGGAATGGGGGCGGCTTATCTTGTATCCATCCTGGTCATTCGATTCTTATTGGCCTATATCCGAAAACACGATTTTCGCATTTTTGCCTTCTATCGCATTGCGCTCGGCATGGTGGTGATCGCGGCTGCGCTTTCGGGTTTGTTTTCGACTGTGAGGTAAAAGATGAAACAATATACAAGAGAAATGTTCCAAGAAGAAACACTAAGGCTCACACCCTATGACAAGGAGAAGGCGGATAAGATAAAGGAAGGCTTCGGCGTGTCCTTTGACTTGCCCTCTTCACTTGTGACACGGCTTTCAGGCTGGTCAAAAGATGATACGGTAAGGGTGACGCCGCGCGCTGTCTTTTCTTTTTCTTCCGACCACGGCATTGAAGAGGAGGGCGGTTTGACGGACGGCTTTTCGTTGACGACCGCCGACATGCTCCGCTCGCTTTCCAAGGGAACGTCAGAGCTTAATGTTTTAGGTCAAAAGACTGATACGCAGGTCATTCCGATTAATCTCGGTACTAAAGGGATTGAAGAGGCTTTGACGGGTGTGGTTCACGCGCCTGTGATGGCCTCGGGATCTTTAAACTTTGCCCATGAGGATGCCCTAACCGAGGCGTCCATGATGACGGCGGTAAGGTTGGGGATTGAGTTTTCGGGGGAGGCCGCCTCTCGCGGTTTCAGACTCCTCATCGCGGCCTGTAATTCTTCTTCGGTGGATCTTGCGGCTGTCTCGATCATCGCCGCTTTAACGGGGCGCCAGGCGGAGGATCTCCTCGAAAGAGGTCCGGATATCGCGGATGGATTGTTCCAAAGACAGTTGGAGGTAATCGCGCAAGCTTTTGCGGCGCGCGCCCCCGATGAAGGGGATGCTTTCGACATCCTGAAGAAGTTCGGGGGCCCGGATCTTGCGGCCATGGTCGGATTTTATGCCGGGGCGGCCATTTATGGTGTGCCGATTCTTTTGGATGACCGGGCGAGCCTCGCGGCGGCGCTTCTTGTACGAAGGCTTTTGCCGGAGACTCGCGATCTCTTTTTTGCGTCTCATACACGCACGGACCCCGCAAGTGACAGAGCGCTTTTTGAGCTTGGGATTACGCCCGTGATTGAGGCCCCCATAAGGCAGGAGGCGGGTATCGGCGCCCTGTTCGCGCTCCCTGTGTTTGATCTGGCCTGTGCTTTATTTGAAGCTTAAAAAAGGAATCGATTAGCCGAGGTGAAATGATACGAACTTTGATTTGACAAATAGTAAAGGGCACTGATATCATTCACATTGTTGCGCGACTAGGAAGACGGCGGTATAGCTCAGTTGGCCAGAGCATTCGGTTCATACCCGAAGAGTCACAGGTTCAAATCCTGTTGCCGCCACCAAGATGGCCCGATGGTCAAGGGGTTAAGACATCGCCCTTTCACGGCGAAGACACGGGTTCGATTCCCGTTCGGGTCACCATCTTACGGGACCTTAGCTCAGCAGGGAGAGCGCCTGCTTCACACGCAGGAGGTCGTCGGTTCAAGCCCGGCAGGTCCCACCAGGAGAGGCGCTTTTCGGTTGACAGTAGAAAGCGCATTTGCTAAGATGTCAACGCGCCGAAGGTCCTCCGACATAAGGCGCAAGCCGCTGTCTTGCGGGATTAACTCAGTGGTAGAGTGTCACCTTGCCAAGGTGAAAGTCGCGAGTTCGAATCTCGTATCCCGCTCCATGTGAAGACCGGCCCTAGCCGGTCTTTTCTAACGGCACCATAGCCAAGTGGTAAGGCAGAGGTCTGCAAAACCTCTATTCTCCGGTTCAAATCCGGATGGTGCCTCCAACTTAGAACGCAGTTATTGATACAATTTCTTGTATTGGTAACTGCTTTCTTTTATTTTGAAGTCTTTTTTCAGTGGGCTTTTGGAGCTTTTCGTCGGAACAAAGAAGCGGAGCAGAATTCAGTTTTTGTTCGGGATAGTAAGCGAAATCTCGCTGCCGTCCTTGAATCTGTAAAGCAAAGTGCTGTCGCTGTTCACGGTCACCGTGTCCACAGTGCCCATCCAGAGCGTACTGCTGAACTTTATGGGCAGGATATCCGAGTCAAAGATGGCGAACATAAAGCCGCTCAGAATCGAGCTTTGATAATTTTTATCGCAGATAGCGGACTGTGTTTCCTCAAATTCAGCCTGCAAGGCCTCGTAGCGAGAGACCTGCATGTCGTAGCGCTTTTGGTACTCTTCCTGATCAAGAGCATAGGAAGCATTCTCATGCACCATGCAGGAGATCATTTCCGCCACCACTTCCATCTCCTGTGAAAGCTCCTGAAGCCTTGCTTCTTCTTTGGAGCAATCCGTTAATTCATCTTTTAGCTCCCGGCAGTGAACCAGCAGCCTTTCTTTATCGGCTAAAAGCAGGCTCAGAGCCTTGACAAAAGATTTCTGAATCTCCGCTTCGCAGAGGTGCGGCGTGCTGCATTTTTCTTCATTCTTAAACTTGTCATTACACTGCCAGACGGTTCGCTTGTACTTTGTGTTTGAGTGCCAGACCTTCGAGCCGTAGAAGGCTCCGCAATCGCCACAGATGAGCTTTGTTGAATAAGGCGTGCTGTTACTGTAATAAGTCTCCAAGCTTTCTCTTCTGGCGTATTCCGCCTGCACAAGGTCAAATTCGCCCGGGTCAATAATAGCGGGGTGACTGTCCTCCACATAGTATTGCTGGACTTCGCCTTCATTTACCTTTTGTTTCTTGGTGAGAAAATCCACTGTATATTTCTTTTGTAACAGGGCGGAACCCCGATATTTTTCATTTCTTAAAATACTGGCGACGGTGCTGCCATACCATTTTTCTTTGCCCGTCGGCGAGAGGATGTTTTCTTCTTCGAGCCTTTTTGCAATGCCGTAGGGTGTCATGCCTTTCATGAACAATCGGTAGATATAGCGTACAATCTTCGCTTCCTCCGGCACAATCTCCGGCAGTCCGTTTTCGCCTTTCCTGAAGCCCAGAACGCTCTTGTAGGGCATCATGACCTTGCCGTCGGAGAACTGCTTCCTGATGCCCCAAGTGACGTTTTCTGAGATAGACCGGCTTTCTTCCTGAGCAAGAGAGCTCATAATCGTGATGAGAAGTTCTCCCTTTGAATCCAAGGTGAAAATATTTTCTTTTTCGAAATAGACCTCGACCTGCTTTTCTTTGAGTTTTCTGACATAGGTCAGAGTATCGACCGTATTCCTTGCAAAACGGGAGACCGACTTGGTGATAATGAGATCAATTTTCCCGTTTAGGGCATCATCAATCATTGTCTGAAAGCCTTCCCGCTTCTTGGCATTTAGTCCCGAGATACCTTCATCGGTATAAAGCCCGGCAAACTCCCAGTCGTTTCTGCGTTTGATGTAGTCTGTGTAATAGCTGATTTGTGCTTCATAGCTGTTCAGCTGTTCATCGCTATCTGTGGACACACGGGCATAGGCGGCCACTTTCCGCTTGCTGATTTTCCCCTGATGCAAATTACCGGGGAGATTCTTCTTCGCCTTGATGACGGTGACTTTTCTCTTTCCCCGGCTCATTTTCTATTCCTTTCCCTGTTTTTCCTGCTAACTTCCGCCCGCATCTCGGCTGTCCAGGATTCCGAGCGTGACCTGTCCTGCCAGCTGTATTCCTTCTCCTTGCAGCTTTTTAGGATTATCCTGACCTTGTTGGCTTCGGGGATGATGATCTCCCTGACGTTCTCTCGGAAGATGCCACTGTCAAATTCCTCAAGGTGCAAAGCCCTGGCAGCCAGTTCCTCCAATATCCGCTCCGGTACGCCCTTCATTGAACACTTGTAGTCTTTTTGTCCCAGATTGGTGGCACAGCGCCAGAAGACCTCTGTCTTGGTTTTCTTGCGCTGAAAGTTTGCTCCGCAGTTTCCGCAGCGAATCATCCCTCTAAAGGGATATTTAGGTATGGTCTCGGGCGGATTCTTGTTTGACGTGCGGCGTTTGACTTCTTCAATCACAGCCTTATAGGTTTCCTTGCCAATAATGCCTTCATGGGTGTCTTCAGCGAGATAGAAGTCCTTTTCTCCCCGATTGATATGCTTCTTGGGGCACACAGCGTCGTCCAGATAGGTCTTTTGCAACAGAGCCGAGCCTGTGTGCTTTTCATTAAAGAAACGGGCAATATCGTTCGGTTTCCATTTGCCGCCGAGCTTCTTCGGTATGCCGAGAGCATTGAGTTTACTTACAATTTCTCCGCTTTGCATGCCGGAAAGATAATCCCTGTAAATCATGCAGACAATTTCCGCTTCCTCTTCATTGATGACAAGTCTCCCGTCAATATAGTCATAGCCGTAAAGGTGAGCCATACCGACGATTTCGCCTTTTTCAAAGCGTTTCTTGATACTCCAGCGACTGTTTTCCCTGGCGGAAAGGCACTCTTCCTGGGCAAAGGAAGCAAGGAGCGAGAGCATCAGTTCTCCGTCCGCTGTCAGGCTGTTGATTTTCTCCCGTTCAAAGTACACAGCGATGCTGAGGTCTTTTAACTCCCTGACGGTTTCAAGAAGCAGCAGGGTGTTTCTCGCAAAGCGAGAGATGGACTTGGTGAGGATCAAATCAATCTTGCCCAGCCTTGCATCCTCCAGCATTCTCTGAAAGTTCTCCCGGTTTTCTTTCGTGCCGGAAATGCCCTCATCGGCATAAACGCCGACATATTCCCAGTCCGCCCTTTGCTGAATCAGCCGGCTGTAATAACTGACCTGTGCCGAGAGGGAGTGCAGCATGGCGTCTTTCCCTGTGGACACACGGGCGTAAGCGGCTACTTTTTTCCTGTTCGTTTCCGCACTTCTTTTAAGCGGTAATTCCTCTACCTTTCGCATTCTCCACCTCCTCTATAATAGGTACTATATACATCACTCAAAACGCCTTATTTATCAAGGTCATAGCGGAAAATACTGTTCTCGGGCAGCCCGCTCTTCTGAGCGATAATTTCCTCTGATTCTCGAAGAAAATTATCATCCAATTCATCGTCCTCCCTAAGAGAAAAGAGAAGCGCCATGAGCGATTGATAGAAAAGTACATTCTTTTTTAAGTTTTCTTTTTCCATAGTGTTCACCCGGTAACAATCAGGCAGGGAGCCTAAATGTATGTACACAAGGCTCCCGAGCCTTTAACCCTAGTTTGAAACTATACTTATTTTCCTTAACCCTATGCTCTGCTTAGCCTTATTTGACCGTGAGCGTACGGACGGCCTCTTGTCTTACAAGTTTTCCGTCCAGACGTTCGTAGGCTGCATAGCCGACTTGACCCTTATTCGAGAAAAGCTCAAATAGCGGCTTTATGGTCAGCTCCTGCCTTTGTAAGAGCCAAAAGTAGGAAAGGTCACCGAAGAGGATGGGCTTTGCTCCGCTTGCAGCAGCGGGCATATAGGGGCTGGTGACCACAGGTCTTCCAAAGAGGGTATCGTGATCTTCCTGCCAGAGGGGATAGCCGCTTTGGTCTTTTTGCATGCGAAGAGAAAAAGCGGTCTCATCGCTCATGACCCAGACAGCCTGTTTCCTGTATTCCGGCTCAAGCGAGAAGTAAAGTGTAACGACATCATCAAAGGTGATTTTCCCCGCTTCAGCACTCACGATGCTTTCTGATGCATTCAGAAGCCCTAAGGGCTCCTCAATTCCCGTTCCCGTGAGCAGGACTTTTTCTTCCGCCCTGGCGAAGCGTCTTGCAAATTCCCGCATGAGATAGCTGTCAAGATCGAACTTCGTATCATTGACGAATTGCAAGGAGAGTTTGCAAAGCGATGCAATCTTGAAAGAATCGTAGGGGATGTTCGTGAAGCTGTCGGCATCCACCGGGTAGAGCTGACCTTCACCTGTCACTTCGGCTGTGCCTGTGGAATGGACGGCGATGACGGTGCCTTCCGCCCGGTCCAGAGCGATTTTAGTGGCATACTTTCTGAAAAGGCAGTCTTTTTCCATCGCCTCATGGAACAAGCCCATATCCCGTCCCGGTATGATGTAGCCGTTCGTTACGCCGTTATTGCCTTCCTTTAAGGCATGAATGCTTGCGTTTTTCTTGCGAAGCATGTTCTGAAATTCCGATTTGTAAATGTTTGTGTCTAACATAGGTAAATTCCTCCTAAAATTTTGATTGGGGTTAATACCCCGTTTGAATTCGCGGGTTTGTGCGCGGTCTTCCGCAACCGCTGTCCGCTAAAAGCTCCCCGGAGATTAGATGGCCCCCGGGGGGGCTCTTACGGCAGAGCTTTGCCGTTTGAAGTGGTAAAGCCCTGTCTTTTGCAGTAGTTCATCGCTTCCCGGCAGGTCTTAAAGTGAAGCGATGTCCAGCCGAAGCAGACGCGCCAGTTACAAGGGCGTACGTCCTTGCTTTGGAAGACGAAGACAGGTCTTCGGTGCCTGTCCTTAAACAGGCAGTAGAAATTGTAGTTTTTGTTTCCGACGAAGTTCGGATTTTGTCCTGAGCTATCCTGCATAGAGGGTTCCTCCTTTCCGTGTTGATATTTCCTTTGTCGTACATGGCTTTGTTCAGGGTGGCCTGCACGTTTGACCACAGTGTTTCATGGGCGGCTCCTTTCACCTTCCCCTTGGACAAGAGTGCGGGTTTTGAGTAATTCTTTTTGACGGTCTATGTTGAACATAGGTCGTTTGCTCTTACACAGCTGCGGGGGAATTTTGCTTTGTAGCAGCTTGTAGCAGGATTTTCTATAGAGCCCTATATTTCGCTTAAATAGAGGTAACTGAAAAAACCTGCTACATCCTGCTACACACCCTGTGTTCATAAGAAAAAGTCCTCCTCGGCGCTCGGTCTGTAACCTAAAAGCAGGGTGGTAGGATTACCGCCCGCCTTAGGCCGTTTCCTTGTAACCTCCGCCACTTTCCGAAGTTCCTGGTTGAAGTTGCGATTGTTTTCAGGGAAAAGTCCGTTTCTTGCACACCAGGCGCGATAAGCGTCATAGACAAGAGAGGTCCGGATTTCTTCCTGCGGATCTTCTATCAGCGCTTCTTCGATGAACTGCATGACTTTGTTGCTGTCACGGGCATAGCTTGCTGTGGATGAAAGTACAGCTTCCGGCGGCTGTAGACCTTCCTCCATTAGCATCCGGTAGCCTTCGAGCAACCAGTTCAAAATGGCGCTCTGCACATCGGGTTTGGCGAAGCGTTCTTTTAAGCTCTTATCCTGCTCAGACTCATCGAAATGCCGTTCAAAAGGGATGATCTGCACCCGTCCGCTGGTAAAGAGAGTCATATCGTTGACTGCGGGCAGGTAGTTGGTATTGATATAAATCTTGAACTGCGGCTGAAAGTCAAAGCTGTTCTCATGCAGAAAACGGGCATTTAAGGTATCGTTTCCCGTCATCGTTTTCACTTGCGCAGCATTTAAGAGAAGTCCACGCCCCGGCTCTGAGATATTGGCTAAGCGGATCCCCACCAGTCTTGCAATATCTTCACTGGGAGCCTGGCTGTTCGTGAAGCGTTTCTGTGCGATGGTTTCAGGCCGTACGGCTTTACCGTAATCGCCCATGACCTTAAGGACGCTTTCCATCAGCGTTCCCTTGCCGTTGCGGCTGGTTTCGCCGTAGAGAAAGAACAGACACTCATGTCTTGTATCGCCCGAGACGGCATAGCCCAGAGACTTTTGCAGGAACTTCGCTTTCTCCTGATCCCCGCTCATGATCTCGTCAATGTATTCTTGAAAACGCTCCGAATAAGCGTCCGGGATGTAAGATGCTCCGGCGATCTTGCTTAAAAAGTCCGACGCTCTGTGTTCGTAGAAGTGCATCGTTCTCAAATCGAGCGTGCCGTTTTGGCAGTTCAAGAGGTAGCGATCCTGATCGAAGGCTTGGAAAGGCAAGGGATAGACACTCTGGGCTTCTTTGAGATAGGTTTCTCTGAAGCGTCGCTGCTGCCATTTGGCACACTCTTTGAGAAAGTTCGTCCTGAGATGTTCTTCCCTGATGGTGAGAGCGTATTGCAAAAGACCGTCCGCCAGGCTCTTACAAAGCTCCATCGCCTTTAAGCTCCCGACATCCGCCTGCCAGCATTTACCGCCAAAGACGTACCATTTCTTTCGTTCCGGAACGAAGCGGCAAATATCCCGATACACATCGGCAAAAAGCCTGCCAAAGCCGATATCGCCGAAGCGGTAGCGGGGATTGTTCATAAGGTCGAAGCTTTGCAGTTGACCGGAGAGGTCACTAAAGTCATTCGCCGGAGAGGAAACGCGCACAGGCCTGTAAAATGAAGTACAGGAATTGACGGCTTTCTCAAGTGTAGATCAACGTTAGACGTCCCGCTCCCATTTATCCCGCATAAGTCCGGACTTCCTAAAGAGCCTGTCCATCTGCTCCGTATCTCCGCCGCACCAGAAGGCGAGCATGGAGCAGAGGGCAAGGTCAGCTTCGCTGTGGCTGGTATAGCCCCTTACATCGCCCTGCCAGAGTTTTAGAAATTTTGTCTTCTGTCTGCTTTTCCCGGCCTTATGAATGACGGATTCATCTTCAAGAAAGCTGCCGGGAGCTGTTTGCCAGGGAGAAGAAGTCACGTCACGCTTCATATAGCGGTCCAAGATGAGCTGAAGTTCTGTTTCCCGATGCTCAGGTTCTTTTGACCGGATGGTATTTCCCGTTAAGGTTACGTATTGTTTTGTTGCACCCGGAACATAGACCTCCAGACCGATTTTCCGATTGTTGACGTAGTAGCGGGATTTATCGAAGCTGAAGCCCTCCAGTTTTACAATGATGCGGACGCCGCTGCCTGACGGGCTGTATTCCGTATAGGAATCAAGGGTATAGATCAGATCTTCAGCAAGCTCTGATAATTGACCGTCAAGAACACAGTTGTCGATATCGAGAGCGGCAAAAGGAGCAAAGACGCTCATGCCGATGCCGTCGTATTGAGGTGCTGCTTTCAGGACTTCCGCAAAGCTTGTAAAGTGGTTGATGTTTTTACTGCTTGCCCGTTTGCCGTTTACCTGATAGGGAATCTTGGTCGTTCTGCCGTTTTGTTCTTCATAACGCCAGAGGCATAATCTGCCGTTTTCTTTTATGTCTTTTGGTAAGTTTTGAATCATATCGTTCTCCTCGGTATTTTTTTGAGGGAAACTCCCTTCACCTTCCCCTTGGACAAGGACGAGGATTTTGGGCAATGTTTTTGAAAAATTCTTTTCCTCATCTTTGAACCTGGCTCTCTTTCATCCTGAGGAGGAAGCCCCTCTACTTTCCCCTTGGACAAAAGAGCAAGTTTTGAGTAATTCTTTTTGACGACCTAGGTTGAATCTAGGGCGTGAGATTTCTTCTCCCTCACTCTGTAGGCAGGAGAAAGGGCTGTTTTGAACGGGGCAAAAAGAAAAGCGACCTAAGTTCGACTTAGGTCGCGGGTTTAAACATAGTTGTTGGGAGAGATTTTCAGCCTTGTAGCTGGATGTAGCAGGTTTTTTCAGTTACCCCCATTTAAGCGAAATATGAGGCTCTATATAAAATCCTGCTACAAGCTGCTACACACCTGTGTTTATGAGGGGGGCGAAGCTAAAATAAAGCGGATGCCATTCAAAATAAATGCTATTGAATATAAGCCCCGGCTCAGTTATAATAAATGAAACAAGGAGGAGGCAAAATTATGCGAGTCCGTTGTGCACTATCTACGCTAATGGGGCGTGAGAAATACCAGATCCAAGATGTACATGAAAAAACAGGGCTCTCCAGGAGTACTGTGTCGAATCTCTACAACGAGAAGTCAAAGCGAATTGACTACGATACCATCCTTAAGCTTTGCTCCCTGTTTGATTGCGAAATAAGTGAGCTTTTATATTTAGAGCACGATGATGAACGATAGAGGGAAGCTTAATCTGTGGATTAACTTTAGTGTTAATTGCGAGCATTCATGAACAAAATCCCAATTTGATGAATAGACTATGTCTTACTAAATTGGGCTGAAAATATTGGTACTAAGGAGCATAGATACATGTCTAGACAAAAACTCGAGCTGACTTGGATTGGCAAAGATGAAAAATTAGAAATTGAACCAAGAATATTAATTGAAGATAAAAGCCTGTCGAATACCAGCCAAGATGAAAATACTGAGAATATGCTAATTCATGGTGACAACTTGTTGGCATTGAAGGCGTTAGAGACTGAATATGCGGGTCAGGTAAAATGTATCTACATAGATCGTCGGAAAAGTCCTGGCAGCCGGCCTGGTCGGCATGATCCAGGTAGGTATTATTGCGCTTTTCGTCCTTGTCGGCTTTCATTTCAACAAATCACTCTATCCGGCAGAGCTGGTTGGCGTTATTAACACCACAACCAACCTGGATGTGCTTTTAATCTACATGGCCTTTTCTCTCATGGGCTACCTGCTCTACCTCTTCATTTATGCAGCCCTGGGCTCCCTTGTTTCCAGAATGGAGGATCTGACTGCTTCTTTGTCCTCTATCACCATTATCTTTGTCATCGCTTACGTGATTGCCAGCACCGGCATGACCGCACCCAACACGGCGATTGTCCGCTACAGCTCTTTTATTTGGTTATTCCGAACCAAAAGGAGCACCGTTCCGAGCTTCGGAGCCAAGCGTTCCGCGGGTTGAGAGCCAACCATTCCGAGGATCGAGAGGCATCGATTCCGACGAGTGGGAGCCAAGGATTCCGAGCAAAAGGTGCATGTAAAGGATTGCAAAATTGAGAAAAGGTCTATCCGTAGACTGTCCTTGCTAAAATGAATTGCCGCCATGTGGCGGTAATTTTTTTTAAGGAGGTCATCGCATGACCCAATATCGAGAAATCATACGAATGGCATCGGCGGGCATCTTCAATCAGCGCGAGATCGCGCAATCCCTGAAATTGTCCCGCAACACCGTTGCTCGCACCCTGGCCAAGGCTCGCACGTGTAACCTGACGTGGGCAAGGATTGAAGCGGAGGATCTAAAAGAAGATCAAATAGGCGCGCTTCTTTACCCGCCCAGAGTGGATGAAGCGCGCTACGTGACCCCGGACTTCGAGACAATCACCAAGGAGCTACGGAAGACGGGCGTCACCTTGCAAATGCTCTGGATGGAATACTATGAGGCGAATCACAAGGGTGACAAGCAGCCCTACCTGTACTCACGCTACTGTGACCTCTACCGGCAGCACATGCGGTACAGTCGCGCCACCATGCGCATCCCACGTACGCCCGGCGAGCAAGTGGAGGTCGACTGGAGCGGTAAGACAGGCTACTTAAAAGATCCGACAACGGGTGACTTAAAACCGGTCTACCTCTTTGTAGCCGCCATGTCCTACAGCCAATACTGTTATTCTGAGGGTTTTCTTCGCATGGATGAGGATTCATGGATTCGAGCCCATGTACACTTGTTTGAATTTTTAGGGGGTGTTCCCAAAACAGTCGTCCCGGACAATCTAAAAACAGGGGTTGTGAAAGCGTCACGTAGCGAACCGGTTATCCAGAAAAACTATCGCGAATTAGCCGAACACTACGGCACTTTCATCATGCCGGCACGAATGGCCAGGCCCAAGGACAAAGCAGTCGTCGAAGGAGCCGTCGGTAAGCTTGCAAACAATCTGTTAGGTAAAGTCCGTCACCGGACATTTTTCACCCTCGAAGAATTCAATGACACGCTATGGGAGCATGTCGACGAATACAACACACACCAGTTCCAAAAGAAACTGGGAAGCAGATCCACCCTTTTTGCCGAGGAGAAAGACCTGCTCGCCCAGCTTCCCAAGACAAGGTACGAAATCGCCCATTGGAAAACGGCAACCGTTCAACCGAACTACCATGTCGTAGCGGACGGTATTTACTATTCCGTACCCTACCAATATATCAGTCGGAAAATGGACATCAAAATCACGTCGTCGTTGATTGAAATTTTTCAAGGGGACAAACGGATCTGCAGCCATCCGCGCTTACGCGGTCGCCAAGGTCAATACCAGACGGACAAAAGTCACATGCCCAAGAATCACCAACAATACGTGGAATGGGATGAAGCACGCTTCATCGCCTGGGCCACCACCTATGGCCCCGCAACCGAGGCGGTTGTGCGGGCCCTATTAAACCGCTATGAGATCCCCCAACATGGTTTTCGTTCGTGCTTGGCTCTTTTAAAGCTTCCCAAGGCACATGAAGAAGAAAAATTGGAGCGCGCCTGTCAAAAGGTGTTGGATCTGTCGCTTTCTCCCAATTACAAGGTGGTGAAGAGTGTCTTTCGTAATCTCGAGACTGACACGACGTCCACGGACGTCATCGTGTCGCCGAGTGAATCGCATGCGTTCATACGCCATCTGCCCAAGGAGGAATCACGATGAATCAACAAACATACGGAAAACTAAAGGCCCTTCGACTCTCCGGGATGGCAGACGCGTACCAAGAGATCGCCATGGATCAGCGAATGAACGGATTAACGGCCGAAGAACTCATAACACTCATGGTGGACCGCGAGGAAACAAGACGGCATCACAATACACGTGAGCGTCTGCTCAAAAAGGCCGGTTTCGAACAACCCTCTGCCCATATCTCCGAGATCGATTATTCCGAGGGGCGAATGCTCGATCGATCGGTCATTTTGAACATGGCCTCGTGCCATTTCATCTTGGACAGCCGAAATATCGTCATTATGGGAGCGACAGGAAGCGGCAAGAGTTATCTTGCCTGCGCCGTCGGCATTGAAGCGTGTAAACAACTTTACTCGGTACGGTTTACACGGATGCATTCCTTGTTAGAGGATTTGAAATTGGCGACAGAACTTAAAAGAAAACGCTTGGATCGAGATCTGAGACGTTGCAATCTACTCATCATCGATGACTGGATGCTCTCTGAAATCGACGAGAAGGAAACCGCGTTGCTCTACAATCTCTTGCACGATCGAGAACTTGGAGTAGGGACATCGACCATGCTTTGTACTCAATACGATCTGCGAGGCTGTGCCCTCAAAATGGCCAATAAGACGATGGGCGACGCGATCTATGACCGGTTGGAACACAATGCCTACGTGCTGAATCTCAGCAAAAATCCAGAATACCCTTCCATGAGAGAGCGCTACGGTTCGAGGTTCAAACCCATCTAATGGATGCACCTTGGGGCTCGGAACGCTTGGCTCCCATTTCGTGGAACGCTTGGCTCAACCTGCGGCGGATCGGATGATCCGCCGCGTCGTAATAATCATTTATTCCCTTCGTCTCCCTCTTCACCACACCCATCCGCTATATGCTGACCTCGGTCAATGGCTTGGAAATCATCACATCACTCATGATTATGGCAGCCTCCACCTTCGGAATCGCTTGTTTGTCCATTTATATTTACCGCCAAGGCTCACTCAATTATGGGAACAAGATGTCCTTGATCAAGGTGACACGAACCCTCTTCAGCAAAAAGTCGAATGCGAAAGACCTTTAAGCCCCAAGGCCTGCTGCTTTCACTCCAGACCGCTTTCCCATAGGCTCTTAGCCTTGATCCGTGCCGGACACCAAAGCCAAAAAATGCGTCTAAACGAACACAAGCCATCTGAAAAAACAGATGGTGCATTAGGTGCATGTGCACTTGGATGATATTGGCGTATCTTGAGGCGATTCATACCGCCTGTTAGCTCTTTTTTTGCTTTCGTAAATCGAATGGGGCAGACACCGAATGATTAAGGACGGATGTAATAGTAGCCTTGAGCTTGCTTCTGTATAATTTCAACGACACCTGAGGGAACAACCCGCACATGTTCGGGGAGCAGGTCGGTCTTTATTTCCCATGCCTCGAGGGCATTGCTGCAGGCAACAAAGTCAACGTTAGCAATCAGTTCTTCTGCTAGTTTTTTGTCTGCCACATAGTAGGTAACAGCCTCGGCGTAGGCAACCACTTCAACCGTCGCTTGCGCTTCCACCGACAAAAAGGTCGTGACGTTTGCCAAGACCAGGGGCCATTTGTTTAGCTCATCAATATGGAACACAACACGCATGGTTTTTTCTCCTTTATGGTGCCCTTTGACGAAGCGGGCACCTATCTGTTTGCGCTTGATCTGAGTATAGCATGACCAAAGCCTTGTCTGTTCTTTAGCTTGCTGGCTTAACGATCCAGGCACTGAAGACAATATAAAAGCATTGAAAAAAGATCCGCCCAACCAGAGCGGATCTTTTTTAATTCACAAATCAACGCATTCAGGTTTAGCCAAAGCGCCTTATTGCTTACAGCCTTCTACGGTTCAATTTCGATTTCTACGCGACGGTTTAGTGCACCGGCATCTTTAAGAAAGTTACCTTCAAAGTCGACATCAGGCACCTTCAAGTCGCTGTCACCTTTTCCGTCGACAAGCAAGACCCATTCATTGCCTTCTTTTTCATCAGCCCAGTTTTGGAACCAATCTTTAATGGCTTGCGCTCTGTCGCTTGAAAGTTGAAGGTTGCTTTGTGCATCGCCCCGGCTGTCGGTATGCCCCACAAATGTCATGGTGGCTTTGGTAAAGTTGGCATAGAGTTCTTCTGCCAGCGCTTCAAGTTCGACAAAGGCTTCTTGCTTTAAGGCCGCACTGCCGGTGTCAAATAACACATCACCAGGCAAGGGCGGGGGCATGCGTATATCAACAGGTGGAGGTGCAATCGGTTCAGCCCCGGGAAGCCGCCACAGCTCGATCGTTCCATTCCAGCATGCGACGGCTAAATGTCCTCCGTCGGGCGTGAATGTTAACGCAATCGGTGTATTGTCAGGCGGCGTTATGGTTTGATCTAAGGTATAGATCAACTCCCCTGAAGAAACATCCCAAATGGTCGTGGCCTGACGGGACGCGACGGCCAACAAGCCGCCATCAGGAGAGAAATTCAAGTTCATGACGCGTTCTGGCACGACCATGTCACGGATCATATTACCGTCATCAACGCTCATCAGTCGAATCAAGTGTTCACCGCCATCCCTGACTGCACAAGCCATTTCGCTGCCCTTTGGCGAAAAACGAAAGGTATTGTTTGCTGTTACGTCGGCATCATGTTCCAGTGACTGAATGACTTCCTTTTTCTCAAGATCCCAGATATAGATGGTGCCGTCCGTGTGCGTTGCAGCCAGCAATTCGCCTGACGGATGATAATCAATGGCCAGCAGCCACTTTTCAGTAACACCCTTACTTGCAAGATCAGGATTTTCAAGAACAGCCGTCTGGGTTAAACCATCAAGCTCCCAAATCCAAACGATCCCATCACGGTTACCCGTCGCCAGATGAAGCCCATCAGGAGAAAAGGCCAGACGGCTGTTGTGCCCGTCTCCAACGGTCTGCGGTTCGGCCGTGTCTGTAAGTTCTGAAAGAAGCACACCGTAATATCCCTGACCTGCTCCTAAAATGGTTCCATCAGCGGAGAAGGCCGTGTCTTCCACGGCATGCTCATGGATTAAAAGATCCATCAGCGAACCGTCCGAAAGATGGTGAATGTACGTAACTTTATACTCCCCTACCGCTACGGTTTCGTCGGATGTAGCCACACTATGGATATTATTCTCATGTTTGTGGCTCCACACCAGTTCGGGTTGCTCATCAAGTTCCGGTTTTTCCGTTTCAAGCGGCTCTTGTGTCGTCTCTTGGCTAGTGTCTACAACCTCTTTGGTTTCAACCGGCTTTTCTGTCGTCTCTTGGGTAAGGTCTACATCCGATTCTTGTGTTGGTTGGGGTTCACCTGCACAAGCTGTGGACAAAGCAAAGGCAAAGACCAAAAGTAAAATAAGTATTAGACGACGTGTTTTCATATCCTCCTCCTTTAAATTTTAAGCTGAAGTGTTTAAAGCAATGCTTAATTATCCTATGTTTTATGATAACATACTCTCTTATGCTTGGCAGAAATCTTCTACCATATCGAAAAGAAATGAATGACGCCACTGCTAAGCATGCGAATAAGAGATCCTTTTACTTAAGTAAGCTGAAAAAAAGAACAGCGATGTTAAGACCAGCAGATCGATGGGAGCAGAAAAAAGTCTTTTGACCAAGGATAAGGCCTGTGCCCAAATCGCGGCTTTAACACGCACGAGGGATGTCTAAGCGATCTGGCAAGAGGCCTGATCCTCAGCGGTCTAGAATTCGGAAATGCTAGGGAGAAATCTAGATGGCCATGTCAGCAAGATCACACGGCTAAGCAAATCGACGATCTAAACTTATCCGAGATGCTTTGCTATCCCTTCCCTCGTGCAATGCACACCCCTGCGACGTCAGTTGGCAAGGATGTGCATTTTCTAATCAATATAGTATTGTATCAAGCTTTAACATAAAAGCTTGACGGATTACAGCTTTCTAAGCGTCAATTTCTATTTCTACGCGACGATTCAGTGCACCGGCATCATTAAGAAAGTTGCCATCAACATCCTCATCTTGTACTTTTAGTTCACTGTCCCCTTTACCATCCACGAGAAGAGTCCACTCTAGATCGCCCTTTTCATCGGCCCAGTCTTGGAACCAATCTTTAATGGCCTGTGCTCTATCAATTGAAAGTTGAAGGTTGCTCTGGGCATCACCCCGGCTGTCAGTATGTCCCACAAAGGTGATGGTGGCTTTCGAAAAATTGTCATAGAGTGCTTCTGCCAGCGCTTCAAGTTCGACAAAGGCTTCCTGATTTAACGCCGAGCTGCCGGTGTCAAATAAAACATCACCAGGCAAGGGCGGGGGCATGTGCATATCGACCGGTGGACGAGCAATCGGTTCAGCCCCGGGAAGCCGCCATAACTCAATCATACCACTGGATTTGGATGCCCTTGATGTGACGGCTAAGTATCCTCCGTCATCAGTAAACGTTAATAGATGGGGAGAGTTGTCTAGATAGTCAGCATCTTCTAAGGGCTCTATTTCCTGGTCCAGGGTGTAGATTAAATCCCCGGAAGCCACATCCCAGATCGTTTCAGGGGAACCGTAGGACGCAACTGCTAACAAGCTGCCATCGGGAGAAAAACTCAGACCCCTTACGCTTTTGGGCATGACAATATCTCGTAGCACTTCACCGTCCTCAACGGTCAATATTTGAATCAAGTATTCTCCGCGATCAGATACCACACAAACCATTTCACTGCCCGTTGGCGAAAAACGAAACATATTGTGATGGTTAGACGTCTGCAATGACTGCATGACTTCTTTTTTTTCAAGCTCCCAGATAGAGATGGTACCGTCAACGTGCATTGCTGCCAACAGCTTGCCAGACGGATGATAATCAATGGCCAGTAACATTTTGTCACTATATTTCTTTTCTGCAAGATCAGGACTTTCAAGAGCGGCCGTCTGAGTTAAGCCATCAAGCTCCCAAATCCATACGATCCCTTCCCGATTACCTGTTGCTATATAAAGGCCGTCAGGAGAAAAGGCCAGACGGCTGTTGAAGCTGGTGAAGCCGCCTTCCCCAAGTCTTTGCGGCTCGGCATGGTCTGTAAGTTCCGTGATTTCCACACCGTAAACACCCAGGCCTGCACCTAAAATTGTTCCATCAGGAGAAAAGGCCGTTACTCGAGAAATCCTAAAATAGCACGCGTTCTATCAGAATTTGGTTGGGTAAAGGAAATGAACGAAGGGGTTAAGCGCATTTATAGTGAAATGCAGAGCTTATTTTTAAGAGATCCTGTTTTCTCAGAACCCGGGCATCAAGTGCTGTTAAAGTTAGAGAACAATATTTTGAACAGGCACATTAGGATTAACGAGTCACTGAGAATGAAAATAACGCCGGAAGTTTTCAGTGAATTAAATGAAGATGAGCGAACGATTCTGCAATATACCTTAGTCAACGGTCAAGTGACAGCTTCAGAAGCAGTTAAGTTGACAAAAAGAAGTAGAGTAACCGCGCAACGAACTCTGCAGAATCTAGTAAAACAAAATTTCCTCACTTGGCATGGTACAAATAAGAATGATCCGACACAATATTATACTTTGGATTGATTGTCCTCTTGTAAGAGACCATGAGCTTTGCAGTAAGTTTGCAGTAGTTTGCAGTAAATACGGCTGTTTTACCTTGAGTGTCTAAGTCTCAAGAAATAGATATTCAGGGCAAAAGCCTGAAACAATGTAATACTGCCATCCGGCGAGTCGGTGTTTATAGTTTGCAGTAAGTTTGCAGTAAGTTTGCAGTAGTTTGCAGTAAGCTCTATTTTGTATCAACCGCTCCGTCCTTAGCCAAAGAAGAAATCCGCTGTTGGGATACCCACGGCGGATTTTTTGTTGTGCGCCGGGCATGGCGCTTCATATGGGGGTGTAAGTCCCCTGCACGGGTAGGTAACGACCAAGTGCAAGCCAAAGGCAAGGGTGTCCATCGCGAGGTGGAATCTGAAGGAAGCCGGCGGCACAAATCCGGCCTGAGGAACACGAACCGCATCAGGCATATCGAGGTGGGCGAGACTGCCATACAAGTCAAACCCCAAAGTTACCCGGAACCGAGAGTGTAAATGCGGCAGGTAAATGGATGGAAAGATGGAGCATCTTACCCCGGGAGGTCTCGTCGGCGGAGAGCATCCGTAGTAACAACGAACGACGAGAAGTCAGCCGAGGCCATAGTAGCAGGCCACTGTGAAGGGCTGAACCAAATGAGGTGGAGGTCAATGCAATCTACTGACAGTGACAAGTTAAAACACAGCCAACTCACAATGTGGGACTTACTGCAGGAGACTACCGCGGAACGGGAACGTACTGCAGGAGTGTGCGCGTCACCAAAGATGGATGAAACGGATACCACCAACAAGCAAACGCATGAAGGCGATCTGCTAGGGAGCATTCTGTCGTGGGAAAATCTGGAACGCGCGGTTAAACGCGTGAAGTCCAACAAAGGAGCAGAGGGCGTCGACGGCATGACCGTTGGTGATCTCGACGTATGGCTCTCCGACAACAAGGATATTCTTCTGCAGCGTCTCCAGGACGGGAAGTACCGTCCACAACCTGTCCGCCGGGTGGAGATCCCGAAGGACAACGGTCAGACTAGACCGCTCGGTATTCCGACGGTCGTCGATCGCGTAATTCAACAGGCGATCGGTCAAGTGCTAAGTCCTCTTTATGAACCGCAATTCTCGGACAAGAGCTATGGTTTTCGCCCTGGACGTGGTGCCCACGACGCGTTGCGTCAATGTGTGCAGTACATAACGGACGGTAACCGCTGGGTGGTGGATATGGACTTGGAAAAGTTCTTCGACACCGTGAACCAGAGCAAGCTTATCCAACTGTTGTCGCACACGGTGAAGGATGGCCGGGTGGTTTCACTCGTGCACAAATACCTTCGTGCCGGCATGATGGAGGATGGGATGTTCCAAACGACTGAACGTGGTGTTCCTCAAGGCGGACCGCTAAGCCCTCTTCTGGGGAACGTGATGCTAAACGAGTGCGACCGTGAACTGGAAGCACGTGGTCATCGGTTTGTCCGTTACGCGGACGACATGATGATCTTTTGCAAATCCAAACGTGCCGCAGAGCGTGTGCTGGCTAGTATGACGAGGTTCATCGAAAAGAAGTTATTCCTGAAAGTGAATCGCGAGAAAACGACGGTCGCCTACGTCGGCGAAGTCAAGTTTCTCGGCTATGGCTTCTACGTGAAAAACGGTGAAGGTCAGCTGCGTGTACATCCGAAGAGTCTCAGTAAGCTGAAGATGAAACTGCGTGTACTGACGGGACGAAGCAACGGCATGAGTATTCAGGGACGTAAAGAGAAGCTGAACCAACTCATTCGTGGGTGGGTGAATTACTTCAAACTGGCGAACATGAAACACCTGTTGAAAGCACTTGATGGCTGGCTGAGACGTCGCCTTCGTATGGTGACGTGGAAGCGCTGGAAACGCGTCAGAACTAGATTCGAGAATCTAAAGAAGGCAGGGATACATGCGTGGCAAGCATGGCAGTGGGCGAACAGTCGTCTTGGCTACTGGCGTGTGGCTGGTAGCTGGATAATGACTCGCGCCATTCCCGACAAATTGCTGGCTAAAGCAGGCTATCTGACGTTAAGTGGTTGCTATGCGAATGTAGGGTAAAGTTTGGAACCGCTGTATACCGAACGGTACGTACAGTGGTGTGGGAGGACGGCTGGCCGAATAACGACCAGCCTCCTACCCGATTATCACAAATCGAACCTAAAAATGTTGGGTATAAACGTCTCACCGAATGTTTTTATACCCATCCGATACAGGGCTTTCGCGTGAATTCTGTCGTGCCAAAGAAATCTTCGAAGCACCTTCGGCAGAGACCATTGTTCTCCCCAGCTCCCGTCAAAGACCTTGCCTGAAAGGTAATCATCTCTTGTTTCCAGCGCTTGAAATCCGCGTATGCGGTTTTCAAGCATCGTACCCTCGTTTGAAACCTCAACGCCGATTTCTCCCCAGTAGTACGCGTTGACATTTTTCGTGTGCCGGTACATCTCCTCTGCCGTGGCAGGCGTCATGCCGTAGAAGGTTTTTCTGGGGGTGTAAACTGTTTTATGTGGATCGGGAAAAGCCTCATAAAGCGCGAGGAAGTCTTTTGCGGATTGCAATACACGTGCTTTCAATAAGTCGTAGTTTTCAGGCGTTAAATCGTCTCGCTCGCTGTCAAAGAGCACATCGGAATCAGCATCCGCAATGTCAAGTGTGGATTCCTTTTCTTGTACGATTGCAAGGGTGAAGGAAATGGGGAGATCTTCTTTCGCCCAAGTTAAGAATGACCGGACCTCCGCGGGCATCTTGCGTATGGCCTCCTCTTTTGTCGCGCCCCGCGTAAAGGCTCCTATGACATTACTGGCATAGAGCAGGCTGTCATCTTCGTGATGCTCCCATACTGCGCGGATGATCATGGTGATACCTCATGCCTATTTTAAACATTTAAAGGCGTTGCCGCAAAAAAACAGCTCTCGGGAGCTGTTTTTTTGGGAGTATTAGTAAGTCAACGGACTGTAAGTCAATTGACCCATTTCTTTACACAAGTAAGCCTTCCGCGATCGCTTTAGTGCTTTCAAGCTCTTCAGCCGTCGGATTCCAGTTCACAAGGACCGAGGGTTGGATGACGTCAAAGCCTGCGTCCGCCAAGTATTCTTTAAGCTTCTTGACGCTCTCGCCGGACCAGCCGTAGGTACCGAACGCGGCGGCTTTTTTGCCTTCAAACTTCAGAGACTTCAAAAAGTGCATCCATCCGCCCACACTGGAGAGGATGTCATTTCCGACTGTGGGTGAGCCCACAGCGATCGCCTTGGAACGGAACACCTCGGTCATGATTTCATTTTTATCCGTCTTTGACAGATTAAACACCTTGACACGCGTATCCGGCGACAGCTCACTGATATAAGCGCCGAGGCGATTGGCAAGCTGCGCTGTGGCCTCCCACATCGTGTCATAGACGATGGTGATCTGGTCTTCTTGGTAGCGATCGCACCAGGCGGCGTATTTCTCGACGATCTGGAGCGGGTTGTCGCGCCAGACGACACCGTGGCTGGGCGCGATGATGTCAATGGGCAGGTTCAGTGCGATGATCTCCTCCAGCTTCCTTTTCACCAAAGGTGAGAAGGGGTTCAGAATGTTCGCGTAATATTTCATCGCTTCCTTTTCCAAGAGGCAGGGATCCGCTAAGTAATTAAACAATTCTTCAACGGCAAAATGCTGACCGAAGGCGTCATTTGAGAACAAAATATTGTCGCCGGTCATATAGCATGCCATGCTGTCAGGCCAGTGAAGCATGCGCATCTCAACGAAAACGAGCTGTTTGCCGTTTCCTAGATCGTAGGAGTCGCCTGTTTTCACGACCTGGAAATTCCAGTCGTCGCGGTGGAACTGGCCGGTGAGGCTCTTGACCGCGTTCGCCGTGCAGTAAATGGGCGTGCCGGGGATCTCATCCAGCAGGCTGTCAAGCGCTCCCGAGTGATCAATTTCACCGTGGTTCACAATAATCGCGTCAATCTTCTTTAAATCGATCTCCTTTTTCAGGTTCTCGACAAAGCCGTCCTTATACGGTTTCCATACGGTGTCAACGAGCACCGTTTTCTCTTCTTCGATCAGGTAGGCATTCTGGCTTGAGCCGTTCATGATGCTGTAGTCATCGCCGTGGAAGGAATCAAGTTCCCAGTCGATGAAGCCGACCCAGCTGACGTTATTCTTGATGTGTTTTCTCATGTTGGTTTCTCCTTTGGGGAACACACCCATTTAATTTTTAAACTCTTTTATTAGCATACTATAAACGAAAAGAAACAACAGAGGAATAAGAAGCGAAATAGCGCCTTCTTCGTACCACAGGCACCCTTAGAGAGAAAAGCAGGGCGTATAATTGAGGCAAGAATGATCGAAAGGAGGGATCCTTATGAACACGCTAAAATGGAAACGTATCTATGACCCTGCACAAGCCTCTGACGGCGACAGGATTCTTGTCGATCAACTGTGGCCTCGAGGCGTCAGCAAAGAAAAGGCGGCGCTTGACGAGTGGGCCAAGCCTATCACGCCGAGCACGGAGATTCGAAAAGCCTACCATGAGGGGCAGATCAATTTTCAGGACTTTTCCAAAAAATACGAAAAGGAACTGGAACATAGCCAAGCTTTCAACGAATTCACAGACGACCTGAAAGGACGTCTTGAAGATCGCGATGTCACCCTTGTATTTGCGGGAAAAACCCCTGACAGGACCCACCTTCCCGTGTTGAAACGCCAGCTGGAACGGCAAGGCGTAAAAAGCGAAGCGCTTCCCGAGAAATAAAGAAAGGACTGCCGTCCCAGTATGCGACGGCAGTCCTTATGCTCGGGCGAGCGGATTTAGCTGTTATTTTTTCTTATTCTTGTTCTTCTTTTTATCTTTATCTTTTTTCTGGTTCATGAGTCCGAAAATCGCGGCCGCGATGCTGATCACTTGCTGCACGGAACTTTTATCTTTTGTGGTCTTTTTCTTACCTCCAAACAGCGAGGCTACACCGCCGGAGACACCGTGCACGACCAAAGCGAGCGCGTCCGCCGTCACACCGACAGCGTCCATGACCGCCTCCACATCGTCCAATAGGGCAGGCGTCGTATCGGCCAGATCGTCGGTAATGTCGACAAGATTGCCGCTGATGATTTCAACGTTTTGTAAAAGGGGCGGCAACTGTTCAACCGTCTCTTCAATGTCAGGTGAGATCTCTTTTACCAATTTGCTGGTGTTTCCCAAAAGAGAAGCCGCTTTGAACAAGAATACAGCCAAAGCAATCAGAGCGACCGCTCCGCTGATTCCGATCAGAATATAGATCAGCGCGCTTACGGGGATGCTGGCTTCCAGCAACATAATAAACATGGTTCGCTCCTCTCCTACGGCTGAGCTAGAAGACTACCTCAGGCGTTGAACGCTGTTTTATTTCTCTTCTTTCTTTTCCGCGGCTTTTTCTTTTTCTTCCACCGCTTCCACGATTTCTTCAGCCACTTCGATGTCCGCTTCCGCGGCTTCTTTCACAAGGCGCCGGGCATCACGTGCGAGGGCACGCGCTTTTTTGGCGACTACTTCCGCGGTCTCCTCCGCCTTCTCTTTAATGACGGCTCCCGTTTTCAGCGAGTAGTCCTTGACCGCCTCTGCACCTTTTGTCGCGGCTTCACATAACTGTTCCCGTGTCTTCTCGCCAGCCTGGGGCGCAAATAAAATACCAAGTGCTGCACCGCTTAAAGTTCCGAGAATCACACCGATTGTCACCTGGCGGCGACGGGTCCTTCTGTTTTGACCCGTGAAGGCACCAATAATTTCTTCAAAAAACATGCCATTCATCTCCCTTCTGCTGTAAAGACAATCTCTTGATTGAGTGAAGCCATTGTAACACATGTATAAAAGGGCAAACGGTATCCTGTGACCTGAAATGAAACGCCCGTCTCCTATGTTATAATTCACGCGTACCAAAATGACGTTAACAGACGTTTTTGAGGAGAAAAAACATGGAACAAACCGGTGTTCGCCTTCGCCAGATCGTTGAGCTTTTTAGCTTCGATGTGATCCGCGATTTCGATAAAATCGACTCCACTTGCATAAAAGTGGCCGATGTGACGCGGCCGGGGCTGCAGTTGGCAGGTTACTTCAAACATTTCGGCTCGGACCGCATCCAGCTGATCGGCAACATGGAGATGGCCTTTCTTGAATCGCTGTCACCCGAGGACCGCCTGGCGAGCATCGATCGCCTGTTTGCGACAGGCATTCCCTGCCTCATCTTGTCACGTAGCCACAAACCTTTCCCCGAATTGCTCGAAAGCGCCTCTCAATACGAGATTCCCATCCTCCAAAGCGATGAGGCGACCGCCTCTATTTACGGCTCGCTTGTCAAATACCTCAATGTGGAATTAGCGCCCAAAACATTTTTGCACGGAGGCTTGGTCGAAGTGCTGGGCGAAGGGGTGCTGATCTTAGGTGAGTCAGGCGTCGGTAAATCGGAGACCGCGCTGGAACTCGTAAAACGCGGCCACCGCCTGATCGCGGACGACCTTGTGGAAGTCAGGAGGGTGTCTGACACGACCCTTTTAGGGCAGGCGCCTGAAAATATCCGCTACATGCTGGAAATCCGAGGGCTGGGGATCTTAGATATCAAGGAGCTTTACGGTGTTTCATCCGTGAAGGAACAAGAAAGCATTGACTTCATCATCAACCTGGAATTTTGGAAAGAAACGGAATCCTACCGAAACATAGAAACAGAAACAGAGACGACGACGATTTTGGGAGTCTCCGTGCCCTCCGTCACGATTCCTGTACGACCGGGGCGTAACCTCGCGATTATCGTAGAGTTTGCCGCCATCGATTTCAGACATAAAAAAATGGGTCATGACGCGATCAAGGAGTTGACAGATCGCATCTACAACCGTTGACAAGAGGAGTGGCATTTGACTTTAAAAGGGACAACATTTAATCAACAAGTAGCGAAGCGACAACTGGAAAAAATCGCGGATCTCGTGGTCGAAGAAAACGCGCCTCTGGCGCCTTTGACACGGATGCACGCGGGCGGTCCGGCAGATATTTTGGCCTTCCCTCATACACAACAGAGTGCCGCTTTGCTTGTGCGGCTTTGCCTTGAGGAAAATTGGCCATTGACGGTGCTCGGAAAAGCATCCAATGTCTTGGTGTCTGACCAAGGCGTGCGGGGTGTGACCCTGATGCTGTCACCCTCCTTGGGTGGCATCACAAAGGAAGGCACGAAGCTTACCGTAGGCGCGGGCGTACCCCTTTACGAGGTCTCAGCTTTCGCGGCGAGACACTCTCTTTCAGGTTTTGAATTTGCCCAAGGCATCCCGGGGTCGATGGGTGGCGCGATCTTCATGAATGCGGGTGCCTTTGACGGCAGCATATCCAAAGTGGTCGTCAGGACGCGATTTATCGGGGCATCAGGTGAAATCTCGGAAATAGCAGGGGATGAACACGATTTTTCTTATCGGCACAGTTATTTTTCCATCCATCCCGGCACTATTATCTTGGAGACCGAGCTTTTATTAGAACCTTTTTCTTCTGTTTTGATTTACGAAAAGATGGCGGAACTGGCCGAGCGCCGTTACAAGACGCAACCTTTAGAGATGTATTCTGCGGGCAGCGCGTTTCGGCGGCCCGAAGGCTATTTTGCGGGCAAACTGATTTCAGACGCGGGAATGAAGGGCTATACGCGAGCTAAGGCGGGGGTGTCAAAAAAACACGCCGGCTTTATTGTCAACTACGGAGGCGCGTCGGCTCGTGATATTTTGCAAATATTCCGCGATGTCAGGCGCGCGGTTTTCGAGATGGAAGGCGTCGTGCTTGAGCCCGAGGTTCGTTTGATCGGGGAGTGGGAAGACGACCCCTTTGATATGACGGGCGAAAGGTGAGAATCCGATGGATATTACGATTGTGACAGGCCTT
Organism: Clostridia bacterium; assembly: GCA_040766025.1. Lineage (GTDB taxonomy): Bacteria > Bacillota > Clostridia > Saccharofermentanales > DTU023 > UBA4923. Next base: position 219,047 of record JAXGRH010000002.1, on the reverse strand, counting down.
TCAGGGAGCGGCAAGAGTATGGCCGCTAAGATGCTTGAGGACATGGGGTTTTTTTGCATTGATAATCTCCCGCCCCAGCTTGTCGTCGACCTGACGCGCGTGCTCTCCCAGGACGCGACTGAGGACGATGACACAAGGGAGTCCGCCCGCATCGCCCTTGTCATGGATACGAGAAATCCGCACTTTGTCGAACATTTAGCGCCGGTGCTCGAGCAGTTGAGCGCGCTTCATGTGCCTGTGCGCATCCTCTTTCTTGAGTCCTCTGACGCGGCGCTCATGAGCCGCTATAAGCAAAGCCGCCGCGATCACCCGATGGCACGTGAGCGCTCCCTGTCCGAGGCGATCAGCGCGGAACGCCGTCTGCTCACCCCGATTAAGGAGCTTTCGACGGACATTTTGGATACCACGGATATGCCGGATCCCCTGATGCGCGAGCGCCTGTTTCAGCTTTTTGGCGCGGTGCCCGAGCAAGAGCGGATGGCCATCTTCGTTCAATCCTTCGGATTCAAATACGGGCTTCCGCCAGATTCCGATGTGGTCCTGGATGTTCGTTTTGTGCCCAATCCGTTTTACCTAGACGATCTGCGCCCGCTTTCGGGTCTTGATCAGCCGGTCATTCAATTTCTCCTTCAGTTTCCCGAATTTTTGCGCTATTGGGAGATGAACGAAGCGCTTTTAGAGTATTCCATCCCTTTTTACATGCGTGAAGGAAAGCAGCGACTGAATATCGCGATCGGATGCACGGGAGGGAGACATCGAAGTGTCATGGCGGCGGAACATCTGACAAGTTTTTTGACCGGATTGGGTTACCAGGTGACGACCCTGCACCGCGATCTCCACCGGGATCCCTTAGCGCAACAGGCGATGGAGACATGGGGTGAGAAGGAGGAACGCGCTTGACTTTTTCCTCTCGTATCCGAAGAGAACTTGCGCATCGCCATCTGGCGCACGCCGATGACGAGGAGTGGTCGCTTGTGTCCTTTGCCGCCTTTGCGAGCACTTCTGGGCATATTGAAGAAACAAAAGGCGGCTGGCAGCTCACCCTTCGCGTCGGTAAAAAATATGTAGCCCCATTACTTGAGGCCATCTTTCGTACGCTTTCGCTCAAGCTCGGCCAGGTGACAAAAGGCAAACGCGATGTGAAATACACGGTTTTTGTTCCGCACGAAAAACGTCCCTTTTTGTTTTTTGACTTTCACCGCTGGATCGAAGAGACAGAAGAAGCCGGTCTTGAACCCATTTTCGCGGCCTTTTTCTTGGGGAGCGGCGTCATGTCGGATCCGAGCCGCGGGCGCTACCGCCTTTCCTTTTCGCCTTCTTCAGGCGGGGCGGTCGGCCTTATGACGCGTGTTTTTAAACAGGCAGGGTTTTCGCCCACCGCGACACGTCACCAGGGGAAAACACATTTGTTATTCTCTAATGGTGAAGAGGTTGCCCGCTTTTTGCTACTTTCGGGCGCGCACAACGCCTTGTTGGCCTTCGAGGAGACGCGCAGTGAGCGTGAGCTCATCGGGCAGGTGAACCGCCAGGTGAACTTCGACGACGCGAACGCGGGCAGGCGGGCAGAGTCAATCGCGCGCCAGTTGGAGGCGATTGCCGTCATCGAGGCCCTGAGGGGTATTAGCTCCTTGCCGCCGCCCTTGGTCGACGCGGCCAAGGCAAGGCTTGAGAATAAAGGCGCCTCTTTGGAGGAATTGGGTGAGACCATGGATCCGCCTGTCAGTAAGTCAGGCATGAGTCATCGCTTCAGCCGGATTCGTTCGATCGCGAATTCGCTTGCAGGCGATAAGCTGGCGGAACATTAAGGGGGAATGATGGACTATCTGGAAGGCTTCCTGATTGGCCCGGTTTGGAGTGACACAGATTACAGGTCGCGAAGACATTTCAGCGCCCATGTATTTCTTGCCGCGGTGATGGCGGCCGCCTTTGTCCTCTTGACCCTGTACCCCAATCTTGCGGCGCGCGTGATCGTCATAAAATGGCCTTTACCTCCTATTTTGCTCATCATTCTTTTATTGTTGAATCCGTTCATCTCGATTCTTTACAGGCGCTTGCCCTTTTTTGTTCGGCCTCTCCTGTTGATTATTTACCTTTTGAAATATCTTTTGCTCTTCTACTGGCTCGTCCACGTATTCACGCCCTTGGTCACCTTTGAAAAAGAATCTTTCCTGAGCATGCTCTATGCGCGCATGGACAGCCATATTGAGGTGTCATTGGAAAAAATAGCGGAGTCAGGCGGCATTTTTGTCACCGTGGCGGGTGTCCTGGTGGGCGGGCTTTGGGTCATCGCAGAGGGGCTTGCCATTGTCGCCATCTTGGTTATTGTGCCGCTTTTGTCGATTTTCATTTGTAAGAGCATTCAATACCTGATTGATCGGGGGACCAAGTATCTGCTCGATCGTGAACTTGAACGTGTCGCCAGCTACCGCTCGTCTGAAATTGTGGGGGCAACCACCTACGAAGAGATGACGGCAGTGAAGGAACCGGCGCCTCCGGTAAGAAAGCGATCTTTGGATGCCGAAAAGAGAAAGAAAAAGATTAAAACAGCGCTCAGCGGCGCGGCAGCCGCTGTTCTTGCCTCCTTGACCCGGATGTTCCGCCAATTACGAAAAGGTTTTTTGTGGCTCAAAGAAAAAATAGCATCTCAAATAACAAGGGTTACAAATGAACGAAAAAATATGGATGAAGGGGATACAATAAAGTCGAAGTTTAAGGAAAAATTACGCCGGAGGAAATAGTATGAACCAGCAAGAGAACCATAACCATAATAAAGTTGAGCGTCCGAAAAACACAGGCAGTCTGGCGATCGGAATTGTAATTGTGACGCTTGTCGCGGTCCTTTTCTTTTCCGCGGTGACAGGCGTGCTGGTGTTTTTTCACGCGAATAAAGATCGCTTCATGCGACCTGAGACGACGCCCCCCCAAGAAACTTCACCCTCTGTCACGGAGCAAGACCCAAAAGAGAGCGTGCCCGGTACTGACGCCGGGGAACATCTTGACCCTTCATTTAGTTGGACGGATCTTGCGCGGCCCGCGCCGGAGCCGGGAAAAGAATACCTCACGATCCCCGAGATCGTTGACAAGGTGAAACCCGCGGTTGTCGCGATTTATACGAATGTGGTCATATCGGATCAGTTTGGCGGATTAGAGCAAAATACGGTGTCAGGCTCAGGCTTTATTATTTCTGAAGAAGGCTATGTCGTGACGAACGCGCATGTCATTGAAAATGCCCGCTCCATCCATGTCAGCCTAGAGGATGAGCGCAGTTTTGAAGCGACGCTTTTAGGCAGTGATGAATACGGGGATGTGGCTGTTTTGAAAATTGAAGGCGACGATCTTCCGACCGCTGTCATGGGTGACTCGTCGAAACTTCTGATCGGTGAGTTGGCCATCGCGATTGGCAACCCGACGGGACGCTTGAGCGGGACGGTGACATCCGGCATTATCTCGGCTTTGGATCGTGAGCTGACGCAGACGCCCATCGCGCTGATTCAGACGGACGCGGCGCTGAACCCCGGCAATTCCGGAGGGGCGCTTGTCAACGCTTATGGTGAAGTGATTGGCATCAACCAGTTGAAGATACTTCACGCTTCGCAAGGCTCCTTTGATCAGATTCAGGGCATCAGTTTCGCGATCCCGATTGACGCGGCAAAGCCGATTATTGAAAATATTATTCGCACAGGTAAACATGTCTGGCCCATGATGGGAATCTCGGTACTGACCGTTGAGAAGGATCTTGCGGCGGAACAGGGATTGCACTATCCCGGTGTCGTGATCGCCTCGCTTGAGCCCAAGGGCGCCGGCGAACAGTCCGGATTAAAGCCGGGCGATGTCATCGTTGCCATGAACGGTCAAAAGGTGGAGACGACAAAGCAGCTCGCGGATTTGAAAAATGAACATCAGGCCGGAGATGAAGTGAGCTTGACGATTTATCGCGGGACAGAGAAGATAGAAATTACGATGCGGCTCGGAGCATCCTCATAAAGAGGAGTGTAAAGGAGGCAGTATGAACCAGATTCGAACGATTTATGAACCACGCTACTACGGTGTCTTGCATACAAAGCGCGGACATCTTGTGCTCGGTCCTGACGAAAATGAGTTCGGCCCGTACGATTTAGTACTGGCCGGTTTGAGCAGTTGCTTTTATGTGACTTTCCTTAGTATTACGCAGAAGATGCACCTCCACTACGACGAGGTCATCATCGACGTCACCGGCAATCATCGGGAGGAACCCCCGACGATGCTGAACCATATTGTGCTTGACATGGAGGTCAAAGGCGCGGACTTGGAAAAAGAAAAGCAGTACAAGCGCGCGGTTGAGATCGCCGGCAAATATTGTTCTGTCTACCAGACGTTGTCCCATGTGGCCGAAATGGAGACAAACCTGACCCTTACTCCGTAGTCTATGCGCGGCAAAGGTTGGATTCGGGATATTGTTTCCCATTTTCTGATCCTTGTCATTTTGGGCACAGGTCTTTTTTCCCTGCGAAAAAAAGCCGATGAAATCCCCGCGCTCGCGGATATGGAGCATCTTGACATTGCGTTTTATGTCGCTTTTTTGCTTTTTTCGCTCATGGTGATTATCTTTTTCTTTCAATTGTTTTCGAGTGTGAAGCTGGAGCGCTTCAGTCCCGGGAATGCCGAAAGCTTGGCAAGGCTTGATCGGATCAGGCGCTTCCGATTGCAGAAGGGCTATAAAAAACATCCCCGGCATTGGCCGGAGTACCGTGAAGCGATTACTTCCTATTTTGCAAAAGAACGATGGGAGCCAAAGGAGAACGCACTTTTTGATGCTGTTTATGCGAAGCAGCGCAAGATACCGAGGTTTGGAAAAGCACCTTTGGTGGATCAAATCTTTTTGTTCTATCACCCGATGCTGAATGTCATTATTGTGGACCAGATGCTGAAGGAATGTGAAAAGCAGATTGAAGATAATAAAGAGGCTTTCCCGGCGCCTCGAAATCGGATTATCTTTTTAACCGACATGCGCAATCGCGAGGAAGTGACCTCCGCGGGCGCGGGCGTGGTGAATTACCTTTGTGTTCCATCGGACCGTACAAGTCTTTATCCGATGCTTTTTGATTATGAAGCGGCAAGATTGTTTTTTCCGCTTGATACCACCATGGTGCCGCGACGCCACCGCCTTTATTTTTGGTTGAAGCGGATTGTCTTCAAAAACTGGATTCGAAAAAAACTAATTACTTCCTGAATGGTTGCATATCTTTATCTTTATGCGCCTGTCGTTACAGCGCCCGGAATATCAAGAAGCGTAAGATAGTTCCCAGATGGAAAGGTTGTGCTTATGAAAAAGACCTTTGCAGTAACAGGGATGACCTGTGCCGCCTGTGAGGCGGCTGTCACGCGCTCTGTTCAAAAGTTGGAGGGCGTGACGGGGATCAGTGTCAATCTTTTGACGGGGACCATGACGCTCGATCTTGACCCTGCGGTACAGTCGGAATCGGCTGTATTGGAGGTTGTTGAGAAGGCGGGTTACGGGATCAGTGTTCTGGGCGGCGAAGGCGGCTCTAAGAAACAAGACCGTAAGGCGGAACGTCAAAAGCTGGTTGAGGAGCGTGAAAAGGAAGAGCGCCAGATGGTGAGGCGCCTTATCGCTTCGACGATTTTGCTCATTCCGCTCATGTGGATTGCCATGGGTCCTATGCTGGGGCTTCCCTTGCCCGGGTTTTTGACGGGTCATGAAAACGCGGTCAGTTATGCGCTTGTTCAGATGATTTTGGCGCTGCCTGTCATGCTCATTAACGGGTACTTTTTTACCTCGGGTTTTAAAGGTTTGATTCACCGCGCGCCCAATATGAATACATTGATTGCCTTGGGTTCAGCCGCTTCTTTTATTTTCGGGCTTTTTGCCATTATGCGGATCGGCAATGGTTTGGGAACAGGCGATGCTCCCTTAATCGATCGCTATCTGTACGAGCTTTATTTTGAGACGGCCGCGATGATTCTTGTCCTGATCACGGTGGGGAAGACCTTGGAGGCCAGGGCGAAGGGCAAGACCTCCGAAGCTTTGACAGGCTTGATGGACCTGGTGCCGCAGACCGCGCTTGTCATGCGTAACGGAGAGCGCGTGGAGATTGACGCTGAGGACCTGCGTCCGGGCGATCGCGTGGTGTTGTTGCCGGGTGCCCGGGTGCCCTGTGACGGTGTTGTGCGTGAGGGTCACAGTTCCATTGATGAGTCTGCCATGACGGGCGAAAGTATTCCGGTTGAAAAGGCTCCGGGTGATCCGATTACCTCAGCGACGATTAACGGGACGGGCACCTTGATTTTTGAAGCGACGAAGACGGGTGAGGATACGACGCTTTCGCAGATGATTCACCTGATGGAGGAGGCGACTTCTTCTAAGGCGCCTGTGGCGCGTCTTGCGGATAAGGTGGCGGGGATTTTTGTCCCCATCGTCATGAGCATCGCGGTGGTGGTGCTTGCGGTTTGGCTTATTGCCGGATGGCCTATGGAGCTTGCGTTCTCCATGGCGATTGCGGTTTTGGTGATCTCTTGTCCTTGTGCCTTGGGGCTTGCGACGCCTGTGGCTATTATGGTGGCGACCGGTCAGGGCGCGCGCCACGGCATCCTGATTAAATCGGGTGAGGCCCTTGAGTCGGCGGGTAGCTTGACCCATGTTGTTTTCGATAAGACGGGGACCTTGACAGAAGGGCGTCCGGAGGTGACGGAGATTGTGGTCCGCAACGGCAGCCGGATGTTTAATACAGAGGATGAGCTCCTGACGCTTGCGGCGACTTTGGAGGAGCTTTCGGAGCATCCCTTGGCGGGCGCGGTGTTGCGCGCGGCAGAGGAGCGCGGGTTAAATGATCGCATTCCGATCGAGCGTTTCCAGGCGGTGCCTGGGCGTGGCGTGACCGGAATCTTGGAGGATGGTTCGGAGGTCTTTATCGGGAGCGCGAATTATATGCGCGAGTTAGGACTTTCAGATAAGCACCTTGAAGAGAAGGCGGATGAGCTTTCCATGGGTGGCCGTACCTTGCTTTACCTCGCGATGAATCATGAGCTTTTAGGGCTTATCGGCGCGACGGATAAGTTGAAGCCGGGAAGCATTGAAGCCGTGGAGCGGCTCCATAAGCTAGGGATCCAGGTCATTATGCTAACCGGGGACCGCCAGGCCACGGCTGAGGCGATCGGCCGAGACCTGGGGGGTGTGCAGGTGATCGCGGAGGTGTTGCCTACGGATAAGGCGGCCGTGATTGAAAGGCTGCGCGAGTTGGGTGAGAAGGTGGCCATGGTCGGTGACGGCATTAATGACGCGCCGGCGCTCGCGGTGGCGGATGTGGGGCTTGCGATCGGGGCGGGCAGCGATATCGCGATTGATTCGGCGGATATTGTGCTTGTACGAAACGAGTTGAAGGATGCGGTGACCGCGATTGAGCTGAGCCGCAAGACTTTGCGCACGATTAAGGAGAACCTGTTCTGGGCCTTCTTCTATAACGTGATCGCGATTCCAATTGCCGCTGGTGCTTTCTATGTGCCTTACGGGTTGAAGCTGACCCCGATGATTGGGGCTTTGGCGATGAGTTTCAGCTCGATCTTTGTGGTGCTGAATGCCTTGAGAATCAGGCGTTTTAAGCCCGGTAAGGAGCGGAGTATCGCGCGAAAGATCACACAGGAAACAACGTCATTACATATTGACGATCTTATTACATGTAGATTAGATGGCGCCTGCCCGGTCATCCCGGAGGGCGAACAGGAGGATGAACCCATGGATAAGGAAATAGTGCTTATTGTCGACGGTATGACCTGCGGTCATTGTACGGCGCGTGTGGAAAAGGCTTTGAAGGAGCTTGCTGGTGTTTCAGACGCTCAAGCGGATCTTGAATCGAAGCGCGTCACGGTCAAGACGGACGGGACGGTGGAAAAAGAGGCCATGGTTTCGGCCATTACAGAGGCCGGATATGAGGTGATCGCTTAGGGTTTGACAGCCTGTCATCCGTTGTGTAAACTTAACCTCGCTCGGGTGATTGGCTCAGCTGGTTAGAGTACCTGCGTGACATGCAGGGGGTCACTGGTTCAAGTCCAGTATCACCCACCAGAGGACTTTGCAAAGGCGAGGTCCTCTTTTTTTGTCCCCAAATAGATGTGGTACGCTTAAGAGCGATGTGAATTTTAATTATTTTCAGGAGGCCCAAAAATGAAAACTAATAAAGAACACTTAGTCGAGATGTCCGTTCAGGCTAAAATCCACGCGCCCACCTCGCGCGGCGGTTACCGTGTTGACAACCTAGGCGTTCCGCGCGTCCTGCCGGGCGTCGGAGGCATCGTCTATAACTACCAGATCGGCGACTGCTGCATGCGTTTAGCCGGCGACCATATCGAGCCGGGCGTCAGCCTTCGAAACGAAGACAAAGCGGAAAATGAAGCCGTTATGCACAACGCCTGCGTCGGCAACCGCGCCATCGTCGTGGACGGCGAAGCCAAAGGCGACGAAGGCTTCGTAACAGGCAAACACGGCGGAATCGAGCACACGATCTGCTACTTTTCACCCGAAACACTCGACAAACTGAAGATCGGTGACCAAATCCTCATCCGCGCAAAAGGACTGGGACTCGAACTTTCCGATTACCCCGACATTGCCTGCTTAAACCTATCCCCCGAACTTTTAGACAAGATCGCGCCCGAGGAAAAAGACGGCAAACTTATTGTGCCCTGTGTCGCTGAAGTACCCCCCTACCTGATGGGATCCGGAATCGGGGCGGCATCCGCCTACACCGGCGACTACGACATAATGACCGGCGACCTTGACGCTTTAAAAGAAGCCGGGCTCGAAAACCTGCGCTTCGGCGACCTCGTACTCCTGATTGACTGCGACAACCGCTTCGGCCGCCAATACAAAAAAGGCGCCCGCACCCTCGGCGTCGTCGTCCACTCAAACTGCATCCTCTCAGGGCACGGCCCGGGCGTGGCAGCACTCCTCAGCTCCTCAGAAGGAGAAATGCTCGTGGGACGCCACGACGAAAACGCGAACCTGGCCCATTATTTTATTGACAAGAAAGACTAGTTAAAGTGACCAAGCACACTGTATATCTCATAAGGCACGGCCTGACTTACCAAAACCTCTGCCGTGAATACCAGGGATCCATCCTGAATTACGACATTTTGCCTGAAAGTGAGGCCCTAATCGAAAGCCGCCAACAAAGAGGCGCGTCGCCCAAGATTAATACCCTTTGGGCCTCACCGCTTCTTCGCGCAAGGCGCACCGCCGAACTCTATTTCCCCGACATGGAAAATGGAATATGACAACGACCTGATGGAACGCGAATTCGGTGAATGGGACGGAAAAACACACGATGAACTGTTGCAAGATCCCGAATACCAAGCATTTCTCAAGTCCTTTGCCCGCACTACACCGCCGGGCGGTGAGGCCTACGAAGTATTTTTTGGACGCATGAACCGCGTCATGGAAAAAATTGAGGATTTGGCCAAAAAATCGCCAGAACGTTTCCCGCTCGCGCTCGTCTTCCACGGCGGGCCGATCCTGCACCTGACGGACCATCTTTTAGAAGATGACCACCCCTTCTACCGTTATTACACAAAAGGGGCAGGCGGTTTGAAACTTGAGATCGCGACAGAACCCTTCAGGATCGTCGAAGTACAAGAACTTTTTACCGATGATCTGCCTGTCGAAAAGACGCCCTTTTACCTCGACTTCGTGCGTGAAGAGGCAAAATAGACCGGCAGATGTGACAAAATCACACGCGGCTTGACAGGCTCGGCGCTTGGATGTAGAATTCTTTGGTGGTCGAAAAGGCCGATTTTCTGGGTTCGCATACGAGGGTCAAGAGCTGCTCGCGCGATCTCCATGAGAGGTGAAAGCATATGAAAGACGGAATCCATCCAAAATACGGCAAAAGCGTTGTGCGCTGTGCCTGCGGCGAGACATTTGAAACCGGAGCGGTTGTCGAACAGATGAACGTTGATATTTGTTCCAAATGTCATCCCTTCTACACAGGGCGCCAGAAACTCATTGACACGGGAGGCCGCGTCGATAAGTTCCGCAAACGCATGGGCCAGCAAAAATAACCCGTGCAAGAGGAGCGACACAGCTCCTCTTTTTTTCAACAGGTAATAATGGACAATAAAGATGCAAAGCTAAACGATGTGAGCGCCGCCTGCAAGCGGACCAGCATTGGCGGGCAGGCCCTGATCGAGGGCCTCCTGATGCTCGGCCCCCATAAGCAGGCGATCGCGGTCAGAGAGCCCTCAGGCGAGATTGCCGTGACAGTGAAAGATCGCTCCGCCAAAGCAAGCCGCTTTAATGTGCCATTCTTGCGAGGCGTGGTGCGCCTTGTCACCCAGATGAAAATCGGGATCGGCGCGCTCATGTTCTCCGCGGAAGCCGCCATGGGAGAAGAAGAGGCCGAGGCAGAAGAGCCGACGCGCTTTGACCGCTTTGCCGAGCGCCATCCAAACCTCATGATGACCGCCACCCTTATTTTCTCACTGGGCATGTCCGTCGGGCTGTTTATTTTGCTCCCAAGCGCATTAACAGACCTCATCCGCCGCTTAACAGGCTTCGGCTTAGGCGAGACAAGAGGGAGCGCGGTGTTCTTACTGTCGCTCATCGAAGGCGTTGTGCGCATCCTCCTTTTCCTTCTCTACCTTTGGTTGACATCACGCTCATCCGAAATCCGGCGCGTGTGGATGTACCACGGATCCGAACACAAGACCATTGCCTGCTACGAAGCGGGACTGCCGCTCACGGTCGACAATGTCCGAGGGCAAAGCCGTTTGCACCCGCGCTGCGGCACCTCCTTCTTGTTCCTTGTCATGATCGTGTCCATTTTGACTTTTTCAATCGTGGGACGCTATACGGTGTGGTTGAATATCCTCATCCGCCTCGCGCTCCTGCCTCTCATTTCAGGCATCTCCTACGAGCTCATCCGCTTTGCGGGCGCTCGGGACAACCGCCTGACGCGCGCCTTATCCGCGCCCGGCCTTGCCCTGCAAAACCTCACGACGGCAGAACCCGACGATCCCATCATGGAAGTGGCGATCGAGGCCATGAAAGCCGTCATCCCTGACAACCCCGAAGATGATAACTGGTAGGGACCTTACTTTACGCTGTTATTTAGAAAAAGCCCAAAAGCAACTACAAGATAAAGGCTTTACTTCGCCACGAGAAGAAGCGCGGCAGATCGTGTCCGGGGTCGCAAATCTCGAGCTAGCCTTTCAGCTCGCAAACCCCGATCACGTACTCGACATTGACACCCTCAATCGTCTCAATAACGCACTGGCCCTCCGATTAGAACATGTCCCACTCCAGCAGATCGCGGGCGGCTCCTGGTTTTATGACCTGTGGTTTCAAGTCTCAGATAAAGTACTCTCACCCCGACCTGAAACTGAGTTACTGGTCGAGGAAGCCTATCGGTACAGCCAACGAATTAGTAATAGGCAAGTAGCGGGACAAGCGATTCGCATCCTCGATGCCTTCACCGGCACAGGGGCCGTGGGCATTAGTCTTTCACATCGATTGTGGCGTGAAGGAATCCCCAATTATCTGGTGCTAGCGGATATTTCACCTGACGCGGCAAAACTTGCCGAATCGAACGCGACAAGATACCTGGAAAGGGATGCGTTTCAAGTAGAAACCTGTGACCTATGGCCTCCTGAGAATGGACGCTACGATCTATTGACCGCCAATCCGCCCTACATACCGTCGGGCGAAATCGAGACACTCATGCCGGAAGTTTCGGTACACGAGCCGCATCTGGCGCTTGACGGGGGTATAGACGGCTTGTTGTATTATCGGCGGCTAGCCTTGGAGGCGCCGGATTATCTTAACGAAGGCGGAGCGCTTTTTATCGAGATCGGCGCGGGGCAAAGTGGCGAAGTCGAACAACTATTCCTTGAACAGGGATGGAAAAAAATCCGGGTCGTCAAGGACCTCTCGGGGCATGATCGTATTCTTAGCTTTTGCCGCTGATGTAAAATGAAATCACAAACGATGGAGATTACTTAATAATGGACGTTGACCAATATTCAAAACTGACCTCAAGCGAAGCGCGCTACGAGGAATTAACCGAATTGCTCCTTGACACAGAGCTTATGCGCGACCAGCAGGCGTATATCAAGTTGGTGAAAGAGCACGCAGAATTGCAGCCCCTCGTCCAACTGATCCGCGAACTTCGCACGGTCAAGGAAACCCTTTCTGAGAACAAGGAACTGCTGCGCGAGACAGACGACGCCATGCTGCGTGAATTAGCGCGCGATGAAATCGCGGAGCTCGAAGAAAAAGAAGAGGCGCTTGAAGCGGCGATCCGAGCAGCCATCGAACCTAAAGATGAAAACGACGAGCGCAATGTCATCATTGAGATTCGCGCGGGCACCGGGGGCGACGAGGCAGCGCTTTTTGCCGCCGATCTATACCGCATGTACGCGGCCTACGCGGAAAGCCGCGGCTGGTTGACAGAAATCGTCGACATGAATGAAACCGAAATCGGCGGTTTCAAAGAAATCGTATTCATGATCGAAGGCAAGGGCGCCTACAGCCGTTTGAAATACGAAAGCGGAGCCCACAGGGTCCAGCGCGTACCTGTCACCGAAGCCGGAGGCCGCATTCACACCTCCGCTGTGACCGTCGCTGTTTTGCCCGAAGTCGATGAGGTCGACTTTGAAATCGATCCGAAAGACCTGCAAATTGACACCTACCGGGCCTCAGGCGCCGGCGGCCAGCACGTCAACAAGACAAGCTCCGCGATCCGCATCACGCACATCCCCTCAGGGGTGGTCGTGACCTGCCAGGATCAGCGCTCACAGTATAAGAATAAAGATAAGGCCATGGCGCACCTTCGCGCGATTTTGCTTGACCGGGCCGAGCGCGAACAGGCGGATGCCATCGCCTCCGAACGCAAAAGCCAGGTGGGGACAGGAGACAGAAGCGAAAGAATCCGCACCTATAACTTCCCGCAGTCACGCGTCACGGATCACCGGATCGGGCTGACCCTTTATAAACTGGAACGCATTCTCCAAGGCGACCTCGATGAGATCATCGACGCCCTGCAGGTCGCTGAGCACGAAGCGGCTTTGCAAAATTAATTTTACTTATGAAAACGGAAGTCATCTTAGTCCGCCACCCCATCGTCCCCGAGGATTTTGACGCGCCCGCCAAGGCGCTGCAAGAGGGAAAAGTCGTCGCCTTTCCGACTGAAACAGTCTATGGTTTGGGCGCTTCTGCCTTTTTACCGGAGGCTGTGACTGAGATCTTTCGATTGAAGGGACGCCCCGCCGACAACCCGCTCATTGTCCATTTGCTGTCAGAAGAAGATTTGGATCAGGTGGCCGTGTCTGTCCCCGATCTATTTAAGGCGCTGTACGACGCCTTTTCACCCGGCCCTCTGACCTATGTGCTGCCAAGGCATGAAAATGTCCCGGACGTGGTGACCGCGGGCCTTGATACCGTGGCTGTCCGTTTTCCGGCACAACCGGCCGCACAAGCGCTCTTAGAAATCGCGAAGGTGCCCGTCGTCGCGCCCTCAGCCAATCTATCCGGGAGACCCAGTCCCACTCGAGCGCGCCATGTGCTTGACGACTTTGCGGGACGCATTCCCTTTGTCATTGACGACGGCCCGAGCGACGTCGGGGTCGAATCGACCGTACTTGATTTGACGGTCGACCCGCCGAAAATTTTGAGGCCGGGACTCATCACGGCGCAGGATATTTTGGAACGCACAGGGATCGCGGTGGAATCGTGGGTAGAGGAGGAAGGCGAAACGATCAGGCGCCCGCCGTCGCCCGGGATGAAATACCGCCACTACGCGCCGAAGGCGCAGGTGCTCATGGCGGAAGAGAACGAACAGCCGATTGAAGAGGTCTTTTTGGCGATGCTTGAAACAGCCCCGGAGCCGGTCGGTCTTTTCCTGTCAGAACAGTCCTGGGAGGCCCTGCGGCCCAACCTGCCTTTCTCCCGTGAAAGGGAAGCCTTTAATGTGTACACCTATGAAGGTGAGCGCAACCTTTCAAGCGCGATGTTCCACCTGTTTGACGCGCTTCGCACCCTAGATGACCGCGACGTTGCCGTCATTATCGCGGAGGGCTTTCTTGGGGAGGAGGCCTCTGCCTACATGGACCGTTTGACCAAGGCTTCGGTCCATGACGAAAAAAAACCTTTAATTCTTTTTGTCTGTGAGGGCAATACCTGCCGGAGCCCGATGGCTGAAGCCATTTTTAACGACCGCTTTGAGGCCATGGGAGCCCGTGCCATATCGGCGGGGCTTTCAACCATCGGCGGCCAGAAGATGTCCGAGGGGACGGTTGAGGCTTTAGCCGAATGGGGGATTGTGGCGAACGGCAGGCGTTCACGTCAGATCCGCGGGAAATTAGTTAATGACGCGGACCTCATCGTGACGATGACCTTGTCACAGGAGGCACGGCTTAAACTTTACTACCCTGAGGCGTCTTTTAAGATCTTTTCGGTGGCCGAGTTTAACGGCGGCCAGGAGCTGAAAGACCCCTTCGGTCAAGCGTTACACGTGTACAGGCGAGTCCGGGATGAACTGGGCGAAATCATGCAGGGGTTGTTTGACCGATTAATTTCGATGACATCAAAATAAATCCAAAGAAAATGCGTTAAGCTTTTAGGTAGGAACTTGACGATGGGCCGGGCTCGTGCTAGAGTGTCAGTCGCTTGTAAAAACAAGCCATTGTCCTCGCTCTGTCACCGTACAGAGCCATTAGTCCGGGAGGAGGTATATACAACCCATGACTAAAAAATATGAATTACTTTATGTATTGAACGGAACCCTGCCAGGCGACGAGCTGAAGGCGCAGATGAGCCGCGTTCAGAGCATCGTCGAAGCATCGGCTGAAATCGTCGACATCGTCGAGTGGGGGCGCCGGCGTCTGGCCTACGAGATCCAGGATCTTCGTGAAGGCTACTACGTCATCGTCCATTTCAACGCCGAGGCGGACGCGCCCAAAGAGATTGAGCGCCTGCTTCGCATCTCAGACAGCGTCTTGCGTTACCTGATTACGGTCGCGGAAGGCTCATTCATGCCCATCGCGCGCCGTTCGGTTGACGATGAAATCGCGCGTGAAGAAGTAGAAACAGAAGCAGAAGAGACACCGACTGAGGCAGAGACGGCGCCGGAAGAGTCGGTTGACACAGAAAAAGAAGACGCCGAACCGGCTGCCGAAGAAGCGTTGACGGAGGAAGTGGAAGAAACCCCGGAAACGCAAGAAAGGACTGAGTAATGAATAAAGCGATCCTGATGGGGCGCCTAGCGCGCGACCCGGAGATCCGGACCACGCAAAGCGGTATTTCCGTGTGCAATTTCACTGTCGCGTGTGACAGGAGATCACGCGCCGCCGACGGTACCTACCAGAACCAGGCCGACTTTATCCCCTGCGTCGCATGGCGTCAGCAGGCGGAGTTCATTAACCGTTATTTTTCTAAAGGAGACCGTATCTTGGTTTCCGGTTCCATCCAGCCCAGGAGTTGGGAAGATCAGGCGGGACAGAAGCGTTATACGACTGAAGTCATCGTCGATGAAGTTGAATTTTGTGAGTCACGCCGCGGCGAACGTTCGGGCGGACAAGATGAGGGAAACAAGGGCTATGTCGCGTCGACCACTGTGGACAGCGGCGGCGATTTCATGGCAGCGCCCGACGATGACGACACATCGCTTCCCTTTGATTTTTAATACATTGATCTCATGTAAGGAGTTATGAACATGGCAGATAACAGAAGACGCGGAAGCTATCAGGGACAAAAACGCTACGGCAGAAAAAAGTACTGTGTATTTTGTGCCGATCATATCGACGTGATTGACTACAAAGATGTCAATACACTGCAGCGCTACATGGCGGAGAATTTTAAGATTCTTCCCCGCCGTATGACCGGGACATGCGCCCGTCACCAGCGCGCGCTGACAACGGCAATCGGCCGTTCACGTCAGGTCGCCCTCCTGCCTTATAAGCCGGAGTAACAACAGACAGATTTTGTTTTTCAAAAACCCCCTCTTCGGCGAAGCGGGGGTTTTTCAATCGGCCCAAAAGAAAATCCCAAGGGGGGTCTGTGTTAAAATGACATTTACAACTTTTCGATAGGAGATCCAAGATGAAAGTACTATTGCTTGAGGGTGTGAAGGGGATCGGACACGCCGGAGACGTCGTCGATGTCAAACCCGGTTACGCCCGCAATTTTCTATTTAAACGCAAGCTTGCGGTGGAAGTCACAAAGGACAACCTGAACGTGGTCGAGATGCGCCAAAAAGCCCGTGTGAAGAGTGAAGAAGAGCGCCTGGCCCGCGCAAAAGAAATCGCCGAATCCATTGAAGGCGAACACTTCACCTTTACCGCCAAAGCCGGTACCGCGGGCCGCCTCTACGGCACCGTCACCAATCAGAATATTGCCGATCTTTTAAGCGAAAAAGGCTTTGATATCGATAAGCGCGACGTGACCTTGGCAGAACCTGTGAAATCAGTGGGCAGTCACGAAGTCACCGTCCGCCTCCATCCGGAGGTCCAGGCAAGCTTTACGCTCGATGTGAAGGCTGAGCTTTAATGGCAGAGGAAAGGCAGCAAGAGCGGCTTCGAGGGCAACCGCTACCCCATAACATCGGGGCGGAACAGTCCGTTTTAGGCGGCGCCATGATGAAACTTGAGCCGCTTGCGGCGATGCTCGCGAGCCTTTCCCGCGAAGATTTCTACGATTCAAAACACCAGTTGATTTTTGAGGCGATCGCCTCCTTAAACGAAAACCAAAAACCCTGCGACATCCTGACCGTCACGAATCAGATGATCGCGGCCGGCACCATTTCAAGAGCCGGCGGGCGCGAATACATCGCCCGCCTCCCAAGCACCGTGCCCTTTGTCGAAAACTACGCCGTCTATATTGACGTCGTGTCCGATCTGTCGGTTAAAAGACGCATGATCCTGGCGCTTGACGGAATCATCGACCTTTGCTTTGCCTCAGACCATGAATCCGAACAGTTAATTGAACTTGCGGCCCAGCGGATCATGCATATCCGAGAGGAAGGCGAAAGCGCGGGACTGACACAGCTCGGCGATATTTTGGGCGCCCGGATCAATGAACTGGGAGCCATCGCGCGCGGCGAGCGCCCGCAACCCATGCGCATCGATTTTCCCGCCTTAAACCGCGTTTTAGGCGGCCTTCGAAAAGGCGCGTTGTATATTCTCGCTTCCCGCCCCGGTGTCGGTAAATCAGCCCTGTCATTGAACATCGCGCACAACCTGTCACGGTTGTACCAGGCGGTGGTCGCCGTCTTCTCCTTGGAAATGAGCAAGGAAGAGGTCGCGACAAGATTGCTTTCTTCAAAAACAGGCATGTCCTTTCAGCAATTAGAATCCCTTGACAAGAAGGATAAAGCCTCCTGGGATAAAATCGCGGACGGTTTGGGCGATCTATACGGTCTTCCCATCTATATTGACGACCGCTCCTCCATCAATGTGGTGGAGATTCACGCGCGCTGCCGCCAGCTTCAGTTGCAAAAACAGCGCCTTGACTTAGTCGTCGTGGACTACCTCCAGCTCATGGGATCCGCGACAAGCCGCTCAAAAGCGGAAAACAGACAACAGCAGATCGCTGAGATTTCACGAATGTTGAAGGTCATGGCCCGCGACTTGGAAGTCCCGGTCTTAGCCCTGTCACAGCTCAGCCGTGAAGTGGACCGCGCGGGGCGCCGCCCGAGGCTTGCCGACCTGCGTGAATCAGGCGCCATTGAACAGGACGCTGACGTCGTCATGTTCCTCCATGATCCGAACCGTCACGAGGAGGAAGGGGCTTACCAGCAGGATGTCTGCGAGATCGATTTAATCGTCGAAAAGAACAGACAGGGGGAGCGCACCACCGTGTCGCTTGAATGGTGCCCGCTCTCACTCACCTTCACCGAACCCGGTTACAGAGGCGAGCCGGAACCGCCCTTCTAATGGTCATGGAAAAGATTCCCGCGCAGGCATTTCGCGTATTCCAAAAGTTTGAGGAGACATCTAAGCGTGAGGGGCTCTTCCCCGAAAAGGGAGTCGTCATCGCGGGAGTATCGGGGGGCGTCGATTCGATGCTTCTTCTTGCCTTTTTAAAACGCGTCTCAAAAAGCATTCCCTTTCATTTAACAGCCGTCCATCTCGACCATCAGATTAGGGGGGAGGAGGCAAGGCGTGACCGTGAGCTTGTGGAGACTTTTTGTGCAGCAAAGTCGATCTCGCTTCAAGTCTTTTCGGTGGATATCCCCGAATACGCGGAAATGATGAAAATCGGCCTTGAAGAGGCAGGGCGTATAAAACGGCGCGAACTCTTCGAAAAGGTTGGCGAAGAACAACTGAAAGCACTTAATCTTGTTGGGGAATACCGTATCGCCTTAGCCCACCATATGGACGATCGGGCGGAAAGCATTCTCATGCACATCGGGCGCGGCACGGGGCTACGCGGCCTTGTGGGGATCCGTTACATCGACGGCCCCTATATTCGTCCGCTCCTCGATATCAGGCGGAGCGAAGTTGAAAAAGCAGCAAATGTGCTAGAACTTCCCTGGCGTGAGGATCGTTCCAATGTGTCGGACGAATTTTTAAGAAACCGCATTCGAAACCAACTGATCCCCGCCTGGGAAGAGACAGTGGGTTACGATCCCACGCCTCTTATTGTTCGCTTGGGCGATCTGGCCTTTCACGACGATGAGGCTTTGGAAGAACTTGCGACAGAATCGTTCAGAGAGGCTTTATTACCGGATTTTAGTCTTTCTGTTTCAAGCTTGATGTCCTTGCCCTACGCGCTTTATTCCAGGGTGATGCAGCTCTATTATTTAACAATGGCTGAGCCTCAGGAAGGTAAAAAAAGAGCGCCCCGTGAACTTACGACATTGCAGTTAGAGACACTGCGACGGCTTTTAGAGGATATACAGTCGGGAAAACAAACACGCGCCCAACTCTCATGGCCGGGCGACAGCGTGGTGACGATAGCCGAGGGGCGGATGTGGCTTTCTTGGCCTGATAAGACTAAAGACTAAAACTTGGGAGGTTAGAGAATGAATCAGAAGATGCTAGAAAAGTATGCCGATGTGCTCGTAAAAGTCGGTGTCAATGTACAAGAGGGTGACTCGATCCAACTTCACAGCGATACGGAATCGCTCCCGCTTGCCCGCGAGATCGTCAGGCTGTGTTGGCGTTACGGCGCAAAAAATGTGATCACCAAGATCGGCGACAATGACATGGCGCTTGCTAAATACGATGAGGCGAAAGAGGAATCTCTCGGGTTTTTCCCAAGTTTTGAAGCCGATTACCGTGAGGCCATGCTGAAGGAAAAATACCATCGCATCTTTATCAGTTCGCCTTCGCTTGATCTTTTTGCCGATGTGGATCAAAAAAAGATCGAAACAGTGCAAAGGGCGACTCTTGTCGCGACACAGCATCTTGACAAATACATGGACGCGGGCGATATCAAGTGGGTGGTGGGAGCCTGTCCGACCGTTCGCTGGGCGAAGGAACTTTTCCCTGAGCTTTCCGAGGACGAAGCGCTTCAAAAACTCTGGGACACCGTTTACAAAATCTGCCGGGTTGACGCGGAGGATCCTGTCGCCGCGTGGAAAGCACACGACGAAGGATTGAAACTTCGTGAAAAATGGCTCGACGAACAAGGTTTTGCATATCTTCGCTATGAAGGCCCGGGGACCGATCTCACGGTGTACTTAGCCGATCAGCATAAGTGGATCGGCGGTTCGTCCGACACCCCGGACGGCATCTCTTACATGGCCAATATCCCCACCGAAGAATTGTTCACCACCCCTCACGCTCTGAAGGTGGACGGGACGGTGCGCTCCACCAAACCTCTGTCGGTCATGGGAAAAATTGTCGAGGACTTCGGCTTTACCTTTAAAGACGGCGTGGTCGTCGACTACGACGCGAAAAAGAACAAGGAAGTATTGGACGCTTTGCTCGGTATCGATGAGGGCGCAAAAAGGCTCGGAGAAGTCGCCCTTGTACCTGATTCATCCCCCGTGTCGCGCTCTGAGATTTTGTTTAAGACAACCCTTTATGACGAGAATGCCTCCTGCCACTTTGCGCTGGGCAGTGCCTACGCGGAAGCGGTCAAAGGCGGTGCTAAGCTCACAGAAGAACAACGAATAGCGCTCGGCTCCAATAAGTCAATGATTCATATTGATTTCATGGTGGGCGGCCCTGAACTCGATATCACGGGCGTCAAAAAAGATGGTACAAAAGTGCCGGTCCTCTCAGCCGGCGAGTGGGCATTTACGGTGTAAGCTGTATGTCGATTAGGTAACGGCTGTTTAGCACTCTGTGATAGAATGCTTATGGATTACGGGAGGGGCTCTCTTCCGAGATAAAAGGTGGTAATAATAATGGCGTACATCGAAAAAAAGATTGATCATACGCTCGTCACGACCGACATGATCACTGATTTTGTCAAACGTCTCGGAAAACAAATTTCCGATGACTACCGCGGAAAAGAGCTCTATCTGATTTGTGTGTTAAAGGGCTCCTTTATGTTTATGGCTGACCTGATCCGCGAGATCGACGTCCCCTGTGAAATTGACTTCATGTCCGTCAGCAGTTATGCCGGCGAAAAGAGCACCGGGGTGGTCAAAATCAATAAGGACCTTGATCGCAACATTTCAGGCAAGCACGTCCTGATTATTGAGGATATTGTCGACACAGGGATTACACTGAATCACCTGATGAATCTTCTGTCCACAAGAAATCCGGCAAGCTTGAAATTGGTGACGGCTTTTGACAAACCTTCACGCCGTCAGATTGACATTGATGTTCATTACATCGGGATGGAAATCCCGAACGAATTTATCGTCGGCTACGGACTTGATCTGGACGGATTCTATCGGAACCTTCCGGATGTGGTCGTCCTCTCGGATGACTAGGCCGGCCAACTAGAAAAAATATAGGATTACTTAACAAGGCATGAACGGACCACAGCAACGAAAATTTGGGGGATTTTCCTTCTATGTCATTCTCATGATCGCGATTCTCGCGGTGACTTTAATGATGTCGAGAAGTGACAAGGTTAAGGACACGTCGCTTTTTGAAGTCGAAGAGATGATCAGAAGCGGCCAGGTTGAATCAGTCACCATTGACGGGGCGACCTTGAACCTCACGATGACCGAAGAGGCGGTGAAAGCGGGGAGTGCGGCCACCGTCAAAAAGGACATTCCCGCCGATACCATTGACAGCTATCTGTCGATCCTCCGCCAGGCAAAGGCCGAGGGGCAGATCACCTCATTTGACTACAACCGGCCGACTGATTTCGGCGGTATTTTGAACGGCGTCATCATGCTGCTCATGATGGTGTCTTTGGGCGCCTTTGTCTTCATCTCCTACGCGAGAAGGGATGGTGAAGGGAAATCGGCGATGTCCTTTGGCAAGAGCCGGGCGACGCTTGCGGATCCCGCGCAAAATCGTGTGACCTTTGACGATGTCGCCGGGGCGGAAGAAGAAAAAGATGAATTGCAAGAGGTCGTCGACTTCTTGAAAAATCCCAAAAAATACCAGGAACTCGGCGCGAAAATCCCGAAAGGTATTTTGCTTGTCGGGCCGCCCGGAACGGGGAAGACGCTCCTTGCCCGCGCGGTCGCGGGAGAAGCCCAGGTTCCGTTCTATTCCATTAGCGGCTCCGATTTTGTTGAGATGTTTGTCGGGGTCGGCGCTTCGCGTGTGCGCAACCTATTCTTGAACGCCAAGAAAAAAGCCCCCTGCATCGTCTTCATCGATGAGATTGACGCCGTCGGGCGTCACAGAGGCGCGGGCTTAGGCGGCGGCCACGATGAGCGCGAACAGACCCTCAACCAGTTGCTGGTCGAGATGGACGGTTTCGGTCCGAATGAAGGCGTTATTGTACTGGCGGCCACCAACCGCCCGGATATCCTCGATAACGCGCTGTTGCGTCCGGGCCGCTTTGACCGCCGCATCATGGTCATGAGCCCGGACTTGAAAGGGCGTGCGGCGATCTTAGCCGTGCACGCCAAAGGCAAGCCTTTTGACGACGATGTCAACCTGGAGGAGATTGCCAAGATCACGCCGGGGTTCACGGGCGCGGATCTTGCGAACCTGTTAAACGAGGCAGCGCTTTTGGCCGCTCGTAGAAATGACACAAAGATTCATTACAGTGATATCTCAGAAGCGGTCTTCAAGGTCACGATCGGTCCTGAAAAGAAGAGCCGCGTGATCAACGAAGAAGAACGAAAACTCACCGCCTTCCACGAATCAGGCCACGCCATTATCCTGCGTGAGGTCTCAACGACCGACCGCGTGGAGCGCGTGTCGATCATCCCCGCCGGAGCGGCGGGCGGCTACACCGCCTACAAGCCGAATGAAGATATTTACTTCAAAACGAAGACTCAGCTCATAGCGGAGATCATGATGGCGCTTGGCGGACGCGCGGCGGAGGACATTGTTTTCAACGAGATCAGCACGGGCGCGGGCGCCGACTTAAAAGAGTGCAACCGCATCGCCCGAGCCATGGTCACGAAATACGGCATGAGCGCACGCCTTGGCAATGTAATCACCAATAATGACGACGAAGTTTTCATCGGGCGCGACTACGGCCATGTCAGAAACCACAGTGAGTCGCTGCAGGGCGCGATTGATGAGGAAATCGCCCGTATTCTTGATGATTCCTACGCGGAGACAAAACAGATTCTAACTGAAAACCGTGTATTGCTCGACGCCTTAGCCGGACGTCTGCTTGAAAAAGAGAAGATTGAATCGGCTGAGTTTGAAGCGGTGTACCAGGAGTACGCGGTGGATCCCAAACCCCTACCGGGAGAGGGGGCGGTGGACATCGCCCTGACACCGGAGGAAGCGTAAATCAAAATCGCCCGTGGGAAGCGGGCGATTGTTATTGAATTTTCTTCAGATGGTCAATACGACCCGTCAATCGATCGCCGACATTACGAAGGTCTACCCCCATGATCAGCAGCACATCGCCTGGTTCGACAATCTGGCGTAAATGTGCCTCAAGCGCTTCGTTTGTCGGGTAGAACTCCGCCTCACCCCCCAGTTCATTGATGCGATCACAAAGATCCTTCGAGCTGATCGAGCGGTCTTTTTCACGGTCGTCATAGATCTCACTCATCATGATGGGGCGGATGTCGAGCATAGAATCGACAAAGTCATCGAAGAAACCGCGCACCCGGCTGTGGGTTAAAGGTTGAAAACAAATCCATAAGCGTTTCGCCGGCAGGTGGCGCGCGGCCTCCACCGTCACGCGGACCGCCGAAGGGTGGTGGGCGTAGTCAATGATGACATGAGCCCCGTTGTACTGCCCCACGCGCGTAAAACGTCCCTCCGCGCCCCGAAAGCTTTTCAAAGCCTTCTCGATGTCGGGTGCTTTAGCGCCTGAAAGATCCGCCACAACCAAAGCTCCCATCGCGTTTTGAATATTAAACTCACCGGGAATCGTCAAGGAGATGGAGGAGAAAAAAGTACCCTTCTTATAAACATCCGCATGCGGTTCACCCAGATCGTTGTAATGAAGCTTGGCGTAATAGTAGTCCGGCAGATTGCCCTCGGGTGTCCTGTCATGTTCTGAACCAAACCAAATGATCTGAAGTTTTTCCATGTGTCCCGGACGGACAGCTTCGACAGAATTTAGCATCTTGTCAATATCCGGGTCATAAGCCGGCAGGATCAAGAGGGAGCCTTCCGGCTGTAAGGCCGCGTAGCGCGCAAAGGCCAAAATAAGATCGTCGTGCGTCTTATAGCTGTCAATATGGTCATGGACCAGGTTCAAAATAACGGTCGCTGTTCCCTCGTAGTGAAAGAAGCCCTGTTTAAATTCACAGGATTCAGATAAAAGCAGTTCCCGCGGCTTTGTCTCTGACAGGCGAATCGTTGACTGAAAATCGATGAGCTCCGCCCCCAAATGCACCGTGGGGTCAATGCCCGCTTCAATCAGCATCAGGGCGCACATGGCGGTCGCGGTCGATTTGCCGTTCGTCCCGCTAATATTCACCACGCGTGAAAACAGGCGGTTAATAGCGCCTAAGAAAATGGATCGTTCGACGGAGGGAATGCCCAGCGCTTTCGCGCGCAATCGCTCGGGATTGTCGTCGAACACGGCTTTTGAAAAGACAAGCAAATCCGGCTTAAAATCGTCGATGGACGCCGCGAGATGCTCATGCAAGATCGGGATGCCCAAGTTTTTTAAGTAGGCCGTGCGCTGATTCGGATTCGGATCTGATCCGGAACAGATGACGCCCTCGTGCTTTGCAAATTCCGCTAACCCGCACATGCTGATGCCGCCGATGCCGACAAAGAAGATGCGTTTTTCGGGCGCGATAAAAGAAGCGATCGCCTCAGTCAGGCGTCTTTTCTCCTGTAATTTGAGCGCTCTTAGCAGGGAAATCTTTTGATTTCTCTCTCGCTAAAAGCGGGGAATCAGGAGCGGAAGATTTTCTTCCCCTTCGGACGGGCCTTGGTACACATCTTTTCTTTTGATCCTTAAAAATCGTTTTATCTCGAACATTTTAGCAGATAAGCCCCCCACATGATAAAATGTCTCAGGTTTCACGCTTTAAAGAACACGGAAAAAGAAAAGGGAAAAGGGATCTATGAGCATTATTCAGGCTCACAACGTTGAAAATCCTTTCAGGGCAAAGTCATTTTGTCCGATATTTCTTTGCCATTGACGCGGGCGATAAGATTGGCCTTATCGGCCGGAACGGATCGGGGAAGACCACACTGCTGAACCTCCTGACAGGAGCCTTAGAAGCCGACCAAGGCGCGATCCATCGGGCGCAGACACTTCTGGTCGCCATGCTCGGTCAGCGCCCCACGGAAGACTTTGAGCGCGGTTTTAAGATCTTGGAAAAACCTGAATTTGTCCGCGCCAAACAGCGTCTTTCACATATCCAGGAAAAGATGGAACAAGAGACAGGGGAAAGCCTTGAATCGCTTGTCTCGGAGTACAGTGAACTGCAGCATCTGTTGGAAGCGAAAGGCGCCTACGACTACGAGGCAAGACTTTCAAAAAACCTATCAGGTTTGGGATTGTCCGAACAGCAGATGAATCAACCCTATGACACGCTCTCAGGCGGGGAGCAGATGCGGGTCGCCTTGGGGCGGCTGTTGCTTGAGCCGAGCGATTTGTTGTTTCTTGACGAGCCGACAAACCACCTGGATCACGACGGCCTGCTCCTGGCTTTCGCCATTTAGCTCCCGGCGCTCCGGCCTCATTGTCATCTCCCATGACCGCTGGTTTTTAGACTGTGTGTGACCGCATCTTTGAATTGGAAAACAAAAACTTTATACCTACCGCGGGAATTACTCCGCCTCAAGACAGCAAAAACAAGAACGAGAAGAACTGCTGCATCAGACCTTAGGGCGTTTGAGGATGTGCATTAAGCGCGGAAGAAGAGGTGACGCAGACAATGCTGTCGCATCGCAAGATGAAGTCATATCATTCGCGCGAGAAAGTGGTAAAAAAGTTAAAGAATGAAATGAAAGGCTTGGAGGAAAAGAAGAACTCCCTGAGCGCCGCATGTCCTTTTCATTTTTACCGGAAAACTCCAAGCAAGATAAAATCGCGCGCTTGTCGAAGCCTCCGAACTTTCTTTGTCCTACGACAGGCCGTTGTTTGCCGATGTTTCCTTCACGCTTTGCGCCTCCGACAAGATCGCGCTTTTGGGACCGAACGGATGCGGGAAGACAAGCCTGCTTCGCATCCTGATGGGTGAGGTAGAACCTGATGAGGGTACGATCGGCTGTACGGGGATCCCAGCATCGCCTTCAAGGGCCAGATCGTTGAGTTCCAAGATGACGAGCTCACCGTTTACGAACACTTAGCTTCTTCTTACCACGGGACTGAGACGGCGATCCGTAAGCGCTTGGCGCGTTTTGGTTTTCGTGACGAATCGATGATCAAAAAACTGCGCTCCCTATCGGGCGGTGAGCGGCATCGTTTGCACCTTTGCACGCTGTTGGAGGAAAACCTGACATCCTCATCTCTGACGAGCCGACGAACCACCTGGACATCGATTCGCGACAACTGTTAGAAGAAGCGCTGACTGATTTTCACGGCGCCGTGGTGGCGGTCAGCCATGACCGTTACTTTGTAGACGCCGTGTCGGACAGTGTTTTGGGTTTTGTGGGTGAGGCGATTATCCGATTCGATGACTACGAGTCGTGGTATGCCAGGCACAGCGAGAAGCCCACTGAGGAGGAGGTAATCAGCACCTCTTTCAAACGCGGTAGCTGTAATAGGGGCCGCGGAGCTTCGTCGACAGCGCGCCCAGCAGCGGGAGCGTATCAGTCGTGTCAAAAATGAAATTGAAACACTGGAACACGAGCGTACTGTTTTTGAATCCAAAGACAGCCGCGCAACACAAGCGTCTGACTATGAGCGCTACGCGGAGGTCACAGAAACCCTCGATGCCCTGTATTTGGAGTATTTCTTGAGCTTGTCAGAAGAAGAGTGATTGACAGGGGGCGCATTTTTGTCGTATCATGGTCCGGCGACCGCTCCGGCGGGGTTTTTTAATGTTGCGAAAAGTAACAACCCCAGTTGGGCGAGACTTGAATAAAGGAGAGACCGCATATGAGTTATGCCATTAGGACGGGCGGAAAACAGTACCGAGTCGCTGAAGGCGATGAGATCTACATCGAGACGATTGAGGGAGAGGCAGAGGATTTCCGTGAATTTTGCGGGTGGACGAAGTGCTGCGCTCTCGGAAGGCGGGCTGTTGCGCGTCGGATCACCGTTCTTGGACGGCGCTGTTGTCACAGGCCAGATTGTCAAACACGGGCGCGGCAAAAAGATTGTCGTGTTCAAATACAAAGCTAAAAAAGGCTACCGCAGAAAGCAGGGCCACAGACAGCCCTACACGCTCGTCCGCATCGAGTCCATCAAGGGATAAGATGATTCGGGCAAGCTTCGAATATGACCTCAAAGGGAGGATTTATTCCTTTCGCATGGAAGGTCACGCGAGAAGTTTTCGGCCTTGGCCCGATGTGATCTGTGCGGGCGTATCCGCCATCGCGCAGACGACGATCGGGAGTTTGGAAGAACTGGCGGGGGTATCGCCTCGCTACACATTGGAATCGGGATGGATCTGCTGTGAAGTGACTACCCCGAAGATCCAGCATGAAGATTGTCGCCACATTAATGGAATCAACAAGGATCGGTTGTCTGCAGATCGAAGCCAGTTACGGCTCGCGCTATGACAGTAGAGGACAATCACCCGGAAGATATTAAGGGGGAACACCATGATTAAAGTTAATCTTCAGCTTTTGGCCCACAAGATGGGGATGGGCAGCACGCGCAACGGGCGTGACTCAAAATCGAAGCGTTTGGGCGCGAAATTGGCCGACGGCGAATTTTGCCAAGCAGGGAGCATCATCTACCGCCAAAGAGGGACGAAAATTCATCCCGGAAATAATGTCGGTATTGGAAAAGACGACACCTTGTTTGCAAAAATCGACGGCCTCGTGCGCTATGAGCGCGTCTCGAAGAAGCGCAAGCAAGCAAGCGTTTATCCGGTAGAAGCGTAAGCAACAAAAGAGCGGCAGTCGCCGCTCTCAATCTTTAACGCTTATGTTTTACGACCACGCGACGATCGAAGTACGTTCGGGAAACGGCGGTAATGGCGCCGTTTCTTTCAGGCGCGAAAAATACATCCCCAACGGCGGACCCGACGGCGGGAATGGCGGGCGCGGGGGCGATGTCATCGTGCGCGCGGATCGCAATGTCAACACCTTAACCGATTACCGATTTAAGCATCATTACTTTGCGGAAGACGGAGAGTCCGGAAAAAAGAAACGCATGGCGGGGAAAGCGGGGGCTGACATCTTTTTGAAAGTGCCACCTGGCACCCTGGTGCTTCATTCTGAAACGCGTGAGCTGATCGCGGATTTGAAAAATGACGGCGACGAAGCCGTCGTCGCCAAGGGAGGCGCCGGAGGGCGCGGTAACATGACCTTTGCCAATGCTGTCAGGCAGGCGCCACGCTTTGCGACTTCAGGGAAAACAGGGGAGCAGTTCAAGATAGATTTCGAACTGCGCCTTTTAGCGGACGCCGCGCTCATCGGATACCCGAACGCTGGAAAATCGACCCTCCTGTCCGTCGTGTCAGCCGCCAAGCCAAAGGTCGCCGCCTACCCCTTTACGACCTTAGAACCCGTCTTAGGCGTGGTTGACGTCAAGGGCGCGCGCTTTGTCTTAGTGGACGTGCCGGGACTCATTGAAGGCGCGGCAGAAGGCGCGGGCATGGGCCATGAATTTTTGAGGCATGTGGAACGCGCGCGTATTCTCATCCACGTAATAGACGCCTCCACGTTAGACGGCGTGGATCCCCTCGAGCGTTACCGGGCGATTAACGAAGAATTGGCGAAGTATAAGAATCTTCTCGGCCGGCGCCCTGTGTGGGTGGTGTTAAATAAAATTGATCTGGTTGAAGAAGAAGAAATAGGAAGACTGCAAAAGACGATCGAAGAGGACGGTTACCGCGTGTTCGCCCTCTCCGCCGCGACGACTGAGGGCGTTCGCCCTTTCATCCAGACCTTGGCGTCTGAAGTCTTCTCACTGCCCTTACCGGAGTTGCAGGAAATTGAAGAGAAGAAGATTTACCGCTTCGAAAAGAAATACGATTTCCAGCTTGTCCGGACAGGCGGAATTGTAGCCGTAGAAGGCCCCTTCATCCGGGAACTCATGCTGTCGACAAACTTCAGTGACACGGAGTCATTTCGCCATTCCAAAAGCGCATCATTGAAAGTGGCATTCAGGACGCCCTGCTTGACGCGGGTGTTGAAGAAGGCGACGAGGTCTACCTCGACGGCTCATCCTTCAGAATTACGCTATAAGAAACAAATCTTTACCCTGTTCGTGTATAATATTTCAAATAGATGGCCGGTGGCGTTGCCGTATGGGTCTTTCCCCGGCGTTGAAAGTGAGGAATACCATGAAAAAGTATATCTGTGATGTCTGTGGTTACGTGTATGATCCTGAAATCGGCGATCCCGACGGTGGCATTGAGCCGGGCGTTGCCTTTGAAGATCTGCCCGAGGATTGGGTATGCCCGCTTTGCGGCGTACCGAAAGAAGATTTCTCCCCGCTCGAAGACTAATCGGGATGGATGAACAAAGTAAAAGAAGCCGGGAGACCGGCTTCTTTTTCAAATAATACCGACTCATAAAGGAGGTTCTTGATGGCTCTGTTAAAAATCACGGATCGCGTCACCTTGGTGGGTGCCGATGACCCGGGACTTCATTATTTTGACTGCCTGATGCCCACGCCCTACGGCACAACCTACAACAGCTACCTGGTAGACGGGGATGAAAAGTCAGCGCTCATCTGACCCGCAGGGGAGTAATGCGATCGAACAGCTGTTCGAGCATCTGGATACGCTCAAAGTGAAGCATCTTGAATACATCGTCTGCCTTCACGCGGAGCAGGATCATTCGGGAGGCGCGCCCATGTTGTTGCAGCGCTACCCGAAAGCGGTGATTGTCGCGCCCCAGAAGGTTGCTGACTTTTTGGAAAGTCACCTTCACCTTCCAAAAGACAAGATGAAAATTGTCGAAGCGGGTGACACCATTGAACTAGGCGGCGTCAGCCTGGAATGTATCCCGGTGCCCTTTGCCCACTGGCCCGATAACACGATGTATTGGCTCGCGGATGAGTATCTCTTATTTAGTTACCGACCTTTACGGCAGTCACTATGTCCCCGATGTCATGGAAAAGCCGGACGAAACAATTCAATTAGAGCAGGTCGCGTACCTATTTTGCGGAAATCATGATGCCCTTTAGGACGCATGTGGCCCGCTATGTCGAAAAGACACGTGAGCTCGATCCCGCGATGATCTGTTCCGCGCACGGGCCCGTGTGGTTTCTGCCTGACACCATTCTTTCGGAGTATGAGCGCATGTGCTCTGACAAGACGACGCGCGATGTGGCCATCGCCTATGTGTCCATGCACGGCAGTACGAAGCGCATGGTGAAGACGCTTGCAAAAGCGCTTGTCGACGAAGGGATCCATGTCAAGCTTTTAGATCTCGGAAGCGATAAACATGATTTTCGCGTGCCGGCAGGCGACGTGTTAACCGAATCCCTTTTTGCGGGCGCGCTCATTCTTGCTTCGCCGACCGTCATCGGAGCGCGCATCCCCTGATGGCCGCCATGGCAATGCTCATTGGGGTCATTAATCCGCCCCTGCGCATGATCGGGCTTATCGGCTCCTTTGGCTGGGGTTCCCAGATGGTGAAGCAGATGGAGGGACTCTTAGACCGTCACAAGGCCGAGCGGCTTGACAGCTTGCTGATCAAGGGTTTGCCCACTGGTGAAGATGAAAAAGAGATCCAAGAATATGCTAGAGACTTTAGCTGAGCGCCTGAAGGCGATACCGGACGAGGAAATATTAGATTAATTCTCTGATTCAAGAAGTGTTTTGACAACCGCTTGCAGCACCTTGGCGGAACTTTCCGCCAGAGTGGCCGCTGCTTTTTGGCCATTTTACCAGTGGGAAAGGTACAGGAGAGTGAAAAGCCCTCTTCCTGCTCGTTGTGTTGCTTCAAAAGTACACGGTATTGACCTGTTGCGGTGGGTTCAACTGCTAGCTGTGACCGTGTCCAGGATGCGGCGGTCGAGCGCTGTTTTGTCAAGGTAATCCGCAAGATAACGCCGGATGGTGACGGGTATTTGACTTTCAAGCGCGTTTAACACCTCTTGGCCTTTAGCGGTCAGGTCGCAACGTTCGACGGCGCGGTCGTGGGCGTCCAATACGGCTTCGCCTTTACGGGCCGCGACCTGGATGAGTTTTGCTTCCGCGAGTTCATCGAGTGCCTGGGCGACATCAAAATAGTCCATGGAAAGGGTCGACAGCGCCGCGTCACAAAGCCCTGAGCGCCGGATGCCGGGTGCCTGCCCCGCGATATGGAGCAGAATCAATTGATGAAGTGGGAATGGGTTTTCCTGCATCTTGACCTCCGAGGCTGATTTTAGCATATGAGGCCCGCGATTAGGCAAAGCGGCCTGACTGTGAGACAATTAATCCACTAGGACTTGACGGAAAGTGTGAAGAAGAATGAGATTTGACCTGTCGGCGGTTATCCTCGTCGCCTTATTTGTCTATATCGGCCATCGCCGCGGCCTTTTATTGACGGCCGTGGGCTTTATAAGCTCCCTTATATCCATTGCCATGCGTTTCTTATGGTACGCCCGCTTACGGGCTGGCTTTACAATCTGGGACTTTTCAGCCATTCAATGGAAGATTTGACCCAAAATGTTCAACAGGGGAGTGGAAGCGGGATCCACGAATCTTTCACCCGTATTAGAAGCCTTAGGCATGCCGGAAAATTGGACGCGAAAAATCTTGCAGTCACCCGATCTCACGGGACAATCCGTGGTCGACCAGGCGGTGAATTCCGTTTGGCAACTCGTTTTGGGCGCGCTTGTTTTGGTCTGTGTATTTCTCATCGTGCGCATTGGCTTAGGGCTTTTGGCGCGGCTGTTGACCCCCTTTTGAACAGTGTGCCTGTCATAGGCTGGCTGAACAGAACAGGGGTCTGGTACTCGGGTTACTCTGGGGGATTTTCACCCTCTGGCTCCTGGTGATGGTGTTGACTTCATTTAGTATCACGAGCCCAATCGTACGCGATTTTATGAACAATTCGCAAATCCTTTTATACCTTTCCGAGAAAGACATCTTCCGTTCACTTTTGGACACGATATTCTGACGATTTCCGGTTGACAAAATTTCCCGTTCTGCTTATATTATTACTTGGCTGGCACTCGATACGCACGAGTGCCAACTTCCGTAAAAAATATATGTGGAGGTAAATCTATGAACATTAAACCATTAGGTGACCGGGTGGTCATCAAAAGACTGGAAGCGGAAGAGACGACCAAGGGCGGCATTGTACTTCCCGGATCCGCAAAAGAAAAACCGCAAATCGTTGAAATTATCGCCGTGGGCCCCGGTGGCGTGGTCGATGGTAAAGATATCATCATGGAAGTCGAAGTGGGCGACCATGTCCTGATCAGCAAATATGCCGGGACAGAAGTCAAAATCGACGACATTGAATACACGATTCTGCGACAGAGCGATATCCTCGCCATTGTCGACTAAATATAAGGAGAGATAAGCTATGGCTAAAGATTTGAAGTACTCAGAAGACGCAAGAAAATCGCTGGAGATTGGCGTCAATAAACTGGCCGATACGGTCCGCATTACCTTGGGCCCCAAAGGTCGCAACGTAGTCCTCGATAAAACATACGGCGCTCCCGTTGTCACCAATGACGGCGTCACCATCGCGCGTGACATTGAGCTGGAAGACCGTTTTGAAAATATGGGCGCGCAGCTTGTCAAAGAAGTGGCGACAAAGACCAATGACGTCGCAGGCGATGGCACGACCACCGCAACACTTTTGGCTCAGGCGATCATTCGCGAAGGCCTTCGCAACGTCGCCGCGGGCGCCAACCCCATTATCCTGAAGCGCGGAATCGACAAGGCGGTCGTGAAAGCCGTCGCGGCGATCGGCCGTGACAGCAAAGCCGTTGAAGGCAAAAATGATATCTCCCGTGTCGCGGCCATCTCTGCCAATGACGATGAGATCGGCGCGGAAATCGCCAACGCGATGGAGTCGGTCACAAACGACGGCGTTATCACGGTGGAAGAGTCACAGACGATGGGCACTGAACTTGAGATCGTGGAAGGTATGCAATTTGACCGCGGTTATATCTCAGCTTACATGGTCACCGATCCGACCAAGATGGAAGTCTCCTATGACGAGCCCTATATCCTGATCACCGACAAAAAAATCTCGAACATCCAGGATCTTTTACCGTTATTAGAGAAGATCGTGCAAAACGGTAAACGCCTCCTCATTATCGCGGAAGACGTGGAAGGTGAAGCCCTCTCAACACTTATCCTGAACAAACTGCGCGGCACCTTTAACTGTGCGGCGGTCAAGGCTCCGGGCTTTGGCGACCGCAGAAAAGAAATGCTGCAGGACATCGCGGTGTTGACGGGTGGTAAAGTCATCTCCTCCGACCTCGGCATGGAGCTGAAGGATGTGGAACTGTCTGACCTCGGACAGGCACGTCAGGTGAAGATTGACAAAGATAACACCGTCATCGTGGACGGCGCCGGCAAGCCGGAAGATCTCGAAGCCCGCGTCGCGGCGATCCGCGCGCAGATTGAAGAGACGACCTCTGATTTCGATCGTGAGAAACTGCAAGAGCGCCTGGCCAAACTGTCGGGCGGCGTTGCCGTGATCAAGGTCGGAGCCGCGACTGAGACCGAGATGAAGGAAAGAAAGCTCCGCATCGAAGACGCTCTGTCCGCGACACGCGCCGCGGTCGAAGAAGGTATCGTCCCGGGCGGCGGAACAGCCTACATCGACGTGTTGGACGATGTCGCCGTGTTGCTTGACGAACTTGAAGGCGACGAGCGTACCGGGGTGTCGATTGTCCTGCGCGCGCTTGAAGAGCCTGTCCGCCAGATCGCGATGAACAGCGGATTTGACGGCAGCGTTGTCTGTGAGCACGTGAAGTCTAAGGAGAAGGGCACAGGCTTTGACGTCTTGAGTGAAGCCTACACTGACATGGTCGGTGCCGGCATTGTTGACCCGGCGAAAGTGACGCGCTCAGCGCTCCAGAACGCCGCGTCGATCGCGTCCATTCTCTTGACGACCGAAGCAGTGGTCGCCAATATCCCCGAACCCGAGCCCATGATGCCTCCACAGCCGGGCATGTACTAGGCTTAAATGACATAAGTTTTTGATGAAGGAGGCGCCTCGGCGCCTCCTTTTGTTCGTGATATCATGTGAAAAAGATAAGGATCAAGATATCAAAAAGGAGGGGCGTAGGGCCGGTGAACGGGGAAAGAGAGAATAAAAGAGGCGCGAGCACCTCACCTGTGGCCGTCATCTCCTTTTGCTGGACGATCTTG
The DNA here is from genome assembly GCA_040766025.1 of Clostridia bacterium. Lineage (GTDB taxonomy): Bacteria > Bacillota > Clostridia > Saccharofermentanales > DTU023 > UBA4923. Next base: position 185,157 of record JAXGRH010000002.1, on the reverse strand, counting down.
TTTATCGCCGTCCTCCTTCTTATTTACTTATCCAACCATCCGCCCGAAGTTGAGGCCACTCGTGGCATGATTGAGCTCGGCCCCGCCGTTTCTTTAAACAGTGCCCCTGTCTCCTCTTTTTCAGTGATCGACACGACCTTGATTCGGGTGGAAGACGACGGCGTGGCTTTTTTTGACACGATGGGAAAAGAACAGTCTTACGCGGCCTTTCCCTACCACCGTTCACGTCATTTTATGAATCAGGACACCCTGTTTGTGACACCGGAACAGGGCGGAGGCCTGATGCTTGTCACAGCGGACGGCATCAGCCACGAAACAGGCATCCACGAGACCGTGTACGGCGCCGATTATCAGGAGGGAATAGTGCTCTGTTTTGGCGCCTCCGCGCAAGGCCAAATGATGGCCGGCCTTTTCGATGTCGATCGGGGGACCTATCGCTTCGTCATCAATTTCGATTCACTCGAATGGCCCTTAGGAGCATCGTTTGTCCCGAATAACAATGCCTTTGACCTCCTCTTGCTTGATCTTTCGACGGGGAATCCCGTGACGAAGATACTGCGATACGATTTGGAAGGGACGCTCATTTTCGATCAAGCCTTTGACGAGGATGAACTGTTCCCGATCATCGCGCCATTAGAAAATGACGCGCTTTGCTTATTGAACGAAGACACGATCCTTTTATTTAACCCTGAAACAAAAACAATCGACCGTGAAACAATGATCGGTAAACCAATCCGCTGGCAAGCATCGGGAGAGCGGCTGGTCATGCTTGTGGAACAAGAGGGGATATTGTCTCTTACGCTGTTCCAATCGAAGGCTGATTCCGATGAATCCATGTTCTTATCATTTGAAGCATTAAACGCCATCGAAGATTTTGCCATTGTGCGGGAAGGCTCCCATTGGATCGCGGCCCAGAACGAAGAACTATGGCTCATCGACGCCGCAACAGGACAGATCTTAGCCCGACAGTCGACAGACGATAAGGTCAAAAAGATCCTGCCGCTTGACAGCCATCACTGCTGGATCATGTTTGAAAAGGAAGCGCGTCTTCTGACGATACGGTGAGCGATATGCCCTATGACGAGCATCATTTTGACCTTTTAGTGATCGGCTTGGGCGCCTCGGGCGCCTCGGCGGCGATCGCGGCGCGAGAAGCCGGTCTTTTGGGACGTATCGCGATCCTGGAAAAAGAAAAGCAACCCTTAAGAAAGGTCCTGGCCTCAGGAAACGGACGCTGCAACCTCGTGAACACACAGCCAGTTGAGGGCCATTACCACGGCACGGATCCGTCATTTGCATCCGCCGTGATCGCCGAAATGACCGCGAAACAGCTCCTTTCTTGGTTTTCCGCTCTGGGTCTTCACACCATGGAAGATCGCGAAGGGCGGGTGTACCCGCGCTCCTTTCAGGCAAGCTCGGTCGCCCTTATTTTGCAAGAACAAATAGAACGCCATGACATTAAGATTTTTTATCCCACAGAGGTTGTAAGTATTGAAAAGGAAAGTTTTCTTTTTCAAATCAAGACCAAAGAAGAAAACTTCACGGCGTCAGCCGTGATTGTAGCCACAGGCAGCGCCGCGTCCCCCGACCTTGGCGGAAGTCTTTCAGGCTTAGATCTCTTGCAATCGCTGGGGCATACCCTAAGGACCCCCATGCCCTCCCTTGTCCCTTTGAACTTGAATCCTCACCCGCTCATGAAATATGCCTCGGGCATCCGCTTTCGGGGGGAGGCGTCCTTTGTCGGACATGGGGGCGAAACCGCGAAGACAAAAGGTGAATTTCTCATCACCTCCTATGGTCTGTCGGGGATCGCGGCGATGGAGCTCGGCAGGATCGTCGGGCGTATCCAAGAGAGTCCCGCGGGGCATATTTACCTCGATTTTGTGCCTGAAATGTCAGAGGATGAGATGGTCGCGTTATTAAAAGGGGATAAGCCCTGTGAGCGCGACATCCAGGTCCGCGCTCACAGGGCTTGTGCCTGAAAAAATCGCCAAAGGGATCCTCCGTAGCCTGCATACTGAAGAACCAAGTCAAAAGGATGACATGTTTTACAGGAAAATGGCCTCCCTTTTAAAAGCATTGCCCTTGGAAGTTCAAAGTACACGCGGTTTTCCCTTCGCCCAGGTGGCCTCAGGGGGCGTGTTAACGGATGAATTTGACGCGTTCACCCTGATGTCAAAAAAAGTGTCGGGGCTTTTTTCCGCAGGAGAAGTCCTGGACATTGATGGGGACACGGGCGGCTACAACCTGTTATGGGCTTTTTCATCCGGATACCGGGCGGGGAAGAGTGCCGCCGAATACCTTATGGGGCAAAAACGTCTGTGAGGGAGTTGTCCGACGCTTTACTCTCTTGGTTTGACCAATGCGCCCGCGAGCTTCCCTGGCGCGAGCCGGCTTCAGGGACGCGCCGCGATCCTTACGCGGTCATCGTATCGGAATTCATGCTGCAACAGACGCAGGTGTCAACCGTCATTCCTTACTATGCGCGTTTTTTAGAGCGCTTTCCCGATCTAGCTACGCTCGCTTCTGCCGAGGAGCCGGAGGTTTTAAAGTACTGGGAGGGTCTCGGTTATTACAGGCGAGCAAGGCAGCTTTTGAAGCTTGCTAAAACGCTTGTTATTGACTTTGCGGGAGAATTGCCGCAAGACCGAAAAACATTATTAAAACTTCCCGGTATCGGCGAATATACGGCAGGAGCGCTTTTGAGCTTTGTCTTTGACCTTCCTGAACCCGCGGTGGACGGCAACGTCCTGCGCGTCGTCTCCCGCCTTGAGGCCGAAGCCTATACGATGGGGGATGTGAAGTCACAGGCGGCGGTAAGGGAGCGAGTGAGCGGCCTTATACCCCCGGAACGCGCGGGGGACTTCTCGGAGGCTCTAATCGAGCTTGGCGCGACGATCTGTCTTTCGTCTTCTCCCTTATGCCATGGCTGTCCTTTGTCGCATGTCTGCCGGGCCTACCAACAAGGAGCGGTGGCGGAGTATCCGCTCCGCCAAAAGCGTGATAAAAGCCCTGTGTCCCGGATGAGTTATGTGCTTGTCCATGACGGGACCCATGTGTTTTGCAGGCGGCGTTCTGAAGCCTTGCTTCACGGCCTTTATGAGTTTATTTTGTTGCCCGAAAAATACAAGAAAAATGATGGCGAAAAAGTACAAGAGGCTATGCGAAAGATGAGTGAGTTCTCGAACTTGCCTTTTCACGAGCTCCGCTACGTGGCGGATAAGCGCGTGGTGTTTTCGCATCGTGTGTGGGAGCTCAGTTTTTGGGAGCTTCGGATTGAAGGGGACGAATTGGGCTTTGTGTTTCAGGATAAAGGGGATTCAAACGTTTTTGCTGTTCGTCGGCAGGATTTGGAAAGTCTGGCGTTTCCCGCGTTTCTTGCCGGTTGGCGTGATGCATTTTTGGCGGAATGGGGTCTTTAAAAAAACAAACCTTCGAATCGGATGATTCGAAGGTTTGTGGCTGCCGATCCAGGATTTGAACCCGGACAAACTGAGTCAGAGTCAGGTGTGCTACCGTTACACTAATCGGCAATGATAAGTCGCAACATGTGGAATAATACCAGCCGGGAGGCGCTGTTGTCAAACTTCATTTTGAGCCTGTTGGCCTCGGCTTATGCTAATATGGAAAAAAGATTTTAAGAGTTAAAGGAGCGAAAGGAGCGTCCTTGTCAGCTAGCTTATTTTCAAAAATCGGTGAATTTTTCAGGGAGATTCGCTACAGCCTGTCAGACGGCCTCCTGTTCTTAGGCGGACCGCTCGACATTGTGATCGCTCTGTTTGACATCGCGATCACGGCGCTGATCTTGTATTTCATATTATTGCTCCTGCGTGACTCGCGCGCCTGGCAGCTTTTGCGGGGCATCATCCTCATTATTGTTTTTGCCCTTGTCGCGAGCGCCATCGGGCTGAATACGATCGGCTTCATGTTGAATCGGACGATCTCCATTTTGGCGATTGCCATCATCGTGATATTCCAGCCGGAGTTGAGGCGAACGCTTGAGGCCGTCGGCCGAAACCGTTTGTCCTACATGAGTTTTGAGACGCTCTCCGGGGGCCCGAGTGCCCACCAGATGATCGAGGCGATTGTGAACGCCTGTGAATGGATGTCAGAGACCAGGACGGGGGCTTTGATCATCCTGGAGCGTGACACGCGCCTAGGCGAACTGCAAGAGCAGGAGAACGCTGTGGGGATTGACGCGAATGTGACCTCCGCCTTACTGCGTCAAATCTTTTATACGGGCTCGCCCTTACACGACGGGGCTGTCCTGATCCGTGACGGAAGGGTGGCCGCCGCGCGCGTCCATGTGCCGCTTTCGGATAACTACCATATGAGAAGAGATTTCGGTCTTCGCCATCGCGCGGCTGTCGGAGCCAGCGAGATGGGGGACGCGATTGCCATTGTCGTTTCAGAGGAGCGCGGGGTGATCAGCATCGCGGTCAACGGTGTTTTGCTGGTACTCGGGAATGCGGACGCGTTAAGGACACAGCTCCACCGCCTGCTCGGCATGGCGGCCACGGAAGAGGACCGCTCTTTCAAGAATAAAATCAGAATGCTGTTCATGAAGCGAACGGGCATCGTGAATGTCAACGACTCGGATAAAGATATTCTCTCCTCCCACGATTTTCGCGATGAGGCGGAAGGTGAGGAGCAGGGCGATATCCACGATGCGCTGAACAAGACAGTGCCGGTTGCCATGAAAAAACATGATTACGGCACGCGCAACCGCGCAAGGTCGCTTCTTTCCAGAAAGCAGCGCGCTGTGCTTGCGGTGGTGGCCATCTTTTTGGCCTGCTTCATGTGGCTTTTTGTCCAGGTGACGGTCAATCCTGTGACGACCAAAACCTACTCGGTGCCGCTTGCGCATTACGGAGTCGATCAGGCACGTGATCGCGGCTTTGGCATTCAGGGATATCCTGTCGCAAATGTCCAGATTACATTGAGAGGCAGATCTCAGGTGCTCTCTGAGGTCAACCCGGGGAAAATTTCTGCCTTTATCGATGTCAGCGCGGTGAACCGGACGGGACCTGTACAGCTTCAGGTTCAAGTCGATACGAATACGCTGCTCTACACCAAGACAGAGCTTCTGATTCCCGGAACGGTGACCGTGAACGTTTTTACGATTGAGTGATTATTAAATGTCAAGACTTTTTGGAACAGATGGTGTGAGGGGTGTCGCAAATCGCGACTTGACGCCCGATCTTGCTTTTGAGATCGGCATGGCGGCCGCTCGCGTGTTAACGGAAGAAACGCATCATAAGCCGACCTTTGTCGTCGGTGCCGATACGCGTGTGTCCTGCGGGATGCTCGCTTCTGCTCTCATCGCGGGAATTAACGCGGCGGGCGCGGATGTGGTCTATGCGGGTGTCATCGCGACGCCGGGGGTTGCCTGGCTGACGCTTGAGCTTCAGGCAGACGCGGGCGCCATGATTTCGGCCTCGCATAATTCATTTGAATACAACGGCATCAAGTTGTTTTCCTCATCAGGCTTTAAACTGCCCGATGAAATCGAAGATAAGATTGAGCACCATGTCAAAGAGGGCTATCCCCCCGAAATGCGGCCTGTCGGGGAAAAGGTCGGAAGGCTCATCCGCCTTGATGAAGGCGCGGACATGTACACTGAGCATTTGTTGTCGATTGCCGACGTCGATCTTACAGGGCTTCGCCTTGTCATTGACTGCGCGAACGGCGCAAGTTACCATACGGCCCCGGAGCTTTTCCAATCCCTGGGCGCGGAAGTCATCGCCTTTGGAGTTGAACCGGATGGATTTAACGCATTAACCTTGACTGCGGTTCAACGCACGCCGACCGCTTAGCGCAGCATGTCATCGAAGAAAAGGCCGACATGGGGCTTGCCTTTGACGGTGACGCGGACCGCCCTGATTACGATTGACGACCAGGGCGAACTCTGTGACGGCGATGTCATGCTCGCGATTTTGGCGATGGATCTTGAAGCCGCCGAAATGAACTTTCAAAAAAGACCATCGTGGCGACAGTCATGAGCAATATCAGTCTGCAGCTAATGACGAAGCGTTTTGGGATGACACTTGTCCGCACAGCCGTCGGTGACCGCTATGTCCTGGAGCATATGTTGCAGGAAGGCTTTTGTTTAGGCGGCGAGCAGAGCGGTCACGTGATCCTTTTAAAGAGGATGCGACCACCGGTGACGGGCAGCTGACAGCGCTGCGTTTCCTGCGCGCGATTCGCCGTTTAGGCGAAGGTCAGCCGTTAAGTGAGTTGAGGCGTGTGATTCAGCTTTCCGCAGGTATTGGAAAATGTGCTCGTCAAAGGAAGCTTAAAAAACAAGATTTTGGAACATGAGACGCTCCTTTCCGCGGTCTTAGAGGTGGAAGAGGCGCTCGCTTCAGAGGTCGTGTCCTTTTGCGCAAATCGGGGACAGAACCCTTGATCCGCGTCATGATTGAAGGGCCGGATCTTTCCCTGATCCGGTCGCACGCAAGACATCTTGCGTCTATAGTCGAGACGCTTTCTAAACAATCTGACAAGGATTGATCGCATGTCTCGCAGGAAGGGAGTCCGTTTCGTTTCCGTGCTGCTCGTCGTTAGCAGCCTTTTGCTGTTGCTCTCATTTTTCGGCGTGACGCAAAAACCGATCCGCGGCGCTAAACGTTTTGAACGAGTCAAGACTTCGATGCCCGCTCCCACAGAAGGGGAGAACCCCGAAACTGACCCGACAAGCGAACAAGAGCCGCTGTCCTCTGAGGATCCCGAAAGTGAAGTGCTGCTCTACGATCATTGCATCTATGACAACGATCCTGACGAGCTGCCCCGGGGCGGTGAAGCTTTACGGCTGTGGCCCGAGACACTGTCCATCCCAAGACTCCATGAGCCTAACCTGGACGCTTACCTGGGGCTGGGAGGCAGTGGCGGAGCCTTTGCGCGGGATTACGGTGATTCTTGACGCGACGCGCGGGGAGCGGATACAGGCGCTGTGTGGGGACGGGCGAAGGGTTGTGACCGAGAAGCGGATCGTGCTTGAGATCGCGCTGATCGCGGAAAAATTGGCCGAGCGGGGCGCCACCGTGGTCATGACGCGGACGACGGACGAGGAGTTCTCCTTTTTCAGGACGGTTGCTAAAGCGGCGGAAGTGGCTTTAATCCGCTACGGGGAAGCGGCAGAGTTGGGGGGGTATCACCGGGACGCGATCGATAATCTCAGGCTTCTCATGAGCGATATTATCCGGATTAATCAACAGTCCTTCCTCGGGCGGGAGGGGGCCTTTTCGGTTCGATCAGGACGCCGCCCCAGCTCCGTATACTCTACGATATTGAATCGCAGTACAGCGATACGCTTTTTATCAGTCTCGCGCTTGGAAATGACCCAAACGATCCGTCGCGTCACGGTTCGCAAAGTTACTTCATGTCCGCTCCTTTTGTGGAGAAGGTGAATAATGAGTATGCCGTGGGTCAGGACGCGAACAAGCTTGCTCCGAATTATACGAATATCGACAGCGAGGGGAGAAGGAAGCTGGCTTCGCTTTTGAAATCTTCGCTGGCAAAAGCGGAGCCTTTCCTGGCGCCCGAGGATGATAAAAGTGAGGGCGAGGAGCGCGACATGGCCGTATTGCGACTGACGAACTATGTGTCCGCGTCGTTTAGTCCCGGTTATCTGTCCAATGACTCTGACCGACAGCTTCTGACTTCCGAAAGAGGGCGCGAAGTGATCGGCGAGGCCATTGCGGACGCCGTTACGCGTTACTATACCTCGCCTTAAGGTCTGCTTAACCTAATTCGGTCAGCCGGCAGAAGCGGGTGACTCGTAACTTGCTGAGCGCCATTTCTTGATCGCCCGATTTTTTCGCCGGATTTGCAAACTGTCCTCTATTTCGAGTGCGAGATCCTTTTTTGCGATGATCAGGACGATTTCTTTTTCCAGGTCGCCTAAACGGCCGTACCAGCCCTGTGAGTAGGAGTTCTTCCCGTCGGAAGTGCAAGATAGTCGCCCCAGTCCCGCCATGACTTTCAGAGCAGCTGACGATGTTGTGGCTGTGGCCTCGGTCCACCCCGACCAGCAGAGCCGTATGGTCATTTTGCGAGCCCGGGGCGGGCGTTTCTTCGGTGGGATCTCCATCACATTCGGGGACCATATCGAGGATGCCGCGGACTTCATCCAAGGCAAGTGAGAAAAAGATGCCGTGCCCGGGTTCATCGAGGTCAAAGCCATCTAGGATGGATTGGCGAAGCGCGTTCACATGGCATGTGCGCGCGATGATGAGCACGAGTTCCTTTTGCGGGATGATCTCAAAGTCGAAGGTTATTTTGCTGTGGTCTGCCGTGCCCAGCGCTTTTAAGATGGTCGCGCCGACAGGTTGGCTTTTTCGGGCGCTGTCTACCACGTCTTCTCCGACCCCTTCGTTTACGACTACCGCGATGAGGGCGTACTCATAGTCGCCCCTGTCGGTCTCTCCATCGTCCATGTTCTGCAAGAAGGCGATGCCGTGGGTTTCTTTGCCTATATTGAAATGCTCACAGAGGTTATTTAAAAGGCGCGATCCCTGTGTTTTCGGGACCGTCAAGGTGACCATCTCGCGGCGCACTCGGCGAGGCCAAGGAGTGATAAAAGGTGGCTTGGCACAGTTCCGTGAGCGTAGCAATGGTAGGCGGACAGCGCGCCGTTTTGAAGGGCAAAACGCGCCATCCTGATCCGTTTTTCCGGGGTTCGATATGATGGTCAACAGACTTTTTGCTTCGTGACTGAGGGATTTAGGATTCGGCATTTTGCTCCTCCTCTGCTTCATCCGGTTCAGATGATTCCGCGATAACCTGCGCGGCTTCTTCTTCAAATTGTGCCTGACGTTTACTGCGCCAGAGCGAAATGAGACCGAGTATTTGTAGGGTAATCAAGGGGGCCATGGCCACAAGAGCCACCACGCCGAAGCCGTCGAGCAGCAAGTCGGCGCCGGGGACGCCCGCCGCGATCCCTTGCGTAAAGGCGAGGATAAAGGTCGCCGTCATGGGGCCTGAGGCGACGCCGCCGGCGTCCAAGGCAATCCCCAGAAAAAGATCGGGGTGAAGTAGCTCATGATCATGATGAGGGTGTAGCCGGGCAAAAGGATATGCCAAAGCTCCATGCCGTCCGTGTAGATGCGTACGACGGCGAGCGCGACGGAAAAGGCGACCCCGATCGCCAGAAAGGCTAGGACCACCTTTTTCGGAATAATGCCGTCATTTCCTCTTCAACCGAGACGGTTAATGCGTGGACGGCAGGTTCCGCGATGACAGTGAGCATGCCGAGGAAAAAGCCCGCGATGACGGTGAGTATTGGCTGGTTACGAAGTACCAGCTCCGAGCCGATCAGGTGGCGGTGGACATGAATCCGCCCATGACCCCGATGGTGAACAAGACGAGTCCTAAGTAACAAAAGAACATCCCTGTGTAGATACGTGTTTTCGCGTCGCCTTAGGGAAAAGAACGGTGACATGCAGTAAAAAGAAAATGATAACAAGCGGCGCCATGCTGAAAATGGAGTCTCGAAAAGCCAAGCCTGTCGCCGTTTGAAAGGGTTCGAGAAAATGGGTCGGCGGCTGCCGGCCGCTGTTCAGTGGGGCAGTGGCGTTAAAGGATTTTGTAAGGCGCCCTGGGCGAGGACGGCGAGTATGGCTCCTGCGGGGCAAGCCCGACGATGCCAGATTGGTCGCGCGCGTCCTCTTGTTTGGTGGCTGAAATTTGGGCGACGCCGACACTAAAGCTAAGATAAAGGAGTTGTGATGGCGCCTGTGGTCTGGCGCCGGAGGCATCAAAGGCAAAGTCGTGAAAAATGGTTTTGGCGAAAATGGCCAAAATAAGGATTAGGCCGTAGGTGACCCAGATGACGTAGCGGTAGCGCACGCGGCGCACAATGCGCCAGAAACCGACCATAACGAGCAAGCCCACCCTATGGATACGATGATGACCATCTGCCATTACAGCTGATGGATTGGCTCGTGAGGTGTTGGACTTGGGAGAGCCAATTTGCAGATCGGGCTCGGCGATGGAGATTAAAAAGCCTAAGATCAGTCCGCCGGAAAGAAGTATGGGCAGTTTTCCTGTTCCGACAAGGAATCGCCCGCTGTGCCGGCCGATGGGAGTGGCCCCAAGGTCGACGCCGACTAAGAAGATGGAAAGACCTATGAGGATTAAAAAGGCGCCGAGTATGAATTGTCCGATCTGGGCCCCCGGTAGTGGTGTTGCGACAAAATGCAAGATGATGACAAACAGGGTAACGGGCAGAACAGACGCTGATACTTCTTTAATTTTCTCTGTAAATATCCCCATGACGTACTTCCTTTTTTAAGAATGCCTTTTTATTCTAACGAAGATTGACAGAAAAAGGGGGATCAGGTACGATTACTTCTGCGCCTGCGTAGCTCAGCTGGTAGAGCAGCCGCCTTGTAAGCGGCAGGTCGGGAGTTCAAATCTGTCCGCAGGCTCAAAAAAGCCATGTTTGAAGTTTTTCAAACATGGCTTTTATTTGAAATCAAGCGTTGATTGAACCTATTATCCGATTGATTAACCCTGGTACGGCGCGCGCTCGCCCCGATCAGTTTAGGCCTGTACATCAAGGCGGTGGTCGTGCCTGGCCGATCATGCAGGTGGCAAGCCTCACGGGGCGCTGGACAAAGCGCACATGCATGCCGATCTCGGTGTCTCCGATGTCCATCCCGAGGGAGGCTTCAATATGTTCCACCATGACAGGGTCTTCCATTTTGGCGGTAGGCGGCCATGGAGCAGGCGCCGCCCGCGTGGAGGGCGGGAATTACATTGACTTCTTCTAAATCGTCGCGCAGCATGATCTCGCGCTCCACGACGAGGAGCGGTTGATATGTTCGCAGCCTTGGACGGCTAAATGGAGTTTATGTTTTTTATGACAGGCAAAAGGCTTTCGATGATGATCTCGCCGATCCTTTCGTTCCGATCCCTGGCCGATGACTTCGCCCATGACTTCGCTGGTGCTGCAGCCCAAGACGAAAAGATCGCCGGGACGTGTGTAGCGCGCTTCACGGATGAGTTCTTCTGCCGCTTTGACAACCTGTTCTTTAATGTCATTTTCGAGTTGCTGATCCATTGGGGACTCCTTCACTGTTGTTTTCTAAAAACGCATAGTTGCGTAAGAGGAAGTCGGTTGCGATGTCGACGACCTCTGAGATCGATTCGCGCATGCCTGTGCTGATCCAGTATTCGATGACGCCCCGTATGCCGCTGATTACAAGGATGTAGTAGTACTCCAAGTTCTCTGACGTCCATCCGGGGCTGGATGGTTGCCAAGCGTTCGATGAAGCGTCTTGGCCTGTCACCCGAATCCGATCTAAAAAGGTACTGTCCGGGTTATTAAGCAGTACGACGCTCAGGTCGGGGTTGTCGGAGATGAAATGGAATACTTCCTCCAAAGCCGGCATGCTGGCTTTGCCTTTCTCATCAAATTCAACGTGCAGGATGTTCTGTTCATCGGCCATGCTTCGGTGGATGATCGCTTCAAATTGCAAGAAAATGCCCTGTTCCATCGTGTGGAACAGATCCTCAATATTCTTGTAGTGCAAATAGAAAGTGGTTCGGCTCACATCGGCCGCGTTTGTCACCTCGGAGATTGTAATCTCGCGCAGGGGCTTTTCAAGCAGTAATTCGACCAGTCCCTGTTGGAGGGCGATGGCCGTTCTTCGGCTTCTCCGATCGCCGCCGCTGTTGGGGGCGTTCAGTTTGATCTTGTTTTGTGTGGTTCTTCTTTTTTGGCATTTTCTCTGTTTTTTCCTATTTTTCCTCAATTTTGCGACTCACAAAATCGTGATTTCTTGTGACAATCGTAACATATTCTAAACAGTTATGTGACAACTGTCGCATATACGACAATTGTAGAAAGATCGTTACTTGCAGTCTCTCTCATTCACTATTTATACTGCAGTATAAGGTTCATGTGTCCATCTGAGACACATGTATATTTTTGAAAGCAGGTCGTTGAATGAAGAAGCTGGCAGATATGATCGTGAAACACAAAGGCATCATTTTGGTGCTTTTCATTATACTGTCGCTTGTGAAATTGGATTCTTAGCAACTCGCGTTAAGACAAACTTTGATATCTATTCATACGTACCGAAAAACGCGCCGTCGACCATTGCTATCGACACGATGTTGGAGGAATACGAGCAGGATATCCCTAACGCAGAGATTGCTGTTCCCAATCTATCCATTTCCGAGGCGCTCTCCATGAAAGAGAAACTTGCCTCACTCTCCTATGTGCAAGAAGTGCTTTGGCTTGACGACCAGGTAGATCTTGCGACGCCTCTCGCATTACTCGATCAGAAACTGGTCGAGGGTTTTTATAAGGACAGGGTGGCCCTGTACCATGTGACATTGGAAGAGGACTCGAAAGCGATCGATATTGTAGCGGAGTTGCAGGAACTGGCAGGCCCGGACGGGGCGGTCAGGGGGCAGGTTGTTGAGACGGCCAATATGCAGCGCGGGGTGAGCGTGGAAATTTCACGTGTCCTGATGGTGGCTGTTCCCGTCGCGATCATTATCTTGTTATTTGCGACGACTTCTTGGTTTGAACCCATTCTTTTCATGCTCGTGATCTTTGTCGGAGTGCTCCTCAATATGGGGACAAACATTGTATTTGATAGTATCTCCTTTATTACGATGGCGGTTGGAGGAGTGTTGCAGCTTGCGGTCTCGATGGACTACGCCATTTTCTTACTCCATCGCTTCCGGGATTACCGCCAGGAAGGTCTTTCGGTTGAGGAAGCTATGAAGCATGCCATTACGAAGAGTCTTTCGCCCGTATCTTCCTCGGCGCTCACCACCTTCTTTGGCTTCCTCGCCTTGGTATTCATGCGTTTTCGCTTAGGTCCCGACCTTGGGATCGTGCTGGCCAAGGGAGTTATCCTGAGCTTATTGAGCGTCTTTTTTCTGCTCCCTGTGTTGGCGGTTTACACCTACAAAATTATTGACAAGACCACCCACCGACCATTATTACCATCCTTCAAAGGCCTGAGCCGCTGGGTGGTTCGTATTGGGGTTCCGCTCATGATTATTGCGGCGCTCGCGATTGTGCCGGCTTTTATTGGTCAGCGTTCGAATGATTTTCTTTACGGCTCGCAGAGCTTTCCTAAAGGATCAAGAGAGGCGCGCGATGTCGCGTATATGAATGAGCATTTCGGAGAGAACATGCAGATGGTCTTGCTGGCGCCGAAAGGACAATGGGCGGCGGAAGAACGGCTTGCCGAAGATCTCTTGGCGCTCCCTGAAATGAAATCGGTGGTGGGCTATGTGACCCAGGTCGGCACGGCCGTGCCGCCGGAGCTAATCCCTGATAGGGTGCTGTCGGACCTCATTTCCGATCGCTACAGCCGTCTTATTCTGGTCGCCGAATCGCCCGCTGAAAGTCCACAAACCTATGAATTGGCGGAGAAGATCAGAAGTATGACAGAAGAGGCCTATCCTAAAGGCGATGCGCTTCTTGCGGGAGCGAACTTTGTTCTGCTTGACATGAAGACGACGATTAATAAGGATCTTGGTATTGTCAACGGACTTGCCGTCGCCGCGATTTTCATTGTCATCATGATTGCGTTCCGCTCACTGGCCTTGCCTATTTTGCTTGTGTTGACCATCGAACTTTCAGTTTGGATCAACCTTGCGATTCCCTACCTTACGGGTACGCCTCTGAACTTCATCGGATACCTCGTGATCAGTACGGTTCAGCTTGGCGCGACGGTTGACTACGGAATCCTGATGGCGCAGCACTATATGGACCACCGACAACTGCTTCCCCGTAAGGAAGCCACAACGAAGACGATTCAGACGGTGGCAGGATCCATTATCCCGCCGGCTTTAATCCTCGCCTCGGCAGGCTTTACCCTGTCGTCCATATCGAGTATTTCAGTGGTGTCGGAATTGGGCGGTGTGTTGGGAAGGGGCGCTTTGATATCACTTGTCATGGTTTTGTTCCTCTTGCCTAACCTATTCCGATTATTCGATCCATTCATCGAAAAACAACTTGGAAAATGACATTTTCATCAGATCGGCACTCTTACCGCCGGTCGTGAAAAGAAATAGCGTGAAAATGATGCGTGTTAGTAAAAGAAAAAAGAAAGAAAAAGAAATTGGCCCAAGGCTTTGGTGGCCTTGGTAGCGATGGCCTTGTTCCTCACCATCGTCCCTGCCGTAGTCCAGGCAGATAAATCGGAAGACGGGCTTGTGACCCTGCCCAACGGTGATCACGGGAAACGCGAGGTCGTATACGCAAAGCTTGACACCGCAGGCGCTGTCGAGCAAGTATTTGTCGTCAATCACTTTCATCCCAAAACTGCGACCACACTCACCGATTACGGTGACTACGACAGCGTGATCCAGCTGACAGGTGATGTCAGCCCTACGCTGGACGGGTCACAGGTGACTATGGAAGGGGTCGAGGGGCGCTATTTTTACCAGGGCAATTTGAATTCGACCGCATTGCCGTGGCATTTTGACATCCTGTACCGCTTCGAAGGCGAGGAAAGATCGGCTGAGCTTTTATCCGGCGTCACCGGCAAGCTCGAGATGGAGATAAGCATCTCGAAAAACGGAGCCGTGAACGATGTATTCTTCGATCATTACGCCTTGCAGATTGCGATCCCCGTCGACCCTGACCGCGCTGTGGTGGAAGCCGCGACAGAAGGATTCCTTGTTTCATCGGCGGGTACGGAGCAACAGCTGAACTACATTATCTTGCCCGGCCAAGACAAGACCATCCGGCTGGTGATGGATGTCAATGACTTTGCCATGGGACAAATCACATTTGGCGGTGTCCTGATGTCCTTCGATATCGATACATTGGAGATGGACGATGAGCTTGAACCAATCGACGAGCTGACCGATGGGATCGCGGAATTTGCCGACGGAACCAAGGATCTGAAAAAAGGTTTTGCTGAGCTTAAAAAAGCGTTTATCAATATCCGGGACGGCGGAACCCAGCTTGTCAACAGCGGCTATCAATTGGAGCAGGGCGTCAATGAGTTGACTGCGGGTGCCGAACAATTGCTAGAAGAAGGCCAGGGACTTAAAACAGGCTCAGAGCAACTCTTGGGTGGCTTAAGCGCCATTATTGCGAATCTCCCGCCCGAGGAGTCACTCGCTTTACCGGAAATGCCCAACTTTGATCAGGAGACATTGCAGGCACTTGCGATGCTTGACCCGCAGCTTGCCGGCCAAATTCAGGGCATGCTGGAACTCTTCGGTTCCTACGCGCCCATGCTGTCACAGTACTCCGAGCTGGCAAATGCGCTCAAGGGACTCGAAGCCGGGTATAAAGAGTTGCACGGCGGTCTCGGGCAGTATGTAGACCAGGGCGTCGGGGGTGTTGTCGGAGGCTTGAAAGGCACTGAAACAACGCCGGGCCTCTCGACGGGATTATCAAGATATGTGGCCGGTGTCAGTACTTTTAAAAAGGGACTGGATGACTACTACAGTTCAGGACTTGTTGAATTTTCAAACGGACTTGACAAACTGGTTGATGGAGCCGGTACCATGCGCGATGAAACCGCGGGGATGAAAGACAAATTTGAGGGGAAAATTGAGGAAATGCTCGATGAATTCTCGCATAATGACTTTAACCCCGTCTCATTTGTATCCGAGAAAAACCAGAATGTTGCAAGCGTACAGTTCGTTTTCATGACGAATGAAATTCCGCCTGTTGACACAAAGTAACCAGTGTTCAACGATCACCCCTGTGTTCAAAGTAAAATGACGAAGGGGTGATCGACATGACACTTTTAGAAGAAGATAAAAGAGAAGATAATAAAGTAACGATACCCATGCGGTTAAACTATTCGGAAGTCTCACCGGGCGTCATCAAAGCCATGATGGGACTTGAGAACCACGCGAGAAAAAGCGGACTTGAAGCGTCGCTGTTGGAGCTTGTGAAGGTGCGCGTCTCGCAGTTGAACGGATGCGCTTACTGCCTCGACATGCACACGAAAGACGCAAGAGCCGCGGGAGAGACCGAACAGCGCCTATACGGCTTGTCAGCTTGGCGCGAAGCGCCCTATTACACAGCGCGCGAGCGCGCGGCCTTAACCTTCACGGAGAGCGTGACACTCATCACGAAGAGCCATGTGTCGGATGAAGAATTCAATATGGCTCGAAAACAATTCTCCGAAAAGGAA
Organism: Clostridia bacterium; assembly: GCA_040766025.1. Taxonomy (GTDB): domain Bacteria; phylum Bacillota; class Clostridia; order Saccharofermentanales; family DTU023; genus UBA4923. The sequence goes on along the minus strand of JAXGRH010000002.1, from coordinate 169,024 downwards.
CTCGTAGACCTGACCCTCGCCATCGTGGCGATTAACGGTTGGAATCGGCTAGCTATCGCGTTTCGAAGCGAGGCGGGACACTACCGGCCAAGAACATGAGAAAACCGCGGCCTCGGGCCGCGGTTTTTCAATGCCGGTTTTTTTAAAAAGCTTACTTAGCGCGTTTCAAAACCGTGGCGTCACCATCTTCATCGAAGAGCGTTAGGTGTCGCCCTCCAATTTGAATCGGTACTCCGATTCATCTTTTTCACCGAAAAATTCCATCGTCAATGTCAACGTATCGCCCTTGACACTGTATCTTGTGGTGAGCAGATTCATCATCTCGTAGAGGCCCTTCATGTCGTCGGGCGTTCCGGCAGGTGCTTCGAAGGTCAGCTTGCCTCCTTAAAGTTAAAGACCAGGCCTTCTTCGTAGTCGCTCCAGCCATCCGTATCCACGACAGTCCATTTTCCGTTGATCCCGGACTTTCCGCCTCCACCTCCTCCGAGCACAAGCGCGAGGACGATGGCGAGGACTACGACAGCGGCCACAATGCCAATGATAAGTCCTGTCTTTTTCTTCTTAGGCGGTGCCTGCTGCGGATAGCCATAGCCCGGCTGCGGCGGGTAAGCCTGCTGTGGGGGATAGGGCTGTTGCGGCGGGTAAGCCTGCGGCGGTGGCGGCTGGTAAGCCTGTGGTGGCGGCGGAGCGTATGCCTGTTGGGGCACTTCTGGCTCCGGCGGAGGGGGCGGCGGCGGGGGCGCTGCAGCCTGTTGCGGTTCAGGCGTTGTCAGCGAGTTGCCACAGCTCGTGCAAAAAGTCGCCTGATCTTCGTTAGGCGCTCCGCATTGAGTACAATACTTCATCTTCATTCTCCTTCATCTCGGTCTATTTTTGTGTCAATCAATCTTATTAGGGCTATTCTTTCGTCTTTTCATCTGACGACAGAAGCTCGCGGATGTCTTTTAACAGATCAAGCTCTGATTCAGCCGGCTCTTCAACGACTTCTTCTGCTTCTTCTTCCTTTTTGCGGCGAAGCTTATTGAGCGTGCGCCCGACCAGGAAGAGGAAGAGGGTGACGATCAGGAAGGTAATGATCGATTGGATCAGCTGCCCGTAGGTAATGGCCACCTCTTCTGAAACGTCCGGAACGGCCTGTTTTAATACAATCTTCAGGTGTGCAAAGTCGATACCTGCGGTCAGGTATCCGACGATGGGCATCAAGATGTCATTGACGACACTGTCGACAATCGCCTTGAACGCGAGACCGAGCACGAAGCCGATGGCGGCATCCATCACATTGCCTTGCGCGATAAATTCCTTAAACTCTTTCATCATATTGGGGGACCTCCGATTTCCTACCCGCGGGCGTAAGCTTTGACGTCCTCAGGGAGTTCATGAAGTTTGAAGCTCAAAGCGACCGTAATCTTGCAGTCAACCTGCTTGGCCAAATTCTCAAGATTCTTCATGAAAGAGGACAATTGCGTGCCTTCTTTGTCTCCCGTGATCTGGAAGAGACAATCGATGTAAATATGGGAGATGTCATAGTCTTTCGCGTTTAAACCGGCAAGAAAGGCGATCAGCTGATCGTAGCCGCGGACGGGGTATTCCTTGATGTCGATACGTCTGACAGAATGCGGAACAAGATGCTCCACTCCGTGTCCGTATTCGATAAAAACAATGTTAGCATTACTATCCGCCGCCAGCTTTTCCATTTCCCCAAGCATGAGCGGTGTTTTTCCCGAACCTTTTCCTCCGACAATCGCGTCAACGTACATGAGCACCTCCACTTTCGTGTTGCGGTTCGTGCCGAACCTGCCAGTTTCTACTGTGTTGCTATCATACGCTATCGCCGTGTTTTTTGTAACTAAAAAGTGACAAATTATGCAATAATTTTTTAAAATCAAAATTAGCAGTTGCGTGTCAGCACAACTTGCTCTATTGTGTATACACAGCGATGCTGGGGAGAGATAGAAGATGATTCGTGAATTTTCCACTGACCTGCTACGTGACGCGATTTGCCGCATGTGCGGCACAGCCGCCTTTGACATGCCAAAGGACGTCACACACTCGATTGAAGAGGCCCTTGTGGCCGAAGATTTTCCAAACGCCCGCTCGGTACTCCAAGAACTCCTTGAAAACTATCATGTCGCCTCCACTGAACGCATTCCTATTTGTCAGGACACAGGGATGGTCGTGGTCTTTTTGGATGTCGGGCGCGATGTCCATTTCATCGGCGACCCTTACGAGGCGATCAACGAAGGCGTGCGAGAGGGATACAAAAAATATTCGCTTCGCATGTCGGTTGTCGGCGATCCTTTAAGACGCCAAAACACAGGCGACAACACGCCGGCCCTTGTCACGACACGCCTTGTCCCCGGCGACAAGGTCACGGTCACCTTTCTTACGAAGGGATCTCGGCAGTGAAAACATGAGCCGCCTCGCGATGCTGCGTCCCGCGGATGGAATTTCAGGCGTCCGAAAATTCGTCATTGAAACCGCGCAAAAAGCGGGCCCAACGCCTGCCCGCCGCTTGTCATCGGGGTCGGTATCGGCGGCACCTTTGACCAGGTCGCGCTTGCCGCAAAACGAGCTTTGACCCGCGATGTCGGCGTGCCCCACGCGGATCCTTTCTACGCCAAATTAGAAGAAGAATGGCTCTTGGAGATTAACAGACTCGGCGTCGGCCCCCAGGGTATGGGCGGCCGGACCACAGCACTGTCACTGGCGATCGAAGCCCTGCCCACCCATATCGCGGGAATGCCCGTCGCCTGCAACATCAACTGCCATGTCGCGCGCCATATGAGGGAGGTGCTCTGATGACCCCAAAACATAACTTTAAACACGTCCAGGCACCCCTCGATAAGTCTGCCCTCAAGGATTTAAAAAGCGGCGACCGCGTCCTCCTATCAGGGACTATCTACACTTTGCGTGACGCGGGGCATAAGCGCCTTTTGGAATTGCTTGAACAAGGTGAAGCGCCGCCATTCCCTTTAGAAAACGCGGTTATTTACTACGTAGGCCCTTCCCCCGCCGTAGGGGACCGGGCGATCGGTTCCGCGGGACCGACCACCTCCTCGAGAATGGACCCCTACACCCCCCAGCTCATCGCGAAAGGACTTTCCGGCATGATCGGAAAAGGCTACCGCGACTCTTGCGTGGTTGACGCGATGAAAGAATACGGCGCGGTTTATTTTGCGGCCACCGGGGGCGCGGGCGCACTGTTATCAAAAACCATCCTTGAAGCCAAGGTGCTCGCCTGGGAAGACTTAGGCCCCGAAGCCTTGAGACAGCTTGTCGTAAAAGACATGCCCCTGACCATCATCATTGATAAAGAAGGCCGAGACCTCTACCTGGAAGGGCCGAAAACATGGCGTGAATCGCAGGGGATCACAGACCCCGCCTTAGAAAGCGAAGCCGAATGTCCGACCGTTTAGACGACGAGACGAAACCGCTTTACCTGCAAATCGCCGACGCGATCCGCTCGGAGATTAAAGAAGGCACACTTATTCCGGGCGAACAACTTCCGCCCATGCGTCGCATGGCCGAAGAGCGGTCGGTGTCACTTGGGACGATCCGTCACGTCTACGCCTTATTGGAGCAAGACCGACTGATCGAATCCAAAAGAGGGCAGGGGACCTTTGTCAAAAAAGATGAGCCCGATCTTTTGGGACGAAAAGACAAGGCTCTGCGATTTATTGACCAAACGATCGAATCACTCCTTGACCTCGGCTTTTCCACGCGTGAGGCCGAGATATTTTTTGAATTGAGACTTCGCCAGCGAGAGGACGCCGCCCGACCGATCCGCGTCGCGGTCGTGGCCTCAACGCCGGAAGAGCGCTCCGTCATCAGTAACTCACTAGAAAATATCGGCGCGGCACGCGCCTACCGCATCTCCATGAATGAAGTGGAAAGCCAGCCCGAACGCTTATTGGCAGGCTTTGATTTCATTGTCGCGCCTCAGTCACTGTTAGTGGCACTGCGCGACCGGGTGCCCGAGCACATCCCTCTGATGCCCGCCGCCATGAATATCAGTCGTAAAACCGTGAACGCCTGCCGCGTTCTGCCCGACGGCGCCTCGGTAGGCGTTTTAACCGCAAGTTTTGGATTTCAGGACATCATCCGCCAAGAATGCGCCGACCTCACGGGGCGCACACAGCCAATGGACTTTTTGAAATTCGGCGATCCTGAAAAAACGCGGGCATTTATCACGGCGCACGACGTCATCATCGTGTCGCCCGATTACGGCGAGCTCATCGACAATCAGGAAATCGCCCTTCTTCGCGGTCCCTTCATCGAAGAGAAGCGTGTCATCCGCACCGCCTTCTCACTGGACCAGGGGTCACTTTACTATATCGGCCGCGCCATTGAACGGCGCTATCATGAACTGCGTGAATTCTTGCTCGATTAAGGGCAACGGGATCTGTTTTGGAGGATCGTCAAACATGGAACAACAGGACAAGAAAAGACTTGTAATCGGTGTCATCGGCGCCGACGTGCACGCGGTGGGCATCCGGATACTGGAGTTTGCCTTTCGGGAAGCCGGATTCGAAGTCACCAATCTGGGCGTCATGGTGTCGCAGGAAGAATTCATCGGGGCGGCGGTTGAGACCGACGCGGATGCCATAGTAATTTCTTCCCTTTACGGTCACGGCGAACTTGACTGCCGCGGCCTTCGAGACAAAAGCGACGAAGCGGGGCTCACCGGGATCCTGCTCTATGTGGGCGGCAATATCGTCGTAGGCAAGCAAGACTTTGAAGATGTGGAAAAACGCTTCCACGACATGGGCTTTGACCGCGCCTTCCCGCCGGGTACCACACCGGAGGAAGCCATCATGTGGTTGGAGAAGGATCTTGGAGTCCGTTAAGATGCGTCCTGTCCTGTTGATCGACTTTGGGAGTACCTATACCAAGGTGACCGCCGCGGATCTTGAAGAAGAGCAGATCCTCGGCACCGCCTCGTCTTTTACCACGCAGGAAAACGACATCGGCGAGGGGCTCGAAAGAGCACTTTCAAAATTACATGAAAAGACAGGTGTTTTGCACTATGAGGCGCGACTTGCCTGCTCATCGGCCGCGGGGGGCCTTCGCATGGCCGTATCAGGGCTCGTACCTGAATTGACTGCCGAGGCGGCACGACTTGCGGCCCTGGGCGCCGGCGCGAAACTTGCCTCAGTGTATAGCTATGAATTGGCCCGAGGGGATCTTTTAGAAATCGAAAACAACCCTCCCGATATTTTCCTTCTCACAGGCGGAACCGACGGAGGAAATCGTGACTGCGTCACGGAAAACGCAAAACAATTAGCAAAATTGAAGCTGCGTTTTCCCATCATATTCGCCGGAAACAGAAGCGCCGCGGAGGATATTGAAGCTATTTTATCCGACTTTCCGCTCACCCTTTGCCCCAATGTCATGCCGCGCTTTGGCGAGCTCAACATCGCCCCTGTGCAGCGGGAGATCCGAAACTTATTCTTGTCCAACATCGTACGGGGAAAGGGCCTGTCAAAAACAAAAGAATTGCTGTCAGGCATCCTGATGCCAACCCCCTCGGCCATCCTTTCGGCCATGCGCTTGCTGTCAAAGGGCTGTGGTGAATGTGAAGGCATCGGCGATCTTCTCGGCATCGACGTCGGCGGGGCAACAACGGATATCTATTCGATCGGGCGAGGCGAGCCCGACGACATCAACATCATTTACAAAGGATTCGAAGAACCGGAAGCGAAGCGCAGCGTCGAGGGGGACCTTGGCGTGCGATTAAACGTTTGGGGGATTATTGAAGAGGCGGGGATTGAAAACATCGCCCAAAGCGCCCAAATGAGCGTCGAGGAACTCGAAACGCTCATCCGGGCGATCGAATCGGATAAAAGAATCCTTCCAAAAGCATCCGATGACGCCTTGTCAACCCTTGACCGTGCCCTGGCCATGGCGGCCATTGACATCGCGACGAGGCGGCACGCGGGGACGCTTGAGGAAGTGTACACGCCGATGGGGATGGCCTATGTCCAGACGGGCAAGAATTTACGAAAATTTCAAAACATCGTGATGACAGGCGGCTCCTTGATCCACGCAAACGACACAATGGCGCTTGCAAAGCGCGCGCTTTACAGCGCGGAGCATCCCGCGTCACTTCGACCGTTATCGGCGGATGTCTATTTAGATACACAATACATACTAGCCGCAATGGGGGTCTTAGCAGAAAGGGAACCTCTTGCGGCACTTCGCATTATGAAAAAGGAACTTACTACATTAGGTCGCTGTCAACCACAGGGAGGGACAAATAATGGATGATCTTCAAAACAAAAAGTGGACGCGAGACGAACTGGAACGAGTCCGTCAAGAGGTCATGACGCAATGGCCGACCGGCAAAGATGTCAATCTTGAGGAAGCGTTCTCTTACCACCGCGCTTTGCCCGCGCATAAGGTGTTCAGTCATAAGCTGAACAAGGCGCACCAAGAGGGCAAAACACTTATCCAGCCGCGAGCCGGCGTGCCGCTCATCGCGGAGATGATCGAGCTTTTAACCTTTTTACAGGACACGGGAGAAGCCGATCTTTTGCCGACCACGATTGACAGCTATACGCGCCAAAACCGCTATCAGGAGGCGGAGGTGGGGATCACTGAATCGGCGCGTACGCAAAAGGCGATGCTGAACGGTTTTCCCGCGGTTAACCACGGTGTGGCCGGTTGTCGCCAGCTGATTGACGCGCTCGACACGCCCCTGCAAATCCGCCACGGCACACCGGACGCAAGGCTGTTGACCGAGATCGCCTACGCCGGAGGCTATACGAGTTATGAGGGCGGTGGAATCTCCTACAATATCCCCTACGCCAAAAACGTGTCTTTGGAGACAACCATCCGTGACTGGCAGTATGTGGACCGTCTGACCGGCCTGTACGAAGAAGCGGGCTGTCCGATTAACCGCGAGCCCTACGGGCCCTTGACGGGCACGCTTGTCCCGCCTTTTATTTCCCACAGCGTGGCGATCATTGGTGAAAGCCTGTTGGCCGCGGAGCAGGGCGTGAAAAACATCACGGTCGGTTACGGGCAATGCGGGAACCTTGTGCAAGACGGCGGCTGTCCGTGTTGCAGAGTGCTGAAGAATACCTTCGTAAATACGGCTACGGCGATGTGCACGTCACGACCGTGCTCCACCAGTGGATGGGCGGCTTCCCCCAAAAGGAATCGCAAGCCTACGCTGTCATCTCCTGGGAATGGCGCGGTGGCGGCTCTCCACGCGACCAAGGTTATCGTGAAGACGCCGCATGAAGCCGTCAGGGTACCCACCAAGGAGGCCAACGCGGACGGGATGCTCTGCACACGCCAGATGATCAACATGCTGGGCGAGCAAAGCCTTAACACCTACAGTCTGAAAGATGAAAAGGTGATCATCGCCTCCGAAACGCGCTGTGTGCTTGACCGCTGTTTTGAACTGGGAGAAGGCGACATCGCCAAAGGTGCCATCCACGCGATCCGCTCGGGGGTGCTCGACATCCCCTTCGCGCCCAGCCGCTATAACGCAGGGAAGATGCTGCCGGCCCGTGACAACGACGGCGCGATTCGCCTGTTCCATATAGGAAACATCCCGCTTACACCGGAACTTATTGATTTCCATCGCGAAAAAATGGAGGAGCGCGCGAAATACGAAAACCGCGAAGCCTCTTCCAGATGGTCATCGACGATGTATACGCGATCAGCAAGGGCCGCCTCGTTGGGCGCCCGAAGTAGTTTAGGAAAAGAGGTTAGCATGAAGATTAAACAAGTCATCTGTGCCCCGGGGCGGACCGGTTTTTATTTTGAGACCAGAAGGCCATAGAAACCGGCGCGCCGGACGAAGGCAATTTCTATTTGGGTGAGGCGGTGACCGAGGGGTTTTTCGCTGATCCGCCAGCCGGGCGAATCGATCGCGATTATGCTCGAGTTGAAGACGGACAGATCGCCTACGGCAGCTGCGCGGCGGTGCAGTACTCCGGTGCCGATGCGACCCGTTGTTTTTGCCTCTGAATTTATCCCTTTAATTGAAAATGAGCTGGCCCCAAGGCTCTATGACTTGGAGATCTCATCTTTTAAAGAAACCATGGATATCTTCGAGAATGATTACATAATTGGAGGAAAGCGCCTCCCACACCGCCATCCGTTACGGGCTGTCCCAGGCGGTTTTGGACGCCGTCGCGCGCTCGACGGGGCGTCTCATGTGCGGTGGTTGCCGATGAATACGGGACCCGCGTGAGTGAACGCGCCCTTCCCATCTTCTCGCAGTCGGGAGACAACCGTTACGGGAGCGCCGACAAAATGATCATCAAGGAAGTCGATGTCTTGCCTCACGCCCTGATCAACAACATGGAAAAATTGGGGCCAAACGGCGATCATCTGGCCGATTACCTTTTCTGGCTCCGTGAGCGCGTGCTCCAATTCCGCGCGCGTGAAGACTATGAACCCGTGTTTCACATCGATGTCTACGGGACCATCGGGGAGCTTTTCGGCGCGACTAATATTGAGGGCATCGCGGATTATTTGAAACGCCTCGAAGCGATCGCGAATCCCTTTAAACTACGCATTGAAGGACCGCTTGACGCGGGATCAAAAGAAGGGCAGATCAAATGGCTGGCCGAGTTGACCCGGGCAGTCGACGAGGGCGGGATCGCTGTCGAGCTTGTCGCCGATGAATGGTGCAATACCTACGAGGATGTGAAAGATTTTGTCGACCACGGGGCGGGCCATATGATCCAGGTGAAGACGCCGGATCTCGGGAGCTTGCATAAGTCGGCCGAGTCGGTTCTTTACTGCAAGGCCCATGGGGTGAAAGCGTATCAGGGAGGGACCTGCAATGAGACGGCAAGATCCGCTCAGGTGTCGGTCCATGTGGCCATGGCGACATCGCCTGAACAGATCCTCGCAAAACCGGGTATGGGCGTCGATGAGGGCATCATGCTCGCCTACAACGAGATGCAACAAATTCTCGCATTAAGAAAGCACAGACAATAGGAGAACACCCGTCAAGGAGAAAAGAAATGAAACTTTTAAACCATGCCAAGGCGGGGACACTGGAATCCGGTGATGTTTTTATCACCGTCACGCCTGGTGAAGAACTCCTGATCCACCTAGATTCACCGGTCAAAGAGCAGTTCGGTGACGCGATTATGGACCTTGTCCAAAAGGTTTTAGAAGAGCAAGAAGTGACCTCGGGCACGATTGAACTTTCTGACCAGGGCGCTTTGGACTGCACGATCAGGGCGCGACTTATAACCGCCCTGGAGCGCGCCTCAAAAGGGGATGTGTCATGAAACGCTCATTGCTATTTATTCCGGGCAACCGCCCTAACATGATTCAAAACGGCCTTGTGCTGCCGGCAGACGCCCTGATCTTCGACCTTGAAGACTCTGTGTTGGAAGAAGAAAAGGACGCGGCAAGGACCTTAGTGGCCTCCGCCCTGTCGTCTTTAGATTTCGGGTTAAAAGAACTTGTCGTCCGTATTAATGAAATGTCATCCCCGCATGCCCTAAAAGATATAGAGGCTGTCGTACCGGCAGGCTGTGAGAGCATCCTGCTTCCTAAAACAGAGCATTCGGATGATATTTTAAAGCTTGACGGATGGCTTGACACGGTTGAACAAGCTTCGGGGATACCCCCCGGGAGCACCTCGCTTATCCTCCTGATCGAAACGGCCTTGGGGGTTGAAAAAGCCTTTGAACTTGCGAGGGTCTCAAAGCGCGTGAAAGCCCTGGCACTGGGAGCTGAAGATTTGGCCGCCGACCTAGGCTGTGAACGTACAGGGGAGGGCACAGAGATCCTGTACAGCCGAACAAGGCTTGTCATCGCTGCAAGAGCCGCGGATGTTGAAGTCTTCGATACTCCCTTCACCGATGCCTACGACGAGCAGGGTTGTTTTCTTGACACCGTCTTTGCAAGAAACTGGGTTTTGACGGCAAGCTCAGCATATCGCCGCATCATCTGGCGCCGATCCATAAGGCTTTTACACCGAGTCAAGAAGCGTTGGAAAACGCACTTGAGGTGCAACAGGCCATGCAAGAAGCCCAACGAGAAGGGCGAGGCGCTGTGGCGCTTCGCGGCCGCATGATTGACATGCCCGTCCTAAAGCAGGCGGAACGCGTAATCCAATGGGCGAAAGCCGCGAGGATGCTAAAAGGGGAGGCGGACGATGAGTCGAGATAATAAAGTGGTCGCAACGCTCAGTGACGCGATCAGGCGTTCGGGTTTAAAAGACGGGATGTGTGTGTCCTTTCACCATCACTTGCGAGAGGGTGACCGGGTGCTAAACCTCGTCCTTGATGAATGCGCCCGCCTGGGAATTAAAAACTTAAAAGTGAACGCTTCGGCGCTTATGGCTTGCCACCGCCCTATCCTTGAACGGATCAAGGATGGCACGGTCCGCCATATTGAATGCAATTACATGCACAAGGCCGTGGGAGGGCCGATTTCAAAAGGACTGCTTGAGACTGAGGTCATTTTCAGAAGTCACGGCGGCCGCCCGGCGGCCTTGACGCGCGGGGAAAGCGTCATTGATGTGGCCTTTATCGCCGCCTCCACGGCCGACCGCGCGGGCAATTGCAACGGGCGTGAGGGCAAGGCCGCCTTTGGTTCCATCGGCTACGCGATGCCGGACGCGGAGATGGCTGATCATGTTGTCATTATGACCGATCATCTTGCAAAATACCCTTTGAGCACGGCCTCCATTGACGAAAGATGGGTCGACAGCGTGGTGGTCGTGGATTCAATCGGTGACCCCGAAAAAATCATGTCCGGGACTACCCGCATCACGCGGGACCCCGTGGGGCTCCTGATCGCGGACTACGCCGCAAAAGCCATTTTGGCCTCAGGCCTTTTAATAGACGGATTTTCCTTTCAGACGGGCGCGGGAGGCATATCACTGGCGGTGGCCCATTATTTGGGTGCCCTTATGCGTGAAGAAAAAATCACGGGCAGTTTTGCCTCAGGCGGCATTACGGGCACCTTGGTCGATCTTCATGAGGAAGGTTTGTTTGAAAAATTGCTCGATGTCCAGTGTTTTGATAGGGACGCGGTCGCGTCCATCGGTAAGAATGCCATGCATCGTGAGATCAGCGCCTCCACCTACGCCAGCCCCGCCTTAAAGAGCGCGGTGGTCGATCATCTTGACGTGGTAATCCTGGGCGCGACTGAAATTGACACAAATTTTAACGTCAACGTTCACACAGATTCGAACGGCATCATCATGGGCGGCTCGGGCGGGCACAGCGACACGGCGGCCGGCTCAAAGCTGTCGATAATTGTCGCGCCCTTAATGCGCGCAAGACTCCCCTTGATTGTGGACCGTGTCTCAACCATCTCGACGCCCGGCTCAGATATCGATCTTTTGGTGACGCAGTTTGGCATGGCCTGTCATCCGGATAATGACGAACTACGCTTAAGGCTTCTAGATGCCAATCTTCCCGTGTTTTCAATGGAAGCGTTGAAAGACAAGGCGGAGTCTTTGACGGGCATCCCCGTACGCCGTCTGCCGGAGGGCCGTAGGGTGGCTTCTGTGATCAGCCGCGACGGTGTCTTGCTCGACACCATCAAAGCGAGGGTTTAAAAGGAGAAGAGATCCGTCAAAGCTTTGCCAGGCCGTAACGGAAAACAACAGCTGTCTTAAATCGTTTTTCTTTCACCATAAATTCCAAAGTATTGCGTATCGTTTCACTCATCGGCCTGATGCTGTAACCCAATTCTTTCTTGGCCTTTTCGATACTGAATTGGTGCGGGGTGCTCATGGTAAATAACGAATAGCGCGTCAGTACAGGCGTCCTTTTGAAAAGCTTGGACCAGGCTTCTGTGAAAGGCGCGACAAGTTTGGCAAGCCAGATAGGGGCCGTCAATTTGAACTCCCGGCGGCCTGTCATCCGCGCGGCTTCATTCATGATCTCAAGCACCGTAATATTGTGACCGGCAAGCAGATAGCTTTCACCTGAACGACCATTTTTCGCCGCGGCGATGAGGCCCTCCGCGACGTCATTCACATCGACAAAATTGTAAGAACCCCCGATCATGGAGGGGAGTTTTCGGTCAATCAATTTTTCAAACAGACGGGTAAAGTTACCGTCCAAATAGTCGTTCGGTCCGATGATGCCGGAGGGTTGTACGATCACGGTGTGAAGGCCCTCTTGGGCAGCATCAAGGACAAGCTGGGACGCCATAGACTTAGATTTCGCGTAGTCCCCGAAGACAAGATCGGGATCGTAATGATCGATTTCCTTGATCTCGTCATAAAAACCGTCGGGCAGGGGCAGTGTGTGCACGGTACCGCAGTACAAGAAACGCTCAGCGCCATACTTTTTGGACATCTCGAGCATGTTTTTAGTGCCCTGGACATTCACCTTGTAAACGAAGGGGCCGGCGTTTTGGTAGATCGTGATCAGGCTGGCCAAATGCAACACCATGATGTCCTGATCTTCGAGCCCCGTAAAAAGCACTTCAATGCTTCCCGGGTCGGTCACATCGCCGGAGACGACCTCACAGTCGAGTCCCATGAGGGCGGGAGGTCTTTCTTTTTCCAACATAAAGGCGCGGACATGCTCGCCGCTTTGAAGCAACTTCCGAATGACGGTATTGCCAAGGTGCCCGGAAGCTCCGGTGACAAGCCAGATCTTCTCTTTTTCAGTTGTCGTTTTCATTTTTTGCATCCTCACATGCCTATTGTAACAAGTCACACCCCGTTGATTGCCAAACGGATGTGAAATAAATTAAACGACACTGTGTCATTATACACTACAGCCACACATTGTAGCGCCTGATAAACGCGTGTTTCACGGCGGATACGAGGACCATGTACGCCACCACCACCACAGCGAGCAGGATGAAGAACGGTCCGTTCAACGGCGCGAGGTTGAAAAGGGAGGCAAAGGGTGAGAACGGAAGCGCTGTCAAAAGCGCGATCCCCAACGCCGTCAAAAGCATAACCGGCGCCGAGGCGCGCGATTCGATGAAGGGCAGTTTCGCCGTCCGGATCATGTGGATAACAAGTGTTTGCGTCCACATGGAGATGACCATCCAGCCTGCCTGGAAGATGGCGATGAAAAGCGCGATCTGTCCGGGGTCAGTCAACAGGTGGAAGGGGGAACCGACAATGGCCGGCGCGATCCAAAGGTACAGCGCGGCGTAGGAGATAATGTCAAACACTGAAGAGGTCGGTCCGATCCAGACCATGAAGCGGCTGATCGAGGAGGCATCCCATGTTCTCGGTATTTTCAGGAAATCTTCATCCACGTGATCCCAGGGCAAAGAAGCGCAGGAGATGTCGTAGATGAGGTTTAAGATGAGAATCTGGATGGCCGTCATGGGCAGGAAGGGTAAAAATGCCGCGGCGATCAGCATGGACAGCACGTTTCCAAAGTTGGAAGAGGCGGTCATCTTGATGTATTTGATCATGTTGGCGTAGGTGCGGCGTCCCTCGATAATGCCCTTTTCCAACTCATGAGGTCTTTTTCAAGCAGGATTACATCGGAGGATTCTTTGGCGATATCAACGCCTGTGTCAACCGAAATGCCGACGTCAGAGTCCTTTAAGGCCGCCACATCGTTGATTCCGTCTCCCATATAGCCGACGCTGTGGCCGTTGTCACGCAGGAGGTTCACAATGCGCGATTTTTGCAAGGGCGCAAGCCTTGCAAAAACAGTCGTCCGCTCCGCTTCGATCGCAAGCGTCTCGTCGTCCATTTCCTCCACTTCATCACCGGTCAGCATATGGCGCACATCCAGGCCGACCATCCGGCAGATCGCGCGCGACACTTTCTCGTTGTCACCGGTTAAAATTTTCACTTCCACGCCGTGTTCATGAAGCGCTTCGATGGCGTCCTTGGTCGTCAGTTTCGGCGGGTCCAAGAAGGCGAGGTAGCCGATTAACACCATCTCGCTTTCGTCCGCCACGGAGAACATGCCGACCGGGGAGGGGTTTGTCTTTTGCGCGAGCAGCAGGACGCGCAACCCCTTCTCATTGTATTCATCGACGTCCTGTCTCACCTGCTCGATGACTTTTTCATCCAAGGGGACGACAAGGTCCGCATCCACTTGCGCGAAGCTACACACCGCGAGCATCTCCTCCAGGGCGCCCTTGGTGATCATCTGTGTTTTGCCGGTCTTGTCACGGACCACAACGCTCATGCGCCGGCGTTCGAAATCGAAAGGAATCTCGTCGACCTTTTCATAGCGGTCGCGCAGTCTCCCGAGTGCGTCCGGTTCGTTTTCTTCTTCCTCGTGCGTCTTGTCAATGATCGCCCGGTCCATCAGGTTGCGAAGACCGGTCTGAAAATAGGAGTTCAGGTAGGCGTGGCGCAGCACGCGCACATCCTCTTCGCCCGCAAGGTCCAGATGGTATTCAAGCGCGACGCGGTCCTGCGTGATCGTGCCCGTTTTATCGGTGCAAAGGATATCGATGGAACCCAGGTTCTGGATGGAGTTTAGGTTCTTGATAATGACCTTTTGTTTCGACATATGGACGGCGCCTTTGGCAAGGCTTGCCGTGACAATCATGGGGAGCATTTCAGGGGTGAGGCCCACGGCCAAGGAAATGGCCAAAAGACCTGCTTGCAGCCAGTCGCCTTTGGTCAGACCCGAAATGAGAAAGACGATGGGGACCATGACGAGCATGAAGCGGATGAGGACGGCGGAGACGTGGTTCACGCCGCGTTCAAAAGAGGTGGGGGCGGGTTTTTCTTTTAAGGTTTTTGCGATTTGGCCAAAAATCGTATCTTGCCCCGTCGCCAGCACCACCGCAGTACCGCTCCCCGAGATCACGTTGGTTCCCATGAAGGCGAGGTTGTCGTAGTCGAGCACATTGCCCGAATCAAGATCGGAGGGGGATGCGAATTTTTCCACATGCGCGGATTCGCCCGTCAGGGTGCTTTCGCTTAAGAACAAGTCTTTAGCGGCCAAAATGCGCATGTCGGCGGGGATCATGTCACCGGCCGCAAGGCGGATAATGTCGCCGACCACGACTTCTTCCATGACCCGCTCTTGTTCGCCTGTTTCTTCGCGGACAATGGCCGTCGTGTTGACGATCATGGAGGTCAGTTTTTCAGCGGCGTTACCGGAGCGCGTCTCCTGAATGAAGCGCAAGACACCTGACATGACGACCATGGCGCTGATAATCGCCACGGTGACATAGCTTCTCTCTTCGGGGGGCGCAAAGGTGATATCGGTCAAAACGGAGATCAGGGCAAGCGCGATCAGGATTAATGTGAAAGGATTGATAAAAGCGGCCATAAGCCGTTCAAGAAGCGTGGCGCGGCGTCCCTGGATGACGACATTGTCACCGTACATACGCCTGTTTTCAGTGACTTCGTTGTCGTCAAGGCCCGTCCAACGCGTATTCATCGCCTGGAGGACGCCATCGGGCTCCATCTTAGCTATGTCTTTCATGCGCTGTTGCACAATGGCCGGTAGTTCAGCGGGCCTGTTTAAGGCGGTCCTGGTCAATCTTTCTTTTGTTTCAGCGTGCGTTTCTTCGCGCATAAAGTCACTTCGTTTCATATATTTCCCTTTCATTCTAGCGTAACGGCGCAGCTTATGAGACAATGCGAAACAAGAAGGAGTATTCGACATGTCTTACTCAGATCGTATGCAGCGAAACCACTTGTACAGCGTCCTTTTGTCACCGCGCGGCGCACCGCGCATGGTCGACCAGGGAAAGCAGATCGCCCAGCAGTTCCTGTCCCCCTTTGATTCACTCATCGGGCTGATCGGAGACAGCGGCTCAGGCAAGAGCATTCTTTTAAAAGGCATGTTCCCGGGGATCGAGCTGACCAACGACGACGAGGGGGTCAATGTGCGCCCCTTGCCCATCATGAACTTGGATGATACGGGCTTTTTCTCACCGCATACCTACCACCTCGACATCCGCTTTGAACTGGCTTTTCACCAGGCGCATGAACTGGCGGACGCGATCCGTTTGGCGCTCGAGCGCGGCAAGCGGGTGATTGTTGAGCATTTCGATCTCATCTACGACCAACTGGGCATGAATGCCCATCTCCTGATCGGGATCGGTGAGGAGATCATTATCACAAGGCCTTCTGTGTTCGGTCCTGAACCGAATGATATCCGAGATGTGGTCTTTGCCTCCATCGATAACAGGCGCATGGCGCATACGGCAGAGGACCTTGTGGAGCACAGCCTGATTGACCGGCGCGTGTACCATTTTGAGCACTACGATGTGCGTTCCGGATTTATCTTGTCGTTTCACGATCGCCCAAACATTGACCTGCGCGATCTGGAAAGCGATGTCAAACAACTGATTGAACGCGATCTGGCCATTTCTTATCTTGACGCGAACCACGTCCTGATCGGCGATCAGCGCCACTATTGCACAGGCCCTCGCATGCACGTCACCTCAACGGGGAAGATCAGGAACTTCCAGCTGTATCACGAATATCTGACCCATCCGGTGACCAAGGATTCTCAGATTCTGGGTCTTGTAAACATCCCGTCCAATTACAGGCTGTCCGATTTGAACTCACTGCGCCTGATGACCTTTTCCGAACCCGAGACGAACAGCTAGGCAATGTGCGAAGAAAAACACGTAACGCTTGAAGACATGCTGGAAGCAAAAGACGCCCGCGTGTCACGGCAGCGCGCGTTTTTGGAAAAAACAGGCCGCCCCCTGATCTCCATGACCCTCAATATGGCAGGGCCTGTGAAGCGCACACGACTGTCATCTTTTTTCTTTCAACGTGAATTAAAAAACATAGAAGCCTTGCTGCAAGGCATGAGGGCCGATTTTGAAGTCAGCCTTTACAGTTCCCATACAGGCGATGAGGCGCTTTTTGCGATCCATGCTTTGACGGCCGCAGAGCTAAAACGATTTTGCGTTGACTTGGAAGAGCACGCCCCCTATGCCCGACTTTTAGACCTCGATGTCATCGATGAAAAAAGCATCCCGATGAGCCGCAAATCGCTTCAGTGGCCCGAAAGGCGTTGCCTTGTCTGTGAACAGCCGGCCTCTATTTGTGCTTCTCGGGCGGCGCACGACATAAAGATTGTACAGGCAAAAACGGAGTCTTTGCTGTCGGGTTACGCGAGGATGGTCTTGGCGGACGATATGACCTCCCTTGCCTTGGAAGCCTCCGCTTTCGAGCTGATGGTCCATCCCAAACCGGGGCTTGTAACGGCCTTTAGCCAAGGCTCGCACCGCGACATGGACCGTTTCACCTTCATTAAAAGCCAGTCAAGTTTTTCACCCTACTACCGCGGATGCTTTGACATCGGTTGGGATCGTGACTTGAGCTGCAAGAGAAGGCGGTGGCTTTACGCCGCCAAGGGATCCTGTCAGAAGCAAGGATGAACGAGCTGACAGGCGGTGTCAACACGCACCGGGGCTGGATTTCTACTGGTCAGGCATCTTACTGGCCGTCACGGAGGACTACCTTGCTTCGATACTGGTGAGGGATCAAGACGAGCTTAAAGAAGATGCGCTCATCGCTTGTATGAGCCGATCAACGGCCCGATATCTGGAAGCACTCGAAACATCGTTGAAAGAACTGCCTTACTTCGGTACTTGATCGAAGTCTGAACGAACCATCGGCTATCGGGGGGATCTGAAAAGAGGCCGTAAACGGTTTCCCCGGTCTATTTACAATATCCATGAGTTAATCTGGACACGGATCGCAATGAGGACGAAATGCAGGACAACGCGCGTTGTTGGCGATTTTATCCGTCATTGAAGACACGACCCTGGTGAAGCGAGCGGGAGAAAAACGCGCGTCCATGATTATCTGGGATCTGCTGGTAGCGAAGCTGGGGTGACAGAACTCGAATCGACCATGGAAGAACTGGTTTTAACGTTCAGCCAATACGGCTTAAACGCCGGCGGGGCCGCCGATCTACTCGCGGGAAGCCGCTATATTCAAAGGTTTTTGGATTGCGCTGTCACGGATCTGTAACAGGCTCTTCGTTGAACCGATTTTTTTGCGATGCTATAATGACCGCAAGCCGGATATTCCATTTGGCTGTTTCTGGTGTGGGAAGGAAGCTTTAGATGTCTACTGAGACTCCGATAGAGAACGAGAATTTAGATACCTTGGACCGTCCGGTCAAAGAGGTGAAACACCGCAGACCGAACGTCCGCAAGCGCCGTCGAATCACGGCAGGCGCACGGGGTCGATTTTTGTTTTACAGCGTTCCTGTCCTTGTTTTTGTCTTAGTCATCACCGTTTTTATCGTTAAAATAGCCTCCATTCAACAAGTCGAAGTACCCCTCATGGATCAGTCAGATCTTGAGGCACAGGGCGGACTTATTGACCGCGATCATCCGATCCCGCTCGAAGCCAATGAGCCAGGTGACACCGAACCTGAAATAGTCATCGTGGACGCCACAGAACCCACGGTCCCCATGGAAGAACCGACAGAATCGAGCGAGACCGAACCGGACCCCGTCGAAGGGGACGATCCGGAGATTGAAGTCTTTGAGAAGCTGTATGTGGTGTCCGTGCCCGCCGCGATTCACGCGGATCCCAGCTCGTCAAGTGAAGTGATCCTGAGCCCCAACCAAATGACAGCTCAAAACCGGTGCATCCGGTGAATGGACCGAGGTGAAGAGTAAGCGCGGTGAAACGGGCTACATCAAGACAGCCCTCGTCGCGGGAAGTCCGTTCTTTCTCCCCCAGATAGGTGAAACATACCCTACGTGCAAAAAAAAAAAAAAAAAAAAAAAAAAAAAAAAAAAAAAAAAAAAAAAAAAAAAAAAAAAAAAAAAAAAAAAAAAAAAAAAAAAAAAAAAAAAAAAAAAAAAAAAAAAAAAAAAAATAAACGCGGTGAGAAGGGCTATATCAAGACAGCCCTTGTCGCGGATTCTCCGTTCTTTCTCCCTCAGATAGGGGAGACATATTACGTGCAGAACCGACAGGTCTACGTGCGAAGCGGTCCTGGAACTAACTATGAGATCGAAGGCTTTGCCCTCCGCGGTATGACTGTCCGTGTGCTTGAATTGGCCGACGGTTGGTCTAAAATCCGAACGGAACACGGCCTGAACGGCTTTATGCATAACGATCTTTTCGGGTCCACAAAGCCGGAAAATGAAATTACAGAACTTGAAGTTGGTCGCTTCATGTATGTCGATACAGAGGAGGCGAATCTGCGTGAATCGCCGTCGACAGATGCGGAGATCATCGGCGCCGCCTTTATGGATGACCGCGTGTACCAGATTTCCGATAATGGCGGCTGGTCTAAGATTCGGACCGAAGGCGGTGTGGTCGCCTATGTGTTCAACCATCTTTTAAGAGAAAAAGCGCCGGCGAATCCCTTTGTCAGAACGAACCGGACCCTTTACATCGACACAAATTCTGTGAATGTCAGAAGTTCACCGACGACCGATGCTTCCGTGGTCAAGCGTCTGGATCGTGACCAGTCTGTCACCGAACTTGAAGCGAACGACACATGGTCGAAAGTCAAACTGTCAGACGGATCGGTCGGCTTTATCCGCAGTGATCTTTTGACCAACGTTACGCCGCCACCCGAGGGTTTCCAGCGCGCATCCGGCACGCTCTACGTCACGACGGGTGCGGCCAATATCCGTTCGCAGCCGAATACGAGCAGTTCGGTTGTTGTGGTGACGCGATATGGTGAGTCGTTGACCCGTGTGGCCACAGGCGCTTCCTGGACCATGATCAAGACTTCAGCGGGCAAGTCGGGTTATATTTCAAACGATTTGATTTCAACGAAAAAACCGGCCGCCCAGACAGGTGGAGGCGGAAGTGGTAGTGGCAGTAGCAGTAGCGGCAGCGGGAGTTCAGGTAACGCGAACTCAACCTTGAGACAGCGCGTCGTCGATATCGCGCGGTCAGCGGTTGGCACGCCTTACCGTCTCGGCGGCAAAACAATGAGCGCCTTTGACTGCTCGGGGCTTGTCAAATACACCTTTGAGGCCATCGGCTATAAGAACATTCCGCACGGATCCGACCCGCAGGCAAGACAGCTTGGCACCAAGATATCGTTCTCAGGACGCGACTTTTCGAACTTGCTGCCCGGCGATCTCATTTTCTTCAGCCGCGGATACGGGTACCACCATGTCGGCATTTACATCGGCAATAATCAGATGGTTCACGCGGTGAGCGGACGAGGCACGGTGATTGATAATCTTATGACCTATCCGTTGGCCGCCCGCGTCAATCGCGTGCTCGATTAGCAGAAAGTCAGTGTTGCGATAACAATTGAAATGGACGCAGCCTGATACTGCGTCCATTTTTAGTATGAGGAGGCGCCGACCATGGCAAGTAATGCGTTTGTATCCGTCATTGTGCCGTTTTACAACGAGGCGGGACAGGTTCAACACTCACTTGAAGTGATCGACGGCGTGCTTCAAAAGGAAGATATCCGTTTCGAGATACTCGCGGTCGACGACGGTTCCTCCGACGCAACCTGGGAAGAACTTCTCTCTTATTCAGTGACCCACGAACATATTCGGCTACTCAGGTTCTCGCGCAACTTCGGCAAGGAAGCGGCCATCTGCGCGGGCCTTGACGAGGCCAAGGGTGAAGCGGTCATCGTCATGGACGGCGACCTGCAGCATCCGCCGCGCTATATCCCCGAAATGATCCGGCTGTGGCAAGAGGGCTATGAGGTGGTGGAAGGCGTGAAAGAAAAGCGTCAAGACGCGCATTTTCTATCACGTGTAGCCGCCAATTTGTTCTACTTTATTTTTCGCAGGATGTCAGGTATCCAACTCAAAGACGCCTCTGATTTTAAGCTCCTAGACCGTAAGGTGGTTGACTATTGGAAGACCATCCCCGAAAGGGAGACCTTTTTCAGGGCGCTGTCGGTGTGGATGGGTTTTCGGCGGACTCATTTCTACTTCCAGGTGGATGCGCGTGCCGTTGGCAAAAGCAAGTGGGGATTTCGAAAACTATTTCGCCTTTCACTCAACGCTTTGACAGGCTTTTCATCAAGGCCCCTCATGCTGATCAGCAGTATGGGGACCCTCTTTCTTTTTATCTTTTTCATTTTGGCCATTCAGACCTTGGTAAACTACATCCGCGGGGTGGCGGCCACCGGCTTTACGACGGTCATCTTGCTCCAGCTCCTGATAGGAAGCATCATCCTCATCAGCCTCGGCCTCATCGGCATGTACATTGACAGTCTTTTCCGGGAGGTGAAAGCGCGGCCACGTTATTTCATCTCTGAGAAGGTGGAAGGGCCGTCAAAAGACGGAAAGTAGTGAGCCATGAATGAGGCCGTGACTCCTTTGAGTCTGTCTTTGTTTCTCGACGAAGCCTCCAGGAGGGGAGGGGTCGATTTTCATTTGCATTCTTGTTTTTCAGACGGCGCTCAGACAGCCGAAGAACTTGTCCGTTCGGTCTTAGAAAATGGGCTCCAAGCCTTTTCACTTACCGACCATGACAACATTGACGGCGTCCCTTATGTCCGGAAGGCGCTTTCACGGTTGAACGCGAAAAGCGATATTCGTTTTATTCCGGGCGTCGAAATGTCGGCCCGCTTTGAAGGCCGGGAAGTGCATATCTTAGGTTATTTCACAGAAGATCAGCCGCTCATTTTGAAGCGTTATCTTAAGGCACGACAGGTGCAAGAGCGCAGACAACGTAATGAGGCGATGATCAAGCGCTTAAATGAACTCGGCTACGACGTCCGCTATGAGGATCTGTCACGCTACGGCGGGGAAAAAACCTTGCCGGGTCGGGTGCATATGGCACTCTGGCTTGTCGAACACGGCGCCTTTTCATCCATCACGGCGGCCTTTCAAAAGCTCTTAGGGGAAGGGCGACCGGCCTTTGTTTATCGCGAACGCCACAGCGCAAACGAAGTGATCGACGGGTGATCACGGCGTCAAACGGCATCAGTGTATTGGCCCATCCGCATGAATACGGCTGGTGCGATCACGAGCGCTTGTCAAAAGAGGATGTTGAGCAGACCCTGATGGCTCGTTTCTTGACCTTAAAAAAGGCCGGCATCCATGGCATTGAATGTGACCACGGTGGCGCGTCTCCCCAAGAGAGGGCACTGATGCGAAAACTTTGTGAAAAACTATCGTTGATTTGCACCGCGGGTTCGGACAGCCACGGCCGTGATGACCAGCATGCGCCAATGTATCGCGGATCATAGTGCAAAAATTGGCCCTCATAGGTTATACTTTGTAGTTGCAATAAACTTCGGTTTGCCGTCATATAAGTGGTCCGAAAAGACAGGTGGGGGTATTGATGATTATTTATGATAAGAAAACAATTGACGATGTTGAAGTGACGGGCATGCGTGTCCTTCTGCGCGCGGAATTTAATGTCCCGCTTGATAAAAGTACAAACGAAATCACGGACGACACAAGGATCAAAGCGGCCTTGCCGACGATCCGGGCGCTGGTCGAACGGGGTGCGCGCCTCATCATCGTGTCTCATCTGGGGAGACCCAAGGGTTTTGACGATAAACTTTCCTTGAAGCCCGTGGCCAAACGTCTATCCGAGTTGCTCAAAAAACCGGTCCTCATGGCAAAAGATGTCATCGGAGAGGACGCGCAAGATAAAGCGAAGGCTTTGAAGGACGGAGAAATCCTTTTATTGGAAAACGTCCGTTTCCACAAAGAGGAAACGAAAAATAAACCGGAATTTGCCAAGGCTCTGAGTGCCATGGCCGACCTATACGCGAGCGATGCCTTTGGCGCCGTTCACCGCGCGCATGCCTCCACGGCAGGCGTCGCGTCATTTTTGCCCGCCGTTGCAGGTTATACCATTAACCGCGAACTGGAGATGCTCGGCCGCGCCGTCGGCGAACCGAAACGTCCCCTCACCGCCGTGTTGGGAGGCGCCAAAGTCTTTGACAAAATCGGCGTCATCCGTAACCTGATTGACAACGTCGACAACCTCCTCATCGGAGGCGGAATGGCATACACCTTCCAGGCCGCCAAGGGCTGGCCTGTAGGCACTTCACTTTGTGAGACAGATAAACTCGACCTGGCGCGTGAACTGATGGCCTTAGCAGAAGAAAAGGGCGTCAATTTTGTGCTGCCTGTCGACACCACGGTCGCCGACCGCTACGCGGCGGACGCTGTGCCGGTCATCGTGGACTCGGACAAGATCCCGGATGACATGATGGGCCTTGACATCGGCCCTAAGACCTCAAAGCTTTTCCAAGAGGTCATCGCCTCATCCGGCACGGTGGTCTGGAACGGCCCTGTCGGCGTGTTTGAATTTGAAGCCTTTAGCCGCGGCACGCAGGAACTCGCCCGCGCCATCGCGGAGGCTGACATCATCTCGATTATCGGGGGCGGGGACTCCGCCGCGGCGATCGAACAACTGGGCTATGCCGACAAAATGACCCATATCTCCACAGGCGGCGGCGCGTCCTTAGAATTCTTGGAGGGCAAAGTCTTGCCCGGCATCGACTGCCTTCTGGACCGTGATCCGCGCTCACTTGTGGCGGCCGGGAACTGGAAAATGAATCTCGGCGTCCCCTCTGAAGCGGAAAGCTTCCTCGACAAGCTCATCCTTCGCGTGAAAAATGTTGATTCACGCGTCATCGTCTCCGTACCGAATACGGTGCTTTCCTTGGCCGTCGAAAGAACGGCCGGAACGCCCGTTCATGTCGCGGCGCAAAATGCCTATGACGAAGACAAGGGTGCCTTCACAGGTGAAATATCCATGAAAATGCTCGCCGAGATGCACGTGCCTTATGTCTTGATTGGGCACAGCGAACGCCGTCACTTGTTCTGTGAAACAGACGAAGGGGTAAATCGCAAACTGAAAGCGGCGCTTTCCTGGGGCGTGCGCCCGATTGTCTGTGTGGGCGAAACAAAAGAAGAGCGCCGGAATAATGACACCGAAAAAGTACTTGAACAGCAGGTCAAAGCGGCTTTTGCGGATGTGAAGCCCAGCTCTCTTTGCCAGATCATGGTGGCCTATGAACCCGTTTGGGCCATCGGGACAGGCGATACAGCGACTGATCGGCAGGCCGAAGAAGCCTGTGCCTTTGTGTCAGAACTCTTAGCGGGCATGTACGGCGAGGAAGCATCGATTGTCAAGATTTTGTACGGCGGATCGATTAATGAAGGAAACGCCCAAGGGCTCTTCAATCAAAAGCATGTGGACGGCGGTCTTGTGGGCGGCGCTTCGCTCGATATCGAAGCATTCGGCCTGATCGCTGAGGTAAAATAAATGACCAAACCGAAAGGCCCTGTGGCCCTCCTCATCCTTGACGGATGGGGCATCTCAGAAGAAACAGAAGGCAATGCCGTCTTGGCGGCTAAGACACCCAACCTGGACGCGCTGGAAAAAGACTGGCCCTCCTCTGTTATTCGCACGAGCGGCCGCGATGTCGGTCTGCCTGAAGGCCAGATGGGAAATTCTGAGGTGGGGCACACGAATATCGGGGCGGGACGCATCGTCTACCAGGATCTTTTGAGGATCAGCAATGCCATCGAAGACGGTTCATTTTTTTGACAATGAGGCGTTATTGCACGCCATGCGAAACGCGGCGGATAAGGGAACTACGCTTCATCTTGCGGGGCTTTTGTCCGACGGCGGCGTGCACAGCCACTTGACCCATGTGTTCGCGCTGATCGACATGGCCCAAAAAGAACCATGTGACATCGCTTGCCGTCCATGCTTTTTGACGGCCGCGACACACCGCCTAAATCAGGCGCGGGCTACCCCGATCACCTGATGCAACATATGGATCAGGTGGGGCTGGGGCGCGTCGCAACGTTATCCGGTCGCTACTATGCCATGGACCGCGATAACCGCTGGGACCGTGTGGAAAAAGCCTACCGCGCTTTGACGGCTGAAAACTTTGAAGGTAAAAGAGCCGTCAATCCTAGAGAAGCGATAGAAGAATCGTACGAGGAAGGTGTCACCGACGAGTTCATCCTGCCCGTACTTATCACAAATGAAGACGGCACGCCCGTCGCCCGGTGAAAGAAGGGGACAGCTTTATCTTTTTCAATTTCAGGCCGGATCGCGCCCGTGAGATGACACGCGCCTTATGCCAGCCAAATTTCGATCACTTCCCCGTCGTGAAGTCTCCTCTCGGTTTGACCTATGTGGGGATGGCGGAGTACAGCGCTGACTTTGAGGTCTTTAACGATTACACGACCGCTTATCCGCCTGAAAAATTGACAGGTATCTTCGGCGAGGTGATTCAAGATGCCGGTATGACACAGCTTCGCATCGCGGAGACTGAAAATACGCGCATGTGACCTTCTTTTTCAACGGAGGGCGTGAGGAGGCTTTTCGAGGGGAAGAGCGCATTTTGGTGCCTTCGCCCTCAGTGCCCACCTACGATCAGCAGCCAGAGATGAGCGCGCCGGAGGTGACCCGGCGCCTGTTAGACGCGATCGAGAATAAATCCTTTGACGTTATTATCCTGAACTTTGCCAACGGCGACATGATCGGCCATACGGGCCGGTTTGACGCGGCGGTCAAGGCCATGGAGACGGTGGATGATTCGGTGGGGAAAATTGTAAAAGCGCTGCTTAAAAAGGTGGAGTCGCACTCATTACCGCCGACCACGGGAACCTGGAGGCCATGATCGATCACCAAAACGACGGCCCCTTGACGGCGCATACGACCAATCCTGTGAAACTGATCGGCGCGGGTCTGAAAAGTGGGCGATTAAGAAGACGGCCGTTTGGCCGATCTCGCGCCGACGATGCTGGCTATTTTGGGACTTGATACGCCTTCGGAGATGACCGGTAAATCTTTGTGGATCGACAAGTGAAATAAAGGGATCATGCTATACTATTTTGACCCGGGCAATGTGGCCCATAACACATAGGGAGATTAGAATGACAAACAACAAAAATTACGTGACGATGGATGGCAATACCGCCGCGGCATACGCGTCTTACGCCTTCACGGAGGTGGCCAGGTATTTATCCGATTACACCTTCATCGGGCATGGCCGACAGTGTTGACCAGTGGGCTCAACAGGGGAGGAAAAATCTCTTCGGTCAAAGCGTCCAGGTGATTGAAATGCAATCCGAGGGAGGCGCGGCCGGCGTAGTCCACGGATCGCTCGCGACGGGGGCGCTGACCACGACCTACACGGCGTCACAGGGACTTCTGCTCATGATCCCCAATATGTATAAGATGGCGGGCGAACTCCTTCCGGCCGTGTTTCATGTGACAGCCCGTGCGATTGCAGGCCACGCGCTGTCTATTTTCGGTGATCACAGCGATGTCATGGCCGCGCGCCAGACAGGCTTTGCGATCCTTGCCTCACACGGCGTGCAGTCGGCGATGGACTTGGGCGCGGTGGCGCACCTTGCGGCCATCAAGGGACGCGTGCCCTTCATGCATTTCTTTGACGGTTTTCGCACGTCGCATGAATACCAGAAAATTGAGCGGCTCGAGTATGATGACTTGGCCAAAATGCTTGACATGGACGCGGTCAACGCCTTCCGTGAACGAGGCCTGACGCCGAACGAGCCTTGTCTTAGAGGCTCCGCGCAAAACCCCGATATTTTCTTCCAGATGAAGGAGGCGTCGAACCAATACTATGACGCCCTGCCTGACATTGTGGAACATTATATGGACGAGATGAGCCGCCTCACGGGCCGTGAATATAAACCCTTTGTTTATCACGGTGACCCGGAAGCGGAAGAGATCATCATTTGTATGGGTTCTGTTTACGATACGATCTGTGAGACTGTGGACTATCTTAACTGCCAGGGAAGAAAGACAGGCGCGGTGCATGTGCATCTGTTCCGTCCTTTCTCCGCGGAACGGCTGCTTTCGGCCATCCCCGAGACGGTCCGAAAAATTGCTGTCTTAGACCGCGTGAAAGAACCGGGCGCCCAGGGCGAACCGCTGTTCCTCGATGTGGTCTCCGCGGTATCCTGTGCCGACCGCCCCGTCGTCGTATCGGGCGGACGTTACGGCTTGGGATCGAAAGATACCACCCCGGGCCAGATTAAGGCCGTTTACGACATGCTGGCGGGTGAGCGCTTAAAGCCGCGCTTCACCATCGGCATTGACGACGATGTGACGCATCTGTCGCTCCCTGTGACAGAACAGATCGACGTGTCCCCTAAGGGCATGATCGCGGCGCGCTTTTGGGGTCTTGGCTCCGACGGTACGGTGGGGGCTAACCAGAACTCCATCAAGATCATCGGCGACCACACCTCCATGTACGCGCAAGCCTACTTTTCTTACGACTCCAAAAAATCAGGCGGTGTGACCATCTCCGACCTTCGTTTCGGACATTCGCCGATCAGGGCGCCTTACCTGGTTGACAGCGCCGACTTTGTCGCCTGCCACAACCAGGCCTATCTCACAAAATATGACATGCTGTCCGTGTTGGAAAAAGGTGGTTCCTTCCTGTTGAACACGACGCGCCCGAAAGAAGAGTTAGAAGAATTCCTTCCCGGCCAGGTCAAACGCTATTTGGCGGAAAATGACATCCGGCTCTACACGATCAACGCGATCCGTTTGGCGGAGTCCATCGGACTGGGCAACAGGATCAACACGATCTGCCAGGCGGCATTCTTCAAAATCACCGAAGTCATCCCGGTCGATGAGGCGGTGAAATACATGAAGGAAGCCATCGTCCGATCCTACGGCGACAAGGGTGAGGACATTGTCAATATGAACTACCGCGCGGTGGACGCCGGTATTGAACAGGTAGAAGAAGTGGAGGTCCCCGAAAGCTGGCGTAATGCCGAGGACGCGCCTATGGCGCTCCGGGATGTTCCCCGCTTCATCAGCGACATCGCCGACGTGATGAATCGCCAGGAAGGCGACAACCTCCCGGTGTCAGTCTTCATGGATTATGTCGACGGCACCTTGCCGCCTGCGACGGCTCAGTATGAAAAACGCGGGATCGCGGTCAATGTGCCGAAGTGGATCCCCGATAACTGCATCCAGTGTAATCAGTGCGCCTATGTTTGCCCGCACGCGGTCATCCGCCCCTTCCTTTTGACGGAAGAGGAACAGGAGAAGGCTCCTGAGACATTTGTGAGTGTTCCGGGTAATAAGCCCTACAGTCAGTACGGCTTTAGAATCCAGATCTCCGCTTTGGACTGCACGGGTTGCGGATCCTGCGCGCAGGTCTGTCCCGCTAAAGAAAAAGCGCTCGTCATGGAACCCTTGGAAGAGCATATGCTGGAGGCCGATCACTGGACCTTCGCGCAGTCGCTTTCCAGGAAAGAGAATCCCATGAACAAGACGACGGTCAAGGGCAGTCAGTTTGAGCGCCCGTTGCTCGAGTTCTCCGGCGCCTGCGCCGGCTGCGGTGAGACACCCTATGTGCGCCTTGCGACGCAGCTGTTCGGCGACCGCATGATGATCGCGAACGCCACCGGCTGCTCCTCCATCTGGGGAGGCTCGGCGCCCTCGATGCCCTATTGCGTCAACGACGACGGGCACGGTCCGTCCTGGGCCAATTCCCTGTTTGAGGATAACGCGGAATACGGACTGGGCATGCACTTTGGTGTGAAGCAGTTGCGTGATCGGGTGATCGGCTTTGTCGAAAGCTTGAATGAGCAGGATAATCTGCCTCTGGCTTTAAAAGAAAATATTGACGAGTGGCTCGAGAAAAAAGATGAAAAAGAAGGGGCCCGAGGCATTGCCGCAAAATTTATCTTCGCATTGGAAGAAGCCGAACTCGACGGCGAGGCTGAAACATTGCGTCAAAACATCCTGAGCCTTAAAGACTACCTGATGCTCCGTTCCACATGGATCATCGGGGGCGACGGCTGGGCCTATGACATCGGCTACGGCGGACTGGATCATGTGCTTGCCTCAGGTGAGGATGTGAACATTCTCGTGCTCGACACTGAGGTGTATTCGAACACGGGCGGTCAGGCGTCAAAGGCGACACAGCTGGGCGCGGTGGCGCAGTTTGCCGCCGGCGGCAAACCTTTGAAGAAGAAGGATTTGGGCGTCATGGCAATGGCCTACGGCTATGTCTATGTCGCGCAGATCGCGATGGGAGCGAATCAGGCGCAGACGCTGCGCGCCCTGCGCGAGGCGGAAGCCTGGAATGGTCCCTCCATTGTGATTGCTTACTCGCCTTGCATTAACCACGGTATCCGAGGCGGACTGACACTGTCGCAGCAGCGTGAAAAGGATGCGGTTGAAACAGGATACTGGCATCTGTGGCGCTACAATCCGGCTGTTTTGGCAGACGCCGCCGCAAAGAATCCCTTCGTTTTAGATTCAAAACCGCCGACACGCGACTACAGCGAATTCCTAAAACAAGAAGTTCGCTACACCTCGCTGTACAAGAAGTATACTGAAGCGGAAGTCGAAGCGATTTTTGCCCGCGCGAGAGAAGCGGCGGATGAACGCTACAAGACATACTTGAACTTCGCAAGAACGGAGTAATCAGAAGCGGCCCTGCCGCGATACATTCAATTATTTGACATGAGGAGAACCGGGGTTCTCCTCAGCGTCTCATTTTTAGAAAAGGGGTACTTTCGGTGCGTATCAAAGACGGACGATCCATTATGTTCAGTGACACACCGGTGCCCGACCTGTTCATTCACGACATCATGCCCAAATTGAGCGGCAACGCCGTGAAATGTTATCTGTTTTTGAACAGTGTGTTCTACAACGGTTCACGCGACGCGACGCAGGCGGATGTGGCGGATCGGCTCGGCATCTCGGAGGAGGCGGTCAACGAATCACTCTTGGAACTTTCCCGCGTGCAGCTCATCACGGTTAGCGATCAGGATATTTCAATCGGAGACCTGAAGATGCAAGAGCTGCAAAAGCGCTACCGACCGATCAGTTCCTCGTCGCCCAGTGAGATCGGACAGCGTGAGAACCAAAGTGAAGAGCGTGAGAAAATCGTCACCCTGATCAAGATGACCTTTTTCCAGGGCATTATGACCTTCATGTGGTACGACCTCATTGACCGCTGGTTTGAGGCCTACGGCTTTGAACCGGAGGTGATGTACGCTTTGTTTCAGGAGGCGGCCAATAATAACCGCCTGGACGGCCCGGGTTACGCGACACGGATCGCGGAGGACTGGGCGGCGGCCGGCGTGAAAACCTACGATCAGCTGTCCGTTTATTATTCGCGCTTCCTTGAGAAAAACAGAATCAAAGCCTATGTCGGCAAGAAATTGAGACGATCTTTGACCGAATACGACCTCAAGGATGTCGACATGTGGATCGATGAATTCGGCTTTGATCAGGGCATCATCGATGAGGCGCTATCCAAGACCCGGGGCGCTCAAAGGCCAACGATTCGCTTTGTCACCGCCGTCTTAAAAGACTGGCATGAGCGCGGTTTGAATTCGCTTGAAGGCGTGCAGGCTTACGAAGAAGGGCGCCGGGAAGACGCCTCGCGCTTTGGCGCAAAGCAGGGCGTAAGCCGCGACAACCGCGATAACTTCAGCTTGGACGAAAGTGAATTTGATACGCCGATGCCCCGCATTGACGGGCACGATGATTAAGACGGGATGGGGTTTGTGAGGAGTCTTTCGCAGAAAATAAGCGATGACGTCGCCAGAATCTACCAAAAACGAAAAAATGAGGCGCATCGGGAGCGCGATCATCGGGTGAGGGCGCTTTACCTGGAGCATCCGCGCCTTGAAGCGCTTGACAATGCACTGACACGGGCGGGTTTCGACCGCCTGATGCAGGTGACTGCTCCCGAAGCGGCTTCCAATGAAGCTCAGTCATTTGATGACATCAGCGTTCAGCGCGAGCGTTATCTTGCCGAATACGGGATTTTGGACGGCTACCACGAGCCGATCTACCACTGCCGGTCCTGCGGGGACACAGGGCGGATAGGCGACGCGTGGTGCCCCTGCAGGCGGCAGATCGTCCAATCGATCTTGCCCGACTATTTACCTGACCGGATGTCAGGAGAGGCGAAGTTTTCCAACTTTAATTTGAATATCTTCCAGGATGGCAAGGCGGATCAAAAAGGCCCGAGCACGCGTGCTGTGATGGCGGATTACCTTCATATGGCCCAACTTTACACGGGGCACTTTGACCGCGTGCGCGACCGCAATCTTTTGTTTTCGGGCCCGCCCGGAACAGGAAAAACCTTTCTCATGCAATGCATGGGCCATCGCCTCATGGATGAAGACCGTCCCGTCATCTATATTACGGCCCCTAATCTTTTTGACTTAATCACACGCTATAAGCGCCAGCTGGCGTCCTTTCGTCCTGATCCGGCGATTTTGGAGGAGGCCGAAATGCTATACCACGCGCTCCACAGCTGGGATCTTTTGCTGCTCGACGATCTGGGGACTGAACCGGTGACCCAGGACCGCTACGCGCAACTGATCATGCTGTTAGATACAAGGCAGAACCGCAACCTGGCCACCATTGTCGCGTCCAATCTCTCGATACGCGATTTTGCGAAACAATATGACGCGCGCGTCGCAAGCCGCCTGAAAGGCAATTTTCTCGTCTACCGTTTCCCCGGTGAAGATCTCCGCGGGCAACAAATAGGCGATTAGGGAAGGAGCCTTCATGCGCGTGGGAGTAGATATCATCTCGGTGGATCGTTTGCGGCGTGTTATCGAGCGCCACGGCGATCGTTTTCTGGACCGTGTCTTCACCATGCAAGAACAGGCGATCTGCCACGATGATCCGCGACGGCTTGCCGGCCGCTATGCGGCCAAAGAAGCCATCGCCAAAGCACTGGGTACGGGGATCGGTCGACTGGGGATCCGCTTTCTGGACATTGAAATCATACAAGAAGCGTGGGGAAGTCCTAAGGTGCAGCTTCACGAGGCGGCCTTTACTCGCTTTCAGGCCATCGGATCAAAGGACATCACGCTCAGTCTGTCGCATGAAAATGAATACGCCGTGGCTTTTTGCGTGGTCACGCTAGGGACAAATGACGATGCCAGATAAAGACGAAAAAGAACAAAAACCAATAACGCCTGAACCGATCCCGATTAAACGCGGGATTACAGCGGACCCGAGTGCTGAAGAAACCGTCCAGGTCACCGATCAGCGCGGGCGTCCGGTGTATCTTGCGCGAAAGAAATTCAAAATACCGGCTTGGCTGGTTGCCGCGATCGTATTTTCTGCCCTCATGATTGTGTTCTTTTTTGTTATTCCCCAGCTGGTGGACCGTGTGCCCGACATTGAAGACGATCCGAAAGCCACAGACCTCTTGCCCCCCGATTGGGACAGCAGTGATGCCGATGAGAATACAGCCGTGGTTCAGGTCGCTTACGCGACGCTTTACGCCGCCCCCGATAAGAAGAGTGCGCGCATTAGCGAAGCGTTGTTAAATGAGGCGGTCACGATTTTGGACGCGAAAGACCGACTGTACCTTTATGTGCTTTTAAAAGACGGCGTCAAAGGCTACATGCTCCGTGAACACCTCGCGGCGGACACGCTGTCCATTTCAGCTGACAACAAGGTGGCAAAAGTGGTGGTGCGCGTCCCGCAAAAACGCGTGATGAGTCACGCAAGGCTCGGTTCCTTGCTTGTGGAGGCACCGATGGGGACCGTCCTTTTTGCCGACTACCGAAACGGTGACCTGTTGAGAGTTCAGCTGCCCGGTATGCGGGTGGGTTGGATCAACGCGTCCGGGGTGGCGCTTTTGCCGCCGAACAGCCCGATGGTAGCGGACGAAGCGCCCGGTCCGCTTTTTGTCGCGAACCTGATGGCCTTTTATAACAGCCCGATTGTCCCGGGCGGAATCACGACACGCGGCATATCGCTTGAAGGCGCGATTCATGTGTCGGCGCTTTTACAGGGCATTGAACTGTCTCGCGACCGCGATGCGCTGATCCGTCAGGGGGAGAGTGTACGTGCTTCCGGGTTTTCTTCGCTTTTGGAAGGTGATGTGATATTTGTCCATAAAAGTACAGACATGAGCGCGATTGAGACGATCGCCGTACGTGTGTCAGATGAGCAGCTGCTGGTCGGATTACCCAATCGCTCTACGGTTCAATTGATCGATATTGCTTCACCGACGGCACAGGAGCTTGAGGCCCGCGTGATGGCTGTGAGACGCTATATTCTTGATCCGGATTAAGTGAGATGACATAAACTTTTATTGACGATTGTTAAGAAATTGTGTACAATTCACGGTAGAGTTTGCCGACCATTTATCGACTTAGCGTCGGCGATTGGCCCCTCAACGCGATTGTGAAGGTTGAGGATCACAATTATCTTTAAGGAGAGAAAAGATGAAAAAAGTTTTTGCGATTTTGCTTGTCGTGCTGATGGCAATTTCGATTGTCGCCTGTGACAAAAAGCCCGTGGAACCGGCACCCACCGAACCGGGCTCGACAAGCGGACCGACGGAGAAGGTCTATAACGTCGTCAGCCTCGTGAACGGCAACCTCGGAGACAAATCGTTCTTCGACTCCGCCGAAGCCGGATTGAAAAAACTGGCATCGGACGGCCGGATCACCTATAAAACCATTGAGATGGGCGGCACGGACGCGGACCAGCCGAAATGGCAGGAAACACTGGACGAAGTGGCGCAGACAGGCGAGTATGACCTCATTGTCTGCGGCACCTACCAGATGCCTGACTTCCTGAAGGAAACCGCCACGAACTATCCCGACCAGAAGTTCCTCATCTATGATGACAACACTTATGTGGGCGAAAACCAGAACGTGGTCAACCTCACCTATCGTCAAAATGACATGGGCTACCTCATCGGCGTATTCGCGGCACTTATGACAAGCGAAACCGACCTGAATAACATCAACCCTGAAAAAGTCGTCGGATTCATCGGCGGCATCGACAGCCCTGTTATCAACGACTTCCTTTACGGCTTTTTGACCGGTGTCAAAGACACGGACGCTGAAGTTAAAGTCGACACACGCTATGTCAACAGCTATGTTGACACCGCGACGGCGAAGGAAATGGGCCTTGCCATGATCAACGACAACAACGTTGACATTATCTGGGGCGTGGCCGGCCTGTCCGGCAACGGCGGCGCGGAAGCGGCGAGCGAAACCGGCAAATCATGGTTCATCGGCGTTGACTCCGACCAAGAGCTGACACTGCCCGACGACCAGGCGGCGATCACACTGACCTCAGGTTTGAAAAATATTGACCAGTCACTGATCTGGATCTTTGACGAGTGGGATGCCGGACGCACCTACTGGGGCAAAGAAGTGAACCTCGGCCTCGTTGAAGGCGGCGTCGGCATTGTGACCGACAAGAACTTTACCACCTACGCACCCCAGGCCGTTCAGGACAAAGTCATTGAAGCGGAAGCGAAAGTGCGCGACGGCGAAATTCAGGTTCCCTCCGCCATTGGCGACGAGACCGACGGTGTCATTAAACTGCGTGACGAAATGCAGCCTTAATGACGCGCTTTAAGAAGCAACCCTGATGTCTTTGAATTCATTCATTGATTGACTTGGGACGAGGGGGATCCTATCCGATTGGATCCCCCTCGCATATCAAAAGAGAGTGCGTCCCCCGGAGGACGTTTTTTGGATTAAAGAGGAGAAGAGTCGGATGGAACAGGGTGAATACGTTGTTCAGATGAAGGGGATCTCAAAAGTGTATCCCAACGGCATCGCAGCGAACCAATCAGTCGATTTTTCCGTCAAAAGAGGTGAAATTCACGCCCTGATCGGAGAAAACGGGGCGGGCAAATCGACGCTGATGAAAATACTCTTCGGGCTTGAACAGCCGACTGAAGGGGAGATCATCGTGAACGACGAAAAAATCCACCTCGCGTCGCCGACGGATGCGATCGAGCGTGGAATCGGCATGGTGCATCAGCACTTCATGCTCGTGCCGAGCCTGACGGTGGCAGAAAACATTGTGCTTGGGATCACGCCCAAAAAGTCAGGCATGTTCATTGATTACAAAAAAGCAGTTGAGCTGACAAAAGAGTACGCACAACGCTTTAACCTGCATGTGGAGCCGGACGCGCGTGTGATTGACATCAACGTCGGCATGAAGCAGAAGGTGGAAATTTTAAAAGCGCTTGTCCGCGGCGCGCGGGTGCTTATCTTGGATGAGCCGACCGCCGTTTTGACGACGCAGGAGACCGTGGAGCTGTTCCATGAATTGAAAAATTTGAAAGAACAGGGCTTCACGATCATTTTTATTTCGCACAAATTAAAAGAAATCAAAGAGCTGACCGACAGGATCACGATCATGCGCGGGGGAAAATCGGTCGGCGTTTACGATACCGCATCGATTACGGAGCAGGAAATCTCCCGCAAAATGGTCGGACGCGATGTCATATTGACTGTCGAAAAGGATGAGGCGGAACCGACCGAGGTCGTGCTGTCCGTCCGCGATCTCCAGTACGTCAACGAGTGGGGCAAACGCGTGCTCGACGGCGTTTCATTTGATGTGAGAAGCGGTGAGATTGTCGGAATCGCAGGGGTTGAGGGCAATGGCCAGCGTGAATTGGTGGACATACTCTTCGGCTTGAAGCTACCTGAAGAGGGGACGGCTACTGTGGGTGGTGAAAACTTGATCGGCAGGCCCCAGGCCGCCATCCGCTCGCTCGGCGTGTCCTACGTACCGGAAGACCGCATGGCCTTTGGTATTGCCTCTTCGGGCAGCATTGAAGAGAACGTCATCTCGGACCGCTATCACCATCGGCGCTTTAACAAGGGCCCGTTTTTCAAAATGAAAACCTTGCACGAGGAAAGCGACAAACTCATCTTCGATTACGCGGTCCACTGTAAATCAAGGAAGCAGGAAGTGGGCATGCTCTCGGGCGGCAATATTCAAAAGGTGGTCGTGTCCCGTGAATTTTCAAGTGACCCCATCCTGATCATCGCGGACCAGCCGACACGAGGAATCGACGTGGGTGCGACGGAGATGATCCGAAAGAAACTTGTGGAATTGTCGCGGGAAGGCGCCGCGGTGTTGCTTGTCTCCGCGGACCTGAACGAAGTCATGGAACTGTCCGACAGCCTGATCGTCTTGAACTCGGGACAGGTCGTCGCCTGCCTGGACGACGGTCATTGGGATGACATTATGATGGGCGAATACATGCTCGGTTTAAAACGCCAGAGCGACGAAGAAATCGGGAGGTCTTGCCATGCGTAACAGAAGGATGGTTCTGTTTGGCATTTTCAGAGGCGCGGCGGCAATTTTTCTTGCGCTGTCTGTGGGTGCCATATTTATCTTTTTAAGTTCAAAAGAACCATGGAAGGCACTTCAGTATTTATTGATCGGGCCCTTCATCACGACGGGCGGGGGCGGCATCGCGTTTAACGCGCAAAACTTCTACCAGATCTTGGCCGCCACGATCCCGACGATCTTCACCGGGCTTGCCGTCTGTGTCATGTTCGCAGCGAATGAGTTTAACTTAGCCGGTGAAGGCTGTGTGCTTGTCGGCGGTTTTGTCGGCGGGCTCATCGGGGTGTACCTGAATATGAATTCAGGTTTTCACGCCGTGATCGCGGTATTGGTTGCCGCGATTGTCACAGGGCTGATCATGCTGATCCCTTCCCTTTTGAAGGTCAAACTCGGCGCCAGTGAGATGGTCACAAGCTTGATGCTGAACTTCGTCATGCTGTATGTCGTGCTTCACTTTTTGAACTTCAATTTCGCCGATCGCACGAAGGGCGCGACGATGACAAAGGCCTTCCAGGAAACGGCAAAAATTCCGCCTCTCGTACCGGGCAACAGTAAGCTGTCCTGGGGATTTGTCGTCGCCCTTCTCGCGGTGGTCATCGTGTCCTTTTTCATGTACAGGACACGCTGGGGCTATTCCATTCGCATGATCGGCATTAACAAATCCTTCTCCTTGTATTCCGGCATGAAGGTCGGCTCCATGATTGTCCTGTCACAGGTCATCGGGGGTGTCCTGTCCGGCATGGGCGGAAGCATTGAGGTGCTCGGCCGTTACAACAACTACCTGTGGCGCGACCTTCCCGGTTACGGCTGGGTCGGCATCACGGTGGCTATTTTGGCCAAGAACAATCCTATCGGCGTCCCCTTTGCCGCGTTCTTCTTGGCGTACCTGAACAAGGGATGCTCCCTCATGTCCACGCACAGTGACGTGCCAAGTGAGATGATTGACATCATCCAGGCCGCGATTTTCCTGTTCTTTGCCGCGGAGCAATTCTTGGCGGGAACACGACAGAAACTCGTCATCAAGACGACGCACGAGGAGTTGGAACAACTCGAAAAGGCCAGATTAGCAGAAGGAGGGTCGAACAATGCTTGAGCAACTTATCGCGTCTGTTTTTAAAGCGGATTTCCTATTCAGTGTCATCCGTATTACCGCCCCCATCCTGTTTGCCGCCTTGGCGGCTGTTGTGGCGGAGAAGGCAGGGGTTGTCAACATCGGCCTTGAGGGCATCATGATGATCACGGCGCTCTTTGGCTTCTTGTTCGCCTACTGGACGCAAAGCTGGATCATCGGCGTGTTGGGCGCCGTGGTGGTCGGCGCGCTGTTGGGCCTCCTGATGGGCTTTTTCTCATTCAAATTGAAAACCGACATCATCCTAGCCGGTATCGCGGTCAACATGTTGGGGGGAGGGGGCACTATCTTCCTTCTCAATATGTTTACGGGATTAAAGGGTAATACGGGGGCGCTTGTCACCTCCAACCTGTTGATCCCGACGTTTAAGATCCCGCTCATCTCAAAAATTCCTGTTCTGGGAGAGATTTTGTCGGGGCACGCGATCTTGACCTATCTGGCTTTCCTCTTTGTCTGGCTGACATGGATGCTTCTTTACAAAACACCGCTCGGCCTCGATATCCGCGCGGTCGGTGAGAATCCTGACGCCGCGTCCAGTGTCGGTGTCAGCGTCTTGAAGATCCGCTATATGGCGATCTTAGTCTCAGGCGCCTTAGCGGGCCTGGGAGGCGCCTTCATGTCCCTTTACTACTCCCAAGGCTGGAACTCCGGCATGGTCGCCGGGCGCGGTTTTATCGCGCTTGCGGCGCAGGCCATGGGCCGCGGTGAACCTGTGGGGGCAATGCTGTCATCCTTGCTCTTCGGTCTGGCGCAGGCGCTCAGGACGAAGGTGTCGGGATTGCAGGGCGTGTCAAGTTACCTTGTCTCGCTGATTCCTTACCTGACAACGATTGTCGGCCTTGTCCTCTATGTCCTGAGTGCGAGACGCAAAACAAGAAAACACCAGATCCAGCCGATTGAAGGCTGATCTCGGAGCTTTGATCGACGGAGAACATTGATGAAAAAAATACCCATCATCCTGGACGGCGATCCGGGTCATGACGACGCGATCGCCTGGGTGCTTGCCAACGCGCGCCCGGAATTAGAAATATTGGCCGTGACGAGCTGTTGCGGCAACCAGACCCTTGAGAAGACAACGTATAACGCGGGGCGGGTGATGAGTCTGATCGGGCTCGATGTTCCGCTTGCAAAGGGGCGTGAAGTCCCCCTTTTGGCGGATCCGATCATCGCCCCGACCGTGCACGGGGTCACGGGCCTTGACGGCCCCGATCTCCCCGAACCTAAAAAGGAGCCTGTGGCAAAAGGAGCGGCCCATCTGATCGCTGAATGTGTGGAACAAAGTGATGAGCTGGTTGTGTTGGTACCGACGGGCCCTCTGACGAATATCGCGGCCTTTATTCTCCTGTACCCGGAATTAAAAGAAAAAATCCAACATATCTATCTGATGGGCGGCGGTATCGCACACGGCAACTGGACGCCCGCGGCGGAGTTCAATATCTTGGTCGACCCTGAGGCGGCGGATATCGTATTTCGTTCGGGGATCCCGATCACGATGGCGGGCCTCGATGTGACGGACAAAGCGCTTGTTTACCCGGAGGATTTTGAACGGATCGGCGCCGTCGCTAATGAGGTGGCCAAGGTTACCGCCGGATGGCTCGGATTCTTTTACCAGTTTCACCAGACCCTGGGGTACCGCGGGGCACCTGTTCACGACGCGGTCGCCGTGGCGGCCATTGTGAAGCCTGAGCTGATGCAGTTTCATGAAATGTATGTCGAGGTGGAGACAAAAGGGGACTACGGCCGCGGGGCGACGGTGGGCGACCTTTACGGGGTCACGGGCAAAAAGCCCAATGTGCGCTGCATCATGGACATCGACCGGGAAGCCTTTGTGGACCTGTTAGTGGAGGCGGTCGAACATTACGGAAAAGGGGCAAGCGATGATTAGGAAAATACCTGAACGAAAAGAAGTGTTCAAGGCAGAAAAAGAGAGCTTCATGGACACATGTTTTTCCGATCGCGCTAAAACACCCCTCTGGTTTGACTGTGACACAGGGGTGGACGACGCGAACGCCCTCCTTATCTTGAATCAGCTCGACTGCTTTAATCTTGTCGGCGTATCGACGGTGGCGGGCAATGTCACCCTCGACAAGACGACTTACAATACGCTTTGTGTGTTGGAGCTTGCGAACTCCGAGGTACCGGTGTACGAGGGCGCTCCTTTACCGCTCATCCGTGACCAGATTACGGCGCCGGAGGTGCACGGGAAAAATGGTTTGGGGGATGTGATTTTGCCTTCTCCGAAAAAGAAGATTGAAATGAAGAAAGCCTGGGACGCGCTCTATGACGCGGCGGTTGAACACGCGGGGGAGCTGGTGTTGGTCGCGGTCGGCCCGATGACAAATATCGCGCTCGCGCTGGCCAAATATAATGACCTCGCGGGGCTTTTGAAAAAAGTGGTTATCATGGGAGGAGGCGCCAAGGCCGGTAATACGACGGCCGCGGCGGAGTTCAATATCTTGGTGGATCCGGAAGCCGCGGACATGCTGTTTAACTCGGGCGTGTCGGTTGTGATGTGCGGCCTTGATATGACTTTAAAGGCGTATCTTACCCCGGATGAGTTGGATGAATTGGGGGCGCTTGGTTCACCCCAGGCGCGCTTTGCGCGTGACTGTCTGCAAAATGCCTTGCGCTATTCCTTGTCCTTAGGACAGCGGGGGATTGCCTTGCACGATCCGGCGGCGGTCCTTTTTGCGGCGGATGATTCGATCTTCGAGTCCTACCCTGCCTGGGTGCGTGTGGAGACGAAGGGCGGTCCGACTTACGGCAAGACGGTGACGGATCTTTACTCGGATAAGAAGATGGAGGACAGGCGGCATACGGTGGTGACTGACATCGATCGGGAAGCGTTTAAGGCGCGCTTGTTCTATCTGTTCGGACGCTATGGCCAGTCGTAAGAAACATTTACTTTACATTGACTGTTGTATTCGCGGCGACAAGTCGCGTACGCGCCGTTTGGCGGACGCGTTTTTAAGCGCGTTGGAACAGCGCGATGAATTTGAGATTGAGCGCCTCTTTTTAACAGAGGAGGCGCTTTTTCCGTTGTTCGGCGATTTTTTCCAAAAAAGGGAAAAATTATTAGAACAGGGCAGGCTCGACCACCCGCGTTTTTCTTACGCGCATCAGTTTGCCAAAGCCGATCGCTTGGTCGTGGCGGCCCCCTTTTGGGATCTGTCGGTGCCGGCGCTTTTGAAGATCTATATTGAGAACATTAGTGTGCAGGACATTACCTTTGGCTGTGATACGGATAGGGGACTGCTTTACGGGATCTGTGAAGCGGAAAAGCTCATGTTTTTGACGACGCGGGGCGGCGCCTATGCAAACTCTTTGCTTGAGACGGGTATTCCCTTCATGCGGAACCTTTCTTCCTTTTTTGGCATCGGTCAATTTGATTATGTCGCAGCCGACGGATTGGATCTTTTATTTGAACCGCCCGAGACGATCCTGAAGCGCGCGATCGATGAGGCTTTAGCGCTTGCAAAAACATGGTAACCTAGCAGGGTGGTTATTTGACAGCCGGAATGGGCTGTGCTAGTATACTTCTGCTTGTCAGACGCGAGGGTCTTTTTTTTTGCTTGTGGCAAACCGTCTGACGTGATTATTTGGGAGGTACCCCTATGGCGAAACCTGGCGCGCGTGATCGACTGACGCTGGCATGCTCAGAATGCAAACAGCGCAATTACGACACGAAAAAGAATAAGATGAATACGCCCGATAAATTGGAGCTCAAAAAGTTCTGTCGCTTCTGTAATAAGCACACGATTCACCGGGAAACAAAGTAAGATAATTCGCGGGAGTGATGATATGGCGGAGAAGAAGAAAAAAGCGGTAGCGAAGGGCAAAAAACCTTCAGGTGGACGCATTAAAAAGTGGTTCGTAAATATTATTACGGAACTCAAACGCGTCATCTGGCCGGATAAGAAAAAACTGAGACAGAGCACGATGACCGTTTTGTTGATTATCGCGATCTCGGTCGTCATTATTCTTGTATTTGACACCGTGGTGAGCTTTATCATGCGCACGACGGGACTTTACTCCACAAAAGAACAGCCTGCGGAATCACTGCCTCTGCCGAACGATGACAATGTGCGTCGCGAAAGCAATGAAATGGGCCAGATGATCCAAGCCTCAGGCGTGCGTGTTTTCTTTGAGGGATAGTAGATGA
This sequence comes from Clostridia bacterium, assembly GCA_040766025.1. Classification (GTDB taxonomy): domain Bacteria; phylum Bacillota; class Clostridia; order Saccharofermentanales; family DTU023; genus UBA4923. The sequence continues at coordinate 127,801 of JAXGRH010000002.1, read as the reverse complement.
GCGAGACGTCCGAAAATCAAGAGGCGCTCTGGTACGTCATCCACACGTATTCGGGATATGAGAATCGCGTGAAGGCGACGCTTGACCTGATTATCGAAAACCGCGGACTCCAGGAGATGATCCAGGAAGTCCTTGTCCCGACCGAGACGGTGATCGAGATCAAAGAGGGTAAGCGCCGCAATGTCGAACGCAAAATTTATCCCGGCTATGTGCTTGTGAAAATGATTTTGACCGATGAGATCTGGTACATCGTCCGCAATACGCGCGGCGTCACAGGTTTTGTCGGACCCTCCAGTACAAATCCTGTCCCCCTGACAGAAGATGAACTGGGGCTCATGGGTCTTGATGCCGACTGGGAACCCGTGATGGACTACGAGGTTGGCGACGATGTCCGCGTGATCAACGGCCCGCTCGAAGGATTCGAGGGCAAGGTCGAGGACATCAACATCGACAAGAAAAAGGTGACCGTGGTGGTCTCCATGTTTGGCCGTGAAACACCGGTGGAACTGGAGTTAACGCAGGTCATGAAACAAGATTCGGGAATAAGGGCAAATTTGCCTTTACCAATAAACGGTCCTAGGACCGAAAAAAGAAATGGAGGTGGCCAAATGGCTAAGCCAGTAACCGCATATGTAAAGCTTCAGATCCCGCGGGCCAGGCAACGCCTGCGCCGCCGGTTGGACCAGCTCTTGGACAACACGGGCTCAATATTGCCCAGTTTGTCAGAGAATTTAATGAACGCACACAAAAGCGATATCGGCCTTCTGATCCCTGTCGTGATTACGCGTATCAGACCGCACATACTCGTTCATTACGAAAACCCACCGGCTGCCGTACTGTTGAAAAAGGCCTGTAATCTGGATAAGTTTCTGGAACACCCGACAAGGACAAGGTAGCGACGGTATCTTGGTCTGAGTGCAAGCGTAGCTGGTGCCGAGATCAAGATGGAAGATACAAACGCTGCTGACATTGAACTGGCGCCCGTATGGTCGCGGGAACCGCCCGCAGCATGGGTATCGTTGTCGATTACGACAGTTAAGGAGGAGTGCGATGAAACGTGGGTAAAGATATAGAAGCTGCGAAACTCGTCGATCCTCAAACGATCTACGAACCTGCTGACGCGATGGAACTCGTCGTCAAAGGCGCAACCGCTAAATTTGATGAGACGTTGAACTCCATTTGAAAATGGGTGTTGACTCACGCCGTGCCGATCAGCAGATCCGCGGCACCGTTGTGCTCCCGCATGGGACCGGTAAAGATGTGCGTGTCGCCGTCTTCGCCAAAGGCCCCGGAGCAGAAGAAGCAGAAGCCGCAGGCGCTGAAATCATCGGTGCCGAAGAGTTGGCTGAGAAAATCCAAAAAGAAGGCTTCATGGACTTTGATGTCGTCATTGCCACCCCCGACATGATGGGTGTGGTCGGACGCTTGGGCCGTGTGCTTGGCCCCAGAGGCCTCATGCCGAACCCGAAATCGGGTACCGTGACCACGGATGTGGGACGCGCGGTGACCGAGGCGAAGGCCGGCAGGATCGAGTACCGCCTCGAGAAGCAGAACATCATCCACTGTGCCATCGGCAAAGCGTCGTTTGGCGCGGAAAAATTGCTCGATAACTACGACGCGCTGTTGGACGCGATCATTCGTGCCAAACCGGCTGCCGCAAAAGGTCAGTATTTGCAGCGCGTGACACTGGCGAGCACCATGGGACCTGGCGTCCGCATCGTGCCGAAGCTGTCCAAGTAAACGAGCGGGCCCCTTTTGGGGGCATGACAATTGAATAAATACCCTGACGCCGTAGAAAGCAGGAATCCAAAAGAGGATGTAAATCGCTGGTATGCGATCCCGCCGAGGTGGAGGACGATACATACTGTGCGCCCCTCTGCCCCAAGCGGAGGGGTGTTTTGATTACGAACAAGGAGGAATGTCGCATGCCCAGTGAAAAGAAACTGGAACAGAAGAAAAAGCAAGTCGACCAGCTGGTGAAAGAGCTGAAAAGCGCCGAATCCATCGTGCTGACCGACTATAAAGGGCTGACCGTGGCTCAGGATACGGCCATGCGCGCTGATTTCCGCGAGCAGGGTCTGACTTACAAGGTCGTCAAGAATTCAATCACGACGCGTGCCTTTGAGAAGCTTGGCATCAGCGGCCTCGACGAGACGCTTGTCGGACCGACGGCACTTGCCTATAGCTCAGAAGACGTTGTATTGGCGCCCCGCCTCATTCGCAAATACGCGGACAAATACCGCAAGATGAGCATTAAAGGCGGCGTGGTCGGCAGTGAAGTCTACCCGCTTGAGCACATCATGGCGCTCTCGCGTATTGAATCGCGTGAGAATCTCTATGGACAACTGTTGTTCATGATGCTCTATCCTTTGACTGCGTTCGCACAGGTCTCAGCTCAGATCGCTGAGAAGGGAACAGAGCAGGGAGTCGAAAAGGTTGCGGATGTTGTGACCGAAAAGGCTGCGCAAGAAGTTGCAGAAGAAGTGGAAGAAAAAGTTGAATCAGGGGTCGAGGAAGCCCCGACTGAAAAATCAGAGGAGGAAGTCAATAATGGATAACGAAAAACTCGCCGGGATTTTGGAACAAGTGAAGAATCTGACGATTCTTGAGCTGAACGATCTCGTTAAAATGATGGAAGAAGAATTTGGTGTCTCCGCGGCCGCGATGGCTGTTGCAGCCCCTGCCGCCGGTGGTGGCGCCGCCGCTGAAGAAGCGGAAAAGACAGAATTTGACGTCATCTTGAAGAACGCCGGTCAGGCAAAGATCGCCGTCATCAAGGTCGTTCGCGAACTGACAGGTCTCGGCCTGAAGGAAGCGAAAGCTTTAGTCGACGAAGCGCCGAAGCCGATCAAGGAAAAGATCAGCAAGGACGACGCCGAAGACGCCGCGAAAGTGCTGCGTGAAGCCGGAGCCGAAGTCGAAGTCGAGTAATTCGATTAACGATCGTGAAAAAGAGCCGCGACTGCCGCGGCTCTTTTTATTGTTTCTTTTAAAAAATCTTGAATTACTTCACACGCGCTTGACCTGATTGACGCGCTTGTTCTCAGAGGGGCGCTGCGAAGAACCATTTTTTTTCTCTGTAACCTCATAGCGGACTTCAAATTCATGCGCCAGATGATTCAAGCGCTGCAGGATCTGTTTTCTGGCGATGATGCCCTTAAATATGTCGTCCCGGTCCGTCACACATAGATAGTTCGCGTTAATGAGGAGTCTTAAAATATCCTCAAGCGGCGAATCAAGATAAACGCGCGGCACGTCCTTTTCCATCACATCCTTGACCTTTCGGACATCAAGATAATCCCAATGGTAGTTGTCGTCTCCCAAGATGCCGTTGAAAATTCGAGGCATGCTGATGACGCCGGCAAGGCGGGATGATTCATCTAATACGGGAACAGAAGTGAATCCGACACTGGAAAGGAGTAACATCGCGTGCATCAAGGTATTTTCTGTGCGGACCGTCGCGCAATGGGTCGATTCGATCATCAGGGGGTCATCCCCGCGCAACAGAAACGGGCCGATATGTTTTCCTATCATTCAGGAACCTCCCTTTTCTTCTTGTACTAAGAATACAACAAAAGAGCCTTTAATTCTCAAACAAATTGTGAACAATGTCAGCCGTGAGAAGACCGATTTTGTCACATGTGCTGTGGGGCATCGTGGTATAGTAAATAAGAATAAATGAAGAGGATTCAGGAAGGGTTAAAACGATCATGGATGAAAATCTGAAAAAAGACGAAGAAAATTCCTGCGTATCCTGCGAAGAAGAACATGGTTGCGCCGGTTGCGGCGGCAAAAGAGAAAGAGCGGATACCTGGTGGTATGTGATCGCCCTTTTGGTGATCTTGCTGCTCGCGATCCTTTTCAGAGGCAAAGGGGGCACCTGAGGGCTTCCATGGTGACCGGGACGGTCACCTTTTTTTCGTAACAGATTACAATAAGTATCGGAGACGTCATTGAAATCAGAAAGCATTAAGGACACACGTATCCTTGAAGGGCCCGTGACACCGGTGTTGTTCGCCGTCGCGGTGCCCCTTATGATCAACAACCTCATCAACTCGCTTTACAATCTGGCTGACGGTCTTTGGGTCGCGCAGCTGTCGCTTGTTGAATTTGCGGCAACAAGTTTTGTCTGGCCGCCTCATTACCTGTTTGTCGCGCTCGGCATCGGGGTCGCGATTGCGGGGACCGCCATCATTTCACAGTTAATCGGAAGCGGCGATAAAGAGCGCGCAGAATCCTACGCCTCACATATCTTTTATTTTTGCCTGGTCATCGGCATTCTGTTCTCTATGGGTGGCTACCTTTTGTCGCCCTCCATCGTCAAATGGATGGGCGCCACGGGTGAATTGCGCAAGTTCGCGTCCACCTACCTTTCCATCCTGATGGCCGGATTCATCTTTGAGATGCTCTATCTTTCCTTCTACGCCATCTTGGGCGCCCAGGGAAAGACAAAAATCACCACCTACATCAGTGCGGGCGCCGCCATTTTAAACGCCGTCCTTGACCCGCTTTTTATCTTTGACCGCATACCCGGAACATCGATACCGGGATTGGGACTCGGGATCGCGGGCGCCGCGATCGCAACCGTTCTGTCTCAGGTGATCCGCACATTATTAGGCGCATGGGCCATTTATTCACCCCATAATGACATCCGGCTTCGCGTACGCAAAGTGCGCCTCTCCATGGGACAGTTCGGCGAATTGGTCAAGATGGGCTTTCCGACTGCCATGGGGCAGGGGAGCGCGGCCTTGGGCTTCACACTCCTGAACGCTGAGATCGCCGCCTATGGCGACGCGACCATTGCCGCCTATGCGGCGGTCAACCGAGTCGCAAGCTTCGTCATGCAGCCCACTGGCGGTATCGGGGGCTCCCTGACCGCGATCGTGGGACAAAATATCGGGGCCGGAAAAGTCGAGCGCGTCAAAGCGTTCAACCGCACCGCTTTTAAAGTCATCACCTTTATGGCGATCGGTGGGAGCCTTTTGCTCTTTGCCGTGCGCTATCCCGCGCTGTCACTCTTCATACGGGAGACGGGACCGGAGGCCCAGCTTGTGTGGCGCCTGTCCTTGGAATACATGATGTTTAACATCTTCATGACACCTGCGATGGGTTATTTCGACGCATATTCCGGTATCTTCAGCGGCGCCGGATATCCTCGCTACGCAGCCTACATGTCCATACTGCGCCTGTGGGGCGTACGCCTCCCACTCATCTGGGGTTTTCGCCAATTCACCGACCTCGGACCGCGGGGCGTTTGGATCTCCATGCTGGCATCGAACATCATCATCATTATTTTCGCGGCCTTCCTCTACTTCAGAGGCAAGTGGCTCGACAGTCCTAAGATACGCCATTAGATAAGGAGGGCGTCATGTTTTCATTCGTCGCGATGTCGATCGGCCTGAAGGTTTTGCTCTATGCGTTGGCCGCTTTGCTGCTTGCATTTTTGACTTACGTAATTCTCATCGGTTTTTCACTTTTTCGCTACGCGACCCGAAGAACAGAGGAGAGCGCTCCGTTAAATACCGCGGGTGCCACAGGCGATGTTTTGAGAAGAAATGAAAATGCTGAGGCAAAAAAAGATCATCTCCTAACCCTCCCTCATGAATTATGGGAGATGCGTCAGGATCAAGTGACCCTTTATGCCCATTATTTTCCGGCCATCAAAAAAGATACCGTTTTTGCTGGCGCCACCGCCGTCCTCGTCCATGGCTGGCGAGATGTCCACTTCTCGCGCTCACCCGCGGCGATGGCCTACCTTGACGCGGGATTTTCAGTCCTCATGCCCATCTTAAGGGGGCACGCCCCGAGTGGCGGCAAAAGAATTGACCTGGGCTGCAAAAAACGCCGGGACATTCTTTCTTGGATGGAAAAGCTCCGAGAAGAACAAGGCGCCCCCACCTATTTTGTCCTTGACGGCCGGTCCATGGGCGCGGCCAACGTCCTTAACTTGAGCGGCGATCCGGATCTTCCCTCCGACGTGAAAGTCATTCTCGCCGACTGCGGCTATTCTTCCCTCATTGAACAGGGTCGCTGGATGATCCGCGGCATGAAACCTGTGATCCGACAAATGTCCTTTGCCTTCACGCTCTTTTTCTTCTTTATTTTTATGGGCTATACGCGATCGGATGCCACGCCCATTAAACAAGTCGAAAAGGCCAAGGTTCCCCTCATGATCATCCACGGACTTGAGGATAATTTTGTGCCCATGAAGATGGGAGAGGCACTTTACGAAGCGTGTTCTACAAAACAAAAAGAACTACTCTTAGTCGAGGGCGCAAAACACGCGATGTCGGAATTTATCTTGGGGGAAGAATACTGGACAAGGAAGTTTGCCTTTATTAAAAAAGCGCTTTCTTAATCCTCAATATGTTTTTTATTCTGCGGGTGATTCGCGTAGTAGTGGATGAGCTCCCGCTCATCTTCAATTTCCAGATCGCGCTCGCCTGCCCGATGTTCCAGATGGTGCGTCAACTCATGCTTTAGCACACGTTCCAGTTCTTCCAAAAACACTTCATCCGAGGCTCCTCGAAACACATGTCGCATGGAGCCGTAGTAGATCACGATGTAGCGGCCGAAGATTCGGTCGCGGTAATACTCACCCAAAATAAGAAGATCGTCGGCGACGCGCCCGGGGTGGTATTTTGTCTCTTCTTTCAACAGGACACCCCCGTTTAGCTCGAAAAAGATCTCCTCGGGGAGCGATTCCACGATTCGCGTCAATTCACGTTCAGTCTGTTCTAAAGTCAACATCGTAAGATCAGTATACACAGCTTTTTGGCGCGGTATTCATAACAACTATGTTATAATTTGGAATGTCTTTAATATTTGACGCCTATAGGCTTCAATGATAGCTTTTAAAGGGAATATCCGCCGTGATATTGTCCTTGATTAATCGTTAAAAATGGTCCTTTTGGATCTTTTCACTTGAAGGAGGAATAAGGGATGAACTGGCATAGCAGACGTGATGCGAAACAGGCGAGGCTTGTGAGTGCCGAGGCTTTTATTAAGGGAAAGGAAGTTGCAACTGATGACATCGCAAAAGTGTTAACCGCCGTCATGCGGCCGGGTGACCGCGTGATCTTGGAAGGCGACAACCAAAAGCAAGCCACTTTCCTCGCCAAAGCCTTAACCGAGGTTGATCCTAAGAAGGTCAATGACATCACCATGCTGATCCCCTCGGTATCCCGAGACGAGCACCTGGATGTGTTTGACCGGGGGATCGCAAGCGAGATTAACTTCGCCTTCGCCGGCGTCCAGAGTGTGCGGCTGGCCAAGATGCTCGAAGAGAATACCTTAAAAATCGGTTCCATCCATACCTACCTTGAACTCTATTCCCGACTCTTTGTCGATCTTATCCCCGACATCTGCCTTGTGGCCGCCGAGAAGGCAGACCGCGACGGCAACCTCTATACGGGTTACAGTACGGAAGACACGCCGACCTTGGTGGAAGCGGCCGCTTTTAACCAGGGTGTTGTGGTGGTGCAGGTCAACGAAATCGTTGAAAAAGGCGCGCTCCCCCGCGTCGATATCCCGGGCGACTGGGTAGACATCATCGTCGAATCCGACGCGCCCTACCAGATGGAAGCGCTGTTCACGCGCGACCCCAAGAAGATCCGGGATGAGCATATCCTGATGGGCATGATGACCATCAAGGGGATCTACGCCAAACACGGGGTCACCTCCCTGAACCACGGCATCGGCTACAACGGGGCGGCGATTGAACTGCTTCTGCCGACCTACGGCGAAGAATTGGGATTGAAAGAAAAAATCTGCCAGCATTGGGTGCTCAACCCACACCCCACCATGATCCCCGCCATCGAGAAGGGCTGGGTCAAATCGATGTTCGCCTTTGGCGGCGAGCTGGGCATGGAGCGCTACACCGAGGCGCGCTCCGACATCTTTCCCATAGGACCCGACGGAACCCTTCGCTCCAACCGCGCCTTCGCGCAGATCGCGGGGCTCTACGGCATCGATCTTTTCTTAGGGGCCACCTTGCAGATGGACTACCTGGCAAACTCCTCAACGGTGACAAGCGGACGACTCACAGGCTTTGGCGGCGCGCCCAACATGGGGCATAATACGCGCGGCCGCCGTCACGCGACGGACGCCTGGATGGAGATGATGGCGCATCCGGGGAAGTCACTCGTGCCGGGCAAAAAACTTGTCGTCCAGATGCTCCAAAGTCAGGGGCGATTTGGCTTCAACTTTGTGCCTGAGTTGGACGCGGTCAGAATCGGCCGTGAGGCGGGACTCCCCGCGCCCCCCGTCATGATCTACGGGGAAGACGTCACGCATATCGTGACCGAACAGGGAGTCGCCTATCTTTACATGGCTGAAAATGACGCGGAAAAAACCGCCATGATCGGGGCGGTCGCCCAGGATACACCGGTCGGCGAATTCGTCGACAAGGCCATGCTGGAGTCACTACGCAAAAAAGGTAAGGTCGCGCTGCCGGAGGACATGGACATTGATCCTTCCACCGCGACACACGACCGCCTGGCGGCGCGTTCACTCGAAGAACTCGTCGACTGGTCGGGCGGATTGTACGACATTCCGGAACGTTTTAAGAAATAAATGAAGGTTTGAAAATGAAGGAGGGCAGGCAGTTGCTGAGCGAAAAACAGGATAAACTGCTCCGTTTAAAAGAAGATTTGCGAAAAGGCGGAGGCGAAAAAGCCATCGAACGTCAGCATGAACGCGGCAAAATGACCGCGAGAGAACGCGTGACACAGCTTTTAGACGACAAGAGCTTTGTGGAGACAGGACTCTTTGTGAAACACCGCTCAATTGATTTTGGGATGGATACCAAAGAGGCCGCCGGGGACGGAGTCGTCACAGGCTACGGGACGATTGACGGCCGGTTGGTCTGTGTAGCCGCGCAAGATTTCACGGTCATCGGGGGATCCTTAGGCGAGATGCACGCGGATAAGATTGTCGCGGCACAGGAGCTCGCGATGAAGATCGGGTGCCCCATGATCGCGATCAACGATTCAGGCGGCGCGCGCATCCAGGAAGGCGTGGACTCCTTGGCAGGCTACGGGCGCATCTTCTTTAACAATACGAAGGCCTCGGGCGTGATCCCGCAGATCTCCGTCATCATGGGACCCTGCGCGGGAGGCGCGGTCTACTCACCGGCTTTGACGGACTTCGTCTTCATGGTGGATCACACAAGTGAGATGTTCATCACGGGGCCGCAGGTCATTAAAGCCGTGACAGGCGAAGAGGTGTCCTCTCAGGCACTCGGCGGCGCGATGACGCATAACGCGACAAGCGGTGTGGCCCATTTCAGGGCGGCCGATGAGACCGAATGCCTCCTGCAGATCAAGACGCTTTTGAGTTACTTGCCGCAAAATAACGCGGAAAAAGTCGAAATAGAGGAAGCTTTCGAAGATCCGAACACCCTCCAGGAACAACTGAACGCGCTCATCCCCCAAGATCCGAGAAGCCCTTATGACATGAAAGATCTCATCATGAATCTTGCGGATGGCGGCACATTTTTTGAGGTGCAGGCGCTCTACGCGCAAAACATGATCACGGGCTTCATGCGCTTGAACGGCGAGAGCATCGGCGTCATCGCGAACCAACCGCGTATCATGGCGGGCGTGCTTGACATCAACGCTTCGGATAAGGCCTCGCGTTTTATCCGCACCTGTGACGCCTTTAATATCCCGCTTTTGACCTTGGTCGACGTGCCGGGCTTCTTGCCGGGCACCGATCAGGAGTACGGCGGCATCATCCGCCACGGCGCGAAAATGCTCTTTGCTTACAGTGAGGCTACCGTGCCGAAGGTGACCCTGATTACGCGCAAGGCGTACGGCGGCGCTTACATCGGCATGTGCTCAAAGCATTTGGGAGGCGATATTGTCCTGGCCTGGCCCGACGCGGAAATTGCGGTCATGGGCGCGGAGGGCGCGGCCAATATCATTTTCTCGCGGGAGATAAAAGCGGCGGACAAGCCGGATGAAAAACGCGCTGAAAAAATTGCTGAATACCAAGACAGCATGATGAACCCTTATGTCGCGGCGGCAAGAGGCTATCTGGACGATGTCATCCTGCCCGAGGAAACGCGTCAAAGGCTGATCTCATCCTTTGACACATTGCGCGGCAAACGGGTGGAGAGTGTCTCCAAAAAACACGGCAACATTCCGCTGTAGGGGAGGCAGTCCATGGATTTTCACAATATGTCATTTCCTGAAGGCCTGCTCATCTCAGCGTTTTGTATTCTGATTGTCTTTGTGGTGCTCGTCTGTATTTCATACCTGGTGGACATCACGGCCTTTTTTACCCGAATGAAGAAAAAAAGCGTCACAGAACCGGTGCTTGTGGAAGAAACGTTCGAAGAAGTGGATGACACAAGGACCCTTGCGATCATCGCGGCGGCGATTGCCTCCATGGGCGGTGAGCGATCAAGCTTTGTCGTGCGCAAAGTAGAGAAGAAAAAAGCAACGCTTTCCGGCTGGGAAGCTGAATCACTTAGAAATTCAAAGAGGCGTTAACCGTAGGAGGATCGCGTACCATGCAGAAAAAGAATTTTCGTATCGTCATCGACGGCGTAGAGTATTTCGTCGAAGTGGAAGAAGTCTCCGGCGACAACCCCGTGCCGGCAGCCCCCGTGGCCAGACCTGTGGCGGCAGCCCCTGTGGTATCCGCAGCAGCTAAGCCCGCGGCGCCCAAAGCTTCGGGTAACAGCATCAGCGCCCCCTTGCAGGGCAACGTGCTCGACGTGCCTGTGAAAGCGGGAGACGCGGTGAAAGCCGGGGATATCCTCGTCATTATTGAGGCCATGAAGATGGAAAATGAAATCGTAGCGCCCGGCGACGGCGTGATCGATGCCGTTCATGTCAATAAAGGGGACAACGTCCGAGCGGGGGACCCGCTCATTTCGTTCCGCTAGGAGAGCGCCATGCTGAACATCCTCATTGATTTTTTGAAAAGTTCAGGGGTTGTTGAACTCTTTCGATTTGACACACCGCTTTTCGGCCTGATGATCCCGGGCAAGCTGATCATGATCGTGCTTGCCTGTGTATTCATCTACCTGGCGGTGAAAAAGGGCTATGAACCTTATCTTTTAATCCCGATCGCCTTTGGTATGTTGTTGGCCAACCTGCCCTTGGCGGGGCTCATGGACGGCCCTTTGGGCAATCAGCCGGGCGGTCTTTTGTATTACCTTTACCAGGGAACCTCATTGGGTATTTACCCGCCCCTTATTTTCCTTTGCATCGGGGCCGGAACTGACTTTGGTCCCCTGATCGCGAACCCGAAGAGTTTACTGCTCGGAGCCGCGGCGCAGTTGGGAATCTTTGCGGCCTTCCTAGGCGCGATGGCTTTAAAATTCACGCCTCAGCAGGCGGCGTCCATCGGGATTGTCGGCGGAGCCGACGGCCCGACCGCGCTCTTTTTAACAAGCCGGCTTGCGCCCGAATTATTAGGACCGATCGCCATTGCGGCCTATTCGTATATGGCACTCGTCCCGATCATTCAGCCGCCCATCATGAAGGCCCTGACGACCCAAAAAGAGCGTGAGGTCAAGATGGAGCAACTGCGTCAAGTGAGCCAAAAGAAAAGGTCCTGTTCCCCATCGTGGTGACTTTGTTTACGGTACTCCTGCTGCCCTCGGCCGCTGCTTTAATCGGCATGCTGATGCTGGGGAACCTGTTAAAAGAATCGGAACGCGTCCCACTCTTAGTGAACGCCATTCAAAATTCACTTATGTACATCGTCTCGATTCTCTTGGGGCTGACGGTGGAGCGACGGCGTCCGCGGAATCGTTCCTCACGCCCAGCACCCTCATGATCGTTGGCTTGGGCCTTGCGGCCTTCTCCTTTGGCACAGCGGGGGGTGTCCTCTTAGGCAAGCTGATGTATGTCATCACAAAGGGCAAGGTGAATCCCCTGATCGGCGCGGCCGGCGTCTCTGCCGTTCCTATGGCCGCACGCGTTGTCCAAAAAGAAGGCCAGAAATACAACCCCTCGAATTTCTTGTTGATGCACGCGATGGGTCCGAACGTTGCGGGCGTGATCGGTTCAGCGGTGGCGGCGGGTCTGTTGCTGAGTTTCTTCAGCTAATGTGAGAAAAGGGTGAGCACTATGAATTTTACGGAAATGACAGTCTCCTCGGCGCACGAGGCGATGAAAAAAGGGAGCTTCGCGGCAAAAGATTTGGTGGCCTTTTATTTAGACAGGATTGAACGCTTAGATGACACATTGCATTCCGTCATCCTGGTGAATCCGAAGGCCTTGGAAGAGGCTGAGAAGCTTGATCGGTATCTTGAGGAAAAAGGCGAGTTTACAGGCCCCCTCCATGGCATCCCGGTCATGTTAAAGGACAATGTCGATACCAAGGATATGCAGACCACAGCCGGCTCGAAATCCCTTGAGGGCTATGTCCCGGAAAAGGATGCCTTCCTTGCGAAAAAACTTCGTGACGCGGGGGCCATTATTCTTGCGAAGGCTAATCTTCACGAATTTGCTATCTGGGGTGAGACGATAAGCTCCATGCGGGGGCAGAGTGTGAACCCCTATGATTTGACCCGCACACCGGGCGGTTCGTCCGGCGGCACGGGCGCGGCTATTGCCGCGAATATCGGCGTCATCGGGATCGGCACGGATACGATTAATTCGATCCGCAGTCCGGCTTCGGCCTGTTCGCTTGCGGGGATTCGTCCCACGATCGGTTTGGTGAGCCGGGGCGGGGTGGTGCCCTACAGTCTGACGCAGGATACGGCGGGTCCGATCTGCCGTACGGTGGAGGACTGTGCGAGGACCCTTGATGTCATCCAAGGCTACGACCGCGAAGACGACGAGACGGCCTGGTCCGTGAATCGTGTGCCCGAAAGTTACCTGCCTTCACTTAAAAAAGACGGTATGCAGGGTAAGCGGATTGGCGTTCTTTTAAGCTTTTTTGGTAAAGAGAGGGTCAATGAATCGGTCAACCAGGTCATGGAGGACGCAAAGCGCGTGTTTGAAGCGGGCGGCGCGACGCTTATTCCCATCGACGATCCGATTGATTCGGACTGGATGATCCGGGAAGTGAGTGTCCATTTAGACGATTTTAGGACCCATTTGGATGGTTATCTTGAAAAATTGCGCCCCGACGCCCCCGTGCATTCCGTGGAGGAAATTGTCGCCTCAGGCAAGTTCCACCCCGGGATCAAGGACAACCTGATGACGGCGATGTCACTTGACGTGGGCACCGCTCACTACAATGAGAAGCGCCTTCGCCAGGAGGCGATGAAGACCCATATTATGCAGATCATGGCGGACCATCAGCTGGACGCGATTATCTATCCGCACCAGCAGCAGCTTGTGTGCAAGATCGGTGATTCACAAAAGCAAAGAAACGGTGTGCTCTGTTCAGCGACGGGTTTCCCGTCCATCGCGGTGCCGGCAGGCTTTGTCGAAGATGAAAACGCGCCTGTGGGTGTCCCGGTGGGGCTCGAGATTATCGGGCGGCCCTTTAGTGAGCCAACTTGGCAGGATCGCCTATGGCTTTGAGCAGGCGTCCTGTGTGAGGAAACCCCCAGAGATTTAGGATTCTGTTAAGTTTTAAAACTAATCAGCTAAAAATCGCACGAAAGAGAACCTCATAACGACTGAGGAGTTCTCTTCGTCAGCGGCAAACCCCCAAGTTGATGTAAGCGCCGGCAAAGGGCTCTATGACAGCAAAGGTGGACGTGTTCGTCCTGTTCGTCCTTAGGCTGATGAGCGCGGGATGAAGGCAATGCCGTGTCCTGAGTGCGTAGCGCGTCAGGGTGGTGGTGTTGTCGGTTTCAAAGATGACGCGGGGGTTCAAAGCCCGCAAGTTAACAGTAGTGGTCCGTGATCTGCCGTAGCCCTCTTGTTTAAATAAGCTCCTGAAGCCATGTTCCGGACTTCATAAAGTCGGACGCTTTCTCTGTTCCCAAAGGGGCCGTCGCGGGGGACAGCGAGCTTAATTTCCTCCTCGGCAAGCATCGTGACATTTGAAGCTTCTTCCTTTTCCCGTGATGAGTAGAGCCTCAAGGGGTAGTCGTTTCCTTCAAGGATGGTGGGCGCGTCTGGTGGAGCGCGCGAAACATCGCGTCGGGATACTGTTCATTAAAGGCCGTGAAGATTTGCGGGAAAAGATGGGAGGCGGCTTCCACCACGATGGAGATCGTCGTGTCTTGTTTCTTTTTCTCTTTTTCCATGGTCAGGTTGAGTTTGGCGGCAAGATCGAGAATTTGCTTTGCGTAAGTATAAAGGCCTTGCCGTTGTCATTCGTGACGATGCCGATGCGGAGCGCTCAAAGAGGGCAGTCGAATTCTTTTTCTAAGGCTCGGATAGCGCGTGTCGCGGCTGGCTGAGAATATTCAGTTTCGCGCTTGCGCGAGTCACGCTCTCGTATTGAACAACATGGCAGAATATGTTGAGGTTGGTTGAAGGTCATGGCAGAAGCCTTCTTTCTTCGTTCTTTTGTCATTATAACGCCAATCATAACCTATTTGTTATGACCGATAAGATAACTGAGATTGTCACCCGTAAATATATGCGTAACGGTTGACTAGGACCATGAATAGAACATTGATACATCTGTTTTAAAGTTTTTAAGAGGAGTAAAAATGAGCCTGTTTCAGGTGCCTTTTTATCCGATGAGCTGTCGGTCAGTCGCAATGCGGTGTGGAAGGCGGTTGTGGCCCTTCGTGAGGAGGGCTTTGCTATTGAGGGTATTAGGAATCAGGGTTATAGGCTCATGCGAGAAAGTGAAAAGCTTTCCGTACCAGGTATTGAGAGTCATCTCAGTGATCAATGGAAGGGTTTATTAGTTGAGGTACACGATGAATTGAGTTCCACCAATACGCTCACAAAGGAGCGTGTTTCCGATTCAAAGCATCGTTTTCTTGTAGCGGCCAACCACCAGACAGCGGGGCGGGGAAGAAGGGGGCGTGCGTTTTATTCGCCAAAAGGTAGTGGACTTTATTTTTCACTGGGTATTCCCTGGGTGTATGAATTGTCGCCTACGAGTGTGACGACCCTTACCGCGGTGGCGGTGAGCCGGGTGCTTTCTTCAATGTTCGATGTCGATGTGAAGATTAAGTGGGTGAACGATCTTTTCTTAAAAACTAAAAAATATGCGGTATTTTAACAGAAGCCACAAGTGATCTCGAGACGAATACGGTGAGTGCTGTTGTGATTGGTGTCGGGATTAATCTTAAGGCTCCCAAAGAAGGTTACCCCAAAGTTGCGTCTATCGCGGGGGCTGTTCAAACAGTGAAGCGGGCTGACCGCAGTCTTCTTACGGGCAATATTGTGAATGAAATAGGGGCGCTTCTCAGATTTTTACGGATCGCTCCTACATGGAGGAGTACGGGCGCGCTCATTTCTTTTGGGGCGTTCCGTGATGCTGGATTCGGGAGACGATTGTCGGCATCGATATTTCAGATGAGGGCGCGCTTATCTACCATCAGAAACGTGGTCATTGATTATCTTCGGGTGAAGTCAGGGGTGGTAGGGTTTTAGAAGATGAGTGCCGGACAATGACGCGCGCGGCGCTTTTCGCCGTCTTGACTTTGCTGGGGGGCTTTATAAGGATCCCGTTGGTCTGTTTCCTTTACTTTATGAACTTTTTTTGTGTTGGTTACAGGTCTGTTGCTCTTACCGCAAGGCTTTTTTGCCATAAAGGTCTTCACCTTGTTTTGAAGTGGATGTTGGGCGGCGCGGCGGTGCTTTCACCTTCTTTTGGTTTGTCATTATGCTTTATTCCGGCCGCAACACTTCTTTCTTATCTGTCCCAAAAGCATGGGATGTCTTGGAAGCGTCAAGTCTTGACCTTGTTGTTTTCTTCTTTGGTGTTCTACCTGATTGGCTTTATTTATGGTGCTTATCTTGAGGCTGTATTTGGGTGATACGAGTTCTATTTTAAAAATACCTTCGTTCGGGTATTTTATGTTCCTTCCCTTGGATGGGTTAAAAACGCTTTTTGGCAGGAATAGTGCGAGGCGTCTCAATTATTCGTGCAAAAAAAGTGTGACAGTTGTTATTCGTTACCAAAGTGTTAAAGCAAAGGCCGGAAAGTGTTTTTAAAACGCTTTCCGGCCTTATTCATTTTAGAAAAACTAAGTTTCAGTGATCAGCGAATATCTTTTCTCCGCTGATGATGCCCAAGGCTACGTTCTCCGGCGTGAGCGGGAGGGTGGTAGTAGTTGATGCCCAAGGCGTAAAGGGCGTTTCCGATGGCGGAGGGGACCGAGATCATGGGATGCTCAGCAACGCCTCTGGCGCCGAAAGGACCGTTCTTCTGCTTGTTCTCAATATAGATGGGGACCACCTCTAAGGGCATGTCCTTGATCGTGGGGATCTTGTTATCGGTGAAGGAGGGGTTCAGGAGGACATTGTCGGGCTGAACCTGTCAAGGATGGCCGATCCGACACCCTGCATGACACCGCCGATGATCTGGCTGTACACCATCTGTTCGCTGATGACCTGACCGAAGATCAAGGCCAGGGCGATCTTGATGATGTCAATGACACCCGTCTCAACGTCCACTTCAAGCTCAACCGCGTGCGCGCCAAGGTCCAGGCAAGCGCGGTGACCTTCGCCCATTCCGGGATCGAGATTGCTCAGGCCGTCCGCGATGCAGACACCGTGAGAAATAAGCGGTCCGCCGACGGAGGTGCCGTCGGGGTACATGTAGCCTAATGCCATCTCTTTGTAAGACGTACGCGGCGGTCGGGGCGATGCTTGCTGAAAATGTAGCCGTCGCCGTGATCGAGGTATTCCGGCGCGCTATGGAGCACTTGCCGCAATATTTCATTGTGTCAACCATCTTGCGCGAGGCCTGGATGGTCGCGTTACCGCCCATGAACATAAACTTCGAAGCGACGGTATTCCAGTCGTAGGGGTTGTTCTCCGTATTCGTACGGCGGACCACTTCTACCATCTCGACAGGGATGTCAAGCTCCTGCGCCGCGATCTGGGCGATGGAGGTCAAAGCGCCCTGACCGTAGTCAATCGCGCCGATCATGACCTTGACGTGACCGTCGCCGGCCATCTGCATGATGACCGATGAGGAAGTGTTAGGAGGCATGGCGGGGGCTTTTTGCAGCATGGCAAATCCCTTACCGCGCACCTTGCCTGTTTTCCACTCGCGTTCGCGTTCTTCGTCCGTCTTGCGACCTGTCCAGCCGATCTCTTTGACAACCGCTGTGAGACATTCGCCGGGATTACCGGTGCTCTCGGTCATGAGCTCACCTGACATCGTGTGTCCCCCGGGTTTCAGTATGTTCTTCATGCGGAACTCATAGGGGTCGATGCCGAGCTTTTGTGACAGAATATCCATTTGGCGCTCAACGGTCCACATGGTTTCCAAGTGACCAAATCCGCGGTAGGCGGTGCTGAACACCTTGTTGGTGTAGATGGTGTTAGAGATAATCGCCGCGTTGTCGACTTCATAGGGGCCGAGACCGCCGTAAACAGCCGTCTTACCAACGTTAACGCCGTAGTCAGCGTAAGCGCCGCTGTCCCAGTCGTACACAATGTCAATCGCCGTCAGGGAACCGTCTTTTTTGGCACCGGTCTTGATGCGACCGCGCATGCCGGCGCGTGTCGGCATGAAGGAGAACTCCTGCTCACGCGTCAGGCGAAGTTTCACAGGTGCGCCGCCACTCTTCTTGGACAGCAGGGCCAGCAAAGGCTCCAGATGGATACCGGCTTTGCCGCCGAAAGCACCGCCCACATAAGGGATGTGCACTTCAACGTCTGACTCATTGATGCCAAAGCTCACCGCCATCATCTGGCGGAGCGCGAAGGGAGATTGCGCCGAGGACCAGATCTTAATCTTGTCCGTGAAAGGATCTGCCTGCACAATGGCGACGTGCGTCTCGAGCGGCACGTGCGCGACGGCCGGCAGTGAAAATTCGTTTTCAACCACGACATCGGCTTCAGCGAATCCATTGTCGAGCGAACCCTTGCGGCTCTTATTCAAACTTGCGATATTCGAGTTCGCCTGAGGGAAGAAAACACCCTCAACGTGCTTGATTTCCGCGATGTTGTCATGAACGAGCGTCTTGGCTTCCAATGCCTCATCCACGTTGCGTACAGGCTCCAAGACCTCGTACTCAACCTCAATGAGAGAAATAGCGCGTTCAGCGATTGCTTCGGTGGTCGCGGTAACCGCGGCGACTACTTCGCCCTGGTAGCGCGTTTCGCCCTTGGCGATCGCCAGCTTATCCTGCATGTAAAGACCGACTACGATATCGGATTCTTCACCCGTCAGGACCGCTTTGACCCCAAACAGCGCTTCGGCACGGCTTGTGTCAATCGAGACAATGCGCGCTCTCGCGTGGGGTGAGTGGAGTGCTTTGGCATAGAGCATGCCCGGCAGTTCCATGTCAAATGTATATTCTGCCTGGCCTGTCGCTTTTTCAATCGCGTCTTTACGCTGATACGGCTTACCGACGTATTTGTAGTCGGACTCGTAATTGCGGCAGCACTTGTATTCAAAATTTTTCAAATCTTGCTGACTCATGAACGATTCAACTCCTCTCTCTCGCGCTTTGCAGCTCGTTTAATGGCGTCGAAAATCTGCTGGTAACCGGTGCAGCGGCAGAGGTTTCCACCCATGCCTTCTTTGATCTCTTCATCGGTGGGATCGGGATAGCGGTCCAAGAGCGAGCGTGCCGACATCAGCATGCCGGGCGTGCAAAATCCGCACTGCAACGCGTCTTCTTTGATGAACTCCTGCTGCAGAATGCTGAGTTCGCCATCCTTTGACAATCCTTCGACCGTCAAAATATCGCCCCCCTGTGCCTCAATCGCAAGGACCAGGCAGGAGTTGACTGTCTTACCATTCAAAATAATGGTGCACGCGCCGCATTCGCCTTCTCCGCAGGCTTCTTTTGCGCCGAACAACTTTAATGTGTCGCGCAGAAAGTGAAGGAGCAGCATGTTCGGGTCGACCTCTTCAACGATGCATTCACCGTTCACGGTCATCTCCAGTAATACACGTCGCGCGTGGGCTTCTCGCACATGTGCCGTATGCATGGCACATGCCTTATTATCGTCTGTATGGCTCATCTTTGACCTCCTACTACATGATCTTCGCGAAGCAGCGCTTCAGCAATACCCCTGCCATATGCAGGCGGTACTCCTTCGATGCGCGTACGTCGGTGATGGGCTTGATGTGATTCTTGATTTCTTCGGAGGCCCAGAGGACGGATTCCTCCGTGATGCCTTTGGCGTTCAGCGCGTCTTCTAACGCGTTGAGGCGTAGCGGCGTAATGGCCACAGCATTAATTCCGATGGCCGCCTTGCCTTCACCGTCGATACGACAGGCGACGCCGACCGTCGAAAGGTCGTGTCCCTTCAAGCGTGTCTGGCGAAGGTAAGTGCTCTTGTCATTTTTGCCGGGATCCGGTAGGAACACGGAGACGACAAGCTCGCCCTTTTTAAGCTGGGTCTTTTTAACGCCGGTGAAGAATTCTTTGAGCGGTACGGTCCGTACGCCCTCTTTGCTCGCGATCTTGACGGTGGCGTCGTAGATCAGCATGGCAGGCGGCAGATCCGCCCCGGGTGACGCGTTGCAGATATTGCCCACAAGTGTCGCGCGATTTCTAAGCTGGTAGGTCGCAAGACAGGCCGCCGCGTCGTGGAGCGCCCCATACTTTGTTTTGACAAGCTCCGAATCAACAAGCGTGTTGACCACCACGTTCGCTCCGATCTCAAGCCCTTCGCCCTCAACAAAGTTGAAAACAGAAAGTTCCGAGACACCCTTGATATCGACGATATGCTTGGCGTCGATCAGATGGTGGCGAAGCATGATCAGAAGATCGGTACCACCGGCCAGGATGTACGTGTCATCGTGGTGCGACAGCGCATCCAGAGCCTCGTCCAGTACAAGCGGTTTGACATAATCAAATTGACTTAGCACGAAAAACCTCCTTCGTTTCGCAAAAACGATTTATTTTGCATATTCAATCCAATGTTCAATTGCACAGCCCAATAGGTTGCGGTGAATAATTTATTATAATTCTATCACTTATGTAGGCTAAGCTCGATGTGTGAGTTTACAAATAACATTTCTTGTTGGGATGTATTTTGTCGTGAGTATACAAGTAGAAAAATGAGGTAAATCAGAATAACATCGGCCGCGGGCCATTAATTCTGGTAAAAAGTCGAAAAGAGGGGATGAATATTCCTTAACACTGTTGTCACATCATAGTGATATAGTCCATAATGACACTATCGCTGTGGCAAGTTAACAGGCAATCTTGAGTCGATATTGTGTAAAATGATGGGGAAGAAATTTATCGGGTAAAGCGCATGAAACTAGTCATCCCACTTAGGAATATCTTGAATGTCAGCCTGCTGGACGGGGCTGAAGTGCTGGCCGGACATGGCGGGCTTGATCGCGGCATCGTGTCGGTCAACGTCATGGAAGTTCCCGACATTGTCGAATGGGTCAGAGCCGGAGAATTACTCCTTACAACCGCTTATACCTTCAGTGACGATCCCGCCGCTTTAGAACGCTTAATCCCCCAGTTAAAAGAAAAAGACGTGTGCGGGCTCGGGATCAAGACACATCGCTATATCAGCGAGGTGCCAAAATCAGCGATTGAACTGGCGAACATACTCGATTTTCCCATTATCCGCATCCCGCAGGATGTTCCTTACGGCGAACTGATCAAAGAAATTTTCAACCACATTATCGGGGAACAGACCCGGCTTCTATCCCGCATCAATGACTTCAACCATACCGTGCGGGAAATCATGCTGCGCCATGGGGGCATGCAGGAAATCGCCGAGCAGATTTATCTCGCGACCGGTGCGCCCGTCATGATCCGTGACGATATTTTTCGCGACCATTATTGTTTTTGCCCCGATCAGGAAAAAGAAGCCCAGATTGAAAATGACATCCGCAAACTCATGGCCATGCCCTCTGACAAGGGCGACTTTACAACACCCCACAATCGCTATCAGTATGTGACGATGGTGGAGAGCGGCCTTTCCCGCTATACCATCCCGATTTATTTTGACAACACCTATTACGGCAATATCTTCATCTGGGATACGGAAGGTTCTCTCCGGCCTCAGGACCTGTTTGTCATCGAGTCGACCTCTACCTTGATCGCGCTTGATATCTTGAACCGGACCACGCTTGTTGAGCGCGAAAATGTTCACCAGACTACCTTCTTGGAACAGCTTTTGAGCGAGGACCCCAAAGAGCAACAAAAGGCGATTGACAGCGCCGATTACTACCGATTTAATCCTGAACTGCCAAGTCAGATTGTCGCGCTCGTGATGAACCGCGAAGATCACCTTCAAATGACGGCGAATAACTCGAAGATGATTAAAAATCTGAACACGGGATTGCTCAACTTGACGAACCGTTTGGCCCGGGAGTACGAAGGCTATTTCCTTTCGACAAGAAAAAGTGATCGCGCCATTTTCCTTTTGCAATTTGACAACGCCTGCCCCGTCGAAGGACGCCATGCCATGTGCCGGCGGTTTATCGAGATCTTGAACGGATGCCTGGAAGAAAAAGAACTTTCGGCTTTCACCATGATCGGCGTAGGTTCTTGCGTCGCACACGCCCGGCAACTGCCCGACAGCCTGCAGCAAGCCGAACAGACCGTCAGAATTCTCATGGCGCGCGGCGAAGAGCAGGACCATGTGTTGTTTTACGATGACTTGGGGCTCCTCCGCGTACTGGGGCATCCACTGCTGCGTGAGGACGCGCTCGCATACGCCAATGAAGTGCTCGGCGCCTTGGAAGAACACGATTCCAATCAGCGCGGCGACCTTATCGACACGGTGCGCGTCTATTTTGCTTCAGGCGGCAATTTAAAGCGCGTGTCTGAACTGTTGTTCACCCATTACAACACGATTATTTACAGGATTAACCGCATTCGTGATGTCTACGGCATTGATCTGCGTGATCCCGAAACGGCGTTCAATTTTCAGCTCGCCCTAAAGATTAAGGAGTTGCTTGAATGAACCCCTTAATGTCCCCCGGCCAATGCCTTACGATTGCCTCGGATCTCAGAAGATATCTGAAGACTTCCTGCGCATTGGAGTTAAGTGTCCATTCTGTATTTAACCGCTCGGTCAATACCTTGACGGAGGATGGCGAACTTATCACTTTTTTAGCCTCGGGGCGCGACATGGTGCCGATGGGCCTTGTCGCCCCGGTTGAATCGATCGCCACCTGGAAACTTTACCCCGGCGATACGATCCGCTACGACGGTGATTTTAGCTTTTACTTACCGCAAGGCAGAGGTCAGCTGTCCTTTCAAAACGCGACGATCGTGCCTGTGTCGCTGAACTTTACGGGCCGATACCAGCTGACGGGTCATGACGATTCACTCGAACGCATCCGGCAGGCCTTATTAACGCACGAATCCACCGGAATCTCCTCTTTGGTAGGCCGTATACAGGGGGGAGAGTCGGAGGAGAACGCAGCGCCCATGAATATTTACAGCGCCTATATCGCCCGTGACATTGATCTGTTTTTGGATGAATGGGGGAGCGGCCATTTTGAGGCGGCTTTTGAGCGCACGAAGCGATTAATCGGTTTTGGTCCGGGACTGACACCTTCCTGTGATGATTTTTTAGCGGGTATTTTGCTATGGTCTTATTATGACAAGTCACCGCAGATCGACAAGCGCGCACGTGCTTTGGAATTTGCCTCCCAATTGGTAGCCCTTTCGAAGGAACGCACAACCCTGGTCAGTTACCATATGCTGCGCCACGCGTCCCATGGGCGGGCGAACGCCTTGTATTTGGATCTTCTTGTCGCGATGGGCGATGAGGATCTTTTGGAGGAGAAAATTGAACGCGCCTTGGCGTACGGCGCGAGTTCAGGCGCGGACTTTTTATTTGGCCTGTACGCCGCCGCTATTTTAAGTTCGAATCGGAGCAATCCGTCGACATGGATAAAGAGAGAACTTTCGTAAAGGAGAGATTAAAGATGATAAAAGCGATTGTAAGGGAGAACGCGTATTATGACTCAGTCACCCTGATGCTCATATCGCGCGAGATGAAAAAACTAGAAGGGGTGGATGAAGTGCTTGTCGGTATGGGCACCGATCTCAACCTCGACTTGGTCAAGATGCTTGACATGTTCGTTTCTGAGCTTGAGCAGGTGACGCCCAATGATCTGTTCATCGCGGCAAAATTTGATGAAAATTTGGTCAGCATGGACGAATTGGTCGCTTCATTTGATGAGCAAATCAACAGCAAAAAAGAAGCGATGTCCGGTGACTACCAGCCGCCGACCTTGAGCTCGGCGATCCGTCATCTGGCGGGGGCTAACCTGGTTCAGATTTCGATCCCCGGCCAATACGCGGCAGAGGAGGCGGAAACAGCGCTCAACGAAGGCCTCCATGTCATGATGTTTTCAGATAACGTCCCCGTGGAAGAAGAATTGAAATTAAAGAAAATGGCCGTTGAAAAGGGCCTTCTCATGATGGGCCCTGACTGCGGAACCGCCATTATTAACGGCGTGCCGCTCTGCTTTGCCAACGCTGTGCGAAGAGGGAAGATCGGTCTTGTCGGCGCCTCGGGCACAGGTACACAGGAAATCACGGTCATTATCCATAAGTTGGGCGAAGGCCTGTCCCAGGTCATCGGTACCGGCGGGCGCGATCTTCGCGAGGAGATCGGCGGCCTCATGATGATCCAGGGGATTGAAGCCCTGATCGCGGATCCCGAAACAGAGGTCATCGTGCTGGTGTCAAAACCGCCTGCCGCTTCGGTAGAAAAGAAAATTTACGATCTCATTAAAGACAGCCCGAAGCCTGTTGTCATTGACTTCATCGGCGGTGACGCTGAATCTGTGAAAAATGCCGGGGCCATTCCCTGTGTCAGTTTGGAAGACGCGGCTAAAAAAGCCGTCGCGCTCCTTAGAAAAGAAACACCCGTTGACTTTGACGGATTCGATCAGCCGGAAGAGGCGATCGATGCCTTGGTGAAGGCGGAAGTGGCGAAGTTAAAAGATGACCAGAAATATCTGGTGGCGCTTTTCACGGGCGGTACCTTGACGGATGAAGCGATTAAGTATCTGGGAGAGGATTTCCCAATTTATTCGAATATTCCGCTGACGCCGGACCGCGCGCTGTCTAAGCGCGAGGGCAAAGGGCATATCTGCCTTGACTTGGGTGAAGATGAATTTACAAGAGGTCGCCCCCACCCCATGATCGACCCGATGACCCGGACCGAGTTTTTCAAGTCACATGTCGACGGGACCACCGCGGTGATCCTGGCGGATGTGGTGCTCGGATACGGTTCGCATGAAGATCCGGCGGGCGCCGTGGCCGATTCAATTACGGAGATTAAAGAGGCCTTAAAAAAGGAAGGCAAGGACGTGATCGCCGTCGCGTCTGTGACGGGAACGGATCAGGATCCTCAGGATCTTGTGAAATCCACAAAAGATTTAGAAAAAGCAGGCGTCATCGTGATGCCTTCGAACGCGCAGGCGGTCCGTCTTGTTCATCGGATCATGACGGCCGCGAAGCTTTAAAGGGAGGTACACCATGTCTGTGAATGAGCTGTTTACAAAAGAGTTGGTTGTGATCAATATGGGTTTGGAATCCTTTTACGAGGATTTGAAAAACCAGGGCGTGTCGACCGCCCATGTACAATGGAAGCCGGCTGCCGGAGGCGATAAGAAAATGTCTTCGCTTTTGGGCAGATTAAAGGGTTTGAAATAATTATTTTGAAAGAAGGAGATGCCATGCAATTTATCGAAGAAGCCAATAAGAAGGCGCTGGAAATCATTCAGGGCGCCCAGCCGACCTTGGTCGGGATGGGGATTGCCAAAGACGTGGTTCCGGGCATGCACAAACATTTGGTGATGCACGCGGGTCCCCCGATTACCTGGGACAGGATGTCGGGTCCGCTTCGCGGTGCTGTGATCGGAGGACTGATCTATGAGGGATTGGCCGATACACCCGAAGAAGCTGAAATCTTAGCCGCTTCAGGCAAGATTGAATTTGATCCCTGTCACCACCATGCGTCGGTCGGACCGATGGCGGGTGTCGTGACCGCCTCCATGCCTGTGTTCATTATTGAGAACAAGGCCGAAGGCAATTTCGCGTACTGCACGCAAAATGAGGGACTCGGTCAGGTGCTGCGCTTTGGTGCCTACAGTGAAGAAGTCATTACACATCTGAAATGGATGGAAAAAACGCTTTATCCCATCCTGAAAGAAGCGCTTGCCATTCACGGTCCGATCGATCTGAAGAACCTGATCGCGCAGTCCGTGCAGATGGGCGACGAGGTGCATAACCGAAACAAGGCGACGACCTCGCTGTTCATCCGCGAGATGGCGTCGAGCATTGTGAAAACCGATGCGTCGAAGGAAGATCAGGAGAAAGTCTTTGACTTTTTGAACTCCAATGACCACTTCGCGCTTAACCTGTCGATGCCGGCCGCCAAGGCGACCATGGATCCCGTCGGGAAGGTGAAACATTCCACCGTCGTCTACACCATGGCAAGAAACGGCACTGACTTCGGTATCCGCGTGGCCGCTTTGGGTGACCGCTGGTTTACCGCTCCGGCCGAGATCATTGACGGGCTTTACTTCCGGTTATTCCATGGACGACGCGAACCCCGACATCGGTGATTCCTGCATCACGGAGACGATGGGCATCGGCGGTTTTGCTATGGCCACCGCGCCTGCCATCGTGCAATTTGTCGGAGGCACGCCGCAAGATGCCGTGAACTTCACGACGAGCATGTACGAGATCACCTTAGAGGAAAGCGCAAGCTACAAACTGCCTCCGATGAACTTCAGAGGTTCACCGACAGGCATTGACATTCGTCTCGTCGTTGAGACGCAGATCCGCCCGGTCATCAATACGGGCATCGCGCACAAGAAGGCCGGTGTCGGCCAAGTCGGGGCGGGCGTTGTGCATCCGCCGATGAAATGTTTTGAGGACGCGCTTGAAGCATATGTCACGCTTCTCGACGAAGAAGGCATGCTTGAATAATAGCGCTATAATAGAAACTACCAGTCATAGAAAATGGGAGGAACAAATTAACATGATTAAAAACTGGGACAAGATTAAGGTGTACGACCTTACACAGAACACAAGCCATTTGACCCCGCCGTGGCCGACCTATGAGCCGCTGCAGGTAAAATTTTTCAAACGCCTTTCACCGAACGGCGCGAACGGGATGCTGATTACGACTTCTAACCATGTCGGTACGCATCTTGACGGCCCGCTGCACTTTGATACATCAGGCCGTGACATCGCTTCACTTGAGATGGACATGCTCGTGGGACCCGGTGTTGTTGCCGATATCTCCGACATCACGGAGGATTTCTCCATTTACACACCGCAAGACATTATGGACCGCGTGGAAGTGAAAAAGGGCGATATCCTCTTCATCAACACGGGCTATCACAAGTATGGCTTCGATCAGCCGGAAGCGGACGAGCGCCGCTACATGCTCCGCCACCCGGGCCCCTCAATGGATTTCCCCGCATGGCTGAAGGAGATGGAGATCAAATACATCGCCGTTGACTGCGGATCAGCAGACCACCCGATGAACACCAAGATTCGTGACTGGGAGCCCCAGGAAGCGGCTGCATGTGACGCGTACATGCAAGAGAAGTACGGTAAGAGCCTGAATGAGCTGTACCCCTGGCCTGAGACCTATCAGGCGATGCACCTGATGCTCTTCCCGCAGCCTGACGAGATCATTCACGTTGAGAACGTCGGCGGCGAGATTGACAAGGTCCTGAACAAGCGCCTCATCCTCGGCACCTTCCCCTGGAAGTTCCAGTACGGTGAGTCAGCGTTCTGCCGCTGTGTCGCTTTCGAAGAAATCGACTAATGCACTTTCTGCCCCGCGTCGAAAAGACGCGGGGTATTTTTTATTCTTTTTTCATGCGGCCTCACAGCGGACAAAAAACGGATATAGTTTTGTGTCCGTGCAACAAAAACAGGCGGGATATCTTTTGATTTCCGCCACATTTCCGCTATAATGGAGGGCAATAAACAGCTGATCCTGTAAAAATTGCTAATGCAATGCAGGGTATGCTGTGGTAGCATTTGTGTAAAATAATAAGAAACCTGAATCGTTGGGCGCCACAATTGCAAAGTGGATTTTGCCTTTACGTGAAGGGAAACGACTTATTATGAGAGGAGATGAACGAATGGCAAAAGAGAAATCAAAGCTGGGCACAGAGCCCATCTATGATGTCAGAGAGCTGGGCGTTCCGAAAGCGCTGGTGCTGGGGATACAGCATCTGTTCGCGATGTTCGGAGCTACCATTTTGGTCCCCATTCTGACAGGTCTTAATGTCTCCACCGCGCTACTGATGGCCGGTATCGGGACATTATTGTTTCATGTGATCACGGGAGGAAAGGTTCCTGCCTTCCTGGGATCGTCGTTTGCTTTTATCGCCGGTTATAACATTGTGTCCGGCGGCGACCCGGCAAGACTGCCCTACGCATGTGGTGGCGTATTTGTCGCTGGTATTGTGTATGTTGCCGTGGCCGGCCTGATCAAAGTGATCGGCCCCAAACGCGTCATGCGCTTCTTCCCGCCCGTCGTGACAGGCCCCGTCATTATTCTGATTGGTCTTATTCTGTCACCGGCCGCGCTCGGTGGTCCGGGCTCAGGCGGAATTATGGACACACTTGTCCGCGTTAAAGATGGTGCGACACTGCCCGCAAGCATCAACTGGCTGATCGCGCTCGCCGCCATCGCCACCATTGTCGTCTGCAACCTCTGGGGCAGAGGCATGCTGAAGATTGTCCCCATCCTGATGGGCGTCATCGTCGGCTATGTCCTGGCACTGATCTTCGGTATTGTTGACTTCTCCGGCCTTTCAGGCGCGGGCATCGTTGACATTCCGATCAAGGCAGACCGCTTTATGAAATTTGAGGCAGGTGCGATTATCGATTGTGCCCATTGCGCTCGCTACGATGATGGAGCACGTCGGTGACGTCTCCGCTATCTCAGCGACCATCGGCAAAAACCTGATCGCGAAACCCGGCCTCCACAGAACCCTTCTGGGTGATGGTCTTGCGACCAGCTTGGCGCGCCGCCGTCGGCGGCTCCCGCGAACACCACCTATGGTGAGAACACAGGCGTTCTCGCCCTGACACGCGTCTATGACCCGAGAGTCATGCAGATCGCGGCGGTCATGGCGATTATCGCAAGCTTCTTCCCCGTCGTGGAAGGCGCTATCGGATCCATCCCGGCCGTTGTCATCGGCGGCGTATCCTTCATCCTTTATGGCATGATTTCCGCCATCGGTGTCCGCAACATGGCTGAGAACAAAGCAGACCTGACGAAAACCCGTAACCTCGTGAAGTCGCGGCCACGATCCTCGTTTCAGGCCTCGGCTTTGAGTTCATCGGCGGCTTCGTAATTCCCAGTGGGCGACACAGTTATCAGCTTCTCCGGCCTTGCCATCGCGGCGATCGTCGGTATCCTGCTGAATGCCATCCTGCCTGGTAAAGACTATGAGTTTGTAGCAGACGACGAGGAAGTCCTCGCCGAGTAAGCGAATCTTTAGTCTAACGATCCTAGGATCACAAAACGGCTCCGGCACAACCGGGGCCGTTTTTTGTTATACTGTCGAAAGCAATCTGCCACATGCGCCAGTAGCTCAGCTGGATAGAGCACTTCCCTCCTAAGCTTGACTTTTACAGTTAAAAACGAGAAAAACCCCTGTAGTCACGTACACAGCGCCATTACAGGGGTTCATGCATTACCGAAGAGTGTTGTATATTAGAACTTACGTTTGCTCGCTCCGACTAGTTTTCGTAAACCACCGACCGTTAAGTATTTGCGATCCAGCTTTAGTTTTAGTACGTTGCCCAAATCCTTCAATAAGTCGTCATAGTAAGTCACCCGAAAGCAGTTCTCGACCATGCTGCAAGCCTGGTATTGCCTTAACGACCGGATGACCTCTTCAGGGCTGTATTGGTTATTGAGCCGCTTACATAAAAGCCGTAAGATGAGAAGCGCGACATAGCACGTCAGAAAATGGGCCCGGATCCTTTGTTCCAAAGACACCTCGACAGGCCGTGTCTCCAAATCCGTCTTCGTGATCCTGAAGCTGTGCTCAATCTCCCAAAGCCCGTGGTAGGCCTTGACCACCTCTAAAGGCGGCATGTCCATCTCGCTTGTGATGATGACATAGTACCCGTCGTACTTTTCATCTTCTTTGATTTTGTCCAGATCCAGATAAGGTTTCTTCTTAGTCTCGATACATTCTCCGGTCAAAGGATCGTATTCAATGTCTTTGATGTAGCGTAACGCCCCCTTCACATCCTTCTTGTTGTACGCTCTGGGATGAGCGATAATCTTTTCGGCCTTGTCTAACACCTCGGCCCGCTTATGTTTCTGACGTTGGGCGTAAAGATCGTTGTAACAGACAATCTGGCGGACATCCAAAGGGATTTTGCGTTTCTTGTCGTCATGATGGGTGACCCAGAACGTTTGCGGGTAGAGTCTTGATTTCATGTAGAAGACAGGGGATGTGTTTTCGTCTTGCGCGTCCATAAAAGCATCCGAATGCTTCACCGCACCCCGGGTCGCCTGGTAGCCTGTCCTGTCGAGTACGTACGCTTGTAACTCCCGATCCGCCCCTCGGATCTTTTGTGAAAAGATAAACCCGTCCCCCTTAACCATTAAAAAGGCAATGTTGTCGCCGCTGTTGATCCCTTTGTCCGCTACCGTAATGATCCGACCCAACCCGTACGCCTGACGTGTTTCTTGCAGGATCGGCATAAGGGTCTGTGAGTCATGGACGTTCCCTTCAAAAAGTTGGTAGGTAATGGGGATCGCCTCTTCATCTAATAGGAGTCCCATCTGGACTAAGGGTTTACGGGTGTTATGTTTACACATGCCTTTTTTGCGTAAGTCATCTTCTTGGTCGATCTCAAAGTAAAAATTCGTCACATCGTAAAATACGACATTTGTTCGACGCTGGTAGCGGGCGGTGACCTGCTCATGCAGGTGTAACAGGAGCTCTTTATGGAAGCGGTCAAAATAGTCGAGGGCGCGATAGACATCGTACGCATCGCATCGGTACGTACCGGCGAGCTTGTCCTTTTGTGCGAAGCTGTGTCGCTTTGAGCCGGGACTTAAGAGACGTGTGTAGACCAAAAGCTGCATGACGTCATTGAGGGAATAGTCCATCTTCAGGCTACGTTGGCGATTATTAAAGAAATGGTGCATGCCTAATTCATGGTAGATGGCACTCAACGGGATATTGCCTAAAAACTTCAGGGCATCCTCACCCACCTCTAGCGCCTCATCCAAGGAGATCGTGCCCAGCGGAAGTTCTCTTTCACGCTTTTCTTCCAAGGCCTTCGCCGTGCGTTCTTTGGCCACGGCTCTGAAGTGAGCGATGGGATCCTCGTACAAATGCTCGTATTCGTCGACATAGCCAAAGTTTTCTACCACTCTTTGTCTGACCTTTTTGGTGTCAGGATCCCGGTAGCCGTGGACTAAGGCAAGATTGACACGTCCGTTTTGTTGCTTGGTGACTTTAAGATACATTGGATGACCCTCCCTTCGGAGTCATTATACCACAATCCATTACTATTCGCAACATAGAAACGTATCTAATTTGACACAAAAAACCCGCGCTACGCGGTGGTACACAGGGGTAATCGGTGCCCCTATCTTCTCAGTTCACTGTAAAAGTACGGACAGTTATCAGCTTCTCCGGCCTTGCCATCGCGGCGATCGCTCGGTATCCTGCTGAATGCCATCCTGCCTGGTAAAGACTATGAGTTTGTAGCAGACGACGAGGAAGTCCTCGCCGAGTAAGCGAATCTTTAGTCTAACGATCCTAGGATCACAAAACGGCTCCGGCACAACCGGGGCCGTTTTTTGTTATACTGTCGAAAGCACCCACATGGCCAGTAGCTCAGCTGGATAGAGCACTTCCTCCAAGGAAGGGGCCGGGGTTCGAATCCCTTCTGGCGCACCAAGTATCTTTGTACTCAATGCAATGCATTGTTCAAGGTTGCGGATCTTGACCCATCCCCTAAAGGCATATATAATGGGTTCACGGCGAATTTTGTAGAAAAAGAGCGGGGTGTCCCGCTCTTTTCGTCGTAAGACTTTGACTTGAGGTTTTAGATGAGTACAGTCAAACAAAAAACGACTGGATTGAGGAAGCTATCGCACCGTTGGCGGAGTCACTTGAGCTCGCGCTTTTGGAAGCTCGCTACGTGCACGAGAGCGGACGTACTGTGCTGCGCCTCATCATTGATAAAAAAGGCGGCGTGGGGATAGACGACTGTGAACGCTTGAGCGAAATCGCCGACCCCCTCATTTCAGATGAACTGGGGCTCGATGACTCGGATGTATTCGAAGTCTCATCGCCCGGACTCGACCGCCCGCTTAGCACCTTAGAGGATGCCTGCGCCATGAAGGCGAGGGCACGTGTAAGCCTGTACAAGGCAGTTGAAGGGGAGAAGCGATTCTTTCGGGAAACTTTTGGTCGACGGGGAGTCGGTTGGCGTTAAACTGAAAAAGGCGAGAAGAAACTTTTTCCCTTTTCAGAGATCGCCAGTGTGAAGCGTGAAATTGTCTTTTAATGAGTTCGATAAGGAGAACAAATGAACCAAGAATTTATTGAAGCTCTAAGGCTTTTTGGAAAAAGAACGCGGCGTCGAGATGGAGACGCTCGTGGAAGCGATTGAAGACGCGGCCGCGGCGTATCGCCGCGCGAGTTTGAAATCCGCTCCAAAGACTGCGAAAAAGGTCGTGAACGCGAGGGCATGCCCGCGCAGGAGACAGAGCCTAAACCGGTTGAAAACGATGGCATCACGGCGCATATTGACCGCCGCACAGGCGAGATGAGGGTGTACCAGCCCATGACCATCGTCGAGGAAGTACGCGACCCCAACAGTGAATTGTCATTGGAGCAGGCCAAAGCCCTGTCTGACGATTTAGAGCTCGGAGACCAACTCGTACGCGAAGTGGATCCGGCGCATTTCGGGCGTTTAGCCGCACAGACCGCCAAAAGTGTCATTAACCAAAAACTCGCGCAGGCCGAGAAGCTTCGCATTCATGAAGAATTTTCAGAACGCGTCGGCGGGCTTGCAAGCGGTGTGGTCCAAAGACGAGACCGAAACGAAGTGTTGGTGGACATCGGGCGCGCGCAAGCTGTCCTGCCCTACAACCAGCAATCGCGCCTCGATAACTACACCTTTAAAAAACATATGCGCTTTTACATCATGAAGGTCGACCAGCGCGATCATCGCCCGATCATCATGATCTCAAGGAGCCATCCGGGCCTTGTGAGACGCCTGTTCGAACAGGAAGTGCCTGAAATCGGCGCGGGCATCGTTGAAATCGTCAACATCGCGCGCGAAGCTGGCTCCCGCACCAAGATGGCCGTCATGAGCCACGACGCCAGCATCGACGCGGTTGGTGCCTGCGTGGGGCAGCGCGGAACACGCGTACAGTCCGTGATCACGGAACTGAACGGTGAGAAAATCGACATCATCGAGTGGAATCCGGATATCACGGAATTCATCAGCAGCGCCCTGTCACCGGCGCGCGTCATACGCGTCATCCTGAATGAAGAAGACCAGAGCGCCCGCGTGGTCGTCGCCGACCACCAGCTGTCGCTGGCCATCGGGAAGGAAGGGCAAAACGCCCGCCTGGCCGCCAAGCTGACCGAATGGAAAATCGATATCAAGAGCGAAGCACAGTATCGCGAGATGCTGGAAGCCGTCTGGATGTCAGACTTCGACGAAGCCGTGGCCGCCGATGAAGCAGAACGCGGTGAATGGGACGACGACATCGAAGAAGAGGAAGTGGAAACAGAACTTCCCGCGATTGAAGAAGTATCTGCCGAAGACTACCTCGGCCAACTGGAAGACACGATTGATTTGTTGGCAGAGGAAGAGCCGGAGGCATAAAACGTGAGAAAAGAGCCCGAGAGAACCTGTGTCGGGTGCCGGAATGCTGCCCCTCAAAAGCAGCTTATGCGCATCGCGACAGACGGCGTTGAAGGAATCATCTTCGACCGGAACCACAAGGGACAAGGGCGCGGCGCCTACCTTTGCTATAAGAAGGAATGCGTCGAGAAAGCAAAAAAAAGGCAGTCGCTCGAACGCGCGTTAAAGCGTCCGGTGCCGCAGCCGATTTGGATTGAACTAGAAAAAGCGGTGGAAGAAGCCACCGCCAAACGGGAGGAATGAGCTGAGCATGGCGAAAAGAGAAGAAGCAAATTCAGGGCTCATGTCAGGATTTATAACGGAAGACGAAGCGCGAAAGAAGGACAAAATTTTCGACGAAATCGATTTTGTTCCGGAAGTTGAGGAGCCTGTCGTTCCGCTTGTGCCTGATGCGGAATCGGAACAAACGATTCCCGAACCGGATCAGGAATTGAAAGATCTTCCCGAGCCGTCAACCATTGATATACAGGGCATCTCGGGCAAAGTCATCCCGGGGCTCATTAAAATTGTCAAAAAACCAAAAGCTGCCCCTAAATTAGAAGCAGTGCCTGAGCCTCGTCCAGAGCCTGAACCCCTGCCTGAACCGGAACCGGTAATGGTCGTGGTAAAAGCTAAGGAAGTTGTGGCTCGTGTTGAAAAGTATATCCCCGCGGTTGAGCCGAAACCTGAAATGGTGGCCGTTAATAAAAAAGGGGAAAAACCGGTCAAAGAAGCGGCTCTGAAGCCGAAGGCGGCACCCGCCAAAAAGGCGGTTGAGACAGAGGTCGAAAAACCCGTCAAAAAAGAAGTCGTTAAAAAGGAAAAGAAACCTGAACCGATTGTGCCCGCGGCCAAAAAACCTGAACCCAAAGTCAGGAAAAAAGAAATTACAAAACGTGAACCCTTGAGCGTGGCAGAGCGTTCGCTCCCCTTAACTGAACAGATCACATAACCGACACCTGTGGTGGCGGCACCGACGCCCGCTACGGCGCGTCCGTTGACAACCGAAGACGGACGTCCGCTTCGCGCGCAGCGCGGAAGCTATGTCGGAAGCGATCGCGACGTGCCCGCGGTGGAGCGTGAAAGACAAACGCGAAGACCCGCGCCTCCCCGCGAAGATAAACGGCCGCCGAGACCTGCGCAAAGCCGTCCGCAACCCGTTGTACCTCAAGAGGCGCCGCCCGTATTTGAGCCTCCGGCCCAAAAACCGGGTGCCTCAACCAGGCGCACCCAAAAAGGACGCGATCGGAGCCGCGCAGACAGCAGTCGTGACCGCGGACGCAGAGAACAGCAGGCCCAGGCGGACCGCTCGTCAAGAAGGCGCCGATCACGCGCGCCCGAACCCGTGGCGGAAGCACCGAAACGTCCCGTCGCTCAGTTGACGAAAGTCACACTCCCGTCTCAGCTGACCGTCAAAGAATTAGCAGAAGCGATCAAGAAAACAACCGCCGACGTCATCATGAAACTGATGGCTCTCGGTGTAATGGCGACGATCAATCAGGAAATCGACTACGACACCGCTGAAATCATTGTCGCCGAATTCGGCATTACCAGTGAGAAACTGATCGAAGTCACCGAAGAGGACATCCTCTTTGACGACGCGGCGGATAAGGAAGAAGATCTTATCTCACGCCCGCCGGTCGTCGTGGTCATGGGTCACGTCGACCACGGCAAGACCTCGATTCTCGACTACATCCGCAAATCATCCGTCACCGAAGGCGAAGCCGGCGGCATTACGCAGCATATCGGCGCCTATTCGGTGAAAGTGGACGGAAGACAGATCACCTTCCTCGATACGCCGGGCCATGAAGCCTTTACGACCCTACGCGCCAGAGGCGCGCAGGTGACGGACATCGCCATCCTGGTGGTCGCGGCCGACGACGGTGTCATGCCGCAGACGGTGGAAGCGATTAACCACGCGCGCGCGGCCAATACAGAAATCATTGTCGCGATCAACAAAATTGACAAACCGCAAGGCGATGTCGAACGCGTCAAACGCGAGCTGTCGCAATACGGCTTACTCGGCTCCGACTGGGGCGGGCAGACGACCATCGTCCCTGTCTCCGCTAAGACGGGCGAAAACATGGATGAATTGTTAGAGATGATCCTTCTGACCGCCGACGTGCTCGATCTGCGGGCCAACCCCAAGCGTCAGGCAAAGGGGACGGTCATCGAGGCGAAACTCGACACCTCAAGAGGTCCGCTTGCGACCATCCTGATCCAACGCGGCACCCTGAAGCAGGGCGACGCCGTCGTGGTCGGCAGTACCGTCGGACGCATCCGCGTCATGTTCAACGACCGCGGTCAGCAGATTGAAGAGGCAGGACCTTCCATGCCTGTAGAAATTATCGGTTTAGCCGATGTACCTGAAGGCGGGGACATCCTCTACCAGGTAGAAAACGAGCGCATCGCCCGCGATCTCGTTGACAAACGCCGTACGGAAGAGCGCGAATCGGCGCTCCGCCAGTCATCGCGCATGTCACTTGATACCTTGTTCGAACGCATGGGCGACGAGGAAACCGTCGACCTCAACATCATCATCAAGGCAGACGCCCAGGGCTCTGTTGAAGCGATGACCTCCTCCATGGAAAATCTTTCGACCGACAAGATCCGTGTCAAAGTGATCCACGGAGCGGTCGGGGCTATCACCGAATCCGATATCCGCTTGGCGGAAGTCGCGGACGCCATCATCATCGGCTTTAACGTAAGGCCGGCCGCAACCGCCACACAGGTCGCGGCGGACTCCAACATCGACATCCACCTCTACCGCGTCATCTACGAGGCGATTGAGCAGGTGGAGCGTGCCATGCGCGGCCTCTTGGGCCCCGTCATGAAGGAAGTCATTGTCGGTCACATTGAAGTGCGCGATGTCTTCCACGCTTCGAGTGTGGGAACGATTGCCGGCTGTTATGTGACAGACGGGCGGGTCAACCGCAACGACGGCGCACGCCTCTTGCGTGACGGCGTAGTCATTTACGAAACAAAGCTTGCCTCACTTCGTCGTTTCAAAGACGACGTCCGGGAAGTCCAGGCCGGTTATGAATGCGGTTTGAGTCTTGAGCGCTTTAACGACATTAAAGTGGGTGACACCATCGAACTCTTCGCGATGAAGGAGGAACAGGCGGATGCGTAACAGATCAGATCGGATGGGGGATGAAATCCGGCGAATCTTAGCCGAACTCGTTCAGCGCAAACTGAACGACCCCAGAATTAATGAAAGCGTGTCGATAACGGGTGTTGACCTGTCAAGAGACTTGTCCAACGCGCGTGTCTATTACAGCGTTTACGGTGACGAAGAAGCACAAAAGGACGCCAAGGCAGCCTTTGAAAAGGCGAAGGGCTATCTGAGAACGGAGCTCGCATCAAGGCTTCGCTCGCGCAAAGTCCCACGCCTTGTTTTCATCGAAGACAAGAGTTTTCGTGAGGGAGAAGCCATCGACCAACTGCTGCGCCGTATCAAAGAACAGGAGGTGGGTCATGAAAGCGATTCAGGAAGCGGGGAACCGACTGCTTGAGATTGCCATCGACCTGGCCGCCATCGGCGGCCGTGTCGGACTGTTCCCGCACGAGCGATTTGACGCGGACGCGATCGGAGCGGCGGTGTCATTCTCCCGCGCGCTACGCGCGCTGGGCTGTGAGACATCGGTCCTGGTCGATGAGGCCGTGCCCGACTCACTTTCTCACCTGCCGGGTTTAGAAGAAATCATCATTTACGAGGGCATGGAAGACTGCCCTTCGCTGGACCTTGCGATTGCCATTGACTGCTATGACGCCGATCGTATGGGTGAACGAGGCGCGTGTTATTTAAACAGCCCCCTTCGTGGCGCCGTCGATCACCATGTGTATGAAGGCGAACCGGGCATGCTCGACCTCATCGATGTGTCAGCCTCATCCTCCTGTGAGCTCGTATTCAGCCTCATCTGGGAACTTGAGTTGCAGTTAAGCCGGCCCCTGTTCGATGAGACCATGGCCGTCTTGCTTTTGGCCGGGACCATCACGGACACCGGGCGCTACTCCTACAGCAACACCACGCCGCTTTGTCTACGACAAGCCGCTTCTTTGCTGGAGCGCTTCCGCGTCGATTTAGCGACCCTTCACCATAATCTTTACGAACGCACGACGGTCAACCGCCTGCAGATCAAAGGCGATATCTTCTCGACGATTTCCCCTGTGGCCGATGGGCGTATTCTCTTGGCCCACGTGAGCCGTGCGATGCTCGAGAAAAGAGAGGCGCCCGACGACGAACTGTCGAATCTCGCGTCTGAAATACGGGCGGCCGACGACGCGGCAGCGGTTTTTCTCCTCATTGAATCAGAAAACGGAGATATTCGCGTCAGTATCCGCTCCAACAGCTGTTTTGACTCTCAGGCCTTTGCCCGCCAATTTAGTGGCGGAGGCCATGTGAAAGCCGCCGGTATGACCCTGCAAGGCTTAAGTATCGATGAGGCCAAGGAAAAAATTGCCGTTGAAGCAGAGCATTGGCTTAACATTTGTTCAAAAGAAAGCGATCATTAATGAACGATCCAGACGGCGGAATCCTCATCATTGACAAACAGGCGGGGATGACATCGGCGGGAGTCGTCTCGCGGATCAGGCGCCTATTAAAGATGAAACGCGTCGGTCACACAGGGACACTCGACCCTTTCGCGACGGGCGTATTGCCCATCTGTTTTGGTCGGGCCACAAGAGCCTCCGCCTATATGCTGCATTGGGACAAACGCTATCAAGTGGACATTCGTTTGGGTTATGCCACTACCACCATGGATATTGAGGGTGAGGCTATTTTGCCCATCGCGGATATGGGTGAATGTCGAAAGTGGCTGGAAGAAGAACCGCGGATTCGCCAAGAAGTTGAACGCTTGGTCGAGGAAAAAGAACAGCGGCCTCCGATGTATTCCGCCATAAAACACCGCGGCAAACCCCTATACGAATACGCGCGCCAAGGCATCGAAATTGAGCGCCCGAAGCGGTCCATCCGGGTGTATGAATCCGTCTTCAAAAATCTATTGGAAGATGAACAAGGCTTTCCGATCGTATCCGTCGAACTCTTGGTCAGTGCCGGCACCTACATACGCTCCTTAGCGGATCTTCTAGGTCAAAGACTAGGTTGCGGTGCGCACGCGGCCGCCTTAAGGCGCCTTTCGGTGGGCCATTTCGATCTTCAAAAGGCTTTGACATTAGAGGAACTGGAAACGAGGATTGACAGTTTAGATGCGCATGATTGGGTGATACCCGTAGCGGATGTTTTTACCCATTGGGATCAATACCCGCTCACGGAAGAAGAAGCCGTACGCCTGTCAAACGGCCAGTCCTTCCCCTGTGAGTGCGCCGATTCACCAGAGGTCGCGTTCATTCACAAAGGAAGGCTTATCGCGGTCGGTGAAATCAGCGGAGGCCTTTGCCGGACAAAACGTGTGTTTGTGTCAGCTGAATCCATGGGAAGGTGAATTGTAATGCCAAACGTCATTCGAAATCTTGATGGGGTCGAAAAGGCCGATCGCGCGATCGCGCTCGGCGCCTTTGACGGCGTTCACATCGGCCATCGTGAGCTTATTAAGACATTGCTTTGGGAATGCGACAAAAAGGCCTTGCGCCCCTCCGTGTTTGCTTTTTCTTATCCGGAGGGCCTTGGGTTCAATCGGAGGCCTATTGAGCACGATTTTCTCATGACCGAAGACGAGAAAATTAACGCATTGGCCCAATTAGGGGTGGAGGATATTTTCATTATCCCCGTCAACGACGAATTCACCCACCTTCGTCCCTTCGAATTTCTGGACCGCGTCATAAGGAAAGAATTGGGCGGGAAAATACTCGCGATCGGGGAGGACGGACGCTTTGGCTACAAAGGCGAAGGGGACGTCCAATTCCTGCTTGAATACAGTAAAGTACAACCCCTGCAGGCCATGATCATGGGGGATGTATACTGGCAAGAGGAAAAAGTCTCAAGCACCCGGATACGCGAAGCCTTGTGGGCCGGCAATATTGATGACGCGACCGCCATGATGACGCGCCCTTTTGCCTCACCGGCACCGTGATCAGCGGGCAGAAGCTCAGGACAACGCTCGGCTTTCCGACCGCCAATATTCGCTATCCAAAGACCTCCACGCTTGTAAGGCGCGGTGTGTATCAGACGCGGGTTCGAGTGGGAGATAAAAATTACCCCGCGGTGACTAGCGTGGGCGTCGCGCCCTCGGTTCACCGTGATCTGCGTGAATTACTTGTGGAATCCTATCTTTATGACTTTTCCGGAAACCTGTACGGCGAGATCATGAGGCGTTGAGTTCTTGTCTTTTGTCCGCGACGAATTGGACTTTGGCAGCGTCGCTGAACTAAAGACAAAATCGACGAGGATCTTCGGACCGTCAGGAGCGCTTCACGCCATATGATAAAATAGCCTTGTTCGCGGAGAGTAAAGGAATATTCACCTTTTTAAATTATTTGGTCTCTTTTCCGGGACTCGGAATTGAGAATCTTTCAATCGAACGCGTCGCCTTCGAAGATTCAATTTATTCGGGCGGCCGTTGACGGTCTATTGGTATGGCCTTATTTTTACCTTTGCCATGTTGTTGTGCATCGCCATTGCCATGATGCGCGCGTCTCGCTACGATTTTTCAAAAGATGATGTCCTCGATTACTTTCTTTGGATGATCCCTTTCATTCTGGTGGGATCCCGCATCTACTACGTGGCCTTTGAATGGGATCAATTCCGTGGATCTTTGGCCGCGATCTTTGATTTCCGAAAAGGCGGCCTGGCCTTTTACGGAGGTGTCATAGGCGGCATGCTCGCGATCACCATCGCAGCCCGCATTAAACGCGTAAAACTCCACCGAGTCCTCGATTTTTTTGCTGTCCTTGTCCCACTAGGGCAGGGTATCGGCCGCTGGGGTAACTTCTTTAACCAAGAGGCCTTTGGCACCAATACTCAACTTCCCTGGGGCATGATCAGCGAGGGGACGAGGCAGGGTCTGCAAGCGCTCAATGCAAATCCGGCAAGTCCCTTGCCGGGCCTTGATCCGAACCTTCCTGTTCATCCGACTTTCCTGTACGAATTTTTAGCGAACATGCTGATCTTTGTCATCTTGCTTTTTGTCCATAAATATCAAAAACGCCCCTGGTCATCGATGTTGACGTACTTCTTCTTATACGGCATCGTCCGCTTCTTTGTCGAAGGCATCCGCACAGATTCGCTTATGTTTGACGCCTTCGGACAGAGCTTTCGCATCTCGCAGCTGCTGTCAGCTGTGATGGTGATCAGATCCGTCATCGTCTACCTGGTCATCCGGGGGATGGATCACAAGCGAAAAGCCCTGATGGCGGAACTTGCGGCTCCCGACACGATTGTGGAAGTCGCGTCTGTTTCGGACGATTTGGACGAATGAACTGGCAAGACGGTTCAATGAGAAGGTCAGATCCCTTGCGGCAATCCCGCGCGGATCGATTCTTCCAATTGCTTGACTACCGGATGCTCGTTCCCGTGCTGGCACTTGTCATCATCGGGCTGGCGGTCCTGAATACCGTGTTGGCCAAGGGCTACGGCGCTGTTATCTTCGATTACCCGATGAACTTCTACAAGCAGATCGCGGCGGTCCTGATCGGACTGGTCGCCGCCTTCACACTCTGTCTGTTCGAGCCCGACGATGCGCCTGATCGGGGGGATCATCTACATCACGAGCATCATTTTGCTCATTGTCGAAGGTCGACGGCTATCGGCCTGTCGCGGGCGCGGACAGCTGGATGAGGATCCCGCTCTTCGGTTCATTCCAACCTTCGGAGCTGTCAAAAATCGGCGTCGCCATGATCGCGGGCCCTGTTTTTGCCGCCATGTCGAGGGGCGAAATATCCGCGTTGAGGGGTTTTGCCTGTTTGGCTCTTTACTACGGCATTCTTTCCTTTTTATCATCACGGAGCCGGACATGGGCACGAGCCTCGTTTTAGTCTTCATGTTTTTGTGCACGGTTTTTGTCTGGGGCGTGCGCTGGCGCACGATCATCTTATCCATTGCGGGTTCGGTGTTTGTCATACTCCCGCTTGCTTGGCAGTTTGTCCTGAACCCCGCTCAAAAAGAGCGGGTCATGACCTTTCTTTTTCGCGGCTGCTGATAAACAGCTTCCTACCATATCGACCAGTCGCTTGCGGCCGTGGCTTCAGGGGGACTTTTTGGCAATCGGACGGGGGGCTATGTCAGTGTGCCGGTCAAAGAATCGGATTTCATCTATCCTGCCATTTCAGAACAATTCGGCCTCATCGGGACGACGCTTGTCATCCTTTTGGCCGTTTATTTCATCATCCATGCCTTCCTGGCGTTCAAAGGCAAGGTCTTTGACCGCGCGCCCGAGGAGTCTTTATTATGGTAGCGTTGATCGCGAGCGTTGCTTTTCACTTTATCGAGAATATCGGGATGACGGTGGGGCTTTTGCCCATTACCGGTATTCCGCTCCCATTTATCAGTTACGGTGGCTCCGCCATGATCTCGAATTTCCTGTTACTCGGCGTCCTGCTGAACTATTCTTTGAACCATAACGCGTATTCGACAAGTTAACAGGTCTAGTATTTATTAAAAATACTTTTTTAGGCCGGATTTTTCCGGTTTTTTGTTGTTTTTGCATGAATGGTGGTGAATTGTGGTTGCTATTGACATTATTGTGGGGAATTGTGGTAGAATAACTTCCAAAGTTAGAGTGAATGGAGTTGTGGCCAGATATACCCATACGGTCGACACGAAAGCGGGCGCGTTATTGTACCCGCGAAACTTCGCGAAAAACTCGACGGCGCACTCATGGTGACGTTGGGAATGGACGAAGGTTATTTGGTCACTTTCACACTCCCCGAACAATTTGAGTCAATCAAGGAACAAATCCTCAATCATTCCAGTACAGGCTATGAAATCAGGAAGCTGAAACGGGACGTTCTCGGTTCTTCCACCCTGTGTGAATTTGACGGACAGGGACGTATGTCACTGCCTGCTTTTCTTTGGGAGCACATCAATGTGGAACCGGGAGAAGCCATCTGCTTCATCGATGTGTTCGACAAAATCGAAATCTGCTCGCAGGCCTTCTTTGACGAAAGTCAGGAAAAAGAGGGCACGCTCTCCGACATGGATCTTTCAGGCTATGACATCCGCGGATTATAACGCGTGGCATACGCCAGTCCTCTTAAGAGAGGTGATCGAGGCGCTTCACGTGAAAGCGGACGGCCTCTATGTTGACATGACCGCCGGAGGAGGCGGGCACAGCGCCGCCATTCTCGAAAAGTTGGGCTGCGGCGGAAAACTAATCGCGCTCGATCGCGACCGGGAGGCCTTGGATGCTTCTGACAAACGTCTTTCTCAGGTCGAAACAGAAGCCTCTTACCAGCTCATACACGCGAGTTTTTCTGAATTTCCCGGCTGCCTCGAAGAGGAGGATCGGAGGCTTGACGGCCTTCTTGCGGACCTTGGCGTAAGCTCACACCAGCTCGACCGCGATGAACGCGGTTTTTCCTATTTGAAGGATGGCCCGCTCGATATGCGGATGAACCAGGACAAAGGCATGACGGCCGCCGAGTTATTGGCGGACATTAGTGAAGAAGAGCTTATCGCGCTTTTGCGCCTTTACGGCGAAGAGCGCTATGCCACCTCCATTGCCCGCGCGATCGTAAGACGTCGGGAATCAAGCCCGATCACGAGGACCACAGAGCTGACATCGGTGGTGGCTAACGCGGTGCCCTCAAAGGTGAGGCGTCTGGGGAATCCCGCGCGTCAAACCTTTCAAGCCTTACGCATGGCCGTGAATCGTGAACAGCAGGAGTTGGCGCATTTATTACATGAAATACCAGAGATCATGAAGCCAGGAGGACGGGTCGTCTTAATTAGCTTTCATTCGCTCGAAGATCGCATGGTCAAACAGGCGATGAGGCGATGGCAGTCGCCCTGTGAATGCCCGCCCGATTTTCCTGTCTGCACCTGCGGCAAAACGCCGCTCGGCAAGCAGCTGACGACGAAACCTCTCTTAGCGACAGAGGATGAACTGGATGACAATCCGAGGTCAAGAAGCGCAAAGATGCGCGCGTTCGAATTCCTGGGAGGTGCACAATGAGTTACTACGAAGACGGAAACTTGGCCCGCCCGCTCGACTACGGCGTGCCCTATGCCATTCCTAAACGGCGTGTTGAATCGCCCGCTGAAAGGGAAGCCAAAAAACAGGAAAAGCGAGAACAGCTAAAAAAAGAAGAGGCGGTTCGAAAGGAATACAAGGCGGCCGGCCGTGCCCACACGGGTCTGGCATTTCGCCTCGTCTTTGTCATTTTAATGATTTCCGCGTTGTCCGGCTTCATTGTATGGCGCAACGCCCGCATTACCGAGATCAGTTTCTCAAACGCGGGACTTCAGCGACAGATCAATGAGTTTGAAAAACAAAACTCTCAGATGCAGGACCGCGTCGCGGGCAAAGCCTCGCTTCAGATGGTAAGAGAACAAGCCGTTGCCCTGTTAGGGATGCAAAAGGTGGCCTCCGAGCAAGTGATCCGCGTGTCGTCGGCTCATTTCATGGTCTATGAAAATAACCCCCTTCTTACGGCGGATGATGACGCGTGCATGGACTTAATCGAGGCCTGGGTCATAGGCCGCTGAGGCAGT
The DNA here is from genome assembly GCA_040766025.1 of Clostridia bacterium. Lineage (GTDB taxonomy): Bacteria > Bacillota > Clostridia > Saccharofermentanales > DTU023 > UBA4923. The sequence goes on along the minus strand of JAXGRH010000002.1, from coordinate 84,308 downwards.
GCTATGAATGGCCGACCTGACGATATGTCGAAAAGAAGACATGACGTTAAACGCAAACGTCACTCTTTTGACGCGAAGATGCTCGCCTTAACCCTTGTCTTTGTGCTGGCCGCGGTGGCCATCATTCAATGCTTTTATCAATTGCAGATCGTTGACCATGAAGTACTCGCCGCCAAAGCGGCGGGGCAGCAATATGTCACCTTTCAGGAGCATCCCAAACGAGGGATGATTTTAGACCGAAATGGCTATCCGCTTGTATTTTCTACCTTTGTGTACCGTGTGGGAATTACGCCGGTTGACGTTTACTCGAATAAAAAAGACATCACGGATGAAGTGATTGTCGACAAGATGAGCGAATGCCTCCATTTAGATGAAGAAGAATCCGCTACTATACTCGAGCTAATCCGCGCCGATCGCGTGCGGGGCTGGGACGGAATCGGACAGCAGTTCGCGGGGCATGAGGCGGTAACCTACCGGGTGATCGCGACCGAGGTCAAGGAGACGGACGCCACACTTTTACAGACATGGACCCGTGACAACAACGTCGGCGGCATACGCTTTGACGCCGAAGAACGCCGGGTGTATTCCAATCACGGCCTGGCATCGTCGGTGCTCGGACTCATCAATATCCGGGACGGTCAAATTGCGGCCACCTCGGGGCTTGAACTTGCCTATAACAGCTTGTTGTCGGGTGAAACCGGCATGGTGTACGCCAAGCGCAACAACTATGCGACGCGGGGCGTCATCCCTTACTCTGAGCCGATCGAAAACCCCGGTCTTAAAGGCCGCCACTTGATTTCCACGCTCGACACGGAAGCCTCAGCCATCCTCAAAGAAGAACTTTTATCGGTCGCCACCGCGGCAGGCCTGATCAAGGGAGTCCACGGCCTAATTATGGAGGTTAAAACCGGCCATATCATTGCCATGGAGCAGGTGCCTGCTTTTGACGCTGATTTTCCAGCCGATATCCCCTTGGGGTTGGCCGAGGACCTCTGGCAGGCAATGGAATCTGAAGAGCGGACGGCTTATCTTTCTTCGAACCTTTGGAATAACGTGAACATCACGGACGTGTATGAGCCGGGCTCTGTTTTTAAAGCACTGACGCTCGCCATCGCTTTAGAAGAGGGCGTGGCCTGGGAGCAGAGTGTCTTCAACGATGATCCTGTGACGATCCAGGGCGAGGAAATCTCCTGTTATTCAGTGGTCGGCCACGGTGACGAAACCCTTGAAAAAGCTTTTTATCTGTCCTGCAACCCTGTATTTGTGCACCTGGGTGAAAGAATCGGACAGAATCTGTACTACGATTGGATCCAAAATTGGGTCTTTACGGAAAAACAGGGATCGACCTGCCCGCAGAAGCCTCAGGCCTGCTTCACCGAAATCCCATGCCCATTGACTTTGCGAACCTCACCTTCGGTGAGTCATCTTCATTGACCGCCATTCAGTTGGCCAGCCTATTTGCCTCCATCGGCAACGAGGGTATCAGGTGACACCGCGGGTCGGCTATGCTTCAACCGAGTCAGGGCTGGAATCCATGGAGTCTTTGCCACGAAGAAGCCAAACAAATCTTTTCACAAGAGACCTGTACGCGTGTCCGCCGCATGGCGAGATGTCGTGACTCTGGGAACCGCCGCCGGGACATTCGGCGCGATGGGGTTTTCCATGGGCGGCAAGACGGGCACGGCGATTGACGCCGCGGACGGCCGCCGCACCTTCTCCTTGTCGGTCTCGTTCCCGCGGATGAGCCGGAGTATGTGGTACTTGTCTCAATCCATAAGCCGGAAACGGGGATTACATTAAGTTCGTCCGCCGCGCGCGCAGCAATCGCGTCGGCGCCCGCCTGATGAATCTTGAAGGCCGCCGGCAACATTATTCAGAGCAAGAGCTTTACACGCTTTCACATGCGATTGAGCTGCCTGACTTGTCCGATCTGACGGTCGGTGAGGCGGCCATGGCGTTGCTCCAACTGAATCTTGCCCCTTCGCTTTCAGAAGATTATTTTTACCCCGACAGGCCCCTGGCACGGATGGAACCTGCGCCGGGCACTCGGGTGGGTGTCGGCTCAACCATATGGCTTTACCCCGAGGGGCATAATGAAGTAGAATGGGTAGCCGTGCCAGACTTTTCTGGACTCAATTACCATGAGTGTGTCTGGCTGGCTGCTGATTACGGCGTCACGATCATCCCTGAAGGGCTTGTGAGCGGACAGGCAATCAATCAGTCTGTTCTGCCGAGCGTACGTGTGAGCGACGATCCCGCGATGGATATCGCAGGTTCGCCCGAACGCGAGCGCGATGAAGACAGGCGCGCCCTAGGAAAAGTGAAACGCGGACACACGGTGACCGTCTATTTCCCAAATGGCACCGAGGACTCGGACAGCGGCGAATAAATGCAGGAAAGATAATTGGATATGACACGAATTTTGCCGATGCAATTGAAAATTTGGACCGAGGGCGAACTCTACCAGACAAAACGCCACGCGGCGGATCCCGAGCGCTTTTATTCCTCCGTATCGACCGACACGCGCTCGCTTCTTGAAGGAGAAGTGTTTGTTCCCTTGGTCGGCGATCATTTTGACGGCCATGACTTTTTAGAGGTTGCCGCCCAAAAGGGGGCCGCCATACTGGTGATTGAAGCGCGTACCAAGAAACTTTCATACTGGCTCAAAAAGATCGAAAAAGACGAATCAGCCCCCGACGTACTGGTGGTGCAGGATACCGGGAAAGCTTACCGGGACATTGCGCGCGGTTTTCGTACCACGCTTTCTGCCAATATTATCGGTGTGACGGGCAGTGTGGGTAAAACCACCACGCGCCGCATGATCTACCAGATGATTGAATCTCAGTTGAAAGCCGAGCAGTCGGCCAGAAATTACAATAATCAGATCGGTCTCCCAAAGACCATTCTCGCAACAGAGCTTGACACACAGGCCCTTGTCGCGGAATTGGGGATGGCTCGCCGCGGCGAAATCGCACTATTATCCGAGGTAGCCAGGCCTGACATCGCTGTCATTACGCAGATCGGCATGTCGCATGCCGAATACCTCGGTTCGATGAGTGACATCCTCGATGAAAAAACCTCCATTATTTCAGGCATGAAAGACAATGGATTGCTTATTGTCAACGGGGACGATCCGATGCTTGAAAGCTGGATGCTGCGTGAACAGCCGACCGTGCCCGTATGGTTTATCGCAAGCGAACAAAATGTCGGCCGGCTCGAACGCGACGGGGTGCCTGTTTTTTGGGCGGAGCATGTCCGCATGGATCGTGACGGGCTCTCCTTTATCGGCCGCTCTAACCTGACACCCGACGAGCGCTGGCCCATCTTTTTGAGCGTGCCCGGCTTACACCTAGTGCCCGCGGTCATGTTCGGCCTTGCGGTGGTGTACGCGATGGGGCTCAACATGCAGGTGGCCGCAACGAGCGCCAGCCGTTACAAACCTGCTGACAGTCGTCAGGAGCTTGCCGCCATCGGTCCGGTTGACGTCATGGATGACGCTTATAACGCTTCACCTGAATCGCTCCATTCAGCGCTCGAGTCCGCATCGCTGTTGTCAGAAAACAACAGGCGTTTTGTCGCGGTCATCGGTGGCTTACGTGAACTGGGGCGCTATTCTGTGGAAGCGCACGAAGACGCTGCGGTCGGACTTTTGAACGCGGGAGTGGAACTTGTCTTCTTGGTCGGTGAGGAAACAAAGACGACGCGCGACTACCTGCTCCAAAGCGAAGAGGGCGCGTCCATCCTGGCAGGCTGGTACCCGACCTGTGAAAAGGCGATTCCTGAGATATTGAAACAACTTTTACCCGGTGATTTTATGCTGCTCAAAGCCTCCCGTTATTATGAACTTGAAAAGGTGAAAGAGGCCCTGTTAGAGCATCATAAGAAGGGGCGTATCTGATGTTTCCGCTTCGTCCCATGATGCTGGCCTTAATTGCCGCGGTAGCGGTGTTCATCGGCACTGTGATCGTCGGGCTAATCGGCTTGCCTTTAATTTCCAAAAAATTTGCCAGTCAACCGATCCGGGAAAATGGTCCTAAAACGCATCTGAAAAAATCGGGGACGCCGACCTTCGGGGGATTGTTTTTTATGCTCCCCATTACCTTTTTAGGCATCGTCGCGCCCTTTATCCGCCGTTACCTTTTGCCCTTATCGATGATTGTCGTCTTCATGGTGATCTTCGGGGCGGTGGGTTTTGCCGATGACTGGATCAAGGTGCGCGTGTCCAAAAAAGGGATGAGCGTCAGGCATAAGACTTTGCTTTTAGGGTTTTTCTCTGTCGTTGCCGCCCTTTACTATCTGTGGCTTGCGCCAACGGAGCCCTTTATTTTGCTGCCCTTCGGCGCGCAGAAACTGATCATTACGGGCGGGTGGAAATTTCTTTACTTTGCTTTTTTGGTGCCCTTTCTTTTCTATATGAGCAATTCCGTCAACATCACGGACGGGCTGGACGGCCTTTTAGCCAGCCTGATGGCGATTGCGTCCCTGGGGCTTTTTGCCGTGGTGAGTACGCTCGCCGCCTCACTCACAAGCGCGCCCGCGTCCCTGATGCTTTCCGCCGTGATGGCGAGCGGTTGTCTTGCATTTTTGTTTTTTAACCGATATCCCGCCCGCATTTTCATGGGAGACACGGGTTCACAGGCTTTGGGGATCGGATTTACGCTTCTCACGGTGGTGATCGGCGTGCCTTACCTGGCGGTCATTACGGGATTTATCTTTTTCTTTGAAGGATTTTCGGTCGTCTTGCAGGTGATTTATTTCAAATCGACCGGCGGGAAACGCATTTTTCGTATGTCGCCCATCCATCACCATTTTGAACTGGTCGGCTGGCATGAGACCAAGGTCGTCCGCGTGTTCAGCCTGGTGGGCTTATTATGCGCCGGTCTCGGCTTCATGCTGATGTCCGGGCCGCTTTTTGGAAGGTAGAGGACATGGCCAAGGACACACAGGCGATTACGAAGAGTCGGTTGCAAAAATCGCACCGACATATGTCGCTTGCCTTCCTTGTCGTATGGCTTGTGTTAGTGAGTTTCGGCCTCCTCATGATGTTCAGCGCGAGTTACGGGATCAGCTATATCCAATCTACGGCGAGAATCAGGACTGAACTGATTGAAAGCGGCGTTGCGATTGACAGTGCCCCTGTTCGCGCCATTGTTGAGGCGGATGCCTCTGCCATGGCCCGAAAGCAGGCTCGGATCACCTTGGTCGGTACGATCGGAGCGGTGGCCTTAGGCGCCCTGGTCCATTTTCGACGGCTGACGCGTCCTGTATATCGCGCTTTTCTTTATCTGTTTGTCACCGCCAGCCTCCTCTATTGCCAGTTTGGCGGCGTGGTCGTCAATGGGGCGAGGCGGTGGATCTACATCGGTACCGTGGGTTTTCAGCCCTCAGAACTGGCGAAAGTGGGAGCCGTCTTTTTCCTTGCGGGCTACCTTGCCTCCCGAAGGAGAAAGCGTATCGCGATGGAAGCGAGGGGCAATAAAAATAAGCCTTCCGCGTCAAAAGAAGCTTTTCTTGATGTGACCTGGCCCGTCATCTTGATAGGGCTTTGGTTCGTTTTGACCTTGATTCAGCCACATCTGTCGGGTGCCCTCATCATTTTTCTCATCAGTGTGATTGTCTTTGTGATGGCTGACATCCCAATGAAATCGCGCTTTTTGGGTACGGCGCAACTCGTGGTCGTTTTCCTTGTCGTGGCGATCATTTTCGGGGCCGGATACCAGCTTATCGCGAAAAAATCGCCGACCGAATTTGTGGCCAATCGCTTTGCGCACGTGTTCAAGCGCGTTGACACCTTCCAGGACCGCGACGCGGCCAACGAAGATGACAGGATGCAAATTGAACAGGCGGAACTGGCGCTCGGCTCTGGAGGTCTGACAGGGCGGGGGATTGGTCGAAGTGTGCAAAAATTGAACTGGCTGTCAGAGGCGCATAACGACTTCATCTTGCCGATTATCGGCGAAGAATTGGGATTTGTCGGAGTCAGTGCCGTCGTGCTCCTTTTCCTTGCCTTCCTTGCGACAGGCATCATGGTGGCCCGACAGGCCGCCACCCACATGGGGATGTTGGTCGCGGCCGGAAATACCATCCTGATCGCGCTTCAGGCCTTTCTCAATATGGCGGTGGCGACAAGCCTTATTCCCACCACAGGGATCTCATTGCCTTTTTTCAGCTACGGGGGCACGGCCAACTTGTTTTTCGCGGTGAGCGCGGGACTTGTGCTTTGCGTGTCTAAGTCATGCTGCCGCGTAGAGCCCGATATTGCCCGCGTGATCATGAAGCAGGATGCCCGTTCACGGGGCGGGAAGAAGCCCCGTCAAACGGTTGAGGAAGACGATGAGATGGGTTACGCTGTATAAGGTATTACGATCGGTCCGCCATGGGCCCTTACCTGGATAATCAAGATGAAACGAACAAAGACTTGCCAGACCATTGTCATAGCAGCCGGCGGCACGAGCGGGCATATTTATCCCGCGCTTTCCATTGCGGATAAAATCGGTCAACTTCTGCCCGAGTACCGGCTCGTCTTTTGCGGTGTTCCGGGCAATCTGGAACAGACGATGGTGGAGGGCGAAGGCTATGAATTTCAGCCCATCTCCGCTCAAAATATGCCCTCAAAACAAGATCGGCGCTATTGGAGCTGGATGGTAAGAAATGTGCGCGGCCTTCGGATGAGCCTTTCGCTGTTAAAAAAAGAACGCCCCTGTGTCGTCATCGGGACGGGCGGTTTTGTGTCGGCGCCGCTTATTGCCGCCGCGCGATATTTGAAAATCCCCTATGTCCTACATGAGCAAAACTCGGTGCCCGGCAGGACCAACCGCCTGTTTGCGAAAAAGGCCCATACGGTGTTTATCAGCTATGAATCGAGCCGGGCGTATTTTTCGGACAAGGTGAATCTTAGCTTCAGCGGCAACCCCGTGCGCTCCATTTTCTATGAACTCGCTCGCTCAAAAGCACGCGAAGCGCTGAATCTTTCAGAGGATGTTTTTCTCATCCTTGTCATGGGCGGAAGCTTAGGCTCAAGAACATTGAACACGGCGGTCTCACGCCTTGACGAAGAAGGGCAGTGGTCCGCCTTATTGGAGCGCTATCCGCAGCTTCGAATCGCGATCAGTACCGGCGTCCAGAGCACGGAAACGGCCCTTTCTGACCTCCAAGCGGTCCGAGGCATTGTGCGGGCTGAATCATTTTTAAAAGACGCGCCCCATTGGATTGCCGCCTGCGATTTATTTGTCGGCCGAGCCGGTGCCATGACCTGCGCGGAGATTGCCTCCCAGGGCAAGCCTTCTATTCTTGTGCCCTTTCCCTTTGCCGCGGACGATCATCAGACAGAAAATGCTCGTGCCATGAAAGAGGCGGGGGCCTCCATTACTTACGCGGATCAGGATTTCAACAGCCGTGTCTTGCTTTTAACGATTGAGGAGATGGTCGAAAGTCCAAAACGTCTGCAAAGCATGGGTGAAAGTGCCCGCCATTGGTCAACGCCGCTTGCGGCCGAGGCGATTGCGGGTGAAGTGATGGCGGTGATCGAAGCACATGAAACGATCAAGCCCACATAAAGGCAGAGCAAAAAAGAGATCCACCGCGGCGGGTGATCCCTATCCCGGGATTTTTCAACCGTCTCCTTTTACGGCGTCAAGCCGTCGCAAAAGGGCGAAAGAGAAACGAAAAAAGGCACTTAAAGGTTGGCCTCTTCGCGTTCTTACCGTCATCGCGGTGATTTTGATCCTGATGACGCTCATCGCCCTATTACCCCAGTTCACGATTGAAAGCATCAAGGTTGAAGGTACACGATTGACGAATCCCGAGGATGTCAGCGCGATGGCCCAAGGACTTTTAGATCGCCACTTCATCTTTGACATCGGGCCGGGCCCTAAGCAATACTTCTCGCTTCGCTACGGAACGCTTGAACAGGAGATCATGGAACGTTTCCCGCTCATACGCGAGGTGACAGTGAGGTTTCGATTCCCTTCGACGGTCGCCATCCGGGTGGATGAGCGTGTCGAAATTTTGGCGGTGCGGGTGTCGGGCGGATTTGCATTAATTGACCGCGATCACATTGTGCTCAGAGTGGCCGAAACGATCGATTTTGATCTCCCCGTATTAGAGGGGATCTCTGTCTTGAGTGAGGTCATCCCTTTTCAAGTGCTCGATGTCGAGGATCACCTTGAACTGATGTCAGCCGCGCGCCTCACCGCGGAGCTCATACGGCACGACCAATTGACGCCGGATAATCGCCACCTCATGGGGCTTGTGCGACAGATCCGGCAGATCGGACTTAAGTCCTTCTACCTGTTTATCCCGCTTCCGCAGGGTGGGGAGATTCGTGTTAAACTGGAGGACAACAGGTTATTACAAGAGAAATTGCAGCTTTTAAGTTACCTGATTCAAAGCCGGGAGATCCCTGAAGGGGTCGCGGGTGAACTCGACTTAAGCGGGGAGACGGCGTACTTTAGGCCGGATACCGCCTGAGGGCATTGTTTAGCAGACAGGACGTCATGTCCTTTTTAAAATAGACGGGAGGATGGATCCATGCTTATCTTAATTGGCTTACTCATAGGACTTCTGATCGGCCTGTTTGTCAATGTCCTCCTGCCCGCAAGTCTTGTGCCTTTTTTGGCGGTGCTGACCCTTGTCGGGATCGAGTCTTTAACGGCGGCGTGGAACGCCGTGTCGGAGGCAACTTTTGAAGCGGAAAAATTTCTCATTGAGTTTTTTGCAAATGCCTTGATCGCGGTCCTTATGACAGCTTTGGGCAATCAGATGAAGTATGATTTTTCAATGGTCGTCTCCTTCATTTTCGCCTACCGCATCTTCAGGAATATCAACTTCACGACGCGTAAGCTTTATCTGCGCAGGAAAGAAAAAAGAAGCCTGGGCAAAGAAGAAAAACAGGTGTCCACGGCCGACAAAACGGAGACTATTTCAGAGTAAATCGATTTTCCATTTACTTGTTAAGGCGTCTATACGACAGTTAAAAGCTCAGAGAATCAAAGCTTTTGCCAATCCTTGCTTGCTTGTCAATCCCAGTTAAGATAAAATAGTAAAAACATGCTGATACGAATCGGCATTGAGCTTGACGATGATGGCCCGCAGAGGTTGTAAGCTTGTTATGACAACCGATGAAACGGCAATACTTCGGGGAAAGAGCGAAAGGAGTTGCGAGAAGTGACTGACTATTCATTTGATATTGGGATGAGTGGCGGCGTTTACGCCACGATCCGTGTGATCGGCGTCGGAGGCGGCGGCTGCAACGCGGTTAATCGGATGATTGACGGAGGTGTACAGGGCATCGAGTTCATCGCCATTAACACGGATCATCAATCGCTCCAGAGTACGAAGGCGAGTGAGGCCATCCAGATTGGTGAGAAAATAACCCGCGGCCTTGGCGCGGGTGCTCAACCGGAGCTGGGGCAAAAGGCGGCTGAGGAAAACATTGAAGAGATTTCCAAAGCTATCGAGGGCTCTGACATGCTGTTCATTACGGCCGGCATGGGGGGCGGGACCGGTACGGGAGCCGCCCCGATTGTGGCTCAGATCGCTGAAAAGCTCGGAATTCTGACCGTAGGTGTCGTGACAACACCCTTTCGCTTTGAAGGCACAAGACGTCGCCAAAACGCGGAAAAGGGCGTGCGTGAACTCCAACAGTATGTGGATTCACTGATTGTGGTGCCCAACGACAAACTCCTTGAAATCGCAAGTGACGATACGACGATCGACGAAGCCTTCAGCTTGGCCGACCGCGTCCTACAGTACGGCGTGTCGAGTATCTCGGATCTTGTGGCCGTCCCCGGTTTGATTAACCTCGACTTGGCGGATGTGAGACGTGTGATGACAAACGCCGGCGTGTGCCATATGGGCATCGGGCGCGGCAACGGTGAGAGCCGTGCGGCTACGGCCGTGAAACAGGCGATGACCAGTCCCTTGCTTGAAACGACCATCGACGGCGCGAACAGCATTATTATCAACTTCACCGGCGGTCACGATATGAAGATCAAAGAGGTCAATGAGGCCGCTTCCCAGGTACGTGAGGCGGTGTCACCTGACGCCGACATTATTTTCGGCGCCGTGATCGATGAAAATATGCAAGATGACCTGATCATCACGATTATTGCCAGTCGCTTCGGGACGGACAGTGCCCAGGCTCGGAATCTGCGTCACGGGCAGGCCCAGTCGACGGCTCCTTCCTTTAGCATTCCTCAGCGCCAGACACAACCAGGCGCGCGATCCGCGATGGATGATTTACCTGAATTCTTAAGACCGCCCGGCGGTGCGCGCGGCGCTTCATCGGACGGTCAGCGCGCGACGGGATTCACCCGTACAAGCCAGCGCCAGACCGACCAGATGATGGCCGACATGATCGACCGCGCGACCGAAAATGCCACAAGGCAAAATGTCACCGCGCCCCGGGTGCTGGATGAGGCACCGCATGAGGAGAGTAAGCGTGAAGCGCCCCAGCGCCCGCGCTCCGGACGCCAGGACGGCCGCGTGCTTCCCTGGTTCTTGCAGGATGACGATATGGACCGCTCCTGATCGTGCCTTAACGGTACGTTCGTTAAATAAAGCTGTCCAACCGAAACTGGAAATGCGGCCGGATGATTCATCCGGCCTTGCCATCTTGATGATTATCGTGAAAGGAGAGGCTTTAGCGGTATGAAATGTCCTAATTGTGAAAGTAATGACGATCGCGTCGTGGATTCACGTCCTTCCGATGACGGCAGTTCGATTCGCCGGCGCCGTGAATGCCTCACCTGCGGAACGCGCTTTACGACCTACGAAAAAATCGAAGATATGCCCCTGATGGTGATTAAGAAGGATGGCAGTCGCCAGGCCTTCGACCGACAAAAGTTACTGATCGGCATTATGAAGAGCTGTGAAAAGCGCCCTGTGACCACACGGCAGGTGGAAGAATTGATCGATGAGGTGGAAAGGGCAGCCGGCAATGCTCTGAAGCGGGAGATCTCCTCCTCGGATATCGGCGAGCTGGTGCTCAAAGAGCTCCGCGGGATCGATGAGGTCGCCTATATTCGCTTCGCCTCGGTCTACCGCGCTTTTCGCGATATCCGTTCGTTTATTGAAGAAATCTCAAATCTCCTGCAAGATGAAGGCGATGAGCCGGCTAAGACGGAGGGCCCATGATGGATGATACGAAGCGTGTGTTGATTGTCGATGACGACAAACACATTAGTGAATTACTAAAACTCTATTTTGAAAAAGACGGCTTTGAAGTCAGTTCCTGTTTTACAGGAGACGCGGTCATGCCGATGGTACGCGCGGTGGAACCGGATGTCATTATTCTTGACCTGATGCTCCCGGGCTTGAGCGGCTTCGATGTGATGCGCGAGTTGAGGCGTGTGTCGGACGTGCCCGTCCTGATGCTCACCGCTCGAAGCGATACACTTGACAAAATTATCGGGCTGGAGTTGGGCGCCGATGACTATGTGTTGAAACCTTTTGAACCTAAAGAATTACTGGCCCGCGTGAAAGCGGTGTTGCGTCGATCGCAGTCCGCGACGCCGAGCGCGAATCTCACTGAAGAGAAACAAAAGGATATTGTCAGCTACCCCGATCTTACGGTGGACCGCATCCGCTATTCGGTGCGTGTGGGCGATCGTGAAATTGACATGCCGCCCAAGGAACTGGAACTGTTGTTTTTCTTGACCTCGCATCCCAATCGTGTGTTTACACGCGACCAGATTCTTGAACATATCTGGGGGATGGATTATTTTGGAGAGCAGCGCACAGTGGATGTCCATATCAAAAGGATCCGCGAGAAACTTGACGTCATCGCGCATCCCTTATGGCAGATCAAGACCGTGTGGAGCGTGGGCTACAAATTTGAGGTAAAGGACTCCGAATAACGGTGAAAACCCGAATTTCCATTTACACGCGGACGCTTTTAAAAATATCGGCGGCCATTCTTGTCGTCTTTCTCGTGCTTGCTTTTATTTACGGCGCGATCTACACCCTTTCATCCGCCTCCCAGCGCAAGGAGGAGCTTCGGCGCAACGCCTTTGAGCTGTCGGTTCTGACCGAAGATCGGATGGACGCCGCGCATACGACTTTTACAAGCACTGATATCACGGGGCATATCGCCTTTGCTTCGCGCTCGACGACGGCCTTTGTCTGGATCATCAACGCGAACGGCGAGATCATCTACCACACAGGGATTCCCGCCGACACCATGGCGAAGCTCGACGAAAGCCGAGAGGGTTCGCGCGACATTGTGTTGCCCTTGCAAGCGCGAAATCAAAGCCACGCGGCCTACTGCGAGTCAGGTGATAAGACAGGTTTTGAGACGCTTTTAACCGATGCCTCAAGCTGGCTTGTCGCAAGTTCTCCGATCGGCAAACACGGCGATCTTTATACAGGGGAGGTCGTGCTGTTAAAGCGCCACAGCGCCGAAAGTTTTAGCGCCTTTTTGATGGAACATAATGTCCCCTTATCCTTTTCACTGGCCTTCCTTTTGTCCTTATGTATCATTATCTGGCTGTCGCGGGATATTACACGGCCGATATCGGAGCTGGCCAAAACCGCGAACGCAGTGTACGCGGGCAATTTATCCGCCCGAGTGACCTGGGGCAAAAAACATAAAACACTGATGCTCGACCAAGATGATCCTGAGCATGAACAGGTGGCCTCCCGCATCAAAGAAGACGATTTGACGCGTCTCATCCGTACCTTCAACACGCTCATCGAACAGTTTGAGGATCGAGAGCGCCAATACGCGGAGTTTTTGAGCAATGTCTCCCACGACCTTCGAACGCCCGTAACCTCCATCGGCGGCTTTGTCGAGGGCATGCGAGACGGGACCATCCCGGAAGAAAAATTTGACTACTATCTGTCGATTATTAAATCGGAGACGAACCGCCTTGAGCGCCTTGTCAACGACCTGTTCACCGAAACAGGTCCTGAGGGGAAGGAGCGCTTGAAGCAGGAAGTGTTTGAGCTAAATGACTTTATCTGCCAGGTCCGCCAGTCCTTCGAGCCGATGCTTACTGAAAAATCGATTGAGCTGGAGGTGGCCTTTGATTATCGCTACGGCGAATCGACGCGGGTGGTCGGGGATATCGGGCAGCTGACGCGGGTTTTGAACAATGTGATCTCAAATGCCATCCGTTTCACGCCCGAACGAGGTTTGATCCTGATCAGCACACGCATCGGAGAGCGCTGTGTCAGTGTCACGGTCGAGGATAACGGCCCGGGTATTCCGGCGGAAGATCTGCCGCAGATCTTCGATCGCTTTTACAAGGCGGACAAGTCGCGCCACGGATCGGGATCGGGGCTCGGGCTTTACATCGCGCGTGCCTTGGTGCAGCGCCACGGCCAGGAGATCATCGCGACAAGATCGTCCACGCTGGGCGGCGCCAGCATCAGTTTCACGGTAGCTCGCCCCTGAGGCTTGTCTGTTATATAGTTCATAAAATGGCTATATGTGATCGCTAAACTAAATGAAATTCAAACGGGGAGTTGAATGCCCAGATGATTAAAAAGGAGCGGATATTACTGATCTTTCTGATCGCTTTACTGCTTGTGGCGGCGATCTTTATTCCGCTTTCTTGTCCCGGCCAAAACGGTGAGGCGACAGAACCGTCCGAGAGTGAGACCTCGCCTTCGACGACCCGTAGCACAACCACCACGACCCGTACGACCACGGTGACGACGACGCCGGTGACTGAGCCGACGGAAGATGATCCGGAACTCCCCGACGACGATGAGCATTTTTTAGCCGATATTTATGAACAGATCGCACCTTCCGTGGTGTCTATCCATGTCTCGATACCGGCCTCTTCCCTGTATGCCAAACGTGAAGAATTCTTCTCGGGCCTCATCGTGGATGAATCAGGGATCATCGTCACCACCTACAGCCTGTTCGAACGGGCGCTTGATTATCGCGGCGATCTTTTGCCCGACGCGTCGATTAATGTGACGATCAAGGGCAACCCGCGGGTGCTTCCCGCAAAACTTTTGGGTTACCATTCGACGGTGGATTTAGCCATTATCAAGGTTCAGGAGCAAGAAGAGCTGAGTTTCCCCGCGGTGGCCCTGGCCAAAAATCCTGAACTGGCCATAGGCGCCCCCGTTTACATGATCGGTTATCCGCCCGCCTTGATCCGTGACGGGGGCCTTGCGGTCGGTTACATCACGTCACTTTACCGCGCTTCCATTGAAGAGGATGGCTCGCCTTTGGGGCTGTTGGAGACAAGTATCCCCACACTGTCTGTGTACGCGGGCAGCCCGCTCATTAACCGTGACGGTGAAATTGTTGCCTTGACAAGCGCCTACCTCAGGCGCATCTATGTGCAGCATCAGGGTTACGCTGTGCCGTCGCCGGTGGTGCTGGATGTCATTGACCGCATTCTCCATCGGCCGGAAGGCGCGCCGGAAAGACGCGCGGCACTCGGCATCACGGTACTGGAGGATAATGAGATGCACGAGTTATCGGAGCGTTTCGGATATCCCAAGGGGCTGTATATTGATTTGGTGAAGCCGGAAAGCGCCGCTTACACCGCCGGATTGAACGCGGGTGATATCCTGCTCAGTATTAACGGCCAAATGATGGAGGAGACAAAAGACCTCCTGAGCTTCATGGACGGTCAAGTGGTGGGTGCCCTGATGGAGATGACGGTGTTTCGCCCCTCCGATGAACAGACCCTTATCAAAACATGTTTCTTGTTGGAGGAAAGGCCTTGAGTGCTCTTCAACTGACTGAAAAACGCGCCCGCAGCATCGTTGAAAAACTGTTACAGCATTACCCCTACGCGGAAACCACCTTGACGCATGAATCACCCTGGGAGCTCTTGGTGGGCGCCATCCTGGCCTCTCAATGCACCGATGAGCGCGTGAATAAAATAACGCCCGCGCTTTTTTCAGAATATCCTGACCCGGAGTCCATGGCCCTGGCGGAGATACAGGCGGTTGAGCCCATTATCCGCAGCTGCGGCCTGTTCCGCTCCAAGGCCAAGGCCCTGGTCGGCACCGCGCAGCAGTTGGTTGAGCATTATGACGGCCATGTTCCGGAGTCAGAAGAAGCGCTGATGGCGCTTCCCGGTGTCGGCCGCAAGATCGCCAACCTCATCCGGGGCGATGCCTTCGGTAAGCAGGCGGTCGTGGTGGATACGCACTGTGCCCGGATCAGCCGCCTGATCGGTTTCACCGACAGTGACAAACCCCCGAAAATTGAGCGTGACCTGATGGCCATCCTGCCCGAAGAGCACTGGACACTTTGGGGGCACCTCATGGTCACCCACGGTCGCGATCTCTGTAAGGCGCGCTGCCGTCTTTGTTTTTCATGTCCCATCCAAGCAGAATGCCGATACGGCGAGGCACTCGATCCCTCCGAAGCCGAGGAGCAAGACTGTGTCTGATCCCCTGTTCATGGAAAAAGCGATCACGGTTTTACCGGGGATCTCAGATAAACGCGGAAGTTGTTTCAAAAACTGGGCGTCTATACCTTGGACGATCTTTTGTGGCTCATGCCGCGTTCTTATGAGAATTGGCATGAACGCGTCCCGATCGCCTCGCTTCGCGAAGGCGATTCGGCTGTTTTTGAAGCCATGGTCGATCAGGTGCCTTCCTTATCGCGAAGAGGCAAGCTCAGCTATATCCGCACACGACTCTCGGATGACAGCGGCCAAATCGCGGCGATTTGGTTTAACCAGCCCTGGATCACCGAACAGATTCGGCGGGGCGAACGCTATGTGTTTCGGGGCAAGATTGAAACCAAGCGCGGACGCACGGTGTTGAGTCCTGAGTTTCGAAAACTTGATGATAGCGATTTGCCTGCCTTTCTTCCCGTGTATCCCTTGACCGCGGGGCTCTACCAGTCAAACATCCGTCAGGCCGTGCAAAGGATTCTTTTACATTCAGATCTTGCGGTGGAAGAATCGTTACCGCCTTCCATCCGCCAGCAGGCGAAGCTTTCAACAGCGGATTTTGCGATCCGGAGAATTCATTTTCCAAATGACGCAAAAGAGATCGACATCGCAAGGCGACGCCTTGCCTTTGAAGAGTTGTTTCTTGTCCTAGCGGGCCTCCGCGCGCTTCGCGCGGGAAGGAAAAAGGAAAAGGGTCCCGAGATAGCCATAAAGGCTGAGACCGAGGCGAAACTTCAATTACTTCTTTCACAATTGCCTTTCGAACTGACCGGCTCTCAGCAGGAGACGATCAAGGCGATCCTGTCTGATTTCAAACGCGCGGAGCCAGCCAACCGTCTGATCCAGGGAGATGTCGGTTCCGGAAAAACGGTGGTCGCGGCCGCGGCCATGGCGGTGGCCGCCTGGGAGGGCTACCAGTCGGTCCTGATGGCGCCGACTACCATTTTGGCCGGCCAACACGCCGAGAGTTTAGCCAAAATATTAGAGGGCACCGGCCTTGAAATCGCGCTTCTTACGGGCGCCGTCCCCGCTGCCAAAAGGCGACTTCTCGCGGAGCAGTTAAAAAAAGGTACGATTGACATCCTGATCGGCACACACGCAGTGTTAGAAGGCGATGTCAGCTTCCAAAAATTGGGCCTTTGCGTCACCGACGAACAGCATCGCTTCGGCGTCCGCCAGCGCGTCAGCCTGACAGGAGAAGGGGAGATGATCCCGCATGTGCTTGTCATGTCCGCGACCCCCATTCCGAGGACGCTTGCCATGATCTTGTACGGCGACCTGGATATCTCGGAGATGCGGGACAATCCTAAGGGGCGTTTGCCGGTGAAGACCTACACCGCGACGGAACACGAGCGCCCGCGCGTGGACCGCGCGATCCGCCGCGAGGTTGAAAAGGGGCACAAGGTGTACGTCGTCTGCCCCATGATCGAGGATTCTGATTTCATGGATCTGAACTCCGCACAAACCGTGTACGAGCGTCTGTCCAAACAGGTGTTTCCTGATTTGCGGGTCGCCCTCATGCACGGCCGCCTAAAGGCGAAGGAGAAACTGTCGGTCATGGAGGCCTTCGGCCGGGGTGAGATTGATATTCTTGTCTCAACGACGGTCATCGAGGTGGGCATCGACCAGCCGGACGCGACGCTCCTGGTGGTTGAAAACGCGGAGCGTTTCGGTCTGTCTCAGCTGCACCAATTGAGGGGGCGTGTCGGGCGTTCTTCCATTGAATCTTTTTGTATCCTGATGAGTGACAGTGAAGATCCCTTGGTCAAAAGAAGGTTGACGGTACTGTGCAAAAACAACAGCGGTTTCATGATCGCGGAGGAGGATCTTTTGCTTCGAGGGCCCGGTGATTTCTTCGGTGTGGAACAGCACGGTCTTCCCGATTTTAAAGTGGCGAACCTGTATGAAGACAGTGAGTTGTTGAAAGAAGCCTACCGGCTGTGCGAAGGACTTTTCAAACAAGACCCCGACCTGTCCGAGCCACAAAATCAGGTGATCATGAGGGAATTCAAAAGGCGCTACGGTGAACGCCTGACGCGTCCCGGGCTGTAGGAGGGTTAGATGCCGAGGATTATCGCGGGAAAAGCAAAAGGCACGCGGCTCGTGACGCCTAAGGGGCTCGAGAGCCGGCCGACTTCTGACCGGATGAAGGAGGCGTTGTTTTCAATTCTTTCGGAGCGTGTCGAAGGGTCTGCTATCCTCGATGTTTTTTCAGGCTCCGGGCAGATTGCACTGGAGGCGCTGTCAAGAGGCGCCCAACAAGCCGTCATGATCGAGAAGGACAGGGACGCCGTGTTGGCGATCAGGCAGAATATTGAAAAGACGCGTTTGTCAGAAGGCGCTGTCCTATTACCCGGCGATTATCTGAGGCATTTGAAGGCATTGGTCCAAGAGGGGGCGCGCTTTGACCTGATCTATGTGGATCCGCCCTGGAAACTTAACGATGAAGTGATGCGCTCGCTTGATTCCATTTTGCCGAAACTTCTTTTACCCGATGCTTTCCTGATCATTGAATCAGACAGCAAGGCTCCGTTGGAAGTCTTGTTCGATACGGCTCTGACGCGTGTTCGCGGTTGTCAGTACGGCAGTGGCGTGCTATCCTTTTACCAGCTTAAAACAGACTCAAAATAGGTATTACGGCGAAATAAGGGAGGCATTTTGATGCGCTCAGACGGCTCAATCGAGAAAAAGCGCAAAATGGTCTTTCCCGGGACTTACGACCCCTTTACAAAAGGGCATCTGAATGTCGTGGAGCGGGCCCTATTGCTTTGCGATGAATTAGTGATTGCTGTTTTTGACAACAGTCATAAGAGGACGGTGGTCCCGATTGAAAAGCGCGTCGCATTGATCCGCAAAGCGCTGGCAGACTATCCTTCGGTCAAGGTTCTTGCGGCCGACGGATTGCTGGTTCATTTTTGTGAGAAGCATGGGATCCAAACGATTGTCCGAGGGGTACGGGGGCCGGTCCAATTTGAAGAAGAAAGTCAAATGGCCGAGATCAACCGCATGCTGGACGATAGGGTGGAGACGATCTTTTTGCCGTCCCATTCAAGTTATCGGAATCTGTCCTCCTCGCTGGTGCGCGAGATCGCGAGGCTGGGAGAATCGGTCGCCTCTTTTATACCTGAGGCTATTTTAGATGAGGTCGCGTCATTATACGGAGTTTCGGATGGAGGAAATGAACATGAATGACTATGAGGAGAGGCGTGAAGCAGAGGGTGATCGCGAGGAAGTAAGGAGGCGGGAACGCCCCCGTGAGGATAGAAGCGTTGCCACCTTGCTTGATCGGCTGGAAACAGAACTGATCGACGCGCGTGCGGTCCCTTTTTCTGATCGCTGCATGGTCGAACGTGAGGAGATGCTTTTCTTGGTCCGCATGATCCGGGAGGGTCTGCCCGAAGAATTTGAGCGGGCCAAATGGGTGCTCCAGCAAAACCGCCAGCTGATTAACCAGGCCCGGCGGGAGGCGGACACTATTATGCGTGACGCGGAAGCGCAGATGGCGCGCATGATCGACGAACATGAGATTACGCAGCAGGCCTTGAACAATGCCTCGATCATGATCGAGGACGCGACGCGCCAGAGTGCGGACATCCGCGCGGCCGCGATTGAATACGCGCACGAGATGATGAGTAATTTGGAAGATCATCTGACGGATATTCTCGTGAATATTACACGCAACAAGAAGAGCCTGGGAGATTCAAATGGCGTCTCGTAAAAATATCGTCGTTCTTTTTGGCGGCCGCTCCGGTGAGCATGAGGTTTCGCTTTCTTCGGCCGCCTATATTATTGATACATTGAAGCAATGTGAAGAGTTTCATATTCTTCCCGTCGCCATTACGCGTGAAGGTCGCTGGTACGCCTACGGGGGCCCGACCCAGGCCATGCGGGAAGACCGCTGGTACGCCGAGGGTCCCGTGACCCCCGCGACGCTCGTCCCCGATACGTCCAAGCCTTATCTGTTTACTAAACGCGACGGCCGGTCAATTACTTATCCGGTGGACTGCGTTTTTCCCGTGCTCCACGGCCCCTTTGGGGAGGACGGCACCGTCCAGGGGATGCTTGAGCTTTCGGGGATCCCGTATGTCGGCTGCGGGGTCGCCGCAAGCGCGATAGCCATGGACAAGGTGTTCGCGAACACGGTCTTTGACCAATGCGACATCCCGCATACGCCATGGCGTGCCTTGGATCGTTTTACCTTCATTCATCGCGATGAGAAAATGCTCGACGAACTTGTCCATGGGATGCGTTACCCCCTATTTGTGAAACCGGCCCGCGGTGGTTCTTCACTGGGCATCCGCCGAGTGGCGTCGCCCGATGAACTGGTTGACGCCCTCGAGTTTGCTTTTCAATATGACCGAAAATTGGTCATTGAAGAAGGGGTGAGGGGGCGTGAACTTGAGATCGCGGCGCTCGGCGGCTACGGGGAACCGATTCTTTCGCCCGTCGGCGAGATTGTCCCCGACCGTGAGTTTTACGACTATGACTCAAAATACAAAGAAGATTCCGCTTCAGAACTGATTGCCCCGGCCGAGCTTCGAGACGATCAGCTGATGCGCCTACGCATGATCGCGTCGGAGGCCTGGCAGGCACTCGACTGCTACGGGCTCGCCCGGATTGATTTCTTCCTCACCGAAGATGACCGGGTGTTGCTCAATGAAATCAATACGATTCCCGGCTTTGTGAGTATCAGCATGTATCCCAGGCTGTTTCGCGAAGCGGGCTACGGTGACGCCGAATTGTTGCGTGAACTAATCAAATTCGCGTTCCTGCGAGATACAGAAGAGGAGGATTAGGCTGTGCCCGTTAATTTTCAAGATCCCTTTGCATTGTCAACCTTGATCGGGGGAGCGATGCTGTTTTTGGCCGCGTTGGCCCTGTTGGCAGTAGGCATTATCAAAAACCGTCAAAAAACACTCATGGCACAAGGAGAGGCGTCGTCGATTGTCGATCGCTTAAAAGAGGGACCCGATGCCGCGTTGCTCCCGGCAGAATCCATCCGGGAGGCGTTTCATGACGCCGGTGATGAACATCTGACGGCTTTCGGCGATCAGCTTTCACGGATCAGTTTTTTGCACTATGAGGGGCGATTGTTGCCCGATCCCGGTCCTGTTTTTGATACATTCGGTTTTTTTGACAAAGCCGTGGTGCTGACCAAGACGCGCCTCTTCGCGCTTATCTGCTTTGCTGTCGGAGCGGGCGGCCTGTCGCTTCTTTTACTCCTTGCTTTATTTTCCAAGCAGTGGGTGCTGTCATTGGCGGTGGGCGGCGCGTTGTTTTTCTCATCACTTTTGATGGCGCTTATGTTGCTCTGGTACGGCAGCCGTGCCGCCAGGAAGGTTGAGGAGGCGAAAAATCGCGCGCTCGTGGCCTTGTCTTCTTTCGCCCCTGTTTTCTTGGATGGGACGGGCGTGTCCCTTCTTGTGAGCGAAATGCTGAGTTACGGCGAAAAGATGCGAAGTGAAGTGAATCAGTTTTCGCGCCTTGCCGACACCTTGGCCTCGGGCGATTTTGCCGAGGGCATTAACACGAGTGTGCGGCAGATTATGAGTGAAGAAGTCGCGCCGCCTTTGAACGACGCGAACCATGCTTTGACAGAACTTGCCAAATCTCTGGCTGAAAAACAAGAAGAGGGGATGCGGCAGCTGATGGATATGTTTGCCGCTTCTGTGGCTGAATCGCTTTCGGTCCATCTGTCGAACCTGCCCGATAAACTGCAGATCCTGCACCAGGTGGCTGCCTCCAGCACGGACATGATGGAGGAGGCGACCGCGACCATGATCCGCTCGCGTGACGACAATAAACTGATCCACGACGATGTGCGCGAAGCCATGCGCCTCATGACCCTTGCCAAGGATGACATGGCCGAAGAGATGGCATCCATTTCGGACAGCATGGAATCCTTAGGGGTCAGTGTCGATAAGATTACGCGGCTTTACGCGGGGGAGCAAAACGATCTTGCGACCCATGTGGAAAAGATGACGGAACAGTTGAAACTGTATTCTGACAAGATCGGCGAGGGCATCGATGAGAGTGCTAACGCGATCGACGCTTCGGTGCGCATGTCCGCGTCTCAGAACAAGAACGCGGCCATTTTGCTTGAGCGCCTGGATGAACAGCTTTCGACCTTGGAGGATTTGAACCGTCAGATCCGCGACAATACCACGAATTTCACCAAAGAATCGAGCGACTATGTGAGCCGCACGCTGGATGTGTTTGACACAAGTCTTGCGGAGGTGGTGGAACGGCTGACCTTTACGACCGCGGAGATCCGCGATGCCGTGGACGCCTTGCCGCAGATGATCCGAGGGGCGGGGCCGAACCATGGATGATCGTCTGTTAAAAGACGATGAGGAAAAAACCCGCGCTATTCGCCCGGTGACGATCCGGTTGCCGGATGCGGAGCTACCGATCGCGCCTAAAAGGCGCCAGCCCTCTACGAGGCGCCGATCGGTAGAGATTGAAGCGCCGCCCGTTCGCGTCAGCTCCCCGCGACCGCGGTTAGCAAGGCCTGTTCCGCTTATTTACAAGACTTTAGAGGAAGCGCTCGAGGGATGCCGTGAAAAGCACCCCCTACCGACGGAAACACTCTGCGAACATACGCCCTCTCACGCGACCTGGCTTTCCACCCAGTTGAAGCAGGTGAAGACTAGGGCGCAGTTAGAGCATTTTGCGGACAGTTTGAGTTATCGCGATCTGTGCATGTTGTTTCCCACGCTTGCTGCGCTGAAGCGCCGCGAGGAACTGGCGCAAATCCAAAATCTCATTCGTCTGCGCGCCTGCCACTATCTGTATTTATGCGGGTGGCTGACTTTGCAGCAAAGCTATCCGCGCTCATCGGTCGCGGAAGCACTGTCCGATTTATGCGTGATCTTGGAGGACATGCGTTTCGTCCACGACAGTGAACGGCAGAAAAACCGCCGGCCCATCCCATTACCCATGATCTTCATCGGTTCATGGCGCGTGATTTGGAGCCGCGTGCCGCTCATTTCAGATATCGCGCTTCCGAACAGCCGTCATTTTATCTCCGATATCGCGGGCGAAATTTATGATTCGGGCGTGGATCTTTTCGATTTTTATCTGCGCTACGCGATCTTCCCCGACCTGCCGCTCGGCGAGGCCATCACGAAGCGTTACAATGAGCTTGTTTCGGGTGTATCCGCCAATCCGCTTTTATCTCAGGATTTCTTCGATCGTTTCAGAACACCGGGTCACTAAAAGATTTACCGGATAATCTCCTCTTCCACAAGAATCCAGTTGTTAAACTGGTTTGCGTCTCCCAACACCTGGTATACCTCGACTCGGGCCGGCTGGTCTTCTGAGCCGTACAGGCGGTGATACAAAAATCGGACGGCGAATTCATCGGGCGACACCTCAAAATAGCTCTGGCCGTACTCGGGGGCATCGATGCCCGCCGCCTTGATGACGGTGGCCCGCAGATTATCCGAGGTCAAGGGCGCGCGGCTGATCTTAAGGGGCTCGCCGATCGCGCCTTTCGGTTTGACGAACAGGCCTGTCACAATGGCCGAACTCAAAGACTGTGTGTCGGACAGGCGCGCTCCGTGGTCACCTGTCACAATGATGGTCGCGTCCTCGTAGAGTCCGAGTGCTTTTAATTGCTCCAAATACTCGAAGACAATGCGGAAGCTCCCCTTGGTCTGGATTTTGTAGGAGGACTGTCCGGGCTCTGCTTCGTTCCCGTATTCATCCAAATTGTAGGGGGGATGAGGGCCATTCAAATGGATGTATAGGAAGTTCTTCTCGGCCTCCCCAATTTTCAACCGCTCTTCTTTTAAACCTTTGAAGAAGGCGAGGTCATCTGTGATATAGGGGGCTGTTTCTAAACTGACATCGATGATCTTACCGAATGCCTCAGTGGAGGTCCAAAAGAAGGGTTTTAAGGCCAAGGGGACATAGCGGTAGGAGGAGAGTCCCATAAATTGCCCGACGGCCTCCTTGCGGTCGATGCTGATTTTTCCTTCGACGATGTTATCCGCAAGGCCTAGAAGATCTTGGGCGTCCCGGTAGGCGTAGCTACGCTCCATATAGAAGCGGTTTTCGTAACCCGCCCCTTTTAATCGGGGGATGAAATCACCTGTTTTCCAAGCATTTTCCAAATAATCGGCCCAGTAGTCGTTAAAGTCGTAGCGTTCACCGGTCAGCATATTGGCCACGGAGGGGAAGGTTTGGCTGTAAAGCGAGATGTTGTTCGTGAAGCGCGTGAAACCGTCCATACGGTCGAAAAAATCGGGTTCTTCTTTCAGCACGTCATTGATGAACCAGTTGTCGAGACGATCCAGCACAATGACGACGATGTTCTCCTTTTTGCCGACTTCATAAATACCCTGGCGTGACAAATACAGGTTGTCCTCTAATGTGGAGGGCGCCGCGGTGGCGGAGATCACGATCATGGCGATGATCTGTGCCATAAGGATGACGGCGGGGGCGAGTCTTACAAGGACTTTCCAAAAGTTTTTTAAGTAGTGGCCGATCACAACCACAAGGCCGA
The DNA here is from genome assembly GCA_040766025.1 of Clostridia bacterium. Lineage (GTDB taxonomy): Bacteria > Bacillota > Clostridia > Saccharofermentanales > DTU023 > UBA4923. The sequence continues at coordinate 60,425 of JAXGRH010000002.1, read as the reverse complement.
TGAGTACGATCCAGACGAACAGGTTAACGATCGCCTCTGTCCGGTACAGTTCCCAAGGGATGCTGTCGCCTGTCAGTTCGCCCAAAGAAAGGTTCAACAGATTGCCCTCAAGGTTGAAGGCCAATAGAAGTCCAAAGGCAATCGACAGAACCGTCGAAAAGGCATGGTGTCGAAACACAGCAATCAGGAGGGCCAATAAAAGCGTTCCAAAAAGAGCGATGAGAATGAGCGACAAGAGAACGGATGTGAGGGGGAACATAAAGGCTTCTTGATTGTTCATGTAAAGCTCATACACGCCAAAGATTACGAGGGTGAAAAAGAGGGCGACGGAGGTTGGTAAGGCGAGGAGGAAGCGTTTTATGAAGGGCAACGAGATCTCGTGTTTTTCATTTTTTTGAGGTTGCTTGTCATCTCTTTTTTGTTCGAACACGCGGATGCGAAGCTCTGTCATGCGGACGCGAAAGTTCAAAAAGAACTGTCGGATGCGGCCGAAGAACACGCCGACGGTCACGCCCAGCGTGATGACAAGCGCCGACAAAATTTGGATGAGGTAGGTCGTCGTCGCGGGATCAATGTAGGCGTGGACGGGCTTCGTCCAGATAAGGAAGTAGCCTGTGAAAAGGAGGAAAGCGGACACATTTTTACGCATGATCGTCCTCCTGTTCTTTTGTGATCTTTTGGAAGTCTTCCAGTTGTTTTAGTAGCATTACAGCTTCTTCTTGGCTCAGTTGACTGCGCATGGCTTCCCATGTGTGATCGAGTTCCAAAAGGGTATTTTGTTTCTCATCATTTTCCTTTTGAACGTGCTTTTTCTTCGAGAGTGTTTCGATGATGTAGCGCCCTCCGCCTTCGGCCGCGCGTCCGACGTCATAGATATTATCCGAGACGACCTGTTCGATGCGACGACACCAAGCTTCACCTTCGTTCATGAGGGACTCAATCAGGGCGGGCAGGGTATCCAGCTGTTCCAAGTCGAGGGAGCGGCCGATTTCATCGCGCAGTGAAATGTCGAGGGGGACAAGCGGTATTTTTTGGTATTCAGGGTTCATGATTTTCATGGGCGTGTTAATAAAAAGTGAGGGTTTTTTTGTGGCGTAGGAAAATTCCTGCGCGATGGAGGACCAGTCCGTGATGACCAGGTCGGCGCTGTACACCGATTCTGTTTTTTGGTATTCGGTTTGAATGTCAAAATAAGGGCCGAGCTGCTTTGCGTAACGCGTCTTGAGCTTTTCCATTTTGTCGGGGAAGCGCTTCACGTATTCAGGGTGCGGTCGGAGGATCACGCGGTAGCCTGTTTGCAAAAGCGGCATGAGTAAATCATCGAGACAGAAGTCCATGATGTTGTCCTTTTGCCAGGAAGGGGCGATCATGATGACCTTGGGGTCGTTTTGGATGGGCCCCAGGGCCTTGGCGCCTTCGATCATTTGGTCGAGGAGCGGATAGCCTGTTTTCACGAGTTTTTTTCGCGGCAATCCGTACACGCGTTCCGTCTCACGCACTTCCTCGGCGTGGTTGGGTCCGTAGCAGAAGATGGTGTCGAAATGATCAAGGGCTCCCTTTTTCAGCATCAGGTGGAAACTCGTCATCCCGTGGTCCAGGTAGACGTATTCAACGTCTTTTCGTACGATGGAGCGCTTGATATGGTAGGTCTCAAGGTCGGGCATGGTCATGACGAGCATGTCGGCGTCCAGGCGCATCATGAAGGAAATGAGGGCGACCGGGCCGATGTAGTAGCCTAAAAGGCGCGGGTGATCGTTTCTTAAAACAGGATCCTCGGGGTCACTTGTGACATAGTGGATGACAAGTTCGGAGTGCTTCAGGATGTAGTCGATGAATCCTTTGAAATAGCGGTAATAGCTGGCGTTTTCCGCGTAGAAGACAAGCTGTTTGCCTTTTATTGCCATAAAACGTCTGCGGTCTTCTTTTTGACGGGCTTTCTTTGCCTTTTCGCGTGTTTTTTCTTCCTCTTTTTCCTTTCGGCTTCGCTTACCTTTGGGTTGGAAGTAACTTTCGGGTACAAGTTTTTTGGGGTCGTAGATCCCATTACATATGAAAAGCACCGCGACGGACAAAAGGTTTCCCGCGATCCAGTAGAGTCCTACACCTGCGGGCAGGATGAGCGCGAAGAAAAAGGAGAAGGCCACAAGGAAAAGGCTGATTGACCATTTTCTAAAAGCGCTCTGCGTGATCTGCAACACGTAGTGGCGATTCTGGCAGACGGCGAGAAGAAGGGCGCTTGCGCCCGACAAAATGGGAAATAAGATAAGAAGTGAGGAGAAGCTTGGTATATGGCTGAGATCTGCGCCCAAGAACTGCATGTCCAAGGCAAGGATCTTTTCGACCCCGCTCATCCCTTGGAAGAGCGCCGGGTTTTCGGCGACCATTTCGATGATTTTCAACTCGGCGCCCGAGCCTAAAGCCTCGCGGGTCGTATTCAACAGTTGAGCTGTTTTATTCAACAGTAAATCGAGGGTGGCCGCGTCCAGGCGGAGGATATGCTGCAGCGGATGGTAGATGACATGGATGAGCCCCAAGATGATGGGGATCTGGACAAGGAGGGGGACAAGGCTTTTCCATGTGCTGTAGCCCTCTTCTTTGAACAGTTTTTTTTGTTCCTCCATGATGAGGGGGTTGTTGCCCGCGTGAAAGCGGCGGATGTCGTCTAAGGCCGGTTGTATTTTGGCCATGATGATGGCATTTTTTTGTGAGATTAAGGACAGGGGAAACATTAGGATTTTTGTGACCAGCGTAAACAAAAGAATGGCCATGCCGTAGTTTTTGGAAAGCTGGTAGAGAAGGTACATGAGGTATCCGAACGGGATGCCGAAAACGGTGTTAATGACGGACATAGGCTGACAAAAATCCCCCTGTTTCGAGCGCTGTTTATGGGCGCGATCGATCCCCTAGATGGTACCACAGCCGCGTCAGTCCGAGAATGGATCATATGTTCAAAAGACGGCCTTTCATATGCTATATTGAACACATATGAGGTTAGGACGATGAAAGCTGAAAATGCAGTCCCGATACTTCGTGAATTGATCGAAAACGGCCGTCTGTCTCAAAGGCAGCTGGCGGATCGTTGCGGTCTCTCATTGGGGACCGTAAATCATGTCGTCAACCGTGCCATCAAAAAAAAATATCTTGAACGCCGCGAAGAGAGACTTTATGTCACCGAAGCCGGTTTCGATTGGCTTGTACCCTATCAGGTGAAAAACGCCATTATTCTTGCCGCGGGTTTTTCAGCAAGCGCTCTATCCCTATCTGCCACCATGCCGCCCGGTTTCCTCGAGGTGAAAGGGGAGATCATGATTGAGCGGCAGATTGAACAGCTTTTGGAGCGCGGGATTCGTGAAATCGCCATTGTCGTCGGTTTTCGGATGGAAAGCTATGACTATTTAGTTGACCGCTACGGGGTCAAATTGATCTACAATCCCGACTTCAGCAAAATCAACAACTTCGCAAGTCTCATGTATGCCTTGGATTATCTGGATAATACTTACCTGCTCGTGGCGGACAGCTACTTAGAGGAGAATCTTTTTCATCGCTACGAACCCTATGCCTGGTATTCGGTGAGCTATTGTGAGGGGGAGACCTCGGACTGGTGTGTCGATGTCACGCCCGGCGGCAAAATAAAAAATATGCGCGTGGGAGGCAAAAATTGCATGACCGTCGTGGGGCCGGCCTACTACGATTGTTTCATGAGTGAAAATATCCGATCCTTTTTTGAGCACAATATCAGCGAAGCGGAGATGACAAACGCCTATTGGCAGGCGCGCCTTTTGGAGCATTTTGAAGATTTCCCGAAAAGGGCGAATATCCAGACGGGTAAGGTCTATGAATTCACACGTATTGAAGATGTGCATGCCTATGACAAGGCGTACCTCACAGAAGTCAGGGATCAGATTGCGGCGTACTACGCGGATGCGTGGTCGATTTCATCTGAAAAAATTGAAAAAATCACGCCATTAGCGGATGAAGTCGGCTATGACGTTTACAAATTTGTGATCGACCGCCATGAGTATGTGCTTCGCGTACCGGATAAAAACTGCGAAGCGTTTATTGACAATGCCAAGGTCAAACAAACCTATGAGCTATTGGCGCCCTTAGAGGTGACCGATGAGGTGTTAAATTTTGATATCCCGACAGGGATCCGTGTCACGCGCTATGTCGAGCGTTCGTCTTTTGTCGATCCCTTCGATGACCGGGACCTTGCTGACAGCATGCAGCTGATACGCCTGATCCATGACAGGAAGCTTAAGGTCGACTACGATTACGATATTGAGAAAATGACGGCTTACTATGAAAACAAGGTGTACCGCACGGGCGGCATGCCGTTTCGTGACATTGACGATGTCAAGGCCAAGATGAGAAATCTTCTAAAAATCAAGGAGCGTCTCAATATCGAGCCTGTGCTTTGCCACGGTGATTATCTGTACGCCCATGTCGTCCGTAAAACCACGGGCGGTTTGTTCATTATTAATTGGGAATTTGCCGGCATGAGCGACCCGCTTATGGATGTGGCGATGTTTGGCATTTACTCCTATTTTGACCAAGCGCGCTTGGATCTTTCGCTTGCTTTATATTTGGGCCGTGCGCCCACACAAGAAGAGTTGATCCGCCTGTATCTTTATGTCGCTTTGGGGGGTCTTCTCTGGTCCATGTGGGGGCTGCAAAGAAAGCGTTCAGGTTTCGATCTTGGAGCCTATCCCTTAAAGATGTACCGCTATTTGAAGGACTTTTACCCGCTTGCCATGGTATAATTATACAAGTAGACGGGGTGCGTATGAGTCAAGGAAACACTGTCATCATTCTGAGGGAGTTATTAAAGGATCCTCAACAGACCCAAAGAAATCTTGCGGCCACATGCGGCATGTCGCTGGGTACGATTAACCGCATGATTCAACGGGCGCTCGACCAACATTATTTGCTGCGCCTTGACGACGGTTTGCGTGTGACAGATGAGGGACTTGTTTTTCTTGAACCCTACAAAGTGAAAAACGCGATCGTATTGGCTGCGGGCTTCACCTCTTCCGCGCTGGGGACGGTGGATGAAATACCCGGCGGTTTTTTGAAGGTCAAAGGCGAGATCATGATCGAGCGCCAGATCGAACAGCTCCAAGATCGTGGAATTTTCGACATTACCCTGGTGGTGGGCTACCAGATGGAGGCCTATGACTACCTGGTTGACCGCTACGGTGTCACGCTGGTTTACAATCCCGATTTTGCGACGATTAATAACTACGCGAGCCTCTACCATGCCGCCGACAAACTCGACAATACCTATATTTTGGTGGCGGACACCTATATCGAGAAGAATTTCTTTAACCTTTATGAGGCCACAAGCTGGTACTGCTGTGTGTATTGCGAAGGTGACACCAATGACTGGTGTGTCAGCACCTCCCCGATGGGTTGGATAAAAAACATTCGGGTCGGGGGGAAGGACAGCCTGACGGTGGTGGGACCGGCTTATCTGAACCGTGAGATGTCCGAGCGTTTGAAAATATTGCTCAATGACTATTACGGCCGGGGTGAGGCGACGCATTACTACTGGGAGGAGATTTTGAAGGAAAATTTCAACGATTTCCAAATGAAGGCCAATGTGCAGACAGGTTATGTGTATGAGTTCAACCATCTTGATCAGGTGCGCCATTACGATGAATCGCATTACGATGATCTAAAAAGAGAGATCATCGCCCATTTTCCGTCCGCCGCCCCGCTTCTAGTGGAGGACATCGAATCCATTGAACTGCTTGAGGATGAGTGGGACAGTGAGATGTATCGCTTCGACGTGCGTGAGGATGCCTATGTCATCCGCATTCCCGGTGAAGAAGAGGTTTCTTTGTACGACCATGCGAGTGTGAAGCATGTTTACGACATCCTGGCACCGCTTGAGGTGGCGGAGGAATTGTTGGACAGCGATGTGTCGAGCGGTGTCCGAATTACACGCTTTGCGGACGAATCTCACTATGTGGATCCCATGAACGACCGTGACCTCTCGGACAGCATGCAGCTCATCCGGCAGATACACGATAGAAAACTCCGAATCGATCGTCATTACGACATTCGGAGGATGTTCTCTCTTTACGAAACACTGGTTGAGCAAACGGGGGATGTGCCTTTTCGCGATATTGAGGAGATGAAGCGGAAGATGGGACGGCTGCTTTTTTTGAAAGCGCATCTGAATGTTGACCCCGTGTTGTGTCACGGCGACTATCTTTACGCAAATGTTATCCGCAAAAAGACGGGCGGCCTGTTCATTACAAACTGGGAGTTTTCGGGCATGTCAGATCCCCTGATGGATGTGGCCATGTTCGCAATCGACGCAAACTTTGACCCCGAACGTCTTCATCTGGCGCTCCGTCTGTATCTGGGGCGCGATCCCGATGAGCAAGAAATCGTAAGGCTCCACCTTTACGCCGCGCTCGGCGGGATGCTGTGGTCCATGTGGGGGCTGCATAAGAAGCGGCGGGGGCTTGATTTGGGCGACTATCCGGTGCGGATGTACCGCTTTATGAAAGACTACTACCGTTTGTTAGAAGATTTGGAACCCTCGCTTGCGACGGGTGTCTGATCGTTTGTGTTTGAATCTCCTTTTAAATAGTGATTGGCGTCCTTTAAAAAGCTGGCCGCGATCAGGGTCACGATGATGGGGATGGGGAAAGCCGCGATAATTGAGATCGACTGCAAGCTGTTCATGGAGTTTCTTCCGAATAATAGCCCGATGGGCAATAGGATGAACAAGAGCGCCCAGAAACTGCGGACGAGTTTATGCGGTTCTTTGCCGACTTCGAGCTTCTTGTATGAGTAGGAAGAGATGACCATGGTGAGCGCGTCGAAGGTGGTCGCGTAAAAGGCGATCATCGTGATGACCAATAAAATAAGGCCGAAGGCGGGGAGGGGCAGTGTGTCAAAGATTTTTAAGATCGCCTCCTGGATATTGCCTGTTCGGGCGATATGACCTGAGATATCGAGGCCGTGTTTTAACTCCTGGGCCAGGCCGTAGTTCCCTAAAATAATAAATGAGGTGAAGGTGCCGGCAAGTCCCCAGCCATAGGCGCCCAGCACGACATTCTTGATCGTGCGCCCCCGGCTGATAATCCCGATGAAAAACGGGGTCGCCACGCACCAGACCATCCAGTAGGCCCAGTAGAAGATGGTCCAGTTTTGCGGGAAATGGGTCTGCCTTAGGGGGTCGGTCCAGGTCGCAAGGCCCAAAAAGTTCTGAATGAGGTTCCCTAAGGAGGCGATGCCGGTCTCTAGGATGTAGACGGTCTCTCCGCCTCCGAAAAGGACGTAGCCCAATAACAGGAAGAATAAGTAGACGCAGCCTGTGGCTAAAAGCGCGATGCCGCGCATGCCAAACCAGACGGCCAGGGTGTACACGACTGCGGTGGTGACCATGACAAAGAGGGTGAGTTCTAACGAAGCGGGGATGTTTAAGACGCGTCCCAAAGCGGCGCTTAAAAGGGGTGTGGCGAGCGAGAAGGTTGTGGCGGTTCCGGCCAAAAGCGCGAAGATGGAAAACAGGTCAATGATCTTCCCCGGTGCCTTGTCGACGTATTTACCTAATAAGGGTCGGCAGCCTTCTGAGAATTTTTGTTTATTCTTGCCCCGTACATGCAACATGAAGCCGAAGGCGACCGCCAACACGACGTAGAAGGACCAGGCGATGGGACCCCAGTGGAAGAGGGGATAGGTCGGCGCCCACAGCGTGAGGTTGCCCAATCCCTGAATGTGGTCTTCCCCGCTATAGAGCGCCCATTCGCAAAGTGAATAGAAAAGGATGTCGGCGGCCATGGTGGAGGTGAAGATCATGGTGCCCCATTTGAAGGACGAATATTCGGGTTTCTCAAGCTTCCCCAGACGGATAGAACCGTATCGGGAAAAGGCGATGTAGAGTGAGCCGAAAAAGAACAGCAGGCCTAATAGAATATAGTAGGATCCCAGTTCGTTGCCGATGAAATCGCGGATGCGGTCAATGACCAGGGTAGACTGTCCCGGGGAGAAGATGAGAAAGAAGGTGAGCATCAGTATGATGCCCAGGGGCAAGAGGGTGGACAACCAGTCGATGTTTTGAACGAGGGTTCGAAGGGATCGTTTGTGAGAAGCGGTGCGGTTCATGGTCGTTATCTTTCTTTATTTAGTAGGGTCGTATTGCGCGTCAATGGCGCGCAATTCTTCTACGGTGTCGATTTCCAGGATGTCGCCCGGTTTGACTTTTCGTATGCCCAACTGATAGCGTTCGGGGCGCTCGAATAGGGCGATGTCGTCCCAAAATAGCTCGTAGCGGTGTTCTTTTATAAATAGTTCTTCGAGGTCTTGTTGCAGTTTCAAGGCGTCTTCTTTTGTCCAAAAGGAGACGCTTTGTAGCTGCCAGCCCACGACGCCTCCCTCGCGGTGGCATTGTGTGATAATCCCGTCCTCAATCTCTAGTATCCACTCGCGCGTCCTTGAATCTTGTTGTTGAAAGGCACAGTAACAGGAGCGGTGAAATATTGGATCGAGGACCTCTTCGTTTTCGATCAGCTGATCGCCGTCCATGAGGATGACATCCTCCAGATGCGCTCTTGCGACAAGAGGGAGGAATGTTGTTGGCTTTATCAAAATAGGGGTTATGGATGAGTGTGACGCCCGGGTATTGCGCCGGTAATGTTTCAAACTGTTCTTTCAAATAACCGGTGACGATGTAGATTTCATGGATGCCCCTGGCGTGGAGTGCCCGGACGATGGAGTCGATCATGCGCTGTCCTTTGACTTGAAGGAGGGGCTTTTGGCGTGTTCTCGGTATAGGGTAAAAGCCTTGTGCCTTTTCCCGCCGCCATGACGATCGCGCGTTTTGCGAGCTGTAAAGTCATTTTATGCCCTTTTCTGTGACGAGTCGTGAATACTCTTTGGCGTAGCGGTACTGGTTCAGGAGTATTCGCCAAAGTCGACGCCCAACAGGCGTTTGTATTGCCTGGTTACTCCATAACAGGCCACATATGGCGACATAGGCGTAGATCTTGAGGCGGATTAAGGGCGGGCGTAGGTCTTGGAAGTAAAGATCGATTAAATGATCGATCTCGTCTTTTTTATAACCGGCGTAGATGGAGAACATGGCGATGTCGACGTGGGGGTCTTGCATGCCGGCGTATTCCCCAGTCGATCATTTTCAGTTGTTCGGGGACATGGCTATTTTCTCGGTAGAACAGGAAGTTATCGTGTACGGCGTCGATGTGGCAGAGGACTTGTTCACGATCAAAGCTTTCGATGAATTCAAACAGGGCCATGACGGAGGCCTTGGTTTTTTTCGTAGTCGCGGTAGACGGAGGGAACGGAGCCTCTTAAGTGTTCGTAGAAAAGGATGTTTTGGAACAGGTCGAAGGGGTGGTCGACTTGTAAGCGTTGGTGTTCGTGGAATGTTCTCAGGAGGGTCATGCAGCGGAGAAGGTCGTCGTCGTTTTGGGGGTCGCAGACTCGTGCGTTCGGCAGAAACTGCGCGGTTTGATGCCTGTTTCAGGGTCAAGGTAGACGGTTCATCGGCCAGGTTTTCACGGGTTAAGACTTGGTGGACTTCGTATTCTTGTGGCCGGTTGATGAGCTCTTCGGAGCCTTCGCCGGGGAGGCGCATGACATAGCCGTTGTGCCCCTTGTGGTCGAAGAGAAAGGAGCGATTGGTCATGCCTGTTTTCATGGGCTGTATCCCCGTGATTTCATGGACGGAGGTGTCGAGGATCTCGGAGATGAGTGTGAGAGATCGGTTGTCGGGGAGTTGGCTGTCGCGATCGAATGCCTGGAGGGTCCGCGATGGTTTTGAATGCGTGGAAGCTGTTCTGTCGGAATAGTCTGGCTTTGAAGGGGATGTTTCCTTCTAACAGCACGCCTTCCCAGGGGACATCGTCTGAACGGGGATCTGTGGCAAGGGATTCTAAGCTGTCTTTGAAGGCGGGGGCCTCTTTTTTGTGCAGGTAGGCAAGGCCTAAGAGGCTTTGACCTTTTTCGTCGCGTTTGGTTTGGATGAGTTCTCCGAAGCGGCTCATGCGCAGTTTCCCGGGGTCTTCAGGTTCGTCGCCTAAGGCGTACCAGGAGTAGAATTCATGGGACGAGAAGGGGTTTTCTAAAAAGTAGAGGTCGCAGGGTAGGGGATATAGGTATTTTTCTAAATGTTTGGATGCGAGAAAAAGGGAGTGTAAGTTGTTTTTTGCAAGCGTATTCGCGGTTGACGATGAGTTCGACGCCGTAGAGGTCGATGAGGTATTCGTAGCTTTCTTTTAAGTGGCCGACGACGATTTTTGATTTCGTCAATATTCTTTTCTTTGAGCTGGCGGATGAGCCGCTCGATCAGAAGTTCGCCTTTGACTTCCAGAGGCCCTTGGGGGTGTCGAAGTTGAAGGGGATCATGCGGAGGCCGAAGCCTGCGGCGGGGATGACGGCTTTATGGGGTTTGGCATAGTCTTTTGGCTTTTTGACCTTGGGGCGGACGCGGTTGTCATCGTCGATGAGGCCTTCATTTTTTAGGCGTTGTATGGCTTTTGTTGATGGCGCCGAGCGAATGCTGCAAGGCTTTCGCGATGTCTCGCTGAGTGGTTTTTGTGAATGGCCGAGTAGGTATTGCAGGATGTCATAGTCAATTTTGTTCATGAATACTCTTTTCTCACTTTAAGTGAACATTTCTATGCTATGCCTATGGGATAAGAATGTCAATATTGGGGGGCGCCGGAGCTCTTGTGTTGGAGGAGTACGAACGCGGTGGCGCGCGCGCGAATTTACTGTGAGATGACAGGCTATGGCAATAGCTGTGACGCTTACCATGTGACAGCGCCGCATCCGGAGGCCGAGGGCAGTATTCGGATGATTGAGCTTGCCATGGAAGAGGCGGGCGCGAAAAATAGATGATTGTTTTTACATCAATCTGCACGGAACGTCGACGCCTTTAAATGACAAGGCGGAGAGTTTTGCGTTGAGATCGGTGTTGGGTGAACAGGCCTACAGGATCCCGATGAGTTCCACAAAGTCTATGGTGGGTCATATGCTGGGGGCCGCGGGCGCGGTGGAGCGATCGCTTCTATTAAGGCGCTTGAAACGGAGATTTTACCCCCGACCATTGGTTTGAAGGTGCCTGATCCTGATTTGCGATCTTGACTATATTTTGCACAGGCGAGGACCGCAAAGAGTGGACAAGGCCCTGTCGTTGTCATTGGGTTTCGGTGGGCATAACGCGGGTGTCTTGTTCCAACGTATCGGAGATTCATGATGGATAAAGAAGCGATTAAAAAAATACTTCCGCACCGGGGGCTATGTTGTTGGTGGATGAGGCGTTTTGCGAGGAGGGGGTTGGCGCAAGGCTCTTATACGGTGCGGGGCGATGAGTTTTTTTTACAAGGGGCATCTTCCTGATAACCCGGTCGTGCCCGGCGTTATTATCTGCGAGATGATGGGGCAGTCGGCTTGTCTTTTGATTGATTTTGAGGGGGATTTTATCCCGTATTTTACGGGTATGAATAAGGTGAAGTTTCGCCGTGTGGTGGTGCCGGGTGACACGATTGAGTTTAAAAGTCGTTTACTTCGCAGAGGATGAATGTCTATGTCATTGAATGTGAAGGGCGTGTCGATGGCGATTTATGCGTGAGCGGCGAATTGTCCTTTTTTATCGCGGGTGATGGGGCCAATTAACGGTCATCACTCAGGCATTGAGATCAACTCCTATTTCCGGTTTTGCTGACCGCGGCTTTTATCGATCAAAGATATTTCTTGATGTTCCGGATGAAGGTTCCCCCATCAAGCGGCGGCACACAGCGAAGGATTTATCAAAAGCCTTTTATTACCATGATCCCGTTGCATTCAATATTAAGTCCCATCCCTTAAGAGCTCTAAGTATGCTTTTGTATGAATAGATCCTGTTCCTTTGCTGCCCGGCGGATTGAACTAAGATGCCCGTTTTCTCTAACCTTTTGATGGCGTCAGATGTTGTATTAAAAGCAAGCCCTAAAGCCTTTGCCGTTTTTTGAAATCTCAATAATAGGATTAGCTTCGAATAATCCAAAAGACGCAAGGTGTTTTTTTGTTGCTTTGCCCTTCTCGTGTATTAAGGCTGCATTTTTATTGCGAAGTGCCTCTAACCGATCAATGGTTGCAGTTGCATCCTCCGCTGATTCCAGAACGGCTCGCAAAAAAAATTTAACCCACTGTTCATAGTTACCTATTCCTAACCTCCGAAAGTCGATCGTAATATTCAAGCCTGTTCATTTTTAAGAAGTAGGAGATATACAACACAGGACTACTTAATAGTCCTTTTTCTATCAGGAATAAAATGATTAGCATTCTGCCTACACGCCCATTCCCATCAAAGGAAGGGATGGATCGTTTTCAAACTGATAGTGAATAAGTCCTGCACGGATGAGCGTATCTAAATCATCATCCGCATTCATATATTTTTCTAGGTCGGACATAGAGAGATTCATATCAGAAACATTGGGTGGAATATACTTTGCCGTTTTTTAAAGTGCTGCCAACTCCCCCTATCCAGTTTTGGGAGTGCCTAAAACTCACCGGGGCTTCTTTCCCGTCCTCGGGCTCCGTCCATTAATACGGCATGGATTTCTCGGATTAAGCGGTTACAAAGAGGTAATTCTTCCATTCTCTTAATCGCAAATTCCGTCGCCCTCATATAATTGATTACGTCGACAACATCTCGATTGGCGTTCTCTTCCAGCTTGGGGTCAAATACATCTTCCAAGGTGGCTTGAGTGCCTTCGATCTGAGACGACATCAGGGCTTCTTTACGAACATACGCGGATACGAAAAGACTGATATTTGGAATACTTGAAGAACGAACGTTCAATGCAGACAGCTGAGAATGTGCAGCCACAAGGAACGACTGACTCATCGTCCAAAATCAAGGCCGGGCTCGGCGGTAAAGGTGCAGGCAAAAAGGATTTATAAGCTGCATCGCCCGTAAAATTTGTGACTTCTTTTCCTGCCCTATTATTCATAAGACAATACTCCTAATCTGAATTGATACATGGATTATAGTCAAGTTAATTTCAATTTGTCAAGAAAATTTGAAATAAGCGTCGAGATATTTGCTGCTTATTTCAATTTACTTGCAGAAGTTTGACGAACTGCAAAACCGTCAGAGAGGTGTATTTCTTAATGGTGATGAGGGTGCGCGTCCTTCTCATACAAAAATTTTTGTCCAATTTTAAAAACGATTATTTCTACTTTTTGCACGAAACATTCCTTTTAAGCAATGTTACGTGCAAAACCAGAAATAGTTTTTTGCTGACCGTGGCTTTTTGCAATCAGTATGAATTAAATGCTCTATACACGCGAAAGCCCGCTTAAACAGCAGGCTTTCAAATAATTAGTGGCGGAGATGGTGGGATTCGAACCCACGTGCCGGTCACCCGGCAAACGCTTTTCGAGAGCGCCCCGTTATGGCCACTTCGGTACATCTCCGAATCTTAACCGCGCATCAGTCTACCATAAAGGAAGGAAAATACGCCAGTTTTTCACTCAGGAATCGATTGAATCATCATGAGCCCAGCACCTTTTGAAACATTGGATCCGTAAAAGCATCCTCCATGGCATCCGGCCCTTCGAGGAGCCAGTCCTCCGTTTGCTTCTTGGAATAATGACCGGCATGCGATCGTGCACATAGCGGAAATGATCGGAAGCATCACGCGTCAAGATCACGAAGCGGAAAAGATCCTCATCCTTTTCCTTGCGGTAACAGCCGGCAAGAAAAAGGAGGGCATTTTCCTCATAAAACGCGTAACGCTGCTTTTTACCATTGACTGTTTCCCACTCATAATAACCACTGGCCGGAATAAGACAGCGGCGTTCTAGCATCGCCTCCTTGAACATCGGCTTTTCCAAAGCCGTTTCACTTCGGGCGTTAATCACCAGGCGCTTATTAAAACTCGTGAACCCCCAACTCATCGGGAGATAGATTTCAGGGGCGGTCCGGACAGGCACCGTATCAGAGGGAAAGATTTCACCGTCCAGCTTTACAGGAATAGAATCCTTTTCATCAAGAAAAGCGTTCTGCGATTTTAAAAAACTCGGGATCCGAAAGATCAATATAATAGCGTCCACACATAAAATGACCCCCTTACTGTTACACTCCTTCCATTCTAAATGATTTGTGGTTAAATAAAGGGGTGGATCAAAAACAGATAGAAAAAACAACACGGATGGTCGAGGCTCCTGTCCTGCCATTGCTCCTGCGCATGTCAGGACCGGCCGTGTTCTCGATGCTCATTATGTCCCTCTACAACGTGGTGGACAGCCTTTTCGTGAGCGCGGTTTCCGAAGAAGCCCTGCGCGCGGTCAGCATTATTTTCCCCGTAAACACTCTAATGATTGCCTTTGCCGTGGGAACTTCCACCGGCGTCAACTCGTTTGTCGCGAGGCGATTGGGGGCAGAAGACCGCGAGACGGCCAGCCTGGCCGCGCGGCACGGCATTGTGTTGTCATTTGTCAACTGGTTGGTCTTTGTCGTCGCGGGTTACTTCAGCGCGCCGGCACTCATGCACCTTTTCACCGCCAACCCTTCTGTCTACGCCGACGGCGTCTCCTATATGCGTATTGTCACCGTCGCGTCGCTCGGATTATTCTGGCAGATCCACTCGGAGAAAATCTTCCAAGCCACGGGCAATATGACGCGCGCCATGTACATGCAATCCATGGGGGCGCTGTTAAACATCGTCATGGACCCCATCCTCATCTTCGGCTGGTTCGGATTGCCTGCCATGGGCGTGAGAGGCGCAGCGGTTGCCACCGTGGCCGCCCAACTCATCGCCGGAGCCGTGTCCGTTTACCTGTTACTCAGGCGCGAAGAAGTGCTCGACATGCGGATGACAGGCTTTCGCTTCGACCGCACGGTCCTGAGATCCATCTACCGGGTAGGCTTCCCCTCCATGGTGACCATGACCATCATGGGGATTGTCGGCATGATCTTCAACACGATCATTAAGCGCTTCTCAGAGGTGGCCATCACGGTGTTCGGCGTGTACATGAAGCTTGAATCCTTCGTCTTCATGCCGGTCTTCGGCATCGGGCAGGGCATGCTGCCCCTCATGGGCTACAACTACGGCGCCAAACGCTACGACCGCGTCCGATCAGTCTTAAAAATTGGCCTCATTCTTGTCACGGCCATCATGGGGATTGCGACCGTCATCTTCCAGTTCTTCCCCAACCTTTTGCTCGCGCCTTTCCAGGCGACCGAAGCGATGTACCGTATGGGCATTCCGGCCTTCCGCACCATTTCACTGTGTTTTGTCTTCGCGGGCATCACGATCGCGCTGACAAACGCCTTCAATGCCCTAGGCAAAGGCACCCACAGTCTGTTCATTTCAATCTTCCGACAGGTGTTCATTTTGTTGCCCGTGGCCTTTTTCTTCGCCAACTGGCACCTTGACTATATCTGGTACGCCTATGCCATTTCAGACCTCGGCGCCATGCTCATGGCGATCGTCCTTTACATCAGGTTATCGAGGCAACTTTTGCCGGCCGAAGAAGGCGTTCAGGCTTTGCGGGAACTCGCCTAAAAAACAATTTAAAAAATAGGTGCAAATCACCATAGAAATTGGTAATATGTCATCAAACTGTATCCGAATTGGATAAATTCTGTTACAACGAGGAGGCATTTATGAAGTTTTTGCGTAAACTGACCGTCGTGCTAATTATGGCGGCGCTCATGTTAATGCTGTTTCCGGGACTCGGCGTCTACGCCGCAAGCGACGAAACAGTGTACATCTTCCATACCAACGACATCCACGGCAGAGCCGGGGCGGCATCGGCGGATGAGGACGGGGGCGTGATCGGCTACGCCCGTTACAAGACTGTTCTTGACGAAGCGCGTACGGATGTCGGCGCGGCGAATGTCATCGCTTTGGACGCGGGGGATGTGACCCACGGCACCAACTTTGCGACGCTGTCCAAGGGTGAGAGCATGATTAAGCTCATGAACAAAGTAGGTATCGACGCGATGACCTCGGGGAACCATGAGTTTAACTATGGGCCGGATCGCCTGCTCGAATTGGAAGCCATGGCCAACTTCCCGATTATGGCCGCCAACATCACGAAGAAAGCGGGCGGCGCCAGCCTGTTCGCCCAAAATGAAAAAGTCTTCACAACCGCCGAAGGCAGAAAGATCGCCGTATTTGGTCTAGACACTCCGGAGACCATGGTGAAGGCCGATCCCAAATATACAAGACCCTTTGACTTTGGCGCCGGCGAAGACGGCAAGAGCCTGAATGCTTTGGCAGCCATCGCGCAGGCCAAAATTAACGCCTTAAAGGCAGCGGGTGCCGACTATGTCATCCTGCTTGCGCATCTGGGGGTGGATACTGAATCGGTCATTCGCAGCGACCTCCTGATTCCGAAATTGTCAGGCCTGACACTGGCCATCGACGGCCACAGCCATACCGAGATGGGCAAAAAAATAAAAGACAAGGACAACAACGAGGTCTACCTCGTACAGACCGGCTCGCATTTTGCGAACATCGGCAAGGTGACATTGGTCCTGACTGACAGCGGCGTGACGCCGACCGTCAAGTTACTGTCCTACGATGACGTCAAAGGATACGCCAAAGACGCGGCCGTCCAGGCGGACATTGACGCTTTCCACGCGGCCAATGAAGTCGTGTTGGGCGAAGTGATCGGCAAAACCAAAGTTGAACTCGATGGCGAACGCGACCATGTGCGCGCCGGTGAGACCAACCTGACCCGCCTGATCTCGGACGCGCTGTTGAAAGAGACAGGCGCGGACGTCGTCTTGAGCAACGGCGGTAACGTACGCCGTTCCATCCCCGCGGGGGACATCACGATGGGCGTCGCCTTGGAAGTGCTGCCCTTTGAAAACACGATCATCACCTTGAAAGTGACCGGTCAGGACATTGTGGACGCCCTGACACACGGCGCGGGCGCTTATCCCGGCACGGCGGGCGGCTTCCCGAACGTCGCCGGCATGAAGTTCACGATCGTGACCACGAAGAACAGTGAAGGTGAGACCGTCTTTAAAGAAGTGCGCGATGTCCTGATCGGCGGCAAACCGGTCGACCTGAAAGCCACCTACACGTTGGCCACCAATGACTTCCTCGCCGGAGGCGGCGACGGCTTTGTCATGTTCGAAGGCAGAGACCCTGTGGGCTACTACGGCCTGATGCTCGATATCTTTGCGAATGAAATCCGCGAACTCAGCAAAGGCGGCGCCTTTGATTACGTCGCGGAACAGCGCCTGAAAATCGTGGCCGATACGGATCTTGAGGATATGGAAGATATCACGCCGACAGGGGAGACGACCCTCTACCTGCTCGCCGGTTCCCTCATGCTGCTCATGTCCGCCGCACTCTTGCTTTCACGCAGAAAGATCGAATCGAACTAAACCATTGAACCCCAACCGAGGGTGATCGAAGGGCTGTCCCGCGGGACAGCCCTTCTTCCATCTGAGCTCAATTCTAGTAAATTATATTAGACTCAGCTCCAAAACAAATAACGCTATTTGCGCGTACTTTATGTGCAATTTGTGAGTAAAACTGATAAGCTGTCATCAAACTGTATCCAAAACGGATAAAAATAGACATAAAGAGGGGGAATTATGAAAATGTTGCGTAAACTGACCGTTGCCTTGCTGGTTGTCGCAATGCTGGTCATGTTACTGCCGGGGATGAGTGTATTTGCGGCCGATAAAAAGGTCGTTATCTTCCATACGAACGATGTCCGGCCGTGGGGTCAGGACACCCGAGCTCGATAAAAACGGCAATCCCAATGAATCGGGACAGATCGGCTACGCGCGCTATAAAACGATTATTGACGCAGAAAAAGCCAAGGCCGAAGTGGACGAAGTCATCGTCCTGGATGCCGGCGACGCCGTGCACGGCATGCTGTTCTCACTGGTCAGTCGGGGCAAGAGCATCATTGACCTCATGAGCCTTGCCGGTGTTGACGCCATGGCCGTCGGAAACCACGAGTTTGACTACGGCAGGGATCGCTTACTGGAGCTCAATGGATTCGCAGACTTCCCCATCATGGCGGGGAACCTGAAAAAGATGGTAGCAATCTGCTTCCACCAACCATAAAGTATTTGAGGTGGACGGCAAGAAGATCGTGGTCTTCGGGATCGCGACCCCTGAAACAAAAGTCAAGGCGCATCCGGACTACACCTCAGGCGTGTCCTTTGGCGCGGGTGGGAGTGAAACCGACCTTGCGGCCTTCGCGGCGACCGTACAGGGCGTTATCGACGGGCTGCCGGCGGCGGACTTTGTCATCATGCTGGGGCACCTCGGCATCGATTCAAGCTCATCCATCCGTACGACCACACTGCTCCCCTTACTGACGGGAGTCGACTTTGTCATTGACGGGCACAGCCACTCACGCCTACCTGATGGAGGCATGGTAAAAGACAAAGACGGCAAGGAAGTGAAGTACGCCCAGACAGGCTCATACTTTGAGAACATCGGTAAAGTCACGCTCACCGTCGGCGACAGCGTCTCTGTTGATGAGATCCAATTGATTCCGTTTAAAGACGTCAGAGGCGTCGCCGAAGATCCGGCCGTGGTGGCAAAAGTCGCGGAATACGAGACCCAGATTGACACCGAGATGTCCGTCAAGATCGGCAAGACCTCTGAACTATTACTCCAGAACATCGAAGGCCTTGCCATCGTCCGCATCCGTGAGACCAACCTCGGCGACATGGTCGCCGACGCGCTGTTGAAATCCACCGGCGCGGACGTTGCCATGACCAACGGCGGCGGCATTCGCGAGAATATCCCGGCAGGCGACATCACCTACGCACAGGCCTTGGCCGTCCTGCCCTTCGGAAACCTGATCACCGTCATCAAGGTCACCGGACAGGATATTGTGGACGCGCTCGAATGGGGCGCCGGCAAATATCCGGCCCCGAACGGCGGATTCCCGCAGGTCGCGGGCATGTCCTATGTCATCGTGACCGAGGGTGAGGGCGAAGAAGAATTTGTCCGCATCGCGGACGTCCTGGTCGACGGGGAACCGATTGACCTGAAAAAGGAATACACCCTCGCCTCAAACGACTTCATGGCCGCCGGCGGTGACGGCTACACCATGTTCGAAGGCAAGGAAATCATCCTGAAACACGGCATGATGCTGGAAGCCTTCATCGAGCTGATCGAAGATCTGAGTGGAAAAGCGGGCGCCAAAGGCTTTAGCTACTCCGAGGACGGCCGCATCATGGTCAAGTCCGTAGAAGACATGGAGCCGACCGTACCCACCGGTGAACCTGTGACCTATGTCGCCGCGGGCGTCGTCATGCTCCTCATGGCGGGCCTCTTCTTCGCGATGAGCCGTAGGAAGTCAGAAGAACATTAAGCACCGCGTGTGAAAGACAACCTTTTTTTAAGGATGAAACAATGGCCGCCTCCTTCGGGAGGCGGTTCTTTTCGTGATATAGTATCTAAAGAATTATGGCGGAACTGGTGATGTCAAAAGGATGAGGGACAAGATGGCGACGAAGTATATTTTTGTGACAGGTGGCGTGGTATCAGGACTGGGGAAAGGGATTACGGCGGCGGCCCTCGGGCGATTATTGATCGCCCGCGGCGTGAGCGTCAGAAACCAGAAATTCGACCCCTATATCAACGTCGATCCGGCACTCATGAGCCCGACGCAGCACGGGGAGATCTTTGTCACCGAAGACGGTGCTGAAACCGACCTCGATATCGGGCATTACGAACGTTTCACCGACGTCGACCTCACCGCTGAAAGCGACATCACCTCCGGGCGCGTGTACCTCAACGTCATCAACCGGGAGCGCTCAGGCGGCTACTACGGCGGAACCGTCCAGGTCGTACCGCATATCATCAACGAAATTAAAGACCATATCTACAAAGTGTCCGAGGACGGCCGGGTGGACGTTGTCATCTCCGAAATCGGAGGTACCATCGGCGACATGGAAGGCCAGCCCTTCATTGAAGCCATCCGTCAGGTCAGCTATGAGGCCGGGCGCGAGAACTGCCTGTTCATCCACGTGACCCTTTTACCCTATGTCAAAAAACCGGGCGAAATTAAAACCAAACCGACCCAGCACAGCGTGCAAAAATTGCTGTCCTTCGGGATCCAACCGGATATCCTGGTTTGCCGCACCGAGTTCCCGCTCGACGAGGGCATCCGCGAAAAACTCGCGCTGTTTTGCAACGTCCGCATGGACTCTGTCATCCAGAACGTCGACTGTGATTCCGTGTACGAACTGCCCCTCATCTTCGAAAAGGAAGGATTCGCGAAAGTCGTCTGTGAACGACTGGGGCTTGACCACCCCGAACCTTTTCTCGATGACTGGAAGGCCTTGGTCGAAAAAACGAAAAAACCGCGCGAGCGTCTCGACATCGCGCTGGTCGGAAAATACATAGAACTGGCGGACGCCTACTACAGCGTCTTAGAAGCGCTCGACCACGCCGGCATCGCACTCGGCGTGGAACCTGTCATCGACTGGGTCGACGCGGAAGCTTTAGAAGCATTGAGCGACGAACAGGTGAACGAACGCCTGTCGGGCGTCGATGCCATCATTGTGCCGGGAGGCTTCGGCGCCCGCGGCATGGAAGGCATGATTAAAGCCAGTAAAAGTGCCCGGGCTTTAAAGACTCCATTCTTTGGTATCGGGCTCGGCATGCAGATGGCCGTCGTGGACATCGCCCGCCATGAGGCGGGGATCCAAGATGCCCATACCGACGAAATTGAAGCGCCCTGCCAAGATATCTTCTACCTGCACGGCCTCACCGAACAAATGAAAGCGCAACTCGACTGCCTGCCCTTCGGAGATCTGCCCATGCGATTGGGCGCGCACCCCATGAAATTGGAAGAAGGATCTTTGCTCGAAAAGATTTATGGGAGCGAAGAAGCTTCCGAGCGCCACCACCACAGACGAGAATTCAACCCCGCTTATTCAGGGGCTTTGGCGGCCACAGGACTTCGCTACTCCGGCATGTCGCCCGACGGGAAACGGGTGGAGGCCGTTGAATGGCCGCATCATCCTTTCTTTGTCGGGACGATCTACCACCCGCAATTCAAATCGCGTCCGACAAGGCCGCATCCGCTGTTTATCGCTTTTCTTGAAAAAGCAATCGCACACAAAAAAGGAGAGAAGTAAATGTCCCATTTAATTCCTGAGCTCTCGCGTACCTTTAGCGAATTTCTGCTCCTTCCCAACAGGACGACGCGCGAGTGCACACCGGACCGCGTCTCCGTGTCCGCGCCCCTCACCAAATACAAGAAAGGGCAAGAAGACTGCCCGATTACAATGACCATTCCGCTTTTCTCCGCGATCATGCAGGCGGTGTCAGACGACCGCATGGCGGTCGCGCTCGCCCGCGAAGGCGGCCTCGCCTTCATCTTCGGCTCCCAAGGCATTGACACCCAAACCGAAATGATCCGCCGCGTCAAGCGTTTCAAGGCAGGCTTCGTACCCAGCGACAGCAACTTGTCGGTGGAGGCGAAACTGTCCGACATCGTGAAACTGAAAAAAAGAACCGGTCACTCCACCGTTCCGATCACGCACGACGGGACCTCGAACGGTAAACTCTTAGGCATCGTCACGAGCCGCGACTACCGCGTGTCGCGCCTGGACCCCGACACGCCGGTTTCATCCTTCATGACCCCATTAGAAGACATTGTCTTCGGACGTGAAGGCATCACCTTGAGTGAAGCGAACGATCTCATCTGGGATCACAAGCTGAACCAGGTCCCGATCCTGGATGAGGAAGGGCCCTTGTGTCGCTTGTGTTTCGTAAGGACACGACCAGCACAAAGCGAACCCCGGCGAGATGCTCGACGCGCATAAGCGTCTGCTCGTGGGGGCCGGCATCAACACCCGCGACTACAAAGAGCGCGTCCGGCGCTTTTTGGACGCGGGATGTGACGTCTTCCTCGACTCCTCCGACGGTTTTTCAGACTGGCAAAAAAGACGCCATCGGCTATAAGGAATGAATACGGACCCGACCTGCCTCTGGGCGCGGGCAACGTCGTTGACGAAGAGGGATTCCGTTTCCTGGCCAAGGCCGGCGCGTCCTTTATCAAGGTGGGCATCGGCGGGGGCTCCATTTGCATTACACGCGAACAAAAGGGCATCGGCCGCGGACAGGCCTCAGCCCTCATGGATGTCGCCCGAGCCCGCGACCGCTGGTTTAGAGACGGGGACTATATCCCGCTTTGCTCCGCGGCGTATCGGCATGACTACCATATGACCTTGGCCTTGCCATGGGCGCGGACTTCCTCATGCTGGGGCGCTACTTTGCCCGCTTTGATGAGAGCCCGACGCGGCGTGTGTTGTTTAACGGCAGCTACGTCAAGGAGTACTGGGGCGAGGGTTCGAACCGGGCCCGCAACTGGCAGCGCTACGACGACGGCGGCGAAGACGGGGAGATGCACTTTGAAGAGGGCGTTGATTCCTACGTCCCTTACGCCGGTAAACTTTCTGACAACGTCGCGACGACCCTGGCCAAAATCAAGGCGACCATGTGCGCCTGCGGCTCCGTTTCAATCGCGGAACTCCAGCAAAAAGCCAGGCTCACCATTGTATCGCCGACAAGCATCGTCGAGGGCGGCGCCCACGACGTCATCCACAAGGAAAGTGACATCGGTCGCTGAGATTAGGCGATATTTTGTGGACGTGATACAATTATTCACTGTTCTCCTTCGGGGGGACAGTCTGAACGAGTGAAGAAAAGAGGACCAGACGAAAGATGGCAGTGAAAGTCTACGAGATGACATACGGGAAGATCCGTGAATACCAAGAGGAACTTGAAGATAGAAAAACCCGGGTGGCCGCTGAGATCGCCGAGCGATTGAAGGAAGCGCGCGCCCATGGGGATATCACGGAGAACTCTGAATTTGATGACGCGAAACAGGCCTACGCCGACAACGACCTGCGGATCATGGAGATTGAGGAAATCTTGAAAAACGCGAAGGTGATTGACGAAAAAGACATCAGTCGCACACGCGTTACCTTGGGCGGACAGGTGCTTTTGCGCCACGAAGAATCCGGGACGGAAGAAGAATACATGATCGTCTCCGCCAAGGAGGAAGACATCCTGATCGGGAAGCTATCGAGCGATTCTCCCGTCGGCCAGGCCATCATGGGCAAGAAGAAGGGCGATGTCGTCCAAGTAAAGACACCGACCGGCATTTTGACCTATTCCGTGGTTCGTATTTCGAAGCCGAAGGGACTCGATGAATGAGCACAGAAAATAGCGAACAGGATAGAGCGGACGATCTGCCGGAGCAGATGCGACACCGTTTAGAGAAACTGCGAGAATTAGAAGCAAAAGGGGAGAGCCCTTACCTTCTGACCCATATAGAAGTTGAGCATCACGCGGGAGAGATTGTCTCCGATTTCGAGCATTTTGAAAACAAGACCGTCAAGGTCGCAGGACGTATTAAGGCGAAGCGCGGCATGGGTAAGGTTTCTTTTTCAGATTTGCTCGACCGCACGGGGACGATTCAGATTTTCAGCCGCTTGAATAATTTGGGCGATGAGGGGTACGCGAGTTGGCAGAGTCTTGACATCGGCGACTTGGTCGCGGTGACGGGCGAGGTTTTCCGTACGAAGATGGGTGAGATTTCGATTCGAAATGAGTCGTTTACCTTGCTTGCGAAGTCTCTGCGCCCCTTGCCGGAGAAGTTTCACGGCTTACGTGACACGGATACCCGCTACCGCAAGCGCTACCTGGATCTCATCGTGAATCCCAATGTCCGGGACAGCTTTGAAAAGCGCAGCCGGATTATCCGCCTGATCCGCGAGACTTTGGATGAGATGGATTTTCTGGAGGTGGAAACCCCCATCCTGAACACCATCGCGGGCGGCGCTTCCGCAAGGCCCTTTATTACCCACCATAACGCGCTCGATATCGACCTGTTTTTGCGCGTGTCACCGGAACTCTACCTGAAACGGCTCATCGTCGGCGGCTTTGAACGCGTGTACGAGATCGGCCGCAATTTCAGAAACGAAGGGATGAGCACCAAGCACAACCCGGAGTTCACCATGCTCGAACTGTATCAGGCCTACGGCGACTACCACAGCATGATGGAATTGACCGAAAACCTGTTTGCCAAGGCCTCAATGGCCATCAACGGCCGTTATGACATCGAATACCAGGGAGAACAACTCTCCTTAAAACCGCCCTTCAGGCGGTTGACCATGATCGAGGCCGTGAAAGAACACACGGGACTCGACTTTGACGCGCTCGATACGGACGAGGCGGCCCGTGACGCCGCCAAGGCCTACGGCCTGCCCGACATGACGAACAAGATGACCTGGGGCGAAGTGCTGAACGCCTGCTTTGAAGCCTTTGCCGAAGAAAAACTCATCCAGCCGACCTTCATTATGGACTATCCCATAGAGATCTCGCCTTTAACGAAGATCAAGCCGGGCACCCAGGGACGGTTGACCGAGCGTTTTGAAGTCTTTGTCGTGGGCCGCGAGTACGGCAACGCCTACTCCGAACTGAACGACCCCTACGACCAGCGCCGACGCTTTGCCGACCAGCAACGCCGGCACGATCAGGGCGACGAGGAAGCCCAATTGCCCGACGAGGACTTCGTCGAGGCACTCGAGTACGGCATGCCGCCGACAGGAGGCCTGGGCATCGGCATCGACCGCCTGGTCATGCTGTTGACCGGTGAACCGTCCATCCGTGACGTCTTGCTATTCCCGACGATGAAACCGCTGGGGGCCGAAGAAGGGGCAGCCGAGCGCGATGAGGAATGAGAACTGGCAAAACTTTGTCGACACATGCCGCGCCTGTGAAGCCTGTGAACTGGCCGAATCGCGGCAACATGTCGTCATCTGGCGCGGAGGCATAAGAGCCCCCCTCATGATCCTGGGCGAAGGCCCCGGCGCCGACGAGGACCGCCAGGGCATCCCCTTTGTCGGGCGATCGGGCAAACTCTTGGACCAATTGTTGACAAGCTTCGGCTTTTCACCCGAGGACTACCATATCTGCAACATCGTAAAATGCCGGCCGCCCGGTAACCGCGTCCCGACGCAGGAGGAAGCCGCGGCCTGCCGCCCGCTTCTGACCGAACAGATGCGCCTGGTGCGCCCTTCGGTCTACCTTCTCATGGGCGCGACAGCCTACCGCTACTTCACGGGCTCCGATCTGGGCATCACGAAGGCCCGCGGGCAATGGACCGAGTCAAACGGCTGCTACATTATGCCAACCTTCCACCCCGCCTACATCCTGCGCGATCCTTCGAAGAAAACTTTTCTTTGGCGGGACATCGCCGCAGTTCGTAAAAAACTAGAAGAGCACCGGGCTTCTGGCACCCCTGCCCCATCCAACCGTAACCATGGACAGCCTGCCCGGAAAATTTAAACTAAGAAGCGACATGACCCCCAAGAGGAGATCGGCGAGAGCGATCGAACAGTTAAGCGCCGGCCTGTCACGCGGCGACCAGGGGCAGACGCTTTTGGGCGTCACGCGGGATCCGGCAAAACCTTCCACCATGGCCTCCGTCATCGAGAAGACACAGCGACCCGCCCTGGTCATCGCGCACAGCAAGACAACCGGCCGGACAGCTCTCTGCCGAATTCATGGCGCTTTTCCCCGAAAACGCCGTCGAATACTTTGTCAGCTACTACGACTACTACCAGCCGAATACCTGCCGACCCGGGACGCTACATTGAAAAAGACTCGGCGATCAACGACGAGATCGACCGTCTGCGCCATAAGGCGACCTCCTCCCTGTTGGAGCGCCGCGACGTCATCGTCGTCGCCTCCGTATCCTGCATCTACGGCTTAGGCGACCCGACGACTACAAGAACCTCATGGTCAGCCTGCGACCGGGGATGGCCAAAAGCCGTCAGAAGAAGTCATCGAAGACCTGGTGCGCATCCAGTACGCGAAATGACTTCGACTTAAAACGCGGCACCTTCCGCGTGCGAGGTGACATCCTCGACATCTTCCCCGCCTCAGAAGAAAGTACGCTGACGCGCGTGCGGTTCTTCGGCGACGAAATCGAAGAGATCGAGAGGTGGACACGATCTCCGGCAGGTCCATCACGGGGAGAAACTGCGTCGCCATCTTCCGCCAGTCGCTACGCGACCACCCGGGAGAAAATGAAACGCGCCGTCATTTCCATCGGGGCGGAACTGGAAGAACGCCTCGAATATTTTCAAAGGCAAGGCAAACTCATCGAAGCCTACCGCTTGGAACAGCGCACACGCTACGACATGGAAATGATGCTCGAGACCGGTTTTGCAAAGGCATTGAGAACTACTCGCGTCATATGACAGGGCGTGTCGCGGGACGGCCCGCCCTTCACCTGGACTTCTTTCCGGAGGATTGCCTGGTATTCATCGACGAGTCACACGTGTCCGTACCCCAGATCGGCTCCATGGTCGAGGCGACCGCTCACGAAAGAGTCGCTCGTTGACTACGGCTTTCGGCTACCCTCGGCCTTTGACAACCGCCCTTTAAGCTTTGACGAATTTAAAGAACGCGCGGGTCAAACCATCTATGTGTCCGCGACACCGGCCGCCTATGAACTCGAGCAATCCTCTCAGGTCGTCGAACAGATCATCCGGCCGACCGGGCTGGTGGACCCCCTTATCTTTGTGCGTCCCGTGGAAAACCAGATTGAAGATCTCATGGCCGGCATTCGGGAGACTACAGAGCGCGGAGAACGCACCCTTGTATTAACCTTAACCAAGCGCATGGCGGAAGATCTGGCGGACTTTTTCAAAGAAGAAAACCTAAGGGTCGAATACCTGCACTCCGATATCGCGACGGTGGAACGCCTCGAGATTTTAAGAAAACTTCGAAAAGGTGAATTCGATGTATTGGTCGGCATCAACCTATTAAGAGAGGGCCTCGATTTGCCGGAGGTCTCCCTCATCGCGATCTTAGACGCCGACAAAGAAGGCTTCTTGCGCTCGACCACCTCATTGGTCCAGATCATCGGGCGGGCCGCCCGAAATGTGAACGGCCGCGTCATCCTGTACGCGGATGAGATCACCGCCTCCATGGAGCGAGCCATCCGCGAGACCAATCGCCGCCGCGAGATTCAAACCGCGTACAACGAAGCCCACGGCATCACGCCGACCACGATTAAAAAGGATATCCGCGACCTCATCGACACGAGCTTTGAGCTCGTGGCCGACGAAGCCCTCGAGACCGTCGATGACATTGAGCGCTACGACAAAGAGCTGTCGCGCCTCTCCTACGCGGAGCTCCAAAAACAGGCGAAATTAATCGAAAAAGAGATGAATGCGGCCGCCCGAAGGCTCGACTTCGAGCTTGCGGCACTCCTCCGAGACCAGCTTATTTTGATCCGCGGACACCTCCACGGATAAGTCCTTCATTTTCCTTCCTGTGCTAAACTTGAGATAATTATTTCTCAAATTAAGTAAGGAGTTCACCATGGCTAAAACACGCGCTCAAATGGCCTATGAAAGCTGGATAAATAACCCGAAACTCGACGCTTCAACGCTCTCGGAGCTCGTCTCCATCGCGGATGACGCGGCTGAAATAGAAGATCGTTTCTACCAGGAATTGCAGTTTGGTACAGCGGGCCTTCGCGGCATCATGGGGGCCGGAACCAACCGGATGAACCGCTATACGGTGGCCCGCGCGGCACAGGGATTCGCGCTCCACCTAAAAAATCGGGGAGAGGACGCCGTGACAAAAGGCATCGCCATCTCCTACGACTCCCGCAATCGTTCGCGCGAGTTTGCGGAACTAGCGGCCTCCGTCTTTATTACCAACGGCATCCGCGTACGTTTTTCAGACGAACTCCGTCCCGTCCCCATGCTCTCCTTCGCGCTCAGACGCTATGACTGCATCGGGGGGATCATGCTGACCGCCAGCCACAACCCGAAACAATATAACGGCTTTAAGGCCTACGGCGATGACGGTGCCCAGCTGGGACCGGAGGACGCCGACCGGGTCGCTTTAAAGATGGGCGAAGTGACCGACTTAACCGGCGTATTGGAACAGACGCTGTCCTTCGAGGAGGCGATGCAGTCCGAACTGTTCAGTTTCATGGGCGAAGAACTCGATGAAGCCTACGACGAATCCCTGTTGGCCTTAACCTTAAACGGGGACATCGTGCGCCAAGAGCACGCGATGCCCATTGTGTATTCACCCTTTAACGGCACGGGCAACAAGCCGGTGCGCCGCATCTTGAAAAAACACGGGTTTACCCATGTCGAAGTCGTGCCTGAGCAGGAGTTGCCGGACGGCAACTTCCCCACCACCCCGACGCCGAACCCCGAGTTACCCGAGACCTTAACACTGGCGATCGCAAAAGCGAAAGAGACAGGCGCCGACCTCGTGCTTGCCACCGACCCCGACGCCGACCGCACCGGGGTGGCCATTCGCACGAAGGACGATGAATTTGTCCTTTTATCAGGCAATGAAATCGGCTTGTTACTCATGGACTACATCCTGGGCGAACGGGCCAGACGCGATGAATTACCGCCCGGATCCTTCTGTGTGTCGACGGTGGTCTCTTCTCGTTTAACGCGCGCCATTTCGGAGCACTACGGCACCGATCTCTATTTGTCACTTACAGGCTTCAAACACATCGCGGCGGAGATTCACAAACACGGCGACCTGGCCGGCGGCCACTTCCAGTTCGGTTACGAGGAGAGCTTCGGCTATTTGGCGGGGAAGAATGTACGCGACAAGGACGCGGTGGTCACCTGCCTGCTCATTGCGGAGATGGCGGCTGTATCCGCCTCACAAGGCGAGACCTTGGTCGACCGCCTCGAACATTTCTACGAGCAGTACGGCCACAAGGCCGAAAACACCATCTCGATCATCCGGGAGGGGAAGACGGGGCTTGAAAAGATCGCTGAAGTCATGCGCATCCTGCGTGACGATCCTTTCACTGGCTTCGAGTCACTTGGTATTCTAACCCTGTCGGACTTCTTGACGGGCAATAAGCAAGTCCTCGCGACCCAAGAAGTCACCGAACTTGATTACCCCGAAAGCAATGTGCTGCTTTACCAGCTCTCGGGCCTTGACTTCATGTGCGTCAGACCCTCGGGCACAGAGCCGAAGATCAAGGTGTATTTTGGCTGCTACGGGAAGGACCGGGCGATTTGCGAAGCGAGGCAACAAGCATATGAAACAATCGTCCTGGCGCGTGTGAATACCCTTTTGGGACCCTAGAAAATCAAATCATGGCATTTACGCATCTGCATCTGCATACCGAATACAGCCTGCTTGACGGGGCGAACAGGATTCATGAACTGCCCGCCCGCTTAAAAGAGCTCGGCATGGACGCCTGCGCGATCACGGACCACGGGGCCTTGTACGGCGTGCTCGATTTTTACCGCACCATGAAGAAAAACGGGATTCACCCGGTCATCGGCTGTGAAGTGTATGTGGCGCCAAGAAACCACAAGGATAAAGAAGGCGCGCCTGACCGCGATCCCCATCACCTGATTCTTCTGGCTGAAAATGACGAAGGCTACCATAATCTGGTAAAACTGGTGTCGGCGGGCTTTGTGGACGGTTTTTACTACCGTCCGCGCGTGGATAGGGATTTATTACGCCAACACAGCGAGGGACTCATCGCCCTTTCGGCCTGCCTTTCAGGGGAGGTCCCGCGGCTCATCATGCAGGGGGAGATGGAAGAAGCGACTCAAACCGCGCTTCTCTACCAAGAAATCTTCGGTGAGAACCATTACTACCTAGAGTTGCAGGAAAACGGCATGGCCGAACAGGCCATCGTGAACAAGGGACTCATTGAGATCAGTGAGATGACGGGAATTCCGCTTGTCGCCACGAATGACTGCCACTATTTAAAACAGGACGACGCCTTTGCCCATGAGGTGCTTTTGTGCATGCAGACGGGGAAGACCATGAACGCCCCCGACCGCATGCAGATGAACACGGATACCTTGTATGTGCGTTCGCCGGCCGAGATGGAAACGCTTTTTTCGGCCTTCCCGGAGGCGCTCCTGAATACGGAGCGCATCGCAAAACGCTGTCAGGTGAGTTTAAATAGAGGTGAGATTTCATTACCGCATTTTGAGACCGAAGAAGGGGAGACCGCGGAGGAGATGCTCCGCCGTCTCTGCTACGAAGGCCTCGACAAACGCATGGTCCAGCGGGAGACCGGCATCTCCTTTGAGGCTTACAGCGAACGCCTGGATTATGAACTGTCGGTCATCAACAGCATGGGTTACACGGACTACTATCTCATCGTCTGGGATTTTATCCGCTTTGCCCACGACAACGACATCATGGTGGGGCCGGGGAGGGGCTCAGGCGCGGCGTCACTTGCGGCTTACACGCTATTTATCACGGACATCGATCCGTTAAAATACGAACTGCTGTTTGAGCGCTTCTTGAACAAAGAGCGGGTCAGCATGCCTGACTTTGACATCGACTTTTGCTATGAGCGAAGAGGCGAAGTCATCGACTATGTGACGCAGAAATACGGCGTCGACCAGGTCTGCCAGGTCATCACCTTCGGGACGCTTGCGGCGCGTGCCGTCATCCGCGATGTCGGAAGGGCGCTCGACGTGTCCTACGCCGACACCGATCGGATCGCCAAGATGGTGCCCGAACAATTAAAGATGACCATTGATCTCGCGCTCGAGATGAATCCCGATCTTAAAAAACTGTACGAGGAAGACGATGTGACGCGCCGCGTCATCGATTTGGCCAAACGCTTTGAGGGCATGCCGCGCCATGCCTCCACCCACGCGGCGGGCGTCATCATCGCGGGCAAACCGGTCTGCGAAATCGCGCCCCTGTCGCGCAACGATGAGTCGATCGTCGTCCAGTTCACAAAAGATGACATTGAAGATGTCGGGCTGTTGAAGTTTGACTTTCTGGGACTTCGCACCTTAACCGTACTGCAGGAAACCTCACAACTCGTTGAGGAAAAAACAGGGACAGCGATTGACTTTGCCCGCATGACCTACGACGACCCGAAGGTGTTCGAGATGATTAGCCGCGGGGATACGGAGGGCGTGTTTCAGCTCGAGGGCGGCGGGATGACGACCTTCCTCAAGGACCTGCAGCCCGAGTCCTTTGAAGACATCATCGCCGGCGTGTCGCTTTTCAGACCCGGCCCGATGGACCAGATTCCGCGCTATGTGGCGGCGCGTCACGACGCGAAGAAGATTCGCTACGACACCCCTATGCTGGAACCCATTTTAAAGGTGACCTACGGCGTCATCGTGTACCAGGAGCAGGTTATCCGCATCGTGCGTGATCTGGCCGGATTCTCGCTCGCGCAGGCTGACAACGTCCGCCGCGCCATGGGCAAGAAAAATGAGGCGCTTTTGCAAAGCTACCGCAAGCTGTTTATTGAGGGCGGTGCCGATGAGAAGGGCGCGGAAGTCAAGGGCGCGATCGCGAACGGTGTGCCGCGAAAGGTCGCCGACAAGTTATTTAATGACATCTATGCCTTTGCGGGCTATGCCTTTAACAAGGCGCACGCGGCCCTCTACGCGGCGGTCGCCTACTACACCGCCTGGTGCAAATACTATTACCCCGTCAGAATACATGGCGGCTATTTTGAATTCGCATTTGGGTAACCTCGACAAAGCGGGGCGCTATGTGCGCGTGGCCGAGACAATGGGGGTGCCGATCCTGCCGCCTGACATCAACAAGAGCGGCCCGCGCTTTCATCCGGAGGGTCAGGCGATCCGGTCGGTTTTAGGCGCGGTGAAAATGTAGGCGGAGGCGATCGCCTCGCTGGTTGCGGCGCGCGAAAAAGAAGGCCCCTTCACAAGCTACGGCAATTTCTTGCGAAGGATGTACGACCTCTCCTTCAACCGCAAGATGATTGAGAGCCTGATCCACTCCTCGGCCTGTAGTTATTTCGGCGTGACGCGCTCCAAGATGGTGGCGGTCATAGACGGTTTGCGACGAGTGTCACCAGCGCCCGAAAAGGAGTCATGGAAGGGGCGTTTACCATGTTGACTTAAATGAGGACATTGATCTCGCCCAAAACGATGAGCCGAGTTACCCCAATGTGCCCGACTTCCCGATGGTGGAGCGCATGGCCATGGAAAAAGAGATGACGGGCCTTTACATCACGGGGCATCCCTTGAACACATACCGCGAGGCAATCAAGGCCTTGAAGCTTGTGAAAAGCAGTGAACTGCGCACGAAGGACGACGACGAAGAGCAGGAAGGTATCGAACTGCGCTCGGGTTAAAGACCGGGATCGCCTCGTGATGGCGGGGCTCGTGGTCGCCGGCGCGACACCTTCACCAAGAAGAATGAGCGCATGGCCTTTTTAACCCTTGAGGATGACGAGGGCAGTTATGAAGTGGTGGTGTTTCCGAGATCCTACACGGAAGGCCACCATCATCTGTTGGACGATTACAGCGCCCTTATCATCGGCGGCACGCTGGATATGAAGGGAAGAAGAACCTAAGCTCTAGCGAATGTCATCGCGCCCTTGCATGAGGAACTGCGCGCCTTGCCTGTTGAATTTAATAAATACAAGAGCCGAAAATCAGAAAAAAAGCAGCCATCCTCGGGAGAATGGTAAAAAAAGAACCCGAGAAGCGTCGCGATAACGGGCGCGAAGCGCCTGTGCCGCCACCCCAGGCCCTGGTGATCCGCATCCCTCACGATGCGCGGTCGGATTTCAAGACACGCCTTTTGGCGGCCCTGTCGTATTTTGGCGGATCGTTCCCCGTGCGCCTGTTTGATGAGCAAAGTATCTGTATGGAAGAGGACATCCCTTCTGTCGACTGGAATGAAGAAACAGCAGGACTCCTGATGGCGGCTTTCGGCGATGAGAATTTCAGGTTATCTGCTGGGGCACGTCAAACAGATCGATTATATGAGACAATAGACGGGTAGCCACGAGGCGAAAGGCAGGAAAGCTATGGGGCATGAGGATAAATCACCTGAAAAATACAGCGAAAACGACAAGTATTTTCGCTTTATTTTAAATATCCGAACACACTGACATTGATCCGTCTGGCCTTATCCTTTTCTGGCCGTCATGATTTCCGCTGGCCTGAGAATCGGATGTACTTTTTCATTGTTTTTGCTCATTTGGGCGACCGACACAACCAGATGGTTTCATCGCGCGTCGCTTCAACCTAATGAAGCGGAATTCGGCAAGTTGTTCGACCCCTTCGTCGACAAAATTGTTTCAGGTGGTCACGGCCTTCATGCTGTTTTCGGTAGGATTGACCCCCATCCGTTGCCACTTTACTATGTGGTGCGCAGATCCTTCATGCTGTTTGGAAGGCGCGCTTCTTTTAACCAAAGCGAAATGTCGTGGTCTACGCGGATAAGTACGGGAAGGTGTCTACCTTTCTGTTTGTCGTGGCCACGGTGATTATGTTCTTTGGCAAGGCCGAACCCGGATGGGTGAGGCAGGCGATCTTTCTCCCCGCGATTTTTATGTTCCTTCATCGCGACGGTCAGCTATCATGACAAGGCAGGCCGGTCTCGGCAAGAATAAAGATGATCTCGGACAAGACAAAAACGACGCTTGAGTTCCCCGCGATTATTGAGGCGCTCGGCGGTTTCTCACAGACGGCGCCCGGTCGCATGCGCGCCATGGCGCTTGCGCCTTTTCAGATTTTCAAAGCGCCCAAAAAGCCTTAAACGAAACAGATGACGCGGTCGAACGCCTGTTAAAATACGGCGACCTCCCCCTACAGGGCATCAATGACATCCGGCCCTTTGACGCGCGCCTCGGCGGGGGCGATTTTAGACTTGGCTGACTTTTTGCGCATCGCCTCTTTTTTGCGCGGTTGAGCGTGTGCTTGACGCCGTGGAAGGTGACGGGCAAGTAAGAGAAGCACTCCTGATCCACGAGATGGCAGGGCGCCTGACCCCCTTGCCGGCTTGCGCCGTGTTCCAGAACAGTCGATCCGGGATGAAGAAGATCTGTATGACGAGGCGAGCCCGGAATTGGCCTCGATCCGTCGGCGCCTGCGCGACGCGCAGGCCTCCGTGCGCCGCGCGCTCGACAAGGTGCTTGTCACACACAAAGAAGCGCTGCAGGAGGATCATCATTCTGAAGCGGACGCTACGTCGTGCCGGTCGAAGTGACCGGAGGGCGGCCGTCGGGGCATCGTACACGACAGTTCCTCGACGGGGAGCACCCTTTATTGAACCGATGGCGGTCGTTGAATTGAATAATAAAATCCGTGAACTCGAGCTTTTAGAGCGCCGTGAGATTGAAAGATTTGCAGGAGCTCTCCGGGATTGTCGAAATCAGGCGGATGCCCTCGCGATCGACACGGAAATATTGGCCGAGCTCGACCACCGCATGGCCAAGGCCAAATTGGCCTTGGACCAGGAGGCCAGCCGCCCCTGTTAAATGAACAGGGCGTGATTCTTTTGAAGAAGGCGCGCCATCCTGATCGCGCGCGACCGCGTGATCCCCATTGACTTTGAACTGGGCAAAACATTTAACACCCTGGTCATCACGGGGCCGAACACCGGGGGCAAGACGGTGAGTCACCCGACCACCGGACTTTTAACCCTCATGGCCATGAGCGGGCTTTTTATCCCGGCCTCTGACGGATCTTCAATCGCCTTTTGAACAGATCGAAGTCGACATCGGGGACGAGCAGAGCATTGAGCAGGAACACCTGGGCCGCTTTTCCTCCCATATGAAGGAGATCATCCGCATCACGAACACGGCCGGTCCCGGGATGCTCGTGCTTTTAGATGAGCTCGGGGAGCGGACGGACCCTTCTGGGGTGCGGCGCTCGCGATTGCCATCCTCGATCATTTGAAATCCTCAGGTTGCCATGCTGTGGCGACGACTCATTACCGCGAGCTCAAGGGCTACGCGATGAATGAACCCGGCGTGGAGAATGCCTGCTGTGAGTTTGATACAAAAACCCTGCAACCGACCAAGCTCCTGATCAGGGTGCCGGGGGTGAGTAATGCCTTTGTCATCTCGGGAGACTGGGACTGTCCCCTGAGATTATTGACCAGGCGCGTTCGCTCATTTCAGAGGAAGGCCAACGCTTTGAGGAGCTTGTTTCGGCACGTGAGGAAATTACACCGCGAGGCGCATGATTGGGGAGAAGATCGCGCGCATAGAAGATGAGGCCATAGAAGCCAATGAGCGATTGGCAATGACGCTGAAAAACTGGAAAAAAGAACACGACAGGTGTTAGAAAGCGCGCGTGAAGAAGCGGCATTGCTTTTGGAAGCCGCGCGAGAGGAGATTGACCAGTACTCCTTCCGGACCAAAGGACAGTCGGTCGATCACCGTGTGGCCTCTGAGGCGCGGGGACGTTTGTCGCAGATTTCTAAAAAATACCAGATGCGAAAGAAAACACCGGATATACCGGATGGACCATTAACGGCTGAAACGCTTGTCTTGGGCAAAAAGTATCGCTCGCGTTCACTTTCGGTCGACGGCGTGGTGCGCGCGTTGCCTGACGCAAAAGGGCAGGTGGGCCGCTGAGCGAAGGTCTTTCCGTCGTGACGTACCCTCTGTCCGGTTGACCCTTGTCCGTGCTTCAGGAAAAAGAAGGCCGACAAGAAAACAAGTGCCACCCAGGCCTCTTCCCTTCGCTCGGACATTGTCATGCGCGGGGCTGGCTCATGGCACTGGGTAAACGCGCGGACGAGGCGTTGAATTTATTGGATCAATTTATTGACGATGCCATGTTGGCGGGTCTTTCACCTGTCCGGATTGTGCACGGCAAGGGGACAGGCGCGCTTCGAAAAGCCACCCATGAGTCGCTTTCGCGTGACCGCCGTGTGGAGACATTCCGCCTGGGCGGTGAGGGTGAAGGCGGGGACGGGGTGACGGTTGTAACGCTCAAGCTTTAGGCGCTGTCATGTATAATGAGGGCACAACAAACAGCCCGTACGACGGAGCGAAGAAAAGCAGGCGTTATGAACCAGGCTTGGCTATTCAATCAAGGAGAGAATTACCAAAGCTATAAAATGCTGGGCGCCCGCCCGCGGATTTCACCGGAAGGTGAACCGGGCTATTCCTTTGCGGTCTGGGCGCCGCACGTCCTCCGTCAGTGTGGTCGGTGATTTCAACGGATGGGATCCCTCATCCGATTCTGTATTCCCTACCCTGGGACAACCGGTATTTGGACAGGATTTGTGCCGGGCGCTGTGATGTGGCAGCGCTACAAGTACGCTGTTCGGACGGCCTCAGGTCGCGTGACACTAAAGGCCGACCCCTTTGCCCGCCACGCGGAGACACGGCCGTCGACGGCCTCAATCCTGTATGACGGCGACCATGACTACGAATGGGGCGACGGGGAATACATGGCAAACCGACCTGATGTCCAAGACATCGGTCCCTTGAATATCTATGAAATTTATCTTGGGAGCTGGCGGCGCTATGGGGACGGCCGTATGAAGAACTACCGTGACATCGCGCCGGAATTGGCCACCTACTGCCTTGACATGGGCTATAACGCGGTGGAACTGATGCCTGTCATGGAGTACCCCCTGGATGCGTCCTGGGGTTACCAGGTGACGGGGTATTTTGCCGCGACTTCACGCTACGGGACGCCGGCCGATTTGAAGTTTTTAATTGACACCCTCCACCAGGCGGGGTTACGGGTCATTTTGGACTGGGTGCCCTCGCATTTTCCCAAAGACGATTTTGCCTTAGCGCGCTTTGACGGCCAGCCGCTTTTTGAGGACCCGGATTCAAGGCGGGGCGAGCACGGCGACTGGGGTACCTTGGTGTTTAATTACGGCTTGGCCGAAGTCCAGTCATTTCTCTTGTCGAGTGCCTGGTTCTGGCTCGATGAGTTTCACGCGGACGGCCTTCGGGTGGACGCGGTGAGCTCCATGCTTTATTTAGATTTTGGAAGACCCGACGCGGTGCCCAATGACGAAGGCAACTTTTTACACTTAGAGGCCATCGACTTTTTGAAATCGATGAACGCGATCATTCGGGAGCATTTCCCCCACGCCATTGTGGCGGCGGAGGAGTCAACGCCTTACCCTGAGGTGACCACCCCTGTGTCCAAGGGCGGGCTGGGGTTCACACATAAGTGGAATATGGGCTGGATGAATGACACCCTGTCCTATATGGAGCACGACTACTACGCCCGGGGAAAGGCGCATGAGAAGCTCTCGTTCTCCATGATGTACGCCTTTTCGGAGCGCTTTATTTTGCCCTTCTCCCACGATGAGGTGGTGCACGGCAAGAAGTCGCTTTTAGGCCGTATGCCGGGCGATGACTGGCGGCGCTTTGCCTCGCTTCGCGCCTGTTACATGTACCAGATGTCGCATCCGGGGCAAAGTTGAATTTCATGGGCAATGAGTACGCGCCTTATTTAGAGTGGCGCTACCATGAGGAGCTTGAGTGGTTTATGCTGGAGTATCCTCCACCGGGCGATGCGGCTTTGTGCGCAGATGAATCATTTCTATCTGGAGCACAAGGCTATGGGAAGGTGTCGACGACAGCTGAGACTTCCTGTGGCTTGACGCGGATGACCGGGAGCGGGCGTTTATTCTGCCGAGGCGCGCCTTCACGAGGAACAGTTGATTCTGGTGCTACTCAATATGACGCCCGCCTCCTATGAGCCTTATCCGCTCAGAGGTCCCCTATGAGGGGCGTTATCGCTTACTCTTGAATAGCGATGATCCGCTACTTTGGGGAACGCTTCTTTCCCCTTCGGATGGAATGTGGGTCGGAGCTGTTGCTCGGAGGGTGCAATACTCCAGCCTGCGGTCCCGCCTTTGGCGAGAATGTACCTTCTCTACAGAAGGAGAACAGGAAAAGGAGGCATAGGAACGATGGCCAACCGAGGAATCATCGCCATGGTGGCCAGGAGGAAGCGGGATCGAGGCTCAGGGTCTCAGCCTGACTTCATCATGGCTCACAGCGGTCCCCCACTTTGGGAGCCACTACAGATCATCGTTTCCTGTGAGTAATTGCTGCATGAATTCAGGATTGAAATATCAGTGTCTTAGCAGCATTGCCAATATTTGAGCTGAACTCCTACATCAGAACGGCCATTCAGGACTTGGACCTGTGCCTGGCAGGACCTATATCTTACTGCTCCATCTGTTAGGAGGAATATTGACTGTGCAAGGGACGGCAATGCTGATCTACAGAATATTCCCGCTTATTGACGGCTTCCAACATCTTATGTGCTGATCTTGTCTGGCAGCCATACTAGATTGGACTGTCCCCATGTGGTGGCACACCATATCGAAAAAGGCAGGCACATGATTGCAGTGAATTGGGTACTGATGAGCGCCCACGTTTGGGATTATGGACACAGACGAACTACGGCGGGTCATTGAGTTTCAGGAAAACCTGAATGGCCAATAATCTCGCCTCGCTGGGCGTGCTGGCTATAAGGAGGTGTTACCGAAGTGCTGATCTCAAGATGAGAACGATCCCAGATCTGAAAAATGACTTCGGCGGCGATGTCATCCCCGGTATGATCAGGCGCGGCCTCGATGTATTACTGGCGTTTGACGGCTACTGGAAGGATGTGGGGACGGTCGCTCGCTTTAGGAGTCAATATGGACCTGTTAAAAGAATAAGCCGCGATTAACCTGCGCGACGGTTGGCCTGTTTATTCCGAAAAGACTGGCGCCCTTCGCATTATTTCCGTTAAACGGTAGTGAACTCAATATCGCGGTGACCGACAGGGCTGAAATTACTGTAAGTCGAAAAACAGCATTGTCGGTTACAACGTGATCGTGGAGGAAGGGAGCCGTGGTCCGCGACTCTTCTCATGCCGGGGGCCTGTGAAAAAGGCGCGGTCTTGACGCGCTTATTGCGTTAATGAGGATGAATACCATCGGTAGAGGATGTCGGGGCGACCTTGATGAACGAGCGATGCCTTTATGTCCCCAACGCAGAAGATGACATCACGGTGATCGCCCCAGATGTGTGATCCGAAAGAGGCGTCCCGCATTAACGAACATCCATAGTGTAAAGACCCAGGCACGCGAAGACGCATCCTGATCTGGTGGCTGAAAGCCCCAATCAGGTGAGAAGGGAGATGGAGCTATGTTAACGGACGCCATGGGCCTTATTTTGGCCGATAACCATTTTGTCCAGCTGGGTGCCTTGAATCAGCCGAGGGCGCTTGCGGCCGTGCCCTTTGCCGGACGTTTTCGCATCATCGACTTTACCCTGTCCAACATGGTGAACTGTGGCGTTAAAGCGCATCGGTGTCGTCGCGCTCACGCGCTACAAGTCTCTCATGGACCATGTGGGCACAGGCTCCTGGTGGGATCTTGACCGCATGCGTCGAGACTCTCTACCTGATCCCGCCCTATATCAACCCGGTGACGGGCACCCGACCGCACGGACGCGCAGGGCATTATTGACTATGTGGAAAGTGGCGATCAGAAATATGTGCTTATTTCTGCCAGCGACTCATAACCATCGTCGCATTTACCGCCTTTTAAGAAGTACAAGGCCTCAGGCGCAGGCAACCCTATGGTGTATTACGCAAGGGACGGGAAAAAAGAAAGCGCGCGGTCACTTGCGATTGAGACCGATGAGGATTCCCGGATCACGGGCCTGATGGTGGATTTCCCTTACAGCGCGAGTGAATTGAATGCCTTTGGTCTCCTGGTGATTGAAAAGGATTTACTGATCCGCATCCTGACCGAGATGATGGCCCGCGGCATCGCCGATTTTTCCATCCTCGGCCTGCTCCAGCATTATGACCGCTTTAACATTAAGGCGGTGGAGCATCAGGGGCTCCTGTTTCGCATCTACGATATCCGAAGCTACTTTGAAGCGTCCATGAGCATGCTGGACGATGAGATTCGGCGGGGGCTTTTCTCCCACGACCGCCCCATCTACACGAAGGTTAAAAATGAGGCGCCCTGTATTGTCTCCCCTGAGAGCGGGCATGTGGACAATGTCCTGTCATCGGACGGCTGCGTCATCATGGGGGAAGTGAAGAACAGTGTATTGTTCAGAGGCTGTGTCATCGGGCGCAACGCCCGGGTGACCAACAGCGTGCTGTTTCAGGATGTGCAGATCTCAGAAGGCGTCGTCTTGGACCATGTGATCGTGGACAAGAACAGTGTGATTAAAATGGGAGGGCGTCTGCTCGGTCAGCCGGGCTATCCGATCGTCATCGGCAAGAATTCGATTGTCTAAGGAGGACCTGTAAGTGAAAATACTTTATGTCACCTCGGAGATGGTGCCCTTGGCCTCCACGGGGGGCTTAGGCGATGTGTCGGGCTCATTGCCCGGGGCCTTGAGGCGCCTCGGCCACGATGTTCGGGTCATCATGCCGCTCTACAAGACGATCAAGGAGTCCTACGCCTCACAGTTGCAGTTTGTCCGCTGGTCGATCATCCGTTTGGGATGGCGCACCATGTACAGCGGTTTATTTCAGATGGAGGTGAACGGGGTTCCCCTGTACCTCATCGATAATGACTTTTATTTCGGCCACGATAGCCTGTATATTGACTATTCTTTTGACATTGAGCGCTTTTCCTTTTTCCAACGCGCGGTGTTGGAAGCCTTGGGCGAGCCGATGGATTTTTTCCCGGATCTGTTGCATTTGAATGACTGGCAGTCCGGCATGATCCCGGTGCTGTTAGAGAGCCACTACCAAAAGAACGGGTATTTTACGGATCTTCGGACTCTTTTGACGATCCACAACTTAAAGCACCAGGGGATTCACGGGCGCGAGAATGTCATGGACCTGTTCGATCTGTCGGATGACTACATGACCGAGGACAAGGTGTTAAAGGACGGTTCGCCGAATTTTTTGAAGGCGGGCATTGTGTTTGCAAACCGCGTGTCCACGGTGTCACCGACCTACGCGAAGGAGATTACGACGGAGTATTTCGGCGAGGGGCTGGACCAACTTCTTTTGTCTTTCGGTTGGAAGTTATCGGGGATTTTGAACGGCATCGACACGGAGCTTTACGACCCGGAGACAGATCCGGAGCTTGCTTCCTCTTATTCTATGAAGTCCTGGATGAAGGGCAAGGCCGCCTGCAAGAAGGCTTTGCAGCAGGAGTGCCATTTGCCGAAAGAACCCAAAATACCGCTTCTTTCCATGGTGACCCGCCTTGATTCGCAAAAAGGCTTGGATCTCCTGCTCCATATCCTCGATGAGTTGTTGGAGGAGGATTTGCAGTTTGTGCTCTTAGGGACGGGGGATCCGGCCTATGAACAGGCGCTGTCGGAGATTGAATCGCGGCACCCGGATAAGATGCGCGCGCTTATCACCTACGACCGCCTGCTTTCCAGGCGTATCTACGCGGGCTCCGATCTTTTCCTCATGCCATCGCTCTTTGAACCCTGCGGGCTTTCCCAGATGATCGCCATGCGCTACGGCACCCTGCCGTTGGTGCGTCAGACGGGCGGTTTGGCGGATACGGTGGAGGCTTACAACAAGTACGAAAAGACGGGGACGGGTTTTGGCTTTTTGAACATCAACGCCCATGAACTGCTTTACACGGCCAAAGAGGCGGTCGAACTCTACCGTGAGGATCGTGAAGCCTGGTCGAATATGGTGCAGCAGGCGATGTCGGGAGACTATTCCTGGACGCGTTCGGCCAAAACATATGAAACGCTTTACGAAGCTATTTTAGAGGAGCGTTAATCCTTGATTCATTTTTCGCATGATGTGAGCCAAGCCTTTTATCGTGATCCGATGGGGGCGGTTGCCTGTGGCAGCACGCTTCGTCTGCGTGTGGCGGTGGAGGAAAAAGCCGAGGTCGCGTCACTTCGCCTGTTCTATGTGTACGGGCTGCCGCCCGTGCGTGAGAGTTTTTTCCCGATGAGGCAGATCTCGAAGAACGAGTGTCACTCGGTGTATGAGTGTTCCCTCCAAATGGACCATGAGCCGGGGTTGTTCTATTACTGGTTTGAGGCACAGCTTTTGGACGGGCGCTATCGCTGGGGTTTTCCGGACGAGGACACCCGCGGTGTCACGGCTATGACTTCTGTGGTCAGTCCCGATTTTAAGGTGGACGGGACGGAGCTGATTCCGGCTTTTCAGGTGACAGTACACCAAGAAGATTTCAAGACCCCTGACTGGATGAAGGGCGCGTTGCTGTACCAGATTTTCCCGGACCGTTTCAGCCGGGGCAAAGACTTCGATGGCGAATATGCCCGTTCCCTCATGCATTACCCGGAGCGCATCTGGCACGAAAACTGGGATGAGGAGGTCGATTTTGAGGGGAAGGAACCCACTGGGTACGAGGCCTGCGATTTTTTTGGCGGTACTTTGAACGGCATCCGCGAGTACCTGACGGAACTGTCGCTCAAGGGCATTAATGTGCTTTATTTGAACCCTGTCTTTCAGTCCAAGTCCAATCACCGCTACGACACGGGCGACTACCTGAAGGTGGATCCGCTGTTAGGTACCCATGAGGATCTCATCGCGCTTTTTGCTGAGGCGAAAGCCTTGGGTATCCATGTGATCCTGGACGGCGTGTTCAGCCACACGGGGGCGGACAGTCTTTATTTCAACCGCTTCGGCCGTTACGATTCGGTGGGGGCCTGGCAGGCGGTGTGTGAAGGGGCGGATTCCGATTACACCTCCTGGTATCGTTTCTCTCACGAGATGCAGGACGCGATGGACGGACCGCGCTATGAGTGCTGGTGGGATTTTCCGGAGCTTCCGAATGTGGAAGAGGACGATCTGTCTTACCGTGAATTTATTTGCGGCAAGGACGGGGTCCTCGCCTATTGGTTAAGGCAGGGGTGTTCGGGTTTCCGCCTCGATGTCTCCGATGAGTTGCCTGATTCTTTTTTGCGGCTGTTGCGAGCGCGTGTGAAAACAGAGTCCGAGGACGCGCTTGTCATGGGGGAGGTCTGGGAGGAACCGACAGCTAAGATCAGCTACGGGGCTTACCGTGACTTCTTATTTGGGAATACGCATGACTGTGTGATGGGTTATCCCTTCCGCAGGGATGTGATCGCTTTTTTAACCGATGAGATCGACGCCCGTGAGCTCGGTTTTGCTTTTGAGAAGATGCTGTCGATTACGCCAAAAGAGGCGCTTTATACGCAGATGAACCTTTTGGGGAGTCACGACACGGAGCGGATTGTGACGAAGCTGTCGGGGAAGCCGAAGCCTGACGATCGGAAAGAACAGGCTATTGCGCGTTTGACGGATGAGGAGCGGGCGAAGGGGGAGGAACTACTGCTCGCCGCCTCCTTGTTACAGCTTGCCTTCCCGGGCGCGACTTCTGTTTATTACGGCGATGAGTTTGCTATGGAGGGTTATGACGATCCCTTTAACCGCAGGACTTTTCCAAGAGAAGAGGATCGGCCGAAAAGTGAGATGACCACGCATCTTTGGGAGTTAGTCCGTCTGAAACACGAAGCTAAGGTGCTTCGCACGGGCTTTTTTGAAATTATTGAGGCGCACGATGACCGGCTTATTATGCGCCGATTCTTCGATGAGGAGGGAAGGGATGCCTTCGGGCATCTTTCCGACGGCCCCTCGGAGGCGATTATTACGGTGTGCCGTTCGCCTGTTCCTTCGGGGGCTGTGTTTTTCGGAGATGCCCGGGTTTTCTACTTTTAAGTCTCTATTTCGCTAGAATCTTTTTTAGTCTCGCAAAGCGCGGCAGACCGTTTTCGTGGATCTGCTGCGGCTCCCCGCCGATGAGGGGGAGGCAGTAGTCGATGAATGCTTGGGTGACGCCGTTTCCTTCTTCGTTGATCCAGTCGAGGGGGACGATTTTCTCAGTGTTCGCGACTTTTTCAAGCGGGATGTGGACAATGTCGACGCCGTAGTCTTGGCCGGGTTTTCGTTCGAAGCCCATCATGAAGCCGGAGGTGCCCGAAATGGCGGCTTTCACACCTTCTCTTCCGGCCCTCAAGGCTTCCTCGATATCGACGCCTGAGGCGCAATGCGCGGCGGAGCGCTGGAGGAGCGAGAATTCGATGCCCCGCACCTTGATGCCTAATGCTTCGCCTAAGCGCTCGGCTAGTAACTGGGCGGTACCGCCGAGTTGCTTATGGCCAAAGGCGTCTGTTTTTCTCGCGGAGAGCTGTTCGACGACCAATTGTCCGTCTTCTGTCTGGATGCCTTCGGAGACACTGATTAATACAATGTTCTTTTCTTCTAAGATTTTTTTAGCGTCACGGATCATCTTGTCTTCGTCAAAGGGGCGTTCGGGTAAATAGACGAGGTCAGGTCCGCGCCCGATGACAGAGGCCAGGGCAGAGGCGCCTGCCAGCCAGCCGGCGTGGCGGCCCATGCACTCGAATACCACGGCCAGGGGGGTATTGTAGGAGTGGGTGTCGTGCCAGACTTCGGAGATGGCGGTGGCCACGTATCGGGCGGCCGATCCGAAGCCGGGGCAGTGGTCGGTGCCGAAAAGGTCGTTGTCGACGGTTTTCGGGATCCCGATGACGCGGCATTCGTAATTGTGTTTATCAAGGTAGCGCTTGATCTTGTGGCAGGTGTCCATGGAGTCGTTGCCGCCGTTGTAAAAGAAGTAACGGATGTCGTATTTTTTGAAGATTTCTAAGACTCGCCGGTAGTCGGTATCATCGACGTCGGGGTCGGCGAGTTTGTAACGGCAGGTGCCAAGGATGGAGGAGGGGTTCCTGTCAGGTATT
Organism: Clostridia bacterium; assembly: GCA_040766025.1. Taxonomy (GTDB): domain Bacteria; phylum Bacillota; class Clostridia; order Saccharofermentanales; family DTU023; genus UBA4923. The sequence goes on along the minus strand of JAXGRH010000002.1, from coordinate 15,959 downwards.
CGAGCTCTTTTTTATCTTCGAGCGTGATGTCGTATAGCTCGTCGTTTAAGATTCCCTCGATGCCGTGGCGCATGCCGTAAACACGCCCGATGATCTCGGGGTGGTCAAGGGCTTCTAAGAAGACGCCCGCCGCGCTTGAGTTGATGACGGATGTGGGGCCGCCGGATTGTCCGAAGACGAGATTACCTTTTAATGTGTTCATGTAAGCCTCCTAGGGTATTTATATGTCGATGGCGCTAAAGAGCCTGTCGGAGCGTTTTAATACTAACAGTGTCGCCAGGATCACGATGACAAGTGAGAAGACGAAGATGGAGAGGGCGGATAACAGGTCGTGGCCGCCCCAGATCTTGCGGAATAAAAAGCCCACGCCCACGATCGTGCCGGCGTAGATGAACATGCCGAGCCCTGAGACCATGGTGGCTTTGGTGTTCTTCACCGGCTGTACTTCATTGGTCCAGTCGAGGTTGGGAAAGAACATGTCCGTGAAAAAACTGACGATTTGCACCAGGTAGGCGTTCAGCCAGGCGGTGACAAAGACGATGAGCCCGAAAAGGAAGGAGCCTTTTAGGAATATTGTGATGCCTGCGGTTAAAAACAGCCAGATCAGGGTGGTGGACATGAGTCCCGGTGTCAGCCAGGCGAATACCTGGAGGCGCGCGGAGACGGGGATGAGTTTTGAGTAATAAAAGAGTTTACCCTGCCTTGAGATGGCGGAGGCTGACATCATGTTGGAGCCGGAGAAAAAGGCGGCCGCGGCAGAGGCGATCATGACAATGAGCCAGAGGGAGTTTTTCCAGGCGCCTGATTGGTTCCAGATTTGCAGCATGCCGATAAGGTCGAATTCGAGATCGCCGGAGCTGTCCATGCGCGAGAGCGTCATGACCATGACCCCGATCATGAGGGCGGGCATGAGGACGGCGCCGAGGATGGTTTGGGTGAAAAAGGCGGGTGTCCTAAGGAGTATTTTCCATTCTTTTTGCACGATGGCCCGATAGGGATGACGCGGTCGAAGCGCCCGATGCATCGCTTCACGCGACAGTTGCTTGGTGGGTTTCCCGCCGGCCTGCATGCCGAGCACACCGGGGATGTAGAGCCGTCGGGCTAAAAGAAGTAACACGCCTAGCGCGAAGGCGTTGACTAAAAGAGCCAAGAGTCCGTTCAAGAGGCTGTACCCGCTATCCGCATAGAGGAGCATCCCCGCGCCGAAGTAGGAGGAGGGGATGTAGGGCAGCGCGCCGGACATGAAGGTTGAGCGGCCGTCGGGGCCGAACATTTGGGAGCCGGGCATCTGGGTGCCCACGTTTTGCATGTTGATGAACAGCGAAAATCCCACCGCCAACAGTACCGTGAAGATGGAGGTGACCATCTGGAAGCGGTCTTTGTCGCGGGCAAATTTTGTGTAGCGCATGATAAAGAGCAGCAAGATGACCACGACGGCGAAGGGCATGAAGGTGACAAAGAACATGAAGGGGATGGATTGGAGGTAGAAGGCCCAGGGGCGTCCTACGACGATGCCGTGCGCGATGAGCGCGGGGAAGAAAAAGGAGATGGGGAAAACGGCGGCGGGGAAGTAGGCCTGCGTGATTTTTCCCCCTATGATGACGGAGGGTTTTAAGGGCAGGACGAGGAGGGATTCCAGGCTTGTCCCGTGGTAGAGGGTGGGGATGGCCTGCAGGATGCCGAAGAGTAAGATGAGCAAGGGCGCGCCCAAGGCGACCATCTGGATGAATCCGTCGGGGTTTCCTGCCAAGATAAGGAACTTAGTGATGCCCACGCCGTAGATGACGGAGTAGAAGCCGAGCATGAGGAATAGGAAGCCAAACAGTAGGATGGACGCGATTTTGGAGCGCGGCTTTCTCTTTTTTCCCTTTTTTTTGGTGAGTCCAAAGCCTTGTTCGAAGCTTCCGAGCATTTCCTTCCACAGGGGGCGCATGAGGATGAAGTACTGTCTCATAATAGTGACCCCATCATTTCATCGGGGACGTAGGGTGCTGCTTCTTCTTCCCGGGCCACGAGCTTTAAGAAGAGTGACTCGAGGGAGTCGTCTTTTGCGTAGCGCGCTTTCAATTCTTCGATGGTGCCGACAAAGAGCAGTTTGCCGTTGTCAATGATGCTTAAGCGATCGCAGACTTTTTCGGCGACTTCTAATACGTGGGTGGAGAAGAGGACGGTCTTGCCCTGGTCGGCGTGTTCGCGCATCAGTTGTTTTAACTGGAAAGAGGAGGCGGGGTCAAGGCCTGTCATGGGTTCGTCGAGGATCCAGGTGTCGGGATCGTGTAACAGCGCACCGACGAGGATGAGTTTTTGCTTCATCCCGTGGGAGTATGTTTTGACCATTTGGTTCAACACATCAAAGATGCCGAAGCGATGTGTGAGGTCCTCGATGCGCGCTTCGCGTTCTTCTTTTCCGACGCCGTAGACGTCGGCGATGAAGCGCAAATACTCGATGGCTTTTAAGCGTGTGAAGGTGTCGGGGTTGTCGGGGACAAAGGCGAAGTGTTTTTTGGCTTCCAAGGCTTCTTGTTCAATGTCGTAGCCGTTCACGTTGATGCTGCCGCTGTCCGGGGACAATAGCCCCGTGATGAGTTTTAAGGTGGTGGTTTTGCCGGCGCCGTTGGGCCCTAAGAAACCGAAGATTTCTCCGTCTCTTATTTCGAGGGAGAGGTCGTCGACCGCGTTTTTGACGCCATCGTAACTTTTACTGAGGTTTCTGATATCTATCATGGTCATCCCGCCGATCTGTTGTTCCGTAAAAGGGTTGTTTCGCACAAGGATCAGTATAGGAAATAGCGCATGGCTTTTCAATCAAACGGAATTTGACCGACTGGAGTTCAGGAATATGGCGGGATGGAATTGCAGAATATGACCGGATGAGGTTAATTGAGAGCAGAGAGAGGGCGACAAGATGGATATTAGTGGATACATGCCACGTCTCATTGACAAGCAGATTCAAGCTTTTTTGAATGTTTTCGGTGCGGTCAGCATTGAAGGGCCTAAATGGTGCGGAAAAACATGGAGTTCGTTAATCACGCAAATAGTTCAATCTTTATGGGCGATCCGGAGAGATTTTCAAAACAAGCGTCTGGCCGAACTTTCACCTGCACTTGCGCTGGAAGGAGAAACGCCAAGGCTTATCGATGAATGGCAGGAAGTGCCGGCGTTATGGGATGCTGTCCGTCACCTTGTGGACCAAAGAGGGAAAGAAGGGACAATTCATTTTGACGGGTTCCTCCACACCGAGGCAGAAGGGATATTTTGCATAGCGGGGCAGGCAGGATCGCGCGTCTTTCAATGCGTCCGATGTCATTGTTTGAGTCAGGTGATTCTTCAGGTGTTGTGTCACTTAGCGCACTTGTTCAGGGTGAATTTGAAGCAAAGGCAACAGGTGATGTGATGCTTTCCCGATTAACTGAGCTCGTGATCCGGGGGGATGGCCCGCCAGTATCCAGATGTCGCTTCGAGATGCCGCGCTTGTTCCCGAGGTATCTTATGGCGGTGGTGGAAGATGATATCTATCGGTTGGATGAACGAAAACGTGATCCGGAGAAGTTGAGGTTGTTGCTCCGTTCTTTAGCCCGTCACGAGTTCCGGTGATATCGCAAAATGTCTTGCTAAGAGATATGTTCGAAATGGACGGCCGTACGATCGATACGGATACATTGTCGACCTATCTGGATATTTTTAATCGTCTGTTTATCACGGATAATCTGGCGCCATTTTCAACCCATATGCGTTCGCGCGTTCGGATTCAGCAAAGTGTGAAAAGGCAGTTCGTGGACCCTTCACTTCCCGCTTCCCTGTTGTCGGCAACAACGGATCGGCTCCTTTCGGATCTTAATATCTTTGGGCTGCTGTTTGAATCTCTCGTTGCACGCGATTTGAAGATTTACGCAGAATATATGGGCGCTGGCATTTACCATTACCGCGATGATCAAAATCGCGAGGTGGATGCCGTGATGGAGATGCCCGACGGTCATTTGCTGGCCTTTGAAATTAAATTGGGAACAGACCGCCTTGACCAGGCGGCTGACAGCCTCATTAAATGGAAAGATAGCTGGACTCTAACGGCCGCCAAACACCGAAAATTGACCTTGGTATCATCTCCGGACTTTCGAAGGCCGCTTATCGGCGACCGGATGGTGTCTATGTGTTGCCGATTACAGCCCTTAAGCCGTGATGGAGTCCTCCAATAGACGTAAATACTGACCCAGTTTTTCCTTCAGATACTCTCCCACCATGTTCACCATAGGGGCAGGGTCGTTATCCGTGAAGTAACGATCAAAACAGGCGTAGTATTTTTTCTGTCAGTAAACTTCACATCGATAGGCGGATAGCCTGCCTGCATGAGCATGAGGTTCAAAATCAGCCTCCCCGTTCTTCCGTTGCCGTCGATGAAGGGGTGGATGCCTTCAAATTTTAGATGGAACATTGCCGCAACCTCGATCACATGCCGCTTGTCATCTGATAAATCCAAAACCAGCCGCTCCATTTGCTCGGGTACGAGATGAGGTTCCGGTGGTGTATGTGTCGCGCCCATGATTTTAACCGGTATTCTCCGATACACACCCTTGTCTTCCGGCCTGTCCATTAAAACAAGTGAATGGATTTCGCGGATCATCCGTTCCGTGAGAGGAAGCTTCTCGCGCACCATGGAGAGGATGTAGAGGAAGGCGTCACGATGACCCACTGCCTCCAGGTGCTCTTTGAGCGGTTTTTTGTCGATGGGCGCCGTCGATCGAGCGCCTCTTTCATTTGCGAAACAGCGTTAAAGAGTGCGACATATTCCTCTGGGATTTCTTTGCCGCGGAGTCTTCGCCCCTCGGCGCAAAGCTGACGAACGCGGCGATCGGAGATGTTCCATCGCTATCGGAACAATATCCGCTAAAATGTCAAATTATCTTGGATATTATTCCGATATTGGTGTGCATTTTCTGCGATATCAGCTGAGACGTGTTATAGCTAAATAACCATGTGACCTGCGATGCGTTTTTTGAAATTGGGGGAACCATTACATGAAACAATCAAAATATGACAACCTATTAATCATCCTTCTCGTATTCATTCTCGTGTTTACATCATCGTGCGGCCTTGCGCAAGTGGAAGGTTCAGAGGCGGACTCGGACAAGACGATGCCAACCGGTTACAGTGATGGCGGGATAGGATTTGCTTCCATTTACTACGATGGACAATTGTTCCGATTAGAGGAAACCGTAGGTGAGTTCACAGAAGAGGAATTGCCTGCCAAGCTCCAAGCGTTAGGGGCCAAGGAAGTGGGTACGATCGTGACGGAGACTAATCACCGGTGGCCCTCCTTAGATCTTGAAGCCAGCAGACTTCCTGCCTCTCTTTCTGTGTACTACGACCCGGCACAAAAACGGCTATACGTCGTCACTGAAGAAGGCGCATTGAGATTACTCGAGCCCTACCTTGAACCCTTGTACGAGCTTGAAGTAAACAAATAGCGTTAACGTCCGCGGCGCTTCACATCGTCGCGGATCTCATTAAAAGCACCCTCCTCGATGACGCCCTGTTCACAGAAGTTTGCCACCGTTTTCGACATGATCGCAAAGTTTAAAGAAGTCCCCTCGCTGTCCGCAATATAGTCTACCGCCCGGTCAGCGCCGATACCAAAAGTCCCCGCGGTCCCCACGGCATCGATGTTCGCGCCTAGGAAAATGAATTCCCATCCGTTATCTTTCTTCCTTTTATTGATCATGTCTTTGACTTGTGCCGTCGAGTATTCACGGCTCGAATTCTCCTCACCGTCCGTAATAATCACAAAGATCACTTTTTCGGCACGGTATTCTTCCGCCGTATGCTTTTCGGCATTGTCAATCTTGTGTAGGCTCATCCCGATGGCATCAATCAGTGCCGTCGTGCCGCCCACCTGGTATTCCTTGTCAGTCATCTCGCTGACCGCCTGAATGTCAGTGCGGTCGTGCAACAGTTCAAAGGTGTTGTCAAAGAGCAGTGTCGTAATACGACATTCGCCATCGACGGCCTGCTGTTTTTTCAGCATGGCGTTGTAACCCCCGATGGTATCCGACTCCAAGCCTGTCATCGAGCCGCTCCGATCCAAAATAAGTACCAGTTCTGTTAATCCTTTTTTCATGGTGAATGTCCTCCTTTAAATCTTGTGTTTAAAGGATAGGAAAAAAGATAAGTCAAGAGGTCGCTTCAAAAGCGACTTAACCGCCTAACAAAGGCTGGTCATAAGAGAACAGCACCTCATTGATCTCGAACACATCGTATTGGCCGTTCACAATGAAATACTCCACGATGACATCAAATTTGACGGCATGGGAGAGCGCAAAACCCGCTCTCCCCAAAAGGTTTTCAGTTTCAGAAAGCGATAACTGCAGGGCCACCGCAAGCGCAATCGCGGTGCGCTTACTCGGCATATAGCCCTTGCCCGTTCGGATCTTGGAAAATAACTTGCGGTCAAGATTAGCCCGTTTGTACACCTCAACATCGGTCATGCCCTTCAGGTCAATCAGCCGCAGGAGCATTTCAGAAAACGGTTCGTCTAGGTTTCCGACTAAATCATCGAGGGGTGCCATAATAGGCGCCGCCATTTGATCCATATCGAACGCTTCTAAACGCCTAGTGACTTCGCGATCGATCAGGTGCGCATCGATGTAACTTTCCACCGCGCCCAATAGTTTCCGACTGACACTGAACGAAGCTTTGTCAAAGACGACTAGGGTCACCTCGATGTCGTGATCGAGAAGAAAGTCTTGGATGGCGGAGGTGGCCACCCGCAAGGCCTCATCTTTCGGGTAACCGTAGATGCCGCTTGAAATGAGGGGGAATGCGATGCTGTCACAGTTGTTTTCAACCGCCAATGTTAACGAATGGGTATAAGACGCGCGAAGCAGTTTCTCACTTTGGATCTTATCTTTTTTGTCATAGATCGGACCGGCCGTATGAATAATGAATTTTGCGGGAAGATCAAAGCCCGGCGTAATGACGGCTTCGCCTGTTTGAATGGGCGCCAGGGGATCGCAGGCGGCTTGGAGCTGGGCCGCTCCGGCGGCCCTGAAAATAGCGCCACAGACACCGCCGCCCATCTTAAGTTGAGGGTTCGCGGCGTTCACAATCGCGCATGTTGTCATCTTCGTGATGTCCTGTCGGACGATGGTCATGGGCATCGACTTACCTCCCAATAAATTCAAGCTCAAAAAGCTTGAGAGATAATTGTCTACTCAGTCTAACATCGGGGGTACCAAAACAGAAGGCGAGCCCATAAAAAAACCACCTGTTGATCCATTTTCCTGGATCAACAGATGGTATTTTCTTGGTGCGGCCGACGAGATTCGAACTCGTACGGTCTCCCACACGCCCCTCAAACGTGCGCGTATGCCAGTTCCGCCACGGCCGCATGTCGCGGGTCTTTTGACCGGCCACGCTATTATGACAAAGACAAGAAATCTTGTCAACCAAAGAAGCGTGACCGTCGGAGGCCCTCATTTCTAGTACAATGCTTCTTGGAGGTAAAGAGCTTGAACGAACGTTATACATGGTATGAAAGAAGAGGCATCAGCCGACAGGTCTTCGATTGCTCAGAAAAAGCCCTCGAAAAAGTGCAAGACGCTTTTTTAGATGTCGACCGCGTCCGCGAGAAGCGGCAGCTCGAAGTCTTAGACGCCTTTGCCGCCTCCTATGTCTCAGAAAGCGCCTTTATCCATAAGACAGGCTACGGCTACGACGACGCCGGTCGCGAACAGACAGAAGCCGTCTTCGCGCGCGCCTTGGGCGCCGAAGACGCCCTCGTGCGCACCCAATTGCCTCAGGCACCCATGTGCTCGCCACCTGCCTTCGCGCACTTCTATCCCCGGGCGACGAACTTCTCATCGTCACGGGCACCCCCTATGACTCCCTCCGGATGACCCTTGACGGCCCGCTTCGCGCCAGAGCCTATCCGCACGAGGCGTAAAAATAAAGATTATTGACTTAGACGATCACGGAGATCCGGACAGCGAAGGCATCAAGGGCGCGATCACAGACAAAACACGCATGGTCTACGCGCAAAAATCCAGGGGTTATTCCGACCGCCGCTCACTTCTGGCGTCCGACATCCGCAAGATCAGGGAAGCGATAAATGAAAAAAATAAAGACGCCATCTTCTTTGTCGATCACTGTTACTCCGAATTTGTGGAGATGACCGAGCCCCTCGAGGAGGGGGCCGACCTCATCGCCGGCTCCCTCATCAAGAACCCGGGTTCCGGCATCGCGCCGGGCGGAGGCTACGTCGCCGGAAAACATAAGCTCATCGAAGAAATCAGCGAAGGGATGACCGCCGTCGGCGTCGGCCGCCATGTAGGTCCCTCCTTTGGCATGACAAGACTCCTGCTGCAGGGACTCTACTTTGCGCCCACCGTCGTGGCCTCCGCCATGAAGGGCGCGATCCATCTGGCCTCCTTGTTTCAATTGGCCGGTTACGAAGTCCTCCCCGCGCCCCTTGATCCGAGAGGGGACATCGTACAACTGGTGCGGCTTGAATCCCCCGAAAAACTTGAAATCTTTTGCCAGGCCATCCAGGCCGCCTCCCCCGTCGATGCCTTTGTCACCCCCATTCCCGCGCCCATGCCGGGCTACGACTGTGACGTCATCATGGCCTCGGGATCCTTTATCCAGGGCTCCACGATTGAGTTATCGGCGGACGGGCCGCTTCGCCCGCCTTACGATGTCTTCGTGCAGGGGGGGTTGACCTTTGAAAACGCGCGTTTAGGGGCCATGCTGGCCTTAGAGCGCATTGGTTTTGGAGATCGCCGATGAATCGTACGGACGAACTGTCAAAAAAAAGGCGCTCGCTTCGTGCCAAGCGCCATATTCGTCTGCTTTTTATTTCCGTGACAGTGCTCGTCATGATCGCGTCCGCGATCTGGCTGATCGTCCTCATCCTGACCGGGGACAGGGAAGCGCCAAGACTTGCTTTTTTATCGAAATCGGAGAGGGCCATTAAAGAAGATGTGTCCCTTATCTTCATCGATGACGCGGTCACGGTCACCGCGCCGGATCACGGGATCTTCCTGCCCGTAATCGAAGAGGGCGAACGTGTCGCGAAAGACGCCCTATTAGGTTTCATCCTGCCCTATGACCGGGAACAGGATGCCCTCTACTACCGCGATCTTGAACAGCGCATCCGGGCGCGTGCCTTTGTGCTTTCAGGCTTTGCGGACACACTCCGTAACCCTCAGCCGCTCACTCCCATTGACAGTCGCCTCCGCGCGTCCATTGTGGGGCTTACCCGGCTTGGTACGGAGAATAGGGCGGAGGCTGTGAGTGAATTTCGGCATTATCTTGCGGCGGCCAAGTCTCAGGCACCGCTTTTTGCCTCATCGGATGACTTGCTCTCCTCGCTTCAGATCGGAACGGGAGCGATTGAAAGAGGATTTCTCATCCGACGGACGTGTCGTCACCCTGCGCGCGCATATGACAGGGGAAGTGAGTTTCTATCCCTTTTCAGCACTCCATGAATTTGATCCTGTCTGGGGCGAATACCAGGGAGCGCCTGAACAGGTGATCGAACGCCTGAATAAACTGCCTGTCAACGGCCGGGATCTGCGCTATGAGCGCGTGCGGGCCGGTGAACAGGTGCTTTCCATGCGGCGCTTCAGCGGGCGCTCCATGGTGCTCTGGCGCCCCAAAACAGACATTGAGAACATGGAACTCACGTCAGGGGAGTCGGGTGGAGCTTCTTCTAAAGGGCGGCTTTCAACTCAAGAATATTGAAGTGCTGCGCGTCCGCGATGAATTAGGAAGGTGACTGGCTGTGGCTCTCAAGTGATGAGTGGACGGGCTATGTCCCTTCGGTGGCGGCCATCCATGATGTGGAGCTTGTCGTGTCTCGCGTGAAGGGGCTTTCGGTACCGCTTCGCTCTCTTTTTGATGTAAATCTTGAGGAACACACCGCTAAGCTTCGCAAGATCAGAAGCGGGGTGACTGAGACGGTGGCGGTCAGGATCTTGGCGGAGGACGGTCATAACGCGCTTATTGCGACGCTTTCGGAAGCAGGAGAAAGCTTTGACTGAGACGGATCTCTATGTGACGAATCCATGGACAGCCGGGGACGGCGTCCTGATCGACTGATACGGTGAAAGGTAAATAAACAACATGAACGATTCGGTAAGAACAGCGGAAATCCAAGCGCATTTTGAGAGGTTTCACGTTTCGGTGGAGACCTTGTCGAAGGAGGCGGGCCGCGCGGTGGGGGATGTCGATCTTGTGGCGGTGTCGAAGAATTTTCCTATCGAGGATGTGGTGTCCGCGCGGGGGTTGGGGCAGCGTGTTTTTGGTGAGAATCGGTGCAGGAGCTTCTGGCGAAGGTGCTTGAGGCGGAGGCGTTGGGTTTAGATGTGGTCTGGCACATGATCGGTCATTTGCAGACGAACAAGGTGCGCCAGGTGGTGGGGCAGGTGGCCCTGATTCATTCGGTGGACCGCAGACGACTCTTAAACGCGGTGGAAAGAGAAGCTAACAAAAAGGACCTCGTCCAGGACGTGCTCTTACAGGTCAACGTGTCGGGGAGGAGACGAAGGGCGGCTTTACGCCGGAGGAGACGGAAGCCGTGATCCGGGAGCGCGAGCACTTCCCCCATGTGCGCATCCGGGGCCTCATGACCATGGCGCCGTTCTTTGACGACCCGGAGGACGCGGCGCCCGTGTTCCGTGAACTGCGAGCCCTCCGCGACCGCCTGTCAAAAAATATGACATGCCCGAACTGCAGGAACTATCCATGGGCATGACGAACGATTACCCCCAGGCGATCCGCGAGGGGGCGACCATGCTTCGTGTGGGGAGCGCGCTTTTCGGCTCCCGCTAGCGCGCCAAAAAGCGCGACAGAAATTCTTGCGTCTCTTGCTTTTCCGGACGCTCAAAGATGGATTCCGGCGACCCCTCTTCATGGATGACCCCGTCATGCATGAAGAACACGCGCTGACTCACATCCCGGGCAAAAGCCATCTCATGGGTGACGACCAGCATCGTGATCTGTTCATCCGCAAGATCCCGCATAACCTCCAACACCTCACCCACCGTCTCAGGATCCAAGGCCGAGGTCGGCTCGTCAAAGAGCAGAACTTCGGGATCCATGGCAAGTGCTCGGGCGATGGCCACACGCTGTTTTTGACCACCCGAGATCTGACGCGGCCGCGCGTCGACATAGGCCAAAAGCCCCACCTTATCAAGATAATAGCGAGCCTTTTCTTCCGCCTCAGCGCGGCTTCTTTTACGGACCTTCATCTGACCCACCACACAGTTGTCTAACACTGTCATGTTGTGAAACAGGTTAAAAGACTGGACCACCATGCCCACATGGGAGCGGTACTCAGGGATGTTAACCCCGCGGTCCAGGATGTTCGTGCCGCGGAAGAGAATTTCCCCGCCTGTGGGCATCTCCAACAAGTTAATGCAGCGCAGTAAAGTGGATTTCCCCGAACCGGAGGAACCGATGACACTGATGACCTCGCCCGCTTCGACATCGAAGTCGATGTCATACAGGACCTTGTTCTTCCCGAAGGTCTTGGCCAAATGCCGGATGGAAAGGATCGGGGCATCACTCACGGAAGGTTTAATCTTCATAGGAATCCTCCCTTTCTCCCCGGTGGCGGTAGGTGCCCGCCGCCATGACCAGTTGATCGGCCGCCGCCAGTTCAAAGTGCTGATCACCGTCCATCTTCTTCTCGATAGAGCGAAGGATGAAAGAGGCGACAAGCGTCAAAGTCAGATAACCCGCCATCTCAACCGTGGCAGAGGGGAAGTACAGATAGGTCGCCCCCACCGCAGAGCGGTGGGCGGCGAAGAAATCGGGAAAGCCGATAATAAACATGACCGAGGTATCCTTCACGTTGATGATGAAGTTGTTGCCGATCTGCGGCATGATGTTGCGCAAGGCCTGAGGCAGGATCACGGAAGTCATCGTCTGCACATGGTTCATCCCGATGGCTTTTGCGCCTTCGGTCTGTCCCGGGTCAATCGACAGGATGCCGCCTCGGACGGACTCCGCCATATACGCGCCCGTGTTGATTGACACGATAAGGATGGAGGCCAGCCAAATGCTGTTGAAGCGGTACATATTGTTCGTGACATAGGGGAGGCCGTAGAAAATGAACACCGCCTGCAGGAGCATCGGGGTGCCCCGGAAAAGTTCGACGTAGATGCGAATCACGACACGAATCGTTTTCAACATAAAGCGTTTTAAAAGCGAGTCGTTTTTGGTGTAGGGGATCGTGTTCAGGGCCCCGCAGGCAAAGCCGATGACACAGCCGATCGCGGTCGCGACAAGCGCTAAGACAAGCGTGGAGCGGATGCCCCGCAGGTAAAGCGCCCCGTACTGCCCCCACAGATCCCCGATATCCAGGATGAGTTCTTGGAATTTACCCATGGTATCTCCTTAGCCCAAAGGCTGGATCCGGATGGCTTCTTCCATGAGGCCTGTGAAGTCATCGGCGGTCATGGTGGAAAGAACCGCGTCAATTTTATCTTTCAGAACCGTATTGCCCTTCATGACCGACACCCCGATGTTGACGTTCTCGGTACGCTCTTGTTCTGAGAACTGGAAGTCACCGTCCGTGCCCGTGAAGTCCAAGATGACCATATCCGGGTAGGCGATGACCGCGCCCTGGGCGGTGGGGAGGTCGGTGGTAACAAAGTCCACCGTGCCGGTCTCAAGCGCCATGAGCATGGCGGGGGCGTCCGCGGCTTTTAAGGGGATGACAACATCCGGGATTTGTGGCAGGCACTGGTCAAACCAGATGGTGCCTTCCTGGGCGGTGCCCCGGGCACCTGTTAGGTCTTGAATCCCGGTGGCGGAAGCATAGGGGCTTCCCGCTTTGGTCAGACTGACCATGGTGGCGTAGAAGTAGGGGCCGGCAAAATCGACTTGTTTGGCGCGGTCGGCGGTCATGGGACTGCCCCGCGATGACCGCGTCAAAGGTGCCCGTCATGACCCCGGGCACTAAAGAGTCCCAGTCAGACTGGATGATTTCTAGTTCCCAGCCATATTTTTCAGCGATCATTTTGGCAATCGTGACATCGTAGCCGTTGGCGTAGGAGCCCGGCGCGTTCTTGATGGGAACGGCGCCGTTCGTGTCATCGTTTTGCGCCCAGTTGTAAGGCGCGTAGGCGCATTCCATGGCGACGGTGAGGACGCCGTCCTCGACGCCTGAGGGGGTCGTGGTCTTTGGGCCGCAGGCCACCGTACTGATAAGAAGTAAGACTGTCAGGATAAGAACGATTTTTCTCATGCCCATTTCCTTTCCGACCCTAATAGGGCCCCGGCATTCGAGCCTGCCGGAGGCTTAAAATGAAAGAACCGCTTTGTCAAGCGGTTCCATGGAAATCGGGTGAGAACAGTTTTTCTTCTCCGATGCCATCGATAGCGCTTCACAAATACTTGTGACAGTCCGCCGGATATTCTCCTGCGACCCAACTCCAACGACTCAGGCTGTCTTTGAAGTTTCGGCGACGTTCCCTTTTCCTATCCCCGCGGGTTGCCTGACCCTCATGCGGTGGTACTCTTGAACATCGCGCCTCTATCTAAAGCGATTCAATTGTCTCGAATGGTAGCACCAAAAAAAGAGCTTGTCAAATGAAGGGACGCTGTATACGCCTACATAAATAACAGCCGTATGACAAGGCTATGACGATTTCATGCATTTCTTGCAAGCTTGACCTGACGTCCTTATAATGGACGGACACAGAGTGGATCGCTGTTTTTGAGGAGAAACTATGAGCAACTTTTTGAATAAACTCTTTGGGCGCACGGACGAGGATTACGACTACGACGACTACGATTCGTATGACTCCTACGATTACGAGGAGCCCTACCAGGAGGAAAGCCCTAATATCCGTGAGGCCAGGTCGAAGCGCGAACGCGAGCGGACCGTGCCCTTCCCGGGCGCGAAGCCGGGGACTGACCATACGGTAGTATTAGTCGAAGCCTTTGACATCGACACCGCTTGGCCTGTCTGCGACCATGTGAAGCAGGGTCGCACGGTCATCTGCAGCTTACGGAGCGTTTATCCTCCGAGGTGCGCGTGCGCTTCCAGGATATTATCTCGGGATCCGCCTACGCGATCGGGGGGCTTTTGCAGGCTGTCTCACAGTTTATCTTTGTCTTTGCTCCCTCCTCGACGCATATTGACTTTGACGATGGGCGCCTGGCCTTCAGCGCGCTTCGAAACGCGAGCCGTGAGCCCGTTATGTCGGGCCTCTTAGCCGAGCGCGACAGTTCACGTTATGCCCGCTAAACCTACAAACAGCGTCCTCATCGGGCTCGATGTCGGCGGCAGCATCACGAAGATCATTGGATTTCAAGAAGGTAAGCTGCTCCTTCGGGCACGTGTGCAGGCCGACGACCCGGTCGCCTCAGCCTACGGCGCCCTGGGTAAGTTTTTATCGATTAACAATCTCCAATTAGAAGAAGTCACCTCCATTCACGCCACAGGGGTAGGCGCGTCCTATTTGGACGGCCAGCTTTTAAAGCGTGAGACACGTATCGTCCCCGAGTTTGACGCCGTGGGCTTGGGCGGCCTTTATACGGCCGGCGTCGAGCGCGCCATAGTGGTCAGTATGGGGACAGGGACTTCCATTGTCTATGCCGACTCACATGAGATTCGCCATATTATCGGGTCGGGGGTCGGGGGCGGCACACTGTTGGGCCTGGCCCAGGTGATCTTGAATGTCCGGGATTTTGAAACGATCGGGGAGATGGCCGAAGGCGGAAATTTGAGACATGTGGATCTTTCCATCGGGGATATTTCCCGCTATGACATCCCCGGCTTGTCAGAGGACACGACCGCCTCAAACTTCGGGCGTGTCGGTGACCGCGCGACCGCCTCGGATTTAGCCTGCGGCATTATCAACTTGGTGTTTCAGTCAGTGGGGACAGACGCCGTGCTTTCAGCCCGGCTTGAAGAGGTCGACAAGATTGTCTTCACGGGCAACCTCGCGGTCCTTTCAAAAGGACACGAGGTGCTCCGTGGTTTTTCTGATTTGTATTCAATTGATATTGTGGTGCCTGAACAGGCCGAGTATGCCACAGCAATCGGCGCGGCGCTTTACCGCGCATAAATTCTATACTTCCGTTAAATACGCATGGATGGAGGCCGCGGCCGTCTTTCCGGCGCCCATGGCCTGGATGACGGTGGCCGCGCCTGTGACGGCGTCGCCCCCGGCCCATACCTTGGCTTTAGAGGTCAAAAGTTTCTCATCCGTGATGATCCCGCCCCAGCTCTCACTTTTTAAGTCAGGGGTGGTCTGACGCAACAAGGGGTTCGGTGACTGACCGATGGCCACAATGACGGTGTCGACCTCGATGTCGTATTCACTATTAGGAATAGGATGCGGGCGCCTTCTCCCTGAATGGTCAGGTTCGCCCAATTCCATCTTGATGATGCGCATGCCCGTGACGTTGCCCTGCTCATCGCCCAGGATCTCTACGGGGTTGTTCAGCATGAGGAACTCGATGCCCTCTTCTTTTGCGTGGTGGGCTTCTTCTTGTCGGGCGGGCAGTTCTTCTTCCGAGCGCCGGTAGACAATGGAGACTTTCTCAGCCCCTAAGCGCATGGCGGAGCGCGCGGAGTCCATGGCGACGTTGCCCCCGCCGATGACCGCCACTTTTTTCCCGATGTTGATCGGGGTGGCCGACTCGGGCCAGCGCCAGGCCTGCATGAGGTTGACGCGGGTGAGGAATTCATTGGCGGAGTACACCTGGTTCATGTTTTCACCGGGGATGTGCATGAAGCCGGGAAGTCCCGCCCCGCTGCCGATGAAGACAGCTTCATAGCCTTCTTCTTCTAATAACTCATCTAGGGTCATGATGCGCCCGATGACATGATCCGTGAGGATCTTGACCCCCAGTGCTTTTAACTGGTCGATTTCTGTCTGTACTAAGGACTTCGGGAGACGAAATTCGGGGATCCCGTACATGAGGACGCCGCCCGCGACATGCAATGA
>JAXGRH010000018.1:0-1880 GCA_040766025.1 Clostridia bacterium | reverse complement strand
GTTCGCAGGAGATTGAGCAGCGCTTAACGTCTAAGGCCCTGGAAGCGCGAGCGGAGGGCGCAGATCTTCGCCTTGAAATTCGGGATGACAAGATGGGGAATAGTCTGCCGCTCATCCAGGTACCGGATGTGGCAGTCGAGGTGTTGTTCCTATCGATTTTCTCGCTCTTGACCAGCCTGATGCTGGCGGATGCCTCGACAGAGCGCCGCATGCGTTCTTTGCCGGGTGGTTTTCGCCGTGACTATCTGTCGACGTTGCTGGCATTGGCATTGACGGGGGTTTTGCAGCTGGCGCTCATGGTGGGCGGGACCCGGCTTTTCATGCCGCAGACGACGCGCCCCGAAAACTATCTCCCCGTGATGGCGGTGCTCTTATTGCTCATGCTTGCTTTGGGTCAGCTCGTGGCGCTTATTCCGGGGGACCGGCGTTTTGTTCCGGCTTCTCTTTTGTTGTTTATCTCGATTTTAATAGGGGGCAGTTTCATTCAACTACCCGCGTTTTGGATGCACAAGGTCGGGCAGTTTACGCCTCATGGTTGGGCACTGGCGCATCTTCAGGGGATGGAGGTGCTGGGGTCGGTGCCGCTTGTGGGGCTTTTGGCGCTCATGCTTTTAGGGTTAGCGTTCGTCTTGCAAAGGCGAAGTGATACGCTTTCGGGGTAGAATAGAGGGACGGGGGTGCTCCTATGGCCGATGACGCAAATTCTAATCTTATTCGCAAAAACTTAGGGCTCATACATCTTTACACAGGCGATGGCAAGGGGAAGACGACGGCGGCCGTGGGATTGTCGGTCCGGGCGAAAGCCGCGGGTCTTCGTGTTTTGTTTGTCCAGTTTTTAAAAAGCGGGAATTCGGCGGAATTAAAAGCACTCGAAACACTGGGGGTGGAGGTGATCTCCGGACAGCCTTCGCGGAAGTTTGTGTTTCAAATGGACCCTGATGAAAAGGAAAAGACACGGATGTTTCACGAAAAACGTCTTGTCGATGCTTTTGAAAAAAGTGAAGCCGGGGTCGATCTTTTGGTTTTGGATGAAATCTTAGGGGCGATCGCAACGGGCATGGTGACGGAGGTCATGCTTCTTGATTTTTTGAACAATAAGCCGAAGCATTTAGAGGTTGTGTTAACGGGCCGCGATCCGTCGGAAAATATATTGGAAGTCTCTGACTATGTGTCGGAGGTTGTCATGCGAAAGCATCCCTTTGAGTCATCGGGGCTTTCTGCGAGGAAGGGAATTGAATTTTAAAGGGGATTTTTTATGCAGGAACACCATGAAACCATCTTGATCATCGATTTTGGAGGAGGACTTGCGCGTTCTGTGGTGCACGCCATTCGGGATAGGCAGGTGTACAGCGAGGTCATCTCTCGCGCTCGTTTTGAGAAGGAAAAAGCGTCTTTGGGCGATACGGTACGCGGCCTGGTGCTGGTAGGCGATGGAAAGCTTGAAGCGGCAGGAGGGCCAGTCGAGCTTCCGGTTTTAAAGATAACTAATCCTGAATTTGAAGCATCTTTGGATCATTTTCTATTTGAAGTATGTCACTGCCGCCGCGATTGGACGGTGGACGCGTATATTGAGGAGTCGGTCGAAAAGATCCGGCAGACCGTTGGCGATAAAAAGGTGCTCTGCGGTCTTTCGGGCGGTGTTGACTCCTCTGTGGCCGCCATGCTTGTTTACCGGGCGGTGGGAGAGCAGTTGACCTGTGTGTTTGTGAACCATGGCTTTATGCGTAAAAATGAGCCTGAGATGGTGAAAAGGATGTTCTCGGGTGAATATAATATTCCGTTGGTGTTTGTAGATGCCGCGGATCGCTTTATCGCAAGGATTGAGTGTGAGTTGGATCCTGAGTTAAAGCGCAAGGCGATCGGTGAGGAGTTTATCCGTA
>JAXGRH010000017.1:0-4509 GCA_040766025.1 Clostridia bacterium | reverse complement strand
TGTTTAGTATTTTTTATTAATACGGTTGACTGGCACCATTTCTTTTTAACCCATTGGTTTATCAAAATAACAACCGTAATTACAGGACAGGAGAAACGAAAATGAAAAAACTCATGAGTCTCTTGCTCGTGGCCGTCATGTTATTCGCAGTCGCCGCGTGCGGACCCACCGACAAACCTTCCGCGCCCTCAACACCCAGCGGAAATGGCGGAGAGCTTCCTGACGAAATTATTATCGGCGGCCTGGCGCCGTTAACGGGCGATGTTTCACAGTATGGCATTGCTTCTAATAACGGCTCAAAACTGGCCGTGGAAGAGATTAACAAGGCCGGGGGTATCCTGGGCAAGAAGATTAAGTACATTGCTTACGACGAACAAGGCGACGCCACGGCAGCGACCATTGCCTACGACCGCCTCGTCAACGAAGACAACATTGTCGCTCTGATCGGCGATATCACAACGGTTCCCACTATCGCCGTCGCACAGAAGGCTGTTGAAGATGGCATTCCCATGATCACGCCGACCGGTACAGGCGCCGCGATCACACAGGCGGGCAAAAATATTTTCCGCGCCTGCTTCACCGACCCCTACCAGGGGGTCTTGATGGCCAACTATGCCAAAGAAAAATTGGGTGCTTCCTCGGTCGCCGTGCTTTACGACACCGGTGACGACTACTCCAAGGGTGTCGCGGATGCATTCTGGGACGCTGCTTCTGAACTCGGCCTGACACAGACGGACAAAGAAGGCTACCAGCCCGGTTCCACTGACTTCAACGCCCAGCTGACGAAAATCAAAGCCGGTAACCCTGACGTCGTCATGGTCCCCGGTTACTACGGTGACGGTGCCATGATCCTCACACAGGCTCGTGAACTCGGCATCACGGCCAAGTTCCTCGGCTCAGACGGATGGGACGGCCTTTTGAACCAAGTCGACGAATCCAACTACGGTGCTTTGAACGGTGCGTTCTACTGCACGCAGTACTCATTGCGTGAGCCCGGCGCTGAACTGCAACGGGTCATGGATGCGTACGCCGAGTTCTACGCCGATTCGGATCTGGAAGCTGAATACCTTAACATGTTCGCCATTCTCGGTTATGAAGCCATGCACATCATGGCCGCGGCGATTGAGAGCGCCGGCAGCGTCGACTCTGACAAGATCGTCGAAGCGCTGAGCAACCTTGAGTACAACGGCGTGTCAGGCAGCATCGCTTACCAAGGCGGTCAAGACCCTGCGCGTGAAGCCTACATCGTTGAATTTGTGGACGGTGTGGAAGTCATGCGAGGCGTGTACTCCTTCTAAGCTCAAAATGACACAATCACGAAAGAGAGGGCCTCTGCCCTCTCTTTCGCACATATTCGCTCGAGGAAGGGAACTGTCATGTACCTCATCACACAGATGTTGAACGGCCTGGGCGCCGGAAGCATCTACGCGCTGATTGCGCTCGGATATAGCATGGTCTATGGCGTCGTGAAGCTCATCAATTTTGCTCACGGCGACATTATTATGGTCGGAAGTTACATGATTTTCCTGACCTTAGGTTCGGGACAGCCGCTGTGGGTGGCCGTTCTCTTTTCCATTTCATTCAGCGCCGTCATGGGGGTCCTGATTGAGCAGATCGCCTACCGCCGCCTGTTAAATAGCGGCGCGCCGCGTATCGCGCTTTTAATCACGGCCATCGGCGCGTCCATTTTTCTACAGAACCTGGCGCAGCTTGTTTTCGGAGCCAACCAGAAATCGATGCCCAAAATGTTTCAGCTCCCCGCCATCCGCATCGGCGACATGAATGTCAGCAACACCTTATTGAACATCATCGTTGCTTTCATCATGATGGCTTTCTTGCAGGTTTTAATCCACGCGACCAAGACGGGGAAAGCCATGCGCGCGACCAGTGAAGACTCCGGCGCCGCGCAACTGATGGGCATCAACATAAACCGCATCATCATCTTTACCTTCGCTGTGGGCTCAGCGCTCGCCGCCGTCGGCGCTGTGTTGTACACCAATACCTATATGCAGATCAAACCGTGGCTCATGGGCGGCATGCTCGGCTTAAAGGCCTTTGTCGCGGCTGTTTTCGGAGGTATCGGGAGCATCCCGCGCCATGCTCGGCGGCTTCTTATTAGGACTGGCAGAGAGCTTATCGGTGGTCGCAGGTCAATCAAAATCGATGGACGCCGCGGTTCCTCGCACTCCTCATCATCATCTTGCTCGTACGGCCCTCCGCCTGTTGGGCAAACATATGAAAGAAAGAGAAGGTGTGATATGGCGCTCCCCTAATTTTCGTAAACGCGCATTGTCAAGCCTGGTCATCCTTATATTGACAGCCGTCATATACCTTGCCATGCATCTTCTGATCGCGGCAGGCATTATCGGGCCCTTCATCCGTGGCATCATCAACATCGCCTGCATCAATATCATTGCGGCCGTCAGTTTGAACCTGGTCACCGGTCTTTTGGGACAGCTGGTCTTAGGTCACGCCGGCTTCATGCTGATCGGCGCCTACACGGCCGCCCTGATCACTAAAAACAGTGCATTGCAGCTTTCTGTTTCATTGCCCCTTTCACTTCTTGCCGGCGGTGTAATCTCGGCAGTCATCGGCCTTGTCATCGCGCTTCCGGCCTTAAGACCGAGAGGCGATTACCTGGTGCAATTGTGACACTCGGTTTTGGCGAAATCATCCGAGTCGTCGCCAACAACCTTGAATTTACTGGCGGTCCCGCGGGCTTATCAGGGATCAAATCACTCACCACCCGTCAAAACGCGACCGGGATGTTTGATCTCAATCTTTCCCATTACGGCTCTCAGGATCTTCTTTAGCTTTACCTTTGGCACTCAGCGACACGGGCGCGCGGTCAGAAGCATCCGCGAAAATGAAATCGCGGCTGAAAGCTCCGGCATCAATACAACCTATTACAAGCTTTTGACCTTCACCTTAGCCGCGCTTTTTGCCGGCATCGCAGGCGGTCTTTACGCGCACCAGATCGGCGTCATCGCGCCTCGGGCAGCTCTTGACTTTAATAAGTCCGTTGAAATCCTCATGATGGTCGTCTTAGGCGGCATGGGATCGATCACGGCGCCGCGATCAGCGCGACCTTCCTCACAGCCCTGCCTGAACTATTAAGAAGCATCGGGAAACTGCTTGCCAATGTCCTCCCCGATGTCATGACCGGTTTCTTCAGCAATTTCGATCAATACCGCATGCTCATCTACAGTGTACTTCTCATCTGCGTCATGTTGTTTCGCCCGAAGGGTTTGTTCGGAAGATCCGAAATCAGCATTACGCCCCTGGTCGATGTATTCCGACATAAGAGGGGACGCGCCTCGAAGAAACGAAAGGATGGTGCCAAATGAAGCCAGCTGTCTTACATGTCGAAGATCTGACCATCCATTTTGGCGGAATTCACGCCTTGGAAGGCGTATCCTTCTTTGTGAAACCGGGCCAAATTGTCGGACTCATCGGACCGAACGGCGCGGGTAAAACAACCGTGTTCAACTTGTTGACCGGTGTGTATTCACCCGACCGCGGCGATATCTTTTTGGAAAACAAGAGCCTCCGCCGTAAAAAAACATTCCAGCGCTGCCAGATGGGCGTCGCTCGCACGTTTCAAAATATTAGACTATTCAGAGATCTGACGGTCGCCGACAACATCAAGGCGGCCATGAGCCATCAGCTGCGCTACCCGCTCATCTCCGGCATTTATCGGGGAAAGTCATACCGGCGCGGGGAACGTACCGCGGCCGAGCACGCTGACAAGATCATGGAGATCATGGGATTGTCAGACAGCGCCGATCTTTTGGCGCGCCAACTGCCCTACGGTCAACAGCGCAAACTGGAAATCGCGCGCGCCTTGGCCGCCCGCCCCAAAATCGTCCTGCTTGACGAACCGGCCGCCGGCATGAAGCCGGCTGAAACCGCGGAATTGATGGACATGATCCGCATGATCCGTGACACGCTGGGAGTCTCCGTGCTGCTCATCGAGCACGACATGAATGTGGTCATGGATCTGTGTGAATTTATTTTTGTCCTCGATTACGGCCGTATCATCGCAAGGGGCACAAGCGACAAAATCCAAAATGACCCCAAGGTCATCGAGGCCTATCTCGGAGGGGAGTTGAACGGCGAATATGCTTAAAGTACGCGATCTTTCTGTTTACTACGACGCGATCCAGGCCGTGAAGGGCGTCTCCTTCGACGTTGCTCAAGGCGAGATTGTCAGTCTCATCGGTGCCAACGGCGCCGGCAAGACGACCATCTTACACACCATTTCTGGGCTCATCCGCCCTGAAGGCGGCTCAATCCATTTTGACGGGACCGACATTACACAAAAGCGAGCGGACAAAATCCCCGGGCTCGGCCTTGCGCAAGTCCCCGAAGGGCGGCGCGTCTTCGCCCGCATGTCCGTGTCAGAAAACCTTGAGATGGGCGCCTATTCCAGAAAAGACGACTGGAAGGAAGATTACGAGCATGTCTTGACGCTCCTACCGCGCCTGAGAGAGCGCCGCAACCAACTGG
>JAXGRH010000016.1:0-6529 GCA_040766025.1 Clostridia bacterium | reverse complement strand
ATAATAAATAAGGCAAAATTATTTACCATAGTATTGGAGGTCTGAATGATGAAAAGGAACGCGATAATTGTCGGTGTAGCCACTATTGCCTTTTTAATAATTACTGGGGGTGTACTTGTATCTATGGGTTTATTTGGAAGGTTTGCAGGAATTGAAAAAGAAAAGCTTGTGAGTTATCAATACAGCAGCGGCGGTGATATGCTGGGTAGCTCGTATTCCGAAACTGTACGTGAATTCGACGAAGACAGCGCTCTTGTTACTATAGTGCAGCGCAAGTGGCACGGCGATGATGGTACAGTGAAAGAATATCTTATTGATAAAGCAATTCTTAATGAATTAAAAGCGGTGTTTGTAAAATATCGCATGAAAAAATGGGACAATAAGAAGTTTACAAAAATGTTTATTGCCGATGGTGCAAACTATAGCTACGGATTCGACTTTGAAACGGATTACGTGTCATTTTCATCCCAGTATTATCCGGAAAAGTATTCTTCTAAACTTAAAGAACTCGATGAGATATTGAATAAGTATTTGCAAAATGCAACGCTTCTCCCGCGACTGCTGATTCAAAATACGGTTACAGAAAATGATTTTGAACTGCCATATGACCTTGATAACGGAGAAATTGTTTTATCTGTTTACTCGTATTATCAAAAAATCCTCTGCTTTCGCCTTGCAAACGGTACAAATGAAGAAATAAAGGCAGATTCTGTTATCCGCCTATATAGGGATGATGAAAGCGTTCTGATCCATGAAAAATCCTACGAGCACGAAACGATATTTTATGCGCACGACTTAAATGAAGATTCCATCAAACTTAACGAACGTCTTGCACCCGGCAAATACCGCCTTGAGGCGTTTGGATATGAGACAGAATTTGAAATACAGTGAAAGAAAACAGCATGTCAAAATGCAAAGGTTTGCTTTGAACCCTTGTACTCTGATTTGCAACCACCACATTCGATTTGCACCCATTGCCTGCTTTTCTGTCAATATATGTTCTTTTCCATAGGAGACATCAGGCTCAGAACCTGAAGTTGTTAATAAGGAAGGATAAGTTTGCCTCGCGGTTTATGTTGATTATAGGTCGTAGGGATTTTTCTATGTCTGAAACCTTTTAACGAGTGCTATATATTTTAACGATTCTTCTTCCGGTTTGCAGAAGGGGATGGTCGAGGATGAACCTGAGCGCTTATGCTGCAACCATCAACGTACCATTAGGCTTTGATTCCATCGCCGTCGCCTTGCTTGGCAATCTTAATCCCTTAGGCTGTATCTTTTCGTCTTTTCTTATTACGATCTTTCAAAAGGGCGCTGTCTATATGGGTTCGGCGACCGGCGTGGTGCGCGAGATCGCTTCCGTCATTACGGGCATTTTGCTCTTATTCAGTTCGCTCGGCGACTTTATTAAAGCAAAAGCGGAGCGCTACAGTCAGCAAATGACTTTCGAGCGCGAATCAAGGGAGGAGGCTGAACGATGATCGACAAAATTATTATGGATGGCTTGGCCTTCGCGTTCCCCCTGTTTATTATGGCCGTCGGTGGGATCTACAGCGAAAAAAGCGGGATTACGATGCTGGCCCTGGAGGGAATTCAAGGATTCGGCGCTTTTACGGGCGCGGTGATCTTCACCCTTATGCAGCCGATTTAGGCGAGGGGGCTCACGGCCTTGTCTACATTGCCATCCTTATGTCCATGATCGGGGCATGTTGTGCGCGTGGCTTCACGCCGTGCTTTCCATCCGTTTTCGTGTCAACCAGGTGGTGAGCGGCGTCGTGAATATCCTGGCGATGTCCTTGACCACCTTTTGACGGGCCTTTTAAACGAGCATCTGACGGGCGCAACTCTTCGAACAAAATTTGGCTCGGCGCGGCTCCGCGCTTCAGTATCCCGGGACTTTCCAAGATTCCGGTGTTAGGCGCGTTCTTCCGGGACATCATTTATTTGTTCCCTTTATTGTGCTGTTTACCGCAATCGCGGGATTGCCCTTTACAAGACAGCCTTTGGGCTCCGCCTCAGAGCCTGTGGCGATAACCCTGAAAGTTTGATGCCGCCGGAGGCAACGTCAGCCGGACGCGCTATGTGGCGCTCACGGTCACGCCTACGGGCTTGGGGGACTTTTTTGCCTTCTCTTTTTCGGCGAACTTTTCACCCATGATCTGATGGGCTACGGATATCTGCGATTGCCGCGATGATCTTTGGCAACTGGGACATCGGCCGCACCTTGGCCGCCTGCCTCTTCTTTGGTT
Source organism: Clostridia bacterium (assembly GCA_040766025.1). Taxonomy (GTDB): domain Bacteria; phylum Bacillota; class Clostridia; order Saccharofermentanales; family DTU023; genus UBA4923. The sequence continues at coordinate 4,280 of JAXGRH010000016.1, read as the reverse complement.
TTGCGCGTTCCACGGGTTACCAGATGATCCAAACTGGGGATGCCGGTTGACCCGTCGGACTTGTTCCTCATGATCCCCTATGTCTTGACTCGCTTTCGACCTTTTTCTCACGTCACACCCGGCCGCCCAGAGCCTTGCAGTCTTCTATGACCATGAAAGCCGGTAATAAATTGCTCCTAAATGGCGCTGGCGCTGGACAAGACGGAATAATCCTTGATATTATCAGTTTTCAGTCACCCGCACGGGTGCATTTTTGAGCGAATATTTAAGAAAGCGAGGAGTGTTGATGCCCACGTTCAACCAGTTGGTTAAATAAGGGACGGAAGTCAAAGCAGAGTAAAACGCATGTTCCCGCGCTGGCGTCCGGCTTAAATACATTGAGACGGCGCGCGTCGTACTACCCCTCGCCGCAAAAACGCGGTGTGTGCACAGTAGTGAAGACCACCACGCCGAAGAAGCCGAACTCCGCGCTTCGTAAAGTCGCACGTGTTCGTCTGACGAATCAGCATGAAGTCTATGCGTACATTCCCGGCATCGGTCACAATCTTCAGGAGCATAGTGTGGTCCTGATCCGTGGTGGCCGCGTCAGGGATCTCCCGGGTGTTCGATATCACGTCATCCGTGGAACACTTGATACCGCCGGAGTCGCGAACCGCAAACAGAGCCGTTCCAAGTATGGCGCCAAGCGCCCGCGCGTCGCGAAGACCAAGTAACGGCCAGCGGTTGGACAAACATGCAGTGAGAACACACCTCCCATTTTTGGGCTTGTTTCTTGCGCATGACACGTGTCCATATCGTGAGTACCTATGGTTTCGGATTCCCATCGATGAATCCGCATAATCATGAAAGGAGGGAAGAACATTGCCAAGGAAAGGCCATATCCCGAAAAGAGAAGTGCTGCCGGATCCTGTTTATCATGATGTCCGAGTAGCTAAATTAATTAATAATGTGATGCTGGACGGTAAAAAAGATCTGGCTCAGACAATTGTTTATGAAGCTTTTGATCTGATCGAACAACGCGCCGGTGAATCACCTTTAGATGTATTCAACAAGGCGATGGATAATGTAATGCCCGTGTTGGAAGTTAAAGCACGCCGCGTAGGCGGTTCGAACTACCAGGTTCCGATCGAAGTGCGGCCCGACAGACGTCAGACACTGGCCCTGCGCTGGATTGTGCAGGCCGCGCGTTCAAGAAGTGAGCGCACGATGAAAGAGCGTCTTGCAAACGAGCTGCTCGATGCGATCAAGCAGACGGGCTCAGCGTACAGGAAAAAGGAAGAAATCCATCGTATGGCGGAAGCGAACCGCGCGTTTGCTCATTACAGATGGTAAGACTGATTAAGAAGGAAGAAATTAGGAGAACAAAAGATGCCAAGAGAATTCTCCCTTGAAAACACGAGAAATATCGGCATCATGGCCCATATCGACGCCGGCAAAACGACGACGACGGAACGCATCCTTTATTACACGGGACGCATTCACCGTCTTGGCGAGACCCATGAGGGTGCCGCTACGATGGACTGGATGCCCGAGGAACAAGATCGCGGAATCACGATTACGTCGGCTGCGACCACGACGACGTGGAAGGGTTGCCGAATCAATATTATTGATACGCCCGGCCATGTCGACTTTACCGTGGAAGTGGAGCGATCGCTTCGTGTATTAGACGGAGCGGTCACTGTTTTGTGCGCGAAGAGCGGCGTGGAACCCCAGACTGAAACAGTCTGGCGCCAGGCCGATACCTATGGGGTCCTGCGTATTGCGTATGTCAACAAGATGGACATTACGGGTGCGGATTTCTTCCATGTGGTCAAGATGATGCGCGACCGTCTCGGAACAAATGCTGTTCCCATTCAACTGCCGATTGGTAAGGAAGATTCCTTCATCGGAATCATCGACCTCATGACCATGAAAGCTGAAATCTACGAAGACGATGACCTCGGTAAAACAATCACCGAGGCTGAAATCGGACAAGATCAGCTGGAAGAGGCAAAAGAATGGCGGGCACAGATGGTGGAAGCCATTGCTGAAACCGACGACGCACTTGCTGAAAAATTTTTAGCGGATGAAGAGATCTCGATCGAAGAGCTGAAAACAGCCCTTCGGCAGGCCACGATCGCGACCGCGATCACCCCTGTGACCTGCGGATCCTCGTACAAGAACAAGGGTGTCCAGATGCTTTTGGACGCCATGGTGGAATACATGCCTTCGCCTGTTGATATCCCGGCCGTTTGCGGAATCGATCCGAAAACGGGCGAGGAGATCACGCGTGAAGCGGATGATAACGCGCCTTTCTCGGCGCTCGCGTTCAAAGTCATGACCGACCCTTATGTGGGCCAGTTGTGCTTTTTCAGGGTCTACAGCGGCACCTTGAAAGCCGGTACCTATGTGAAGAACGCGACCAAAGATAAGCGCGAGCGGATTGGGCGCATCCTCATGATGCACGCCAACCATCGTTCGGATGCCACTGAAGTCTATGCCGGCGATATCGCCGCCGCCGTCGGTCTTCGCGATACGACAACAGGCGACACATTGACAACCGAACAGGCACCGATCATCCTTGAGAGCATGGATTTCCCAGAACCTGTCATCTCCGTCGCGATCGAACCCAAATCGAAAGCCAGTCAGGATAAATTGGAGGCTGCGCTCTCCAAGCTGTCGGAAGAAGACCCTACCTTTAGACGGCGCGTGGACAAAGAAACCGGTCAGATGATCGTTTCAGGGATGGGCGAACTCCATCTCGCGATCATTGTGGACCGTCTGCTGCGCGAGTTTAAAGTGGAGGCAAACGTCGGACAGCCGCAGGTTGCCTACCGTGAGACGATCACGAACAAGGCAAAGGGCGAAGGACGATTCGTCCGCCAGACAGGTGGCCACGGCCAGTACGGCCACGCGGTGATTGAAATTGAACCGCTTGATTCCGGTCAAGGCTTCATTTTCGAAGACAAAACCGTCGGTGGCGTGGTACCGAAGGAATTCATCAAGTCCATCGAAGAGGGCATTCGCGAAGCGATGAACGGAGGCATTGTCGCCGGTTATCCGGTCGTTGACCTGAAAGCGACACTGATCGACGGTTCAGCCCACGATGTCGATTCATCGGAAATCGCGTTCCGCATTGCCGGTTCCATGGCCTTGCGAGACGCGCTGAAGCGTGCCGGTTCCATCTTGATGGAGCCGATCATGAAGGTCGATATCATCGTCCCGAGTGAATACTTAGGGGACGTCTTAGGGGATATCAGCGCGCGGCGCGGTCAAATCCAAGGAATGGAAGCGACGACGAACGCCCAGGTGGTGGACGCTTATGTGTCCTTGTCGGAAATGTTCGGCTACGCGACAGCGTTAAGGTCGAAAACGCAGGGGCGAGGCGTGTTCACGATGCAAATCAGCCATTTTGAACAGGTGCCTGAAAGTGTTCGGGCAAGCATCGCGTCACATCATTGACGAAACTTATGAAATCGCCTGAAATAGGCGCCTATACGCAATATAAGTTGCGTTCATACAAGTTTTATGAGAAAATCATAAGACGTGCAAAATAAACAATTATTGATCCGATAACGATCGACCAGCAGGAGGATATCTGAATGGGAAAACAGAAGTTTGAAAGAACAAAACCACACGTTAATGTCGGGACGATTGGTCACGTTGACCACGGCAAAACGACGCTGACGGCCGCGATCACCAAAGTGCTCGCCGGCGAAGGTCTTGCCAGTTTCACCGACTATGCCGCCATTGACAAGGCGCCTGAAGAAAGAGCGCGCGGCATCACAATCAACGCGTCACACGTCGAATACGAGACGGATAATCGCCACTACGCGCACGTCGACTGCCCGGGTCACGCCGACTATATCAAAAACATGATCACCGGCGCGGCGCAGATGGACGGAGCGATCTTGGTCGTGTCGGCCGTTGACGGCCCGATGCCCCAGACCCGTGAGCACATCCTGCTCGCCCGTCAGGTTGGCGTTCCCGCCATCGTCGTGTTCATGAACAAGACAGACCAGGTGGACGACGAAGAGATTCTCGACCTCGTCGACATGGAAATCCGTGAGCGCCTGAATGAATATGACTTCCCCGGCGACGACACCCCGATCATTCGCGGTCCCGCCTTGGAAGCGCTTGAATCAACCAGCACAGACCTGAGCGATCCTGTCTACAAGCCCATCCTCGAGCTGATGGAAGCTGTTGATACATTCATCCCGACGCCCGCCCGTCCGATCGACCAGCCTTTTGCCTGCCCGATCGAAGACGTTATGACCATCACAGGCCGTGGCACCGTTGTC
>JAXGRH010000015.1:0-13571 GCA_040766025.1 Clostridia bacterium | reverse complement strand
ATTCCCCATCTTCGCCCAACAACTCAAGCACCTCTTGGCCCATGCGCGTCATAATGCGCATATTGGTGACCACATAGGCGCTGTCCGTCAATTCAATACCGATTTTGGCAGCCGGAGAACCAAGCGGCCCCATGCTGAAGGGGATGACGTAGAGCGTTCTCCCGCGCATCGCGCCGCGGTAAAGATCCGTCATCGTGTCCCGAAGTTCGTGAGGGTCAATCCAATTGTTGGTCGGTCCCGCATCCTCCTCTTTTAGCGAAGCGATGAAGGTCCGATCCTCCACCCGCGCCACGTCAGAAGGATCACTTCGAAATAAATAACAGCCCGGCCGCGTGTTTTCATTCAACTTCACCGCGGCGCCCGTTGAGGCACAAAGCTCCAGCAGTCGCTCATTTTCCTCTTCGGAACCGTCACACCAGTACACCTGCTCCGGTTCAAGAAGCGCTGTCATCTCGTCCACCCATTGTTGCAATTTTCGATGCTTGACCATACGTTTTCCTCGCTTAATTATTCTTATGTGAGTCTACCACGATCGGGACAGGCTGTTCTACAAATGATTCCGTTCAGTGCTCAAAGACTTAGTCATGCCAATTGAATGTCCTGGTATTATCATGTATAATAACAACACTCGAAACCGTGAACCCTTGTCTCATTCGACAAGGTTTCATTTTAGTTCAATGCTGACGCATTTATAAGCAGTAATGAGGGGAATCGAATGCCCGACGGTCATTACATTCGAGACACGGTATGGAATATCCTGCTTGCGGATATCCGTGACGGGCGCTTTAAAAATACGGACAGGCTTCCTACCGAAACTGAATTGTCTGCCGAGTTGGGCATCAGCCGCACGCAATTACGCGACGCGCTCGCCATTTTAGAACAGGACGGTTTTATCTCAAGGCGCCGCGGGATCGGCACCGTCATCAATCGTCATGTCGTTGACCTCAACACACGCATCGATCTTGAAATGGAATTTGGCACCATGCTGCGCTTTGCGGGCTATGAGTCTCAGTCGGTGCTCTTGGGCGTTGAGGTAAAAACGAACGACGAGATGATCGCCGACAAGCTACAAGTGTCGCTGAATACCCCAATCTTAACGGCGGTCAAACTCATGCTCGCGGACGAAAAACCCGCCATTTTCTTTATTGATTACATCGCTTTCTCGATCATTGACGACTTCAGTTACACACACGCGGACCTTGAACACAACGTCTTCCATTTTCTTCAAACATTCTGCCACGAAGAAGTGGCCTATGATCTGACGGAAGTAAAGCCGATTATCGCAGACTCGCGTTTAAGTGAAATCCTCCAAATCGCAGAAGGCGATCCGATTCTTTATCTGAACGAGCAGGCTTTCAATATCGAGAACCAAGTGGTGATGTACAGCCAAGAGTACTACGCCGACGGCATCCTCGATCACACTATTTTCAGACGAAAAATTTAAAGCACCGATCGTCTTTTGGTTTGACCTTTTTTAATCCCGTAGAGTACACTGGTCAAGAGCAGGTGCCCGTTTTAAGACGGCACCGGAGGGGGTTTTTTTTGGTCCAGTCATTCGATTTTATGGGTGATCGGGTAAAAACGCTGGGACGACAGCGTATCGTCGTCGCGGCCGCCCACGATGACGATGTCCTCCGTGCTGTGGATCGCGCCTTTACACTTGGGATCTGTGACCCGCTCCTTATCGGGAGACAATCGGACATCTTAAAACTCTTGGAAAAAAACCATATCGCCCAAGATGCCTATGAGATTATTGATGAACCCGATGACGAACAAGCCTGCCGACTGGCTGTCGACATAGTACGCGCGGGCGATGCCCGCGCGCTTATGAAGGGCCTTGTCGGGACCGCCGTCATCTTACGGGCCATACTGGATAAAAACACCGGGATTCGAGACCGTCGTCTGCTATCGCACATCGGTCTCTTTTTTATTCCCGCTTTAGGACGCCCCCTCATCGTCACGGACGCCGCGATGTCGATTGCCCCCGATCTTGAAACAAAAAAACATATTCTCGAGAACGCGGTCGAGGCCGCACATCTCTTGGGTATTGAAAATCCCCATGTCGCCTGTGTGGCGGCCCTTGAGACCGTCAATCCGAAAATGCCCGCCACCCTTGATGCCGAACAACTTGTCGCCATGAACCAACAAGGCCTCATCAGGGGATGCACGGTGGGCGGACCCTTGGCGCTTGACAACGCGCTTTTTCTTGAAGCGGCCCGCCATAAGAACATCACGGACCCTGTCGCGGGAAAGGCCGACATCCTCTTAATGCCTAACATTGAATCGGGCAATGTGCTTTACAAGGCGATTGCCTTTCTTTTGGAATCACCGGGAGCCGGCATCGTCCTCGGGGCCACAGCGCCTGTTGTTTTGACCTCGCGCAGCGATCACGACGACACAAAGCTCCACTCCATCGTGCTGGCGCTTTATCTTGCCGCGCAAAAGGGAATGAACCAATGACTCGATTGCTTGTAATTAACCCCGGTTCTACTTCCACCAAGTTCGGTGTCTTTGATAAGGACATCCCGGTTTTCACGAAAACTATTCGCCATGGCGATGAGTTGACGACTTTGCCCGAGCTTTCCGATCAAAAGGAAATGCGAGAAGCCTTAATCTGTGAGGCACTCACACAGGCCGAGATCCCTTTGGCGTCCATGGACGCCATCGTGGGCCGCGGCGGATTGTTGCACCCCTTACAAGGCGGCGTCTATGAAGTGAACGAGGCCATGTTGGAAGACTTGGAAAGCGGTCGCTACGGCCGTCACGCCAGTAACCTCGGCGGGATCATCGCCTATGGCATTGCCGAGCCTTTAAAGCTCAAAGCCTATATCGCGGACCCGGTCATCGTGGATGAGATGGAGCCTTTGGCCCGCTTTTCGGGCTGGCCCGCCATCGAACGCAAATCGGTCTTCCACGCTTTGAATCAGAAGGCCGTCGCCCGTCGTTATGCCAAAGAACGAAAACTTCACTATGAAAACTTGAACCTCATTGTCGCCCATCTGGGCGGCGGCATCTCGGTGGGCGCGCACCATCAGGGCCGCGTCATCGACGTTAACAACGCCCTTTCGGGCGACGGTCCTTTTTCGGCGGAGCGCACGGGCGGCTTACCGTTTTTAGATGTCATTGAACTTGCCTTTTCGGGCCATTATAACCAGGAATCAATGGAAAAACAGTTCATCGGAAAAGGCGGCCTCGTAGCTTACCTTGGGACAGGCGACGCGATTACCATCGACCGCCGCATCGAGGAGGGGGATGAAAAGGCCAAGATTGTCATGGAGGCGATGGCCTACCAGATCGCAAAGGAAATCGGCGCGGCCGCCACCGTGTTAAAGGGAAAAATTGACGCCATTATTTTAACGGGGGGACTTGCCTACGATCCCTATCTGATCGAGTGGATCTCCGAACGCGTGTCCTTCATTTCGCCTGTGACCATCTATCCCGGCGAAGATGAATTGACCGCCTTGGCGGACACCGTCGGCAAGGCGCTCTCAGGTGAACTGCCTGTTAATCGTTACGAACAGGAGGACCCCCCATGATGCTCCCCGATAAAAAGATCACGATCATCTCGGGCCATTACGGCACGGGTAAAACAGAGTTCGCGGTGAACCTCGCGATCCGGATGGCGCGTGAGGGGCACAAGATTACCCTTGTCGATCTTGACATTGTGAATCCCTATTTTCGCTCTTACGAGCGAAAAAGAGAATTGGAAAAAGAAGGCGTGGAAGTGCTCGTGACCTCCCGACAGGGGAAAATAGATATTCCCGCGCTCCCCGCGGAGATTATGAAAATATTCTCCGACGATCACAAAAAGAGCATCATCGACGTCGGAGGCGACCCGGTCGGTGCCCGCGTACTGGGCTATTACAAAACGCAGCTTGACACGGTTCCCCACGATTTTTGGTTCTGTGTGAACCATAATCGCCCTGAGAACAGATCCAAAGATCAGGTCATTCAATATATCAAAGAAACAGAACAACTGAGCCGCCAGCCGGTGACAGGGCTCATTAACACGACGCATCTGGGCCGTGAAACGGCCGAAGATGACATCATAAAAGGCGACGCCTTTGTGGCGGATATCGCAAGTACATTAAAATTGCCGTTCATTTACACGGTGGGAGAAGAAAAGTTTGAAAGTCCGTTGGAGGGCCGCCTCCGGGCTTCATTTTTTTCTATCCGGATCTACATGATCAAGCCGTGGGAGTTGGACGACGCCAAAGGAGGGCATTTTGCATGGCTGGAAGAGTAAGCTTTCGACAGGATCGATGCAAAGGATGCGGATTATGCGTCCATGTCTGTCCTGTGAAAATTATTTTCCTCGACGACACAAAAACCAATCGTAAAGGGTATCACCCGGCGACGATCGTGGAGATGGATAAGTGCATCGCCTGCGCGAACTGCGCGCGCATGTGTCCTGATTCCATTATCACGGTCGAACGCTTATAGGAGGGATGAAGATGGCAAAAGAACTTTGGAAGGGCAATGAAGCCATTGCGGAGGCGGCCATACGCGCCGGCTGTCGCTGTTACTTCGGCTATCCGATTACGCCGCAAAGTGAAATCCCTGAGTATATGGCTCTTCATATGGAAAAAGCAGGCGGCGTCTTCTTGCAGTCGGAATCGGAGATCGCGGCCATCAACATGGTCTCCGGCGCTTCGGGCGCCGGCGCCCGCGTCATGACCTCCTCTTCTTCTCCGGGCATCAGCCTGAAGCAGGAGGGCATTTCCTATATGTGCGGAGCGGAGCTCCCCGCCGTCATCGTAAACGTCATGCGAGGCGGACCGGGGCTTGGGACCATCCAGCCCGCGCAGGGTGACTACTTCCAGGCGACCCGGGGCGGCGGCAACGGCGACTATCGCTTAATTGTCCTCGCGCCCGCCACCATCCAGGAGGTCGTCGACCTCATGCAGGAAGCCTTTGACTTGGCGGATCAATACAGGATCCCCGTCATGATGCTTTTGGACGGCATGATCGGCCAGATGATGGAACCGGTCGAATGGCTCCATACGCCTGCCTCGGATTTGCCTGAAAAAACTTGGGCGACGACAGGCACGAAGGGAAAGCGTCCGCCTAATATCATCAACTCGCTTTTCATTGACCCCGACGCCTGCAATGAACATAACAGGCGTTTGGAGACAAAATACCGGCGGATCATTGAAAATGAACAGCGCTACGACATCAGCGACCAAGAAGACGCCGAAATCCTCTTTGTGGCCTACGGCACTCCTGCAAGGCTCGCGAGAGCCGCGGCCAGGCTGTTGGGCGAGGAGGGCATCAAGGCGTCGGTGTTTCGCCCCATCGCCGTCTGGCCATACCCCTATGACGCCCTCCATGAGGCGGCGTCACAGGAAAGTGTGAAAGCCGTGGTCACCGTCGAGATGAGCACCGGCCAGATGGTGGACGATGTCAGAATCGGCGTGAACGGCGTGAAACCTGTCTCCTTTATCGGGCAGGCCGGAGGCGTGATCCCGACACCGAGAGAAGTGGCCCAAGCCGCAAAGAAAGCACTGGGGAGGTAGAACCATGGCCATTGTCTATGAAAAATCAAAGGGTTTAACGGACGTTGAGATGCACTACTGCCCCGGCTGCACACATGGGGTGATCCATAAACTCGTCGCGGAGACGCTCGTGGAACTGGATGTGTTAGGCGACACGGTCGGGGTAGCCCCGGTCGGTTGCGCGGTGTTCTGCTACGACTATTTCAACTGCGACATGCACGAGGCGGCCCACGGCCGCGCTCCGGCGGTGGCAACCGGGATCAAACGCGTGCTCCCGGAAAATGTGGTGTTCACCTACCAGGGAGACGGGGATTTGGCCGCCATCGGGACGGCTGAGATTGTCCACGCCGCGATGCGGGGTGAAAAGATCACGACGATCTTTGTTAACAATGCTGTCTACGGCATGACGGGCGGCCAGATGGCGCCGACGACCCTTGTCGGCCAAAAGGCGACCACCGCCCCTATGGGACGCTCTTTTGAGCACTACGGTTCGCCCATCCAAATGGCCGAGATGCTGTCGACGCTCCGGGGTGCCGCCTACATTGAGCGCGTCTCAGTGACAACGCCGGCCCAGATCGCAAGAGCCAAAAGGGCAATCAAGAAGGCCTTTGAAATCCAAATCCAGGGACTCGGCTTCACCATGATTGAGGTTTTGTCCACCTGCCCGACGAACTGGGGCATGACGCCTGTGGAAGCGTTGGGATGGCTGAATGACAACATGATCCCCGCCTTCCCCTTGGGTGTCTTTCGCGATGTGACCAAAAAGGAGGCGTAAGATGGACTATCATGAGATTCTTATTTCCGGCTTTGGCGGACAGGGGGTCATGGCGATCGGCAAAACACTGGCCGAAGCCGGCATGTACGAAGGCTTAAATGTCAGCTGGCTTCCTTCTTACGGACCGGAGATGCGCGGGGGGACAGCCAACTGCGGCGTCGCGATCGCAAAAGGCGAGATCATCTCGCCCATCGTTTTGGAACCCGATTACCTTATTGCTATGAATCTACCGTCGCTTGACAAGTTCGAAGCGACGGTCAAATCAGGCGGTGCCATTTTCGTGAACACCTCCATTGTAAAGCGGGAAGTGACCCGGGAGGATGTGCGTGCGATTTATGTGCCCTCCATGGAAATTGCCGCGGAAATTGGCAATCCGCGCGTCGCAAACATGGCGATGCTGGGGGCTTTCATAGAGGCGACAAAGCTCTTATCCTATGACACGATTGTCGCCATGCTGAAAGCCATGTTTACGGGGCCTAAAGCGTCGCTTGTGGCCCTGAATGAAGAAGCGCTGAAACAGGGCGCGAAATGCGTCTAGTCCGAATGAAAGGGGTCGAGCATGGAAATTAAGGTCACAAAAACCAACACACTTAAACAAAAACCGATCGATGAAAGTACCCTGGGATTCGCCCGATCGTTTTCCGACCATATGTTCATGGTGGAGTACGAGGAGGAGCGCTGTTGGTTTGATCCCCGCATCGTCCCTTATCAGAATATCTCGCTCAACCCGGCCTCCCCCGTTTTCCATTACGCGAAATTCTTGAAGGGGCAAAGGCCTACGCACCTGATGACGGCGGTGTGGGGTTGTTTCGCATCCGGGACAACGCGCGACGCATGAATAACAGCGCCATGCGCAGCTGCAGTGCCTGTGCTTGACGAAGATTTTCAGGTGAAGCCATTCCCCCGCTTAGTCGATTTGGACTGTGACTGGGTGCCTAAAAGTGAAGGCACTTCCTTACATCCGTCCCGCCCTTATCGCGGACGGTTCGAGTCTAAGAAGGCAATTACCGGCCACGCGTTTCATCTATTTTGTCATCGCCGCACCGACCGGCTCTTTATTATCCGGATGGCATGAAGCCGATCCGCATCCGCATTGAAACGCGCTATGTCCGCAAGCCAGAAAGGCGGCGTGGGCTGCGCGAAGACAGGCGGGAACTACGCGGCGAGCTTCAAGGCGGCGCGTGACGCGAACTCTGAGGGTTTCAACGAAGTGCTCTGGCTGGACGGCCGTGAGCAAAAGTATGTTCAGGAAGTCGGCGCCATGAACATGATGTTCATGATCGATGACACTTGTGACCTCGGAGTTATCCGACACGATTTTGCCGGGGATCACGCGTGATTCCATCCTGAAACTTGCAGTCGAAAAAGGAATCCCTGTTGACATCCGAAAAGTCGCGGTAACAGAACTCTATGAGGCGCATGAAAAGGGATTATTAGAAGAAGCCTTCGGGACGGGAACGGCCGCGGTCATCTCACCTGTGGGAGAACTGTCCTGGAATGAACAGACGATTATCGTAAACAACAATGAAATCGGACCCATCTCTCAGATGTTCTACGATACCTTGGTCGGGATCCAGCGCCAGCGGATCAAGGATAACCACGGATGGACTACGACGGTGCCGCGCTACTGATTCGTCGCTTCGTCAGCCTTCATCATGAGGGCGCATTCGATGCGCTTTCTAAAAAGTTCGCAACCGTAGTCATCGGTGCCTAAAAGATCGCCGCTTACGTGGTAAGCGTTGGCGGCGCATCCGCCTGAACAATAGTATTTTGCCCAGCAGTCGTGGCATTTTTCGCGTGCAAAGACATTGCACTGTAAGAAAGATTCTTGTAAATCAAGGCGGGTCACACCCTCCCAGACATTCCCCATGAGAAAATCACGGTTGTCTACTAATTGGTGGCAGGGGTAAAGGTCGCCTGTGGGCGTCACGGCTAAATATTCTGTACCGGAGCCGCAACCCGCGACTCGTTTGTAGATACAGGGACCATGCTCTAAGTCCATGGTGAAGTGGTAAAAGCGAAAGCCGTTGCCTTCCCGATCACGTCGGATCATCTCACGGGCCAGCGCCTCATACTGCTCTTTCAAGAGGGGCATATCCTCAGCGGTTAAGGCATAAGGTTCGTCCGGCGGACACACCACGGGCTCCATGCTGATCTCGTCAAAACCGAGGTCCGCGATGTGCAAGATGTCTTGCAAAAAGTCGGTGTTGTAATGTGTGTAGGTGCCCCGGATGTAGTAGGTGCCCCGCGTTCTTCTTTTCACAAGTTCTTTGAACTTCGGGACCACCACGTCATAGCAGCCCTTCCCGCCTTGGGTCACGCGAAAGCGGTCGTGTGTTTCTTTTCGCCCGTCGAGGCTCAAGACGACATTGTCCATTTCGCGGTTCGTGAACTCGATGACATCGTCATCGATGAGCAGGCCGTTGGTGGTCAAGGTGAAACGAAAGTGTTTGTTGTGTTCTTTTTCTTGGGAGCGGGCGTAGTGTACCGTCTCCTTTACCATTTCCCAGTTTAGGAGCGGTTCGCCGCCAAAGAAGTCGACTTCTAAGTTGCGCCTTGTCCCGGAATGTTGAATAAGATAATCGATGGCGCGTTTGCCGGTGGACAGCGGCATGAGCGCCTGTTCGCCTTTATAGGTGCCCTGGGCGGCAAAGCAGTAGCAGCAGTTCAGGTTGCATGAATGGGCGACATTGAGGCATAGGGCTTTGACAATCGAAGAGCCCGCGGGGCGCCCGTCTTTTATGCGCTGTTCATGCGCTCTTTTGGAAAACAACACACCCTCGTCGATGAGACTCGACTTCAGCTAGGGCTTCTAAAACATCTATTTTAGGCCAAGCGGAGGAGAGCCGCATGACGAGCTCTTTTTTGGGGAGCTCCTCGTAGTGGGTGATGATTTCATAGACAAGTTCGTCTACCAGGTGCACGCTGCCGCTGTCGACGCCGATTACCAGGGGGTAGCCGTTGTTTTGAATGGGTGGGATCAAGGGTTTATCGTGCGGGTTTAGTCTTGCTCGCAAAGCTGGTTGACGACGCCGCAGGATGTTTTGCAGGCGGATTGGCAGGAGGTTTGCCATTTCCTCCGCTGCAGCCGTCGTGCTCGATGTGTTCTGTGTAATCGCGTGTCTTTAAGGTGACTATTCTCTTCTTCTCCATCAGTAATACTCCTTGATGGTTATTTTTATTTTGACAATACTATAGCACTTCCTGATAAAATGGAGGGCAAGATGACCTTCGGGGGGTCTCGGGAGCGTGTGAAGTGGTTTATTTTCTACATCATCATTTTTTTGTTGCATATTGGCGGAGCTGGTCTCAGGATTGGCTCGACGGACGATCGGCATCCCCATCCTGTCGCTTTTTGTCGGGATGAGCCGGCGCTCCTACTGTCCTCAACGGCCGGACATGTGCTCTGCGCCGTGGTCTTTAACCCAGTACAAGAAAACCGTCCTCCGGGAGCTTTTCATTATTTTGGCGGTCATCATGCCGTTTTTGCCCATCGGCTACCTGCTTTACGCACAGCTCCGCGGGCATGAGGCAATGCTCCGGCTCATCATGGGACTCATTGTCACCTTCGTCTCTGCGGCGTGAAATCTGGCGCTGCCAGATCAAAAAGGAAGAAGGCGATCCGCCCGCCTGGCTTGTTTATTCTTCACTCGGCCTCGGCGCGGTGGGCCCAGGGCATGCTATCCATGGAGGCGCCCTGATCAACGTCTACGCCCTGACACGCATCAAGGATAAAAGTGCCTGCGCGACCATGGTACTGGCCCGGGCTCATCACAATACCATTCCATGTTCTTCAGGCTGTTTGTCCCTCAAAGCCTACACAACAGAGATCTGGTACGCCGTCCTTTATTCTGTCCCCTTGTGATCATCGCCTTTATCATCGGGAATAAATTGCACCATAAAATTTCGACAAGCGTTTTGTCAACTTCGTGTACAGCATTCAGCTTCTTGTGAGCGACTGATCTCCATCGCAAGCGCCATTTTTTTGTTTCTGTTAGTTAAAGCTGACGTTTTTTCTCGGCCAAGCTGGATCACCGACGGCCAACAGGACGAACTCCGCGCCGTTCACAAGCATCGTGATGCCGATTAAAAGCCCGATGGAAATCCCCAAGATCGACGGGGCGATCACCATGATGAGTCCCGCGGCCAATAAAAGGACTGCGAAAATAAGGGAAATAGCAAACAAACCCCGATTGAACAGACGCAGGGCGAAGGCGCCTAAAAGCGCGAACACCGCGTAGGCGATAAACCAAAAACCCACGAGGTACATGAGAAAATTCGTCGTCTGAGTAGGCTTCACAAGGAACAGGAAAGCCACAAGGAAAAAGAACAAGGACAGCGTCAATGAAAAGGCGCTTCGCCATCCGTAGGACGCGCGGACGCGCACAAAGCGGATGGCAAAGGCAAGCCCCGTCACAAGCGCGACGAGGCCTAACACAGTCAAAATAAGATGGAAGGTCCTCTGGGGATCCAAAAGCGAGAACACACCGCCCAAGATCAGCGCAACACCGATCAGGAGGAGTTCCCAAAACATCCTTTTACCCGGCATTTCACTTCGATTCCCCATAGCCGCCTCCCTTACTTTCCGGAGATGATCACATCGTTAAAGGCAATCCACGGCAGCATGGAGCTTCCGTCTTCGATGACTTCCTTTGATATGGCGCGGATGTTCATGAGAAGTTGCACAAGATTGCCGCTCACCATGGTTTCGTTCAGCGCGTGTTTGATTTCACCGTTCTCAATGAGGTAGGTGTTCTTGGCAACGCCTGAAAAATCGCCGCTTGTGCCCGGGTTACCTCCCGAAAAGCGCCCAACCAGGATACCCTTATCAATCCCCCGGATGATCTCGTCTATGGGTGTATCCCCCGCTTCCACCACGAAGTTATCGAAGGCATTATTGGGGGCTCTGTCCCGCCCTGTCTTTCGCGCGGTGTAGTCGGAGATCGCAAATTTTTCTAAGACACCGTCCCGGATCACATGGTAGTCCTCTGAGAGATAACCCTCCGGTGTGAAGCGTTCGCCCATGACCATCTCCCGAGAAAGAGGCGCGATGGCTAATGAAAAGCGAGGGTCAGCGACCGGTTGACCCAGCTTGTCGCGCCAGATACTGGTGCCGTCCAAGATGACGGAGTCCGACACAAAGTTGCCCAGGATCGAGTACAGAAAACTGCCCAAACAGCCCGGTGTCATGACAATGACGCCTTCATATTTTTCGCCCGCGGGCTCCGTGTGAACCTGCCCCGACACAAACTCAAGGTCATAGTGGATGGAACCCTGCTCGATGAACGATTCATCAAGCGAATCAAGGAGTGCGTAGGACCCGTAAAAGGAGGAGGTCTTCTCACCTTCCTGCGCGTTGAACATGATGTCAATGGAATAGGCGCCTCTTGTACTTTGGAATTCGCTTCCTGTCGAATAAAGCGCCACACCCTCTTTCAGGCTGTGCGTCGCGTAGAGCGCCTCCACCATGATGTTGGGAAACTGTTCTTTTATGTCGTCCAAGAGCTCCTGGCTTCGCGACAGAAGCTTTTCCTCGTCACAAACAAGCGGCCCTGTCGTAAAGCTTTGTTTGGGAAGCTTCGGCGCCAGTTGCCAGGCCTCATCCTCATCCGCGGCCTCGGCCGCTTCCAGACAAAGCTTGGCACCCTTCACGATGGCCTCTTCGGTGACATCGTTTTGAGCGCTGAGGCCGCGCTTTTTATCGCGGATGGCCATGAAATTCACAGAGTCTTTAAAGAGTGTCCGGTAGAGCGTAAACTCGCCCATTTCGGCGTTAATCTCGCGGACGACTTCACGCGACACGGAAGAGACCGCCTGCTCAGCGCCACCCCCCACCAAAGTGTCAAGCCCCGTCTTTGCTTTTAAAAATAATTGGTCCATTATTTTCCCCTCTCTCATCGCCCGCCGACCGTCAGTTCACAGCGCACATTCGGCCCGCCTAAGCCAACCGGCATTCGCTGTTTCTTGCCGCAAAAGCCGGAACTGACCCACTCGATTTCATCGGACAGCATGTCGACACTTTTTAACATCTCAAAGGCTAAGCCCGAAATCGTCGTGTCATGGAGCGCGCGTCCGAGTTTACCTTTTTTAATCTCGTAACCGACCGTCACGCCGAACATGAACTCACCGGTGGAGTCGGCCTGCCCGTTATTGGTTTCAACAAAGTAATAACCGTCGTCAACGGATGCGATCATGTCGGAAAGCGTGTCTTTGCCGGGCAGGATGGCGGTATTTCGCATGCGAATTAAAGGCTCATCGGAGTACATCCAGGCGCGGGCGTTTCCGAGCGATTTCGTGCCATAATGATCCGCTGTCTCACGGTTGTGCATGTAGGACCTCAAGATCCCGTTTTCGATCAGGACCGCGTCCTCCGCCAACACACCTTCGTCATCCACATAGACGGGAAGAGGGGCCGTCTCACCTAAAGCAGTATGCGCAAAGTCGACCATGGTGACCATTTCGGACGCGACCTGTTGGTCCATCAGGTGCGCCGCGACCGAACCGCCCAAAACAAGGTCCGCTTCCACCGTGTGACCGACGGCTTCATGCGCCAGCATGCCGGCCAAGGTCCCCGACAAAATGCAGGTTTTGACACCGGCTTCTGTATACACGGCTTCCTTTTTCTTCATGAGATCGTCATAGACTTTATCGGCCACTTTTTTGGCTTCATCGAGAAAAGTGAAATTAAGATCGAAGCTACCATATCCACCCACCACATTGGAGACTTCAATCGGCACGCCGTCATTGGATTCAGCCGCCATGATGATGTACACATAGCTTCTCGGGGTAACGACATGGGCGTCGTAGCCGTCTGAGGTGGCGATAACCTTTTCGACCGTGTCGCTTGTGGCGACAATGGTACGACTTGTAATCCCCGGACAGTGGTCAACCACGTATTGGTCGAGCGCGCGGCAGGTGTCAAGGTACATTTTTTGAGCGACGCTGCCGACGCTTTCAGTCATCGGGCGAAGACCTCTCGAAAGTTCTGATAGCCGCCCTTTGGTCGGTTTTGCGTGGCGTTCTAATAGTTCGGCGTTGGAAGTCGCCTCCTCTAACACGCGGCGCACGGAGGCATCCGTGTATTCGCCTGTGGAGGAAAAGCCGCTGACGCCTCTTTTTCTTACACGCGCTGACACACCGGTGTAGTCACTGCTACTGTTCGCGACCAGCTGTCCGCAAAGAAATGTGGCGCGGCGCGCCTCATTTCTTTGCGCGCGAAGCTCTGTCTCCGCGCCATCCGCAAAATATTGCTTGTAGTGGTAAAGCGTTTCTTCTAGCATAGGGTACTCATTTCTATTTAG
>JAXGRH010000014.1:0-14998 GCA_040766025.1 Clostridia bacterium | reverse complement strand
CACCTTCCCGTCACGAACCAGTTCCGCCAGGCCCAGGCAGGCAAGGGGGAAGAACACCAAGGTGTCGAGCCACATGATGTTCCAGCTGTAGGCGTAGACCCAGGCGGAGATCGCGTAAAAGGATGAAAACAGCGCTGCGGATGAATCGCTCTTCCGATAACTTCGAGTCAAGAATTCGTAAAAGAAAAGGCTCGAAAAACCAATTTTCAACAAAGTAATGAGGGTCACCGCCTCGGCGATGAATTGATCGGGGAAAAAGAGCACCAAAAGATTAAAAGGACTTGCCGTGTAATAGGTGAAAATACTGTAGTAATTGACTCCCAGCCCGCCACTCCAGGAAAAGAATAAGCCCTCGCCTGAGAGAATCTTCCGCTTCAACTCAAGGAGAAAAGGCGCGTACTGATGGTACAGATCGTAAGCAAGCAGATGTCGATTGCCAAAAGGCCACAGTCCGTGGGCGACAAAACCAAAATAAAAGGCCAGGGCAGGTAAAAGGAATGCGATTAACCGCCTCTGACGTTCTTCCCTGTGTTGCTTTTGTTCTAAAAGCGTCATAAATTTTCGGCCTTCTAGCCTAACAACTGATCGATCAGGCGTTCACGCTCTTCTGCTGTGTGGTAAGAAATGACAATCTTGCCCGGGCCTTCGCCCCCCTGAAGGGTGACGCGCGCGCCGAGCGCGCGCCGCAGTTTATCTTCCAGATCGCGCAAATGAAGTTGCCATTTGGCATCTTTTGGTGTTTTCGCGGGTTTTTTTGGCGCAGGTTCTCTAATGTCCCGCACAAGTTTCTCCGCGTCGCGGACGCTCAGCTCTTTTTTCAAAATTTCGGCGGCCGCCGTACTCTGAGACGAAGCGTCTTTCAATGCCAAAATCGCGCGCGCGTGGCCGGGTGACAATTCACCCTGTCGCACCATTTCGCGGATGGCGTCCGGTAGATTCAAAAGCCGCATAGTATTCGTCACCGCCGGACGGCTTTTACCTAAGGCCGATGCCAGCTCTTCCTGCGTCATACCATACTCGCGGATGAGGCGGTCAAAAGCTTCGGCTTCCTCCATCGCGTTCAAATCTTGGCGCACAATGTTGTCAACGAGCGCCTGTCTTTGAACATCCTCTTTTGTCAGTTCACGGACAATAACCGGGACGGTCGCAAGCCCCGCCATGCGGGCGGCGCGCCAGCGGCGTTCACCGGCGACGATCATGTAATACTCAGAATCGGGAGTCGGTGTGACAATGAGAGGGGAAATCACGCCCTGGTTACGGATGGAACCTGCCAATTCAGCCAAAGCCGACTCGTCGAAATCGCGCCGCGGCTGATCGCGGTTCGGTTCCAAGCGATTGATATCCATCTCTTCAATACGGGATAAATCCGTGACACCCGGATCCTTCTCAGCCTCAAACAAGGCGTCAAGCCCCCGACCGAGACCGCGTTTTGAACGCGACGGCATCCTTGCCTTCTCTTCTGCCATCTCTTGCCTCCCCCTTATATCCGTCCGAGCGTCCCGTCAAGCCATGGCTTGCTCTCAAGCCGCTTAATCAGTTCGCGCGCTAATGTCTTGTAGCTGTTCGCCCCCCGCGATCGTTTGTCGTATTCAAAGATGGTATGGCCAAAGCTTGGCGCTTCACTGAGCCTGACATTTCGCGGGATGCTTGTCTCTAAAAAATCTTGCCTGAAATACCAGGACACCTCATCGCGCACCTGTTTGGACAGCTGCGTCCTTGTATCAAACATCGTAATAAACACGCCCGCCAGCCTGAGGTCCGTATTATAAGCTTTTTTGACAAGCCCCAAGGTCGTCATGAGCTGCATCAGGCCTTCCAAGGCGTAATATTCCGCTTGCACCGGGATCAGTACGGCGTCGGCCGCTGTGAGTGCGTTCACCGTCAATAAGCCGAGCGAGGGCGGACAGTCGATCATGACGATATCGTACTGGGCCTTAATCGCGTCCAGCACTTCTTTTAAACGCCTCTCCCGATTGGGGATGCCGACCAGCTCAATTTCAGCGCCGGCCAAATTGATATTGGAAGGCAACAGGTCAAAATTGGGCCGCGCCTTAATGAGAACACGTCCGATGTCATCTGTGTTGCCGACTAAGAGATCGTATGTGGAGTACGACAGTTTCTTCTTATCCACACCGATACCGGAGGTGGAATTTCCTTGAGGATCCGCGTCAACCAAGAGTAACCGTTTGCCTTGTAATGCAAGCGCGGCCGCAAGATTCACACAACTTGTTGTCTTACCGACGCCGCCCTTTTGGTTGGCCACCGCCATCACAATCCCCATAGATATTCCTTTGCTCTGTCGTATTTGCGGGATCGCAAATGACCGCCGCTAACTCGTTAATTGTATCATGATCGCGCTTTTATTCGCCAAACAACCATTCGATATCTTCAACACTTGTGGCGTAAGACGTCACAAAGCGGCAAACTTCGTGACCCTCTTCAGTTTTCATAATGCGCTCAAAGACAGCGCGGCGCAGGTAGTGATCGAGCTCATGCGCGTTTAATAGGACAAAGAGCTGATTGGTTTCGGGCGGCGCAAAAAAGGAGATGCCGCGCGCTGTAAACCTTGCGGCCAGTTGTTCGGCCATCTCATTTTCGTGCTGACCGATTTCAAGATACAGGTCATTCGTAAATAGTTCGGCAAACTGAAGACCTAATAACCTCCCCTTGGCTAAAAGGCCGCCACGCTGTTTCATCAGGCTTCGAAAATCCTTTTTCAAACAGTCCTTTGTGATCACAAGGGCTTCTCCAAAAAGCGCTCCGCATTTGGTGCCCCCGATAGAAAACACATCGGTTAAGGCGGCGATGGCAGGAAGGTCAAGCCCTGTCTCTTCTTTGGCCAGCGCGGAGGCCATCCGCGCGCCATCTATGTAGAGAACCAAATTCCAATCATCGGCGACACGGCGGATCGCCTCTAAAGAAGTCCGGTCGTACAAGGTCCCAAGCTCTGTCGGGTGTGACAGATAAATCATCCCCGGTTGCACCATATGTTCCGCGGTCGGATCCTCAGCAATCGTTTTGCAGTAGTGATCAATCGCTTCGGCCGAAAGTTTTCCGTCTTCTGACGGGACAATGAGCACCTTATGTCCGGTCGCTTCAATCGCGCCCGCCTCATGCACATTGATATGGCCTGTGTCGGCCGACAATACGCCCTGCCAAGGCTTGAGGGCACCCGCGACCGTGATGAGGTTCGCCTGGGTACCTCCAACCACAAAGTGGACGTCCGCGTCTTCTCGCCCGCATGCCGCGCGGATGAGTGACTTGGCTTCGACGCTGTACGCGTCAAGGCCGTAACCGGTCGTCCGGACATCATTGGTACCCACGAGCGCATTCAGTATCCTGGGGTGGCAACCCGCATCGTAGTCATTTTCAAAGGATGCTTTTTTCTGTTCCATCGCTTCATAGTCCTCTCGGGTGATTCGATATTCATAAGAAGCCTCCGAGCCGGGGACTTCTCGTTTGCGATCAAAGGACCGCGCGTATTGAAAGCCTGCTTTTTCCATGACACGCCGGCTTTGATCATTGGTCGTAGAGCAACAGCAAAGAAGTTCCGGGATGTCTGTTTCTTTAAACAGAAGATCCAGCACCGCCTTGACGGCTTCGACCATGATGCCCTGTCCCCAATAGTCGCGGTTCAGCACGTAGCCGATCTCCTTGGCGAGAGGCGCTTGTTCCACTTTATGGACGCCGAGGGAGCCGATTACTTTATCGGTACTTTTTAAAACAAGGGCGAAGACTTCTTCGCCCTTGATAAATTGCTCGAGTATTTTTTGTGTTTGATCGAGTGATGTGTGATGGGGCCATCCGGCCATTTCTCCGACGCCCGGGACACTCGCGTATTCATAGAAATCGAGAAGATCGTTGGGACGCCACGGTCTTAACCGCAACCTTTCGGTATCCAGGTCATAGGCTTCAACGCTGAAGGATTGTGTCATACCTTCTCCTGTCGATGCAATGTTTCACGTGAAACATTGGGCGTGAATCAGTTATCCAATGTCGCCAACTTCGCATTCGCGCGGATGAAATCACGGCGCGGTTCCACACGGTCACCCATCAGCAGCGTAAACGTTTCATCGGCCAACTGAGCGTCTTGGACCTGCACTTGCAAGATCTTGCGTTCTTCAGGATTCATCGTCGTATCCCAAAGCTGATCCGCGTTCATCTCACCGAGACCCTTGAAGCGCTGCATCTTAGGATTCGACCATCCTTCTTCCTCTTTAATCAGTTCAACGTCATCTTCATCGTACGCGTAGCGGCTCTTTTTATCCTGGTAAATCCGATACAGGGGCGGACAGGCAATGTAGACATGCCCCGCGTCAATGAGCGGCCGCATGTAGCGGAAGAAGAAAGTCAAAAGCAAGGTACGGATATGGGAGCCGTCAACATCGGCGTCCGCCATGAGGATAATCTTGTGGTAGCGAAGCTTTGACAAATCAAAGTCATTGCCAATCCCAGCGCCCAGTGCCATCACAATCGGCATGAGCTTATCGTTGTCGAGCACCTTGTCGACCCGTGATTTCTCTACGTTCAGCATTTTGCCCCAAAGCGGCAAGATCGCCTGGTATTTTCGCTCCCGGCCGTTCTTCGCCGTGCCGCCCGCCGAATCACCCTCTACAATAAAGAGCTCGCAGAAGGTCGGATCCTTTTCCTGGCAGTCAGCGAGTTTCCCCGGCAAGGCGTTGCTGTCAAGCGCGCTTTTTCTTCGCGTCATATCGCGCGCCTTTCGGGCGGCTTCACGTGCCTGTGAGGCCGCAAGACTTTTGCCCGCGATGGAACGCGCCGTCTGCGGATTCTCCTCCAAGTAAATCAGGAGCTTCTCATTCACCGTCGACTCCACCACGGTCCTGACTTCAGGATTGCCCAGGCGTGTCTTCGTCTGTCCCTCAAACTGCGGGTTCTTCAATTTAACACTGACGATGGCGCAGATGCCCTCACGGATATCTTCACCCTGCAGGTTTTTATCTTTTTCCTTTAAGATGTTGTATTTTCTCGCGTAGTCATTGATCGTCTTGGTCAGAGCCGCGCGGAAACCCGTCAGATGGCTGCCACCCTCAATGGTCGCGATATTATTGGCATAGGTGTAGACGTTTTCGTTGTAGGAGTCGTTGTACTGGATGGCGATCTCCACATAGCAGCCGTCCTGCTCCGCGTCAAAATAAATAGGCGTTTCGTGGACCGCGGTTTTGTTGCGATTCAGGTATTCGACAAAGGAAATGATTCCGCCTTCGTAATGCAACACTTTCTCGACAGCCGGTTCCACGCGTTCGTCAATCAGGGTGATTGACACGCCACGGTTCAAGAAGGCCATCTCACGGTAACGGGTGGTCATGAGGTCGAAGTCCACATCGAGTTCGCTGAAAATTTCATAGTCGGGTTTAAAGACTGTGATAGTCCCCGTTTTATCCGTATCGCCTGTGATCGTCAAGGGCGTCACCGTCTCACCGCGTTCAAAGCGGATGAAATGCGATTGGCCGTTGCGGTTGACTGTCACTTCCATCCATTCGGACAGGGCATTCACCACAGACGCTCCGACGCCGTGCAGGCCGCCCGAGACACCGTAAGCGTCTCCTCCGAACTTTCCGCCCGCGTGAAGCATGGTGTGCACCACCTCCACGGTGGGAATGCCGGCGGTCGGATGAATACCCACCGGGATACCGATCCCGTTGTCCTCCACGCGGACCGACTGGTCAGGCAGGACCGTGACCGTAATCGAATCGCAGCGGCCGGCCAGGGCTTCGTCCACAGAGTTTGCGACAATTTCATAGATGAGGTGATGGAGTCCGCGCGCCGTCGTGTCCCCGATGTACATCCCGGGGCGTTTGCGGACGGCCTCAAGGCCTTCTAGCACCTGGATGTCCTGGTCTTCGTACGACGCGGTAGAACTTGTGTCATAGTCGCTTACAGGCGCCTTAAGAAGGCTTTCTTTATCTTCCTCGTAATCGTCGGTCAACGCGTGGATGTCATCGGCGAGGTTGATCAGCTCATCGCTTTCCTCCCGGGCATCCGCTTCGGCGCGACGCAGCAATTCTTCTAAATTGTGATCGGGTTGTTCCGAACGTACGTTCTCTTTATTGTCTGAAATATTCATGGCAACCTTTCATCTTTGTATCTGTCTTTCAGCCGATTCACAAGGGTCACAGAGGACAGCGACGATAGAAATACGCGGTCGACCGTGAGGATCATGGAGCGCGGGAGCTCTGCCGACATCCAGTCGAGTTTATACGCCTCTTCTGCCTGCTTCATTAATTCCGCAGTAGCGCTCGAGGGTGTCATTTGATCAAGATCAAATATTCCGACAATCCAGTGGGCAGGAAAGGAGACATCGGCTCCGATATGAATGTACATAATGCTCCGGCTTTTGTTATAGAATCAGGCAATTAAATCTGTTTAAATTATACCATAAAATCAGCCGGGATTCGGTGCTTCGACCTTATGGACACGGGCGTTGTGAACGCTGTAATAGTGGACTTTGGCGCCCATGAGCGCATCCATATCGCCCAGGGATTCCGCTTCGGTGCAGGTCATGAAAACTTGGTGGTCAGAAATGACCTCAATAAGCCGTGAGCGCCTCGACTGATCGAGCTCCGACATGACGTCATCGAGAAGCAAAATGGGTTTTTCCCCCGATATCTCGGTCAGGATCAAGAGTTCCGCGATTTTTAAAGAAAGGACCACTGAGCGCTGCTGGCCCTGGGAGGCGTAAAGCCTCGCATCGACGCCGTTCAAGGTAATGAGCATGTCATCGCGGTGGGGGCCCTGGGAGGTGTTGCCTCGAAAGAGATCGTCCTCCCGAAGCCGCTTCAGGCGCTCCAGGTAGCGCGCTTCAATGGTCTTCTCGTCCATATCAGGGCTGAGTCCTGAAAATCCTCTGTACTGGAGCCCCAGCACCTCCTGTGAGGCCGTGAGATGCCTGAGCGATAACGCCGCGTATCCCATGAGTTGATCCACATAGTGAAGGCGCTTTGTCAGGATGGCGGCGGCCACCGCGGCAAGCGACTCATCCCAGATGTCAAGCTGCGTCTCGTCTAAGGAGGACATCCCATCTCTATTCTGCTTCAAAAGGCGGTTGCGATGCCCGATGATGCGCCAAAATTCTTGCAGGTCGCGAAAATAAGTACGATCGGTTCGGGAAATCAAAATATCGAGGAAACGGCGCCTTTCCGCGGGACCGTCTTTTACAATCTCAAGATCTTCAGGGGCAAATAAGATGGCGTGAAAAAGGCCCATCATGTCGGACAGTCGTGTCACTTCCAAGTCGTTATAGCGGATGATGCGAGACGGTGAGCCGCCTTTTGCCTCTGCGCGGTGGTATTCGACGGAGACGGACTCAGCAAGGCCGCGGTCGGTGACAAAATGAACGGTTGTGCGGTAAAAGGGGGCGCCGTGGCGCACGAGCTCATCGTCACGCCCGGTTCGGTGTGAGCGCGCGCAAGTACAAAGATAGATCGCTTCTAAAAAATTTGTTTTACCCTGCGCGTTTTGTCCGAAAAGAATGTTCGTGCCGGCGTCAAATGAAAGGCTTTCGCTTTCATAGTTTCGAAAATTAACAAGCTCGACAGAACAAAGGCGCATACGAGTTTATCGGCGCAGCGGCAGGATCATGTAGTAGAAATGTTCTCCGGACTCAGGCTTGATGGAGCAGGGCTGCAGACTGCCGCTGAAAGTCAGGATCACCTGGTCGTCAGACACCTCCCGCAGTGCTTCCATAAAGAATCTGGGATTAAAATCAATCTCAATTTTGTCGCCTGACAAGGCAATCGGTATTTCTTCTCTTGCCGTACCGATGTCTGTTTTTGATTCGATGGTCAATGTATCCGCGTCCGGCGTCTGGAACACAACTGGGAAGCGCCTGTCTTCTGTGTCAATCATGATCGACGCGCGGGCCACGGCCGCGTAAAGCACCTCCGGCGAAATCATAAGGCTTGTATTGGCGTCGCGCGGGATGATGCTCTTGTAGTTTAAGAACTCGCCGCGAATCAGGCGGGTGACCACCTTCACATTGCCCTTGTTGAAAATGATGTAGTTATGGGAAGGCGAAATAATCACCTCTTCGTCCGTGTCGGACATGATGCGTGAAATCTCGCTCATGGCTTTTGCGGGGATGATGATGTTGACATTCATGTCAAGGCCGGGGATGGTCTCTTTGCGGACCGCGAGGCGGAAACCGTCCAAGGCGACGATCGTCAAGGTATCATTTTCGCAGATCATGTTCAGGCCCATCAGGATCGGGCGGCTCTGATCCGTACTCACGGCGAAGATCGTCTGGTTAATCATCTGCCTCAGCGTGCTTTGCTTCAGGCTGATTTTCGCGTCTTCTTCCACAAATTGGATCTCGGGATATTTATCCGCCGCGTAACCTCGGATATTGAAGACGCTCTTGCCGCTTTCAACCACCAGGACCGTGTCGTCTTTGATCGCCAGGTACACATGATTATCCGAAAGCTTGCGCACGACTTCAGACAACACGCGTGCGGGGACCACAA
This sequence comes from Clostridia bacterium, assembly GCA_040766025.1. Classification (GTDB taxonomy): domain Bacteria; phylum Bacillota; class Clostridia; order Saccharofermentanales; family DTU023; genus UBA4923. Next base: position 6,515 of record JAXGRH010000014.1, on the reverse strand, counting down.
GGCCTCCTTTTTGGGAGATATCAGCCTCCATACGGTATTCAATGCCGGTTTCATTGTCATAGCCGGTCAAAACAAGTTCCTGATCAGCTCGGAGCAAGATCCCATCCAATACCGGGTTGGCTGAGCGCGTCGCGACAGCTCTTTGTACTGTCGAAATGGCATCCATCAAGTGGTTTCTCGAACAAGTGAGTTTCATAAGTCAGGCCTCCCGCAAATGTCTGTTGTCCTTCTAAGATCTTTCACCCTCCTCTTCATATAGCTGTGAGTCGTGTGAAAAACCCTCCCCCGGCGCGGCCCCTTCGGCATCACGCCATGTTACAAAAAAGTTAACTCTATGTGTTCAAAATGTTGAGAAATCCAGTTGTCCACATTGTCTTTGTTATTCACATTTATTCAACATGGTATTGACAACGAATTATCAACAAATGATCATAACTTGTGCATCATTGCAAGCGCATTTCCAGGTTGCCGACTGTTTCAGACAGCGCCGCGTCCTCCTTGATTCCTTCTGCAATTTTATCATAAGCGTGTATGACCGTCGCGTGATTTTTTCCACCGAAGGCTACACCGATTTCTTTCAGTGTTTTATTCAGTTTTTTCCTGCATAAATACATCGCGACCTGACGCGGTTCGACAATATCCGAGCTGCGTTGACGTGACTTCAAATCGTCCACGGTGACACCGTAATAATGCGCCACGATTTCCATGATGAGCGGAAAGTCTAAAGGCTTGACCGCGCCGGGCTGGATAACGCTTTGGAGCGCCTGGCGTGCCATGTCAATGGTGACCTCGGTCCCCATCATCATGAGGGCGGTAATCGTCTTAAAGGCCCCCTCGATCTCACGCACGTTGGAGGTGATATTGTTGGCGATGTACTCGATAATGTCAGGTGCGATGTCGACCCCCTGCGCGCGGCACAGATTTTTCAAGATGGCAATCCGAGTCTCGTAGTCGGGTGGCTGAATGTCGATGGTGAGGCCGCTGATAAAACGCGTACGCAGCCTGTCTGTGAGTGAGGCCAAACTCTGCGGCGGCTTGTCACAGGTGAGCACAATGTTCTTCCCTGATTCATAAAGCGCGTTGAAGGTATAGAAAAACTCGACCTGCATTCGTTCCTTTGACTCGATGAATTGGATGTCGTCAATGAGGAGCATGTCGGCCAAGCGGTAGTGGTTGCGGAAGGCTTCGAAATCATTTTTCTGGATACAGGCAATAAACTCATTGACAAACTGTTCTGACTGCACATAGACAACACGCTTATGCGGAAAATCATGGCGCACCTGGTTGCCGATCGCGTGCATCAGATGAGTCTTGCCAAGGCCCGAACCGCCGTACAAGAACAGCGGGTTATAGTTCCCCCCGCTTTCCATAGAGGCCACGGCGACGGACGCTGCGTGGGCGAAATTATTACCGGAGCCGACGATGAAGGTCGAAAACGAATAGTCGGGATTCAAACGGCCGATTTGAAAGGATCCGTTGTGGTTGAATTCAAGCGTGCTTTCTTTCTCGCGTTCTTCTTTTTTGGGCACACTGCCATCCGGGCGGACGACGACCTCCAAAGAATAGTGAACACGCGTCAGCTCTTTGAGCGCGCTTTCGATCTGTTCACTATACTGCGCGATGTATTCCATGGCGTACTCGTTGGGCACCGATAATCCGAACGTCCGTTCATCCGAAAAATACGGTTTGGCCGTTGTAAACCACGTGTTATAAGTGAGCGGATTGATCTCTTTCACAAGACTTTGCTGACAGACCGAGTCCCAAACATTATTAGCGCTTCTTTTTGCCATAGTTGATGTAATACGTCCCCTTCCGGCTTCTGTGTCACCTCTTTTGATGTGAAACGACCGTGTTCCATATCCTACCAGAAAACAGGGCTTCCGAAAAGGCGGAACAGCCTAATATTACAGGGATTTTCGTTCTTTTTGAGAATCAAGATTTTCACATTTTGTGGGTTGCAATCTGTGAATTGTTAATAACTTTGTTAATAAATAATCCGAGCGAAACATGATCTCCGCTTAGTCGGATCGCCATCTTTCGGGGGAGGCAAAAGCATTGAAAAAGGAGGAAAAATGTTGATGTAATTTGTTGATAACTTGTGGATTATTCAAATTCTGTATGTTGAAAACATTTTTCCTCTTTTTGAATTATGTCTTTTATGTGACAACTCACCCTTTGAGCAACGTCTTAATCGCCTCCACCGCCGTATCGATCTCCTCATCTGTCAAATGCGCGCCAAAGGAGAAGCGAACCGTGCCGTGGGGGAAGCTGCCGAGACTTTGATGTGCCAAGGGCGCGCAGTGAAGACCGACGCGCGTCATGATGCCCCAGCCACGTTCAAGTTCATAGGCGATGAGCGCGTTGTCGCGTTCACCAAAATCAAGCGACACAGTCGCCGTGCGTCCGGCGATGGTCGGAAGGCCCACCACCCGGACATCGTCCAAGCCGGTCACGCCTTTTAAGAAGCGATCAGTCAGCGCCATCTTGCGCTCAAAGATTTTCTTTTGATCATGCCGCTCAAGCTCAATCAAAGCCTGCCTCAATCCTAAAATGCCGGGGATATTCATGGTGCCGCTTTCGTATTTGTCGGGCAGAAAATCAGGTTGCTCCATGCTGTCTGAGCGGCTTCCCGTCCCGCCGACAATAAGGGGTTCCAGTTCTTTTGACAGGGCTTCCGTGATAAGAAAACCGCCGATCCCATGGGGTCCTCCCAGTGTTTTGTGACCTGTGAAAGCCAGAAAATCGATGTTCATGGCCGCCACATCAATGGGCACGGATCCCGCCGTCTGAGCGCCGTCGACGGCAAAAAGTATGCCGCGGTCGCGCGCCAGCTGGCCGATCGCCTCAATGGGCAAAATCGTCCCGCAAACATTGGAGGCGTGAAGGGTGACGATCGCTTTTGTTTTCTCTTCGATTGCTTTTTCAAAGGCCTCGGCGCCAACCTCCCCCTGACGGTTGGCCCCCGCCACGGAGTAGCGCACCCCCCGCGTTCTAGCAAGGCGTGACAGCGGCCGCATCACGGCGTTATGTTCCATCCCGCTGATAACGACATGGTCGCCCTCTTCTAAGGCGCCGTTAAAAAACAGGTTCAGTGAAAAGGTAACCCCCGGGGTAAAGATCACGCGTCGGGGGTCATCCCCGCCGAAAAGCGATGCAACACGCTCGCGCGCGTCAATGACATCGGCCTCGACCGTGTAGGCTTCGTCGTAATTTCCGCGTCCGATATTCACGCCGTGATTGACTAAGTAATCGCACATGACCTCGCCGACGCCCGACGCCTTAGGAAATGAAGTGCTGTTTTGGTCAAGATAAATCATGATGTCTCCTTTCGCGAAGCGATATGGGCTTCCAGCGTGCGAATCCATAGTTCGCCTGTCGCATCTCCCGGCATCTGCCAGGCAGAAAAGGGTGTAAGGCGCCATGGGAATGCCGAGACGCCTTCAGGTGATGCGGTCCGTTTGAATTGGTTTTTAAAAAAACGCCCGATAAAGACGCTAAGCCAGCGGTGGATATCATCCGCGCTGTATTCATCGCCAAAGGCGTTTAATGCGAGTTCATACACATCTCCCACGGCTTGGCCGTGGAAGATAAGATGCCATAAGAAGAAATCGACGAGATCATAAGGCCCGATGGAGTCCTCGGTCAATTGCAACAGGCGGTCCTGTTCATCGGGGGGGAGTAGCTCGGGTGAGACGGGGCGTTCGAGAATCACTCGAAGGGCTTGCCCCGCCGCCTTCGCGCGACTGTCATCTTCAATGAGGGGGGAGTGATTTTTAATAAAAAGATCTGAGGCGACCCGCGTCATTTCACGGATGACGGTTTTTGACAAGGTGGCGTTCACGGCATACATCGACATCTGGTCGGCATTGTAGGTACACCAGCCAAGCGCAAGCTCGGAGAGATCGCCTGTCCCGATGACAATCCCCTGTTCCATATTGGCAAGGTCCATCAGGATCTGCGTGCGCTCTCTTGCCTGGGCATTTTCAAAGGTAATATCCTGTGTGAGACCGTCGTGCCCAATGTTGGCAAGGTGCACCTTCACCGCGTCATCAATGGGGATCACCCGGTAGTCAACACCGGTTGATTCGGCCAGTATTTGAGCAAGATCTCCGGAGGCTTTAGAGGTTCCCGGTCCCGGCATGAACACGGCGATCAGTTCGTTCGACGGCCGGTCCAAAAGCCTTAAAGCTTCAAGCGACACAAGGAGTGCCACGGAAGAATCAAGGCCTCCCGATAGGCCGAGGATGGGTTTTGCGCCGAGTAAGGACAGCCGATCCGCCAAAGCCTTAGCCTGGATGGTCAGCGTTTCCTGATAGAAGGTTTGGGGCGTAAGCTCGCTTCGCATCAAGAAGGGCCACTTATCGGGATCGGATCCGTGAAGCTCTGAAAGCTGCGGCTCTTTTTGAATATCCCAGCGGGTCCCCGCGTTAGATCGAACCCGCAGGAGCTACCCAGCGGCAATTTCCGCAATCGTGAGCCCAGGATGGAAGCTTTCTCCTTCGGCCAACACCCGCCCGTCTGATATGATGAGCCGATGCCCGGCAAACACCCCCTGGCTTGCGGATTCGCCCAAGCCGCCTCCGGCATACAGGATGATGCTGTGATCGCGAAGTGAGCGGCGGATGAGTTCGCGCTTCAGTCGCCGGTATTCACCCGTCCACTCCAAGCGCCCGTCCGCGATGGCGGCTACGGGAATGGAGCCGTGAGACAAGGCGTCTGTGGCATGGGCCGCGTCAAAATTAAAAAGCCTGAGCGATTGGCAGAGCTGCATGTCGCGGGGCAGTAAAGAAGGTCTGACGGCCAGACAGGGGATGACGGTACAAAGATTTACGAAGGAAAAGGTGAAGGACAACAGGTTTTGCGCCGACATATCGCAAAGTGAAAATTCGAGCACCTCGCCCGCCTTAGAATGCTCTTCGGGCGCAGGAAGCGGCCGGTCGATCACATGGCGCAGGATGGTCGGGCATTCAATCGGCGGCAGGCGCAGTTCGGTGAAAGAGTCGTTTTCTTTTTTTTCACCCGCATCGGTGATGAGTTCACAAGAAAAGCTGTCGTGGTTACCCAAATCGTGTTCGAAAGGATCGCTGAACCAGCGCCTTTCATCCCGCGAGAGATAGGATGCGGGCGTCATCCCGACAATCTCCCCGTTGTGTAAAATGGCGGTTGCCTTGAAGAGCCGGTCCTCAAGCCGCAAAGGCAGCGATAACAGGACGAGGATGAAGGAGCCGGCCGTTGCCCGGGTAATGCGGGCAAGGCTCTCTAAACAGGCGTCCTGCATGGTTTTTTGGAAAATAAGATCGCCACAGCTTTTCCCTGTCAGCGGCATATCTGAGAATAAAAGCAAGTCAGCTCCGGCTTCGGTTGCCTCGGTGATATGCGCGAGTATTTGCTGTTCATTGTGAGATACATCACCCAGACGAATAGCGGGTGTGGCCACTGCCAGACGGATATCGCGGTAGCCTTCCAGACATTCGGGCGATGTCATATCGAGCGTCAGGATATCCTCCTGCGTCAGCGTGATGCCGGTTGTTTCAAATGAATCCGCGGGCGTATGCATGAGGTACCTCAGAGCTTACAAGCGTTCCGTTTCGCGATGGACAAAATCGTATTCATCGCCTTCCAAGAAAGGCAGGATCAGGGCGCGCACCGCCGCATGGTAGTCATTCAGCCATGTCAGTTCATCGGGGCTGAGCCTGTTTTTATCGATGGCATCCCGGTCAAAGGGCACGAAGGTCATGGTTTGGAAGCGCAGGAACTGATCGCCCGCCTCATTCAAAGGGTATTCATTTTCATTAAAGCTGATCTCGCCCTTATCGATCACAGCCTCGCAGTTGATTTTCAAGACGACGTAGTCGTTTTCAAGGCGGATCCCGTGTTTGCCCTCACGGTACACGCCGGGCTCGATGGTGATCACAATATGTTCCCTGAATCCGTAGTCACCGAAGCGGGGTACATGGGTCAGGCGTTGGGGGCCTTCGTGCACCCCTGAGACAAAGCCGAAGCCGTGGCCTGTCCCGCATTTATAATCCAGCCCGTAGCGCCACATGGAAGAGCGCGCCACGGCATCTAACGCCACGCCGCTCGTGCCGTTCAAAAAGGGCAAAGAGGCGAGCTGTATATGAGATTTTAAGGTTTCGGTGTAGTCGCGGCGTTCTTCCTCTGTGAGGGCGCCAAGCGACACCGTGCGCGTGATATCCGTTGTGCCGTCATAGGACTGCGCCCCGCAGTCCACAAGATACAGCCCCCTGGTCTGGAGTTGGCTGTGCTGTTCAGGCGTTGCCTGGTAATGCATCATGGCGGCATTTTTGCCGTAGGCGGAAATCGTGGGGAAGCTTTCAATGATAAACTGATCGGATTCTTGACGCAGTTCACGCAATTTTTCGGCTACCTCGATTTCGTTCAAGCCTTCTTGTGCGGCCACATGTTTCACGTAGTAAAGGTAGCGGCTGACGGCGACGCTGTCGCGGATGCCGGCCCGAAATTGGGACGCGAGTTCCACATCGTTCAGAACCGCT
>JAXGRH010000013.1:0-17738 GCA_040766025.1 Clostridia bacterium | reverse complement strand
TCGTCAGGATCTCTGCCAATTCATCCGGCATCTCATCGATCTGAAGATCAAGAGTAAGATCCGTGGTAGCGCCGAATTTCGTTTGTCGGGAGAGTTTCTCTGAGGATGTTCGAATATCGTGAAGAAGTGTGCCCTCCGGCACCAGCCCGAAAGTTTTTTCGGCCTTTTGCCATTTTTGCTCCGTCGACATGAACAGTGAACGGATCTGGTCGCCGAAGATAAACCAAGAGCCCGCCAATAGGGCGAGGATCACCGCGACGATGACCACCGGAATCCACCAACGTTTTTTCTTCTTCACCGGAGCTCCGTATCCCGGAGGAGGCGCATAGGCGTATGCCTGAGGCGGGTAGGGCCCTCCCGGAGGCGGTTGCGGCGCTTGAACAGGAGGCGGCGGATAGGCATAAGCCGGAGGGGGCGGAGCGGGTGCCACGGGTGCCGCCACTTGTTCCGGTGTTTCTTTTATCCCGTTTTCGACACGGGATCCACATTGAATACAAAATTTTGAGTCGGGCGCTAATTCAGCGCCGCATTGTTGACACTGTTTCATGGGCTGTTCCCTCCCGGCAATGTAAATGCCTCTCCCATAGATATAGTTGTGATTAATTATACCAGCAAGCGCGCGACTTATGCCGTGACGTCTTGGGAAAAAAAGGCACGCGTCGCAGACACATGCCATTTTGCCAAAAAATGCTTTCGATTTTCAATTAGGAACAGCCCGTCGTTTCACCGCAATCCAGGCATACCTTACATGTCCCGTTCTTCACCATGCGCGTCCCCGAACAGTTTGAGCATACGGATCCGTCATAGAGCCGCTCTCCTGTTTTACTCGCTTCCTGCGCTTTTTCGTGAATAAAATCGTCAAGACTGATCTGCGCCAATACCGCATCCTTTTCAGCCGATTCGTCATCTTCAGGCTTCACCTGCACCCGTGTGTAATCCCCGGCCTCAATGTCAAGCACCTTGCTGATCAGATCGGACACCGAAGTACAGTACTTGATGTAGGGGTGACGCTGCACGAAACCGTAAGGCTCGAACTTCTGTCCCCTCAGCATCTTGGAAATCGCCTCCGGTTTAATGCCGTACTGCAGCATGACGGAGATCGTCTTCGACAGTGAGTTCAAAAGTCCCGTGATGAGCGTCCCCTCGCGGTCGGTGGTCATGAAGATCTCCGTGATCTCCCCGTCCTCATCGCGGTTCACCGTGATGTACACTTTGACATCCTCAATCTGAGCCGGATGCGTCGTACCGGAACGAATACCAAAAGGCTTCACCCTGCTGTGCACCAGATCGCCGCGCGCGAATTTCTCCTGACAGTCGTCCAGCTCTTCTTTGGTCTTTTTCGCAAAATGCAGCAGGTCACTGTAAGTCAGATCTTCAAGCGGCAAGGCCTGGTGCTCAACGCCCGCTAGGCGCACATTCAAAGGTTGCGCGTATTTTGAGCCGTCACGGTACAGCGTGATACCCTTCACACCGCTCTTCCAGGACGTCAACACCACATCGGCAAAATCTTTCACTGTGGCTTCATTTGGCAAGTTGACGGTCTTTGACACGGCACCTGAAATAAGAGGCGTGATGGCCGCGACCATCAGGACATGCCCCTGCCAGGAAATATAGCGCTCGCCCGAGCCGCATTGGTTGGCCGTGTCAAAGATGGCCAAGTCGTCTTCCTTCAAATGAGGCGCGCCTTCAATTTTGCCGTCCAGGATCATGCCGTCATCGCTTTCGCGCATGATGTACTCGACAATGGCGTCGCGTTCTTCCTCCGAATAACCGCAGGCCAAAAGCCCCTGTTCCACGTGAGGGTTGACCAATTTCATAAGGCCGCCGCCCGCCAGTTTTTTATACACGACATGGGAGAAGAAAGGCTCAATACTTGTCGCCGCGCAGTCCATCGCAAAGGAGATGGTGCCTGTCGGCGCCATGACGGAGACTTGGGCATTGCGGTAGCCGAATTGTTCGCCTCTTTGTTCCGCGTTTTTCCAGCATGTTTTCAAGGCTTCGGAAAGGTTGGCAAAACCTTCTTCGCGCAACAGCGTGTGGTCGACGACGGGGAGCTCATACTCGATGCCCTCCGGCGCGTCCTCCCGGGCACCGGCGGCCCGGCTGTGGTTGCGGATGACGCGGAGCATGTGCTCGCGGTTTTTATCAAAGTGGACGAAAGGTCCCTTTTGCTTGGCCATAAGCGCGGAGGTCGCATAACTTTGACCGGTTAAAATGCCGGCTAACGCCGCGGCCACCGCGCGTGCTTTTTCGGAGTCATAGGGAATTCCCGCGCTCATGAACAAAGACGCAAGGTTCGCAAGTCCCAATCCCGTGGCGCGAAAGGCCCAGGTCTTGCGGGCAATCGCGGGTGTGGGAAACTGCCCCCAGTGGTTTGAGGCTTCCAAGGCCATCTGGGCGATTGTCACGAGGTGAATATAGCTGTCGATGTCAAACACATGGTTTTCGTAGTCGTAAAAGCGCATGACATTGATGGACGCCAAGTTGCAGCTCGTATCGTCGAGGAAGGCGTATTCGCCGCAGGGATTGGTTGAATTGATGCGGTTGTATTTGGCCGTGGTATCGCCGTCCTCTCCCGCGGGGCAGGTATGCCAGGCGTTGAAGGTATCGTCGAACTGAGGAGCGGGGTCGGCGCAGCGCCAGGCCGATTCATTAAAGATCTCCCACAGATGCCTTACGGAGGCGTCGCGGTCGACCGAAGGATCCCGGCGCCCTTTCAGCCTTGTGGTCGCGTTGGGATTGCGGTCAAGTTCGGTGACTTTACGCATGAATTCATCGCTGAAACGGACAGAGTTATTGGAATTCTGCCCCGAGACAGTCTGGTAGGCCTCCCCGTCGATGTCGGCGTCATAGCCCATTTTGGCCAAGGCGATGACTTTGTCCTCTTCTCGGGCCTTCCAGGTAATGAACTGCTCGATCTCCGGATGATCGATGTCGAGGCAGACCATCTTGGCCGCGCGGCGCGTGGTTCCGCCCGATTTAATGGCACCGGCGTTGCGGTCAAGCCCCTTCAAAAAACTCATGAGCCCTGAGGACTGCCCGCCTCCGGACAGCGTTTCCCCTTCTGCACGAATAGAGGAGAAGTTCGTGCCCGTCCCCGAACCGCCTTTAAACAATTTCGTTTCGGACACATAGCCCTCCGTGATGGAGTGGGGGCCTAAAAGTTTATCTTCAATGGACAAGATGAAGCAGGCGGATGCCTGTGTGCGCGTGTAGTCGTCGTCTGACATGACGACTTCGCCTTTTTTCTCATCGTAGTAGTAAAGCTCACTTTGTCCGCCCGCGATGCCGTATTTCAATTTCAGTCCTGTGTTGAACCACTGAGGTGAGTTGGGCGCGAACATTTGAGCCAAAAGGGCAAAGACAAGTTCGTCGTATAGGATGGCGGACGCCTCACCCTCTTCGATCATGCCCTCGTCAATAAGAGAGGCCACCCAAAAGGAGACCATACGGTCCGCGACTTGGCGCATCGATGTCTCATACCCCGGTTCTTCCGGGATGCCGGCTTTTCTGAAATATTTGGATGCGATGATGTCACAGGCTTGCTGTGAATAGGAGACGGGGAATTCCAGATGCTTCAAGTCTGTCAAAACTCGCCCCGTCTTATAGTCTTTTAAGAGGACGTCACAACGTTTCCAATGAAAAAGATCAAAAACATTGCGTGTGGTCCCAACAAGTTCCTTTGTAAAGTGGCGCTTAATGGACGTTGACAGAACGTTCATAACAATTCCTGCTTTCTATGTCTCCCCAATATCACTGAATTAACAAGCAAAATACGAAAAACTACACCATGTAGTGTTTCAACTAAAATCATACTACCAAATGTAGTGGCAACATATTACAGATTTGTGACAATATGAAAGCAATTCACGACGGAAGAAGACGTGCTAAGATGGCGATATGACAAGACAAGTGACAAAAAGAGCTGTTTCGGACTTTCATCGTGATGCTGTCGATCTTCCTGATCGGCAGTTTAACCGGCGCCTGCGCCATCAATCGGGAACTTGTGGGAAGCTGGCGGCTGATCCAATCCGAAGACGAAAGTTTTGTGGCCGGCATGATCTTCAACTTCAACGACGATAGGACACTTCTGATTAAACCGGGGGACGCGGAGCTTGATCCCGATAAAAAAGCCCAGTATATCCTCTCGGGCGATGAGATCAAGATTACCTATACCTCAAGTCCCGACGGCTCGCTCAGTCTCAACATGCGAAAGCGCGATAAGAAAACCGTGACGATCAAGATGCACTATGTATTGGAAGAGGATCTGTTGCAAATCACCGATGAATATGAGGTGACCCTTACCTTGCTTCGCCGCCCCTAGTGTCAAGTTCAGCTAAAAGCTCCTCTCGACGATTGGGTAAGTCATCGACACATACGCGCAGAAGTAAGTATTCCAGCGCTTCCCCGATTGCCTCCCCCCGATACCCTTCCGCTAAGAGGTCATGGCCGCTAATGGCCAAATCCGAAAGCTGGAGGTCCTTCCCCGATTGGAGGAGTGCCTCCTTGATGCCCCTTATGGCATCGATGTTTTTCAAAGCCTTTTCATCCGATGCGACGCTCACTTCCAGATCGGCTCTTCTGAGCTCCAGAATAGCTTCGAAAAGAACATCGCCCCAACGGTGAAGCGCACGCCAGACACTTCCTTTATCGGCCACCAGAGAATCGTTTCGCGAGGACAGAAGTGCGTCAATCCGCTTAACGCTGTTGTTTGAAAAACGAAGCCGCTCGGCCACTGTTTTTCCGATTTCGGGGATGTCAATATCGTAAAGAAGGGCTGCCAGGCGCTGTTCGGCGTCGTCAACGCGCTTTGCGCGTTCCACCGCGATGTCAAAGCGCGAAAATTCGCCTTGCAACTCTTGGCGTAACGGGGCCATCTCCGGCAGGACTACGCTCATGATCGCGGCATAATTTATCAAGACAAACGCAAAATGTTCGGCACGCAAAATGCGCAAAAGTTCGATCCTGATGCGCTCAGAAGCGACATGAGAGAGAAGCGAACGCTTGTCATGCATCGCTTCTGCGGTCTTATGTTCAATTGAAAATCCCAATTCAGAGGCTAAACGCAACGCGCGTAAAATACGCAAAGCGTCCTCCTCAAAGCGATCGCTTGGGCGGCCCACGGCACGAATGATTCCCTCTTCAATATCTGTTCGGCCGCCGAAAGGATCGACAAGACCCATATCCGGATGCCAGGCCAGGGCGTTAATCGTAAAGTCGCGCCTTTTGAGGTCCTCCTCCAACGATTCAGTAAACCAGACCTCGTCCGGGCGGCGGTGATCTGAATAGAGGCCTTCTTTTCGAAAGGTGGTTATCTCCACCGCGTCATCCTCTGCGAGCACGGTCACTGTCCCGTGGATGAGTCCTGTCGGGATGGTGCGGTAATCGGAAAATAAGGCCATCACTTCCTCAGGCAGGGCGGAGGTGGCCAGGTCAATATCATGGGTCGGGCGACCCAGTAATAGGTCGCGTAAAAAACCGCCGACCACGTAGCATTCGTAGCCGGCGGCATTAAGCCGATCGATCAGGGATCGGATATGAGGCGGAACCGAAAGGGAATCCGCTTGAAGCAAGCTTAGGCCTCTTTCTCGGGTGTTTCTTCTTTCACTTCTTGTACTGCTTCGACCGGAGGCGTGGGTGGCACGCCTGGCTGCGACGCGTAATAGGCGGCTCTTAATTCATTTTCCTGCTGTTTATTGAGGGAAGCCCCGACAATAATGAGCACGGGAAACGCCAGCTGGATGAGACCCCAGGCGGTCAGACCGGCAGGCAGGGAGATGATCGCAAAGGCAATCCCCACGGCCAGCAGGAAGGTGGTGCGTGAAAGATCGTCACGCCGTTTCCAAGCTAAGAGGCCGAGTGTCAGCTGGATAGCGGACAAAATGAGAACGATGATGCCGATGGCGATCCCAATCCCGCTGATAAGCTGTCCCGCAAAGGCGCCCATCATGGGGCCCTCACCGCGGTAATGCATAGCCGTTGTCGGGTTGATGTTTCGGACCATTTTTCCAAACCATGACGCCAGCGCCATGATGAAGGGACTTAGGAGAATGCCGATCCCCGCTAATACGACCAGCCCCATCGATCCGATTGAAATATAAGCGGAACCTCTTGGTTTTTCCATGTGTTGTACCTCCATTGGTTCTTCGTGGATAATTCTTTTCCTAAACCCAGTATAAAGGAGAAGTGCTGTTTCTTGCCAGAAAAGCTACGCCGGCAAAATATGCCGGCGCGCGAATTATTTCAACCACGAACGAATCCGTTACTCTTCAGAGGGAGGCTGTTCGTAAGGCGGCTGGTAGGGCTGCTGTTCAGGCATCGGCTGATAAGGCGGCTGATACGGAGCTTGCTGCGGCGGATAAGGCTGTTCCGGCATCGGCGGATAAGGCTGTCCCGGTTGCGGCGAATATCCCGCATAGGGAACCATTACTTTCGCCTGTTGCTTGTTCAAAATCGCACCGATCAGGATCAGGACAGGCGCGGCAAGCGATATAAGAGTGGGGAGTGAAAAGGCTGACAGCACAGATGTCAGGGCAAACAACGTGAAAATGATCCCGATCACAAGCGGGAATGTCGAGCGGTTCGGATCGCCTTTGCGCTTAAAGCACATAATTCCGAAAATGAGGGACAGTACCGCAAATATCACGATGACAATGCCTATAACAGCCCCCGCGGCCATCAGTACGCCCGATAACCCCGGCACATCTTCCATTCCATCCATCGCTCCCAGAATGTTCCAGATCCAAGCGCCCGCAAAGGTCACAAGAATTCCCATCAGAATTCCAAAGATCGCCCCGATAATCATTAAGACGGAGCCAATGGCAATTAAAACTTCACCTTTCGCTTTTTGCATAGTAATCATCTCCTTTTAAATATACGTATCTCACGGAATCGTACCTAACATGGCAAGATTATACAGCAAAATGCACGGCAAATGGCGTGGCATACGTTCCGCATCAGCATGATTTTGCATGGATTTCACAAAAATTGAATCTACAAGCTCAAGAGTTTTGCGGCGTTACCGCCCCAAATAGCCATTTTCTCCTCTTCCGAGAGCGCACTTTGCAGAATATCCGCCATGTAACGGCTCGGAGGCAGGAGCGGATAATCACTCCCAAAAAGCACTTTGTCAAGAAGCCCCAATGTTTTCACGACGTCATATACCTTGTGGCCGTATAAAAAGACAGAAGCCGCGGTATCGTAGTAAACATTTTCAAGATCTTGTTTTACTTCACGCATCAGCTCATAGAAGAAAAGACCGCCGCCCCAATGGGCAAGAATCGTTTTAAGTTTCGGAAAATGCTTAGCAAATTCTTCCGCCTGGTAAAGGGCCGTTTGGGTCTTCCCCGCGTAATAATGACCCACAGGTTCATTCAGGTGAAACATCACGGGGATGTCAAGGTCGAAGCTGGTGCGCCAAAGGCCGCCATCTCTTCAGGCGAGTCCAAGGCAAAACCCTGGCCCTCGGGGAACATTTCTCCGACGCCTCGAAGGCCCCCTCCACACTCCGGATCAATTCTTTTTCAACCTCAGGATGCTGCGGTAAAACAGAGGCAAAGCCAATAAGCTTTTCAGGAAATTCTTTCGCCTTTTCCATCACATAGTCGTTCACATAACGGCAAAGCCCCATATCCTGGAAACCAAAACCAAAGATCACGGCCTTGTCAAAACCATCCTTGTCCATGGCTTCTACAATTTGTTCGGCGGTGGCAAACTTGTTCACAGGACTCTCGCTCAAGAGCTTGAAATAAGGCTCTTTTTCGGCGATTTTTTTCCAATCACGAATAATATCTGGCGGTGTCACATGGACATGAATATCGATTTTCATCTCCGAATCCCTCCGATTACTACGTTTTAATCCGCCTTCTTGTCATGCGGTACCCGATAAGGGCGATTGTCGCGTAGAAAATCCCCACCGCTGAGTTCCAAAGGAAGTTTGCCAGGGTCGATCCCCGCGCCAAGAAATTGTAGTCGATCGGGCTGATCACAAGTGAAAACAGGCTCATCAGGGCAAAACCCATCGAGAAGTCACTCAGCACTGGCGACTCATACTCAGGATCCGTGATCTTTAACAAGGTCATCCCCGTGATCATGACGCCGGTGTTCACGCCCCAGCTCATGATCGCACGCTCAAAGGCATAGTCGCCTTTGAAGGTGCGGCGGTATAACGGAAAAGTCACAAAATAGGTACCGACAAAGCCCAAGAGGGCCATCAGCACGATGGGCACGATATAAGCCGACACGGCCTTGATCGGCAAGGTCATGATCGCGGCTGTAATGGCAAAATCTGAAAACGCGCCAGTAATCCGCGCTTTCACCTTCGTGTCAATCAGCCAGTGCAATTTCAGTTTTAACAAAATGAAGTTCAGCACATACATGATAAGAAGGGCGTAGAACCAGACGGGGAGGTACACGGCAGGTACCCAGACCCGCATGCGGGCTGAAAGAAGATAGGCCAAAGCCGACGCGATAAGCAAAATCGTCAGATGGACGGTAATCGTTTCAATCGAGGAGTTGGCCGTTGTCTGTCGCCCTAAGCTCCCCTGCTTGTCAATATCTTTTGAGTAGCCCTGCAAAGTATCCTTGTCAATCGCGTGGGAGTTGCCCAAAAGCTGTGTTTCCCCTCTGCGCGCGGCCCTGTTGATAAAAAAGATGCCGATCAGCATGCCGCCGATGAGCCCAATGGTCGCAAGGGTTAAGGAGACGCCCTGTGAGGTCTGCCACCAGGGGAGACCGAAATCCTGCAAAATGCTTCCGATGGCCGTGGCTGTGCCGTGACCGCCGGCAAAACCCTGCGGCAATTCATACCCAAAGGTGCGGTAAAGGCCGCTTTCGGGACTGATCGCCGTCATGGCAAGGTTCAGGCCATAGCCCAAAATATATTGGATGCTTCCGCCGAGCGCGAAAATCCCCGTCATCAAAAGGACGATTGGTGCCATGTCACGTATCCGGCGGCGTTTTTTGGACGGGTCCATGCCCATCCCGAGCGGTGCGGCTGAGAATACGGGAACAATCAGGACGACCGGCAAAGCCTCCCAAAAGGAAATCCAGTCATCGGGGAAGGGTAAGGGTGCGCCAGAACCCCAAATACCGGGGCCCAATAACAGGCCGATGGTCCCCCCGATCACAGATGCCGGCAGTAACCAGCGCCTGAACACAGGCACCTTGGCCCTTAAAAAGGCGCCGAGAAGCAAAAACGCTCCGACGACTGCTGTTCCGATCAGCATTTCCTGTACGATTTGAGCACCCACAAAACTACCTCGACTAGGCGCCGTTTATAGGCTTTTAGGCCGGCGCACCTTGCTATCATAACAAAAGTTCAGGTCCTTGGCGTAAATGGTAATGTGTGTGCCCGATAATTAGGAGAAATAAAGGCGCATGTACTGGTGCTCAACGGCAATATGATCAGGATAAAAGCGCTCGCCTTCCGCCACATAACCCAGGGCCTCATAAAAACCTATCACGCTTGTACGAGCCATGAGACGGATGCCCGCCTTTCCCTTTTGGCGCGCGATCGCCTCAAAATGACGCGCGATGACCGAGCCGATGCCGCAATGGCGGTATCGTTCATCCACAGCCATGTAGCGAAGTCGGTCAAACGATTCACCGTCTTGGAGGACGGACATCCCCACCAGGCGATCCCCATCAAAGGCACCGTAGATGTAGTCATCCGCTTCACTTGACAGGTCGTCGTCCGCGATCGATTGACCCCAGGGTTGTCTCAAAGTCACATCGCGCAAAGGCAGTGTCTTCTGGTAGTCTTCGCTACCGTATGGGATCGCCCGGTACTGAATAGCATGTTCTTTCACGGCAAGAATCTCCCTTTTAATATAGAATCATCATAATGGAAGAAAGATCCAAAGGGAGGCTTTGCTTGTGAATCAAAAGAATTTATTTGACAACATGGAATACTGCGAAGAGGAAATCACCGATCTCCTTTTGACATCCCCTAATGTGCGCATCGAACGCATCTTGTCCTCCGGTCAAACAAGCGAGATCTACGACCAGGATGAGCATGAATGGGTGGTCGTCTTAGAGGGAGAGGCTGAGATACTTTTCGTGGATGAAAATGAACGCACGAAACTGCATCGGGGCGATCATCTGCTGATCCCCAAAGGCCGGCGCCACCAAGTCAGCTACACCTCCAATCCCTGCCTGTGGCTCTGTGTATTTTGGGGGGAATGCGCTACACTTTGACCATAGAACGCATGACAAAGATGATTCAAAAACAACGACACCCTTATTTTAATCGCGTCATCCTCTTGGCGCTTGTCCTTGCCCTGTCTTTTCTAGGGTTCGCACAACCAGCGGTTATGGCAGATGAGTCTCACGACCTACTCACCACAGGCCTCATTGAGGGTGAACACTTTGAATTTGACCGCTCACAACTCCATTCACGCACGGCCTGCTTAGCCGTTTACAACGAAGGCCGGCAATCCGAGCTTTTACATTTTCGAGAAGACGAAGTCGTCTACATCGCGTCCCTGACCAAGATCATGACCGCACTTGTGGCCTACGATCTGCTGATGGAAACAGGGAAAAGCCTTGACGACTTGGCCACCGTCCGCCCCAGCGATCTTGCGGGGCTTGCCGAACTAAACGCGTCCATGGCCGGCTTTCAAAGCGGAGAAACCGTACCCTTCCGCGACCTTTTCTATGGCCTGCTCCTCAGTTCCGGCTGTGAGGCGGCCAACACACTCGGGCGGGAAACAGCAGGCAGCGTCACAGCGTTCATTGAAAAAATGAATGAAAAAGCCCGTGACATCGGCCTCAAGCACAGCCAATTTGCCAACACCTCCTGCCTGTTCGACGTCAACAACTACTCCAGCGCACAAGACGTCACCACCCTCCTTTTAGCCGCAAGCGAACATGACTTCTTAAAGGACGTCATGAAAACACGCTACTACACCTCAAAGGCCACCAACAAACATGAAAGCGGCCTCACCATGGTCCACACACTGGCACTCTACGGCGCCGAAGCGGACATCGACATTAAAATCATTGACGGCGGAAAAACAGGCCAGCTCAAAGAATCCGGCTACTGCCTATCCTCTTTCAAGACCATCGGAGAGCGGCTCTACGTATTGACCACCACCGGCGCCTTCAACGTGGGCGAACATGTCGCCGACCATGTCACCGTTTACGAAGCCCTACTCGCGCAATTACCCTCAGAAGACGCGGCCATCACGGGCATCGGGGAACGCATTCCCATTGTTATAGAACCCGGCTCACCTGAAGGCGAATCAGAAACATCCGAGAATCTACCCAAAAACACCGCCGACACCTTGACCACCATCGCGGCCATCCTGCTTGCCGTCCTCATTATTTTGGGACTCATCCTCTTTATCAGCGCCCTCATGAAACGCCGCATGGAACAAGATCAGCTAGGAAAGAAGTGAACGGCGCGAACGGCTTCCTAGACGGCTGAGCAATAAGGCAAGAAACAGGAAGAAAAGAGCAAACCCCAGCTGAATCAGAAGGTCGGGCGCCATCGCCTCCCATGAAGCAGAGACACGATTGGCGTGGATGAAGTAATAAAGCGGAAAAACCTTGGATAGCACAAGCGCCGTTTTCCCAAGCATCGGCTGAGGGACAAAAGCCCCCGACAAAAACGCCATCCCAAGCGACAACACCGTGCTGATCGCCGTAATCGCAAGCCTATTTCTCAAAAAACCGCAAAAAACATAGGTCAATCCAAAAACAGCGCCCACGAAAAGAACATAATTCACCCCAACACGAAATAGCTGAGCCCCCTGGAAAAGTGGGAGGATCATAGGAAGCGTCACAAGAAACAGCAAAACCGCGGCCCCAAACACCAATAACGCCGAGCCCAAGAGCATCTCAAGAGTGCGGGCACGGGGCGGGTACGGCGACAGTTGTGAACGCGCGCGCAAAGACGGCTCCGTAAAAGACTGACTGATCAGCGGAACCACCGTGGTTGAAACAAGGAGCAGAATATACGCCAGAGAGGACATAAAAGCGACCCCTGTGTCCTGATCGCCCCCTTTTTCGGCCGTCTCCAAAAAAGATACGGACACTGATTCATCAAGCAAAGCATTTAAAGCATCTATGTTTTCTTCATCCAACGCCTCCCGGTATCGAAAATACGTATCCGCCAAAGAGCGCGCCCGATAACCTGAAGTGGAACTCCAATCGATGACCGCCAGAGGAATTAAATCCTCCTGAAAAATAAAAACGGCATCAAACATCTCCTTGAAGATCGCCTCCCGGGCTTCCGTTTCCGACATGCTCGTTATGGAAACACGGTGACCCTTTCCTTCAAGCCATACACTGAATTCATCGGCAAGCGCGTTATTGGAGTCATATGAAGCGATGGCAAGATCAAGCGGAGCACTTTCAAATAGATCCTGATCTTCCGTTTCGCGGCCTCCCCCAATAATGAACGCCAAAACCACAAAGATCGCCAAATACGACACGATAATAGGCGCGAACTTTTGAATCAGGCGAAGATAGGTCCGAAAAATAATCATGGTCGCTCACAAGCTCCTAAAGGGCCTTGGCCGCATGAAAACAAAGCAGCGCCAAAAGAAACAGCGCGGCCAAAAACAAGGACAAGACACTCAAAGCATAGCCATCCGTCATCCGGAGCGCGTTCAGGCGGTACAGCTCCCTTCCAATAATATGAATGGGATTCACACGGTTCAATATGGGCAGGTGGCGGTCAAAAAACACACGCAATTCCGTGCTCATCATGCCGCCGAAGGCCCCCAATACAAGCATCAGGATGATCCCGAGCGGAATCTTCGCCTTCATAGGCCAACGGTTGGAAGCACCGATAAAAAGCCCGATCGTCAACCCTAAAAGACCGGCCACAAGCAGCAAGAACAGACTCCTGGGCGCATCGACCAAAAAATTCACCCGCCATACCCATTTCAAATAGAGCAGCAAAACAAGCGACTCCGCAAAGGATAAAAACGTATTAATCGCCGTCCCCGCCAACAGGTACGATCCTCTCGAAAGAGGGGTCACCGCAAGCCTTGCGGCTAAAGGCGACAAATTCGACTGGATATGGTCCACCATGCCAATCCCCGCAAAATACGCATAAAGCGAAAACATGCCCACCGTCACGCTGAGGATCGACAGCATCATGTCCGTTTCCTGATCGGCCGTGCGCACAAAGTCTTTGGAATAATCAGGGCGAACCCCCAAACGCATCGCTTCTTCATGGCGCTGTAATTCCGAAGCAATCTCAAACAACACGGAAGTTTGGGCACTGCTTTCAGCCACCCCAAGACTTTTAATCGGACCGGAAGACACCCCACACATCACGCGCCTGAAGCGCTTCGAGCGCTGACTGTTCGTCCATTTCCACAGGGTCCAAAATATCCATGTGAAAAAGGGCCACTTTCCAAGGATGCCCCTTTTCCACCGCCACCTTCACAGGATCCATCGACGATTGGATCCCGCCAAAAGTAAGCGCCATCAGGGTGATGAGAATAAGGGGATAAATGAACACCCAAAACAAAGAGCCCTTGTCCTTCAACGTCAAAGTTCCCAGTGTTTTCAAATGCTGCAAGAACTGTTTCATGGCAACAGACCCAAATACTCAGTCTCGTAAAGCTTTTCCTGTCAACGATAAAAAGACATCGTTCAAAGAGGGCAATTCACTGTGGAGTGAGGCATAAGCGACCTCCTGACTTCGTAGGGCTTCAAGTAATCCCGCCAGATGATGCCCCGGAGGAGACAGGCGTATAATGGCCTTTCCGTTTTGCCCCTCGACCCCGACAACCCCCGGGAGCGTGCGGATGAAGGCGTACAGATCGCCCTCATCTTGGGCTTCTGAGAATTCAATAAACACCGACTCCGTCGGATCGATCAGGTCGATCAATTCATCCAAGGTGCCCGCCGCCATCCTCTGCCCCTCATCGATAATCACAATGCGGTCGCACAAGGTTTCCGCCTCTTCCAGATAATGCGTCGTGTAGAGCACGGTGGAGCCTTGGCGATTCAGTTCACGCACTCCATCCAGAACATAGTTTCGGCTTTGAGCATCCAAGGCGATGGTCGGTTCATCAAGAATCAAGAACTTGGGCCGGTGGACAATACCACAGGCGATGTTAAGCCGCCGTTTCAGTCCGCCCGACAATTTTTTTGTAGAGAATTTCGCGAATTTTTCCAAACCTGTGAAGTGAATCGCCTCATCGGCCCACTGTTTTTGTCGGTGTTTATCCGACTCATAAAGTCCCGCAAAATAGCGCACATTCTCCATGACGCTCAATTCCTCAAAATAGGCTAACTCGCTAGGGACCAGCCCGATGCGGCTCTTTAACATCGGATCTTTTGAACCGGGCGGTTCACCGAAAACTGTAATGGCACCTTCATCAAAGGAAAGAAGACCCAAAATGCAGTTAATCGCCGTTGTTTTACCCGATCCGTTCGGACCGAGAAGACCGACGATTTCACCCTCGCAAATATCAAGATCAAAACGATCTAAGGCGCGCAGCTCGCGATAGTTCTTGACCACTTGCCGCATCGAGCAAACGGTCAAAGAAGGATCATGCATCTCCATCGCAGACAGCTTCAGACTCACTTAAAGGCGGCATATTATCGTGGAGAGGCTGCTCTTTCGAATCATCCTGCTCATGGTAGATTTCTTCCGGGATCTCTTCGGCCATCTCGCACAGCGGCATCGACTCTTCCGTGCAGGCCGTTCCCATATCACTTGAAAGCACAGGAGGATCAAACTGATTGGGGTCAATTTCTTTGGGTAACTCGCGTTTTGGCATTGTCATTCCTCCTTCAAATTCATCTAATTCCGCTAAGTACCGGCGAAATTCGCCAAAAAGCTTTTCAGCGCGTATCGCGTATTCACGGTAACCGGCGTTAACCGCCTCCAAGGCCTCTCGCTCCGCATTCATGGCCGTAAGTGTTTCCCGGAAAGCTGTTTCCTCATCGCGCCTTTTCGCCCGATTTAAAAACAACTCCTGCTCCGCCATCATCTGCGCATCGCGGACAATACTCTCGCGTTCAAGACGCGCCTCACTCACAATCGCGTGAGCTTGAGCGAGCATTTCTTCTCGCTTTTCGTATTCCGCGACCCGGGCACGAAGCGCGATCAACTCCTCATTGTCAACGGCGGGAACTTGTTCCGCTTGAATCTCACTTGCCGCTTCTTCAACCGCCTCCTCGAGTGATACCGGTTCCGATTCGGGTTCGTCCTCCGCCGAAACCTCGGACACAGGTGGCTCAGGCGTCCAGTCGGCAAGCAGAAGCCGAATGGATGCGGGATCGTCCGCCGCCTTTTCAACTTTCTCTTTCAAGAGCTGAAGCGATTCTCGTTCCTTGGCAACCAATTCTTCACATACATCACGCGCCCGGACGAGCAAATCCTTGAATTTACTGTACACATCATTTTTGTCATAGCCGAACATGGACGATTTGATCTCAAGCGTTTTGACAAAGGCGACCATTTCGCGGTCAAATTGATATTTCACGATGGGTTCCATAACTCTCTCCTAGCGTTTTGTCGGAAACGATAAATTCATCATATCACGGGCCTTTCCTTTTCTCATCCAAAGGCAGGCGCCAAGCGTCAGCAAAAACGTCGCGATCGAGACCCAAAGGCCCTGGTAGAAACCCACCGGGGTAAAAGAAGCCGAAATGTCATGTGTACCCGCCTCAAGCGGAATTAAGATAAAAGCGCCTCGCACAGCCTCCGCTTGGGTCACCTCACCGTCCACCTTAAAGGTCCAACCGGGGTTAGTAGTCGTCGGCAAGAATAAAAAGCCCTTCGACGGGGCCGTAATCGTCCCCTCAAAATGCGTGGAAGCAAAGGTTGATAGCTCGAAGGGATGCGCCGCTAAACGGTCACGGGTCTCCTGCCAGCGTGGCTCATCGAGTCTTGCGACACAGGCGCGAAAACTCCCGTCAATCGAGTTCTCCGATGGCATGCTCACACGGAAGTGAAGCTCTGTGCCCGCCTCCAAAAAGCCGATATCCCCAATCCCGCGCTTGCTACTCCCGAGCTGGAAAAACTCTTCATCGCGGATAAAACCATTGCTGTAATTGATGCCGACGGACTCATCTTCCCAGAAAATGTAATAGATGCCGTCCCGGGGGACATCGTAGACCAAAAAAGCCCATTCCGTATTCCCCGCCGCACGACTCACATGAAACGAATAGGGATCGTAAGATTGCTCGACATAGCAGCCTTCATATTCCCAAGGCCTGAACGCTTCCTTGACCAAGGGCCCCGACTGACCGCTTAAGGCCGAAACAAGCCTATTTTGCACATCAGGGGCATCGTCCGGCATGATCTCGTCGTTCATGTAGGAGATCTCGGGCGTCGCAAAAAACCCAAAAGGAATGACGTCGTCATTTTGTAAAAGGCGTAAAGTATCGCCTTGCTCGACTAAATGCCGTGTCCGGTCGTCAAAAATTCGACTGTCCTTAACAAACAGGTAGTCAATACCAAGAAGACTGTCCATGACAATCGTGGATTCTTTGTACTGGAAACTGTTCACACCGTTTGTCGGATAGCCAAGATCTGAGAAGAAATCAATGGAGCTGTGCGGGAAAGGCGAGGCGAAAAGCGACATCCCTTGTGTTCCGAACAAAAAGGGATCGTTCACACAGGTATCCGGCAACACCTCCGCGCGCCAGGGCTCACCCTTGTGCGTATTTTGCAGCTCTTCAACAGAAGCATAGAGCTCCGAGGCATAGTCATTGGACGTGTAATATTGGCGATCTCCCAGGGGGGCAACCTGTTGGTAAAGCGCGGCGCTCGAAAAGGCGACAAACAACAATTCCACCGTCAACAGCACGGACAGCATGGCCTTCGCGTTCAAATGCCGGATTCGTTTTTGGCGTTCTGCCGTATCTTCGGTGTTAATTATTCTTCGCGGAAGACCCAAAAGCTTCTTTTTGATGATGCTCGCGCGCATCTGGTGGCGGCCCAATAAAAGGTAGGAGGCTTGGGATTCAGGTACTTGCTGTTTACGCGAGTTCTTACTAAACGTGAATCGTCCGAAAATGGCAAGATAGGAGATCGCCAAGATAGCAAAGGCGAGCAAACGCCAGTGCGACAATTGGTCGTTGACGCTCCACTCTTGCTCCGCCAAAAGTAACACAAAGGCGGCGATCGCGACGATATTCATCGGAGTCCTTAACTTAAAGGTAGCATCCCCCGCCGCCTGGTAGGCCATTGTGAGCACCAAGAAAATAAAGACAAAGGCATAGCGAAAATCGAGCGAATTCGGATAATGCCCGCCATGCCAAAGGAAACTTAATGTCTTGGACTGAAAGGAGAAGAATAAGAACCCTAATAGGAGGCCGTAGGCCACGCGCACACGCGCGGGACGACCACGGTTCGCGAAAAAGGCAGGGATAAGAAGAAGAATAAAAGTCCCCGCGAAAATATTGGGTAGCCCGCTCATAATATGGGGCGAGCGAAGCGGCGTCATGCGTCCTAACGTTTCAAGGAAGGGTTGAGTAAAACTAAAACCCTTTGGGAAACTGTCACCCGCGGCCGAGGTAATAGAAAGCGCGCGGACCGTCGGCCAGAGCACAACGGCGGATAAAAGAGCGGACAAAAGAGAGGATCCCGCAAACTTCAAAAAAACGTAGAGGGGCTCCAGGCGGCCTTTCTCTTTTGGGGCAAACTGGACGCGTAAGACGAAATAGAACAAGAAAAGAAACACCGCGCCAAAAAAGGCCGTGTAGTAATTGGTCATCAGCATGAGGCAGAGGCCGATGACAAAACGCTTCACCTTGCCACG
>JAXGRH010000012.1:0-27814 GCA_040766025.1 Clostridia bacterium | reverse complement strand
TATGGGGTCACTCATGTCGGCCGGTAATGGCCAGGAAAGATTCAATTCTTTCGCGCGTAAAAGTACCTTGGCGATGTAGTGGCGTGAACAGGATAGTGATGACGCCATACTGCGTTGAGAGATATTCTTGCTCGCCATGCGCAAGATCTCTCGTTCTCGATTGGTCATAGGGGACCCTCCTTAAATATATTTTGTAGCGGTGCTACAAAATTCATTTAAGGAGAGCCACACGGAGAATACAAGATGGCCGCCCACCGAAAAAGTGGCCGCGCTGACCGAAAGGGTGGCCGCGTTCACCGGACGAGTGGCCGGATTCGCCGGACAGGTGGTGCTAGAATAGCGAAATATTCACAAAGATCGATCGCCAATCCCTTATTCGCGCACTCCTGGTCCTTTTTCCCATCCTACTCTTGTCCTACCCCGCAAACATCCTATTCAGTAATCAGGAGACCGCGTTAAACTTCTTCTATGTCAGCTATCCGCCTTTTGAATTCCCACTCCTGTCAGATCTGTACGAACGGATACCCATCCTTTACACGCTGAGCGTATACCTTATCTACCTGATCCTTTCACCCCTCCTATATGGCCTCTACCTCATGAAAAGGCGAATTCGAAGCCGCGAGATTTAAGATTCCTTGTTTTCACACATAAGTTGTTAAAAAAGAGGAGACAGTCTGGACACAGAGAAGATGGCCTGCGTTACTCCTTTGTTCCGACCTATCTGCTATATGTGAGTTAACACGATTAGTGCTCTTGGGAAAGTGAGGGATGTACCATGATCAATAATAAATTCATTGTTCCGGTCGCGACCTGGATCGTGATCACCTTAAGCCTTTATCTCTCCATCATTGTGAAATCGAGGACGCCATTTGCCGTACCCCTGCTGTTGGCCTACATCGGGATCGGACTCATCGGTTTCTTATACAGCCTTTTACTCAACTTTTTGAAGATGCCCTTGGGCTCAATTGTATTTTTCTTCCTCTCGTTTGCCTCAGGTCTCTACCTTTTCTTCGGTATGCCCAAAGGCTCAGACGGCTTAAGCGAGTTAGCCGCCTTTTTAGGATGGCTCGTTCTCATGGGTGGCTCCATCGTCGTGGCCCTAATTATCGGGCTGATCCAGCGATTTAGAAAACGATGACAAAATTCACTATACTGTCTGAGTGAGGTATAGCCACCATGCTCAACAAACAAGCCATCTACGAACTGCTAAAAGAAAACGACATCGCGTTTGAATCCTATGAACACAGCCCCGTCTACACGGTCGAGGAAATGAACGCGTTAAACCTCCCACATCCGGAGGGGATCGTGAAAAATTTGTTTCTTCGCGACGACAAAAAGCGCCATTTTTACCTGGCGGTGCTACCCATCAACAAAGCCGTGAGACTGCAGCTGTTGCGCGAGCGTATCACAAGCCGCAAACTCAGTTTTGCAAGCGATGCATTGCTCATGGAAATCATGGGATTAGAACGAGGACACGTCACACCCTTTGGCGCCCTAAACGACCAAGCGCGAAAGGTCACCGTCGTATTCGACCAAACGCTGCAAGATAAAACACTGGGCATACACCCCATGGAAAACACGGCCACTGTGTTTGTCGCTTTTGACGAGGTCAAAAAACTGATCGAAGCACACGGCAACCCCATCGTAATCTGCGACCTGGACGAAGCATAGCTAGAGCCCCATTGGTCAAGCCCCCTATCTTTTGCTAGAATCATCTTAGTCCTACGAGGAGGTACACCCGTGATTAACATCGCATAATTTCCGAACCATTGTTGCCTTTCGGCAAGACAAGGAGATTAGCATGCGTTTATTAACGATGCGCGATGTGCGGGTAGGTTTTCCCCAACGCGATCTATTTCATATTGACAAGCTCGAGGTGTTTTCGGGCGAAAAAATCGGCCTCATAGGCGCCAACGGCGCCGGCAAATCAACCCTGTTCCGTGTCCTCACAGATGACCTGGATGCGCTTGAGGGGACGATCACAACAGAAGGTGAATGGCAGCTCTTCCGCCAGTTTGACGACGCGCATCCGGCGGACAGGCTCGACGATCGGGATTTAGCCTTTTGGCAACTCGAAGCGCTGTGGCGCGGACCCGAAACACTGTCAGGAGGCGAAAAGACAAGGAGCCGTTTATCAGGGATCCTCAACACACCGGGTGACATGCTCCTTTTAGATGAGCCCACAAGCCACCTCGACCTTTGGGGAATTCAGCACCTGTCCGATAGCCTGTACCGCATCGAGAGCTTCATCCTCGTCTCACACGACCGGGCGCTCCTAAATGAACACTGCACGAGGATATGGGACATCCGCGAAGGGATCATCGTTGACTTCCCCGGCAATTACGACGACTACCAAGCATGGCTGGCCATGGATTTAAAACGGCGAGCGTTTGAATACGAAGCCTACCAAGAAGAGAAGAAGCGTCTGAAATCGGTCGTCTCAGACTACAAAACCCGCGCGGGACAGATCGATCGAAAGCCAAAAAACATGTCCTACAGTGAGGCGAGACAGCGCGACTTTTCAACCTCAAGGCGTTCCTACCAAGGGAGGGCGAAAAGCCTTCATGCCGCGGCCAAACATACGCAGAAAAGGCTTGAACAGTTAGAAGAAAAAGAACCCCCCGAACGGCTATTTGCCATCCGGCCCTCCTTCGAGCTCACCAATCCGCCTAAAAACAGAATTATCGCGGAGGCACAACACCTAAGTTTTGGCTTTCAGGGCTTTGATCTTCTTTTTTCTGACACATCCTTTCGGTTGCTCCGAAACAAAAAAACCGCTTTATTAGGGCCCAACGGCTGCGGCAAAAGTGTTTTTTGTGAACTCTTGGTCAAGGGTCACCCCGCGATTCGCTCTGTCCCCAAAGCGCGCTACGGCTACTTTCGCCAGGAAATGGACCTTATCGACGAGACAAAAAGCGTCCTGGACAATATGCGTGCCATCTCCTGTCAAAGTGAAGAAGTGAATCGTTCCGTTTTAGCCCGTATGGGGTTCTTCCAACACGATGTGAACAAACAGGCTTCACTGTTATCGGGGGGCGAAAAAATACGATTATCCTTTGCGATGTTGTTTGTCTCGGATGCCAATGTGCTCGTGTTAGATGAACCGACCAACTTTCTTGATCTTCCTTCCTTGGAGGCGATCGAGAACATGCTTTTGGATTACGAGGGCACGATGCTTTTTGTCTCCCATGATCGGCAATTCATCGACCGCCTGGCCGATGAGCGTTGGACGATCGCGGGAGGTCAGCTGATCGTCATGGATTCATCCGATTAAGGGTAGAATAGAAAAATAGGCACGGAGAACATTTGTTATGGCATTGAACGGACCCGTTAAGATGATCGTCGTCGATTTAGATGACACGCTTTTGCAGTCAGACAAGACTGTCTCTTCTTATACCTATGCTGTTTTTTCGGAAATCCGAAAACTGGGCATTAAACTTGTCTACGCCACAGCCCGAGGGACAAGTGCCAGCCGCATGATCCCGAATGAGCTCTTCGACGGCTTTGTACGCCACAACGGCGCCAAGGTGCACTGGCAAGAAAGGCTCATCTACCAACGGGGTATCCACCCTGAAAGTTATGTCCCCTTTTTGAAAAAGCTCTCCGAATATGGCCTGAAAGTCGCAGCCGAGATCGACGAACTCCACTACGCGAACTTCGATGTTTGGGAGAAATGGGACAACATCGGCGGATGCGTCATCACTGACTACGCCAACATCGAGGGCGTGGCCGATAAGCTGTACGCCTTTGTTGAAGCCCCCGGCCAGCTCGAATTTGTACAGTCTTCCTTGCCCGAGAAAACGCATCTGAAGCTCGCGCGAGACATGCTGGCCATGGTGATGCATAGGGAAGCTCAGAAGAGTTTAGGCGTTAAAGCCTTGGCAAAAGCCATGGGCATCGGCCGGAAGAATATTTTAGGCTTCGGAGACGATTTAAATGACATCGATTTACTCCACTACTGCGGCACAAGCGTCGCCATGGGCAACGCGCTCGAAGATGTGAAAGCCGCGGCTGATCATATCGCAGGCACCAACAATGAGGACGGTATCGCCCGCTGGTTAAAGGAACATCTTCTATGATTGTACACATAATGAAAAAGGTCACATGGAAAAAAAGGAAAGATCTGGATTTTTGGGGTGAAGAGAATTTGGAAATGGACGGCTTCATCCACTGCTGTACCATCCCATATCTGTGGCGCGTTGCGCACATGTTTCAGGACATTTCCGAGCCGCTTGTGATTGTTTGTATCGATGAAAAACGCTTGCAAGCTGAAGTCCGTTACGAAGGAGATCATAGAAGCGGTCGCCGGTACCCCCATATTTACGGTCTTGTGAACCGTGAGGCCGTCGTATCGGTTTTGCCTTACTTAAAAGACGAAAATGGCCATTACCAGAAAATGACGTCTTCATGGCAATAGAAGATGAATAGGAAGACATTAATGGAAATATTAATCAAAAATATTAGACTCTTAGCGGTCATAAGCCCCGTCGTCGTCATCCTTTTGATTTACTTTGTGGATATTAACTCCGCCACGGTCAAAAGTTTGGTGGCGGGCGCAGTCACGGTCATATGTGCCTTGCAGTTTTATCTGCTCGACAAACTGGAAAAAGAAAACAAAAAATAATGAAATGAGCCGTACTCCCCTCGAATTATTGCTTTCCTCTTTCCAGATGTAGTACGATGTACTACATAAAGAAAGGAGTTTGCAATGAGTTTTTCAATTCGTTTGACGGCTGAAGAACGGCGCATCGCGGAACGATACGCCAAGCTTCACCGAATGTCATTAGCTGAGGCTTTTCGTCGTGCTCTTTTTGAAAAAATTGAAAATGAGTACGACACATTCGTTGCAGAGGAAGCCTATGCTGAGTATTCTAAGGATCCGACCACATACAGTCTTGACGAAGTGAAAGCGATGTTTGATCTCGAATGAGTTATGAATTTCGCTTTTCCAAAAACGCTTTGAAGAGTATCAATAAACTGGATCCTTTTACGCGAAAATGGTGTTGGGTTGGATTGAAAAGAAGCTTAGTGCGCGCAACCTCGAGATACATCGGAGAAGCGTTGACTGGCATACACCGTGAATATTGGCGGTATCGAATAGGCGACTACCGTTTAATCTGTGACATTCAAGACGGCAAAATGATCCTCTTAGCCGTACACATCGGTCATCGGCGCGAAGTCTACCGTAAAAATCTCTGATCCGCAAAAAACGCTCTCATTTTTTCACTCCAAGGTCAGACTCACCGGACAGTGATCGCTTCCCATAATATGGCCGTGAATCTCCGCCTTTTTGACCCTCGATAAAAGTCGTTCGGACACAAGAAAATAATCAATGCGCCAGCCCACATTATTCGCGCGGGCGTTCGCTCTAAAACTCCACCAGCTGTACTCAATCTTGTCCGGATAAAGCGTGCGGAATGTGTCGTGGAAACCCGACGCAAGAAGCTCCGTCATCTTCTGGCGCTCTTCGTCCGTAAAGCCGGCGTTTCTTCTATTAGTCTTCCAGTTTTTTAAATCGATCTCCTGATGCGCCACATTCAGATCCCCGCAAATGATCACGGGTTTCTTTTCGTCTAGCTCTTTCACAAACGCTCTGAAATCGTCCTCCCACTCCATACGGTAATCGAGCCTTTTTAAACCTTGCTGTGAATTAGGGGTGTAGACATTCAATAAAATAAAGTCATCGTATTCGGCTTGAATAATGCGTCCCTCATTGTCGTGGAGGGGAATGTCCATCCCCAAGCTGACCTTTAAGGGCTCTTCTTTTGTAAAAACGGCTGTCCCTGAATAGCCCTTTTTCTCCGCACTGTTCCAATACTCAAAATACTCCGGAAGATCGACCTCGGCCTGCCCCTTCATCATTTTGGTCTCCTGCAGACACAAAATATCCGCGTCAAGCGATGCCACCGACTCAATAAAACCTTTTTTCAACGCGGCACGAAGGCCGTTCACATTCCACGATACTAACTTCATCTTATTTTTCCTCACAAAATCCCGGATAGTCAGGCGGATAAACCCTGCGCTCCATCTGCTCATTCACATCCCACAGCACCCAGGCGTAGATATGGGAACTGTCCTCTACTACAAACCCCTCGTCATCCGCGTGCTCCTCCATCCAGGAAAGCACACGGCGGGTCCCTTCTTCATTCACTTGTCTTTGACCTAACACACGCCCCAAAAGATGACGGGCATCTTCTTCTATCGCACGGTAATAACGCTTCTTTTGCTGGCGGTAAGGGTACACATACGGCGTGAAGCCCGCAAGGTACAGCACGTTAAAAAGTGCGTACATGCGGCGCGTGTCGCGTCCGGCGGGCACCTCAACGTCAAAAACTTCCTCCGCGATCTTACGGTTTAAACTGTTCGTCTGGCCCGCGTTCGTGCTGACAAAACACCATTTGCGACTCATCGCCATCAGCTTCTCCAAACCCGCAATCCCATTTGAAGCAGGTGACAACGAGGCAAAGACAAGATCGAAGTGGCGGATGAAACCCTGTTTTTCAAGATCGATCGTGTGAAAGTCCTGCGTCATGAAGGAGATATTCTCACGCTTTAACGCCTCGGCGCGCTTTTTTGCGTGCGCAATCATTTGGGAGGAAATATCAATGGCTAGCACTTCTTTTACTTCTTCTGAAAGCGCGATCGCGTAGTGTCCCACACCACAGCCCGCGTCCACGACCACACTGTCCGGTAAAAGCGCCCCCGACGCGCGAAGAAAGCGCATCGTCTCGTTCACACGTTCCGTTGTACTTCGTTTTTTATCGTCGTTATCGTGAAAAGAAGCGTCCCAAATCTCGGCCCTTTTGTCCCAGATCTCGAGCGGCACATCGCCGCGGTCGGGACTTTCGTAGTTGTAAAGGTGGCTCATACGAGAAAGATCTTCGTTTTCTCTTTCCCCGCCGGACTTAGGTTCCAAATACATCACTGCCTCCTATTACCGCTTTATTGATCATACTACTAAAAGTAATTGAGTCTTGGCGAGTGTTTCAGAGTAAAATGATCCCAAGAGGACTTAGCTTTTGTTTTATGAATCAAAAAGAAAAGAGATACAGCATGATTCCTGAAAAATTACTAGAGGTTTTGGAGCATGAGGGCGTCGTCGCCATTGTCAGCCAGGGAGACACGGCGCATGTGGTGAATAGCTGGAATAGCTATGTGACAGTCACGGAAGACGGGCATCTTTTGATTCCGGCCGGAAGAATGAAGCAGACAGAGGCGAATGTCAAAATGAATCCCCAGGTGTTGCTGACGGCCGGAAGCCGCGATGTCCCGGGCTTTCACAGCATGGGAACAGGCTTTCTTGTGGAGGGAACGGCGCTGTTCCTTGATGAGGGACCCGACTTCGAAGTGACAAAGGAACGATTCCCCTGGATCCGCGCGGTGCTCAAAATCACCCCTCTCACGGTCAATCAGACACTGTAGGTATTGAAGATTCATGGTTTCAAGAAAATTGCATATTGACGAATGGCTTTAACAGTGCTACTGTGAACCAGTTGCATAGTATTTTATTGTGCAATAATTCACGGAAAGAGGTTTTCCATGTTCGAGGACAAAACCATCGTCTGCAGGGATTGCGGACAAGAATTCATTTTCACCGCGGGTGAACAAGAATTTTTTGCTGAAAAAGGTTTTACGAATGAGCCCCAGCGGTGCAAGGCGTGCCGTGATGCCCATAAGAGAGACAACTATTCACGCAGAAACAGTGGTACTCGCCAGATGTACGACGCGGTTTGTGCGGAGTGCGGGAAAGATTGCAAGGTTCCGTTTGAGCCACGCTCCGGTCGCCCTGTTTATTGCAGTGACTGCTTTAAAAAATAGACATGTGCCCCGTAAGGCACGCCCTAGGGCGTGCCTTTTTTTTTGCCCTATTTTTCCTTTTCCTTATTGTTATTTCCGACCTTCAACACATAGGTCAGTAGGATATTCATAAAAATCCCCACAAACACGGCGATGAAGATGTTGCTCCCCATGAACATGCGCATGAAGGGGCCCAGGGTCGCGACAAAGGCCGCGCCTCCTGTTTCCGCGTAAAAAGGCACCATGACAGAAGTCCCGAGGGTAATCCCTGCGATCATGTTGTTTTTGAGGCTCCTTGTCTCAGACAGGATCATGTCGATCCCTGAGAACATGATGAGGTTGGCCGTGATGAGAAAAACGCCTCCTAATACTGAGCGTGGGATGGCGGACAAAAGTACCGCGAGTTTCGGGGACAGCCCGTAGAGCAGGAAGAACACAGCGGCAATTTGCGTGACAAAGCGACTCGCGATGCCGGTCGCCGCGATGACACCCGCGTTTTGCGTGTAGCTTGTCAAGGGTAATCCCCCTAAGACGCCCGCGGCCACACATCCCGCGCCTTCTGCCGCGATCCCGCGGTTAATATGTTTCACCTTGTAGTCTTCATCGCTCACGGCGGTGGTCGCCGCATAGTCACCGACCGACTCCAAGATGGATCCGATGTAACCGACAAAGCCCCCGATGACCGCCGCAAGCCCAATCGTAAGCGGTTTGGGCCCGTAGTCGGCCATGTCCTTAAAGGGGAAGAGTTGAGGGACCGAAAACCAGGGCGCAGCGTGGACGCGTTCCCAGTCAAAAGCACCCACAGCGCTTGCCAGCACCACACCGACAATGACCGTCGCAAAGAGGATAAAACCGTGTGAGAGCACGCCCTTGCCCTTGAACTTTAAGATCAGGGCGACCAGAAAGCCCAGTAGCGCAAGCGAGAGGTTCAACGCGTTCGGGTTTGTGAAGATCCAGGTCACAGCGATTTTGGTCGCGACAAAACCGATGGCGGCTACCACAGAACCTGTGACCACCGGGGGAATGAATTTGCGGATCGCGCCGACTAAGCGACTGATACCGAGGAAGAATTCTAAGATCCCGCCTACAATGACAGCGCCCCACATGGCGGAAAAGCCAAAGGAGGCGGTGACCGTCCCCATGGCGGTCAATACCGAAGTCGAAGGCCCCTGCACAATGGGCAATCGGTTGCCCCAGATCGTCTGAATGAGAGTCCCGACTCCCATGGCCAAAAAGGACGTACTGATCATGATGGGCAGGACGGTGTCAGGCAAACCGGAGATGGATACGAACATCGCGACCCAGATGAAGGGTGTGAAATCGACCACGGTGACTTGCAGGGCATAAAGCACTGTCTGCCATATACCTTTGGGTCGCTCATCGATCCGAATATGAGGCTTAATACCGGCTGATTCTGTTTTTTCAAACACAAGCGCCTCAGGGTCATATTTTCTCATGGCGCACCTCCGCTCTTTCCTCTTCAGCATCGGTCCCTTCTCATGATGCGTGATTTTCTCACTCAACTTCATAACGGATGTGACAACATATGAATAGTTTTTCATATGTTCGAATAATACAAGCCTATGTTGCTTTATACTGTGGACAACTTGATTGAAGGGCGTGTGTTTTTATGGAGATTGTTTCGGTACGCGAACATCCTGAACAAACAGAACGGTTCATCTTGTATTTCCAACAAAGATGGGGTTCCCCTAATACCCTAATGGTTTACCGCGACGCGATTACACACGCTGTTACGGCCAAAGCGCCCCTGCCCGATTGGTATCTTCTCATGGACGGCGATACGATCGCCGGCTGTGCGGGGCTCATCACGAATGACTTTGTGAGCCGCATGGATCTTTATCCCTGGCTTTGTGCACTTTACATTGAGGAGGACTACCGCGGCCACGCCTACGGCAAGCTTCTCATTGAACGGGCCAAAAAGGATGCCAAGGCGAGCGATTTTACCCATCTCTACCTTGTCACCAACCATGTGGGTTACTACGAACATTACGGTTTTTCATATATCGGGACAGGCTACCACCCCTCGGGGGATAGCTCGCGTATTTATGAAAGTGTGTTGTAGGAATGGCCGTAGACGATATTCTTATAGGCTTACTCCAGATACGCCCGGGACAGTCTTTGGAAGAAACCCAAATAAGGGGAGAAAAAGCGTGTCGTGAGGCGATGGCTCTGGGTGCGGATATCGCGCTTTTCCCTGAGATGTGGAGCTCGGGTTACGATCTGTCGGGTACGAAAGAAGATATCCGAAACCGTGCTCTCAAGCTCGGTGATCCTTTTATTCTCTTTTTTCAAACTCTCGCAAAGGAACTTGAGATGGCGATTGCGATTACATTTTTGGAATCTTTTTCGCCTTCGCCGAGAAATTCATTAATCCTTTTTGAACGGCACGGCAGAACTGTTTTGCACTATGCCAAAGTCCACATTTGCGAGTTTGACGAGGAAGAAGGATTTCTCAGCCCCGGCAATCACTTCCCTGTGGCCTCATTGGATACCAAGAAGGGTGAATTACAAGTCGGTGCCATGATCTGCTATGACCGTGAATTTCCTGAAAGTGCGCGCATCCTGATGCTTCACGGCGCGGAGATCATCTTGGTGCCCAATGCCTGCCCGATGGAGATCAACCGCATTTCACAGCTTCGCGCCCGTGCCTTTGAGAATATGCTGGGGATCGCGACCGCCAATTACCCCTCAGGCCACCCTGACTGCAATGGTCATTCGACGGCCTTTGATGGGATGGCTTATCTGCCGGATGAAGAATCATCTCGCGACACTTGCATCTTGGAGGCCGGTGAAGAAGAGGGTGTCTTTATTGCCCGTTTTCCCATAGAACGGATGCGCCGTTACCGACAAGAAGAGGTGCACGGCAATGCTTACCGACGCCCGGAGTGTTATGAGCCTTTGATTTTAAAAGAAGTGCGTGAACCCTTTGTGCGCAAGAGGAAATATGGAGGGAGCGATGCGGATGAATCATGATTTAAAGGTGCTCCCCTTCACCATTTTCGAGATAACGCCCGTGCTTGCGGGCTGGTCAGCCGATGAAAAGTACCGGGTGGTGACAAAAGACGGTGTTTTTTTGCTCCGCCTGTCGCCCGAAGATCAGTATGAGCGCAAGCTCATTGAATTTCAGGCGATGCAAAAAATGGCCGGATTGGGGGTCCCCATGAGCCGCGCGATTGATATGGGGCGCTATGAGCATGGGGTTTATTCGCTTCAGGAATGGATTGAGGGTGAGGACGCTGAGGCGCTGATTCCGACCTTGCCCACAAATGAACAAGCGCGACTGGGGAAAATGGCAGGCGGCATCTTAAAAACGATTCATTCCATCCCAAGATCGGGTGAATTTGAAGATTGGGATACGCTGTTTAATCGCAAGATTGACAAGAGAATCCAAACCTATCTTGCCTGTCCTTTAAAGTATGAGGGAGATGCTTTTTTCTTCCGCGCGATTGAACGATACCGAGGGCTTTTGAAAAATCGCCCGCAAAGTTGTCATCACGGCGACTACCATGTGGGCAACATGATGATCGATCGTGACGGTCAGCTGGTGCTCATCGATTTTGATCGTTTGGATTTTGGCGACCCTTGGGAGGAGTTTAATCGTCTGTTCTGGAGTGTGAAGGCGTCTGCCATTTTTGCGAAGGCTCTGGTGGATGCCTATTTTGACTCCCTTATTCCTTCTTGTTTCTGGGAACTTTTTCAGCTTTACATCTCAGTGAATGCGCTGTCCTCACTCCCGTGGGCGATTCCTTTTGGCGATAAGGATGTGTCGAACATGCGGGAGATGGCCGGGATCCTCTTGGATTGGTACCCCAAGGAGGATGAGTGCATTCCGACGTTGTATCCCGAGCATTCCATCTAAATGGCGTCATTTCCGCAATTTTCACGTTAATCAACTAACGGTTTACAACAAATACAACTACCAGTTGTATGATGGAACAAGAAACAACCGTGAATCCCTTCACAGGAGAGGCTTTGCTACTTAGGCTAGGTGTATCAGCGAGGCTGAAAACATTTGGAGGAAAGAAAATGGATGCTTATATGATTGGTCACAATATTGCTAAATGGCGCAAGGAAAAAGGAATGACGCAGGATCAGTTGGCGGAACATTTATCGGTGTCGGCCCAGGCGGTGTCAAAATGGGAGAATGGCGCGAGCCTTCCTGATATCGCGATACTGCCCAAACTTGCCGAAATATTTGATGTGACGCTGGATCAGCTGTTCTCTCGCGAGGTTGAACCCGAGACGACCTATGTGGCGCCCAAAGATCGCAAAGATCCCGATAAGATGCTTTTGAAGATTGTGGTGGATTCAAAAGATGGTGACAAAGTGCGCGTCAACCTGCCTCTTGCCTTGTTCAAGATTCTTGAGGGAACCGATAGCAGTGCTTTCAAATTGAACGGCATTGATCTTGGCGCTGTCAATTGGGATCAGGTGATGACCCTGATTGAGCAAGGGGTGCTCGGTAAACTCGTTGAGGTTGACTCGGCCGATGGTGATCATGTTGAGATCTTTGTAGAGTAAGGTGGCGATATGAAAATCATTGTAAAGGAGAAGGGCAAAACGATTGTGCGTCTCTGGTTCCCTAATGCGCTTGTGTTTTCTAATTTCGCGGCGAAGATGGCAACCCGAAAATTGAACAAGAAGTTGCCCGATGATGCAGGGGATGGGATCACTTCGATGAATATCGATGTGGATCATAAGGAGGGTAAGCATTTTTCATATAAGGGGTTCTTAGGGCATTTGCCCGAGGACAAGATGAAGGATGCGATGCGCATTTTCCGGCAAATGCGAAAAGATTTCCCGGGCGTCCCCTTAGTGGATGTGCAGTCGTCGGACGGGACTTATGTATTAGTGGAGCTGTAGGGTTCAGGATAGCAGGCAATCATCACATTTATGAATAATGGAAGCTAAAGAAAAAGACCTCACGAGGTCTTTTTCTTTAGGATCAATTGATTCGCATTTTAGTCACATTCGCACTGTGGTTCAGGGGCATCTGTTTTAACCAGGGCCTGTTCTAGCACTTCATCCATGTGTGCGACGGGAATAAATGTTAGTTTTTCGCGGACTGTCTCAGGGATGTCCTCGACGTCACGTTCGTTGTCTTTGGGGATCAGGACGGTCCGTATGCCGGCACGGTGGGCGGCAACAGCCTTTTCTTTTAATCCTCCGATGGCGAGTACGCGCCCGCGAAGGGTGACTTCACCGGTCATGGCTAGGTCGTGCCGGACGGCGCGTCCTGTCAGGGCTGAGGCCAGAGCGGTGGCAAGTGTAATGCCGGCTGAGGGGCCGTCTTTGGGGATGGCGCCTGCCGGTACGTGGATGTGCACGTCTCGCTCTTTCATTTTGTCGGGGTCAAGGGACAAGGTCGCGGAGCGGCTCATGATGTAAGTCAAAGCAGCCTGGGCCGATTCTTTCATAACGTCGCCTAATTGGCCGGTGAGGATGAGTTTTCCGGTCCCGGGCGCAATGTTGACTTCGATCGCGAGTGTGTCGCCTCCGGCCCATGTCCAGGCCAGGCCTGTCGCGACGCCGACTTGGTCTTCTTTGTCGGCCATGTCGTAGAAGTAGCGCGGTTTGCCCATGAAGCTTTCCAGGTTGTCAGGGGTAACATAGACGGTTTTTTTCTCGCCTTCGGCTTCTGCGATTTCAATGGCGACGCAGCGGCATAGCCGCGCGATTTCACGCTCCAATTGGCGGACGCCCGCTTCCTGTGTATAGCCTTGGATAAGGGTCGCCAATGCCTTCTTCGACACGCGGATATCTGAGCCGGTGAGTCCGTGCTGTTTGCGTTCGCGGGGCAGGAGGTGCTTCGCTGCGATTTCTATTTTCTCAGCCTCGGTGTAGCCCGTTACCTCGATCACTTCCATCCGGTCGTAGAGTGCGTGCGGGATGGTGTCGACGGTGTTGGCCGTGGTGACAAACAATACGCGTGACAGATCGTAAGGGATCTCGATGTAGTGGTCGCGGAAGGAATGGTTTTGTTCGGGGTCCAGGACTTCCAAAAGTGCCGATGAGGGGTCGCCTCTGAAGTCGGCTCCGAGTTTGTCGATCTCGTCGAGTAGGATGAGTGGGTTGTCGGTGTCGACCTGCCGGATGGCCTGGATAATGCGTCCGGGCATGGATCCGACGTAGGTGCGCCGGTGGCCTCTGATTTCCGCTTCATCTCGGATGCCGCCCAAGGACAGCCGTATGTATTTTCGTCCCAGTGATTCGGCAATTGCTTTGGCGATTGATGTTTTGCCTGTTCCGGGCGGGCCGACAAAGCAAAGGATGGGGCCTTTTAGTGTGGAGTCACCCTGTGCTTCGACTAATAGTTTTCTCACGGCCAGGTATTCCATGATGCGTTTTTTAAGTTTTTCAAGGCCGTAGTGGTCGCGGTCGAGGATGCGGCGTGCGCGTGTCAGGTCGTGGCGCTCCGGGTCGATGCGCCCGAAGGGTAGCTCTAATAGTGTTTCGACCCATGTGCGCTGGGTGGCGTATTCCGGGAAGTGGGAGGGCAGGCGTTCTAGCCGGTCGATTTCCTTTTCGACTTTTGGTTTATAGTCGGCCGGTATGTTCGATTCATTGAGTTGTTCGCGCAGGGTGTCGATCTCTTCTTCCGGGTCGAGGTCGTCGCCGAGTTCTTCTTGGATGACGCGCATTTGTTCGCGCAGGTAGTAGTCTTTTTGGCTTTTTTCGAGCTGTGTCTGGACTTGCGACGCGATTTTTTGTTCGAGCTCCGCAAGCTGAATTTCTCGATGCAGGTAGCGCAGGATAAGCTTGATCCGATCGAGGACCGGGATGGTCTCTAATAGTTTTTGTTGTTCGTCGAAGCGAATTGAGAGTTGTCCCGCGATGACGTCGGCGGCGTGGCCAGGTTCTGCTTCGTGGCGCACGAGCGCGACGGATTCGGGCGCGACGCGGTCCGTGATCGAGGCGTAACGTTGGAATAGGTCGACCATGAGGCGCAGTGAGGCGTCCAGGGTCGGTGTTCTTTCCGGGGGCGCGACGAGCAGTGAGTGGTAGCGCACTTCGTAGTGCGGTGTGTCGGCGACAAAGTCGTCGATTTCGACGCGTTCAAGGCCGTAGACGAGTACCTTGAAGGTGTTGTCGGGGAGTTCTAATACCTGCCGGATGAAGACTCGGGTGGCCACACGATGGATCTGGTCCTGTGTGGGCCAAAACGGTTCTAATGTGGTCTGGCTTGCGAGGATCATCTCGTGGCGTCCTGCCATGGCTTGTCTTAGCGCCCGGATGGATTGTTCGCGTCCGATGTCGAAGGAGAGCAATACGCCGGGATAGATGACCATGCCGCGCATGGGGACAAGCGGCAGCACGCCGCTTGTGCGGGTGGCGTGACGCATGATGCGTTTATTGGGTCGTGAAGCGCGCCGCTGTGAGTTATTGTTCTCGGTCGCGTTTTAGTTGAGTTCATCTTGGTCGCGATCGTTATCGTGACTGTCTTGCATAGATCTTTCCTCTTATCTTGATCATTTCTTCGTTTGACATTGTCCGGTAATAAAATCGGAGGTGCTGTCTATTTTACCGCCAATTCTGCCGTTTTCAGTCAATTGAAGTGTTTATTATTGATGAGTGCTTGAATTCTATTATACAAATGTGTGGACAATATGGCAGGCTAAATGTTCCCACGTTGACAATCGTTCTTTTCCTTTGTAAACTGACAACGCTTTGTAAAGCATACGGAGAGATGGTCGAGATGGCTGAAGGCACCGGTCTTGAAAACCGGAGAGGATGCAAGTCCTCCGCGGGTTCGAATCCCGCTCTCTCCGCCAGCTTTTTGCGGCTTCCTCTATGGGAGCCGTATTTTGTCGGAGAAGAAGCAAATAGATTAGACGGCAGTGCTCTTTTCCTCACGCTTAGTATAATAAATGGGTAATCATCGTGAGTTAACGAAGGAGTCTGCAGCATGGATCAAGAATCAGTTTTAAAAATTGCCAAAACCTATGCTGACAAAGTGAGGAAAACTCTGGACGTCGAGCAGATTTATTTGTATGGCTCCTATGCAAATAATACCGCCAATTTTCTTTCTGATATTGACATTGCGGTTGTTGTTGAGAATATTGATGGCGATTATTTAGATACGCTTACTAGACTTTATAAGCTGCGGCGCGATGTTGACTTTCGCATTGAGCCCGTTATGCTTTCAAATAGACAAGACATTTCTGGTTTTTTGGCGAGTATTATCGCTACGGGGAAACCCCTATAAATTTGGCCTTGTTTACTCGTGAAAAAGAGAGCGGTTCGTTCTCCGTTCGAGATTTTGTACGGCATTTTTGTCCTTGTAAAAAGGGAGATGTGAGTCGTTCGTTGAAGAAAGTGGTGTTTGTTCTTGTGTCATTGTTACACCTTCTTTCAATATTCAAATGAGAACATCCGGAATTTTCCGGATGTCCTCTTTTTGTTACTCCTTTTTGCGGACTACACGGCTTTTTTCAGTTCTTCATCGAGCAAAGTGATTTCTGTTTTGAAGTCGGGTGCATTGACGATGGTGTCCTGCACGGGGCAGTTTCTTTCGACAAAGTCGATGTATTTTGCAATTTCTTCGGCGGTGTTGTCTGCGTCAATGAAGAAGTGTGTCTTGATCTCTGAGAATCCAATTTTGGCGTCGGGGTTTTTGCCTAAGAATCCGTCGGGGTCAAGGACGCCTTCCAGTTCGATGCGTACGCTGTTGATCTTTATTTTGTGCGCTCGCGCGAATGCTTTGACGACGATGCTTTTGCAGGCTCCCAATGAGCAGAGGATGGATTCGACGGGGTTCATGCCCATGTCGTTGCCTCCGAGCTCTTTGGGTTCGTCGAGGGTGTATTCAAAATCGCGTGCTTGACAGGATATGGTGAGACCGTCTTTTGCCTCGGTCACGGCTTTGAATGTGGTTTTCATGATTTTTTCCTTTCTTTCCTTGCGAGTTCCTTGTAACAACAGGAGGCGTGCCTCTTGGCACGCCCCCTGTTCTTGTATTTTATGCTTTATTGACTGTTTGCTTCGTATCGCTGGAATCAGAGGTTTTGAACTAACTTTGTCACGTCTTTTACGTATTTACTTTGTTTGGCTTCTTCTCTTGTGCCGCAGCCGTAGGCGAGTACCATGCCGCTATCTTGCCAATTCAGGTAGCGAAAGAGGCATGTGTAGTGTGCCTTGACGCCGTCCATGGCCCATTCGTCGGTGTCGGCACCGGCGACGATCATTTGGAGTTGTTTGGGATTTTTTTGTAATTTGTCGTTGACTTCATAGAAGCGGTCGATGACGTTTTTTAGCTGGGATGTGAACGCGAAGTAGTAAAGGGGTGAGACTAGAACGACCGCATCGGCGTCTAAAAGGTGCGGCAGGATGCTTTGCATGTCGTCGCGGAAAATGCAGTCGCTATCTTCGCTTTTTCGGCAGTGGTCGCATCCGGTGCAGGGTTGTATCTGCATGAAGGCGGTATTAAACCGATGGACATTATGGCCGGCTTCCTCTGCCGCCTGACAATATTCGTCGGCTAATAACGCGGTGGTTCCTTTTTTATGGGGGCTGCCTGTCAATACGAGTATTTTCA
Source organism: Clostridia bacterium (assembly GCA_040766025.1). Classification (GTDB taxonomy): domain Bacteria; phylum Bacillota; class Clostridia; order Saccharofermentanales; family DTU023; genus UBA4923. The sequence continues at coordinate 10,461 of JAXGRH010000012.1, read as the reverse complement.
TGGGCTCTCCTTTTTATGACATTTTCAATAGACCCCATTGTACATAAAATGGTGGTAAGATTTCCATTCCGCTTATCTTGTTTATGGTATAATCCATTGGCTGAGGTCAGGAATTGACCTCCATGCTATAATGATTTGGCCTACGGAGAAGTACCCAAGAGGTCGAAGGGGACGGTTTGCTAAACCGTTAGTGGGGGCAACTCCAGCGAGGGTTCAAATCCCTCCTTCTCCGCCAGAAAGCCCGTTGAAAAACGGGCTTTTTTGTTTGAACTATGTTGACTTTTTTGCTCGCAGCCGTCATTCGCTCTAAGAGATTAACCCAATTCCATTGATTGCATGAATGGCTGGGATTGCCTGACAAAGTACTGTAGCAGTATTTTTTTGGCATAACAGTGGAAAATCACAGTGAAACAACCGCTTATTTTAGGGGCGGCACCGATTCTTCTGACAAATAATTAACAATTTGACAAGATGTTAGCAGCATGGTCAGCAACTCGTCATTGATAAGGTCACTGTTTAAATCAAAGCCCAATAGATCTGCGATCCGCTCTAGGCGATATGTTAAGGTGTTTCGGTGGATATTCAGTTTTTTTGCCGTGTCTGTCAGATTCCGTCCATTTGTCAGGTATGCGTGCATACTGCCGATGAGATGTCTCGATTTCTCGTCACCGCGCTCCCACTCCAAAAGGATAGCCGGATGGCAGAAGCTTTTAAGGCTGGTAATCTGCCCTAGGGAAAAGTAGAGGCATTTTGAATAGCACTGTTCGAAGTAGGACAGTCTACCGCTGCCATATAGGAGAGCTTCTTGCTCTGTATATATGCATATTTTATGTGCGTAAAACGTTCAAATTGCATGGAGACTCCCGCTCGGAGACTGAGCCGGTCAAGCTCGACGCCTAGCGCCTCATGGGTAGCCCCATTAGCATCCAAGCGGGTAATGACAAGGACAGCGTTTTCATATTGAAAAATCACAGAATCCGGCAGAATAGCTTGAAGGGGGTTACGGTATGCTGCACATTCCTCTTTTGATAGGCCTGATTTTTCGTCGGGCTCAATCCGGAGCACTTGGAAGCTGTCACTGCTACGCCAGGAGATTTGTTCCAGGTGATACTCGATGACGTTATCATCAATGATGTAGCCGCTGAGCAGGCGGTCAATATAGTAAGGGATATCTACTGCAGTACCTGACTCCCAAAAGGTGTTTTCAAGTGCTTGCTCCATCCTCCTCGCCAAACATGCCAGAATGGAAATCTGCCCTTCTGTAAAAGATGTGAATTCGGACTGGCCAAAGGACCCGAAGTACACCCCCGAAACAAAAAGGCTGCAGCACAGATGGTTTTCCTCGAGAGACGCGCTGTAGTAGACAAAGGGCCAATCACTCTCTTGCAGGCGGTTGCGCACCTGCGTACGTTGCCTTGGGGAGAGGGCCGATGGGGGAGAATAGCCCTTGGCCAGGACGGGTTCCCAAATGCTACCCGAAACATTTGCGGGGAGCTTTCCCGCCGTCGCGACAAGCCCGAACTCTTTGTCAAACATCGCCACAGGATTGGTGAGTAGCGTTGTGCCCAGCTCAAGTACGGTTTTAATTGGGCGATGTAAGATGATGGCCGCAAGCAGCTCATTGTCCCAATCGTCAAATCGCTCCTTGATACACTGCAATCGGCCCAGCACGGCAAGTACACTGTTCTCTTTGGAGAAAAAGATGGCGCTGTGGCCCTGCGCTCTGAGGTCGTCCTCCGCCGCTTCGCCCACAATGGCAAAATGAAGTGGGATGCTCTCTTGAATAAAGGGCGCCACTTCCTCCGCCGCACAGACATATAGATGCTCGCTATCCAGTGCCTGAGCCCCGCCCGACAGCGGCAATATTCCCACGATATCGGGCGCGCCCGCTTTTGCCTCTGCCACAAGCCTGGCATCACCGCTGTCAAGCGCGTCAAACAGCATATGGATGTTCACATTCATAGGTGCAGCCCTCCTTTGGCAAGTATGGTAAAGGATTTCGTCACTGTCAATAATAACTGTACCGTTTTGTCGAAAAATGGTGGCATTCTTCTGTTGATGAGCCCAAAGGAAAAACAGTCGGGGCGTGGTAGCGTGATGTTGGCGCAACCCAACATCAAATTCTAGGGAGGATTTATTCATGAAAGATGTACCACTTACGCTGGATAAGGTCAGTGAGTTGAAGTATGTACCACAATATCCGGACGTGAAAACCTATGTGAATGTGTTTGGCAACCTGTTCCAATGGGAGGCGGATGACTGGCAATCCGCGTCGCTCTCGTGGAAAGAGGCTGCTATATCCATGCCGGCATCAGTGGCGCCGAGGTCACCATCAAGGGGCCGGACGCACAGGCGCTTGTCTCCATGTCGGCCATCAACGACTGCTACAAATGGAGGCTGAACTTTGGTAAACATTTGGTGATGTGCGACGAAAATGGCCTGATCTCCAGTCACGCGCTGGTGAACCGCACCGCGGAGGACACCTTTGTCATGTCGGCAGGGAACCCTTGGCCCTGGCTGAAGCTGCTGAACACCGGAAAATACCAGGCGGAGCCCATTTTTGGCGACATTTACGTCTTCCAGTGCGCCGGGCCCAAATCACTCACCTGTATCGAGGATTTCCTCCAAGCCGACCTGCACGACCTCAAATGCCTCGAGACGCGCACTATTACCGTCCCGGGCCTTGGTATCGAGACCCTGGTTCAGCGCATCGGCATGTCGGGCACCCTGTCTTACGAGCTACGCGGCCCAGCGCAGGACGGCCCGGCGGTATACGATGCCTTCTACCAGGTAGGCAAGGCGCGGTATGACATGAAGCGCCTTGGCTGGCGCACGTACTTTGTCAATCACACCGAAGGCGGCTACCCTCAGACCTCCTGCAGCTTCTCCCAAGCCTGTGACATCGATCCCGACTTCATCGCATCGGGCATGAACCTGCTGCCACCGGTGTACACCGGTAGCTACGACCCTGCGAACGCCAGGGCAAGGCTGCGCACCCCGGCGAGGTGGGCTGGAGCTGGATGGCCAAATTCGACCACGACTTTGTGGGTCGCGCCGCCGTTGAGGCCGAGGCCGCAGCGCCCAAGCGCACCATTGTCACCCTGGAGTGGAACGACGAGGACGTGGCCGATATCTACAATTCCCAGTTCCGCTACGGTGAGCCTTACAAGTATATGGAGCTGCCCTGTTCGCCCCAGCAACCCGCCGGGGCAATGCCGACAGAGTCCTCTCCAAGGAGGGCCGGGAGATCGGTGTGGCCTCGGCCAGTGTGTACAGCAAATATTTCCGCAAGTTTATCTGCCAATGTACCATCGACGTTGACCAGGCGGACATCGGCAACGAGGTGGTCCTCGAGTGGGGCGACTTCGGCGGCATAATCAAAAAGGTGCGCGCCAGGGTGGAGCGCTATCCCTACCTAGATCTTGTGCGGAACGAGAAATACGATATGGACACTGTTCCCCACGGTTTCAAAAAATAACCGGTTTCGATATACCCGTATGTAACCGCAACTCAAGGTTGGAATGCAATTTTGAGTTGCGGTTATTGTATTGCCGTTTTTTGGCTGCCAGCTTTTGCCGGCGGCCAGTATGAAAGGAGTTGTCACGATGGACAAAGCCAACAAATTCGGCAGGTTTGGCCCCATGATGATGGTAGCGCTGTGCTGGGGCATCTTTGTGCCGAACTTTGCTCAATACCAGCTTTCACCGTTTGCCGCTTCCATCATGGCGGAGCTGGACATATCCGCCAGCCAATTTTCGTCGCTCTTCACCGCGCCTATGATCCCCGCTATCCTGCTATCCCTTGTCGCCGGCATCCTGGTGGACAAATTCAACCCCAAGCTGATAGTCGCCATTGCCATTGCCGCCACGGCGGCGGGCGCCGTTGGCAGCCTATTGGCCCGTTCCTACCTGCCGCTTTTTCTCGCCTTTGTGCTCATCGGAATGAGCGCCGCGGTCATTAATTGCACCCAGGCAAAACTCATCAGCGGCTGGTATGCGCCCCAACAGATCACAGGAAAAATGGGAGTCGTCATGGCCTCATCCACCATCGCCATGGCGGTGGCCCTCGCCACCGGCGCGCTGTTCCCCAACCGTACTGTAGCCTTCACGGTCTCGGCGGTGTTGTCGATTGTAGGTCTTTTGCTCTGGCTTTTGCTCTACAAGACGCCCACTGTAGCCACTTCCGCGCAGGGCATGACCTCGTTCGGCGGGGGCGTGATTGCCGGACTGAAGGTTGTCGCCAGGTGCAGGTATGTCTGGGTCATCGCCTTTGGGCTGTTTTTCATCATGGCGGCCAATGTCGTCATGGGTTCGTTTGCACCAACGGCTTTGCAAGCGCGCGGGGTTGGCGCAAATGCGGCGGGGATATACTCGGCCATCTACACCATCGGCTGCTTTTTGAGCTGCTTCATCAGCCCGTTTTTGTCGGGAAAGCTCAAAAGCACCAAGAGGACGGTGGTGATCCTGTGTGCGCTGTCCCTAGTGCTGGTGGCGATGACGGTGATGTACGTGCCCGAGGGCTTCTTGCTGGGGGCGGCGATGCTCCTGACCGGAATTTGTGTGGGGGGCAGCATTCCTTTGTTGAGTGCCCTGCCGGTACAGCTTGAAGATGTTGGCCCTCGCTATGCGGGGACGGCCGGCGGGTCTATAGCCACCGTACAGCTTGTTGGAGCTGTCCTTGTACCCAGCTATGTGCTTATTCCTCTGTCCGGAGACAGCTATGGGACGCTCTTTCTCCTTGGCGGGATATGTATGGCTATTTGCGGAGCTATTGCAACTTTCCTACCAAAAGGGAAATGAACAATTCATATAGCGCAGCATAATTGCCTATGCCTCTATCATATTCTCATCGGAATTTTCTAGATCGAAAGTTGCTTTGCGAATTTTGTAGCAGACATGCTCAACGAAATGGGCAAAGTACAAGCCACTTTGCGATTTATGGCCTTTTCCTCTACCAGGGAAAGGCCATAATGCTTGTTGGGACCAGCCCAAAATCCTGTTCATCGATGGTGATTCCATCCACGATAAACGCACCTGCGGGGGCGGCCACACATGTCTACGAAACGCGTTCGGGCATAATTTAACTAGGACATATTATCGCTCATACGTGCCCTTGCCTTTGTTTTCAGGCTGGGCCTGCATATCCAGCAACGGGTCAACATTCGTCTTGGCGGTAATACCTCTCCATGCAACCCGATTTGACCGAAAACAACTCCGGAACTTCTAGTGGTAGGTGATGGCTCCTCTGAATTACGTTCGAGAGCGCATTTCTACAGAATCAAAAACTGTGTGGAAGATCCGTGTCACATATCTAGGTAGAAATGGCATGGTTTTTGCATTTGATTACCCATCTTTATGAGCCATTTTTCCTTGAGCACTACGCATAAGATTTTTTCCTATATCTTCACCAGTAAAGACCTCTCGGGTTAGCCCGTTCAAGCACCGCTAAAGCTCGTTACTAGCCTATTTTATTTACAGCCAAATTCTCTCTTTTTATAAATGCATCAACCGTCATACGGTCAACTTTCAGTATTTTTGCAATTTGGGTTTTAGGAACACCGTGTTCGAGTAATTCTCTAATAAACTTTTCATGTCCGGAGAGCTTCACCTTCGCGGATCTGCTACCTTTTGGCCTTCCAAGAATGACACCTTCTGCTCGTTTTCGCGCCAGCGCTTCTTTTGTTCTTTGGCTTATAAGATTGCGCTCAATTTCGGCAGAAAGACCAAAAGCAAAGGCAAGCACCTTGCTTTGTATGTCATCACCTAAACGATAGTCGTCCTTAATAGTCCAAACTTTACATCCTTTATTCAAACAAATATTCAAAATGTCCATGATCATAAAGAGTGATCTGCCGAGCCTTGATAGTTCGGCACATATAATCAAATCACCGTCTCTGACTTTATTTAAGAGATTGCCTAGTTTTCTTTTGTCATAGTTTTTGGTCCCACTTATCGTTTCTTCAATCCATCCGTCAATAACAATCGAGTGCGTTTTTGCAAACTTGTCGATTTCAAAACGTTGGTTTTCTACCGTTTGTTTATCACTGCTAACCCTGATATAACCGTATGTCTTCATCGCCATTCTCTTTCCAATTTTATTCTCCAATATACAAATGAATATTTCGCTATTCAAGCACCACCTGGAGATCAAAATTTCGTCGGCCGACCACTTTGTATCCTCGGCGTAGCTTTCTTTAAGAGAAGACCGGATCCCTTGCCTTGCAGCTGGAAGCTGCTGGATGGACAGCTGAGAACTTTACAATTACGTCATGTCACTTGGTAGGGGACAAATTTTCTTCCCAAGACAATGAATATTCTGCGGTGGCCTTCTTCGAGCGCGGCGGTGGTCTTATTCACGCGCGCAACTGGCCTTTAAGTTCCGCAACGGTGGCCTTTTAAGAGCGCGATTTCCACACTCTAGGGATTTTTTTCGATTGCCCATGCTATTCGACCGATTTTGAGGGGCAGAGATATTGAAAGATACGGATACACATTTGTCAATACACATCCGATTAATACTCATAACGGATATAGATCGCTGGATAACATCGAGGTTCCACCTGTTAACATTAAAAATTTTCTGCAATTGAGAGTCATCTCAACGCGCGTATTGGGAGGACTTAAAATTTCGCAGAGACAAGGGGCATCACTCCGTATAATCTGCGAAACTGTGCTTATATGGACGATTTTTCTAAGCAAAAATTGTGTGGTCTCGCTTAATGAGGATATAAAGACCAGAATGAAAATTTCCATTTCGCTTGATTGAAAAAGATTATTTTGTTCAAATAGTCTTTGCTTTATAACAGGCGGCCAGCTTGATTATTTATGTGCGATTCTCAATTCCAATCTAGGTGCGTTTTATTATTTCATAAATATGGCAGTACTTGATAATGGTGGAATTCAAATGAGACAACATTATGTCGAATTATTCCCAATTCCAAATCTGGATACCATTATGGGGGAGAAATTCAGAAGTTTACTTGGCGCTCAAGTAGATCCGAATGAACCCAGTTTTCGATCAAAGATGGATCAAGTTGTTTACGATTTATATTGCTTTTCAGAAGAAGAAATATCTCACATTGATCAGTACGTTAAAGACCAACTGGAGTCCATCAATGATCGTTAACCTCGATATTGCATGACATTTCATTGATATTGGCTACGATTATCCAATTCGAACACCCTGAAATTACTTGAATCAGACACCCATAATTATCCTAATCAGACACCCCATAATTATTGCAATTCCTACACTTTCAACCTCTGTAAAATGGACGAAAGAGACTTTACGGAATGAAAATGGCAAGGAGAATTCATCCTATGAGAATCAGAGAAGCTTGCGGATGCGAGCGAGCGGTTTTAACAACTCACAAATCGCTCGTAGCGTCACCGTACAACTGGCGCGCTCTACGGTGGTGGAGTTGTTTCGCCGTTGTGACGCGTACAAGATCACATATGAGATGGCAAAGCTATGAGCGACACCGAGCTTGAGACCATCCTTTATCCCTACAAGCATAAGCCCACGAAAGACCGCGCCACGTTACAGGAGTCGGTTTGGCTGGGCATATGGCCACGCACGGTATTACCGCCAGAGGCGTGGGAAGCCTACATACGCCAGGAACCCGGATGCTGTGAGTTATCCGCAGTTTTGCCGTCGTCTGCGCGATTAATCAGGCGATTCATGCGTCAGGGCTTGACTATCGAAACGACGTGTCCCCGGAGAGATCATGGAAAGCGACGATGCGGTGAGAAACCTGACCTCGTTTACGACCCAAAGACAGAAACCTTTCAGAAAGCGCATTTCTTTGTGACAAGCATTGGCTTTAGACGAAGCTGTTCGTCAAAGCCTACCCCAACGAGAAACAAGCCGCTTGGATCGACGGCCATACCAGTGCTTTGGAATACTACGGCGCACGCCCCAGTTGTCCACGACAACACAAAGACGGCCCGTCAAGACAGCGAATCGCTACGACCCTGAGAAAAATCCCGTCTTTGCGAACTGGGGCGCACATTATGAGATTGGCATTATCCCCGCAAGGCCCTACAAACCCAAAGACAAAGACCGTGTCGAGAATGCGGTGGGCTTGTTTACAAAGAAAATCTTGCCCCAATTGAAAAAACAGCTCTTCTTCGACTTTCATGAACTCAACATTGCCATCCTCTTGGCCGTCGAAAAGCTGAACAAAAGGCCGTACCAGAAGCGACCGGGAAGCCGTGCGGAAATTTTCTCTGAAGTCGACCGCCCGGCCATGCGCCCGTTGCCTGCCCAGCGCTTCTCTTCCCCCGAGACCCGTTGGGCCACCGTGTCAAGAAATGGATACCATGTCCACTTTGACGGCCATGAATACAGCGCACCCTACCCATTAGCGGGAAAACGTGTACTCCTCATCGCTTCCGGTACAACGATAGAGCTATTATACGACAATCGTCGGGTGGCCCTTCATGCCCGTTGCTACCGGCGTGACCAGGTGTACGTCACTGACCCCAACCATATGCCGGAGCGTCATCAGGCACAGTTGCAAGAAGATGTCATGACAGGCGAGCGTTACATCGCGTGGGCCCGCTCAATTGGTCCGCATACCCTGGCTTACATCACCACCTTACTCGCTCGCCATGTCATCGAAGAACAGTCGTACCGCGCGTGTATGGGCATCCTTAGGATGGCGGAGCAACACTCGCCCTTCCAGCTCGAGCGAGCGTGTCAACAGGCGTTAAAGGTCGGGGTGGGAGGGTACCGGCAGATTAAGCGATTCATCCTGAGCGATGAATCCCAAAACGATTCCATCAATCAGCACGACAATATTCGTGGGGCAAAATATTACCAGGAGGGAACGAAATGACTTACGCACAAACACTTAACCAGCTGAGTGAACTACACCTCAAGGGGATGGTCGAGGCTTACCGAGAGCTTTGTGACGATCCTTTGTGGCGTGAGATGAGCTTTGACGATCGCTTGGCACAGATGGTCAATCGCGAATACGATCGACGCTTGAATAACCGAATTCGCTTACGTATCAAGGAAGCGGGCTTCAAAGAGCAAGCCCGGCTGTCTGAAATTCTCTATACGCCGGATCGCAATCTCAACCGTGAACTCATTGAACGCTTCTCGCAGCTTCGATGGATCAAAAATCATGAGAACATTATTACCACGGGCGCCACCGGCACCGGTAAATCCTATCTTGCGCAAGCATTAGGGGAGCATGCCTGCCGCCACGGGTACCGGGTCAAATACTACCGATTACCGGACTTACTTTGTGAATTGAATGTCAAGAAACAAGTGAACCAATACATTCCATTTCGGCGGTTATTGGCCAAAACCGATGTCCTCATCCTCGATGACTGGGGAATGGCGATCCTTGACAAGTTATCCGGGCATGAGATCGGTGAGATTATTGAGGATCGCCTGCACAAAAAATCGGTCATCGTCGTCAGTCAATTCCCCATTGGTACATGGGATCGCGTCTTTGAAGATAAGACGACGGCGGACGCCGTCATGGACCGTTTGGTACACGTGGCCTACCCATTGGGACTGGGTGGCCCATCCTTAAGACAGCAGGCAGCGTCAGACGAATTACGTGCGTTCAAAAATGACGTGGTAGAATAGCGACTAAGTGTATGAATTGCAATGAGAACGAGGTGTAGTGATCCGATAATTATGGGTGTAGTAACCGGGTAATTATAGCCAATATATCTGCGTTCCGTTGAAGATAGTCCGAAATGCTCAAAAAGTTGCTCATCGAAACGATCTGTATGCCAAGCTAGTGCGCGAGGATAATCCGTATTGCAAAAAATATCTTCAATCGTTTGCGTATCCATGCATGATGCGTTTTTGGGCATAAGGATGGACTCTATGTAAGCGTCCTTTAATCCACGCTGGCGACCGGGTGATGAACTTGGGATAATCATTAAAGTGCTCTGTTTACTATTAGAGAAAACAGAGTACTCAAAAGAGTGAAGCCCAGGGGGACCCGCGGATGGATATGCGATCAATACGCCGACAACGAAGCCGTGAAATATGGCAAGCCCGTATCATGGATTGTCTCGAGAGCGGACAATCCGTCAGAGCATGGTGCAAAGAGCAGGGTGTGGGAGAGGGATCTTATTATTATTGGTTGAAACAGCTCCGCGTCGAGTCGCTGCTTTCCCCAAAAGACCAAGCACAGAACGCATTGGTTCCTGTATTTTGTGAAGTGCCCTCCGCCGTGACCGCATCATCCGGTATGGCGTTAAGTCTTCGCCTTCCGGGCTTAACTTTGGAGGTGTCCCAAGAGGCGGATCCCCAATCCATTCGTATCGCGCAAGCTGTCCTTTCCGGTCTATGCTGAACGCACTACCTGACCATACGAAGATCTATATTGCCTGTGGTTACACGGACCTTCGAAAACAAATCGACGGGCTTGCGGCGATCGTGGTGGAGGTCTTTGGCCAAGATCCCTGCCAGGCGAACGCGCTTTATTTATTT
>JAXGRH010000011.1:0-28921 GCA_040766025.1 Clostridia bacterium | reverse complement strand
GGACCCTGGAATACGGGACAAACAGATCGTCAAAAAAGAGTCCCTCATCATCGACCGTGACATGGGACTCCCCTGTTAAAGCTTCGGACGTCACCATCGCTTTGAAAAGCGAAGTGGACGACGTCATCGTCTCCTGATCATTGTGATCGTTATTTTCTTCCTCAATCATGGTCATCTCCTAACCTTATGACTGTTTCGCCCCGCATTGGCCACAAAAACGAGCACCGGGCACAAGCTCCGCGCCACATTCACCGCAGATAATCTTCTCCCACTCGATCAGCTTCGCGCCACAGGCCTGACAGTACTTCGTCCCTTCGGGATTCTCATGACCGCAGCAAGCACAGGTACAAACACATACACGGCGGCTCTCATCGATCCCTTTGTCCTCCTGCGCCTTGATCGCCTCAGAAAGCCTATCCTTGGCGAGCGCCAACTCACGATGAACCGCCTCTAGTTTCTTCTCATGCACCAAGAAAACCTCAGGGCCATAACGCGCATAGGCCTCTTTGCCAAGGGCCGCAAAAATCTCATCTTGTTGCTTCTGGAGCTCACACACATCCCTTTGTGCCACGAAAACACGAACATTGGGATCGTCATCGGGCAACAAGCCCGTCAAATCGTCTATCTTTCCATCCAAAAAATCACTGGCCATATCGCCTCTCCTTACCCGGACAAATTGTCACAGCCGTTACGTTAAATCTAGCATAATGAGGCGGATCCCGCTACAAATTATTCACCCTTCATATCCACAGTCTTTGTTTTACCGTCCAGAATTTCAAGGCTCAAAAGCACCGACTCACCAATCGCCCCATCGATGTCATCCGGTCCCACCCCCAATGCTTCAATCCACTTTTTGTCAATAAACGCTTTCGAAGTCATGAGCTTTGGAAAATACTTCATGTTCAAACCCGGCTCCAAATTTTCTTGCTTCTGCTTTTTAATCGTACTCTTCAAACCAAGCTTAAAAAGAAAAGTCGGAATCGTCACAATCTTCTTCTCAGGGGTCCCCATAAAACGGTGAATAATGGAAATCAATTGAATCCACTCCAGGTTGTAATAACCCACGGGAATATTATGACCCCCCTTATTCTTCTCCAAAGCCCCCGCGATCGTCTCCGCCGCCTGCTTCACGGTCACCATCGTCGTGCCGCCCTTCGGGTACATCGTGCGCTTTTCCATATTGCGGATTTGCTCCACCAAGAACACCCACACCGGTTTTCTCCCCGGCTGCGTCCCGAAGATATAAGGGAGCTCCAACACCGCCACATCGAAATCATCGTCCGCAAAAGAAAGTGCCATATTCGCCTGATCCACACGACTTCGGATATACGGATGGTGTTTATAAAGTTCCATCTTCGGCCAGGCGCGATCGAAGTAGGCAAAATACGAGCCGCAGATCACCGCGTGCTTCACGCCACCTCCTTCGCGATGCGAAGCAGACGTTTTAGGGGCGCAATATTATACTTTTCAAACAAATCGTAAATCGGAGGCGGACCCTCCATGCGCTCATCCACACCCGCCGCAAACACAAGGCCGTCCATGCCCTCCAAATAGCCCCTCAGCTCATCGTCCGACAACTCCATATAATTAGCAAAATCAATCGTCATCTCGGGCGGCAACACCTCACCCTCCGGCAAAGGAGGCAAGGCAATCGACGAAACCTCATGACCCCTACGAATCAACTCCCGCGCGGCCTCAGAACCCAGAAGGCCCGTCCCGCCCACCATGAATACTTTCATAACCTTATCCATCCTTTCAGTGATAAATATTAGTTGTCTTGTATATTCATAATAGCGAAGCCGAAAGCCTCCCGGCGGTCACCCATGTATCGGCTTTCCTTGATTCTTACAGCTTTACAGCATAGAATCAAAACAAATAAGAAAAATGGAGGAACACTCCATGGAACATCGTGTCACCGACATCGGATCCAAGCGCTACCGTTGGCTTTATCAGCTCCGGCTCTTTAAAAACCCGGTTTTCTTCCTTCTGGTATTTAAAATCTTCTTCTGTATTTGGCTCGTGATCTCCCTCTTCGTCCTCTCCCTCGACCTGATCGAAGGGTTACCCCTTAAATCTTTAGAAGGAACCCTCCTCTTCATGCTCCTCATGGGGCTCATCCTGCTGTTGCTTCTAATCGTCTCCTATGGGTTCTACGGGATCATCATGGGGGGCCGGTACACCATCTTATTTGAGATGGACGAAAAAGGCATCGCCCATATCCAGGTCCCCAAAGAAAGAAAAAAGGCAGAAAAACTAGGCCTCACAACCTTCCTTGCAGGCCTTTTGACAGGCAACCCCACTGTCATGGGCGCGGGGCTATTGAGCGCCCACAAACAAGCCACCTACACAAAATTTTCAGCCATCAACAAAATCCGGGTCAACCGGAAACGGCAACAGATCAAGATACGTTCATCGGGATTATTTCACAACCAGGTGTTCACACACCCGGAAGACTTCGACTTTGTCCTGGACTTTATTCGTTCGCATTCGTCAGATAAAAAAGCCAGCGAATAATAGAAGCCGTCGACTCAGGGCGATCCAAACCATCCGCGCGGTAGCCATAGGCCAGATACACCTCGCCGTTCTTTTGTTGCAGCAAGTAGTAAAAAGCACAAAGCTCGCCCTCCTTCACATCCATTTGCCACGCCCTTTTGTTTTGTTTACGAAGACGCCAAAAGACGTGCTCTTTTCCGGTGAAAAAAAGATCGTCAAAATGAGGGCGGTCAAGGGTCAACGCATCCATCTTCCCAAGTGACTTCCAGTCATCCTTGTCTGTCGCGTAAAAATGACCCTTCATTCGGAGTTCGTTTTCGTTGGAAAAAAGAAAAGACGGAGAGACGGCAGGATCAAAACTTGCCGTATAAAAAGGCGCCTCATAAAGCAGGCGGTCAATGACAAGCTCCTGATCAAAAAGATGCGACTTTCTTCTCCTGGAATTGCGGATCATGAGCACCGCGGGAACCACAGAAGCCGCCGCCAATGTCGCGGTAATCCAAAGTGTCGGTTTCTTGTAATCAAATGCATCTTTCATGATCGACCCTCCCCCTTTATAGTACGCCCGAAGCGCCTCTGGCACAAACAGACATTAAAGAATCACATCCTCATGCTGCAGGAGCCAAACCTTCTTATCCAAGCCACTCGCAAAGCCCGTCAAAGAGCCGTCACTTCCCACCACACGATGACAGGGGATAATGATCGAGATCGGATTATGACCCACCGCGCCCCCCACCGCCCGGGCCGATGTTTTACTCCCCTTTCGGCTTTCAGTGACACTTTTTGCGATCGCCCCGTAACTCGTCGTCTGGCCATAGGGGATCTTTAAAAGAATGTCCCAGACTGTCTTTCGAAAATCAGTGCCTTTAGGGAAAGTTTCAACTCCTTCGGATCAGGTTGCTCTTTATTAAAATAGCGGTCAAGCCATTCTTTGGTCTGTTCGAAAAGCAAAAGATCGTCCCTTTGGATCATCTCTTCATCCATCGTCGCCGCATAATACTTTTGCTCCGAAATCCACAACCCCGAAAGGCCTTCCTCCGTACCACCCAAAAGCATCCTGCCAAGCGGCGATTCATAGTAAGAAAAATACATAGTGTCCTCCTACAACGTGCCCCAAAGATTAGTCACGGCATACGCGCGCCAAGGGCGCCATTGTTCCGCTAACTGTTCAATTTCCTTCGGATTCATCGGTTCCAAGGCCTTTTCACCCCGTAGTCCGTCCCCGGAAAAGCATCCGGCCATTTCATCACGCGCATGGCAAGCGCGTGCGCCGTCCAAGGACCGATGCCCGGAATCTCAAGCAATTCTTTGATCGTCTCCTCAGGAGACTCCAAAGAAAGGGAAAAATCGGGATCTTGAAACAAGATAGCAAGCTGAATAATCGTCTGCGAACGCCTGCCTGTCACCCCCAGTGAACCTAAAACATCCGGCGCTTCATCGCCGAGCGCAAGAATCGATTGGGCGGTCGGAAAGGCATAGTCAAGCCCTAAAATCCCGCTCTTAATCGGCGTCCCAAGCCTTTCGGCAATGCGACCCGCAATCGTCGTCGCCGCCTTCACCGTGATCTGCTGCCCCAAAATAATGCGTACCGAGGCTTCAAAGGGATGAAAAGCACCCGGAATACGCGTCCCGGGCACAAAGAGTCCCTCCTTGATCTGGTTCATCTTAGAGAGGGTGGGATCCGAATCATTCGGATCGTGATCTAAGTCAAACATCCTGCGCGCGCGCAAGATAAGTTCATCCTTTACCGGTAAAAGGCTGTCTGACCATGTGAGTTGAAGCGCCTGTTCATCTTCTATATGCGAAAGCCGCATCCAGCCAAGAAGCGACTCACCCGTAGGATCGTCGATCTCGACCGTGCGGCTGTATGCGCTGTCTTCGACCTTTTCAACCCCGCGCATGGCGCGGTCAGACCAAAAGCCAAGTAATCTATCCCACATAAAGGGGGCGTGTAATGCAATAACATAAAGCGGACCTCCGAACCATTATTACATCACACGGCACGGCTTAAAACTAGGAGGCGATCAGGCCTTCTTTTGTGAGAAAATCGCGCGCGACATCCTCCGGAGTATGACCGTTCACATCGACCTCATAGGTCAGATCCGTCATGCTTTCATTTGTGAATTGTCCCGCGAGTCTGTTAAGCACCTCCTCAAGATTAGGCGCTGTGGCTTCCAGTCTTGCGAAAACATCGTCACGCACCAACAGCGCGTCATTGTATTCGGCAAAGAAATTTAAATCATCCTCTAACACCTTAAGCCCGACCTTTTTGTTCATGCCGTCGGTTGAATAGACGATGGTCACATCAATATTGCCGCTTTCCACAGCCGAGTATTTCAAGGCCATCTCGATCGCCTTGTCATCTTTGAATTGAAGTCCGTAAAAATCGACAAAGGGACCGTACTTCATACTGCCCTCTTCACCAAAGAACTCGTGCTCCGCGCCAAAAACTAAATCCGGCGCCACTTGGATAAGATCGGAAATCGAATTTAAACCGTATTTATCCGCCAAGACTTCGGTCACTCCAATCGCATAGGTGTTCTCATGGCCCAAGGGCTTCAAAAGGCGAGTCTTGTCTTGTTGCATCGCCTGTTCGTTCGCAAAGTCGTAAAGCGACTGCCCTTCGGGCACATCCGACACGTCAAGCTTTAGGTAAGTCGTCAGAAGCGTCCCGTCGTAACTGTTCATGAGATCGCTCTCGCCCTTCACAAGGCTTCGGTAGCTGTTCACCGGTGACATTTGGTCACGGATCTCCACGGTGAGGTCGGTATGTTCTTCAACCAGCATTTTCACCATCTGGTGAATGATCTGCATCTCTGAAAACTCACCGTCGTAGATGACGAGGTTTTGTCCATGTCACTCTTCCCTCCCGCACAGCCACTGATAAGTGCCAGTGCGAGTAAAAGCGTGAGTAAAATCGTTCCATATTTTTTCATGTGATTCTCCTTTTAAGCGCTTTTGCGCTTGTTCAGGCGCTTCTCGATCCACGCCATCACGGCGTCAAAGATCACGGCCATCGCCATTAACGAGAGCGTGCCTGACAGTATTTTTTGAATGTTCTGCGTGCGGATCCCCTGATTGATCAAAGCACCCAAGCCTCCGCCACCGACCGAAGTCGCAAAGACAGCGATCCCCACCGAGGTGACCGTCGCGATACGGATCCCCGTAAAGATGAGAGGGAAGGCAAGCGGCAGTTCCACGGCAAAAAGGCGGTCCAACTTGGACATCCCCATCCCCCGCGCCGCACGCTTAATGGCGGGGTCAATCTGCGCCAACCCGATATAGCTGTTGTGCACGATCGGGAGCAAAGAATAGAGCAACAAGCCGATGATCACGGTCGTCTTACCTGCGCCTACAACCAGCATGACCATGCCTAGGAGCGCTAAGGCAGGTATGGTCTGTAAAAGCTCCGTGACGCGCAAGAGCGGCCTTCTAAACGGCTTGTAGAGGTAAGCCGTGATCCCTAAGGGAAGTCCGACCGCGATCGATAACACCACCGACAGCAATACGAGGTAGAGGTGCTCCAATAAAATCTTCGTATTCATCAGGCACCCACCTTTCTTTTAGTTCTCTTTTGGAAGGCGTCAATGAGATAGCTCAAGCCGATCGCCATGATCGCGGCCGGCACCGCTCCCGCGATAATCAAGGCATTTCGGTTCGTGGCGATGCCGATGTAAATAAACTCACCCAAACCGCCCAAGCCGATCATGGAGGCTAACACCGCCCAGCTCACCGTGTACACGGTGGACATGCGAAGCCCCCCGATAATGGACGGCATCGCTAGGGGGAGTTCCACTTCAAACAAACGCTCCGTCCTTGACATCCCACAACCCCTTGCCGCTTCAATCAGGCTGGGATCGACGTCCAATAAACCCACATAGGTGTTCTTCAGGATGGGGAACATCGCGTAGATGGCAAGCGCCGTGATAACCGTCACAGGCTTCATCCCGAAATAGAGAAACAGGACCCCGATAAAGACAATCCCGGGGATGGTCTGAAAGATTGAAATAATGGGGAGTGCAAATCGCGCGATTTTCGGCACACGCGACAGCAAAATACCCAACAGCAATGCCACCCCAAAACCGATTCCCACCGACACGAGCACATAGAGGAAATGGACGCCGAAGGCGATCAAGATTTTTTGTCCGTACATGTCAAAAAAACTCATGATTCATCCCCCCAAAGCGCGTCCGCCATGGCACGGGCCATACTGGTCTTGGTGACGATGCCCGCGACCTCCTCCTTGTCATTTAAGACAACAATGAAATCCTCATCGGAATCAAGGAGTTTATCGAGGCTCTCCGAGGCGTCATCTGAAGCGTAGGACGTAATATGAGGCGACATGGGAACCTCCCCGATATTCTTCGCCTCCTTGCCGTAGCGCCTGATATTTCTAACCGACACGGTCCCCGCGTAGGTCTCATCTTCATTTTTGATGATGAGCGCGTCCAACTGTCTGCGCGCCATGATCTCGGTACTCTTTTTCACGCCTTCACGCTTGTAGACGCTCGCGGGAGGCGCCTTCATGATGTCTCGCGCCGTCAATGAAACGACCCCGTTATCGGACAGATGCTTGCCCATGAACTGCTTGATCAGCTCGCTTTTTGGGTTTTCAAGCATCTCGTCCGGGGAGTCCATCTGCACGATCTTGCCTTCATCCATAAAAACAATGGTGTCCGCAAGCTTCAAAGCCTCCTCCATGTCATGTGTGACAAACACAAAGGTCTTTTTGAGTTTTTTGTGGAGTCTTACGATTTCATCTTGCAGGGCATTGCGCGTCATCGGATCCAGGGCTCCGAAGGGCTCATCCATTAAAACGATCGGGGGTGAGGCCGCCAAGGCCCGCAGCACCCCGATGCGCTGCTGCTGTCCGCCCGAAAGCTGAGAGGGGTATTTATGGGCGTACTCCTCGTACGACATATCCACCATCTCGAGCAATTCACGGGTGATCTTATCGATCCGCTGTTTGTCATATCTCAGGCGTTTGGGGACCACCGCGATGTTTTCGGCCACGGTCATATTCGGGAAAAGTCCGATCTCCTGGATGACATAGCCGATCTTGCGCCTAAGCAGCACGGGATTAGTCTCCATGATGTCTCGGCCCTCCACAAAGATGCGCCCCTCTTCGGGCTCAATGAGTCGGTTGATGGACTTTAAGGTCGTGGTTTTACCACAGCCCGAAGGTCCGATCAGGACCACAAATTCGCCCTCCTTGATTTCAAAATCAATATGGTCGAGGATCACGCGATCCCCGTAACTTTTTACCACTTGTTCAAAACGTATCAAAATTACCCTCCCAAACAAAAAAGACTTCGCGCCAGACTTACCGGATGGAAACGCCATTCACGTAAGTCAGACCGAAGTCCTCAATAACACAAAATCAATTATGCAAAGACCGCTTTAAAAGCGGTTGCTACTCACATTCAATCCGGCCTTTTCTTGTAGCTCGACCGGAAGGAAACATCCATCAAATCACTTAATCTTCAATATCTTATTGTCTATCCGCCGGTTCGGAGCCAGTCAAACCGGACGGCTTAAGTTCGAAGAATACCGTAAAAACAACATCAGGTCAAATAAGGCTGTCCCGATGTACCCTTCGAACTACCCAAGGAGACGATTTCATTGTCTAATCAAAAGAGATGCAATAAAAGCGCCTCCTCGTTCGTTATTAAGGGTGAGAGGGCTTTGGCAAAGGAACAAGATGGAAGATTTGGAACGACAGATCGAACAGCTGGGAAGAGGCGACACCGATTCTTTGGAAGCGATCTACCACCGCGCGAAATCGGCGGTGTACGGCCTTGCGCTCTCCATCGTGAGAAATCGCGAGGACGCCGAAGACATCATGCAGGACAGTTTCCTCAATGTCTACCGCGCGGCGCCCCGCTACCAGGCAAAAGGCAAGCCCATGGCCTGGATCCTTCGGATCACGAGGAACCTGGCACTTGACCGCCTCCGCGCTAAAAGCGCCACGGAGCTGCCCCTGGAAGCGGAAAAAATCAAAAACCCACAAGGCGACCTCTCACAAGACACTCTGGACCGGATGATCCTCAACACCGCACTTGAGCGGTTGTCAGAGGAAGAACGGCAGATCGTCATCCTCCACAGTGTCGAACAATTCAAACATAAAGAGATTGCCGAGATCCTCGAAATCCCTTTAGGGACGGCTCTCTCCAAATACCATCGCGCCCTGTCAAAGCTCAAAAAAATTTTAGAGGAGGATGAGACATGAACACCCGCGAAAGCATTAAACATTCGATCAAACGATCCATTGAGACCTCTGTCCCTGACGTACTGCCGGCGATCCTCCGACAAATCCAATCACGAGAGGAAGTGAGCATCATGGAACAACCTACCCACCCCCATAAAAAACGACTATTCCTGCCGAAGGTCCTGTTACCCGTTGCCGCGGCGCTTTTAATCTTTTTGGGCGCCTGGTTTGGCTGGATGCATTGGGCCACCGATTTTGTCGTCGCCTTTGACGTCAACCCGAGCCTTGCCCTGTCGGTCAACCGCCAGGAAAGAGTTATGAAAATCGAGGCGCGAAACGAGGAGGCTATGACCGTCTTAGCCAACATGGACCTAAAAGGCGTTAAACTCGATGTCGCCGTCAACGCCTTAATCGGCTCGATGGTGCGAAACGGCTACCTGTCGGAGATTAAAAATTCAATCCTCGTGACGGTCGAGGACCGGGACAGCGTCAAAGGAAGGCGTCTGCAAGAACGGCTTTCGGATGAGATCGCGGCCCTACTCGATGACTTCTCTCTTCACGGCTCCGTTTTGAGCCAGACGATGACAAGAGACCGGGAGCGCGAGCAATCCGCCAAAGAATACGGTATCTCGGAAGGAAAAGCTTCCCTCATCCGCGAGCTCATCGCCCGGGATCCCCGCATTCAATTCTCCGATGTCGCACATCTTTCGATCAACGATCTGAACTTGCTGCTCAGTACGCGCGCCGAGGCCATCCCCGGCCTCGATGTCAAAGGGCAGGCGAGCAGCAAAGGTTACATCGGCCAGGAGAAGGCGAGATCCATCGCGTTTTCGCACGCCGGTGTGAGCGAGTCAGACATCATCAAGATCGATGTCGAATTTGACTACGAAGAGGGCAGGATGGTGTACGAAGTCGAATTCCATGCCAAGGGCATGGAATACGACTACGACATCGACGCCATAGAAGGTTCTATCTTAAAATTCGAGTCCAAGGAGCGAAATAAACCGTATGAAGGCGGATCGAATGCGACTGACTATATCGGTGTCAATCGGGCGGAATCCATCGCATTAGCACACGCCGGCTTACAAAAATCCATGATTACCAAGCTTGAAACAGAACTCGAACGCGATAAGGGCACAAACTTCTATGACATCGAGTTCGTCTACGACGGATACGAGTATGACTATGACATCGATGCGATCACAGGCGACATCATCAGGGTTGAAAAAGAGAAGCTCCGATCGTCTAACACGACACCTCCTGCTACAACGACCACAACCCCCCAAAAGCAAGAGGGCTATATCGGCGCTCAAAAGGCTGAAGCGATTGCATTAAAAGACGCAGGGCTCTCGCGAGAGGCTGTGAACCGTTTAGAAACCGAGTTGAAGCACGAATATGGCCGCATGATCTATGAAGTTGAGTTTATTCACGGTGGATTCGAATACGAGTACGACATTGACGCCATGTCAGGCAAAATCGCGAAGGTTGAAAAAGACCCCAAAAAGACGGGGGGATCTTCCAACACGACTCCCTCTCCCGGCGGACAGCGCATCGGCCAGGCCAAGGCGGAAGAGATCGCTTTAACGCACGCCGGTTTTTTGCGCGGCGATGTGCGAAAACTGGAAACAGAGTTCAAAGAACATAAGAACTCCTACGAGGTCGAGTTCAAGGTCGACGGTTGGGAATACGAGTATAAGATCGATTCCGTCACAGGAAAGATCCTTGAATGGGAGAAAGGGCGCGACTAATTGGGGTTGTGTAACCAAGAGAACCATCGAGCGGGTGAGAATAAGGATAATGAGGTCAGGATAGAAAATAACGCCTGAAAGGCGTATTGAGAAAGGGAGAAACATCATGGATACCTGGCTTAAATCATTAATCACCGACACTCCGCAAGAGGGTTTTGAACTCGCCATTACACTGGCACGAAAAGGCGTCGCCTATACGCAGCCTTCCGCTGAAATAAGAGAAAAACTGCGCCCCGTCTATTCGGAGAACGCCGACAGTCTGACCGCAGCCTCACAGGTCGTCGCCACGCACTTCCAAACTGTTGCCGCCGCTAATAATTACTGGCGCTGATAGCAATTTAAGTTGACATTTTTACCTTCCTCGCTTATATAATGGCTTTAAGGCAAAGGCATCGAAGATCGGGCCGCGAGGGAGGTAAAAATGGCTAATTGGTTAACATCATTAAAGACAGATACCCCCCAAGAGGGGTATGAACTTGCGATCGAAATGGCCAAAAGAGGCGTCACCTATATGCAACCTTCGCTCGATACGCGCAAGGCCGCATGGTCGGTGTACACCGAAAAAGGGGAGAGCCTCATGTTCGGCTCTCTTGTCATCGCCACGCACTTTCAGACCATTGCGAAAGCCAACGGCTATTGGCCGGATAAGGATATCCTGTTGGAGGGTGCTAAAGACTGATGGTCTCAAAACCCTCCCGGGCGTAGGCTTTAATGCCGGCGTGCCCCGACATATCCGAGAGCATCGCAAGGCCTGAAGCAAGGTTCTTGTCATACACGCCCATCACTTTTGAGCAGGCCAGGCAGACGCCTTGGATGAGGTCGTTTTCCTTGGCCTTTTGGTAGAGCGGGTTGTTTTCCTCTTCAAAAACGGACACAAGCTTCACCGAAGCGCCCTCGAAAATAATCTTGACCTCCATCCCCTCCGCGTGACAATCCAGCGCGTTCAATAAAATGTGTTGAAAACACATCTTCTCGCCGGTCATACCGTAAAATAAAATCTTTTTCATCGTAGCTCCTTTTATTCTTCCAACATCACTTCAATATGCTTTTCGGAGTATCCCAACAGGCGACACAGGTCCGCGGTCGCAAGTTTTCTCAAACGGCTGTCATAGCGATTGTCTTGTTCCCACATATCCACCTGGGCTTTGAAATCAAGATAGGCCTTTAAGTCATCGTCATACTTGTACAAGATGAACACCGTAAGGCCTTGCAGTTCCTCTCTTTTCGAAAAGTCCGTGTCGACGATTGACTCTTCCACATAAAGGGAGACGTCGAAGGCCTCGACTGTGTTTTTGGCTTTTTCCAAAAAGTGTTTTGCAAAGTCAGGCGCCAAAGGGGAACTGAAAGCCAAAGGCTTCGCCTCGCGTTGCACACATTCCGCAAAAGCGGTGAGCACACCTGTTTCAAAATCAATGTTATGGGGCACTATGCTTACCTCTTCAGAGAGTCTCGTATGTCGAAGAAATCCTCCCAGGGAATAAAGGGGAGCGATTTATCTTCTAAGTACTTGGCAAGCCTATCGCGGGCGAAAACCTTGTCGGAGATAAGAGCCATCTGAATATCCGTGAAGCTGTCACCCGCACAATATGCTTTCTTGTACTCATATTGTTCCATGACAAGCGTCTTTTGTAAAAGGTCCCCCTTCTCCTCATAGTCGGAGATAAGGCGCATATTGGGACCTGAGAGATCAAGGTCCACGCTGTGCACGCCTAGGAGGCGATCGCGGTAAGGCAAAAGCTTCTCATCGATGGTCGGCTTTAAGCCGCCTGAAATGACCACCACGGGGATTCCTTGGCGCTCCATCTCATCGAGCAGCTCCGAAAAACCGGGACGGATCGGCACAGAGCGCACATAGTCCAAAATGACGGGGAGTTTCTCCGAGGGGATTGTTTCAAACCCCATGTGGAGCGCTTCGGCAAGGGTGATCTTCCCCTCAAACATTTCCCTTTGCTTCTCTTGATAAAGATCGGGATCGATTGTGCGGCGCATACTGCCCTCCAATGTCTCTTCGGAGGTAATGGTGCCGTCAAAGTCTAAAAACAGTATTGTGTCGTACATAGTGATTCCTTAAAAAATTTGTTTTGATTGAACAGGCGTGGCGCTTTGCGCCACGCCTGTTTATATCCTTTGATAATTTGTCTCTTGTTTGATGATTACTGCATCAGGTCAAAGTTCTTGGCGATATCGGGGCTCAGCATCGCCGCCATGCGAGCGAGCTCCTTATGGGTTTTGGCGTATTCCATAAGATCGATGCCGTTAATCGCGGCGTCAATCGCCTGGCGCATGGAGCGGGCTCCCGCCTCACTGCCGTCCGGATGTCCGTGGACACCGCCGCCGGCCGCAAGGATGATATCCGTGCCTAAGCTGTCCACCATCTTCTTCACCACTAGCTGAGTCGTGCCGCCGGAGCATGCATACATCATGGGCTTGATATTCCACCAGGGCTGCGTGAAGAACTTGAAGCTTCTGTAGAACACCTTGTAGGGCACCGGGAATTTCCCCCAGGGATGGCCGTTGATCTGGAAGTCACCGCCGGCTAACCTTGTCAGTTTACCGATGGCTAAGGGGGCCGAGATACCGGTGTAGGTGGAGCTTGCGTAAGCGCCGACAAAGTCCACGTGTGCCAGGATCGGCACATTGATGTTCGGGTCTTCTGACAGCATCTGCAACGCGCCGTAACCGGCGGTGTAGGTATTCAGCATCAGGGAGTTCGCGCCGTACTCAATCGCCCGGTAAGCGTTTTCCTTGATCTTGTCGTTGCGGTCCGTGATGTTCACCGAGTAGAGCGTGCGTTCGCCCGTCTCTTCGAAGACCTGTCTTTCTTTTTCCATGAACAGCTTCACGCGCTTTTCCAAGGGACAAAAATCACTGTCAGCCTGCAGCAGTTCGTCATCCTTGATGATGTCGACGCCACCCTTGGCCGCGTTATAGAAAATCTCAGCGCCTTCTTCGGGCGTCCAGCCGATGTTGGGCTTGATCATGGCGTTCAGAAGGGGTCGGTCTTTCACCCCCAGCACTTCGCGTATCCCTTCGACGCCGAACTTCGGGCCCGTAAACTGCTCAATATAGCGTTTGGGGAAGGCCAGGTCGATCAGCTTCAGCATGCCGGCGGCCGAGATGTTTCCGAACACCGTCGTGAGCAACATGGCAAGGCTTGTGCCTATGTTGTCCATGGGGATCGCCAACTGCACGATGTACAGGGGAGGCAATTCTTCCACCACATCACTTCCGAGGTCAGGAACCTCATAGATCGCGACAACCTGGGCGCCGAAGCGCTTTTTCTTTTCCACCGAGTCGGCCCCGACTTTAATCCAGGTGCCGGTTGTCTGTTCATCGGCTAAGGCCAAGGCCAGACGCTCGATGCTTTGTGTTTTAATTCTCGCCTGGAAGGTCGCGATAATGTAGTCCTCTGAGAAAGCGACCTCCGGGAAGGCATGTGCCATATTGACATCTTCGAGTCGTTGAATCATGGTTTTTCCTCTTCTTTCTTAATTAGCGCTCAATATTCTTGAACACTTCGTCAAACGCGGCCAAGGTCTCGGCGATCGTGTCGTCGTTGTCCGCCATGCTGGTGTAAATTCTGCTGCCGGCTAAGGTGATGACGCCGTTGGCGGTCAGGGCCGCGCCGAACTGCTCGATATGGTGTTGCCTTTGCGGGATCTTGGTGAAGATCTCAGGATCGGTGACCGAGAGGTACATGACCCCGGACACCTCAAAGTGCACGATGGAACCCGTGTTCCATACGACGAAGGGCAGTTCGTATTGATCGATCAGGCCTTGGATGCCCGCGGTGAGTTTGTCGCCGTTTTCGCCTGCTTTTTTCGCTGCGTCCTGTTCGACAATTTCCTTGATCGCGTAATAGCCTGCCGCGCAGCTCAAGGGGTTAGCGGTCAATGTGCCGCCGACATAGGCGCGTTTTCTTCCGGCTTTGACGCCCGCGGCCATGGAGCTCATGATATCTTCGCTGCCGCCGACGCCGCCCGCCATGGGGAAGCCGCCTGAGACGATCTTGCCGAAGACGGTGAGGTCAGGACGCACGTTGAAGTAACCCTGCGCGCCGCCCGGGCCCACCCGGAAAGCGGTGACGACTTCGTCGAAGATCAAAAGGCAGTTGAACTCGTCGCAGAGCTCTCTCACCTTTTTACAGTGATCATATTCGGTCATGCGCGTGCCGCTCTCGGGTCCGAAGGGTTCCAAGATGACCGCCGCGGTGCCGCCTTCTTTTTCGTTTTCTTCCAAGACCTTCCTGAGTGAATCGATGTCACCCGGGTAGTACTCACGCGTGTGCGCGGTGACTTCATCAGGGATACCGTGCGCTTCAAACTTCTTCGTGTAGGGGATGTGGAGGCTGTAGACGAGCTGGTCACTCCAGCCGTGGTAGGCTCCGCCCGCCTTCACGATGATCTCTTTGCCTGTGTACACGCGGGCCACGCGGATGGCGGCCATGTCGGCTTCTGTGCCACTGGCAAAGCAGCGGTACATCTCCACCCAAGGCATGTACTTGTTGATGATCTGGGCCAGTTTTAGCTCATATTCGTGGAACAATCCTGTGACCGGTCCGTGGTTCCTTACGACCTCCATGACCTTGTCGGCCACGGGCTTATAGTTGTTGCCCAAGAGGATGGGACCGCCTGCCTGCAGGTAGTCCACATAGCGGTTGCCGTCTACGTCGTAGAGGTAGGGGCCTTCCGCGCGGTCGATGGCCAAGGGGTAGGGATAGTTGAACGCGAGGTTGTGCTGAACGCCGCCGGGGATGTAGCCTTTGGCTTCTTCATTCAGCGCTTGCGATTTTTGACACTTGGTCGCAAAGTACGATAGATAGCGCTCCATCGCCTCCGGTTTAATGTTGTAGAGTTTGTCATTGACAAGCGCATCCATTTTCTTTGCGATCATCGCTACGTCAGGCCATTTTGATACACCGTATCTGTTTTCCATGTTGTACCTTCCTTACTATTTTATTTTTCCTTTTTTTCTTAATTTTCTATTTATCTTCCTTGCAAAGGAACATCAAAAACACCGAGAAGACCGAGACCACAGCCATGCCGATCATGACGCCCAAGTGGTTGCCTCCTAAGATCGATGCCAATCCCAACAGGACGACCCCGCCGACGTTCCCCGCGAACATGAGGAGTCCTTCACTCGTACCTTCTGAGGTGGGGTAGGCGGTTTCAGCCGCGTAAGTCAACACCACGGGCGCGCTTCCGATCGTGAAGAATCCGTACACAACCGCCGCAATGATCATGCCGGTGTAGCCGGACAACAGGATGAAAAGCACCATCCCGATGACGCCCACCACGTTGGCGGCGATCATGTAGGGGAGACGGCGCTGGCGTTTGTCCTTATCGGAGAACATGGACACGACAAAGCTGCCTACAATGCCCGTCACGAGGACAATGACGCCGATGATGCCGGCTTCGGTCGCACCGACCGCACCTTTCGTCATTGAAGTCATCAGGGGCTCGATCATGGTGAAGAAGGTGTTGAACACGCCGAGCATGAAGAAGAACATGATGACCGTCAACAGGAAGTTCTTCTTTTTGAAAGCGGTTTTTAAGCCTTCGACAAAGTCCACACGTTCGGCGTCTTCTTCGGCGCAGGGCGGTGTGGGCGGTTTGTCTTTGACTAAGAGCACAAATAAAACCGCGACGACCACGGCGACGATGCCGTAGATATTGAGTAAGCCCTTAATGGAGAGTCCTGTTCCCAACAGAATCGGACTTAACAAAAGTCCCAGCGCGATACCGACGTAGTTAGCCAGAAGACCCACGCCGTTGGCGGTCGCCCGCTCGTTTTCCGGGAACCATCTTCCCGCGATGAGCCCGGGCGCGTTCAGGATGAAGGGCTGTGCCACGGCCAACAGGACTGTCATGACGAGTACGAAGGTGTAGTTGTCGCCGAAAAGCCCGCGCAATAATCCCGCGACACCCGCCAATACAGCGCCAAAGCCGACTGCCTTTTTCAATCCCCATTTTTCAAAGGCCGCCAATGAGGGGACCGACAAAACGATCATGCCTACCATGAAAATAATGGATAAAAGGCTGATCGCGTTTTCACCCTTGACCGCGTCGGTGAATCCGTAAAATTCCCAGGCTTCTGTCGTGATTGAGAAGAATGAAGCCCATAGAAGCTGAATCACTACCGTCGCTAGCATGTAGGCCACAAGGACCACCCAGCGATACCCGTATACCTTGATGTTTTCTTCTGACGCTACGCGTAATTGTTCACTTTCCATTACTACGCCTCCTTTTGGCGCCGGCATTAAACGGTTTTTTAGCCGTTTAGTGTCGCGTACGATTTTTTGTTGTCGAAATACAGGTTCTTGAATACGGGGAATATCTTGTCGTAGACAGCGGTATTCTCAAGATTCGGTTTGAATGTATCTTTCACTTTAATGATGCCCTTGATCTCCTTGATGTCATGGAGCAAGCCAAAGCTCACAGCCATCAGGGCGGCGGCACCCATGGCACCGACATGGCGCGGGTTTTCGACCGTTTCAACTTCTCTTCCCAAGACATCGGCCAAGATCTGGCTGATGGTCCCTGATATGGCGCTGCCGCCCGTGAAGCGGACCACAGGCGATGTTTTAAAGGATTTTTCTGTCGCCTCAAGCATCCAGCGCATGTGCATGCAGACCCCTTCGACCACCGATCGGACCAGGTCACTTCCTGAGGTGGTTAAGCCCAGGTTAAAGAACATGCCGCGGGCGTTGTGATCTTCAAAGGGACAGCGGTTGCCGTGCATCCAGGGGGAGTAGACGACGCCGTTGCTACCGGTGGATGAGCGTTTCAAGTATTCCAAAAGTCCGTCGTAGCCCATCTCGGGCAAGTCAATACTGTCTTTCACCCATTCCATACATTTCCCGGCGGTCTCAAGTTCCGCGATATAGCTGTAGGTCGTCGGATCTGCTCCGACAAGTGACCCGATGATGTTCCCTAAATCCAGATGGAGTTTATCGACGGTGGTGGTGACCCAACCGGATGTGCCTGAGTAGAAGTTGACATCGCCGACATCGAGGCAGCCCGCGCCTACCTGGCAAAGGCTGACATCGCTGCCGCCGGAAATCACGGGGATGCCTTCGGGCAGTCCCAGTTCCTCGGCCGCTTTCGGCAACAGTCCCCCGATCGTATCGGTCGAGGCGCAAAGCTCCGGGAGGTGCTTCATGTCCACGTCAAAGAGTTTGCAGAGTTCGTGGCTCCAGCGGTCTTTTTTGACATGGTAGAGAAAGGTTCCGCTTGCGACATCGCGGCTGACCTTCATATGGCCTGTGGCGCGACATGTCAAATACTCTTTGGCGTCGAGCCATTTATAGGTCTTCTCGAAGATTTCCGGCTCGTTCTCGCGCACCCAGTGGTATTTCCACAAGGGATCTTTGGCGCTGGCGGAAAGCACGCCGGTTATCTGCATAAAACGAAGGATCTTGTAAAGGTTGAGCCCCTCGATTTTCAAGCCCCTTTGCATGTAGCGGGAAAATTGTGCGTCCGCTCTCGTGTCCATGCAACTCATGGAACGTCTTAAAGGCGTTCCGTTCTCGTCGACCATGACCAATGTTTGCATCTGAGAGCAAAAGGAGATCCCACGGATCTCTTCCTTGTCGACGCCTGTCGTTTCGAGCAGTCTTTTGGTGCTCTTTCCCATGGCGTTCCACCACTCTTCGGGCTCCTGTTCGACGCCCCCGTTGTCCAGGAAGTAGAGTTCATAGTCTTCCACTTCACCTGCAATTAGTTGGACGCTGTCCGTGTCGGAAATATGAAACAAACATGTTTTCAATCCCGTCGTGCCGATGTCATAAGCGATTACTTTCATTTCTCACACCTCTTTGCTCAATCACGGCCTTTAGGCTGTCTCCTGCCCTGTTGCCTCTCCGAGTCTTCCCGGATCGATTCCACCTTCTTCCTCTTGCGCTTTCACGCGTTTTCTTCTCTAATACATGCATTATGCTTGTGTCTAAATTTGATGTCAAGTCTAATTCATTATCTGGGCAATATATACAATGTATGCGTATACTATGTTTTTGGGTACGTTGCGGAATGCGTATTTATTTGTATAATAATTATATGGCAAATAGACGCGAGTTGAATAAAATAAAAAGCCGGAAAAATATCCTTCGCGCTTCAAGACGCCTTTTTTCTCAAAAAGGCTATGAAGAGACCATGATGGAGGATATCGCCGTGCGCGCGGAGGTGTCCCGCGCGACGATCTACAATTATTTTCCGAATAAGGAAAGTCTTCT
Source organism: Clostridia bacterium (assembly GCA_040766025.1). GTDB lineage: Bacteria > Bacillota > Clostridia > Saccharofermentanales > DTU023 > UBA4923. The sequence goes on along the minus strand of JAXGRH010000011.1, from coordinate 10,242 downwards.
CATCGGCACCGCCGATGAAGTGATCGAGCGCATCCGCGACTCGCTTAATAAAGAATTGAAAGATGTTGAGTCAAGCGAAAAGAAACTGAAGCTGGTACTCGACGAACTCATCACTTCCTCAGTCGAATACCTGAGCCTTTCCAGGCGGATCACCTATCTCAATTCCGAAGAGGACAGCCCGATTTTCAAAACAAGAGAAGATTTGGCGGAATTGTTTAAGGGACTGATCATGGGGGTACAAGAGGAAAATGGCGTCCGCGAGGATGCCTCGGTTGAGGACATCATCGATGTCGTCATGGGCATTTACCTGATCGCGCTGTTTGAGTGGTCCCATATTGATGAGTACACCCCCGAGTTCTTACAAGCGAAGATTGATCGTTTCTTTGACCTGATGCTGAGTCCTTTTAGGCCGTAAAGGCAAAATCTCTCAAAAGATATGCTAAAAACTCTCATTTTTTGAGAGTTTTTCACATTGATGCTAAAAACTCTAATATTTTTGAAGTTTTTAGCATGAATTACCCGAAATCAGCACTTGACATTACTAAGGTAGCTTAGTATAATGCTAAGGTACCTTATGAATATGAAACAAAAACTGAAAGGAAAAAAAGAATGAACCAAGAAAAAGATGTAATGGAATTAATCTTCCGGCTGTCCCGCATGTTAAGGCGGCGACCGGAACCGCAAGGCGAGGAGCAACACCCTCCCAGAAGTGTCATGCGCATTTTGCGCCTGCTCGAAAAAAATGAGACCATGCGCTCAGGCGATGTGGCCAAAGCACTGGACATACGTGCGGGCTCTGTGACAACGACGCTTTCTAAAATGGAAGAAAGTAATCTCATTTATAGGGAACGCGATTCTTCTGACTCCAGAATTGTCAATTTGTCATTAACTGAAAAAGGTCAGGAGACTCTCATGAAAAGCCGGCGTTATTTTGAAAAAAGACGCAAGCAGATCAACGAGGTCCTGACAGAAGAAGAGCGGAATCAATTTATCGCCGTAGGCGAAAAACTCATCGCCTTTTTAGGAGATGACTCATGAACGGCGGACGTGTCGGACGCTTTCGCTTTGAGACAGAGGAGGAGATCCAAAATCGCCCTGAAATCAATCGGAAACTGCTAAGCCGTATCTTAGGCTGGCTAGCGCCTTATTGGCCAAAACTCCTCCTATCCTTGTTGATCATTGTCTTCTCGGCGGTGTTAAACGTGCTCCCCTCCATCCTGACCGGCCGCATGATCGACCAGGGCTTCATCGCGGGCAATTTCCCGTTGCTTGTGAAGCTTGTCATCGCGTCGATTATGGTCATGCTCGGCTCGAGTCTTTTAGGCGTGCTTGAAAACTACATGAACGTCTGGGTGTCGGAGCATATCGCCCGTGACATGAAAAATGAGATGTACGCTCATCTGCAGCAGATGTCCCAGCGTTTCTATACCACGAATAAGCAGGGCGACATCATGACGCGGATGACAGGCGATGTGAACGGGGTACAGCGCGTGATTACGGGCACCTTGACAAGTACGGTGTCCAACGTGGCGGTCCTTGTGACCTCGATTATCGCGATGGTACAAAAGAATTGGCTTTTGGCTTTGGTGGGTATCGCTATCTTGCCGCTTTTCATTTTGCCGACGAAAAATGTCGGCAAGAAGCGCTGGCAGCTCACCATGGAATCTCAAAAACAAAACGATGAGGCGAACCAGATCCTTAATGAGACCTTAAGTGTCAGCGGTCAGCAGTTGGTCAAGATTTTCACAAATGAGGAAGAAGAGCTCCAAAAGTTTGAACGAACCAACGAAGCGATTAAAAGATTAGGGATCAAGGAGAGTATGGCGGGGCGCTGGTTCCGTATGGCGATCGGGACCTTTACCAATATGGGCCCCATGCTGATCTACTTAATCGGCGGCGTGCTCATCTTGAAGATGGGGCGTACCGATCTTACTGTCGGTGACGTGACGGTCATGGTGACGCTTTTGACGCGGATGTACCGCCCGGTGAGTAGTTTACTCGGTGTCCAGGTCGATTTTTTCAGGGCACTCGCGCTTTTCGACCGCATTTTCGAATATTTGGATATGCCTGTTGAGATTGAGAATAAAGAGGATGCGATTAAGCCCTCTCCCTTAACCGGAGTGCTGCGCTTCGATCAGGTGGATTTTGGCTACAACCATGACAAACTCATTTTGAAAGATGTCACCTTTGAGGTGCCCGCCCAAAACATGACGGCCATTGTGGGTCAATCCGGGGTGGGAAAATCGACGATCACTTACCTTGTGATGCGTCTTTACGATGTAAATGAGGGCAGGGTCACGATTGATGGCCACGATGTGCGGGATATTGACCTTCGCTTTTTGCGCCAAAACATCGGCATGGTCACCCAAGAGGCGTATCTGTTTAACGGAAGTATTCGGGACAACCTCCTTTACGCGAAACACGACGCGACGGAAGATGAACTCATTGACGCCTGTAAGGAGGCGAATATCTATGAGCTGATTGACGCGCTCCCCGACCGTTTCGATACCTTGGTAGGTAATAGGGGTGTGAAGCTTTCGGGCGGTGAAAAGCAGCGCTTGTCGATTGCGAGAATTATCTTGAAGGATCCGAAGATTATTATCTTCGATGAGGCGACCTCCGCGCTTGATTCTATTTCGGAAAGCTTGATTCAAGAGGCGATTGAGCCGCTCTTGAAAGGTAGGACTAGCCTTGTGATCGCGCATCGTCTGTCTACGATTATGGCAGCCGATCAGATTCTTGTGATGGAGGACGGGCGTATTGTGGAGCAGGGTAAGCACGATATGCTACTGCAACAAGACGGAACTTATACTCGCCTTTATGAGGCGCAGTTTAAGAAGTTGTTGGAGGATGAAAAGAGAAGTGAGTCAGAGACCGCTATTTAGTATTAGCGCAATTATTGCACTAATATTAAATACATTGGCTTTCACCCTTCGAACCCACTCGACACAGCACTCACCCGAAAAAGGGGGAGTCAACGCTACTGGCACTCCAGCTTCCGTCAGATGCGAGCAAGGCAAAACGAGATGAGAACGGAATCGTCACGATGGGGATAAAAGGAGTTTCTAGGGGATGAGAGGACAGTTTGGGGTTTTAGAAAATTCCGCCTTATCAAATCTCCTGAACGCCGATATCTTGTAAATAGCGATAGATACCTTCTCATAAAGCTCAGGAGATCTTGTCGGATCGCTCTTATCCCCTCTCGGTACAGCGGGAATAATAAAGCCTTGTCTCGCCCGCGTCAGTAAGACGCGGTATGTGTTTTTCAGATACAACCGTCCGATCGTCTTCCTATGAATCATTTGCCACCGGGTACCGCGGAAACGATTGTATTCGAAACGGCCGTTCATAAAACGCAGATCAGCGTCCCAACAGACAATACTCCAGTCAAGTTCAAGGCCTTGAATTTCAAACTCAGTCGCGGTTTCTTCCAAATAGTATTTAGCGCACATCGTCCGACCCATTTAAAAACCAATTGACGGCATTAATCTTATTCTTCTCGATCCAAATTCCATCCGCGCGAAGCCTCATAGCACCCGAGCTGGCTGTCATACCGTAACGTCTCCGTGCCTTCGGCCACGCCGCGCACCCATTCTTTTGCCGTATTTAAATCCCGTGTCATGAGGATCGGATAATCACGGTGTGTCGCGCGGTAAAGGCTTCGGCAGCCACTACATCGACATCTAACAACGCCTTCACAAAGCGAGCCACATTTTCACTTCGGAAGGATCTCAAACGACACAGACAGGTGCAAATCATCCTCAAACACATAGGGGAGGGTCGCCTAAAAGCGAGTCAATTGTGTGGTCTCGTACATACTCACTGTCCGTAATTTTGCTTGAAAGATAAATATCCCAGTCTGAATTGCTTCCGCTTTGCAGGGCCCGGAACCACCGAAGCCCTGCCTCCCCCGTATGGATTTCTTGCCCCCTCCCCACAAGACACACAATCACGGCCCAGTTGCCCGTGGCGGTCCATCGTATCGATCAAAAATGCCGGCTCTGACATCGAGAAATCATCACGTCCTCTTTTTTGTGTCATGAAATGAGTGAGTTGTTTTTCTGTCCAGGCGCGCTGTGCTTCGTCGAAAATAGTCACTTTCTCAAGCGGAGCCAAGGCGCTTGCAAGGGCATCATCGCGAAAAATGATAGATCATCTGGATAAACGCCTTCGCATTTCTGAGCGCATCCTTTTTAGTGATCTTGTTCGTTTTTTCCGCACGCTCGTATTCATCGCGAGCGAGCGCTTCTTGCAACACCTGTACCAGCGGCTGATTGCCGGACAAAAACACGGCATGCTCACTTTCATCGAAGCATGGCGTTCGTTTGCGATATTAAGCCCTGCCAGCGTCTTGCCCGCGCCGGGGACGCCCGTCACAAAACAAATCGACTTTCGATGATGTTTTTTACTGTGTTCAATAATCCGATTAATTGCTTCGGTTGTTTCTTTTAGATTAATCGCGCTCGCGTCACGCCTTGAAATATCTAAAACGCCATGACGGCGATAAAGTGCCTGTGCGGCTTCAATAATAGTGGGGGTCGCGTATAAACCGAATTCATCCATTCAATCGCAGAAAAATCTTTGGCCGCGTTACGGGAGAGCGCAAGATCAATGGCATCTGAAACATTACGCTTATTACAGCAAAGGACTTCGGAGATCCCGTCTTTCATCTCAAGCCAAGTGAGAGACGCGCAGGGGCGTGCGTGGCAATCAGGATCGGCACAATTGGACGATCATGGCTCTCCTTGTGGAAGTTTTTTAAATCAAGTGCATAGTCCGTTACCTGCATGATCGCGTTACGATCATATTTATTTGCTCCAACCTTAAATTCCAGCAAGAAAATGATGCCCTGAGCAAGATACACCACGTCCACACGAGATCCCATCCGCGGGATCGAGTACTCAAAGGCGATATGGCCGCCATAGCCGGGATGAAATGTTTCTTTTAAGGTATTGATCTCAACAAGCCAGGCGTTACGTTGTAAATCATCTAACGAATAGGGATTTTGGCGAGCCAATAGGCCGAGAATCGTGTTCTCGTCCTCTTCTAAGAAATGCTCAAGGCTGTTCGAGTAATAAGCCCGCGTCATCTGGTCACCTATACTAAAATAAAATCAAAGCAAAACATAAAGACCAGGGATCATTCCTCCTCATTATGACACAAACGCTTTTTATGTCTCGCACATTCCCTACATTTTGAGCGAACTACTCACCATTCCTTGTGAGAGCTTACGAATTTTCAAATTATGCATTAATTCTATTGATTATGCGTTAATATGCGCTATTATTGTAATAATTATTAAATATTTTGCGTTTGGAGTAAAAAATGGCTGACGACATCAAGAAAATCGTACTCGCTTATTCCGGAGGTTTAGACACCTCCGTAATTATGACCTGGCTCAAAGAACACTACCCGGAAAGTGAAATCATTGCTGTCTCAGGCGATGTGGGACAAGGCGATGAATTGGAAGGACTGGAAGAAAAAGCTTTAAAGACAGGCGCTTCCAAACTCTATATCGAGGACCTAAAAGAAGAATTTGTCACCGACTACATCTATCCCACATTAAAGGCCGGTGCCAAATACGAAGGCGAATACCTACTGGGCACTTCCTTTGCCCGACCGATCATCGCGAAGCGACTGGTAGAAATCGCCATGGCTGAAGGCGCCGACGCCATCTGCCACGGCTGCACCGGAAAAGGCAACGACCAAGTACGCTTCGATCTCACGATCAGGGCCTTTGCCCCCGACATGAAAATCATCGCGCCCTGGCGCGTCTGGGACATCCGCTCAAGAGACGACGCCATCGACTACGCTGAAAAACACCAGATCCCACTGAAGATCAGCCGCGAAACCAACTACTCCAAAGATAAAAATATCTGGCATCTCTCCCACGAAGGCATGGACCTCGAAAGCACGGAGAACGAACCCGATTACAACAAACCCGGTTTTCTGGAAATGTGTGTGTCACCGGAACAGGCACCCGACGAGCCAAGCTACGTCAGCATTTCCTTCCTACAAGGTATCCCCGTTGCCGTCGATGGACAAAAGCTCCCTCCTGTTCAATTAGTTCAACGCTTAAATGACATGGGCGGCAAAAACGGGATCGGCCTGTTAGACATCGTTGAAAATCGCTTAGTCGGCATGAAAAGCCGCGGCGTCTACGAGACACCCGGCGGAACCCTGCTCTACAAAGCACACGAAATCTTAGAAAGCATCACGCTGGACAAAGAAACACTGCAATTCAAACAGCAGATCGCCCAACGCTACGCGCAGCTCGTCTACAACGGACAGTGGTTCACGCCACTTCGCGAAGCACTCGACGCCTTTGTCGACGAGACCCAACAAATGGTCACAGGCGAAGTCACTTTAAAACTCTACAAAGGCAACACGATCAACGCAGGTGTCTCATCCCCCTACTCCCTTTACGATCCTGAGCTTGCCACCTTCAACGAAGATACCGTGTACAACCAAAACGACGCCACCGGTTTCATCTCACTTTTCGGACTGCCCCTCGAAGTGCGCGCCCGCATGATGGCCAAAACACAAAAAACCACAAAGGATAACGAAACAGCATGGAAAAACTCTGGAAAGGGCGAAGCGACGCAGAGCTCAACCGCGCCGCTCACGATTTTAACGCTTCCATCCACATTGACCAAGAACTATACGAAGAAGACATCCTAGGCTCCATCGCGCACGCCACGATGCTCGGAGAAACGGGCATCATCAAGGTGGGCGAATCCCACCTCATCGTGGCAGGATTAAAATCGATCCTCGCGGATATCAAAAGCGGGGAACTGGTCATCGACCCCACAAGTGAAGACATCCACAGCTTCATCGAAATCACACTCACCGAGCGTATCGGCGACATCGGCAAACACCTGCACACGGGAAGAAGCCGAAACGATCAAGTGGCGCTCGATTTTCGCATGTACACCCACCGCAGGCTCCAAAAGATCCGCTGTTCTCTTCGAGCTCTGATTCTCACCTTTTCAGATCTTGCCGAAGCCCACACAGAAACGATCATGCCGGGCTACACGCACCTGCAGCGCGCTCAGCCCGTGACCTTCGGACACTACCTCATGGCCTACGCCGCCATGTTTCTGCGCGACATCGAGCGCATCGATGACGCCGAAAAGCGCTTACTTGTTTCCCCTTTGGGCGCGGGTGCTTTAGCCGGAACCACACATCCCATTGACCGCAAAATGACACAGCAACTACTCGGCTTTCAAAAGATCGCCCAAAACTCCATTGACGCTGTCTCCGACCGAGACTTCGCGATCGAGACAGCCTTCATCCTCGGCCTCATCATGGCGCATCTGTCACGGTTATCAGAAGAGATCATCTTGTTCAGCTCCTGGGAATTTGGATTTCTCTCCCTTTCTGAGCAATTTTCCACCGGATCAAGCATCATGCCGCAAAAGAAAAATCCTGACATCGCGGAACTTTCACGCGGGAAAACAGGAAGAGTCTACGGCTCGCTCATGGCGCTATTGACCCTCATCAAGGGACTGCCTTTGGCCTACAACAAGGACATGCAAGAAGATAAGGAACTCCTCATCGACGCGCTTGACACCGTATCGGCGTGTCTTCCCTTAACGCGCGACATGCTGTTGTCTATGACTGTTAAGAAAGAACGCATGTTGAAAGCCGCCGAAGAAGGCTATTTGAATGCCACCGATTGCGCGGATTACCTGTCAAAAAAGGGCATGCCCTTTCGCGAAAGTTATGAACTGACAGGGAGGATCGTCGCCTACGCCCAAGAACAGGAAAAAGTTTTAGAAGAACTCTCTTTAGACGAATATCAAGTATTCTCCCAACTGTTCGAAGAAGACATCTTTCAAGCCATCAGCCTCATTGAATGCGTCAAGGCAAGAAAATCGGAGGGCGGCACCTCCCCTGAATCCGTTATGACACAAATCGGAGAAGTAAGAGATCGGTTGACTGATCGGAATTATTCGAATGGAATCGAATAATTCCGCAAATAGCTAAATAGTTCCAATAGATTCGAAAAAAAGCGAGATCATGAAAGTCACTACTCACGCATCAGGATCCTCTCAGATCCATCTGCTAAAATAAACAATATCTAAAACATAAATTTACTGAACAGAGAGGCATCGCCCATGCAATATCGTTTAGCCACCGTCGAAGACATCCCCGCCGTTGAGGCACTGCAAAAAAGATACCATGTCAGCACCATTTCAGATGAAGACCGCCCGGACGGCTTTGTCACCACCCTTTTCACCCCCGAGCAATTTCAATCGCTCATCGAAGATGAACAGGGGTTAAGCATCGCGGTGGATGAGGGGAAGGTCGTAGGCTACGCCATGGCCGCCTCCTGGGATTACTGGTCCGCCTGGCCTTTATTCCAGCACATGATCGGAGACCTGCCGACCATCGAGTACCTGGGGGAGAAACTCTCCACCGAAAATTCCTACCAGTACGGCCCCATCTGCATTGACAAGGCGTATCGGGGGACTAAAGTACTGCCGAATCTGTTTGAGTTCTCAAGACGCTCCATGATGGCCCGCTATCCGATCATGGTCACCTTCATTAACCAGATCAATCCCCGGTCCCTTAAGGCCCATGTCGACAAGCTGAAAATCGACATTGTGAAGCCCTTTGTTTTTAACAACAATAATTACTACGCCTTAGCCTATGACATGACGGTTAAAACGGCCGGATCGACCCTCTGACCGCCCCTTACAGGTGATCGATCATGTTTAGCTGGGTCAACTTTCTCACCTATGTGACGGTCACCTCGGCCACCCCCGGCCCGAACAACATCTTGTCCATGAATAACGGCGGGCAGTTGGGCTTGAAAAAATCCTATCGCTTTAACTTAGGCATTTTTGTCGGCTTCTTCATCGTGGCCTTTGGGACCACCATGTTAAGCCACGCTCTCCACGCCGCCCTGCCGGTCATTAAGAAGCCCATGCTCATCTTGGGCGCACTCTATTTACTGTATTTAGCCTGGACCATTTTCAGGTCCTCTGAGATTGAAGAAAAGGCGACGAAAACAAAATTCCTATCGGGATTGTTACTTCCGTTCATTAACCCACAAAGCTATCTCTACTCTTTGGTGTCCATGGAAGCTTTTGTCTTGCCCTATTACCAGGGTAATATTCCGGCGATTACGGGCTTCGTCCTCATCCTCACCGCGATTGTTGTCTTATTCACGCTGGCATGGGCGTTGTTCGGCCAATTGTTTCACGCGCTTTTTACGCGCTACCGAAAAATCACGAACACCGTGCTCGCGTCATTACTCGTCTACTGTGCGATTTCGTTGTTTTTTTAAATCAGATATTAACTAAATGCGCGGCTGAAGCCATTTTGCTTGAAATCTCCAGCATATTCGACACCGATCCGACTTGCAGTTTTTCTGTGGAGTCAAAGAAATCAAGACAGGTGCCGCAGGCAAGAATCTTCGTCCCTTTTGCTTCTAATTCTTTCAATGCCGGGACTGTGGTGGCCCCTTCAATGGCCAGTAAAACGCCCGCGTTGAAAAGGATCAGTACCGCAGGCGGATTTTCCAGCTGCGGCAAGGACGCCACATAGCTCTTGATCAGGATACGGCCCAAATCCTCGGCCCCTTCGCCCATGCGATCGCAACTGATCGCGACGGTCCAATCACCTTTTTCTTGTTGACTCATGTTCATGTTCTCCTTTATTTTTCGTTCACCAGAATTTCAATATTCATTTGATCCAGTATTTGTTTTATCGGCTCCCAATCCTTTTGCAACACAAGAAGCGAGATGCCACAACCGGCCTTGATCGCGGGCGGCGTGGGTTGCACCACCACATCGTAGCCTTGGGATAAAAGTGTCTGTTCGGCCCTTATGGCCGCGCTCGTGCTAAAAAACGATATGAATAAAGACCCCTTCACGCCTCGGCCTCCTGCGCGATGGCAGAAAGCGCCTGAATACCCACCTCGATCTCTTCTTCGGTATTGAAGTACGAGAATGAAAAGCGCACCATCCCCTGTTCCATGGTGCCGAAACGCTGATGCAATAGGGGCGCGCAGTGCCCTCCGGGCCTTGTGGCAATTTCGTAATGCTCCCAAAGTGCTGTCGCGACCTCCTGGGAGTTTTTACCCGCTATGTTAATTGACACAATGGCCAGGTTATTCGGGAAGGTCGGATCCCCGTAAAAACGAAGGTTGGGAAGGTCTTTTAAACCTTCGCAAAACTGCCCGACAAGCGCCATCTCTTTCTCATGGATTTTTGCAATCCCTATTTCGTTAAT
>JAXGRH010000010.1:0-35267 GCA_040766025.1 Clostridia bacterium | reverse complement strand
ATGAGCGGGAAGTTGATCATGGCCGCGACCATGTTCTTGCTGACATCGATGTGGTGGCTTCTGAAAACTTCACAAGCCAGAATCACGGCCGACAACATCGAGCCGACATAGGATTCTAAAAGGTCAGAGCCAAGGCCTGCCACGTCACCCACGTTGTCACCGACGTTGTCCGCGATGGTGGCGGGGTTTCTCGGGTCATCTTCCGGGATTTCAACTTCTGTTTTGCCGACAAGGTCCGCGCCCATGTCTGCGGCCTTGGTGTAGATACCGCCGCCGACGCGGTTGAACATCGCAATGATGGAACAGCCGAGCGCGTAGCCTGACAGCGTGATGGTGAAGGTAGTGGGCAGACCCCACCAGTTAATATGCTCAATGCCTTCGATGATGTCGTTCATCTGGCCTAAGGCGTGACCGAAAACAAGGTAGATAATCAGGATACCCAACAGGGCAAATCCGCCGACCGAAAGGCCCATGACGGTTCCGCCCCGGTAGGCGACTTTCAGTGTTTCGGAAAGGCTTCTTGTTTCGCGTGCCTTATTCGTCACACGGACGTTTGAATAGGTGGCGATCTTCATGCCGATATAACCCGCAAGGGCGCTCATAACGGCACCGATCACAAAGGCAACAGCCATCTGCCATGTGATCATGACCCCTAAGACTACTGCGATAATCGCCGCGATGACGGCGACGATACGGTATTCATAGTTAATGAAGGTATTCGCGCCGATGCGGATCGCTTTTGCGATCTCCTGCATACGTTCCGTTCCTTCATCCATACGCTTGACGGCGTAAAAATTGATGGCGGCATATCCGAGGGCCAATGCGGTCCCGAATGCCATGACAATCGTTAAGATGACTAGACTCATCTCCACACTCCTTATAATATACTTGGATTTTGAGAAAAGACGCGCAAAATAGGCATACCTCTTCCTCTGTACCTAATAGATAGTAGCACGATTATATACAAATGCAAATATGCGCCACGAAAAAGAAAACCCGGACCTCCTTGAGGGGAGATCCGGGTCTTTTGTCGACGGATCAGAAGATCCGTTCAATGCTTAAAAAGCTTTGGACTTATCTTCCGAACTGAGCGTCGTTGTTGCCGCTGTCTGTCGTCCACATTTCAAGCATGTTGATCGGGTCGTTGAAGTCAGCGATCCAGCCGTGACGGGCCACGTCATAGTTGCCCGCTTTTCTCTCGGCCAGGGTGGTATCCCAGTCCATCTGGTTGACGACCATCTCGACGCCGAGCTGAGCCAAGTCATCGATGATGATCTGCGCGATGGCGGCGTGCGCCTCGTGCGTGTTGAAGAGGTATTCAATGTGCAGCGGTGAGGAGGCAAGCAATTTGCCGTCGTCGCCGAACTCATAACCCGCTTCTTCTAGCAGTTCACGTGCCCTGTCAAGGTCCTGCGCGTAGGGGAAGTAGCCTGCGGATGCCTCGTCCGGATAGGTGTAGGTCGCAGTGAATTCTGCTTTGAACTTCATGACCTGTGCCGTCGAGCATCAGGGGCGGCAGGAAGGAGTTGGCCAATGTCTGACCGGTCTGTCCCACAGCGTCCACGATGTATTCACGGTCGATCGCATACATGAAAGCTCTTCCTTTCATCTTGTTCGCCTGGTCGGCTGTTTTACCGGCGAAGAGGTCGGAGTTCACGTTAAAGATGACAAAGTAGGTTCCCAGGTTGTCCACGACGTGAAACTCAGGATCTTTTGTCTCTAAGAGTGTTTTGATCTCATCGGGCGGAACGTTGTCGATGAAGTCGAGGTCGCCCGCCTTGTAGGCCGCAAAGATGGTGGTGTCGTCGTCACTCAGCATGAAGTGAAGTTTTTCGAGTTTGACATTGTCCGCACGGTGGAACAGAGGGTTCTTTTCAAAGGTCATGCTCTGGTTGTGGACCCAGCCCGTATTCACAAACGCGCCGTTTGACACGAAGCCGCCTTCCTGCGTCCAGGCTGCGGGGTCTACGATGTTGCCGTCGGCATCTTTGTAGCCGGGAGCGGATTCAACAGACTCCTGGTGAACAGGGAAGTAGGTCGGGAACGCACAGAGGTCAAGGAAGTACGCCGTAACGGACTTCAGCTCAATGGTGAGCGTTTTGCCGTCTTCTGAGGCAGTGACAGCGAGGTTGTCGATGTCTTCTGTCTCATCTTCGGGGTAGCCCTTGATGACGTCGAGCATGTAGCGATAGTCGGCGCCCGTTGCGGGGTCCGCTGCGCGCTTTAAGGAGTACACAAAGTCGTGCGCGTCAAAGTCATCGCCGTTGGACCATTTCAGGCCGTCACGCATGGTGAAGGTATAGGTCAGGCTGTCATCTGAGATGTCAATCTTTTCCGCTGTGTCGGGTACAAGCTCCATGTTCTCGTTGTAGGTCACAAGACCGGAGAACGAGTTAACGGCCAATACCGCGCCGTCGACCGCCGTGTTCAACGCGGGGTCAATGTACTGCGGCTCACTGGCGATACACAGGTTCAGTGTGGTCTTGTCGCCATAGGTTGCCTTCTCAAAGTACTTATAGGCGTAGGGTGTAACATAGTAGCCCTTAAGGTCTGATTTCGCCATAAAGTTGTCGTTGTAGTGATAGATCGGGACGATCGCGCCCGTTTCCATCAACATGTCTTCAGCCTTGTGCATCAGGTCGACACGGGCTTTCAAGTCCGTGGTGGACTTGATCTCTTTGATCAGGGCGTCATAGGCCGCCCAGTCGTGCGGATCAACCACATCACTTGGCTCTTCACCGCCCGGCTCTTCACCACCGGGTTCTGATGATACAGGACCTTCGGTTTTCTCAGGATCCGTCGGCGCCGGTGTGGACGGACCACAGGCCGCGACCGTAAAGATCATGACGAATACGAGAAGAATTGTCAGTAATTTTTTCATTCTTTCCTCCTTTTCATCTTTCAATGAAACTTTTCCGAAAAAAGGGTGCCGTTCCGGTTCGGCGGCTACGATCTTTTTTAGATCGCGCGATATGCTCTTCTTTCTCCTTGTCCCGCAAATAAATTGCGGACACAGTGCCTAGCGATTCCAACAGGCGACAAAATGTTCATCGCCTCTATCCTCAAAGGGGGGTGTCTCCAAAGCACATTGCTCGGTCGCGTAACGGCAACGCGTTCTAAACGCGCATCCGCTCGGAACATGCAACGGGCTCGGAACATCTCCTTCAAGCACAATGCGTTTGCTCTCTCTTGCCGTTTTCGGATCAGGGATCGGGACGGCGGAAAAAAGAGACTCGGTATAGGGATGGATCGGATTATTATTAATTTCATCCGTCTTGGCCATCTCAACAATTTTGCCAAGATACATGACGGCGATCCGGTCACTCATATAGGTCACGACCAAAATGTCGTGGGCGATAAACAGGTAGCTTAAGTCAAGCTGGTCCTGCAGATCTTTAAACATATTCAAAATCTGCGCCTGAATCGACACGTCCAAGGCGGACACCGATTCGTCGCAGACGATGAATTTGGGGTTAATGGCAAGTGCTCTTGCGATGCCGATTCTTTGGCGCTGGCCGCCTGAGAATTCGTGGGCGTAACGCGTTGCGTGCTCTTTGTTCAATCCTACAAGGCGCATTAATTCGTACACGCGCTCGCGCTGTTCCGCTTTTGTTTTAAAGATGCGATGGATGGAAAGCGACTCTCCGATGATGTCCTCAACGGTCATGCGCGGGTTCAGGGATGAATAAGGATCCTGGAAGACCATCTGCATATTGCGGCGCAGGGCTCTCACATTCTTTTTGGAGATTTGGCCCCCGTCAAAATACACATCGCCCGCCGTCGGCGGATACAGCCACAAGAGGGTACGCCCTACGGTCGTTTTGCCGCAACCTGATTCACCGACAAGTCCCAATGTCTCTTTGTACTTAATATTGAAGGAGACATCGTCCACTGCCTTCAAGGGCAGTGATTTGAAAAAGCCTGTTTTAATGTCAAAGTACTTACTTAAGTTCTGCACTTCCAAAATGTTGGCCGGATCGGGAATATGGCAATGTACCTTTTCAATTGTGTCGTTCGCCTTTGAAGTCATGCCCGATCACCTCCTTGTTCAGTTTCTGCCATGATCTGATCTCTGACATTCACCCAGCAAGCGGCGGACTGCGTCTCGCTCATCGCAAGCTCTTCGGGGTGTTCTGTGAGGCAAATCTTCATGGCGGCCCGGCAACGCGGCGCAAAGGCACAACCTTCGGGAAGGTTCAAAAGATCGATAGGGTTGCCCGAGATCGGGACAAGCCGCTCGTTTGATTTTTGTGCCTTCGGGATCGAGCGCAGCAAGTTTTTTGTGTACTCATGTTTGGGCGAGTAGAAGATATCGTCGGTGTTGCCGCGCTCACAAACGGAGCCTGCGTACATGACGATGATCTCATCGCACATGTCGGCGATGACGCCCAAGTCGTGCGTGATGATGATGACGGCCATGCCAAGCTGCGCTTGCAGGTCCGCGATTAATTCTAAGATCTGAGCTTGAATCGTTACGTCAAGGGCCGTGGTCGGCTCGTCCGCGATCAGGATATCGGGTTCACAGGCCAAGGCCATGGCGATCATGACGCGCTGGCGCATGCCGCCTGATAATTCGTGAGGATACTGCTTGACGCGGCGCGCGGGGTCGTTGATACCCACCAAACGCAATAGCTCAATCGAGCGCTGGCGAATCGCTTCGCCCTTGCGGTCAGTATGGAGGCGGATGGCCTCGTCGATCTGGTTTCCGATCGTATACACGGGGTTCAGTGAGGTCATGGGATCCTGGAAGATGATGCTGATGCTGTCTCCTCGGTATTCGCGCATCTTCTTCTCTGAGATCTTCAAAAGGTCGATTCCCTTGAAGAGCACCTCCCCGCCTGTGACTTCACCCGGGAACGAGAGGATGCGCATGATGGAGTAGGCCGTGACACTTTTGCCGCTGCCTGACTCTCCGACAATGCCCAGTA
This sequence comes from Clostridia bacterium, assembly GCA_040766025.1. Lineage (GTDB taxonomy): Bacteria > Bacillota > Clostridia > Saccharofermentanales > DTU023 > UBA4923. Next base: position 30,339 of record JAXGRH010000010.1, on the reverse strand, counting down.
CTTTCCCCTTCTCAAGGTTGAATGAGACGCCGTTTACGGCTTTTACCTCGCCGGCGTCGGTGAAAAACGACGTATGTAAATCCTTCACTTGTAAAATAACTTCTGCCATCACTATTTCCTCAATTTCGGGTCAAACGCGTCACGCAGGCCGTCACCAATTAAGTTGAGCGCCAAGACGATCAACGAGATGATGACCGCCGGATAAAGCAGTTTGAAAGGGTACGCCTGAAGTCCCTGTCGGGCCTCACTGGCTAAGGAGCCAAGACTTGGCATGGGGACCGCGACGCCAAGACCCAAGAAGCTCAAAAAGCTTTCCGTGAAGATCGCCGAGGGGATCTGCAAGGCCGTCGAGATGATGATGACGCTGATGGTGTTGGGCAAAATATGTTTGCGGATCGTCCTGGAGGTGGAAGCGCCCATGGCGTTGGCCGCCAAGACGAATTCATTTTCCTTGATCGAGAGGATTTGCCCGCGGATGAGTCTTGCCATGCTGACCCAGTAGAGCAGGCCGAAGACAATGAACATGCTGATCATGCCCGTCCCGATCTTTGACAGGATCGTGCCCTGTATCTGTTTGCCGATGGTCTCTTTTAACACAAAGGAGAGCAAGATGATCATCAGGGTATCGGGCAAGGAGTAGATGATGTCGACAATGCGCATCATGACAAGGTCCACCTTGCCTCCGATAAAGCCTGAGATTGACCCGTAGATAAGCCCGATGACAAGCACAATGATGCTGGCAAAAAAGCCGACAATGAGCGAGATGCGCGTCCCGATGATGACCCGAATGAAGTAGTCACGCCCTAACTGGTCCGTGCCCATGACATGGGGGAATAATTCGCCGCCGTTGTCAATATATTCTTGCTCTTTTTCCGACCACTCATAGGGCTTCAGGTTCGTGACCGTGCGGTCGCGCTGCCCGTCGACGCGGATCGTCTCGCTGTAGGTATAAGGGATAAAGCTTGGCAGGATGATGATCGCCAAAATAATCAAGACAATCACGACAACGCTTACCATCGCCATTTTGTTTTTTCTGAAGTTCTTGAAGCCGTCGCGCCAAAACGTGCTCGGCGGACGCATGACATCCACGCTTTGTTTTTCGTCCTCTGTCGCCAGTGTAAATCGGGACAGATCCATCTGCATGCTCAGCGGATTCTTTTTGAATGGTTTTTTCTCATTTATGTCAGCCATATCGCCACCCTAATCAAAGGTAATTCTCGGGTCAACCATCTTGTACAGAAGATCGCTGACGAGCGTCATGATCACCATGAGGGATGCCAAGAAGATGGTGGTCCCCATGATCATGGTGTAGTCGCGGTTCAGGATGCTTTGGACGAACTCCATCCCCAGCCCCGGCTGCACGAACACGGTCTCAACGACCATGCTCCCGGTCAGGGTGTAGGCAACCATCGGCCCCAAATAGGTCACGACAGGCATGACGGCGTTTCGAAGCGCGTGCTTCACGACCATCTTCACCGGGCTCACACCCTTGGCGCGCGCCGTACGGATGTAGTCATCCGCCAGGACGTCCAGCATGCTGGATTTCGTCAAACGCGTAATATACGCCGCCGGATAAAGCGACAGCGACAGCACAGGCAGGAAAATAGACGGATTCGTTTCACTGTACACATGGAACCAGCCGAGCACCTGGGCGAATAAGAGCAACAGTAAAGTCGCCATGACAAATCCCGGCACCGATTGGAGTAGGGTCGTAAAAAATATGATGATCCGATCGGTCAATTTATTGCGTTTTAGGGCGGCAATCACCCCGAGCGTAATCCCGATCGCGAAGGAGACGAGGATGGAGTAGCCTCCGATCTTGGCCGACACTTTAAACTTTGTAGAAATCGTCTTTGAGATTTCACGTCCGTTTCGCATTGAAATGCCCAGATCGCCTTTCATCATGCGAGAAAGATAGATGGCAAACTGCTCACCAAGCGGTTTGTCTAGGTTATAGCGCTTCTCTAATGCCTTGATTGTCGCCGGGTCAGAAGCTTTTTCCTTGTCAAAGGGTCCGCCCGGGATCGCATTCATCGTAAAGAACGTGATCGCGATGACGATGAATACCGTCACAATGGCCAGAAGCACACGCTTCACCACGTATCGCCACATATAATTCCGTTTCCTCCTCACATATCGCGGACAGAACAGTCAATCATAAAAAAATAAGACCTGCATACAGGTTCGTCACCCATCGCAATTCTTGTTCTTCTAGATCCGGCAAAAGTGCCGAATTAATTGAGCTCCCCTTCTCCTTCTGTCCGGGTTTGGCTAATAATTAAAAACGATTCCGTTTCGTAAACGATATATGAATAGACGGCTCTTGTCAATTCTAACTGCGTTTTTATGCGACAAAAACTTGTCTATTTTATTCATATATAACTTAGGATGTTGTATAAATATAGGCATATGTACAAAAACCGAGAATCACATCGCCCGGTATCACAAATATTCAGATTTGTCCTTTAAAATATTCGTGCAAACATCACGTCCATATTCTGCATAATCTTGCAATTATGCAGAATATGGACGGCGATTTAAGCCGCCGTCTCAAATTGACTGTTGTACATATTGGCGTAAAAACCGGAAAGCGCCATCAGTTCGTCATGACTGCCGCGCTCAATAATACGCCCGTCACGCATGACAAGAATAACGTCCGCGTTTTTAATGGTCGACAGACGGTGCGCGATAATAAACGAGGTCCGCCCTCCCATCAATTGATCAAGCGCCCTTTGGATAATAAGCTCTGTGCGCGTGTCAATGGAGCTTGTCGCCTCATCCAGGATCAGCATGGGCGCGTTCTCGATCATGGCGCGGGCGATCGTGATCTGCTGTTTTTGTCCGGCGGAAAGATTCGTCTCATCGCTCAGGACGGTATCGTAACCGTGGGGCAGTGTTTCAATAAAGTGGTGGAGCCCCACGGCCTCGCAGGCGCGGCGCACTTCTTCGTCCGTGACATCTTTTTTGCTGTAGACAATGTTTTCACGGATGGTCCCTTCAAAGAGCCAGGTGTCCTGGAGGACCATACAGAACTGCTCGCGCACGTTCTCACGTTTCAATTCGCGGATGTCGATGCCGTCAATCGTGATCGTGCCGTGTTCAATTTCGTAAAAGCGCATGAGGAGGTTGACCATGGTGGTCTTCCCCGCGCCTGTGGGTCCGACGATCGCGATTTTTTGGCCCGGTTTGGCCCAGGCGGAAAAGTCATGGATGACATCGTCTTCCATGCCCTCGTAGCGGAATTTGACATCGCGAAATTCGATTAATCCTTCTACTTGGTCCAGGCGTTCTGTCTTATGGCTTTCGTCCTCGACTTCCTGTTCGTTTAAGAACTCAAACACGCGTTCGCTTGCGGCCGCGGCCGACTGCAGGCGGGTTGCCACCTGCGCGAAGTCCTGTAAGGGATGTGAGAACAAACGGATGTACATCATGAAGGCGACGATGACGCTGAAGGGAATCTCTCCTTTTAATACGAGTACACCTCCGGTAACGGCCACGGCGACAAAGCCGAGGTTCCCGATCAGGAACATCATGGGCATCATCATGGCGGACAGGGCCTGTGATTTAAAAGCGCTGAGCCTCAGCCGTTCATTAATCGAGTCAAAGGCGACGCGTGCCTGCCGCTCGCCGCTGTAGGCGCGGACGATGTTGTGCCCGGCATAGATCTCTTCGACATGGCCGTTCATGTCTCCTAAGTCGCGCTGTTGGGCGACAAAATATTTCCGTGACGCCCGGATAATGAGGGTCATGAGGAAGAATCCGATCAATGTGACACCCACCGCGGCCAAGGCCATCCAAAGATTGGTGATAAGCATCATGACCAGGGAGCCGAAGAACAAGGTGACGGAGGCTCCGATGGAGGCAATGCCTTGGTTTAGGGCTTGGCTCACGCCGTCCACGTCGTTGGTGACGCGGCTCAGGATGTCGCCGTAGGATACTTTGTGAAAGTAGCCGATGGGGACGCGGTTGATCTTCTCCCCGACTTCTCTTCGCATGCGCTTGGAGATGGTCTGGGAGACGGTGGTCATCTGGAAGTTTTGAAAGTAGTTCAAAAGGGCGTTCAAGCCGTAGATGACGATGAGCCCGACGATGAGTGAGTGGAGGGCTCCTTGGTCGATCTTTGTGTTCATGCCTTCTTCGATGACGTCAACGACGCGCGAGAGGCGACGGGGGCCTAAAAGTGAGAGTATAGCCGCTACGGCGGAGCTTACAAAGGCTAAGATGACCGGGACCCATTCGCTTCGGCTGTATGCTAAAAGCTGTTTCCAGGTTCTTTTGAAGTCTTTTGGTTTTTCAGGCGGACGTCCGATGCCCCCTCGGCCTCCTCCCATGCGGGAGGGTCGGTTCATGTCGCGGTTGTCCCCTACTTTATATTCGTTCTTACTCATGAGACCAACTCCTCCATCGATAGCTGCGACAGCGCGATTTCCTGATACACGCGGCAGTGTTCCATCAGCTCAGCATGGGTGCCCATCCCGACGACGCGTCCCTCGTCCAAAACAAGAATCTGGTCGGCGTCTCGGATGGTCCCGATGCGTTGGGCCACGATGAGGCTTGTCGCGCCTTTCATTTTTTCTTTTAAGGCGTGACGGAGCGCCCGGTCGGTGTTGTAGTCCAAGGCGGAGAATGCGTCGTCAAAAAGATAGATGGGTGCTTTTCGGTGGATGGCCCGGGCGATGGAGATGCGCTGTTTTTGGCCGCCTGAGAAGTTGGTACCTCCGCGGGCGACCGGGGCCTCATAGCCTTCGGGCAATGTGTCGACATAGCTTTTGATCTGGCCGACGGCCGCGGCTTCATCTAAGGAGGCCAAAGAACCCACGATGCCTTCGGTGTCCCCGTAGTCGATGTTGTCGGCGATGGTGCCGGAGAAAAGAAAGGCGGTTTGGGGCACGTAGCCGAATTTTTGGCGCAGTGCCTTTTGGTGGTAGTCTTTGACGTTCATCCCGTCGATTAATACTTCGCCTTCCGTGGCGTCGTAAAAGCGGGGGATGAGGTTTAGGAGGGTGCTTTTACCACTTCCGGTGGCCCCGATGAAGGCGATGGTTTCGCCGGCTTTGACTTTAAAGCTGATATCGCGCAGGATGTCGTCGGCGCCGTCGGGGTAGCGGAAGGAGACGTTTTTAAATTCGATGGCATAGTCTCCTGAAACATCCGATGTATCAAAGGATCCGTCTTGGACGGTCGGTTCTGTTTCCACGACCTCGCGGATGCGGTTGGCGGATACGGCGACCCGAGGTGCCATGACAAAGAGCATGGAGAGTCGCATGAAGCTCATGACGATTTGCATGGCGTAGTTCATGAAGATGACCATGCTGGAGAAGAGTGCAATTTTTTCGCCGGCTCCGGCCCGGTCAATGAGGATGGCGCCGATCCAGTAGATGGCGATGCTGAGTCCGTTCATGACAAGGCCCATGCCGGGGCCCTGGATCATCATGATGCGGTGGGCGGTGAGGTTGGTGTGGGTGAGCTCTTCGTTGGCGTCTTCGAATTTGCTTTCTTGGTAGCCTTCGGCGTTGTAGGCTTTGACGACTCGGATGCCCAAGAGGTGTTCGCGGGTGATCCGGTTGATGTTGTCGGTCAGGCTTTGCAGGCGTTTGAATCGCGGCATGGCGAATTTGAAGATGATCGTGATGAAGATTAACAGGACGACGACGGCGACCGTCATGGCGACGGACCATTCGAAGGCTCCCTGCGCCGTGATCTTCGTGATGGCCCACACGGCGGTGATGGGTGCCGGGATCATGATGCGGATGACCATGGCCAGGTAGTGGACCTGGGTGACGTCGTTCGTGGAGCGCGTGATGAGGCTTGCCGTGGAGAAGCGGTTGATCTCTTCCATGGAGAAGGAGGAGACGCGGTCAAATTGCAGGATGCGTAGCCTTGTGGCAAAGCAGGCACCGACTCTCGCGGATAAGACTACGACCACGATCATGACAAGGAAGTTGCCTAACGCCGCCAAGAGCATCCCCTGCCCTGTGGTCAGAATGGAGTTTAAGGTGGCGCCTTCGGTCATGACAAGCTCGGTCACTTGTTTCATGTATTCAGGAATCTTCAGTTCAAAGTAGACGCGCAATATGGTAAAAAAGATCGCGATAAAGGTGAGGACCAATCGCGCCTGCGCATGTATTTTAATATTTTAATCATGACCTATAGATTCGACCAGTATAGACTTTTTGTCAAATGTTTATGTGACAGTAATGCCATTAGTCTTTTAACAGGTACTCTGTGTTTTTGCCTTGCCCTCTGACGTCCAATATTTCTTTATCGACCATATCCCGGACGATCCTGCCGGCCATGCTCTGGGATATTCCGAGTTGTTTTTCAACTTCTTTGCGTTTGATGCGGCCTTCTTGCCGGAGTAATTCGACGATCGCTTTCTCGGAGCGATTCAATTGGGTATCTATGCCGGGTTCATTGCGGTTCGGGAGTGTGATCTTGAAGGCATTGTCAGATATTTCAATGCGTGGCTTCACCTTTTCCTTTTTATAGCTGTCAAATATCCTGGGCACGCCTGTTCCGTATGCTTCGATGAGCATGAGGCGGTAGAATAGGGATGCAAGTCGATCATTTTTGGTAATCGAAATTCCAAGCATGATGTCGGGTAAATTCAATCCCTCAGCCAGACCGCCGACGGATACCATTTAATGCGATCGAAACAGGCTGATGAGTGTGCCGCTATAGGCGTAATCGCGATGAACCGTTGATACGCTTCTCTCACTCTTGCGGATCCTTATAACGTGAAAGATAAGAGAAGCAGTCGTTCCTGTTTAATCCGTCATCTTTAAATGTTGTTTTTCTTTGCCTTAATACCGAGCTTGATTGGTGCATGCATTGCTAACAATTGGCGGTTCACAATACGTAGTGTTTTAAATTGTTCAGATGCAAAGGGTATGTTCGCAACTGGAATTCTTGGCTGCTTCAAATGATTGCGTTCGTATGCCCATCCGTATCTTTGATCACTCGCTCAGTTTTTTCTTTCTGACATATAACACTTATTCTAACTTTTACTTCATTCTTGTCAAAGTCTGTTAGCAAAGCAAGCAATTGACTTAAAGACGCCTAATGTATCTGCCTATGTCAACTTTGATATGGTATATATGAATTACTTTTGTTAGAGTGATCGCTATTGATTTGGAACGTTAAGATTGACGCAATTTTATGGGCAACGATTGGCAAATTGCTGTTTGCATATCTACCGAGCTCTTGATGTGGATTTCATATTATCGCTATTCGTATAAACGACATGGAAAGCACTTGAGCTCATCCTAAATGTGTTCCGCTTGCGTTTTAATCAAGCCATCTCAAGTTACCGGGTGCACGACAAAACCTTTTATTGTGGTGGTCAGATGTCGCCTTCATGGTTGGCGCTTTGTGATTTTGTTTATCGTAATTCTATGGTAAGTCGACCACGCACGCCTTTTTATTTTTCTCTATAATAGAAAAAATCCACTTCGATTTGCAAAAGCTTTCTTATCGCATGACAGCTTCGCGTGCTAAATGAGCAGCAATTGATCCGCTAATTACCGGTAAGCAAATCTACCGCCGCATTGCGGATCCGATACTCAAAATTTAAAAACACCGGTGTTTGACCCTCGGAATTCCTTTTGCGGTATGCTTGTCAAGACAGTCAATGATCTCCCCTCCCCATTGGTTGAGCCGTAATTATGACAAAAATACTAGCTCGCGGTACGATATGATTATGACCGCCAGATGCCAATGCATTCCTTTTTGGATCAGAGAATTGTGTTGACCTTTGTCTCTTTATCTGTCTTTAGAAAAGGATGAACGCTACAGGCGCTCAATTCATTAATGAAAGGCAACGAATGGTATACCATAAAAGGACCCGCGCGCTGCGCGGGGTCAGCGACTCTAAGATCGATTCAATCTTATTTTAAAAGCGTAATCTTCCCGATGAGCGGTAGCTGTTTGGCTTTGCCGCTTGCCGCGTTGACAATACCGATGATGGAGAAGGCTAAAGTCCAAGCCAGATCACCAAGGAAATGATCGTTGTCAAAAATAGTAGTTTCCATGAGATCGCAAGGAAGATGGCGCAACACATAATTCAACACAATGCCGATGACATCCACAATGAGGAGCACGAGCCCTGGTTTGTATGGAATCGGGCAAAGGGTGATTCTTTGGCCGCAAGAGCGGTACTAAGACCAGGATGCCAATATAGGCTAAGACGGCCATCACCTTGTTATTTTGAATGTCTTGCGGGTGGTACTGTCGTGAGTCGGGCGTGTTCATGGATGCGGGACTTGTCCGTGCGGAGGAGGCGGCGGTGCCTGCTGGTATTGCTGGTACTGCGGCTGCTCCGGGGGCGGAGGTGCCTGTTGGGCCGGTTGTTCAGCCTGTTGTGCGACGGGCGCGCCACAGGACGGACAAAAAGCCGCATTCTCGTCTATTTTGTGTCCACAATTACTACAATGAGCCATGTTCGTATCCTCCTTCAAGGTCATCTGACGTGCCGGGCAGGGCGCACCGCCGTCAAGAATTGAATGTTGGTTTATTATACATAAATGAGTGAACTATTTACGGTGATATTCGTGACGTGGCACTTTACGAATATTCCTTCAGGCGGAGAGTACTCCGCCTGATGAAATATCTCAATAACTCTCCCGCGGACAATCCGGATTTCCCCTCCCCCTGTGCTTCGAATACGATTTCGCCTTCTTCCATCATGATGAGTCGGTTGCCCACCTTGATCGCGTCGGGAAGCTGTGGGTCACCATGAGGGTGGTAAGCCCGTAGTCTTCGACGATGGTTTCGGTTAAGGTTAAGACAGCGGTGGCGGTCTTGGGATCTAAAGCGGCGGTGTGTTCGTCAAGTAGCAATAAGCGCGGGCGTTCCAGGGCGGCCATGAGGAGTGTCAAAGCCTGTCGCTGTCCTCCGGACAGGACGCCTATTTTGCTGCCCATGCGGTCTTCCAGGCCTAAGCCTAATCGCGCGACTTCGTCCGCAAGACAAGTTTCATCGTCTCACGCCCCAGGCCAAGGTTCTTCCTTTTCCACGTCTTGCGGCCAGGGCGAGGTTTTCCTCAATGGTCATGCCGGCGGCGGTTCCCAATAGCGGATCCTGGAAAACGCGGGCGATCCAGCGCGCGCGGCGGTGTTCTGCCATCTCCGTGATATCTTCTCCATCAATGAACATTTCCCGTCAGGCCTAGAGGCCTGAGACAATGTTCAAAAGCGTCGATTTACCGGAGCCATTCCCCCCAATGACGGTTAAAAACTCCCGCTCGACGGACAGGTCGAGCTGTTTTAAGGCATGGCATTCGTTCACCGTACCTTTATTCCACGCTTTCGCAACGCCCTTCGGTTGTAGCATTGTTCTTCCTCCTTCCCGACCATTTGGTTTTAACATGGGGTAACCAAAGTGCTAAGGCCACGTGATGGCTGTAAAGAGTTTTAAGTCGGATGCGGGCATCCCGGCTTCCAAAACCATCGCGATGATGAAGCGGTAGACGCCGAGCCTAATACCATGGAAAACAAGGATAAAAGCAGTCCGCCTTTTCTGGCGAAGATGACTTCTCCGACGATGAGGAGGCCAAGGCGATGACAATGGAGCCTGTGCCCATCTGGACATCGGCAAAGCCATGTATTGGCTCAGTCCTCTGATAGGCCGACGAGGCCTTGGCTAACACGTACCCATGAGGGTCATGAGGCGTGTGTTGATGCCTTGTGCGCGCGCCATTTGGGCGTTGAATCCTGTGGCTCGTATGCGGATCCGATTCGGTGCCCAAGAACCAATAAAGGAGGCCGACGACGAGTAACGACGAGGCCTCCTACCAAGATGACGGCGGTATTTTTGGGCATTTTTCTGTGAATCTCGAAAAGCCGTCGATAATCGAGCAAGGACACCGTTTGAACTCCCTCCCATGGCGCGGATGTTGATCGGTAGAGCGCGATCATGGAGGATGCCGGCAATAGCGAGGGTATTTTCATCGCGATGTGAAAAGGCCGTGCCGACCGGCGATCATGCCGGCCAAGAATGCTAATAGTGTGGCCGCCACGGGGTGAATGCCCGCTTGGATGGCCACCGCGGCGTGACGGCGCCGAAGACGATGGATCCCTCCACCGTCAGGTCGGCGATGTCAAGGACGCGTGGTCATAAAGACCCCTAAGGTCGTGATGGACCAGATAAGCCCTAGGGCTGCGGCTCCAGTAGGATGGAACTCATGCGTTATGCCTCGGATGATCACGCTATCCACGTATTTCGGGACGACAAATCCGATTTCTTCGGCCACTTGCCCGTTGATGGTGACAAGGTCGCTTGGCTTGCGTACTCGATGGGCATGGTGGCGGTGGATTCGCCGGCTAAGACTTTTAAGGCCGTAAGTCCTGTTTGGTAGCCCAGGTCGTAGTAGCTGATGCCCATGGTGGCAAGGCCTCCGTCGTAGACCATGGTGTCGGCCCCGCAGACGGTGGGTGTTTTCGATTCTAATGTACTATACACCTGGGCCATGGCTGCGGCCAATGTGTTGTCGGTGGGGATGTAGACGCGTGCATTTTGTCACGATGGATTGGACGGGGTGACGTCGTTAGTGTTTGTGACGGTGACTTCTTGCCAGCTGAGTCCCAACGCTTCGATGGCTTCTTTGGCCATGCGGATCTGTAACACGGAGTTGTCTTCGCCTGAGTTGTAGATAGAGCCGATCACTCCGACGGTGGGAACTAACTCGGATGAGTGCCACCTGTGCGCGGAGACGGGGTTCATGTCGCTTGTGCCCTGTGACGTTGCCTCCGGGGGCTTCGTCTGAATCGACCAACCCCGCGACGGTGTAGCTTGTGATCGCGGTCCCTAAGATGGGGATGTTTTTGTTTTGCCGGCGACGGCCTGAGCGGAGTCGGTGGCGATGGCGGGGATCATGTCGACTTTTTTGGAGACGAATCGGTCGGCGATGGTGGACGTTGTTCATGTCGCCTTGGGCGTTTTGAAGTCGAGTTCGACTTTGTCGAGCATTTGGTTGTCTTCTAAGGCTTTGCAAAAGCCTTCGTAGCTCTGGTCGAGGGCGACGTGTTCGGCGATCTGTACGATTCCGATGACGGGTTTGTCGTTCTTACTGCAGGCTACTCCTACGAGAACGGGGATAAAATGAGGATGGCAAGGATAACTTTTCTCATTTTCTTTTTCTCCTTTTTCTCCGGAGAATAAAAAACGTCCTCCGGCAATTATTTTGCCAGAGGACGATTAAATCGTGTTACCACCTCTGTTCGCCAATCCTCACGGTGACAGGCCTTACTGAGTATCTGTCAATACTCGCTCTCTGTGACGGGAGAACCCGGCGCCGTTCTACTCAGTCTTTCGACTTTTCTTCGGAGCTCGGAAGATGAAATTTCGCTAGATCACTGCCATGCCCCTCGCACCGTCCGGGAACTCTCTTGATGGCTTTTAATGACTGTACTTTGTCTTCATTGCTGTTATTTGTGTACCGAATTATAATTATTTTGCAAGTTTATATTCTATTTTGAATTTTTCATGCGTTCTTTCTTTGTCCAAAAGGATGAATAGTCAAGTAAACGGAGCGCAACGTTCAATCTTATTTCATTTCACCACCGCTTCTTCAACCCGATACTCCAACCGCTAATAGAATGAATAGCATACCAATTGTTATTTGCCCGGGGAGCGTACAGCGCTTCATCGTCTCCAAGACAAGTTCTAAGTCTTTGTTCACTCAAGTTTTTCTTCGTGTAGGATCGTCCCGGTCTTTGTACACGACGGTCATAAAGTGCTGTCGACGTTTTTACCCGGAATATGAGCCACCGGGTGCCGATGTTCCGTGTCCGACTGTTCTTTCCTTCCGTCTGGTCAATGAAGCTTACGGTGTGGCTTGTAACGCCGCGGCGGTTCACTGCTTGGTATTGCCGCAGGTCGCTTTGTGCATTTTGGAGGCCCATCCTGCCTCTCGTTCGGGGTCAACCGGCGTTCGGATTGCCCTTTTTCGATTGTGTTTTACTGTGACCGTATGCACGATGGTACTTATAATGTCATGTGATTTCCGTGTCTGCGTTAAATCGTCTCCGTTTCCATCTGTTCCCGACGAAGGGACCGTTTTTGGGAGCTTGCGGTTGAATAGCCATAACCCCCACTTTCCGGTGTTCCCCATTTTGAAGAGCCAAAAAAATAGTCAAGACTCTTGTGTAGGCTTTTCTCACAATTGTTTATTTTCATATTGGTTTGCGCCGCTTTCATCCGCCATTTATCGCTGTTCCTAAAGTCTATTTTGTCTCTTTAATTCGTAAGGAAGAACGACAGTTTTATGCTGCCGCCCTCATAGCTATTAAGGCCTGTGCCTCGACCAAGTTTTCCTCCTCTATAAGTGTAACCTGTGAGAATATCGCTTTTGTCTGTGTACTTGCGACCCTGCCTCGATAAGTGCATCCTACGTTTGAATCTTTCAGCATCGGGTATATCTTTTACAGTAAAGTTTCATGCTCTATACCGAAAGCTTCCCTTCTGACCTTGCGTTCCTTATACCGTTACTTTTAATGTCATGACTTTTTGTCTGTGTTTGCTCCTGTGCCACCATTCGCCTTATAGGTAATGCCCACTAAATATCGTGCGGCTCTGGCTGCGATTTATTGTGACGCTAATCTCACCATCCCGCAGCCATCATATGTTGGTTATTACAACCGTCAGGGAGAGTCGTACATTCCATTGCTCCCGCCCTATTTTTAGTTTGAACTCTGAAATTCATGTAACCTTAATTCCGTCTATTCTTGGCATTGGTGCCTGAGGATGTATTCCACCCTCAGCTTCAAATGCAAATACCATCATCTGCTTTATATTAAGTTCCTCGCATCGATTCAGAGTCAATTGCTCAAGGAATAAGTAAAATTCTCTTCACACTCGATCGATACATCCTCTTATTCAAAATGAATTCCCCATCTTTGTCTTATCTGAATATATCTACATGAACTGACATGATGCAACATTTAGCTTTAACTTGGAACATTACAATTTATGACCCAAGGCTGTCATTTCAACATTATTTATTATTCTGACATACCAATATATAATTTATTGTTATACTCCGTTAGGGCATGTGGAAGATTGGCTCGCAATTGTCTCTTTTTCTGTATTCCCTACCCATTTGGAACAAAACACCGTCAAACATACACGTTCCCTACTTGCGATGATATTAACGGCATTTCAATGTGATCCAATAACTGGCCATTCGTCGTAATAGTATATTTTTTACGACAAAATGAATACAAATGTTCAAAAACAGATTGCCATGAGAATCGATGTGGAAATTTTTGTCGATTTTATATCGCATCTTCTCTGGAAGATAAAGGCCGTGTCCTGCGTGGTGTTTACGAACCTGAATTTTTGCAGTCCCCGCTAGTGGCAAGATCTCTGCAACTGCATTGTATGCTTGTTTTCGTCACCATTGGCTGTCCCTACAAGTCTTTTCGAACTTTGTCAAGCCGGTCAAAAGATTTTGCGTCTGACGTCAGAAGGCTGGAGAAAAAGGTCACACTTGCCTCTCTTTTAACAAGAAGAACTATTCAAGGCAAAGTATACCGATCCATGGATCCATCCGCTTTTCGAATCTTAGGATTTAATTGGTGATTTGGAGCTGTCACGCACAGTTATTCAGTCTCGCCATCCGCCGTTTCTCATCTCACCTCAAATTTAATGTTTCAAGAATGATCTTCAAAACATCTGTTTGTCCAGCGGACAAATCATTTTGAGATTCGAAAACTTGCCGATTTTCGTAACTTTCTCCATTTGGGAGGTCGTCAACGATGACCTTTGCCATCCATGTTCGTCAGTGTCTCAAGCCCATCCATGGAGTTCATTGTGGTCACTTACCTGTATTCCATCTTGCACATTCTCGAGTGAGCTTTACATTCTGTGACATTTGTCGTTTGACTAAGGGACATTCCCAAAATAGTGGGTGGCCGGATGTATTCGACGTCACGTCGTCAAACCAGAGTTCATGGGTCCAGTTCTTTATCATGCCGTAAAATTCCATGTTGACTTTTGGTGTTCCATTCCCAAATCGCCCTTTATCGCTATTTCGCTGGACGTGTCCCAACCGCCGACTTCTTGCGGAACATTTGGACATGACCTTAACGCTTGAAGTATCCCAGTCCATTTAATTTTTGAGTCATATTTTCAACTTTTGATGTATCCCAATGGTTCCATTCGTCGCAGATCCAAGCGGATCATTCTTTCCATGGTCCAGACATTCGTCCCTATTCCTTATTTCTGTGAGTAGACCGGCTGTTCATTTCGTGTCAAGATGCGTCGATGCGTTCGTTGAACAAATCGGGCAATTTGAATGATGACTTGACTTTTTTCTTTTAGTTCTGCCGGGTTATAATATTTCAAAGCCCATCACCCGAACCTCGATGCCGTGGTTTCCTTGAGAATCGCGGTATCACCTTTGACCGCTTCATCCCTGCGAGATATCGTCGCTATCCACTTTTTAAAGCCGCGTCAGCATCTTGCATTCGTAACTCCGCTTCGCAATTTTCGCTTCGAGCGCGCTCGACCACCACGTTGTTTATGTTCGATACCGCCGATGGCTTCTTCACTACAGCTTCTTAGTTTCAGCAACAGGCCATACCATATGCCGCCGATTATAATAGTAGTTTCCTCCGTCTGCCGAGCTTTTGCTTCTTCTATCATTGTATCCATTTGCGTCAGGATTATTGAGGTCGAAGGCGTAGGACGTTGCTTTCTTCGGTCTTTGATAAGCACGTATTCAACTGTGTGGACTCTTTTGGCGGCGACAGATCCGAACAAGTGAGCTGAACGACGATTTAAACAGTTTGATTTTGCCTTTGTTTTTCATCTTCATCCCTCCGGCTCATTAAGCGTTTCTGTTTCCGTGAGCCGGTGCTCTCTGCAATATCTTTCAGAACGTTCGTGATCTTGCCATTGACTGCGTTACCTGTTGTAATAGCATGCTTCATCTTCCCCCCGGACTTCTGTTGTGGGCAATCCGTTTTTGTCAGGACCAGATACCAACTCTCTCCTCGTGTGTGTTGTTAGGGGAGGATGTTATTTCCTCGCCAGTGGGAGTTGTTTTGGTTTCCAATTGTTCTGTTTCACGTCACGAAGGTTTACTTCAACTACCGATTCCTTTATTCCACTCTTCCGACATATTCTCGATTGGCTGATTCGCTCCTTCGTGTTCATCTGTTTCAGCTTTGACAAGGTAAGCCATCTGTGCCGATGGCTTAGGTAAGGTTCAAATTCTGGCCGCGCCGGTTGTCGATGCTGTGCCCAACATGACAAACAGAAATTAGCACAATTCTTTTTGCTTCTTTCGACACACCTCTTTATGTGTTGACGTAGTTTTACTATTTCTGATTTTTTGCCTAGTTAAGTTGTTCTGCGATTCTTTGTGGTTTATTTTCTCACCGTTTCTTGTAATATGCACTGACAATGTTTCGGTACATTATGCACGTTTTTATATTATAAAGCGACCATATATTACACTTTCGATTGGATTATATGTCGAGATTTGTGTCAAATTTCCGGATTTTGTACACTTTTCAAGAAATTGTTAAGCGTATTTCTTCGTGATCCTTTGCGCTAAAATAAGATAAATCGAACTACTTGAGCCTTTATGAAACCGGATAAACCTGCTCATGAAATGAGTATCCCAGAACTGCGCGCTATATTGACCAATCGGTGTTAAACCTGAATTTCAGATGAAGTCCGACATCCTCGAAGGCGTCAATTCGGATGCAAGACCGTCTGCATCAATCCTTCGGCGCTTCTGCTTGCGCAGAACTGACACCGGCACCGACACCGAGATCTGTGTCGTCTCTGACTCCTTCGGGCTGGGCACCGAAAAGAGCGCCTCTACCAGGTCGAGCAGCTCTGCCGATATGAAGGCGTCACCGAACTCGATATTGTGGCCAACTACGGCAAAATACGAAGCGGAATGTACGAGATGTCAAGCGCGATATCGCAGGCATTGCAAACGCATGTCATGCCCATGGCGTTCAATTGAAGACAATCATGGAAACCGACGCTTTTTTGACATTGGATGAAATCTTAAGAACCGTTGATGTACTTATTGAAGCCGGATCTGACTTTGTCAACATCGACCGGTTTTTACACGGCGGGCCGACGAAGGGCGCCGACATCAATCATAGCCAAGATAATCGGCGAGTGGACGGGCGCTGAGGTAAAAGGCAGCGGCTATTCGCACGCGCGGGTTTTTCTTACCTAATTGACATGGGTGTCGACCGTATGGGCATCGGCTACCGCTCAACACCTGTTGTTTTGGGGTTACCGCTGTAATTCATCCCTGATAGGAAGGATCTGTTGCTAATAGTGCCGCCCCGATAATGCCGGCGTCGTTACCGAGCTTTGCAGGCATGACTTCGCGCTTCACAAACGGCGCCATCCAGTCAAGTGCCGCTCCACCTCTTCGTTAATGCGCCGGTAAAAGCCTCACCTCTTTTGCTGATGCCGCCGCCTATGGCGACAATGTCAGGCTGGAAGATATTGATATAGTTCGCAAGCCCTGCCGCCAAATGGTACACATAACGATCGATGACCCAGACGGCCACCGGGTCGCCCGCATCGAGGCGTCAAAGATATCGCGGATGGTGTAAGTGTCACCTTTAAGTGCCGAAGGTTCACCTGCATTCAGCCGCTTATCTACCTCACGGCGCAGTGCCCCCGAGGACACATAGGCCTCAAGGCATCCCTTCCTGCCGCAGGTACAGCGATCGCCGTCTAAAACAATTGTGTTATGGCCCGGTTCAAAACTAAAACCAAGACCGCCTGTGAACAGTTCACCGCGGTAGATAAAACCGCCTCCGAGCCCTGTTCCCAATGTCAAAAACAGACCGTTGTCATACCCTTTTAAAACACCGAAACGAGATTCTGCCAAAGTCGCACAGTCCGCGTCATTACCCAAATGGATCTTATAATCGGGAAGAAGGGGCAACAGATACTTTTTCAGATCCACGTCAATCCAGCCCAGATTATTCGCATGCACCACCACACGTGTTTTGGGGTGAACGATGCTTGGCACCCCGATCCCGATGTCCGTTGAGATTTTGCGATCTTCACCCGATGTCGCAACCAGTTCCTGCACCAGCTTCGCGATATCTGAGGCAATGCCGAAAACGCCCGCATCCACCCGCGTGCCCACGCTTTTACGGTGGTGCAACGCGCCGTTTTCATCGACGAGCGCAGCGGCTATGTTGGTGCCTCCAAGATCCACACCCAGACGTAGTAAACTCATGCTTGCTCCCCTCTTACAATCTGACCGAGCGCTCGCGGTTATAAAGCGACAACAGGGCAATCAGGATGATGCCCATGATCAGGTTACGAATCGAGTCGGATACCTGCAAAACGGCCAGGCCGTTCGATAAGACAATCATGAGCAAGGCTCCGACAATCGTCCCCTGGAAGGATCCTTTTCCGCCGACTAAAAGCGTGCCGCCGACCACCACCGCCACAATGGTTGTAATCGTCATATCGCGGAAAGTACCGCAGTCAACGTTGCCTGTGTTTCCCGCCCCGATGAGGCCGGCAAGACCATTGAGGATCCCCGCGATCGTATAGGTAATAATCTTCAAACGTCGCGTGCGGATCCCTGTGAGGAATGCCGCCCTGGGGTTATTTCCCGTGAGGTACAGTTGGCGCGCATAACGCGTACGGCCTAACAAAATAAATACAAACACAAAGACGAGTGCGCCGACAATCAAGATCGACGGCAGGACGCTGAAAAACCGCGTTGTGATCAGCTGCTTATACCAGTTGGGCACCGATGTATGGGTCGGCGTCCCGTTTGTAAACACGTACTGCAGCTTGTCCACCACATTTGCGATGTAAAGCGTCACCACCATAGGCGGTAAGCCGGCGGCGGCCACCCCCAAACCGTTTAAAAAACCGATGAACGCACCGACCGCGACCGCTGTCACAAAAGCGGCAAGCATCCCTATGCCGCTTGACAGTCCGCTGTGCAAGATGCTTACAGTCAGGATGGCCGTGATCGACATGACGTCGCCAGTGGACATGTCGATGCCGCCTGTCAGGATGACAAGTGTCTGCCCCGCTGAGGCCAGACAGAGCATGGAGGTCAGAGCCAGAATACTGCCCGCCGTGTTGACATTTAAAGAGCGCGGGTTAATAAGCGTTGTCAAAACGAATAAAAACACGGTGATGAGGAGCGCGACGGCGATCTGGCGCGTCCTGAAAAAATGACGTATACGTTCCATCAGTCGTTCCCCCTCTTTTCAAGCATGGCGCTCACTTCGGCCAAGCGGTGTTTGTCCTGACGGCGGACAAAGAAGATCGCAGCAACCAGGCCGACCAGGATGATGAAGTCTGTAAACAAGTTGTGCCAGTACGTCGTGTAGACGCCCGGCAACATCTTAAATACCTGTACAACGCTGTCTTTTACGAAGATCTGAAAACTGATACCGAAAAGCGCGCTGAATACGGTCCCAAAGCCTCCGGCCATGGGAACGCCTCCGATGATACAGGCGCTGATGCTCTGCAGGCCGTATATCTCACCTGTAATGGGATTACCCGTCGCATAAGCGGCCGTGTAACAAAGCCCGGCCACACCGGTGAAAAGGCCCGCGATGGCATAGGTTAACACTTTCGTGCGGATCGTATTGATTCCCGAAGCGTAGGCGTTTCGCTCATTGGCGCCGATGGCAAACAGGTGATTCACCAAGGTCGTGCGCTTTAAGAGCATCCAAACCAGGAGTGCGACAGCCAAAATCACAACACTGGTCGGCAAAAAACCAAATAGCAGTCGATCGTAAGCCCGGTTAATGGCAGGGTCGACATGGCCGCCGGGTTTGGGCTGGATGGCCAGGTTGATGCCGCGAATGACAAAAATCATGGCAAAACTCTCAAGGAGCGCCGGGATACGCAAATACGAAATAATCAAGCCGTTAAAACTTGCCAAAAGCATCGTGAGAAGAAGCGCCAAAAGCCAGCCGAGCCAGACCGGGACACCCAGCATCGCGGGCAGATTGACCGCAAGGACGTTGGCAAAGGACAGCTGCGCCCCGATCGAGATGTCGATATAGCCCATGAACATCAAGAACGCCTGCGCCATTGTCACCAGGATGATGGGCGTGTAGTTCTTGAACAGGCTTGCCAGGTTATTGATGTTAAAAAAGCGGCCGGACCTCAGGATGATGTAGGCGATAATGCTGAGCATCATGAGAAGAAAACCGCTGTACGCCGGAGATAAACGCAATTTTGTCAGTCGCTTCATGAGTTTTCTCTTTCGGGCACGCCGATGTGCGGACATCGAGCATGGCCGCGACAAGTTTTTCCTCGGTTCGGTCGTCACCTGACAGGACACGAGACGACGTCCCCTCATAGAATATGTAGATACGATCCGCAATCTCCAGCAATTCCTCGTTATCGCTTGAAGCGTAGACGACGCACATGCCTTCGCGGGCGGCGTCACGGAGGATGCGGTGGATTTCACGGCGCGAATGAATATCGACGCCCTTGGTCGGATCGTCCAATAATAAAAGCGCGGGTTTCATTGAAAGCCAACGCCCGATAATCAATTTTTGTTGATTGCCGCCGGAAAGTGAATTAGCCAAATGCTTTGTGGAACCGGCGACGATGTCATATTCACCAATGACACGCTTGGCGTATTGCGCAATCGTCTTGGGCGGCAAATGGGAAAACCAGCGACCTTGTGTGGCTTCGGCGGCAAAGATGTTTTCGCCCACGCTTCGCAAAGGAAAGATTGACTCGCGGTTCCGATCGCCTGAGATAAAACCGATCCCCCGATTAACTGCCTCAACGGGCATCCGGAATCGGACAGCTTCACCCTGGTAGAACATCTCTCCTTCGTCAATCGGCAGGTCACCGAGCAAACTGCGGATAAATTCCGACTGGCCCTGGCCGTTCAAGCCTCCGATGCCGACGATCTCACCTTGGAACGCGCGAAAGTTCACGCCTTTCAAGGTCGGGACAACGGTGATCCGGCGCGTCTCGATGACAGGCACCTTATCGGCATGGATCTGTATTTGATCTTCTTCATCCTGGCAGACAGCCTCAGGGCGCCTGCCCGTCATATGGAAAATAATGTCATCCAAGTTGAGGTTCTCCACCGCGTCGGCTGCGACGGTCTCGCCACCTTTTAGGATCGTGCAGCGGTCGCAGACACGGAACACCTCCCCCATGCGGTGGGTGACAATGACAATTGCCTTTCCCTGTGCTTTCAGGCGCTTTAACTCTTCAAAGACCAGATCGACCTCATGGGAGTGCAACGAAGCGGTGACTTCGTCGAGCACCAGAATATCCGGATCGCGCGCGATGGCCTTGGCAATCTCCACCATGCTCTGCTCGGAAGGCGCAAGGTCGGATACGAGCACGGAAGGATCATAAGTAATGCCGAGCCTTGAAAGAATGGGTCCGATTCGTTCGGACGCTTCTTTTTTGTCTACAAATAATCCTTTTCTCGGTTCAATGCCAAGGAGAATGTTGTCCATGACCGACAAGGTCGGAATCAACGAGAGGTCCTGCAAACCGATGGCAATTTTATGTTTGTGCACATCGTTTGATCGCTCAATACGGATCTCTTCCCCGTTTAAGAATATACTGCCCTCATCGGCGCGAACGAGTCCGCCCAATACCTTCATCATGGTCGATTTGCCGGACCCGTTCGCCCCGAGTAGCGCCATAATCTCAGCTTTTTGAACGGTAATATTCGCCTGTTTCAGCGCGCGGACATAACCGAAGCGCTTACTGATTCCCCGCATCTCCAACATTGCCCTGTCTGACCTCCTCAGAGACAAAGATAGCACTGCCGGGGATTTGTTGATCCCCGGCATGCCACCAAATTCCGTTATGACTTATTTGAAGAACGCTGCTTTGGCTTCGTCAGGCGTCATGAAGGATGATACACTGGTCGAATCGGGCAGGTCCTTGATGGAGTCGAGCATTTCGGCCATGTTCTCATAGGTCATGATCCAGCTCGGTTTGTAGTAAAGGTCGGTCTCCCCGTCCTTCAGTTCGAGGCCGTCGGCCAGGTTGATCGCCACGGCAAGCGCGGTTGCGCCGATTCCGGGGGGGTTCTCGACCACGATGAAGGGCAGGACTTTCCCGTCCTTATTCACTTCAGCAATGCGGCGGATCCAGGACACTTCCTCAGAGGAGGTAATGCAGCCCGGGTAATCCGTCTTCGCCTCTTCAAAGGCGTCGAGGATGCCGTTGGCTGATTCTTGGTTGATAATGCCGTCAAACTCGAGTCCCGAGTTGATGACTTCACTCATCATGGTCTTCGCGTCTACGTCAGACCAGCCGTGAACGAGCGTTTTCACGATCTCAAGGCCTGCGCCCGTGAGGTCCGCGACCCAGCGTTCGTTTCTGATCTCAGAGGCAGAGTTGCCGTCGAGGCCGTTGAACTGCACGATCTTCGCGCCGGCGCCAAGCGTGTCAATGACAAACTGTGACTGAATACGTGCCCATTCATCTTGGTCAACAATGACGTTGACGATCTTGTCCGAAGGGTAGATGCAGTCAGCGTTGACATAGGTGATACCCTTGTCAACTGCCTTGTCGATGACCGCGTCCAGACCGCTGGCCGCGATCGGGTTCACAATGATGATGTCCACCCCATCATTGATCGCCTGTTCGATCTGCTGTGTCTCGGTCGCGGGGTCGTTGTTGGCAACATAGGAGTTAAACTCGCTGATGCGTCCTGCAGCTTTTGCATCCTCCGCGGCCTGTCCCATCTGTGTCTCGTAAACGGCGCGGTAGGGGTTCCCCTCTACGACAGCGTTATGTGAAGACACCTTGTACGCTTTTTCACCTTCCGGCTGTTTCGGTCCGCTGTCGCAGGCCGTCACGGCCAAAACGATCATCAGAACAGCCAAGAGAATTACTAGTGTTTTTTTCATTGATTCCTCCTTATAAATTTATCTTAACGCTTTCTATTTAAAGCGTTTTCCCCATTATTGTCTACCATGTTGTCTCAAAGCTTTCGCCCGCGACCACTTTGCCTGCCGCATCCAAGACTGCGCTTATAAAAGCCTTGCGCACAGAAAACAGTGGCTCCCCGTTCAGATAAGCCTCAGCCATTTGGACCGATTTGGAATAGAAGTTAAGTTCGATTGTTTCGCCGTCCAAAAGTTCCCAGACCAGACGAAGGGCGGGATGTTCAGTGGGAACCTTTGCTCCGCTTCGCTCCGAAGGATCGCCGTAGCCGGAGGCCAGCATCTTGTAAAAACGCCTGAACGCGTCATCGTCGATCGTCTCCTCTTCATGACGTACCTCCAGCCCATCCTCATGATCGAGCGTGAAGATGAAGGCACTTTCCCCCCCGATTACAGACAGCGTCTTTGTATCGGGCAGTAGCGGTCCCGGCAGCCGATTTGAGATCAGGGACGCGGTATGAGCGGTCTCAAAGTCGATATGTGTGGGCAGACGATAGATGGCCAGGACACCTTCCAACATCGCATACCAGCGATCATCCACCTGATTCACTAAAAGCTCAATCACTTCATTCGCCTCGCGGTCATCGCGTCGGATCAAAAGCGAATCGACGGATTATCGAAGCCGTAAGAAGCGCGCGTTCAAAGACGGCGAAATACTCACAGCCTGATCCGCCAAAAGGCCCAGCAACATATCGGACAGCCGGACCAGACTCGTCTCATCGGCCCGATAAAGTCCCGGAACAGTCACCATATGCGAGGCAACCCGTAGGCCTCAGATGCCTTCATAAGCACCGGGAGATCTTCTGTCACGCGTGAGATTTCAATTGTTTCGTCCGGCTTATCACGGTCAGATGCGCCAGGGCCGCCAAGGGAGAACGCGAGCCGGGCGGCTCGATCAGCACGAGGCTGACAAAGCGTTCTTCGGTCATAAAAAAGCGTGCACTTCGCGCCTTTCGCAAGCGATAGACACTCGCCTCATCATTTCGCTTCACATAATAACCGCCGGAAATCGGCTCTTGCGCCCCGACCAGAAGCACAAGTTCGGTGCCGTCCTCATACTGCGCGCGGATTACCGCGCCCGGCGTGTCAAATCCGAAGGTTGACAGGTCGGATACGTCCTCTATTTTTTCTTCCGCCACGAGCGTCGTAAGGTCCGACAGGATCATGGCAAGGTAGTCCCGGTTTAAAAGCGCATCCGGCACAGCCGAAATCGTGTAGGCTTCGCCCTCTTGAATCACTCGGTAAGATCCCTGTTCGTTTTCAATCGTCGCCTGTATCAGGGCAGTGGATGAAAAGTCGTACACTACGACGCCTTCATCGCCCGCAACGGCAGGGGCGACCGACTCTCCCATCATGAAGTAAGAAAGCAGGGTCAAAAGCAATGCGATAGAAAGGATAAGGACGCGCTTTTGATCAGTCTTCATACGGCACGCCTCCTTTTTTGCCAAATCAAAAATCCCACCAAAAGCCAGATCAAAGGCATACCGAAACTTGTAAGTGTCCCGAAACGGTCGGCCGCACTTCGCCCGATAAGTAGCGAATGGCCTCCCAGCGATTTGGCGGCCGGCATCAACAGATTTTTGCCGCCCGTGACGGCGTGTAAAAGTTGGAGGATGGCGTCGCTGTTTCGAAAGGCCCCACTTTCCAAAAAGATCGCATCGAGCGCGCGTACGCTTGAAAAAACAATGAGATGGCGATCTTTCAAAAAGTCGCGCTGACCTGTTCCGTCCGCGTCATAGCTTGACAGAATCGCCGCGGGGAAGGGCCCCTTTATCGTCGCCATCGAGGCGTCAAAGTTTTCGGGCGCGTCCTGAGGTTTCACGCCGGCCTTCGGCCCGAACATCAGGTAAGGGCTCACGGCATATTGGTTTTTGTATTCAAAGTGCGAAAAAAGCGGCCTTGACAGCGGCATAATCACGGGGCGATCATCGCGAAGCCCGTGCGTGACCCCTTCAATCTCCATCAGATCGGCCATCGGGTAAAAGGGCTGGTACTGTAAGACACGCGATTCATCGGTCTCAAAGACACTGCCCTCCCCGACCGAGATGCCCCAAAAACCAAGGTATTGATCCCAGTTGAGCATGGCTTGTTGGCTGAGGTCCGCAAAATAAAGCAGTGAACGCGCCGGCCGGTCTTTCAGATGGCGATCAAGGCTTTCGATCAGCGCCTCTTCATAATCGATCATGGGGGCAAGCGACACAATAATATCCGCGTCATCCGGCAGAGCATTCAGGGACGGATTCATACGTAGCACTTGGTAGCCTTGTTCCTTCAAGAGTTTTTCAAAACCCTCATAGCGCATCTCCCCGTGACCGTGCAGGAAGACAACTGTCTTATCTTCTTTTTGCAGAACGCGCCCGATCGCCTGTAAAAGGACCGCTTCAGCTTTTGACTGAGCGATGGCCGGTCGGTTATCGGCCCGGCGCTCGTAGGTGAAGAGCTGTTCGGTCTCCACCCATTCGTAGCGTTCCCCCGAGACCACGATGATGTCCCCGAGTTTTGGTTCCGCATCGGGGAAGCGGGCGGTAAAGTCAGGATGACGCGTGTAGTCGATGAACTCGAGCATAATGCCGCGATTCGCCTTTGCCATCTCCCTCATGATGTAGACGACCTGCGCGTTGTAGTCAGACTGAGAAAGCCAGGAATCTTCGCGTGCCAGAACGTAAACGGAGACTTCTTCTTCCAATTCAGTCAGCGCCTCCTTCGTCTCTTGGCTGAGTTTGAAAGCGCGCGTCTCCGTCAGATCGCGCGATAAGTTCAAATGCTCACTGGCCCGCGTGACGGTCAGTTGTAAGCTAAAAAACAAAAGAACAGCCAAAACAGGGACGGCGACTTTCAGAGCGCGCGAAGCGGGCGCGCGTCTTCGATGCCAGCGGCGGCCGTCCAGCACGAGTGTCGTAAACAACAAAAACAAGACGGCAACGGAGGCGAAGTAGAAGACATCGGGGAAGTTGAGGACCCCTAATGTGAAGGATTGGAAGTTCATGCGAAAGGAAAGGCGGCGCGCGGCGGCGACTAGCCAGGGCTGTCTCAGTGAGGGTATGAGTGTGTCCAAAAGCATCAGCGCAAGGCTTGCGGCAAGTGTCGAGACGGCCGCGATGATCTGACTTTCTGTAAGCGAGGAGATCAGGATCCCGACCGCAATGAGGGCGGCGCCTAACATGAAAAGGCCGCCAAAGTGGAGGGCCAAAAGTCCTCCGTCGACCGGCCCCCGAAATGAAGTGTAAAGGGCAAGCAAAGGAGTGACG
Organism: Clostridia bacterium; assembly: GCA_040766025.1. Classification (GTDB taxonomy): domain Bacteria; phylum Bacillota; class Clostridia; order Saccharofermentanales; family DTU023; genus UBA4923. Next base: position 5,186 of record JAXGRH010000010.1, on the reverse strand, counting down.
GCCATGCCTGCGGCATAGAGCGTCAGCGCGGCAAGGTATTTTCCGAGGACGATGTCGCCGGTTGTCACGGGGGCGGTAAGGCTCAACACATCCGAGCGCTGCCGCCGTTCTTCACTGAAGCTTCGCATGGTGAGAAGCGGCAGCAAGAATAAGACGATCGTGAAGAGCATGTCAAAGAGCGCGCGAAAATCGGTCGATCCGGCCCGTAGATTGTAAAGATAAAAGAAATAAGAAGAAAGTGACCAGAAGGCTGCCAGGAATACATACCCCTGCGGCGTGACAAAGTAAAGGCGCATCTCTTTTTCGTAAATGGCGCTCATTTTCCTTCCTCCGCTGTGACAAGCCTTATGAAAGCGTCTTCCAGACTGTCGGCCAAAAGCGTCAGCTCAAGGATCGGAAGCGCATGTGCTGACAGCTCCCAAAAAAGGCGGCGCCGCACGTCTACATCGCGAAAAGCCTCAACTTCGATGACGAAGGCGCCGTCTGTGTAACCCACAGTAAGCACCCCTTCGACCGATGCGATAAGGGCTCGAATCGTCTCCTTGTCCCCTTCTGTCACAAGGCGAAACCTTCGAATCTCATGCCCCGACGCACCCAGCGCGACGGGCGTTGTGTCGGCCACCAGTTTCCCCCGATGAAGCACGAGGACACGGTCACAGACGGCATTTACTTCAGAAAGAATATGGGAGGAGAAAAGCACGGTGTGTTGAGCTCCCTGCTCCCTGATCAGTTTTCGAAACTCATTGACTTGCGACGGATCAAGACCGACGGTGGGTTCATCGAGCATCAGAAGTTCGGGGGTACCCAACAAGGCCTGGGCGAGGCCCACGCGCTGGCGGTAGCCTTTCGAAAGTGAGCGGATCAGGCGTTTTTTCGCATGCTCAATCCCCGTTGACGCCATGACGCGCAATACTTCCCGTTCACGCGGCTTTGGCAGGCGCTTCAGGCGCGCGACCGTCATAAGGTACTCCCCGACCGTAAGATCGAGGTAGAGGGGCGGTGTTTCGGGCAGAAAACCAATCTTCTTGCGGTATTCGATCGGCGCGTCAAAGGCATCGAGCCCGCCCAGGCGGATAGTGCCCTCATCGGACGCCAAAAGACCCGCGATAAGATTCATCGCGGTGGACTTTCCCGCGCCGTTCAGCCCCAACAGTCCCGTCACTTCCCCCTTGGGAATCGAAAAGGACACATCGTCGAGCGCCCTGATATCGCCGTAGGTTTTCGTGATGCCCGAAAACATCAACATCGTCGAGCCTATGCCTCCCTTTAATCCATGATGGTCCGCATGTAGCGGATGCTTTGTTCAATGCCCTTTTTGACGTCACCGGGGGTGCCCTCATAAGCGCGGTCTTCCACCTCGATACAGGCGTACCCCTTGTAGCCGATGTCGTTTAAAGCCGAACAGAAGGCCGCAAAATCGACGCCTCCCAATCCCGGCAATTTCGGACTGTGCCAGAGGGCGGGATAAGAGAAGATCCCGTGCTCGTAGAGTTTGTCTTGGTAGATGCGGATGTCTTTGAAATGAATATGGAACATTTTGTCCGCGAACTCAAAGACAGGGCGTATATAGTCAGACTGGATAAGATAAGGATGTGAAGGGTCGTAGTTTAACCCGAAGTGATCGCTCTTAATGCGGCGGAACATCTCACGCCAGATCGCGGGCGTCGACGCCAGGTTATTGCCTCCGGGCCACTCGTCCTTTGTGTAGAGCATCGGGCAGTTTTCAATCGCGATTTTGACATCCAATGACTCCGCTTTTCGGATGATCGGCGTCCAGATTTCTTCAAAGAGTTCAAGATTTTCTTCAACCGTCTTTGTCTTGTCCTTCCCGATGAATGTGGTCACCATGTTGACGCCCATCCGGGCCGAGGCCTCGATCAGGCGGTACAGATGTTCAACGGCGACCGCGCGAGTCTCAGGATCGGGATCCATGGGATTCGGATAATAACCCAAAGAGGAGATCTCAACTCCCTTCTTTTTCGCGTAGTCGACAAAGTAGTCGAGTCTGTCCTTGTCTTTCACGACATCGATATGGGTCACCCCCGCGTAGCGGCGGATCGCTTTGCCCACAGGCCAGCAGCAGACCTCCACGCATGATAGCCCCTGATCGGCGACATAGTCGATTAATGCTTCAAACGTATCGTCCGGCAAAATGGCCGAGACAAGACCGAGTTTCATCATGGCATGCTCCTTTTTACAATGCGATCCAGCTTCGTGTCTTCGCACTTTCAATAATTTTGTCGCAAAGCGACACTTCCATAAGGCCGTCGTCAAAGTCGGCGTATTCGTGCTCTCCCGTTGTCCCCGAGGCAATTGCCTCATAGATCAGGGCGAAATGCTGTTTCATCGAATCGGCGAATCCTTCGACATGGCCGCCGGGATAGCTTGACAGCCTTCTTGTCGGAACGGCGAGAAGGGAAGGGTCTTTTTCATAAACTTCGTTAGGCGCGTCGCGGCGACCGACCCATAGTTCGTTCGAGTTGGCGCTGTCCCAGATCATGGAACTCTTGCTGCCCGCAATGAGGACGCGCATCTCGTTTTTCTTTCCCGCAAACATCTGACTGATCACACAGCTTGCCCGACCACCGTTTTCTAAGCGGAAAAGCACGGCCGCATAGTCTTCCGTGTCGATGGGGATCTCCTCATAGTCCGCCGGCGTCAGCATCATGTTGGAGTAAGTGTCAACAGGCTTTAGAGGCTTGCTTCTCGTCGGATGGAAGGTGGCAAAGTCAGCCATTACTTCCACGGGTTTTAAGCCGGTGACAAAGCTCACAAGATCGGCCCAATGCGAACCGATGTCGGCAAAAGCGCGCGAGCGGCCCGAAATATCGGATTCCAAACGCCAGCTGTAGTCTGTTTTCAAAAAAAGCCAGTCTTGAAGGTAACTCCCGTGGATAGAATAGACCTCGCCCAGCTCACCGGACAGTCTTCTCTGACGCATTTCATAGGCCAAAGGGTAGAAGCGGTAGTTGAAGTTTACCGCGTGAATGAGCCCTGCTTTTTGGGCGGCGTCGGACATCGCTTTTGCATTTTCAAGGCTTGTCGTCAGCGGTTTTTCGCAGATCACATGGACGCCTTTTGTGAAAGCCAACAAGGCCTCCTCATAGTGCAGGTTGTTGGGTGTGCACAGATGGATGGCGTCAAGTGACTCTTTTTCAAGCATCTCGAATGTGCTGTCATAGGCTTTTTGTACCCCGAGCCTTCGGGCTTTCTCTGTCGCGTCGAAGGGATCGGCGACGGCCACAACTTCGACCATCGGCAAACGCCTTAACTGTTCAATATGGACCCCCGATGAAACCGACGCCCGCCACGCCTACTTTAATTTTTCCCATTGTACTGACCTCCTCAAAAGCTCTTATAACATGCGAGTGATCGCAAGGGATTGGTCCTGGTGAAGCGACAGGGCGACCTGCACCATCCCCTTCATACCGATATCTTGAACGGCGCCTGTGAAAAGTTTCAAGCGGGGCGCGTGCCGTTCACCGACGCGTTGTGCCAAGGCCTCCCGCATCGCGAGAAGATCTGTGCTGTCCAAAAGATCGTGGTGGAGGACGATCTCCACGGGGTTCACAGTGGCCTGAATGATAATTAACAACTCCGTGATCGCATTCACCACGGCCGCTCGTGCGGCGGCCTCCGTTTTTGCCTTTTGAGAAAGGTAAAAGATGCGTTCCTCGTAGCTCATGCTGGTATCGCAGGGAAATAAGATGGCGCCGATTTCTCCGGAAAAGGAGCTGCTGCCCCCATAGATACGCCCTCGAATACGAGTGCCCATACGGACCCCGTGGTTCAAAAATAAAAAGGTGCGCGTGCCCCAAGCGCCGGGATCGTGTTCGTGGTAGTAGCCGAAGGTGGCAAGGTTCACATCGTTTTCGAGATGGACGTCCAGGTTAAAATGCTTCGAAAGGCGCTCACGCAAATTCAATCCTTCTAACTCGGGCACAAGTGGGATCGATTCGATAACACCTTCGTGGACGACGCCGGGCACCCCGATAAAGATGCCCCGGTAAGGCGCTTCCTTGTATTTTTCGATGACCTGTTCAAAGCGGTCAATGAGAATATCGACAAAACCGCCGTTAACGTACTCCCCGATAGCGAAATCATCTTGCATGACGGTGCCGCCCCGATGGTCGGAGAGCTGAATCCGGCATCGGTCAAGATAGATGTATGCGAAAAGGTAGTTATAAAGTTTGTCATTGATTTGAAATAGCATGGGACGGCGGCCGCTGTTATTGCTGTCTTCCAGGCCTGCCTTTTTAATCTTGTCTTCTGAAAGGAGGGCTTCCACCGATCGGTTGACCGTGACCAATGACAAGCCTGTCTCGCGCGCCATATCAGGTCTTGAAAGCGGTCCCTTCATCCGGATCGTCTCCTCGATCCGATCCTGATTGACTTTTCGCATAGTCTGGGGCGTGCCGACGATTTGAGAGGCCATTTCTTTCTTTACTTTCTTAATGAATTGCTTTTATGTTAGATTATTATCCTGAAACTGTCAATTATGTGAGTCAATTCAAGGAGGTTTTTCATGAAAGCGATTATTGCTGTCAATTCCAATTGTTACCACGGGTATTCGCTCGATCGCGCCATCGAGGGCATAAAAAAGAGCGGTTTTTCGGCCATTGAATTAACGGCTACCCGCGGCTGGACGGAGCATGTGATGCCCGAGATGCCCTTTAAAGAGCTCGCAAGGATTAAAAAACAACTTAAGGAGGAGGATCTCCTCCCCATCGCGATGAGCGGTCATTGCAATTTAATGGACTCCGAACGTCTGACGGACTTTTTGGAGAATATGGAGCTGGCGTCCTACTTTGGCTGCCGCTTCATCGTCTCGTCGATCGGTGAGGCGCATTTGGAGGATAAGGTAGTGGATGAAAGAGATCTGACAAACCATCTCATCTCCCTTATCCCCGACCTTGAGCGCTTAGATCTTATGCTTGTTTTGGAAGTGCACGGGAAGCTGCACGGATCAGGGAAAGAGATCCAACGCATCGTAAAAGCTGTGAATAGCCCCCTCGTCAAGATTAATTACGATACGGCCAATGCTATTTTTTACGGCGATGTCGATGTTGTGCAGGACATGGAGGCTGTCATCGATGACATCGCCTACATCCACCTGAAGGATAAGGCGGGGCCGAAAGATGTCTGGAATTTTCCGGCCTTAGGTGAAGGTTATGTGGATTTTGATA
>JAXGRH010000001.1:0-326975 GCA_040766025.1 Clostridia bacterium | reverse complement strand
CACGGTCTTGGCCGCCGCCGTGGTACCACCGCTGTGCAGGTACACCGAAACGCGATCCGGATCATCCGCGGGGGCGGGGAGTGCGGTGTCTTTCCCGTTTTTCACCATCTCATCCCAAAGGAGCCAGTGCTTGTTTTCAGGCATGAGGCTGAAGGCCTTTCTCCCCTTCGTCCAATAAAGACCCAGGCGGCTCAAAGGATCGCCTGAACGCGCCATCGGGGCCACCAAGACCGTCTCAAGCGGGGATCCCGGGCGATGTTCTTCCACATGCGCGGCAAAGCGCTTCATAAAAATTTCGGGGAAACATAAGAAACGACTCTTCGTTTCATGGATAATCTCCATCACCTGGGCGGCCGGCGCCAAAGGATGGATCATGTTGCAGACGCCGCCTAAGCGGTTCACGGCGTAGAACAAAACAACCGTCTCGGGGATGTTCGGCAGACAGATGGCAAAGACATCGCCCGGTTTAAATCCCATTTGGACGAGGCCTTTCGCGCAGTCATCGATTTCGCGATCGAGCGCGAGAAAGCTCATGCGGGCATTCAAAAAAGACAAAGCCTCTTCAGTCGGGCGAAGAAGCGCCATTTCGTGCACAATGTCATACATAGTTTTGTTCGGGATATCAAAATTCTCTTGAAAACTTTTGTCTACGATCGAGGGATCGGGGAATTGCTGATACATGGGGTCCTCCCTTCATACATCGATATTTATCGAGTATTCATCATTCTATCATTTATGGGAGGCATACCCTATAATTATTCTGTTAGTTTGCAAGATGAGAAAAAGGTGAGGGAATGGCAAAAGCAAAAACAATATTTGTCTGTGAAGAATGCGGCCATGAGACGAGCGGTTGGCTCGGGCGCTGCCCGTCTTGCGGGGCGTGGAATTCCTTTTTTGCCCAAAAGGAAATAGCGCCCCCAAAAGCGGGCGAACGCCGTGGGAGTTGGCTTTCCCAAGAGGGAGAAGCGGGGGCAGAAGTCATCGATCTCGCCTCGGTGGACATCAAAAAAGAACCCAAGGAACCCACCCATATAAAAGAACTGGACCGCGTCCTGGGCGGAGGGATGGTCCAAGGCTCCCTCATCCTTTTAGGCGGTGACCCGGGCATCGGAAAATCCACCTTGGCGCTTTCCATCTTGGGGAACCGGAAAAAGGGGGAAGTCCTCTATGTCACAGGCGAAGAAAGTGCCGAGCAGGTCGCGGCAAGAAGCCGCCGCTTAGGACTCCAAAGTCAATCCATCCCGCTTGTCACCACGACGAACCTTTCGGCCATCGAGGCTTTGTTAGCAGAACGCCGCCCCGAGCTTGTGGTCATCGACTCTATCCAGACGGTATACGCGGATGACGTCAATTCCGCCCCGGGAAGCGTCGCTCAGCTTCGCGAAGCCGGGATGGGCTTCTTGCGCATGGCCAAGTCCCTCGGCATCACGATTATCCTGACAGGCCATGTCACAAAAGAAGGCGCGATCGCGGGACCGCGAGTCTTGGAACATATGGTGGACACCGTCCTTTATTTTGAAGGCGAAAAGGACAGCCCCCTCAGAATCCTGCGCGCGGTGAAAAACCGCTTTGCCGCCACCGAAGAAATCGGAATCTTGAAATGACCGAACAAGGCCTCCTGTCCGTTCTGGAAGCTTCCGGGATTGTTCTTAGACGGCAAAACCGAAAAATGTCCCAGGCTCCGTCACCACCGCTATATTAGAAGGCACGCGCCCGATCCTGTTAGAAATCCAGGCGCTGACCGTGCCGTCGAACTACGGCACACCCATTAGGATGGCCAGGCTCGACCGCTCGCGCCTCGTCATGCTCATGGCGGTGGCGAAAAGACGGGAATTGACATGGGAGCGCTTGACGCCTACGTCACGTCACCGGAGGCTACCGCGTGAAGGGAACCTCCGTCGATCTGGCGGTCTTAGCCGCCCTCATCTCCTCCGTGCGCGACAAACCGGTGAAAACCGACATCATTGTCGTCGGAGAGGTAGGGCTGACCGGTGAAATACGCGCCATCTCCCGCATGGCTGATTCTTTGGAAGAAGCTTATCGCACAGGCTGGACACGCTTTGTCGTACCGGCCGCCGCTAGGGGAAACTGTTGCGCTTTGAAGAACAGCGTGACGTCCAAGTATTTTACGTCAGCGAATTAAACGAGGCCTGGGACCTTTTGTTCCAAAAGGAGGCGAAAGGTGACTGACACGCCACAGGTATTTGCCATCTTGCTTGCCGCGGGAAGCGGGCGCCGCGTGGGACATGCTGAAAACAAAACTGTTTTTAGACATCGCGGGGCGCACGATTTTAGAGCGAGCGGCCCGCCGCCTCCTCTTGCACTCCCCGGGTCACTCAAGGATTGTCGTCATATCTGAGGACGAAGAAGCGCGCGTCCGATCCCTCTTGGAAGTTATTTCCACAGAAGTTCCCCTTGTCTTTGTCAAGGGCGGCAAGACACGCGGAATCAGCTTATTGGGGACTATTACAAGCGTCAAAAATGGCGGGAAAAAAGGGCGCGCAACATCGCGCTCATTCACGACGCCGCCCGCTGCTTTGTCTCCGACCGGATCATCCAGGATGTCGTTGACACGATCGTGAACGAACGCGCAGGGGTCGCCCCCGCGATCACACCTCCTGACACCACACGGCTCTTGGATGAAAAAAGCATTCATATCGAACAGACCTACCACGAGAACGCGTGGCGCTCATGCAGACGCCCCAGGGGGCCGATCTGGATGTGCTCTTACAGGCGCTTGAAATCGCGGAGTCAAAGGGTGTTCGGGCCACTGACGACCTTGAGCTCCTGATCCGCATCGGCTATCCGGTGAAACTTGTTTTGGGCGAAGTAGAAAACATGAAGGTGACGGTGAAAGAAGATTTGCCGCTTGCTTCATTTTTCGCCGAAAGCCATCCCCATTTATGATAAACTGTCAGAAACAACAGTCGTTCAATGATGTGCGTAATCATTTAACTTCACCTCCAGGAGGTTTCTTATGGCCAAGGCACCCCAGCCGACAACAACCCGTTTACAGACCACTGTAAACGCCCGCTATTACCCCGGTGAGGGCGTGGCGGACGCTTACTGTCTCGACGGTAAATTTCCGGGCAAACGTGAAACGCGCACGGTCAATCTGACGCTTGACCGCGAAGCCCGCAGCTTCTTGATTTCAGTTTTCGCCTATCCGACGGATGCGAGAACGAGACAGGAAACATGGCAGGCGCCGCTCGTCAACCTGTCCGCACAGCTTGCGGACCTTGGAGGCGAGATCGACACCGATATTAATGACCTTGCCGAAGCGGCCCTTGATGTGACAGGCGGCCTGAAACTTGCGGAAGAAGAGGGGCGCGAACCGTACTTTAGTTCGATCATCGTAAGAGACGGAGAAATCGCCTCTGTGACCGTCGGTGAGGGACTGGCCTTTATTTACCGTCAGGGCGTGCTCTATCCTCTGACAAGCCACGGCAAAGAATTAGAAGCCATTGATGTGCGCGGCGACCGCGTGGAGGGTATTTTTGATTTTATTGCCGGAGAAGCCGGGGCGATACGCTATTCGAATATCGCGCAGGTGGAAGACGGCGATCTTGTGGTGCTATGTAACGGCGAACTGTATGACGTCGTGGGCCAAAAAGAATTGATGCGGCTTTTAGGAGACGCTGAAGATGAGATGGATGCCGCCGCCTCCTTATTGACCGCGGCCGCTTCCCAGATGCCCGGCACACCGATGCAGGTGGCCGTCACACGGATCTCCCAGATGAAAGCTTCCGAACAACAGACGAGCAAATTCAGCCTCGGACGCTTTGCGACTCAGGCCATGGAGCCGGTGGTCATTCCCGAAGCGCCGCCTGTGGACCCCGCATTTGCCAGAACACAGCGTTATGAGCGCCAGGATATGGTCGACCGCGGCCGTCGCGAACCGCCGCGAGAGGAAGAACCCGCATGGGATCTGCCTCCGATGCCGGTGAGTGAGGCGACCGAGCCCTTTGAATCGGTGGTCCCGAGGATGGGCGGCTTTGATGAGAAACGCCCCTTTGATGACTTCTTTGATGAGTCCGCCTTCGGACAAGAAGAAGCGGATCTGCCGGTCTTTGCCTATTCGCCTGACCAGCAAAAACGCAGACGTCAGGAGGGAGCAGGAGGCTACGGCGATTACGACCATCGCGATCATTGGGATACGGGCGATGATCTTGACGCCGCGCGGTTACGACCCCTACGGCGACGACTACGACGACTATGACGACGGATACAGCGGGAAACCGAGAAGAGGATCGGATCGGACAAGACATGTCTTTTACGCCATCCTGATCGCGATCATTGTGATCTGTATTGTCGCGCTCATCAAGCTCTTGGGCGGCAGTAAGAAACCGGTGGAAACAGACCCCCCCGAGACCTCACCCTCGATTTCGGTGCCGGTTGAACAGACCACCCACCCACCCAGACCGAACCTCCCGAAGAGACGGAGCCCCCGGAGCCGACAAGCGTGGATCGGATCCACGTCGTGGTGGCGGCGATTCCTGGTGGGGGATCTGCATGCGCTATTATGATCGGGCCAGTGAGACGCTTTGCGAAAAGCTTGCGGAATATAATGACATGAGCGTCACAGATCTTTATGTCGGAAACGAGATCACGCAATTCCGCCGCTGTCTGAACTGTTGGGCGACTGACCGCTTGCTTTTTAGCGGATACGATAAGAAAGGCCCGGAAACTCCGGGCCTTTGCACATAATAATACGTTCGAGGTGAACCACGTGAAAGAACTAAGCCTTAATACCATTCGAAGTCTCTTTCTTGACTTCTTTAAACAGCATGAGCACCTGATCCTGCCTAGCTTCTCGCTTGTGCCCGAAAACGATCCTTCGATCCTCCTCATCAACGCGGGGATGACCCCGATGAAATCATGGTTTACAGGATCTGAGACACCGCCCTCGCCCAGGATCGCCACCTGTCAAAAATGCATCCGCACACCGGACATCGACCGCGTGGGCATCACGGACCGCCACGGGACTTTCTTTGAGATGCTGGGCAACTTTTCCTTCGGCGACTACTTTAAAAAGGAAGCCATTCAATGGGCCTGGGATTTCTCGCTCGAAGTCTTAGGCATGCCCGAGGAGCGGATCCATGTCACGGTCCATGTCGATGACGATGAGGCCTATGACCTGTGGATTAAAACAGGGGTGCCGCCTGAGCGCATCTCACGTTTTGACGAGGAGAATTTTTGGGAGCACGGCACCGGCCCCTGCGGCCCCTGTTCCGAATTGTTCTTCGACCGCGGAGAAGCGTACGGCTGCGGCAGTCCTGACTGTGCGGTGGGCTGTGAATGCGACCGCTACATCGAGTACTGGAACCTGGTGTTCACCCAGTTCGACAAACAAGAGGACGGAAGCTACATCCCCTTGGAAAAGAAAAACATCGACACAGGCGCGGGCCTTGAGCGTATCGCCGCCATCATGCAGGGCGTCACGAGCATGTTCGAAGTCGACACCATCCGCGCCATCCTCGACTCTGTCTCAAAAGAAACCCATACCGTCTACGGCGCCTCACAAGAAACGGACATCGCCATACGGGTCATCACGGACCATGTGCGCTCCGCCATGATGATGATCGCCGACGGAGTCCTGCCCGGCAATGAGGGGCGAGGCTATGTGCTGCGCCGCCTGATCCGCCGCGCCTCCCGGCAGGGGAGACTCTTAGGCCTTGACCGCCCCTTTTTGACGCCCATCATGAGGACAGCGATCTTACAGTCCCAGGAACACTATCCGGAGCTCGGCCGAGAAGAGGCGATTATCGCCGTGTTGGAAACAGAAGAAAAGCGCTTTGACCGGACCATCCGCCAGGGGCTCGAACTCTTGCAGGAGGCCTGCGATAAAGAAAAGGAAAAGGGAAGCGATATCCTCCCCGGCAAAATCGCCTTCTTATTGCACGACACCTTCGGCTTTCCCATTGAGTTGACGACCGAGATTGCTAAAGAAATGGGTCTTACAGTCGACCGTGAAAGCTTTAATATTGAGATGCAGGAGCAGCGAACAAGGGCGAGGGCCGACTTTTTAGAAAAAACGTCCACGGCCTGGGGCCAGGTGGTCCTGCCCGATGAGGTCCGTGCACTCGAAGCAACTCGCTTCTTAGGCTATGACACATTAGAAGCCGATGAAAAACTTCTTTTCATCCTTCGCTTGTCAGAGGACAAGAAATCACTTCTTTTTGTCGAAGAAGCCAAGTCCGGCGATGAAGTCTTCCTCGTCACCCAGGCGACGCCCTTCTACGCCTTAGGCGGCGGCCAGACCGCCGACCAGGGCATGGGCTACCAGGCAGGCGGCACGGCTGTCATTGACAGCGCTGAGCGCACAGGCGACGGCATTGTCCTCCACCAGGCAACCGTGGGACAGGGGACACTCAAAGCGGGAGATACGATCGCTCTTTCTGTGTCCCGCGGCGAACGCAAGGCCACCGCAAGAAACCACACGGCCACGCATTTACTGCACGCGGCCCTGCGCGCCATCTTGGGCGAACAGACCACCCAGAAGGGTTCCTTTGTGTCGCCTGACAGACTCCGCTTCGATTTCCAGCATGACGGTCCTGTTAGCGATGATAAATTGCGTGAAATTGAGCAGTTTGTGAACCGTGCCATCTTAGATGACCTGAAGGTCAACACCGAACTCATGGCCATCGATGAAGCAAGAGCCTCGGGCGCGGTGGCGCTCTTTGGCGAAAAATACGATGACGCGGTGCGCGTGGTGTCCTGCGGCGCCCTGTCGCGCGAACTTTGCGGGGGCACACACCTCAGTTCCACAGGTGAAATGGCATTTTTCCGCATCCTAACCGAAAGCGGAATCGCGTCGGGCATCCGCCGCATTGAAGCGGTGACAGGAGAGCGGGCGGTGGAGGAGGCGGCCGCAGACGCTGAACTCTTGGCGCTTTTGGGAGAACAGCTGCGCGCGCCTAAAAAAGAACTTTTGAATAAACTGATTCATTTGGAAAATCGCGTCCGCGAACTGTCAGACGAGGTCAAAGCCTTAGAACGCGGCAAGCTAGCCGAGTCGGTGGAAGACATCAGTGCGGGGGAGGAAGTGATCGGAGCATTTCATGTGTTGACCCATGTGTTTTCTGATTTTGACGCCGAACAGCTTCGAGAAGCCGGCGACCGCTTCCGCGACCGCCTGGGCGAGATGGCCGTCGTGGTCTTGGCTTCCGCCTTGCCCGACAAGGTCCTGTGGCTTGCCATGGTAGCTCCGGGCGCGGTGAAAAAAGGCATGAAGGCCGGCGATCTGGTCCGAGAGGCCGCGAAGATAACAGGTGGCGGAGGCGGCGGGCGCCCGGATATGGCGCAGGCCGGCGGCCGCGACGTCAGTCAAGTGGATGTAGCCCTTGAAGCCGTACGTTCAATGATCCGGGAGATATAAGGATGGAAGACTGTATTTTTTGCAAAATAGTAAAAGGGGAGATCCCTTCCAACAAAATCTATGAGGATGAGCATCTCTTAGCCTTTCACGATATTTCACCGCAGGCGCCTGTCCATGTCCTGATCGTGCCGAAGGCCCATTATGAGGATCTTTACCTGATGGCCGGAAAGGATGAGGGCCGAAAAGCCCTTAGCAAGGTCATGGAGGCCTTGCCCTTGATTGTCCGTGAGGCGGGATTAACAGAGGAAGGCTTTCGCCTGATCAATAACTGCGGAAAAAACGCCGGTCAGACGGTCATGCATGTGCATTTCCATCTGATCGGCGGTGTAGCGCTCGGTCCTAAAATTCTTTAGTCCGTGACGCCATCGTTTCCGATCGCTTTTAACAGCTTCCTGATCTTGGTCGTCGGGTCAAGGAGGGAAGAGAGCGAGGCGTTGTGGTTCAATGCGTCGATGATCAGGGCGACAAAGCGCGAGACACTGACATCACGGTACCAGGGCGCCTTTAAAAGTTCCGGCGATCGGTAGATCAAGTTGGTGCAGAAGATGGCGTCAATGATGCCGTCTTCATACGCCTGATTGAAAAGATCCAAGCCGTCAGTGAACAACCCAAAAGTGCCGACGCCGAAGATGCGCCGCGCGTTTTTCGCTTTTAAGGTCTTTGCGATCTCGAGCATCGATTCACCCGATGAAATCATATCGTCCACGATAATCATGTCGCGGCCTTCCACTTCACCGCCCAAAAACTCATGCGCGATGATGGGGTTGCGGCCGTTTTTCACGACCGTGTAGTCCCGGCGCTTGTAGAAGGTGCCAAGCGGGATGCCCAACACCGAGGCGTAGTACATGGCGCGGTAGATGGCGCCCTCGTCGGGGCTGATCATCATCATCTCGTCATGGAGGAAGCGGATATCCGGGAAGGAGCGCACAATGGTCTCCAATACCTGGTAGGTGGTCGGCACGTTTTCAAAGCCGGAGGTGGGTGTGGCGTTCGCCACGCGCTCGTCATGGGCGTCAAAGGTGATAAAGTTCGCCACCCCGAGCTCGTCTAACTCAATCAGCATGTGGGCGCAGTCAAGCGACTCGCGCGCGTTTCTTCTGTGCTGACGTCCCTCATACAGGTAGGGCATGATGACATTGATCCGGCGCGCCTTGCCGGAGGCGGCGAGGATGACGCGTTTCAAGTCCTGGAAATGATCGTCCGGGCTCATGCGGTTGTCGTAGCCCCGCATCTTGTAAGTCACTGAGTAGTTTGTCACATCGCAGAGAATGTAAAGGTCATGGCCGCGGATGGTGCTTTCAATGACGGCCTTACCCTCGCCTGAGGAGAAACGGAAGGCGTTGACGGGGACGTGGAAGTCTTCCCGCAGGAAGCCGGGCTGGATGCTTGCCGGATCCATTTCTCCAAGATAATCTTTGCGCCGTGTGACAAGCGCCATATTCACTTCATCTGAAAAAGTTCTGGCCCCTTTTAAGGCGATGAGCGCGACCGGTGCGATCGGCGCCATCGGGTTTTTTCCGTACTGGTCGTAAACGTAATAGTTGGTGTCGCCTTGCTTATGTACTTTCTTCAATTCTTCCGGGGTCATAGTATTACTCCTCTAATGGGTTTTGTGGATTGACATCCGCAAAGCTGAGTTGTTTGTCGGTCAGCGACGATTGCGGCAATATTTTCTTTTTTTGCTCCTCGAGCAGCCGATCGATGCGCGCAGCCGGCGCCATCAGGCGGGACAGCGAAGCGTCATGGTTTAAAGCCGAGATGAGCAATGCCAGGTCATCGGCCATGGAGATATCCGTGTACCAGGGCGATGACAAGACCTCAGGCGGTCGGTAGGACATGTCGGTTGAGAAGATGCGCTCGATCAACCCGCTCTCCCAGGCTTGGCGGAGCGGTTGGATGCCTTCGGTGAACTGCGCGAAGGACACCGCGCAGATGATGCGCCCGGCGCCCCTTGATTTCAACTCACTCGCGCTCGCGATGAGGTCGCGCCCGCTGTCGAGCATGTCACTGATGATGATAATATCTTTACCTTGAACGGAATCGCCGAGGAAGGTGCGCGTTTCAATTTGATGCAAGGACTCGCCGATATATTGAAAATCGCGGCGATTATAGAAAATACCCAAGGGTACCTTCATGGCCGAGGCGACAAAGATGCCCCGATTGATGCTGGCCTCATTGGGGCTGACGATCATGAGGGAATCCGCGTCGACCCGAAGGTCGGGGATGGTTTGAAAGATGGTCCGGATCGTCTGGTAGGAGGTCGGAAAGGATTCAAAGTTGGAACTCGGGACGGCGTTGGCCACCCGCGAGTCGTGCGCATCAAAGGTGATGAAATTATCGATGCCGAGACTGAAGAGGTAGCGCAGCATGGCGCCGCAGTCAAGCGACTCTCGCGCGGTCTTTCGAAAGCGCCGGCCTCAAACAGATAAGGCATGATGACATGGATGCGTTCGGCGGAATCGCGTGTGCAAAGGATCAGGCGCACCAGATCGAGGAAGTGTTCATCGGGCCCCATCGACACATCGGAACCGTATCGACTATAATGAGCGCCGTAGTTTAACACATCCGTCAGGATGAATAAATCGTGGCGCGGACCGTATCAATGACATGGGCTTTGCCCTCACCGGAGTCGAAACGTGAAAGATCGACCTCGATGCGGTAGTCTTGACGTACATAGCCGGGGATATCGAGGACTTCAGGCCGTTCAAGAGCGATGGCCTGTCGTCTGAGACTTAATTGATGATTGACGCGTTCGGCAAGCGCGGGATCCAGTTGTTCATTAATCAGACCGATCGGACCGTATGAATCGAGCTCAGGGTCATCGCCAAAAAGGTTTTTGACAGACTGATCGGCCGGAAAAGCAAGTTTTTGCATAGACGTCCCTCCCGGTGCCACCAGTATAGCAGATGAAAGCGGCGGTTATTTGAACATGAGTGAGCGAGCAAAACATCCTACGATGCCTCAGGCGTCGCCTATGTCGCGGCGGCGTCTGTGAAACAATTTCCCAAGCCCCATCGTCCGGAAGTGGTCTTTGCGGGGCGCTCCAATGTGGGTAAATCAACCCTTGTCAATGCGTTGAGTCGCCGCAAAAGTCTGGCGCGTACGAGCAAAACCCCGGGGAAGACAAGGCTTGTCTTTTTCTATGAACTGTCCGAAGACTATTACTATGTCGACCTGCCCGGCTACGGTTACGCAAAAACCTCACGCGGTGAACAGGACGCCTTCTCGAAGGTGACGAACGACTATTTTGAAAATGATCGCCCGATCGCCATCGTGCTTTTACTTTTAGACATACGGCGCGGTTTTGGCAAGCTTGACCTGGAGATGCTCGACTACCTGTGCCACTTTGACATCGATTGGCAGGTCGTTTTGACCAAGGCCGATAAACTGTCGCGTCAGGCGGCTCTAAAAGCAGAAAAGGACGTGATGGAGGTCATCCGGGACTACGCGGAGCGCTACCAAAAAACAGCGCGCCCCCCGCTTTCCGTGTCCGCGGGACAAAGCCCCGTGACTTGCGCATGCAGCGTTTGGAAGAGGAGATCTTGGACTTTGTCGCAAAAGCGCGTTCGAATTGACAAGTACGGGCGCTTTTTAGCCATTGATTCATCCAAATGAGATACCGGATAAGCGCATACTGCCCCCATGGGCGCGCCATCTGACACAGGTTTTTTTAAGTCGTTTCTAATAGCGCGCCCGGGCGCGCTCTTATTTTTCCTTTTATTGATCGTACAACTTGTTTTCACGCGCTTTGCCATTTTAAAAGCAGAGCGTGAACTCCCCCTAGGCAATCACTATTTTTCAGGGGTCATCACGGACCCCGGAGTCATCCTGTCGGAGGATCCGGGTCAGGGGCGCACACAGACCGTACGCCTCGACAACGGCATCCGCGCGCTTTTATGGATGGAACAACCGGGAAAAAGGGGAGACCGCGTGTCGGGGACGGCGGTCTTTACGGTCGGGGAGGAACCCGAAATCCAGGAGGCTATTCCAAGCGAAACTACCTGTTGTCAAAAGGAGCCCTTTGGGAAGGGCGAGCCCTTTCTGTGCGGCTGCTACCTCAAAACGGGTTCTTTCTTTCACTTAGGCGTTTACCGGACCGCCTGAGAGATTACTTTCGCACACGCTTTGACAGCGTATGGCAATCGCCTGGAGGCCCCCTGTTGTTATCTTTGTCGTTAGGGGACACCCGGCTTTTAGAGGAGCGTGAGAAGTATGAACTGCAAACGGCCGGCCTGTCGCATCTGACAAGCGTGTCGGGGACGCACCTGTTGTTTATTACAGGACCCTCGGAGCGTTTTTTAAAAAAACTTCGACTGTCTTCTCGTATGCGTACAATCCTTATGATTTTTATCCTATTTCTTCCCGGTATCCTGAGCGGTTGGAAAAGCGGCATCTGCCGCGCTTCACTCATCAGCTTGTTTCGGATGGCGGATCGGCCTTTAATGCGGCGGCGGGACGCCTATAACACACTCTTCTTCGTGGGGAGCCTTTTGCTTTTATTCAATGCCTTTGCGCTTTACGACACAGGTTTTTGGATGAGCCTCATGACGGCCGCGGCCGTCAGCTTCATGTCCGAGATGCAGGATAAAAAAGAAGGGCAAGGAAAAAAGGCGGTTGGGTCGCTTCATGCCGCACTTCATTTCTCTTTCCATCGCCGCACAAACCGCCATCTTGCCCTACCAGATGATGTCCTCACCCGGGATTCACCTGTTGGCGCCCCTGGCCAATGTCATCGCCCTGCCCTTGGCCTCAATCCTGATGGCTTCTTGTTACCTTTTTCTTTTTCTCCTTTTGCCCTTTTCGAATCGCTCGATCGTATCTAAAGCCATGAGCGCGTTCTTTTTATTCTTCTTAAACGGACTTTCCTCTTTATTCCAATGGATCGCAAGGACCGTCACGCGCATGCGATTGGCCTTCGTGCCGCTGAAATATGTCCTGCTGCTTCTGCCCCTGATCGTTCTTATTGCTTTATTTGTTAAGCGCCGAACTTTTGTTTTAAAGTATCAAAGGATCATCCTTTTTTCTTTTACACTATGTTTGGCATTTGTTTTATTCTTTTTCTTCTCCTTTTCAAAAACAAGCTTCCTGTTTCTCGACGTGGGACAGGGGGACGCGACCCTCCTTGTGAGAAAGGGCACGCCCTATTGATGGACGGGGGTGACAAGGGGCATGGTTACCATACGGTCATCCCGGCGCTTCGTATGCAGGCTATAAGCGCCATCGACCTTGTCATCCTGACCCACGCTCATAGTGACCACGCCTGGGTGTCATGGAACTCATGGAAGCGGGGATGGTGAGGGCGCTTTGCATGCCTGTCCGTTCCGATGAAAAAACCGATCGTCTTCCCAAGAAGAAGATATGAGTGACGCCATAGAAGCACTCGCGTCGGACGAAGGCATCCCGCTTTATTACTTGAAAGCGGGCGATGTCATTGACTGGCGCGGCGTACAGATGAGGTGTTGTCCCCGGATGACAAGCTGCGAGGCGATCTGAATGAGCGCTCGCTCGGCTTGTCTATGTCTTTGGAGGGAATACGCGTGCTCATGACGGGGGATCTTACCGAAGAGACTGAGCGCTATTTACTTCGAAGTGATCTCGACTTTTCCGCCGATCTTCTCCATGTGGCGCACCACGGGTCACGCTACGCCACGACGGATGCTTTCCTTATGGCCTGTGACCCTGACACAGCGGTGATCTCGGTCGGCGCCCTTAACCGTTACGGTCATCCGCATCCGGATGTCATCCGGCGTTTGGAGCGCCGGTCAATCGAGCCGATAAGGACAGATGAGAGCGGCTGTGTATTCTTGAACATACGGCGGCAAAAAGGTACGATTAACACGTGGATCCGATAATGACAAAAATAATCGATCAATGGCTGAACTATAAAGAGGCCGCCAAGGCGCTGGAACAGGCCCCGTATCGCCCCGCGTATATTCTGACAGGGGAGGAGCGCTTTCTTCTCAAGCAGATTAAGACGCGCCTTTTAACGACCCTCTTAACGCCGGGTTCTGAATCCATGGACCTTGTCCAGATCACGGGGAATGGAAAAGTCGCGTCAATTGACGCCGGTCGTCTGCTTTCGGAAATTGAGACACCGCCCTTTTTCTCCGTTACCAAGGTGATTGTGGTAGAAAGAAGCGGCTTTTTTGAAAAAGCATGGCAGATGGACGGTGACGAATGGAAACGCTTGGAGCAGGCGCTTTTATCCATCCCGGACCGCTGTTCTTTGATTTTCATCGAGGATAAAGTCACCCACAACAACGCGCTGTTAAAGAAGATGCGCCAACAAGGCGCCCTGTCGGTGAAGCTTGACATTCAGTCCCAGCAAGACCTGCTTGCCTGGGTGTCAGGGCTCTGCCATCGCGACGGCTACCGCATCACGCGGGAGGCGGCCGATTCCCTCATTGCGCGCTGTGAACTGTCCATGTCCGACATTATGAATGAGCTGACCGTGATCTTCTTGTACTACGCCTACACCCACCAAGAAGACATCACCTTGGAGGACATCGACCTGCTCTGTCGCGAGGATATGACGGGAAAAATCTTCGATCTCACGGACGCAATCGCAAGAAAGCGCGTCGATGAGGCGCTCGTGCACCTTGACATCCTTTTGGCCAGACGTGAAGCCCCTTTGTTTATTCAGACCATGCTGGCCCGGCAGACCCGCGACCTGCTCGTGGCCAAGGAATTGAAGACCGCTGATCGGATTATTGGGAGCGGGCTCACGGCCAGCCGCTTTTTCGCCCGTAAACTGGCAGGACAGGCCGGACGTTTTCAGACCGAGCAATTAGAACGCATGCTGGAGGACGCCTTTCAGGCGGACTGGGCGGTGAAAACAGGCAAAATCGATGGAGAGGACGCGCTCTCCCTGTTGGTGATTAAGGCCTGCGAGGCGTAAGCTTCAGGCTTTTGTTTTTCTTATTTCATTTCAATTCGTGACAACAATTTTATGGAGGTTGAAATGAAAAAGAAAGAACTCTTAACGATGAAGGAACTCCCAGAAAGTGAAAGGCCTTACGAAAAGGCGGAAAAAGAAGGCATCGGACGCCTTTCCCACGCCGAACTGTTGGCCATCATCCTGACCTCAGGACGCTCGGGGGAGACCGCCATCCAGATCGCACAAAAGCTGCTTGTAAAAACAGGGGGCATCAAGGGGTTGTTTGACGCAAGTCTTGAAGAATTGCAAGAGACCCCCGGTGTCGGCCGAGTGAAAGCCATCCGCACGCTTGCAGCCGTGGAATTGGGACAGCGCGCCGCCTCAGAGCGCCAGGCCGAAGTGCGCGAATCGGCTGAGGGTCCCGAGGACGTCATCCGCCATGTGGAGGCGACGATGCGCTACCTGCCAAGAGAGGAGTTCCATGTGCTCCTTTTAGACACGCGGAACCGGATCATCAAGCAGGTACAAATATCACAGGGGGGACTGGCCGCCGCCGTGATCCATCCGCGAGATATCTTCCGAGAGGCCGTGAAAGCGAACGCCGCCTCCATCGTACTCGTCCACAACCACCCGAGCGGAGATTCGAAGCCTTCTCGAGCCGATATCGAGTCCACTCGCCAATTTACAGAACTGGGCAAAATGATGGGCATACCGGTCCTGGACCATGTCATCGTCGGCGCGGAGTCCTCTTCGAGCTTCAGCCGCTTGGGGCTTTGTTAAATCGTCTCGCTTGCTCCCTTATGCTAAACTGATGGCGTCATTTCTGAGGTTAAATACTCTGGGAGTGGGGAAGGAAATCACAGCCTGTGAAGCGACGCGGTCCTCGCATCATGATCATTGTGCTCATCTCGGTGGCGCTCCTGGCGGCCGCTATTTTGACCGCGCTTCCCGGGACGACGCGCTCGCGTATCGGCGACGCCTTCGGCCCTGTTTTTGACCCCGTACTCCAGTTTTTTCAAAAGACAAGTGAAACGATTACAGGTTACTTTGGCGCCGTGTCGGAGAACCGAAAATTGCGTGCTGAAAAAACAGCGTTAGAAGAAGAAATCGCGCGGCTGAACCTGGAGATCATGGAAAATGAAGATAAGGTGAAAGCTTACGCCGAACTGAAAGACGCGCTCCATTTGGTCACCTCCTTTGAAGAGAGCGATATCACGGGCGCCTCCGTGTTAAATCGCGACATGGGGCCCTTATTTGACTTATTTCGCGTCCGCGCCGGACGCCTCCACGGCATCATGGTGGAACCGGGGCAGACACTGCCCGTGGTCGATCAGGACATGGCGCTTATAGGACGCGTCCATTCCACGGAGTTGTCGTCGAGTAAGGTGATGCCGCTCGTCCATGAGGCCTTTGCGGTCAGCGCGCGTGTGGAGGGGACGCATCGCTCCTCTTTTCGCGTCAGAGGCGACCTTGAACTCGGTGAACAAGGCCTGTGCCTTGCCGACCATTTTGCGGAAGGGACGCCCGTCGCGGTCGGCGACCGGCTCGTGACCTCCGGTGAAAGCGGCGTGTACCCGGAGGGGATCATCATCGGTACGGTGATCGAGATCCGCCAGGACAGCCAAGGGAGGACTTTGAGCTGCGTCGTACAGCCTGCCGCCCAATTAGTCGACGTATCCTATGTCTTTATCTTGACGGAGAAGCAGGATGAATCTTGAGCTTGGTGCAAGAAGGCGCATCCTTGTCTACGGCGCGGGGTTTATCGTACTCTCGCTCGTCCAATTGACCATGACCGTGGGCGATTATTATCTTTTGCCTGACTTTCTATTTTTGATCCCGCTTTTAGCGGCCCTGTGGACGCCGGGCTACGACGGCTTCGCGCTCGGCCTTGCCGCAGGCTTCTTGCGCGATTACGCGGCGGGGAGGGGTTACGGACCCGGAATGCTCGCGGGGCTTTTATTGGGCCTTCTGGGGAATGCTGTGGCCCGTTCAGGCTGGCGTCAATACGCCATCCGGGGCAGTGTGCTGGTGGTGCTGTCAACCGTGTTCCATGAACTGTTTCTATCGCTCTTTTCTTGGATACTGCCTTTTTTGCCCACTGAGACGCGTTTTTTACAAGTGCTTCGCGTGTCCTTTTCAAGGATGCCAAGGCTCTTGTTGTCGAATATGGTAGGGGCCCTGATTCTGACAGGCTATTTTACCCTTTGTTTCCATGACTGGAAAAGCAAATTGAAAAAACAAAAACAAACACCCACGCTTTCCGAGGCGCAGCATGGCCGATAAAGCATCGATCCAAAAGGCCGGGAAATTAAAGGACCGCGAGTTCTTTTCCGGTAGCCGCCGCTTTGCGCTCTTGGCCGGCCTGATCAGCATGATTCTGTTGGTCGTGCTCCTTCGCACGGGATCCTTGCAACTATTCGGGGATCACGATGTCGCCATCCCGGAGACGGTCGGCCGCATGAGCGAGATCAAGCTGGACGCCCCGCGCGGTGACATCGTCGACCGAAACGGCGTGCCTTTGGCGGTGTCCGACGCAGTGAACCGCGTCGAAATGGTGTCGGCTCGCATGACCAACGAACAGTTGAACCGCTACCTGCTTGACATCGCGCGGCTGTTTGACGAGTACGGATGTCCCTTTAACAGTCCGCTTCTAAAATGGTTTGACGTACCCTCCGAGTACCGCAGTCTGAAGCTTTTGGAAACATCAGAATCACTGCCCTTTGTCTTTCGTCAAAGCTATGACGAGATCTTTTTATGGCAGACGGATAGAGACCTGTTTAACCTGACGGATCCTGAAAAAGCGACGACAGAGCGCCTGAGACGGCGGATGGTACGCGAGGATCCGGACGATTTTTTTGACTACCTCCTCTATGACTTCTTTGTCATCGAGCCTGACCGCAGTTCGGGCAGTAGGCTTTACACAGACGGGGAAGCCTTTACGATTATGCAGTTGCGCTACCTGCTTTTGGAAAACAACTGGCTGTTTGTGAGCGGGCAGCCGATCGTCCTAGCGGACGAGGTCCCTGAATCGTTGTCGGCCCGACTGGTTGAGCAAAACTACCGCTTCCCGGGCATTGTCGTGACGCGTCACTACAAGCGTCGCTACACCGACGATGCACGGTATGTGGGCCATGCCTTAGGCTATGTCGGCCTGATCTCCTCAAACGAATACAATCGGTTGAAAAATGACGGTTACGGGATCAATGACGTGGTGGGCAAGACAGGCGTCGAACAGGCGGCTGAGCGCTACCTGCGCGGTGAGAGCGGGCGGATGACCTTAAACTCCTGGTACGGGGAGGGGGCCTCAGACCCCGTGACCTATCCCGGGGATATCGGGGTGCTCCCATGGGCGGCCATGAAGTCAAGATGACCCTTGACATGGATCTGCAAAGGGTGGCGCGTGAAGAACTTGAAATCAAGATCATGGAATACCGAGGCAGCCGCCACAGAAAGGATTCTGGAGGCGCCGGGCGGCTGTGTGATTGTGCTTGACGCGAAGACGGGCGCCGTCCTGGCAAACGCGAATTATCCGGATTTTGACCCGGCTGACTTTGTGACACAGGATGTAAATCCCGATGCGGCGGCCCGCGTGTCGGCCATGCTCCAGGATGTGGAGTCGCGGCCTTTGTTGAACCGAGGCATTGCGGAAACCTACACCCCGGGTTCGACTCTTCAAGCCGATCACGGGGATCGCGGCTTTGGAAGCCGGCGCGATTTCACCGTTTAATAATGTGTTGACCTGTCACGGCGCGCAGGAAATCGGCGGCTTTTTATGGCGCTGCTACGCCTACCATGGCGAGATCGATTTCTCACGCGCGGTGGTGACTTCCTGTAACTTGTATTTTTTCCAGATCGCGGTGGAAACGGGCATTGACAAAATCAGCGAGATGGGCGAAAGACTGGGATTAGGCGAGATGCCTGGCCTTGACATAGGAGGGGAGGTGGCGGGCGTCCGCCCCTCGCGCGAGGTGAAAAAACAGCTGAACGCGCGGCCGGAGGACCAGACCTGGTTTATCGCGGACACATGCCAGACCTCCATCGGTCAGTTTTATAATAGTTACAGCATGATCCAGATGGCGCGGGCGGTGGCAGGCTACGCGACCAATGAACTGCCGACTCCCCATTTCATCAAGGAAATCGTCGCGCAGGACGGCTCTGTTCTCATCCCCGAACGCATTGAAAATACGCCCCTCGGCTTGTCGCCGCAAAATATGGCGGCGTTAAGAGAAGGCATGGTCGCGCTGTCAAAAGAACGCACAAACCGCACGGGCGTCCTGTTTCACGACTTCCCCATCCGCGTGGCCTGTAAGACCGGGACGGCGGAGGCCTACAACGAAAAGATGGAGCCGATTTCAAACTCGGTGTTTGTCTGCTACGCGCCGGCCGACGATCCGGAGATTGTCATCGCGCACGCGATCTCAGACGGTCCCTTTGGCGAATACTCGGCGGATATCTCCTATCGCATCATGTGCGAGTACTTTGGAGTCGAGCCCACCCACGCCCGCATGGGTAATTACGACGAGTATCGCGGGCGCTAAGGGTCGTTCGGTT
This sequence comes from Clostridia bacterium, assembly GCA_040766025.1. Classification (GTDB taxonomy): domain Bacteria; phylum Bacillota; class Clostridia; order Saccharofermentanales; family DTU023; genus UBA4923. Next base: position 308,169 of record JAXGRH010000001.1, on the reverse strand, counting down.
GTAGAAAAATACAACATCGTCTATAATGACCTCTGGCGAATTTTCGTCGTTTCACTTTGAAGAGAGGAAAAGATTGCACTGACTGCCTGTTGCCATCCGTCTGTGATATGAAAATTGTACTTTTATCAGACCCATCTAAAAACGAATTGCTCGTCAATTTCTGTATCGCCTATAAACAGATTCTGGCAAGGCACGATCTGGTCGCGCCGCATAATATCGCGCGACTGATTAAAGAGGCGACCTCCCTTCAGCCCGAGATGTTTTCTTCTGATTTGGACAGCATCTACAGCCGCCTGTCGGCGCTTGCCCTGTATAACGAGATTGACGCCGTGATCTGCATCCGCGATCCGGCCAACCCCGCGCCTGAGTCGCAGCAGCGTCTGTTTCAGTCCTGCGATGTGAACAGCATCCCCTTTGCGACGAATACGGCGACGGCCGAAATCCTGGTGCTTGCCATCAACCGCGGTGACCTTGACTGGCGCGATCTGGTGCGCGCTCAATGAGGCCGGTTCAGATTACAGGGGAATTATCCTACTATCCCGAGCGTTTCAGAGCTGCAATGTCTTTTATTGCGCTGTTTTGACCGAGCGATCTTTGACTCTCGCTTTCGCCGGAGCCCATTGAATCCGATCGTCCCGTGACGATGGTCTTGGCCACCCACGCGCATTACGACCATGTCGGCGCGGTGAACGCCTGGAAAGAGGAGATGCCCGAACGCCCTTCCTGATGCACGAGGGTGACATCCCCATGCTGGACGATCCGGCGGTGAACGCGTCTGTGTTTTTTGGCGAAGCGCCACCTTTGCCCATCCCGATCAACCATTGACGGACGGGGAGGTCCTCTCCATCGACCATGAATACGATCTGACCGTGATCCACACCCCCGGCCATACGATGGGTTCTTCTTGTTTTCTGATTGAGCGAAAAGACAACGGTACGCGCCACCCCGTGGCCCTTATCACGGGCGACACCTTGTTTGATCGCGCCTGGGGGCGCACTGACTTTGTCACAGGCGACGACGCCCTAATGCGCCGTTCGCTGGAAGGTCTTTATCGGCTTTTATCTAAACTGCCCCCTGAGCTTCCCGTGTGCCCCGGTCATTCCGCGATCACGACCGCCTCTGAAGCCTGCCGCTTTCTTGCGATGTCGGGCTTTTCACAAGCGCGCTAATCGAATCACTTAGCCAAATCGACACGGCATGTCATGCGTTGCCGTGGAATTTTGCCTGTCAAAACTAAAATTTCCTCCATGCTGAGATCAAGTCAAACAGATTTCGCAAGGAGGCAGCACCATGGCATTTTCAATCGAGGCAATGATCGCCATCCCCTTATGCCTGTCCCTTTTGGGGCATTCGACCAGCTTAGCCGCTCCGGTCGCCCGTGGGGTGAAATCGTCCGCGGTCATGGCGGCTTACGCGGCATCCGAAACAAAAAGTAACGGGTCGGCCTGCCGCCACTACAGCTTAGAAAAAGAGCATTTAACCATCCCCATGGTGGAGACGAGCCCTCAGACGGTGGTCGAGACCCTTTCTTTGGTCCACGATCTGGTGGTGACGATCGGGGGCGTCATACACCCGGAAGGGGAGTTAGTGCCATGAAGAAAAGGCAGCGGATCAAATGCTCGGGTGCGATCAGCCTGGCGCTTTGCATCACCCTGCCTGTCATCCTGATGCTCTTTACCGCGGTGTTGGAGCACAGTCGCCGCGCCGCGATGGAGACGGATCTGGTCCGCGCGGTCATGTCGACGGCCGAAGGCGCGCTGTCGCTTTACGACCGCGACCTCTATCGCGAGTTCGGCCTTTTTGGTATGGATCTCCTATCTCTTTCAGAGGCCGGCTCATCGCTCATCGGCCCCAAGCAGGCGGAATATGATCTGGAACCTATGGAAGCCCTGTATGACACAGCGGTCCTAAAGGGCGCCATCGCCCGGCATATGACGCTTCGCGCGCCGACCAATCTAATCACCGAAGTGCTCGACAAATTCGGGGCGTTAAAAAGCATGCAAAATGAGGTTCCCGTAGGGGAGTTGGGTGAGATGTTGCCCGAGGGGGCCACCGCGGGTTACGACGCCGTGGATCCGGAGCTTGAATTTGATCCCGAAGAGGGACCGCCCGAATGGATCGATGAATACCAGGACTACATGGACGATGAGGTGCGCGCCGTATACCAAGAGGGTCTGGCCCATCTGTCGCCGGCCGCCTTGCCGCTTAAAAACGGGGACATGCAGTCCTTTTCGTACAACCCCTTTGATGCCAGCGGCCTCGATTACCTGGGGACCGCCCTTGACACGATTCTCTACACAACCCAAGAGGGTTTTCTTGACCGGATCATGCTTTGTGAATACGCGCTCGCGTATTGTAAAAATGACGCGCCCTTACTGATCCGAAACGGCATGCAGTATTTAGATAAGACGCCGGACGGGCGCACAATCTTGAATTTCTCACCCTCCCGAGACCATGAGGTGGAATAAATCGCGACCGGGGTCGAAGGCAAGGGGGGATCCGTATTGGTATCCCTTTTTATCGGGACGGTGCGCTTTGTCGTGCAGCTTATCCACATCATCACGGATGAGACCAAGATGGCCGACTACCGGTTGACGGCCGTCATCGTATCGATCGCCATCGGGGCGATCTCCGTGGGGCACGTGGTCATCGATCCTGAAATATTGACCTGGATCATTGTCGTGTCCTCGGCGCTCATCAAGGCCGCCTCAGACACGATCCAGTTACGAAGAGGCTGGGAGATCGATTTTTGGCCGGGGGATGTCGGATTCAATGTGCCCCTGCGTTACCGCGACTACCTGCGTTTTGCGCTGATCGTCCAGTGATCCCCCGACAAAATCACCGAACGAATCGCCAAAGTCATCGGGCGGGTTCACCCGGGCCCTATTATGTGTCGCTTGTCTGTCACGGGTACTGTCGGATGTCCGGGGTGACACACCGCGTCCACTTTTAGGGCGCGAAAATGCCTGGCGGGAATAACCCATGATCCATAAAGAAGACAAGGAGAAAGTGAAAGCCAAGGGGACCATCTCCCTTGAAGCGGTGTTGAGTTTTCCGCTCATCCTGATGGTCATTTTTATTTTTATCAGCGCCATCCATATGGAACAGGACGCCATCATCCTGTCTCGCCCTGGACCAGACGGCGCACGAGTGGCACTCCTCATGCCGCTCACGGATTTGGCGGAGCAGTACATCGACCCGAAAGAATGGATTGAAAAGGTCATCCCCGATAAAGCATTGGCTGACATCGCCTGCGAGGGCCTGTCGGATGTTGCGGCCACGGTCTTAGGCTCGCCCTATAACCCGGCCCGCCTCGATACCTGGGCAAGGGCGACGGCGCTGAGTCAACAGCGCATGCCGCCCCAGGGCAAGGAAAATGGCCGTTGACATCGACCACAAGCGCCAGGCCATCTGGCTCTGCCTCTCCTACGAAAACGACTCCATTTTTTCCGATGACTGGCGCCAGATCCGCTCACGCGTCCCCCTGTGGAACGCCCATCTGTTTGAGAAAAAGGGCGAAGAGGGCGAAGAGGAAGATAAAGATACGATCTGGTCCATGCCAAACTTTGACAGGGGACTTGAGATCCGGCGCATTTTCGGGGGCAACCTGCCGGCGACCTATCCGGTGCTTGCGGGATGGAACGGCCATGAGGCATTGGCGATCAAGAGCATGGACTGGACGGCCCCCTCCTGGTCAACGGCTTCGGCCGTGAAATCCCGCGTCAATCAATTCGTGAATAATCTGGCCGCCTGCGAAGGTTCAGGCGACGGGGGGCCCTCCCCGGGCGAGATCCAGTCAAAACGCTTAGTGCTTGTCATCCCGGATAACGAGGTCGCTTGGAAGTCGGAGAGCTTATTGGCGTCCTGGAAAGCGGAGGCTCTATTAAAAGGGGTCACCCTTGACATCCGCGAATACGGGACAAGTCATGCTTACGAACCGGCCGATTAATAATAAAAAGCGCATTGTTTTCCAAAATAGAGTAAGATTAACTGAGTATGAAAGAGATTCAGGAAGTAACATATGGGATTATTTGACAGCGTTTTTGGTACGTACTCAGAACGTGAATTGAAAAAAATAAGGCAAGAGACAAGGGCGGTGTTGGCATTAGAAGACCGCTATCGCGCCATGTCGGAGGAGGAGCTGAAATCCTCTACGAGCCATTTGAGAGCGCGCCTCGCGGCGGGCGAAACGCTCGACCAATTACTGCCGGAAGCCTTTGCGGCGGTCAGAGAAGCGAGCACGCGTGTATTAGGCATGACGCATTTCCCTGTACAGATCCAGGGCGGCATCGTCCTGCACCAGGGGCGCATCGCCGAGATGCGGACCGGGGAGGGGAAAACCTTGGTCGCCACACTCCCGGCCTACCTGAACGCGTTGACCGGCGAAGGCGTACACATCATCACCGTCAACGACTACCTGGCACGCCGTGACAGCGAATGGATGGGCAAGATCTACCGCTACCTAGGGCTCTCGGTCGGCCTCATTGTCCACGGACTCGCGCGAGACGAACGGCGCCGCTCCTACCGGGCGGATGTGACCTACGGGACCAACAACGAATTTGGTTTTGATTACCTGCGCGACAACATGGTCATGTCCATTGAGGACTGCGTACAGCGCGTATTGAACTTCGCCATCGTGGACGAAGTCGACAGCATCCTAGTCGATGAGGCGCGCACCCCGCTCATTATTTCAGGGGCCGGCACGGACTCCTCTGAGCTTTATCTTCGCGCGGAGCAATTCGTAAGGCGTTTAACCCCCAAATACGTCATCCAAAAGGAAGCCATGCGTACGGCTGAAGAGATCGATGAGATGGAGTCGGACGCCGATTACATCGTCGATGAAAAAGCAAAAAGCGCCGTCTTGACCAAACGCGGTGTCGAAAAGGCTGAAAAATATTTCGATGTTGAGAACCTGTCCGACCAGGAAAACTACGAGATCAACCACCATATTTCAAATGCCCTAAAAGCCAACGGCACCATGCACGCCGACAAAGACTACGTCGTAAAAGACGGCGAAGTCATCATCGTGGACGACTTCACCGGCCGCCTCATGCTCGGCCGACGCTACAGCAACGGCCTGCACCAGGCGATCGAAGCCAAAGAAGGCGTGGACATCCAAGATGAAAATAAGACGCTTGCGACGATTACTTTCCAGAACTATTTTCGCATGTACAAAAAACTCTCCGGCATGACGGGGACGGCCTTGACCGAAGAAAATGAGTTCCGTCAGATCTACAACCTCGACGTAGTGACGATCCCCACCAATATGCCCATGATCCGTGAAGACGCGCCTGACGCGGTGTACCGCACAGAAGAGGGAAAATATAAAGCACTCTTAGAGCAGGCGGCGGCCATCCACGCGACCGGCCAGCCCATCCTGGTCGGTACGGTGTCGGTTGAAAAATCGGAAGTCCTGTCCAAGCTTTTCACGCGGGCAGGCATTCGCCATAATGTCCTGAACGCGCGGCACCATGAACGCGAGGCTGAAATCGTGGCTCAGGCGGGACGCCTGGGCGCCGTGACCATCGCGACCAACATGGCCGGCCGCGGCACCGACATTCTCTTAGGCGGAAACCCCGAGTTTTTGGCCCGCCAGGAGATGCGGCAACAAGGCTACGACGAGGAGCTGATCGAGCAGTCGACGGCTCACAACGTGACGGACGACGCCGAGATTATAAAGGCCCGGGAACTGTTCGCTTCGCTTGAAGCCAAATTTTCCAAAGAAATTGCCGAAGAAAAAAAGCGCGTCATCGAAGCGGGGGGCCTTAGCATTATCGGGACGGAGCGCCATGAATCGCGCCGGATCGACAACCAGCTGCGCGGCCGCGCGGGGCGCCAGGGCGACCCCGGGTTCTCGCGCTTCTTCCTCTCATTAGACGATGAGTTAATGCGGCTTTTCGGCGGGGAACGCATGGACCGTATCTTCTCCTCTCTGGGGGTGGAAGACGACATGGAAATCGCGCACCCGATGCTTTCAAGGAGCATTGAATCCGCCCAGCGACGCGTGGAAGGTATGAACTTTGCCATCCGCAAAAATGTTCTGGAATACGACGACGTGATGAACATTCAGCGCAACCTGATCTACAAACAGCGCCGCGATGTGTTGGAAGGGCACGACCTGCATCCCTACTACATCCGCATCATTCAAGAGGCAATGGAATCCGTCCTGCACGACTTTTTGCAGGTCTCAGACGATACAGGCCTTTGGGACAAGGAAGCCTTTTTCACGCGTGTCAGTGATTTGTTCGGCCCTCTGCCCGCGCTTTTGCGTTTTATGAAGTCCAAACAATCGGAAAATGGCCATGAACTCTTAGACGAGTTGAAAGCGGACGCGCTCAACCGCCTTGAATCACGGGCCGAAGAAATCGGATCGGAGGAACTGTTGCGCGTCGCCGAGCGCGTCATCCTCTTGCAGGCGGTGGACAACCACTGGATGGAGCATATCGACCAGATGGACGACCTGCGCGACAGCATCGGCATGCGCGGCTACGCACAGCATGATCCTGTCGTCGAGTACAAGCGCGAAGGTTATGATATGTTCGAGGCCATGAATGAGGCGATCCAAGAGGATGCCGTCCGCATGATCATGAGGGCGCGTCTGTCCCGCGACGACGATTCGGCTAAAAAAAGAGGCCCGAGAAAGACCACCGAAGGTCGCGGCTCAAGCGGCTGGTCCGCGGAGGCGGCCCAAGCCCAGCAGGCCATCGGGGGACCTCCGCCGGAACGCCAGGAACCGGTGACCAAAAAACAACTCCCCGGTCGCAACGACCCTTGTTGGTGCGGCAGCGGTAAGAAATATAAAAACTGTCATCTGGCTGAAGATGAGAAAAATTTAACTTAGAGGAGGCCCATTTTATGAAGAACAGACGCTTAGACGATCGGACCGTCCAAGCCATACGCGTGCTATCCATCGAAGGCGTTGAGAAGGCGCGCTCCGGTCATCCCGGTCTCCCCTTGGGAGCCGCGCCGATGGCCTATGAGCTGTGGGCGCACCATATGAAGCATAATCCGAAAAACCCCCATTGGCTGAACCGCGATCGTTTCGTGTTGTCAGCGGGGCACGGCTCCATGCTTTTGTATTCCCTTTTATATCTATTTGGCTACGGTACGACGCAAGAAGACCTCATGGCTTTTCGCCAGTGGGACAGCAAGACGCCGGGACATCCCGAATACGGCTTGACCGTCGGGGTCGAGACCACGACCGGTCCCTTAGGCCAGGGTTTTGCCACTGCCTGCGGTATGGCGATGGCCGAGGCGCATCTGGCCGCCAAACTCAATACTCCGGAGCGCAAGATCATTGACCACAGAACCTATGTACTCTGCGGGGACGGGGACCTGATGGAGGGGATCTCAAGTGAGGCCGCCTCATTAGCCGGTACCCTGAAGCTTGGCAAATTGATTGTCCTTTACGATGACAACGCGATCAGCATTGAAGGCTCGACCGACTTAGCCTTTACGGAGGATGTCGGCCATCGCTTTGAAGCTTACGGCTGGCATGTGCTGCAGGTGTCGGACGGCAACGACCGCGACGCCATTTCACGAGCGTTAGATGAGGCCAAGACCCGTGACGACCGCCCCTCCCTGATCCGGATTAAAACAAAAATCGGTTACGCGTCGCCTGTGGAGGGCTCCGCGGCCGCCCACGGCGCTCCGCTCGGGGGAGACAATGTCACCACGACCAAAAAAGCGCTTGGTTGGCCTGAAGACTTGGAAGCCTTTGAAGTGCCGGAGGATATTTTGGCCTACACCGAGTCCCTTGTCACGGAGCTTGAAAAGGATGAGGCGCTCTGGCAGGAGGAGTTTGCTTTATGGGAGAAGGAGAACCCCGAATGGGCAGGCGCCTTCAAAAAAGCGCGTTCAAAGACCGATTTAGACGATTTGACCCTTGACGAATTGCTCGAGCTTTCATCGAAAGATGAGGCGACCCGCGTGACCTCGGGACGAGTATTGAATCATGTGGCTCATAAGACCGACTTCATGTTTGGCGGGAGCGCGGACCTTGCGCCCTCAAACAATACGAAAATAGACGGCGCGCTGTCGTTTTCACAGACGACCCCTGAAGGCCCCGTGATCCATTTCGGCGTCCGCGAATTTGCCATGGCGGCCATTGGGAACGGGATTGCGCTACATGGGGCGCTTCGTCCCTATGTGGCCACTTTTTTAGTCTTTTTCGGACTACCTGAAAGGCTCCATCCGCCTGTCGGCCCTGATGAATGTGCCGCTCATTTACATTTTGACCCATGACAGCATTGCGGTCGGGGAGGACGGTCCGACGCATCCAGCCGATTGAGCAGTTGACCATGCTCCGCGCCATCCGAACCTTACGGTGTTCCGCCCGGCAGGTAAAGACGAAACCACGGCCGCCTGGTACCAGGCGCTTTAAAATGAAGTCAACGGTATTGGCCCTGTCGCGGCAGTCTATCGCCTCCGATGAGACAAAGCCCGAAGAAGTCGCGCGCGGTGCTTATATCGTCCGCGATGTGAAAAGCGCCGGATGTCCTCATCATGGCCTCGGGTTCAGTTACCCCCACATTGAAAGCCGCCTCCTTATTGGAAGAAGAGGGCATTAAGGCGCGTGTTGTTTCCATGGTATCGATGGAGCTTTTTGAAGAACAAAACGCTGACTACAAGGAACTGGTGTTGCCCCAAGCCTTGCGCAAGCGCGTCGCGGTGGAAGCCGGATCCCCCATCCCCTGGTACCGCTACACGGGACTTGACGGGCTTGTGATCGGGATGGATCATTTTGGCGCCTCCGCGCCCGGGCAGCGTGTATTAGATGAATTTGGCTTTACTCCTGAGAACATCAAGGATCGAGTCAAGCAGCTTTTAAAGGCTTAAAGAAAGATGAAAAAGGCCCGCTTTTTGCGGGCCTTTGGAGCCGAAGGTGAGAATCGAACTCACGACCTATTCATTACGAGTGAATTGCTCTACCGCTGAGCCACTTCGGCAATCGAACACTATCTTACAAGGCAAAAATTATTGTGTCAAGCGAGGATGAAACATGGAGAAACACAAATGGACGCGTGAAGACGCGCTTCTTTTATTAGACGAATTTAACCAAGAAGAAAGTCACATGACGCATGCTTTGACCGTCGGTTATGTCATGCGCCATTTCGCCGATCTTTATTCGGGCGACCCGGACCTTTGGGAGATCACGGGGCTCATCCACGACCTTGACTATGAGAAGTTCCCCGATGAACACTGTGTGAAGACGGGGGAGATTTTAGAAGAACGCGGTTGGCCCGATGACATTATCCGGGCGGCAGTCTCGCACGGCTATCCGACCTGCACGGACATCGAACCTTTAACGGATATGGAAAAGGTGCTCTACACCATCGATGAGCTGACAGGGCTCGTCTACGCGGCCGCCCTGATGCGCCCCACGCGCATGGAGGGCATGAGCTTGAAGTCTTTAAAAAAGAAGTGGAAGGACAAGATCTTTGCGGCGGGGGTGAACCGTGAACTCATCACCACAGGTGCCGAAAAACTCGGAATGCCCTTAGACGAGGTCATGCTCCAGACCATTGAAGCGATGGGGAAGGTCGCGGAAGAAATAGGGCTTATCGCGTGAAGTCACAATGGAGTCACAGTGAAAATGAGGAAAAGCGGCTCTTTTGGAAGAACCGCTTTTCTTATTCATTCAGTCATTGACTTAACTATCTATCCGAATGTCAAGTTTGTCCGTGGCCTATTTCATTAATCTTCCAGATAGGGGATCTCATCCGCTTCAAACGTGCGAGCGGCATACTGACGATCCAAGGAAAGGGTCGCGCCCGGATGGTCGCCGGCTTTCTTCCAGAACATCACATTGTCATTGCCGTTCACTTCTTCTTCCACCTGCTCGAGGATATACCAGTCGAGGAACAGGCGGGCGGCGCGGTCGCCGTCTTCTTCAGCGGCAATGGCCATCTTGTTGATCGAGTCGGTGACAAACTCTTCGTGGGCTAACGCTTCTTCAAAGGTCTCTAATACAGTCTTCCATTCCTTTTTAGGCATCTCGACGGGCATCAGGTCCACCTGCTCGCCGCGCATCATGAGGTAGCGAACAAAGCCTTCCGCGTGGACAATCTCCTCCTTGTACTGGACGTACATCCAGTTAGCCGCGCCCGGCCAATCGTTTTCGTTCAGCCAGTTACTCATCGCCAGGTAAAGGTAGGCGGAATAATACTCTTTATTGATCTGTTCATTAAATAGTTTTTTAACTTTTGGGGTCATTTTCATGTGGGTACACTCTCTTTCATTGGAAGCGGGGCGTCTTTTTGCCTTCGCTTTTATTCATAATCCGTAGTAAGTATAAATCGAATATCGCGGCTTTATTGTTTCGCGCGTTACTCGAAATGAACTTATTATTCATGGTAGAGTAAGGGGGCAGGAGATCCTTATGATTCCTGACTTTATTTGCGGGGGCAATCATGCAGCTTACAGAGATCCGCTGGCAGACCGAAACGTCCGAGGCTGAACGTTCTTCCGGCCGTGTGCCGATAGGGCGGGGGATCACTCTGATTGACCTAGAAGCGCTTTCTGACAGCGCTTTAGTGCTGCAAAACCTCCATCTTGACCTCGTGTTAAAAGCAGGTGAAAAAAGCCCTTTATACACGCCTTCTTCTGTTTTATTCTGGCAATTCATCTTGCATGAAAATCAACGCACTTACCGTTTTTCAACGGACCGGGAAGCCCCATTCAAAGAAAACTTATTTCGAAGGATCATCATCGGGGATGAGGGAATTACGCTGGGCGACAAACTGGACCCGGACGCTTCATTTGATTTAAAAGACGCGCTGACCCGTCTGGAAAGTTCGCGCGACCATCTTTGTGAGATGGGCGGCAAGCGCGGACGCCTGGTGACGCTCATAAAGGACTATGAGGCACTCCAAGAGGCTATTAAAGCGCACGGCGGCTCACAAGAATCAACGCACGTACTGCAGATGAAAGCGGAGGAGGGCAAACGCCAGCTTGCCGCCCTGGAAAAAGAAGATAAGAGGCTTTTGGCCGAACAGAAGACCTTGAAATACCTGGCGATCAAGTCGGAATATGAAGAATACCTTCGTTTGAAAGACGAACTGCACAAGACAGAAGAACAAGAGGGCCAATACGGCTCGCGCATCACCCCCTTGGGGCACGACATCACGGTGCACGATTTAGCGGAACTGGCCGGCATGCGAAACGAGCTGCGTGACATCCAGCGTCAGTTGGAAGAGGCGGGGACGACATCGGAAGCGGCCCGAAGTGAACGGATGAAGGTCGAACAACAGCGCATCCTGTTAAGGCGCGGCGTGAGTGACATGGAACAAGAGAGGCCTCGTTTATATGAGCGCCTGATGCACGAAAAAATGGCCACGCATCCGGTTGAAACCGTCCGACAAGAAGCGCCCCCTTTCCCGACCCTGAATCACTTCTTCATTTTGCTGGCCGTCCTTCTTTTTGCCGCAGGGCTCTACGCGACACTTTACACGGTAGCAGGCGGCATCGCGATGGCCGCGCTGTCACTTGTGTTAGGCGGCTATTTTGCGGTGCGAAGTTACCTGTCCCGCGTCCGAAGCCAAAAAAAGCCCGACCCCTGGCAAAGTGATGAAATCAAGCTGGAGACAGCCTTACGCCAGCTTGACAGCCGGATAGCCGGCGCGAAGCTGGAATTAGAAGAGGTCGAACAAGGCTTGTTATCCCTTGAAAGGGAAGAGACCCAATGGGCGGTGGAAAAAGAGACTCTGGGCCGCAACTACAGGCGCACGGAGTCCGAATTGCTTCGCGTGCTCAGACGTTACGCGGGGCCCAGCGACATAGAAGAAACAGACGCCATTATTACAGCGCTGTCCGGGCAGCGCGATAAAAGCGCCCAATATAATGAGACGGTCGCGGATTTACTGCGCCGGATCGCGGACATCAAGCACGGCCGTTCCGATGAGGAGTTAGAGCGCGAGTACGATCGCGCCTGCAAGACGCTGTTTGAGGAGATGAAGCTCAGCCCTGAGCTTGTCTACGATCCCAAACGCGCACAAGAGGTGTTCGACGAACGCCTGACGCTCGCTGAACAGATCGACGGCTTAGATAAATCCATCCGCGGACAAGAAGAAAAGATGAGTGAGACCCGAAGTTCACAGGTGACGATGGGGAGTTTAGAACAAAGGGAAAAAGCACTCGCTCAATCGTTAGAAGAAGCTTTCCTGGAGCTTTACCGCCTGGATGCGGCGTGGGCATGGGCAAGTGAAATTCAAAGTTCCGGTGAGTTAGCCGATGCCGAGGCCTGGATGCGACAGACAGGCGAGTATGTGGAACCGCCTTCTGGGACGAAGAGTGTCGGGGGCTGTCACCCTGCCTGTTGAAGAGGCAAGACCTAAAATTCGCACGCCGCGCTTTGCGGGCCAAGACAATCCGGAAGAAAAGCGCGCGGTCGATTCCGTTGCGATCTTGGGGGCATCGCCGGATCTTCGCTACCTGGGCGCAAGGCTTGCCTTGGCCAAAAGCCAGCCGGCTTTCTTGTCCCTTCCTTTGATTTTAATCGGCCCGATGATCCGATCGGGGCGCGTGGCCCATGACGACTTGTTCAATACACTGGTAGAATGGACATTGGAAACAGGGAATCAGATTCTCTGGTTCACCCAAGATTCCGCTTTGGTATCCATCGCGAAAGCGAGGAATATAGATCGATACAGCCTTGTACAGGAGAGGGAGGACAAATGAAAAAGGGAATTTCAATTATCGCAAAAGAACTGGATGCACTGAAAGCCGCCGGTGTCTACAGCGAAGAACGCGTCCTGACCGTGCCCCAGGGGAGCCTGATTGACACAGTGGACAAGAAGGGCGTCATCAACATGTGCGCCAACAACTATTTGGGTCTTTCAAACAACGAGGAGTTGCGACAGACCGCAAAAGACAGCTACGACCGTTGGGGGTACGGCCTGTCATCCGTCCGCTTCATCTGCGGAACACAACAGCTCCATAAGGATCTTGAGCGTGAACTGGCCTCATTTTTCGGCTTTGAGGATGCGATTCTTTATTCGTCCTGCTTTGACGCGAACGGCGGATTGTTTGAGACGATCCTGACGGACGAGGACGCCGTGATCAGCGATAAATTGAATCACGCGAGTATCATTGACGGCGTGCGCCTCTGCAAGGCCAAGCGCTATCTTTACAACAACAATAACATGGAAGAATTGAAGCGCGGCTGAAAGAGGCCGATGAGGCAGGCGTTCGCACAAAACTCATCGCGACCGACGGCGTGTTTTCCATGGACGGCATTATCGCGGACCTGAAATCGATCTGTGACCTGGCCGATAAGTACGACGCGCTTGTCATGGTCGATGACTCGCACGCCTCGGGCTTTGTCGGTAAGACAGGTCGGGGGACCCCGGAGCACTGCGGTGTCATGGGTCGCATCGACATTATGACCAGCACGCTCGGTAAGGCGATGGGCGGGGCCTCCGGTGGCTTCACCCTGGCGAAGAAACCGGTCGTTGACTGGCTGCGCCAAAAGAGCCGCCCTTACCTGTTCTCCAACACGCTGGCTCCCGCGATTGCCGCGACCTCTTTGAAGGTACTTGAGATGCTGCAGCGCGACACGAGCTTAATCGACAAAATTAATGACAATACGAAGTATTTCAGAAAAGGCTTGGAAGAAAAAGGCCTTGACATTATCCCGGGCATACACCCGATCGTTCCCGTCATGATCTATGACGAGGTGAAGTCTCTTGAAGTGGCGGAATACCTCCTGGAGTTGGGACTCTATGTCATCGCCTTCAAGTTCCCGGTTGTCCCGCGCGATCTGGCGCGTATCCGCACGCAGGTATCGGCGGCCCATTCACGGGAAGAACTTGATTTTGCGATCGACTGTTTTGCGAAAGCGAAGGAGAAGTTTTCGCTTTGACAAAGTAAATATCGAGCTCTATAATGACCGGAGCTCGCACCATTAGCTCAGTCGGCAGAGCAACTGACTCTTAATCAGTGGGTCCGGGGTTCGAATCCCCGATGGTGTACCAATACAGGCCCCGCGCAGTGCGCGGGGCCTTGTATTTTCAGGGGCTGTGCTATCATTAAAACATGGACACGAAGCCTTTTCTCAACACGCTAAACGACTGGATTCACGCGTCACCGTATACGGTCTTTTTTGGCGGCGCCGGTGTATCGACCGAATCGGGCGTGCCCGATTTTCGAGGCGCGAAAGGGCTCTACCAACGCTTAGGCGGGGCGGAGATGTATCTTAGTTTAGAATTTATGGAGCGCCATCCGGAGGAGTTCTATAAATTCTACCGGGAGTACTTCATGATGAAGGGGATCTTACCGAACGCCTGTCATGAGAAGTTAGCCGAGATGGAAGACAAGGGGAAACTCCAGGCGATTGTCACGCAAAACGTGGACGGCCTGCACCAAAAGGCGGGCAGTCAAAAGGTATTCGAACTGCACGGCAACGGGGGAGTTTCTACTGCCACCGCTGCAAGACGCCTTATTCCTTTGATGCGGTCGACCAAAGCCAAGGGGCCTTTTTCTGTACGAAGGAAGGCTGCGGTGGCTTGGTACGCCCTGACATTGTCATGTACGGTGAATCACTCGACCCGCGTGTGTTGGAAGGCGCCATACAGGCCATTGAACAGGCGGATCTTATCATCATCGGCGGTTCCTCCTTGACCGTCTATCCTGCGGCCGGGCTCATCCATTACCGAAAGCGCGGGTCAAAATGGGTGCTTATTAACCTCGATCCGACCCCCTATGACGCTTTAGCCGACCTTGTAGCCCACGAGTCCATCGCCAAACTGTTTAGTGAGCTTGTGATCGCTCGTTGATATTATGGCCCGCTTTTGCTAGCATAGCGCTGTGCGTAAGAGACGGAGGTATGCCCCTTGGACGGCAGTCGCTGTACCGGCCCTCTTTTGAGGGCCCTATTAGAAAAACAAGTAATCCCGGGCGAGACAGTCGGTTCGCTTTGGTTTGATTTAATCCTGATTTTCATCCTGGTTTTTATCAACGCGTTCTTTTCGGCCACCGAAATGGCCGTGATCGCGCAAAATGATAATAAGATCCGCCAAATGGCAGAAAAGGTCACGCTTCCGCGAAAAAGCTATTACATTTTGTGGACAACAAAAGCCGCTTCCTGTCGACGATTCAGATTGGGGTGACTTTAGCCGGATTCTTGTCAAGTGCCTTTGCGGCCGATAAATTGCGGAAGAATTTATCTGGCCGTCGATCCGCTACAAAAAATGCGAGTTCTGCACGCTGTTTGTGATCTTGTTCACGTTTGTCTTGTCGTACATTACACTCGTCTTAGGGGAGCTTGTCCCGAAAAGACTTGCCTTGCGCAATCCGGAAGGTTTGGCCATGTCGGTGGCCCCTATCCTGAGGGTAGTCGACTTTATTTTCTATCCCTTTACAAAACTCTTGGAATGGTCAGGGAACGGGGTCATGCGGCTTTTAGGCATTGATCCGAAGGAGACTGCGGACCGCGTCACTGAAGAGGAGATCCGGATCCTGGCTCAGGCCGGCGCGGGTTCAGGCGACCTGCAAGAGGAAGAAGCGCTTTTGATCGACAATATATTTGCCTTTGACGATAAATATGTCTCAGAGATCATGACGCCGCGCGTGTCGGTCGTTGCCATTCCGCTTGATCTGGGCTATGAGGAAACATTGAAACTTGTGGCCGGTGCTTGCTATTCGCGTTTTCCTGTCTACGATGAGGATATTGACGACATTGTGGGGGTATTGATCGCAAAAGACTTACTGCGTGTGGCGACCGGCAATAGCGCGAAGGACTTCTCTTCAGTCGATCATGCGGCAGGCCTACTTTATCCCTGAGGGGAAAAAGATCGACGTACTCTTTCGTGAGATGAAGCAACAGCGCATCACGATGGCCGTTGTGGTCGATGAGTACGGCGGAACCGGAGGGGATTGTCACCTTGGAAGACTTGCTTGAGGAGATTGTCGGGGAGATCGAGGATGAGTTCGATCCGCCCGAGACGAGTGTGACGGTGAATAGTGACGGCTCTTACGTATTCAGCGGGCTTTTAACGCCGGCGGAGGCGGGCCGCTATGTCCCCGAGCTTGATCAATTAAAGGAAGATGATGACTATGACACCATCGCCGGTTTTGTGCTCTCCTTGCTCGGCCATATTCCTGAAGCGGATGAACGCCCGGTGGCGATCTATGATAACTTGAAGTTTACGGTCCTCGAGATGGCGGACCGGCGGATCGCTCGAATTAAACTCGAGATTTTAGACGAAGAAAGCGTACACGAAAATGAAGCACATGAAGACCCGCTGAGGACTCCTTCGAGCCCTTACTATTCACCTCAGAAAAGGCTTGCACGACGTCGATTGACGAGCTGGAGCACGCACTTGAAACGGATCGCAGCCGAGGTCTTTCGGACCAAGCCGTGCGGGATCGTTTAGAGCGATTGGGTAAAAACGAGCTGGAAGGCGAAAAGAAGGCAAGTTTCATTTTAAAGCTTTTGGATCAGTTCAAAGATTTTCTCATCCTTGTCCTTGTGATTGCCGCGGTAATTTCCGCTTTTAGGGGAGACCATTGACGCGGTTATTATCCTGGCGGTGGTCATCATCAACGCGGTACTGGGCGCCATCCAAGAAAACCAGGCGGAGAAGGCGATTGACGCCTTAAAGAAAATGTCAGCGCCTTTAGCCCGTGTTATCCGTCAGGGAAAAACGCAGGAAATTGAAGCACTTGAACTGGTGCCCGGAGATTTAGTGATCCTGCAGGCGGGCGATATCATCCCGGCCGATATGCGCCTCATCGAGAGTGTGAACCTGCGAGTGAATGAGGCGGCTCTGACGGGAGAATCGGTGCCGGTTGAAAAGGACGCCCATCAACTTTTGACCATGCGCCCGGTATCGGTGACAGGAGCAATCTTGCCTACAGCGGGATGGCGGTGACCTATGGGCGTGCGTTGGGTTTTGTCGTGGCGACCGCGAACAGGACAGAGATCGGGAAGATCGCGGATCGTTTAAAGGGCATCGATGCCGAGATGACACCCTTGCAGTTGAACCTGAATCGCTTAGGCAAAATTTTGGGGGTTCTTTGTTTAGTCATCAGCGCCGTCATTTTTGGCGTGGGGCTTTTACAGGGCGGTGAACCGTTAGCGTTGTTTATGACGGCGGTAAGCCTTGCGGTGGCGGCGATCCCGGAGGGGTTGCCCGCGGTGGTGACGATTATCCTGGCGCTCGGCATGAAGCGTATGGCGAAAGAAAATGCCATTGTGAAACGATTGCTGGCGGTGGAGACCTTAGGAAGTGTCGATACCATCTGCTCGGATAAGACGGGGACTTTGACCGAAAATGAGATGACGGTGACTCGACTCTACGCGGGGAACCGGGCTTTTGAAGTGTCGGGCGCGGGTTACAAAAATGTGGGTGAGATCGTCCCGAAACCCAACCCCCCCCTGATGCGTCTGTTTGAGATTGCCACACTGTGTAATGACGCGGTGTTAACAGAAGGAGAGGACGGTCAGGTGTCGGTCATCGGGGATCCGACGGAGGGCGCGATGCTGGTGGCGGCTAAAAAGGCAGAGTTTTCGGTGGATACATGGCGAAATGATCATCCGCTCATCTGGGAGTTGCCCTTTGACTCGGAGCGCAAGATGATGTCGGTGGCAAGCCGTCTTGCGGATGGCTCGGTGTATTCGTTTACGAAGGGCGCGCCGGATAATATCCTGCTTCGCTCGTCTTATGAGTGGACGGATGAGGGGGCTGTTTTACTGACGGAAGCGCGACGCTCGGAGATTTTGGAGCAAAACCGATCTTGGGCAAAGAACGCGCTCCGTGTTTTGGGCTTTGCGTTTAAAGTCCATGACAGTGAAAACATCAATGCGGCGGAAGAGGATCTGGTCTTTGTGGGCTTGATGGGCATGATCGATCCGCCGAGGCCGGAGGTGAAAGAGGCGATCCGTGTCTGTCATGAGGCGGGTATATCGGTGGTCATGATCACGGGGGATCACCAGGATACGGCCACCGCGATCGCAGATGAGTTGCAACTGCGTTTTGCGGATGATTCGGTGCTTTCAGGCGCCGAGATTGAACAGATGTCCGACGATGAGCTGTTTGATCGAGCGGCTCAAACGTCTGTGTACGCGCGCGTCTCACCTGAGCATAAGGTGCGCATTGTGGAGGCCTTAAGGCGCTTGGGGCGGACGGTATCCATGACGGGCGACGGTGTGAATGACGCGCCTGCGCTGAAGCGTGCGGATATCGGGGTGGCCATGGGGATCACGGGCACCGACGTGGCCAAAGGTGCCTCGGATATGGTGTTGGCGGACGATAATTTCGGGACGATTGTAAGTGCGGTGGAGGAGGGGAGGGTCATCTATTCGAACATAAGAAAGGTGGTCGGTTTCCTTTTGTCCTGCAATATGGGGGAGATTCTTGTGATTTTCCTGACCAACATGATCTTGGGTCCCGCGTTTACGCCGCTGTTTCCTGTTCAGTTGCTTTGGCTGAATCTTGTGACGGATAGTTTTCCGGCGCTTGCCTTGGGGCGTGAGCGGGCGGAGGAGGGGATTATGCTTTTGCCTCCGAGGGGTCGCGAGGCGAAGATTTTGGATCGCCCCATGATCGCTTCGATTCTCTCTCAATCGGTTGCGATCTTCGTGGCGGTGTTTTCGGCCTTTAATATCGGGCGTTACCTGTATCCGGATCTGACTTCCGCGGGACTCGCTGTTTCTTCCTTTTCCTTTATGCCTCAAATGGGGACGGTTCCTTCCTGGGGGGCGCATACTTTTGCTTTTATGACGCTGATATTGGCCGAGATTTTGCGTGTGTTTTCGGCGCGTTCTGAGGAACATTCTGTATTTTCTCTGGGTTTCTTTTCGAACAAGACTTTAAATAAGGCGGTTTTACTTTCATTGGCCTTGACGCTCGTCGTAGTCTATGTGCCTTTCTTAGATCAGTATTTTAAGACGATTCCGCTTTCGATTCGTGACTGGGGAATTATTCTGGCGCTTATTTTGATTCCGTTTTTGTCGGGGGAGTTGTTTAAGTTTTTGTATCACAAAATGGGTAAAACAGGAGCGGTGAAGACGTCTCGATAGGAAATGTATGTTCTTTACCGGACCATCGTTACTTCATTGTATCTATGTCATGACGTTTGTATGACATCATGACATTGACCTGTTTTCGAGATTGGATTCGGGTATTTTGGGCCTGTTTTTTTTGGTTTCCGAGGGACGTTTTTTTAATTGAATTTTGACAATTTTGCGATTATCATGAGGGTGTTTAATATTACGATGATTATTTGATATGCATAAATTACAGAATTTAGTCAGTTTACTTGCAAATCACTTATTAGTACCTGCGAAAAGCTTGATACTACCAGCCTTACAGCGTATTCTTGTGTCCGTATCGAATGTTACAAACTGACGGCAATTCAATAACAGGTTTTGACATATATACATTTTGCGTGTTTAATTCCCGCAGAGTTTGGTGTTATTCATGATGTTTTGAGGAGATTCCCCCGCTTTGTCGTAGTTATTCATGTTTATTCTCCTTCAAAAAATCTGAAAGAATTGTCATCTATAAAATTCTTTCGTTGATTAACACCAAAAGCACCCGGCAAATAGTTGTATTGGTATGAGGGAGGTTCGAAAATGAAAACCTACACCAGAAATCTGTTAGCTATTCTTTTGGCTGTCGCGATGCTTTTGACAAGTAACGTCGCGGTGTTCGCCGATGTAGCTGACGAGCCCCCAGTGGCTGAACAAGAAGGAACGTTTGACGTTAGCGATGACGATGTTGAACTGGGAGAGGAACTGGAACTCGAAGATCCTGTAGCAGATGATGCTTTAGATGAGGATCCTGAAGAACCCATTCTAGATGAGGTTGAAGAAGAGGAAGAGGAAGAAGAGGATCCGCAACCGGTTGAACTGACTGCTATCGCAGATGGGGTGACGATTAAGGTTGAGGCCGAGGCGGGTGTTCTTGCAGAAGATACGACGCTTTCTGCAATAGCTCTTTCCAAAGACGAGGCAGAAACCTATATAAAAGTGATAGAGGACAACACAGGTCAGGCTCTTGACTCTTTTATGGTTTTTGACATTACGCTCTTTGATGGAGAGGGGACTGAAGTCCAACCGGACGGTTTAGTGACGGTGTCTTTTTCTAATCTCCCCTTTGATTCTGAAGATGATGCTGAAGTGTTTCATTTGGAGCCGCTTTCTCAGATGAGGATGACAGGTGGCCGTCAAGCAAATGATTTGCGTTATAACTTCACCGCCAGGAGTATGGCTTCCACCGGTTACAGAAGGGGCGTTTCGTTCAAGACGCCGCATTTTTCTATTTATGCGGTGGGGGATAAGGTAACTCATACATATACCTTCAAAGTGGGTGAAGAGACTGTAGATACCCAGATTATTAAAAACGGTGAGAAATTACTGGAACCGGAAGCACCACAAGCAACCGATGGCAAAAAATTCACAGGATGGTTTGTGAATGAAGACAAGGTCCAATTTGATGTACCGATCACGTTCACATCAACGGCTACCCTTGATGCCGTTGCGCGCTTCAGTGACATTGTGCATGTGTTTTTCATGTATGGCAATGACATTATTACAACCAAAGAAGTGGTTAGGGGAACGGCCGTCAACGATGAGGGTGTGAGTCTTGTCGTGACGGAAGAAGACAAGGCCCTTTCTCATTGGTCTTAAACAAAAAATGGACCCGAATTTGTTTTTACAACTCCGATAAATGCTGATCTTGTACTTTATGCTGTTTTGGCAGACCGCTACAAGGTTACCTTTGATTCACAAGGGGGCAGTCAGGTTATACCAAAATACGTTGCGAATAACGCAACTATTGGAGAGCCTTTGAGACGCCTATCTGCAGGTTATACATTCAGTGGGTGGTATGCGAATTCTTCCGGAACTGGTGGGAAATACACAACGACCAATGAAATAACATCAAATATCACTCTTTACGCAAAATGGACCGCAAATAAAATACTCCGTATAAGCTTGTTTATTGGCTTGAAAATGCGGATGACAATGGTTATACCTATAAAGAATCTGTTTCAAAACAGGAACAACAGACGCTACAATTACGGGTAAATCAAACGATAGAAATAATAATAGATACACTTATTTCACCTATAAGGAATATGACACGGGCAAGACGATTAAGGGCGACGGATCGACAGTCGTTAATATCTACTACTCTAGAAACAAATACACCGTGGGATTTGATCTCAACCGATTTGGTTCGAATATGACGATCAATGGAATGACGTACAGTAATAATCAATACTTTACTGCGAAGTACGATTCCGATATAGCAGACGTATGGCCTACCGCAACGCATGTTAATGATAGCAATTTTTACGGTTGGGCTGAGAACAAAAATTCACCGTGGTTTGGTACTGAAACAGTCTTTGTTTCTAAACGTTTGAATTTGACGCCAGAGTTATTTAGCGTGAATGGAACAAAATTTTTATACAAGGCAACGACACGACATACAAGCTGTATTACATGATTGAAAATCTATCCGGTCAGGACGGGACAAAATACGGAAACAAGTATTACACAGAAGATACGAAATACACACAGGATGCAAATTCAAATAATGACAATTGGTCAGCAAAAGAGATTAAAGGCGTCACGAACGTTGGAAAAGAGATCACGGTACAACAGCACACTTCTTTTTATGATCGAAATGAGTATAAGTTAGAATTCTACAATCCCTCGAAAATTGGCGGTAAGGGAGGGACATTCAAATACGGAGCCGATATCTCAACGCAGAGCTTTGAGCCAAGTCGTCCGTCATCAGTTGATTCCAACTATACTTTTGGTGGCTGGTTTACAACATCAACTGGAGAAGGTGGCACCCAATTGATTTCACGGGAAAACCATGCCTGAAAACAATATTGCGCTCTATGCAAAGTGGATTCCGCCGGTCCACAAGGTTACGTACTACATTCTTCCGGGGATGATGAAGTTAATAAACGCAGATTTCTCGGACATTCCTCACGCAGATTCTATTACCTCCGGTGCGCTTAATGAAAGAGAAATTCCTGCGGGGCTTGATTTGATGAAAATTTCGAAGGTTGACCTTGGCATGTCGGTCCCGCCTTTTGTGCCATTTGATTTTCAACATGTCCATTGTCAGAGACGACATAGTCTTACATCCTGTTTGGAGTAGTCCTGATTATAAGGTGACTTATGGAGCAGGAGAGGTTATCATACCCCACCAACAGATAATTTGAATTATAAGTTGGGGGCGGGTGCAATCGCATTGTCACCTGACTGGCTGGACGGCCCCTGCCGGGAAAGTATTCCTTGGTTGGGAGAAAGAAGCGATCTTCTCCTGCCAGAGTGTATTACCCGGGTAATAAAATTAATATTGATGGGAATGTGACACTCGTCGCCAAATGGGGTGGCATACCACAAGGAACAAGCATCATCTATAATCCGAACTACAATACTGAAGGTTTATCAATACAAGCAGTAATTGTCGAATTGCAAAATAACGGACAACATATGATTCTAGATTGCACGTTCAATAGAGAAGGCCATGATTTTGCTGGTTGGAATACTGAAGCTGATGGTAGTGGAGATAGCTTCGAGGTCGGCCAAGAGGTAATTGTTGACAGCACAGAACCCAATATTTTGTACGCACAATGGACGCCAAAAAATATACGATCAATTACATCGCTGAAGAGCATGGTTCGATTACAGGAACGAGCCCACAGTCGGTCCTCTACGGCGGCAGCACAACTGCGGTGACGGCTGTACCCGCTGTAGGGTATCACTTTGTGGGAGTGGGATGACGACAAGACCGACGCGACACGCCAGGAGGACGAATGTGACGGCAGATGCGACGTACACGGCCAGCTTTGCTCCAAATACCAACACGGCTTACAAGGTAGAGCACTACCTGCAAGATCTGGGTGCCGCTACGTACACAATAAAGACGAAGACACCGAAAGCCTAGAGGGCATGACGGGGGCGATGACAGCGGCGGTTGCAAAGAGCTACGAAGGCTTCACGGCCAAAGACGTCGTCCAGCAGACAATCGCAGGTGATGGTAGCACGGTCGTAAAGATCTACTATGACCGCAACAGCTACACGATTACCTACATTGCTGAGTCGAACGGTTCGATTACAGGAACGAGCCCACAGTCGGTCCTCTACGGCGGCAGCACAACTGCGGTGACGGCTGTACCCGCTGTAGGGTATCACTTTGTGGGAGTGGGATGACGACAAGACCGACGCGACGCCAGGAGACGAATGTGACGGCAGATGCGACGTACACGGCCAGCTTTGTCTAAATACCAACACGGTTTACAAGGTAGAGCACTATCTGCAAGATCTGGGTGCCGCTACGTACACAATAAAAGACGAAGACACCGGGAAAGCCTAGAGGGCATGACGGGGCGATGATGAAGGTGGTCGCAAAGAGCTACGAAGGCTTCACGGCCAAAGACGTCGTCCAGCAGACAATCGCAGGTGATGGTAGCACGGTCGTAAAGATTTACTACAATCGCAACAGCTACACGATTACTTATGCTGTTGAGTCGAACGGTTCGATTACAGGAACGAGCCCACAGTCGGTCCTCTACGGCGGCAGCACAACCGCGGTGACGGCTGTACCCACTGTAGGGTATCACTTTGTGGAGTGGGATGACGACAAGACTGACGCGACACGCCAGGAGACGAATGTGACGGCAGATGCGACGTACACGGCCAGCTTTGCTCCAAATACCAACACGGCTTACAAGGTAGAGCACTACCTGCAAGATCTGGCAGCCGCGCCGTACACAATAAAAGACGAAGACACCGAAAGCCTAGAGGGCATGACGGGGGCGATGACAGCGGCGGTCGCAAAGAGCTACGAAGGCTTCACGGCCAAAGACGTCGTCCAGCAGACAATCGCAGGTGATGGTAGCACGGTCGTAAAGATTTACTACAATCGCAACAGCTACACGATTACTTATGTTGCTGGAGTCGAACGGTTCGATTACAGGAACGAGCCCACAGTCGGTCCCCTACGGCGGCAGCACAACTGCGGTGACGGCTGTACCCGCTGTAGGGTATCACTTTGCGGGGAGTGGGATGACGACAAGACCGACGCGACACGCCAGGAGACGAATGTGACGGCAGATGCGACGTACACGGCCAGCTTTGCTCCAAATAACAACACGGCTTACAAGGTAGAGCACTACCTGCAAGATCTGGGTGCCGCTACGTACACAATAAAAGACGAAGACACCGAAAGCCTAGAGGGCATGACGGGCACGATGACGGATGCGGTCGCGAAGAGCTACGAAGGCTTCACGGCCAAAGACGTCGTCCAGCAGACAATCGCAGGTGATGGTAGCACGGTCGTAAAGATTTACTACAATCGCAACAGCTACACGATTACCTACATTGCTGAGTCGAACGGTTCGATTACAGGAACGAGCCCACAGTCGGTCCTCTACGGCGGCAGCACAACTGGGTGGTGACGGCCGTACCCGCTGTAGGGTATCACTTTGTGGAGTGGGATGACGACAAGACCGACGCGACACGCCAGGAGACGAATGTGACGGCAGATGCGACGTACACGGCCAGCTTTGCTCCAAATACCAACACGGCTTACAAGGTAGAGCACTACCTGCAAGATCTGGGTGCCGCTACGTACACAATAAAAGACGAAGGACACCGAAAGCCTAGAGGGCATGACGGGGGCGATGACAGCGGCGGTTGTAAAGAGCTACGAAGGCTTCACGGCCAAAGACGTCGTCCAGCAGACAATCGCAGGTGATGGTAGCACGGTCGTAAAGATCTACATGACCGCAATAGCTACACCTTGACGTACAAGATCACGGGCGCATACTTTGTAAACGACGCATACCGGACTGAGACTTACGAATTCGGTGCGGCCGTCACAGCACTTGACAAGCCTAGCAAGGCCGGATACACCTTCTCCGGATGGTCGGGAGAACCTGAAACTATGCCTGCAGAGGATGTAATTGTCACCGGTTACTACACCGTTATCCCGGTTATTGTAGAACCTGTGGCAGGTATGAGCCTTGAAAAGGCGGGAGTGTATGTTGACTACAACGAAGATGGATTGGTCAACATCGGAGACCGTATTGGATACACCGTTACTGTTAAGAATACGGGAGAGACGGTGTTGCATGGAGTGACAGTCTCTGATCCCATGATTGGACTAGATGAAGTAATTGAAGTTTTAGGTATTGGAGAAGTTCGGACCTATACTGGATACCATACCCTGACAGAACAAGACCTGTTGGCGGGATCTGTTGTTAACAAAGTGACCGCTGAAGCAGAAGAACTCGATGAACCTGAAGAGATTGAAATCGAGACAGAACTCGAACTCGTCATGGGTGATGAAGACGAACCCGACGAAGAAGAACCCGACGAAGAGGTCAAGGGAGATGAAGACGATAAGGAAGATCTCCCGGCGACCGGAGCGGACACGACACTCTTTGAGTTGTTCCCGTACTTTGGATTATTCCTGATGCTTGCAGGTGTTTACCTGTTCAGTAAGTCCAAAGTCAAAGAGTAGTAATTCCGGCATGCCCCTAAATTGCCGGGTGGCACGGCGTCAAGTGGGGTCTTTGATCTCACTTGACGTCCTTTTATTTAAGCGTTATACTCGTTAGCGATCAAGTAGAAGTTCCGCTTCTCACCTCAAGCTTCGGCGAAAAGGTTCACAGATACCGATTGGGCACGCGGTTTTTGTTGAGCGGAACAAGAACCGCTTTTTTTATGGCCCTAAAAGGAGGTCCGATATCAGACAGGCAAACAGAGCGCATCAGATCAATGAAGCGATTCGTTATCCCGAAGTGCGATTGATTGATGAAGAGGGAAACATGGTCGGCGTGGTGCCGATCCAGGAAGCGCAAAGAAGGGCCGCGATCGAGCCCGATCTCGTGCTCATCTCACCTTCACCTGACAATCCCGTCTGCAAGATCATGGATTACGGAAAATTCATGTTCGAGCAGGAGAAAAAAGAAACGGGAAGCGCGCAAAAATCAGAAAATCGTGAACGTCAAAGAAGTGCAGCTCAAACTCACCACTGAAGAACACGATTTCGATGTCAAGGTGCGAACGCCCGACGTTTTCTTGAAGCGGGAGACTGCGTCAAGGTCGTCATCCGCTTCAGAGGAAGAGAGATGGCGCACACAGACCAGGGATACGACGTGATGGAGGACTTTGCGGAGGCCATCGCCGATCTCGGAAAAGTCGACCGGCCCGCAAGAGCCGAAGGCCGCAACATGATCATGTTCCCGTCACCTTTGAAAGAATAAAGATCGCGGGGTCGCCCCGCCGCCAATAAACTTTAAAGAATACCGGAAGGGAGGCATTCAGATGCCTAAACAGAAAACACACAGTTCGTCAAAAAAACGCTACAAAGTGACCGGGACGGGGAAATACCTTCGCTCTCAGGCATTCACGAGCCATATTCTGACGAAGAAATCACCGAAAGAAAACGCAATTTGAGAAAAACAACGCTGGTGTCACCCCAGGACGCGAAGCGGCTCAGGCGGCTTTTGCCCCACAACAAGTAAATAAGAAAAAGGGGAGGATCAAACCATGTCAAGAGTTAAAAGAGGAAACGGTGCCGCTACGCCGTCGCCATAAAAGAACACTGAAGCAGGCCAAAGGCTACTGGCCGCAAAGGCACCAGGTACAAAGTCGCCCACCCAGGTCGTCATGAAGTCAGGCCAATACGCCTATAACGACCGCCGCCGTAAAAAGCGCGACTTCCGCCGCCTGTGGATCGCCCGCATCAACGCGGCCGCCCGTCAAAACGGCATGAGCTACAGCCGCTTCATCAACGGACTGAACATCGCCGGCGTCGGTCTCGACCGCAAAGCCTTAGCCGATTTGGCCGTGAACGATAAACCGGGCTTCACCGAGTTAGTCAACATCTCCAAGAACGCGCTCGGAGCGGGCAAAAAATCAACTTTAAGAACACAAGGCGGAGCAATCCGCCTTTTTTCGAAGGAGCCCAAATGAGAACCATCGAATCAAAAGACAATCCGCTCTTTAAAACACTCATCTCATTAAAGCGCCCTTCTTTGGCCAAAAACAACAGCTCGCGCTCACTCAGCGCCCGCGCCATATCTCGGACATGTTCAAAGCAGACATCGTGCCCGAATACCTCTTCTTTGCCGACGACGAAAAGGGGAGAGCCCTGCAGCAAATCCTGTGCGAAGACATCGACTTAGGCGATCGCGTCATCTTGTTATCGCCCGCGCTCTTTTCCCAAGTCAGTCAACAGACAAGCGCCCAGGGTGTCCTCGCGATGACAAAACTTTACGAAGTAACCTGGGATACATGGATCAGGAAGATCGATCAAGCGAAAGAATTACTCCGTGTCCTCATTTTGGAATCCGTCCAAGATCCGGCAACGTCGGCACCCTCATCCGAGCGCGGACGCTTTAGGTTTTTGTGCCGTACTCCGTTAGCAGGGGACACCGCATCCCTTTACAACCCAAAAACACTGCAGGCTGCCATGGGATCGCAGTTTCATCTGGATGTTATCGATGTGACGATCGGGATCGAAGAATGCCTGAAACAACTGAAAGACAAGGCCTTTATGACGATCGGGGCAGCCCTAAAGGGGATATCCGTTGAGGACTTCCACTTTGGACCATCGAGCGCGATTGTCTTAGGGAACGAAGGCAACGGCTTAAGTGAACAGGCGCTCGAAGGGGTCGATCATTTAGTCACCATCCCCATGGCCGGGGCGGCCGAATCACTGAATGTATCCGCCGCCGGCACCATCTTTATGTGGGAGGCCGTGCGAGGAAAAGCTTAAACGGGACCCACGATAGTCACAAGGGACCGTCTTATGCTACAATACTCGGAGTTCATTCCCCCTCGTCGTTTGCGGTTTGTCCGACCCTGACGCCGAGAAGGGAGTATAGGAGGAAATATGGACAAAGAAACGAAACAGACCATCATTGACGCGTACGCGACTCACCCCGACGACACCGGTTCGCCTGAGGTGCAAGTTGCGCTCCTTACTTGGAGAATCAACCATCTGACCGAACATCTGAAGGTTCACAAAGGGGATTTCCATTCCCGCCGCGGCCTTTTGAAGCTCGTCGGACAGCGCCGCGCCCTGCTTGACTATCTGACCAAGATTGACGTAGAGCGTTACCGCGCCCTGATCGCGCGCTTAGGTCTCAGGCGTTAAAAGAACAACCATGACGGCGGTCAACAAGACCGCCGTCAGCTTGTAGGAACCGGAGTCAATAACAGGCAGTGGGACGTAGATTGCGTGGCTCTTTTTTAAAGGGACGCGGACTCTACACTCTATTGCCTGTCGAATGATTCCTCGTAGCTTTGAACACATCGACCGCGGCAGGGAGCCGACGGTCATTTCGCCGTATCGTTCATACGGCATGCACGCATATCGTGTTATGGAGGAATAACAAAGATGCAAAAACGAATTTTTGAAACCGAACTGCAAGGCGCGCCCCTGTCCTTAGAGACCGGTGAGCTCGCTCAGTTCGCCAACGGCGCCGTGCTCGTCCGTTACGGCGACACCGTCGTCCTGACGACCGTCACCGCATCATCGCAGCCGCGCGAAGGAATCGACTTTTTCCCGCTATCCGTGGACTATGAAGAAAAAATGTACAGCGTCGGCAAAATCCCCGGCGGATTTTTGAAACGTGAAGGCCGCCCGACCGAGAACGCTGTTTTGACCGCGCGCTCCATCGACCGCCCGATCCGCCCGCTGTTCCCCGACGACCTTCGAAACGACGTCGTCGTGAACAACCTGATCCTGTCTGTCGATCACGATCATTCACCGCAGGTCGCCGCCCTGATCGGCACCTCGGCCGCGATCCACATCTCCGACATCCCCTGGGGGGGACCGGTCGCCGGTGTGCAGATTGCCTTAATTGAAGACGAAGTCATCATCAACCCCACCCTCGAGCAGACGGAACAATCCGATCTTGACCTGTTCCTTGCGGGCACCAAAGATAAGATCTGCATGATCGAGGCCGGGGCTAATGAAGTCAAAGACGAGAAAATGCTCGAGGCCATCGAAAAGGGCCAAAAAGTCATCAGCGAAGTCTGTCACATGATCGACGGCATGCGCGATGAGATCGGTAAGGAGAAATTCTCCTACGAATCGAAAAAAGCGCCCAAAGCACTCTTTGACGAAGTGTTGGCGCGCTACCGCGACGGCATGCGCGAAGCCGTGCTGTCAGCCGACAAATCTGTCCGCGACCAGGCTGTCGGAGCCCTTTCTGCCGACATTAAGAACTTCATCGCAACAGAGCACGAAGCCGACGCGGGCTTCACCTCAGAAGTCATTGACGAACTTGAAATGTATGTCGTCAGAGAATACCTTTTGAATGAACAGCGCCGCGTCGACGGTCGCGGACTCGATGAAATCCGCGCCCTGACAGCGAAAGTCGACCTGCTCCCGCGCGTACACGGCTCCGCCTTGTTCTCACGCGGCCAGACCCAGGTTCTGACGATCTGCACACTGGGCACCGTGGACGACGCGCAGCGCCTTGACGGCGTCGACACCAAGGAGAGCAAGCGCTACATGCACCAATACAACTTCCCCGCTTACAGTGTCGGGGAGGCCCGTCCCAACCGCTCCCCCGGACGCCGGGAGATCGGACACGGGGCATTGGCCGAGCGCGCACTCTTGCCGGTACTGCCGAGCTTAGAAGACTTCCCGTACTCCATGCGCCTTGTCTCTGAGGTGACCATGTCAAACGGCTCCACCTCACAGGCCTCCGTCTGCTCGAGCTCACTGGCGCTTATGGCCGCCGGTGTCCCGATCAGCAAACCGGTCGCCGGTATCTCCTCAGGACTCATGATCGACCCTGAAGATACCGATCGCTACATTGTCTTCATGGACATTCAGGGCATCGAAGACTTCTTCGGTGACATGGACTTCAAAGTCGCCGGCACCGTGGACGGCATCACCGCCATCCAGGTTGACATCAAGGTGGACGGTCTGACGCTCGACATCATCCGCGACGCTTTCCAGATGACAAAAAAAGGCCGCCTGCAGATCTTGGAAGAGGCCATGAACCCCGTGATCGCAGAAGCGAGAGCTGAACTCTCACCCTTCGCGCCGAAAATCGATCAGGTGGACATCCCTTCAGACAAGATCCGTGACGTCATCGGCTCAGGCGGCAAAGTCATTCGCCGCATCGTGGAGCTCTCGGGCGCACAGATCGATGTGGAAGAAGAAGGTCAGGTCGGCCATGTGTACGTCTCTTCAACAGACGCCGAGGCCCGCAAGAAAGCCATTGATATTATCCGCGCCATCGTCTTTGACCCCGAACCGGGAACCATCTTTGACGCCGTGGTGACCAGGCTCATGAACTTCGGTGCCTTTGTTGAAATCGCGCCCGGAAAAGAAGGCCTTGTCCATATCTCCAAGATGGCCTGGGAGCGCGTGAATCAAGTAGAGGACGTGGTCGCTGTCGGTGACCATGTGAAAGTCATTGTGTCTGAGATCGACGATCAGGGGCGCTTGAACCTCTCCATGCGCGACCTCATGGAAAAGCCTGAAGGCTATGTTGAGCGCGAAGATGACCGCTCCGGCGGGCGCGGAGGCGGCAGACGCCCTGACTCCCGCGGCGGACGTGACTTCAAGCGCAATGACCGCGGACCGCGCCGTGACAGCAACCGAGGCGGGGAGAAGCGCGGCGAGCCGAGAAAAGAGCGTCATTTCTAAGTTGCTTTGATTGACACGGCTTTCATCTCTTTGCTATGATGGACGCCGTCCGGTGGCGTGAGAACGCCACCTAAACAGGGGAGTGGCTCAACGGTAGAGCAACGGTCTCCAAAACCGTGGGTTGCGGGTTCGAATCCTGTCTCCCCTGCCAGAAGAGCCCCGGCAAAACCGGGGCTCCTAAAAGTAAATGATCGGGGTGTAGCTCAGGTGGCTAGAGTGCTTGCTTGGGGTGCAAGAGGTCGCAAGTTCAAGTCTTGTCACTCCGACCATGATTGAAAACCTCCTTCGCATGAAAGCGGCGGAGGTTTTCGTTTATAATGAATGCATGACCACCCAACAATACGAACCTACCGAATTAACCGAGGTGACCATCTACACAGACGGTGCCTGCTCCGGCAATCCGGGGCCCGGCGGCTGGGCCGCGATTATTCGCGCCATGGGCGTCGAGAAGGAAATATCCGGCTTTCTACCGGATACCACCAACAACCGCATGGAGCTCACCGCGGCGTTAAAAGCACTTCAGAGCTTAACCAGGCCCTGCCGGGTCAAACTCTACAGTGACAGCGCCTACCTGGTGTCCGCCTTCAACGAGCGTTGGATCGAAAACTGGCAAAAACGCGGATGGAAAAATGCCGCCAAAATGCCCGTCGCCAACCGCGACCTCTGGGAGGCGCTCTGGGCCGAACACCTGCGCCACACCATTACATGGCATAAGGTGAAAGGCCACTCGGACAATGAATACAACAACCGCTGTGATAAAATGGCGGTCGAAGAAATACTAAAAAATACATAGACTGTTGGATGTAGGGGACGATGGACAACGAGCAAGTACGAAGAGGAACGAAACGCGAAGCGCCACAGCACAGAAAGCCCAAGATACTTGTGGGTGAACAAAAAGCGCCGCGCTGCGCAAAAGAACCCCTCCTCATGGAGGAGGTGCTCCATGTCGACCCGAAATTCATCGGGCGAATTTTCACCGTGGAAGTCCAAAAAGTCCTCCTGCCTGACGGCCGCGAGACCACGCGCGAAGT
This sequence comes from Clostridia bacterium, assembly GCA_040766025.1. GTDB lineage: Bacteria > Bacillota > Clostridia > Saccharofermentanales > DTU023 > UBA4923. The sequence goes on along the minus strand of JAXGRH010000001.1, from coordinate 276,491 downwards.
CGTCCGCCATCCGGGCGGCGCCTGTGTGGTGGCCTTAGACGACGACCGCAACATCTATCTTGTGCACCAGTACCGTGTCGGCACGAGCGGCCCCTTGCGTGAAATACCGGCGGGCAAACTCGAACCGCCCGAAGACGCGCTGACATGCGCCCGACGCGAATTGGCGGAAGAAACAGGATTTACCGCCGATCGCTGGGAACTTTTAACACGCTTTCACCCCTCACCGGGATACACCGACGAAGTCATCCACATCTATTTGGCCCGCGGTCTGACAAAAGGGCGAGCAAGGCCTGATGAGGGCGAATTCATCGCCTGCGAAACCATCTCCTTAAGACAGGCGATCGATGAGATTTTAGACGGCACACTGACCGACGGCAAAACATGCCTGGGCGTGATGCTCGCCGCGGCGCGCATCGCCCAACAACCATAGAGAACCGAGCATGTTAGCGATCGACGAGCGGCCGGGCGGAAAACTATCGAAGCGTCAAAGACGTGACATTTTAGGCATCCTATTTCTTGCCGCCGCCCTTCTTTTAGCTTTTTCCCTGTACGCCCCCGCCTCCTGGACCGGTTGGCTCGGGCGGACATTGTCGACCGTCACGGCAGGATTATTTGGAACGATCGCGCTCGTACTGCCCCTGATCTTGCTTTTATTTTCACTCATGTTTTTCTTGCAAAAAGAAATGGCCGTCACGACACGGCAAGCCGGAGCCCTGTTCTTGCTCTTTCTTGTGGCCGCGGCGTTCATCTCTTTATTTTCACTGCCCCTAGAGAGCCTCATGGACGGGCTCTCACCGGCCCCCGAAGGCAAGGCGGCAGGCTTTCACCTCATCTCGGAACTCTGGCGCTACGGTCGCTTCCCTGAAGCGATCCGCGAGGGCAACCACCTTTCGGGAGGCCTGCTCGGGGGACTCATCGCCCATTCATTAGAGCGCGTCGCGGGACTCACAGGCGCCCTCATCTTGCTTTTTGCCTTTCTCGTCACCGTGCTGGTCGTCGCCTTTGGCCTGTCGCCCTCCAAGATGGGGCAATGGGCCGCCACGGTGTCTGACAAGCTCCCCGAATCATCGGAGATGACGGAAGGTGAACCCTCCCCGAGTGCCTTAGAAGAAGAGGCGGACAGAGGTTTATTTTCAAGACTGTTTCATCGCAGAAAAAAAGATATAACGGCGGACGAAAGCCCCGAGGAAGAAAAAATTCCCCCAACGCGCGGCCCCAAGGGCTGGGATTCGTTTGTGTCGCAGGACAGTTTTGAGGGAGAAAAGACCGCTGAAGGCCTGAATTTCCCCAAACCGCCGCCCGGATACCAGCGGGGGATGGGCGAGACAAGACCGAAAGAACCCCTGACCGGGGTCCCGTATTTGTTTTCACATAAGGGTTCTGAGAAACCCATTTCACATCCCCCTGAACTGCCATGGATGGATGAACGGGTCATGCGGACGCCGGAAGTGGCATTGGACAAAAAACTGCCTGAACGCAAAAAACCGGTCCGCCGCTACCGCCCTGAGCAGCAGATGAGCATGCTGCACGACTACCGTCCGCCCCCGATGGATTTATTAAAAGAAGACTCGGGGATGAAAAAGACGGCTCAGGAAATCCGGGAAATACGCGAGCTCGGGCGCAAACTTGAAGAAACGCTCGACAGCTTCGGCGTCGAAGCAAAAATCGTGAACTACACGACAGGCCCCACCATCACGCGCTTTGAACTGGCGCCGGGCCCGGCATCAAGGTGAGCCGAATCGTGAACCTCTCCGATGACATCGCCTTAAGTTTGGCCGCGATGGGTGTCAGGATTGAAGCCCCTATTCCCGGAAAAGCCGCGATCGGCATCGAAATCCCCAACAAGAAGATGCGCTCGGTGCTCCTTAGAAGCCTTTTAGAATCGGATGAATTCCAAAAGGAAAAAAGCCCGCTTGTCGCCGCCCTAGGCCGCGACGTCGGAGGCGACGTAATCCTGTGTGACCTCGGCAAAATGCCCCACCTGTTGATCGCGGGCGCGACCGGCTCCGGTAAATCCGTCTGCATCAACTCCATCCTGATGAGCATCCTGTACCGCTCCTCGCCGGAAGACGTCCGCATGCTCATGATTGACCCCAAAATCGTTGAATTGAACGTGTACAACGGCATCCCGCACCTGTTACAGCCGGTGGTGACAGACCCTGAAAAAGCATACGGCGTGTTGAACTATGCCGTATCCGAGATGGAGCGGCGTTACCGACTCTTCGCGGATCAGAAGGTGCGCGACATCGCGTCCTACAATGCGGCTGTCCGAAAAAACAAATACGAAGAAGACGATGAACAGCCCGTTCCCTATATCGTCATTGTCATCGATGAGCTCGCCGACCTCATGGCCCTGACCCAACACCAGGTGGAAAGCGCCATTTCAAGACTTATGGCCAAAGCCCGCGCGGTCGGTATCCACGTTATTATCGCGACCCAGCGTCCGTCCGTGGACGTTATCACGGGCGTCATCAAGGCCAATATCCCCTCAAGGCTCGCCTTTGCCGTGGCCTCCCAGGTGGACTCCCGGACGATCCTTGACTCAGTGGGCGCTGAAAAACTATTGGGAAGAGGCGACATGCTGTATTTCCCGCTGGGCTCCATCAAGGCCATCCGAGGACAGGGTGCCTTTGTCAGCAACAGCGAGGTCGAACGCGTCCTGTCGTTTATCAAGAGCTACTATCCTGAAAATTACGACGACACCGTCGGAGAAGCCATCGCAAGCACAGGGGAAGAGGATAAGGGGAAGGTCACAGACAGCGATGAAGATGAGCTCCTGATGGACGCCCTACGCGTGGTGGTCGAAGCGGACTACGCGGCCGTCTCCCTTTTACAGCGTAAATTGCAGGTCGGCTACCCGAGAGCCGCAAGGCTCGTCGATCGCTTGCACGAACTTGGCTTTGTGGGTCCCTTTGAAGTTAGCAAACCTCGAAAGGTCCTCGTGACGCCGGACCAGTTTGAGCGGATGTTGAGCGATGATGAAGAGATGGAAGGCGGAGACATCTTTGACTGAAGAACCGTTTGTCATCGAAAAGGCTCAAATCTTGTCAGTCGGCACCGAGTTGCTGATCGGGCAGACGCTTGACACGAACGCGCATTTTCTTGCGCAGCAGCTGACAGAGCTTGGGATTTCCACCTATCGACACAGCCTGGTTGGCGACAATGAAAAGCGCTTAGAAAAAGACATGAAACGGGCGCTTCAAGATAATGATTTAGTGATCACGACAGGCGGTTTAGGCCCCACGGAAGACGATGTCACCGCGGAAGTTGCCTGCGGCATTTTCAACAAGAAACTCATACCCATGGACGGTGTGACGCCTTACCCTTCTGCCCCGGAAGGCGCTATTATCTTTCAAAATGACAACGGCTCCGCGCCCGGTTCTTTAATATTAGCTCCCTTCGAGGGATCGATGAAAGCCCTCCTTTTACTTCCCGGCCCGCCGGATGAAATGGAGCCGATGTTTTCCAATTATGTGAAAGATGAATTATCGCGTCATACGCCCTATTCTTTTATTCACCGCTACGTCAGACTGTACGGCATCGGTGAAAGCCAGGCGGAAAGGATGGCGCGCAGTTTAATCGCCTCCCAAGATGAGGTGACGATCGCGCCTTACGCCTCACCCACGGAAGTCATCTTTCGCGTCTCCCAGCGGATCGCAAACGGCGAGGATAAGACCGAGCCGGTCGTCCAAGCGCTCCTTTCTTTATTTGGCGAACACGTCTTTGAAGTAGGGATGCGCCCCTTAGAACAGGTCGTCCTGGACGGATTGTTAAAGAGGGGATTGAAGGTGGCCTTTGCCGAATCATTGACCGGGGGGCTTGCCGCCTCAACCTTAGCGTCCGTTCCCGGTGCATCCGAGGTGTTGGCGGGCGGATTTATCACGTACAATGATGAAATGAAACAGCGTCTATTAGGGGTATCGCCCAAACTATTGTCCGAGTTTGGCGCGGTGAGTGAAGAGGTCGCGCGGGCCATGGCGGAAGGCTGTCTTTTGAAAACGGGAGCCGACATCGCCCTATCATTCACCGGCATTGCGGGCCCCACAGGTGGGAGTGAAAAAACGCCTGTCGGGACCGTGTGGATCGGCATGGCTGAAAAGGACAAGGATACACAAAGCTTTGTGTATCATTTGACGGGACTTAGAAACCGCATTCGCCTGCGCGCGGTGTACCACGGCTTAAATCTCATTAGGAAGCGAATTGAGGCACGATGAGGAAGCGTCAACAAGAATACGGCCAACTGCTGAATGAACCGAAGAAGGGCGGCATGCGCATCCTTTCTTCCGGCCAGGCCACCGCCTTATTGATGTTCTCTTTGGCGACCGCAAAGCTCACAGGCTTTGCCCGCGAAATCATGATCGCGCCCACCTTTGGCTACGGGGTCAACACCGACGCGTATTTTATCGGCTTTCAGATCCCGGATCTTTTTACCAGCTTTTAGTCGGCGGTACCTTTGCCGCGGCGGTGACTCCCGCGGTGTCCTCAGCGATTGCCAGAGACGACGAAAAGAAGCTATGGAAGAGCCTCAGTACTTTTATTAATGTCTTTTTGATTGCCTTTTTGATCGCGATCTTATTAGGTGAGCTCTTTGCCTCACCCATTATTCAACTGTACAACCCCAACAAGGACGCGGCGGTCATCGAGCGCGCTGTGGCGGTTGCCCGTACGCTCTTCCCCCAGACGATCTTCCTCTTTTTAGGCCGGCATGTGCGTCGGCGTCCTGAACGGCCACAAGCTCTTTCAGCGCGCCGCTTTTACGACCACCCTTTACAATGTCGTCTGCATCTTCTTCATGCTGCGCTGGGGCGATCAGTCGGCCGGCGCTCCGGCCAGAGTGGCGCTCGGCGTGGTCATCTCGGCGGCCGTCAATTTCATCTACTTAGCCTTCATGGCGCGCCGTGTTGTGCATTACCGACCTCTCATTGATTTAAAAGACCCCGGTTACAAGCGCTTACTGCGCCTTGCGATCCCCACTTTAATTTCAGGGACGGTCATCCAGCTAAATTCCATCATCCAGACAGGCTTTGCGAACCAATTCACGGGGGCGGTGACCTCACTTCGCCACGCACAGACGACCTGGAAACTTCCCTATGGGATCTTTGCGCTGGCGGTGGCAAGTGTCATGTCGCCGAACCTGACGCGTGCCTTTGCGAATAAACGCTTTGAAGACATGCGGGAGATCTACACGGTGTCCTTGCGCCGCGCGCTTTACTACGTCACGCCCTTCATCCTTATCTTCATGGTCATGGCGGAGGAGACGATGGAGGCGGTGTTCCAATGGGGCGGCGCGATTCCTTTGGAAAATCTTTTGATTGAAGGTCACCTGTTGCGCCTTTACGCGCCGGCGATCTTCTTTCTCACTTTCTATGAGGTGGTAAACCAAGCCTTTTACGCGAGGCATGTGACACGCATCGCCCTTTTAACTTCTGTGATGTCGCTGATACTAAATCCCTTGTTTTGCGTTCTATTCACGCGTGTCCTGGATTTTGGCATCTACGGGCTCCCCATGGCCTATGTGTTAAACAGCCTGATCAACATGACCGTCATGGCCATCTTGTACCGCTCGCATCTGAAGCAGGCGCGGCCTTATCGCATGCTGCCTTTTTATCTACGGTTATTGCTGTGTTCGGTGACCACCGTCATCGTGCTTTTGGGGTTGAATACGATTCCCATGAACGCTACAAGCAAGCTCTTGCAGTTGGGCTTCTACGCGTTAAAGGCCCTGATGGGGATGCTGGTGTTCTATTTCACGGGCCTTGCCATCAATTTCCGCGAGTCGCGCGATCTGGAGCGCGTGCTAAGGCGGATGCTCGGGTTTTCTCCGGCCCGAAGTTGATTCAAAGAGGAGAAAATGACGGCCTTTGACTGTCAGGGGAGTGGGAAACAAATTGACGGCGTGAGGCTTTTCCAGTAAGATGGAAACAGTCGAGAAGGAACATAAGTTCTGTAAAAATAAAAGGCGCGACATGCGCATTTAGGAGGACAGCATGGCCAAGCGAAATAAATCGAAGCAGGATGTCAAACCCAGAGAAGATAAAGATCGCCAAGTCGCTTTGAAGGCGGCGTTGGACCGTATAGAAAAAGACTTCGGAAGAGGGGCCGTGCTGACGCTCGGGGATACGGAAGTCATGGAAGTGGAGTCCGTTCCGACAGGCGCGCTCTCATTGGACGTCGCCCTTGGCATCGGTGGCTTGCCGAGAGGCCGGGTCATCGAGATCTATGGCCCTGAATCTTCCGGTAAGACAACGGTCGCGCTTCACAGCATCGCCGAGGTTCAAAAATTGGGCGGCATCGCGGCCTTTATTGACGCCGAGCATTCACTTGATCCGGCCTACGCGAAGAATCTCGGGGTCGATATTGACAACCTGATCGTCTCTCAGCCGGACTACGGTGAGCAGGCTTTGGAAATCGCCGAAGCGCTCGCGCGCTCAGGCGCGGTCGATGTGATCGTCATTGACTCCGTGGCGGCGCTCGTCCCGAGAGCTGAAATCGACGGGGAGATGGGGGACGCGGTGGTCGGCCTGCAGGCCCGTTTGATGTCCCAGGCCCTTCGTAAGCTTGCGGCGGTCATTAATAAAAGTCGCACCATGGTCATTTTCATTAACCAGCTGCGTGAAAAGATCGGCGTGATGTTCGGAAGCCCTGAAACGACCACGGGCGGCCGCGCGCTGAAGTTTTACGCCAGTGTCCGCTTGGACATCAGGCGGATCGGCAGAATTGAGCAGGGGGATCAGCTGATCGGCTCGCGCACGCGCGCCAAGGTCGTGAAGAATAAAGTTGCGCCGCCCTTCCACGAGGCGGAGTTCGATATCTTGTACGGCCACGGCATCTCGCAGACCGGCTGTGTCCTTGACATGGGCGTTGAGGCGGGGATCGTGAAAAAGAGCGGTTCCTGGTTCTCCTACGGTGACACGCGCCTGGGTCAGGGCCGCGACAACGTACGCGTTTTCTTAGAAGAAGAAGAGAATCAAGAACTGTTCGAGGCCATCGAAGAGGAAGTGCGCGAGCACTACCTGGGCGACCTGGACAATGTGGAGATCACGAGCAAGGAAGAAGGCGCCGCGGAGGATATGGCGGACGCCGACGTGGATGCGATTCTTGGGCTTGACCTGTGATTTTGTCCCCTGAGTTCGAAAAAGCCCGCGAGACGGCCATTTCCTACATCGGGATCGATCATTCGAAATCTTCCGGGCGCGTACGCCAAAACCTCTTAAAAAAAGGCATCGCGCCCGAGATTGCCGACGAAGTGATCGACTACTATATCAACCTTGATTACATTAACGACCGGCGCGCCGCAAAGCGCGTCGCTTTGCGTTACAAAGGACGACGCACGCGAGCTCAGCGCATGATGGTCTCGGTTTTTATCCAAAACGGAATTGACATGAAAATCGCAAAAGAGATGGCGAAAAACTTGGAAGACGACCGTGATACCGGAAGGACCCTTTGTGAATCCCATTTTCCCCATCCTTCAAAAGACGATGAAATCGCTATGTTAAAATTACTTGCGCGCCGCGGTTACCCGATCGGCCTCTCACGTGATATCGTATCTGAGTGTTTAAAATAAAGATGGACAAAACATTTTACCTGTATTCCTTGGGTTGCCCCAAAAATGAAGTCGACTCCGAGTGTATGAGCGCTCTTTTAAAAGAGAAGGGCTACCGCTTCACGGATGACCCCAAAGAGGCTTCCTTTCTGGTCGTCAACACCTGCGCCTTCTTAGAATCGGCTGTGACCGAGGCGATTGACGCCATCTTGGAGCTGGCCGAGATTAAAGAAGATAATCCCGAAGCCTATCTTATTGTCACAGGCTGCCTGCCCCAGCGCTACAAAGATGAGATCACCAAGGAAATCCCGGAAGTCGACGCCGTGTTGGGAACAGGCGAATACGGACAGATCGCCGAGGTATTCGAATCGCTTTTGGAAGGTCACTCACTCAAAGAACACATACCGGGCCCCGCGGGCGCCATCGATTATCTGGACCGCGAGCGCCTGCCTTCAGCGCCCCCCGGCACCTACGCCTATCTGAAAATCGCCGAAGGCTGTTCCAATGCCTGTGCCTACTGCATCATCCCGAGGCTGCGCGGCCCCCAGCGTTCCAGGTCTGTTGAATCCATCGTGAAGGAAGCCCAATGCCTGGTCGCCTCCGGCGTCAAAGAACTGATCCTCATCGCGCAGGATACAACTCGCTATGGGGAGGATTTACCCGAACGGCCGACCCTCGCGAAACTACTTCGGACATTAAGTTTGGAAGTACCCGACGTGGCACTTATCCGAACTTTATATTTTTACGCCGACCGGCTGACTGAAGAACTGCTTCAAGAAATGGCAGGAAATGACAAGATCGCCCACTATATCGATCTTCCCATCCAGCACGCCTCCGACCGCATCTTAAAAGCCATGCGGCGCCATGAGACCTCCGGCATGATCCGTGATAAAATCACGCGGGCACGCCGGTTAATGCCTGATCTCATTTTGCGCTCCACCGTGATTACGGGTTTTCCCGGTGAAACGGAAGAGGACTTTGACATACTCTTGGAATTTATAGAAGAAATTGAATTTGACCGCTTAGGCGTATTTGAATTCTCACCTGAAGAGGGGACAGCGGCCTTTTTAATGCCCGATCAGGTCCCTCACAAGCTCGCGTCAAAAAGGCGGTCCATCCTGATGGCAAATCAACAGGACATCGCGCGCCGAAGAAATGAAATAAGGATTCACCAGACTGTGCCTGTTATCCTTGAAGCGGTGGATGAGCGTGGTATACTCTTCGAAGGGAGAAGCTACGGCGAAGCGCCGGAGATTGATCCTGTTATTTATGTCGCCGCGACGACACCCGATCTTACGATCGGAAGCCGTCCCGTTGTCCGGATTGTGGACGCGGGACCTTATGACTTGACGGGGGTGTCAATCGATGAATATCGCGAATAAACTGACCTTATCGAGGATCGTCATGATCCCGTTTATCTTATTCTTTTTACTGCCTTTACCCTACTGTGAGGCCTGCGCGTTTTCGGGATTTATTGTCTCAACACCGGGACGCGTCATCGCCTTCATGCTCTTCATCATGGCGGCCATGACGGACCTTTTAGACGGCATGCTCGCCCGAAAGCAGGGTATTGTCTCGAACTTCGGTAAACTGGTGGACCCCATCGCCGACAAACTGTTGGTGCTGTCTGTATTTACGGCCTTTGTACAACTGAACCGCATCTCCACCTACGTGATCGTACTGATCGCCGCGCGCGAGTTTATCGTGACGGGGATCCGCATGGTGGCCGTCGAACACGGGCTTGTCATTGCGGCCAGCTGGTTTGGCAAGGTGAAAACCATCTTCCAGATCATCACGCTTTGCACCCTCATGTTTGAGCCCATCATTGTCCAATGGATTGATCCCTCACAGTCTTTCTTAGGCTATGGGACGCCTTGGACCATCCCCGGTGATATACTGGTGGGCGTGACCTTACTTTTGACTGTGTTTTCAGGCCTGGATTATTGGCTGAAAAATAGAGCGTTGCTGTCGGATGCCCTGAAGGTTTAATCCATTCACTGCATTGACGTGGCCACGCAATAAAATTGAAATTTGGGAGGACCCAAGGATGACAAAACAGGAAATTCTGGAACGTATTCAAAAGATCTTAGCCGATCAGCTTAGCATCGAGCTTGAGACCATCGAAGTGACCTCGAACATTATTGAAGATTTAAACGCTGACTCAATCGACTTTGTGGATCTTGTGATGTCGCTTGAATCAGAATTTGATATGGCGATCATGGACGAAGAAGCGGAGCGCATCCGCACGGTCGGCGACGCCGTCGACTTCATTCACGCGCACCTATAAGGCGCATACTCCCTGTGCCGGACGATGTATCGACACTCGAAGAACGACTCGGTTATCTGTTTCGAAACAGGGAACTATTATTAAGCGCGCTGACCCATCCTTCCTACGCTTACGAAAGCCATCACAAAAAGGCCGACAACCAGCGATTAGAATTTTTGGGTGACGCAGTATTGCAACTCGTCGTCTCCGAAGCCCTTTACACACAAAAAAGTGAAGCGGCAGAAGGGGAGATGACTAGAATGCGCGCCAACCTCGTCTGCGAACCTACTTTAACCCGCATTGCGCACACACTGGACCTAGGAGCGTTCCTGCGGCTCGGCCACGGCGAACAGATGACAGGGGGCAGGGATAACCCCTCCAACCTGTCGGACGCGTTAGAGGCCGTCTTCGGGGCCATCTATCTCGATGGGGGCCTTGGGGCCGTAGACGCGGTCATTTCAAAACTATTTTCACCCTACGTCGAATTGGCAATTGTGGGTCGCCTGCACTACGACCATAAAAGCCTGCTGTACGAATGGGCGCAGTCAGACAAGGGCAGGGACGTGGAATTCAAGCTGTTGGACATGACAGGTCCTGAGCACGACCGCCAATTCACGGTGGGTCTTTTTGTACAAGGCAAACTTATTAAGAACGGCACAGGCAAGACCAAAAAGGCCGCGGAGCAAGACGCTTCGAGGCGCTTTTTCGAGGATATAAGGAAAGATTAGAGCCGGCGTATGCTGCAATCACTTGAAATACAAGGATTTAAATCATTTCCTGAATACACGAAGATTCTCTTTCATTCGGGAATCACGGCGATTGTGGGACCCAACGGAGCCGGCAAATCGAATATTACGGACGCCATCCGCTGGGTATTAGGTGAACAGAGCGCCAAGACCCTGCGCGGCCAGCGCATGGAAGACGTCATCTTTAACGGCACGGCGCAAAGGCGCCCCGTGAGCTTCAGTGAAGTCACCCTCACCTTCGACAACTCCAAACAAATTCTCCCCATCGACTACGAGACCGTCTCCATCACGCGGCGTTACTACCGTTCAGGCGACAGCGAGTACCTGATCAACAAGACCCCCTGCCGTTTAAAGGACGTGAACGCACTCCTCATGGACACCGGCATCGGGCTTGACGGCTATTCCATCATCGGGCAGGGGAGGGTCGATGAAATCCTAAGCAACAAATCAGAGGACCGCCGCGCGATCTTTGAAGAAGCCTCAGGCATCGTCCAGTTTCGGACGAGAAAAGATGAGGCCCTAAGAAAGCTAAACCGCTCAGAACAAAACCTCCTGCGCGTCGACGATCTTTTAGCCGAACTTGAAACACAGGCCGAAACCCTTGAAAAACAAGCCTACGACGCCCGCCACCATATCGAGCTGGCGACGCGTTACCGAAAACTTGACATCGCCCTGTCCCTTCGCCAGGTGGAAACCTTAGAAGCGCAAAAGGAAAAAGCGAGGAGGACGCCCGCCTGATCGAAAAGGACTTGGAACAGGCCAAAAAATCGCAGCAGACCATGCGAAGGGATGAATCGGAAGCTTCTTTTAAAATCGACGAAATCGACCGGAGCATCGAAGAACAGCAGACGCGCTTCAACCAATATTCCGTCAAAGAGACCGAACATATCGGGCTCTCAGCACTCCACAAGGAAAAATACGAGAGCTCTAAAGAGGGCGCCGAATCACTTTTGGAAGAAAAAAACCGCCTGACCATGCGCGTCATGTCCTCGGAGCAGGATCTTTCAGAGCGAAAGATGAGACGCGAAGCGATGGCGGAGAAAAAAACGACGCTTGTCGCACAGCTCCTTGTGATCAACGAGGCCCTTTCCAAGATGGAATCGACCATGGGCAGTGTGGCGTCACAAATCGAAGAGGCGACGCGTCAAAGGGATGAATCCACCGACCAACTGGCCTCTTACCGCGCCCTCATCAACGAGAAGCAGGGAGAATCCCAAGCCTTATCCGCAAGACTTCTGCGCTTGAAAGACGAAGAACAGTCGCTCACTTTAGAAAAAGAACGCGCCGAACAAACAGCCGACGCGTCCAAGGCGGACATTGCGTCGCTAAAAGAAGCGATCAGAAGCCTTGAACAGCAGGCCCAGGAAGCTAAAGAACAGACCCTCCTAGGGCATCGCGACGCCGACCGCATCGAACAGACGATAGAAATGGTCGCGCGCGAAATTCACCAGCTGATCTACGAAGCGGAAACGCTCGAACGATTGGAATCTGACTTTGAAGGCTTTACCCGCCCTGTCCAGCTCCTGATGAAAGAAATAAAGCGCCAGCAAGATCACGCGGTGTACGGCCCGTTAGCCTCTTTACTCACCGTGCCTGAGGCATTGCGTCCGGCCATTGAAACAGCTTTGGGAGGATCAACACACCATGTGGTGGTGGACGATTCAGACACGGCCAAGCGCTGGATCGACTGGCTTCGAAACGCGCGTGCCGGACGGGCCACCTTTTTACCGCTGGACGCGCTTTCGCCCTACGCTTTGGATCAAAGGACGAAAAAAACCGCCGAAGAGAGCTCCGGCTTCATCGGCGTCGCGGGCGAGCTTGTCTCCTACGACCCTGCGATCGATCCGGCGGTCCGCTATGTCTTAGGCCGCACCCTGGTGGTTGAGACAATGGACGATGCTGTCCGTTTAAGCCAAAAGATCGGGCGCTCCCAAACCGTGGTGACGCGCGAAGGGGACGTCGTGAACCGAGGCGGTTCCATGACAGGCGGTTACAGGACCACGAAGGCCGTAGGTGTCTTAGGGCGCCCGGGACGTGCGAAAAAAGCCCGCGAAGAAGCGGACGAAAAGAAGATTCAACTCGAAAAAGAAAGCAGCGCTTTAGAGGAAGCCAAAGAACTTTTGACCCAAAGGGCCAAAAAAGAGGAGTCATCCCTCATGGCACTGGCGGATCAAAAAGCGAAGTTGGGGGCTGTTTTAGCGAAAGAAGAAGCTGAAAAAGCGGCTTTGGAACGCCTGCTAAAAGAGATGGAACAGCGGGACGGCGAGCTTTTGGCCATTGAAGAACGCCTTGCGGAACTCAGCTCTGAAAAGACCCATTTTGAACAACAAATCGACGCGATTGAAACAAAAAAGCAAAGCGCGATGTCGGTATTATCTTCGCTTCAATCCGAGCATACATCCGAGCGGCAAGCCTATGAAGTCCAGCGCCATGAGCATACACGGCTAGAGGTCTCCATTGCCTCCATTGACGAGTCACTTTTGGAATTTGACCGTGTCACAAAAAATACAGGCAGTGAAATCGAAGAAGCCAAAATAAGACAGGGTTCACTTGAGCGCGAGTGGAAAGAACAAACCGCGCGCATGGAGCGTGCGAGGCAGGATATCGAGGCAAATGACATCGCCTTAGCGGCGGTCTCAGAACAGCGCCGCGAATGCCAAAAGCTTTTAGAGCAGCTGATGGAACAGCGCGAGGAGGCCTTTACAACCCAGCGCGCCCTCATCGGAGAGATGAACACCGTGAACGACCAGGTCGCCTCTTTACAGGCCGTCTGTGAGCGCCAGGACGCGGAACTTGAGCGCATGGCAAGCCAGGTGGACGATCAGTTGAACAGGCTGTGGGAGACGCATGGGCTGACTCGACGTGAGGCGGAGGCGGAACGCGAAACCATCGACGTGATCTCCAAGGCGACCTCTGAGCGCGCGCGATTAAAACGCGAGATCGATGAGCTCGGTCCCATTAACCACAACGCCATCCGTGACTATGAGGCACTTTCAACGCGGATTGACTTTACGCGTTCACAGCGCGAGGACATTGAAAAGGCCCAGTCTGAGTTAGAAGCGGTGCTGCGCGACCTTGACCAGTCGATGCGCGAGCAGTTTAACCGGACTTTCCACGAGGTCAACCAGAATTTCAATCAGGTGTTCTCCGAGTTGTTCTCGGGCGGGCAGGCGGAACTTACGCTCGAAGGGGACGGGGATGTGCTCTCAGCCGAGATCGGCATTCAGGCCCAGCCGCCGGGCAAGAAGCTCCAAAAGCTTTCCTTGTTGTCAGGCGGGGAGCGCTGCCTCACGGCGATTGCCTTGTTGTTTTCCATCTTGAAGCTGAAGCCCGCGCCCTTTTGTGTGTTCGACGAGGTTGAATCCGCGCTTGACGACGCCAATGTCAAACGCTTTACGGACTATGTGCGCCGTTACGCCTGGTCCATGCAGTTTATACTGGTGACGCACCGGAAGGGCACGATGGAGGCCTCTGACCGCCTCTATGGGGTGACGATGCAGGAGCGCGGCATTTCACGCGTCCTGTCCATGGTCCTGTCTTCGGCATTGCCCTACGGGGATTAGGAGTGTATTTTTGAGTATTTTTGACAAATTTCGCCAAGGCTTGGAAAAAACAAGAACCTTCATGACGCAGAGCATTAACCGCGTGTCCGCGGGACTCGGTGTCTTTGACGACGATATGTTGGATGAGCTTGAGATGACCCTGATTCAGGCGGACTGTGGTATAGAGGCGTCGACGGAAGCGGTGGAAGCGATCCGCGAGCATATCCGACAAACAGGAGATGCCACAAAAGAAGCGGTCCTCTTGGCCTTAAAAGAAACCCTCTCCTCCATGCTGATTGAGAAAAAACTTGAGCTCGAAGGCGAGCAGCTGACTATTTACCTGATGGTCGGCGTGAACGGCACAGGCAAGACGACGACCTCGGCCAAGCTTGCAAGTCGCGCCAAACAAGCGGGATTTCGCGTGTTGATGGCTGCGGCCGATACTTTCCGCGCGGCGGCCATTGAGCAGTTAAAAGTCTGGGGGAAAGAACTGAAACAGCCGTCATCGCGCACGCATCGGGCTCTGATCCCGCGGCTGTGGTGTTTGACGCCATTTCAGCCGCCAAGGCGCGCAAAACAAACCTTCTGATCATTGATACCGCCGGACGTCTCCACACGAAAAAGAACCTGATGGATGAACTGTCTAAAATTAGGCGCGTCATCGATCGGGAAGCGCCCGAAGCTTTAGTCGAAACGATCCTTGTGATTGACGCGACGACGGGGCAAAATGCCATTGTGCAGGCCAGGGCCTTCCATGAGGCCACGCATGTCACCGGGATCGCGATCACAAAACTTGACGGGAACGCCAAAGGTGGCGTTGCGGTCGCGGTGGCCCATGAGACGGGGTTGCCGCTCTGTTTGGCGGGTCTCGGCGAAGGGCCGGATGACTTACAAGACTTTGATAAAAGCTTATTTTTGGACGCGCTGTTGCCGGAAGCCTAGTCTGTCAATAAAAACACTTGACAGTTTGAACTTATTTTGTTTATACTGTCCGCATGCCCAAGCAGGAACAGCCTTTAAAAGAACCCTCCCATACGGATGTTTGTCTTTACCTCGACTACTACGGGGAGCTTTTGGGCGCACGCCAACAGGCAATGATGGAACTCTACTATGACGAGGATCTGTCTTTGGCTGAGATCGCGGAGGAAACAGGACTCACCCGCCAGGGTGTCCATGACCAGATCCGCCGCGGTGTGAAACGCCTCGCGGAATGGGAAGCTATTTTGCATCTCGCGTCGCGCGACAAGAAATTGAAGGCGGCAGTTGAAGAAGCGGTCGCGCTCCATAAAAAGGGCGAACGCGAACCACTTTTGAATACATTGCAACTTCTTTTGGGCATGATTGTGCCCCAGGAAGTGGAAGAAAACAGGGAAGGGACGGATGGCGATGGCCGTATTTGAGAATCTGAGTGCACGTTTAAGCCGCATCACGGATGCCATGCGCGGCAAGAGTCGCGTGACGGAAAAGGACATCAAGGACATGATGCGCGAGATCCGCCTCGCCTTGCTTGAAGCCGACGTCAACTACCAGGTCGTGAAAGACTTGACCGGGGAGATCGGGGAAAAAGCCAAGGGCGCTGAGGTCATGGAAAGCCTGACCCCGGGACAGCAGGTCGTGAAAATCGTCCACGAGGCCTTGGTCCACATCCTCGGAACCGAGGAAAAACTCATCGTCTCACCCACCGGATTCACCGTCCTCATGCTTTATGGGCTGCAGGGTACCGGTAAAACCACCACGGCCGCTAAACTGGCATTTCATTTGAAAAACAAGGGCAAAAAGCCCATTTTAGTCTCCGTCGACGTTCACCGCCCGGCCGCCCAAGAACAGTTACGCGTCTTAGCGGAACAAATCGGCGTGGAGTATTACATCGACCCCGATGAAAAGGACGCAAGCCGCCTAGCGTTAGCCGGCAAGGAACGCGCCCGCTACATGATGTGCGACACCATGATCGTCGACACCGCGGGGCGCATGACCGTCGATGACGCGCTCATGGCGGAACTCTTAGCGCTGAATGAAGCGATTAAACCCGATGAGCGCCTGCTCATCGTGGACGCTATGATCGGCCAGGAGGCCGTCAGCATCGCCGAGGCCTTCGAAGCTTCTGTCGGTCTTGACGGATTCATCATGACCAAGTTGGACGGCGACGCCCGAGGCGGTGCCGCGCTCTCCATACGTCGTATGACCGGCAAGCCGATCAAGATGATCGGGACAGGGGAGAAGATCGAAGATTTAGAAATCTTCTATCCCGACCGCATGGCCTCGCGCATCCTTGGTATGGGGGATGTCTTAACCCTGATCGAAAAGGCCTCTGATGCGCTCGATGAACGTCAGGCACAAAAGACCATGGAGCGCCTGAAGCGAGAACACTTTCACCATGCAGGACATGCTGGAGCAGTTAGAACAAATCCAGGGCATGGGTTCCATGAAGGAGATGCTCTCCATGATCCCGGGCATGGGGCGAAAAGTCGGCAACATGGATATCGATGAGAAGGGACTTGTGAAAACCCGCGCGATCATCCAGTCCATGACTCGAAAAGAACGCGACAACCCGAAGCTGTTAAACGCCTCAAGGCGTAAACGCATCGCTCAGGGGAGCGGCGTGGAAGTGCAGGACGTCAACCGCGTCGTCCGGCAGTATGACGACATGCTGAAAATGATGAAACAGTTCGGCATGATGGGGCAGGGCGGCAAAAAGCGTCGCGGCAGAATGCCCATGGGAGGCTTTGGCCTTTAACTTGATTTCGCCGGGCCCCAGGCCCGTGACGATAGATTAAACCTTATTGGAGGAACTTATGGCAGTCAAAATCCGCCTCAAACGTGTAGGCAAGAAAAAACAACCGTATTACCGTGTCGTCGTCGCCGACGCGCGATTCCCGCGTGACGGACGCTTCATCGAAGAGATCGGCACCTACGACCCGCACACCGACCCTTCCACCTTCAAGGTCGACGCTGAGAAGGTCAAAGATTGGATCTCAAAAGGCGCGCAGCCGACTGAGACCGTCAAAAAACTTCTGAAGTACAACGGGATTGTGGAGTAAGACATGAAAGCCTTATTAAAATCCATCATTGAACCCTTGATCCAACATCCGGAAGATTTGACGATTGAAGAAGAACGAAAGGGTCGTGAAGTGGTGCTCACGGTGAACGCGCATCCCGATGACATCGGGCGCGTCATCGGCCGGGGCGGCAAAAGAGCCCAGGCGGTCCGGGCGATCATGAAGGCCAAAGGCGCGATGGACAATCGCCGCGTCACGGTCGACATCGAGTCATGAAACAACCCTATCTATTGATTGGCGTGTGTCTTCGCCCTCACGGCGTCAACGGCGAGCTTTTGATCAAGAGCCTCGGCGACGATGACACACGCTTTCAACAGGGGCTTTTGTGTTATGTCACGGAAGAGTTTGGCACAAAACCTTTGTCGTCTCTCCGATTAAAGTCAGCGCGGTCAACACCGCGCGGCCTTCTTTTGGAATTCGACGGCATTGACACGCGCGAAAAAGCAAAAGCGTTGACAGGGCGTTACTTGGCCGTGTCACGCGACGACGCCGTAGAACTTAATGATGCGTTCGAATTTTATTACGGCGATCTTTTGGGCATGCGGGTGATAGACGAAAGAAAAGGTCCTCTCGGCACGGTACGGGATATTATGGACACCGGCACGGCTGACATACTCGTCGTAAAAGACGAGGGCCAACCCGACCTTCTATTTCCCTTTTTAAAAAGCATCATCCGACAAATCGACCAGGAGGAAGATGTCATCCAGGTGATCCTGCCGCCCGGTCTTTACGAGCTCTATCGAGGCGCATAATGGCGATTCACTTTTCCATCCTCTCGCTTTTCCCTGAACAGGTGAAAGATGCGCTCGATCACAGTATTACCGGGCGCGCCATTAAAGAACAATTAATCGAGCTTGACCTTGTCCAGATACGCGACTTCGCGATCAATGCATACGGTCAGGTAGACGATCGTCCTTACGGGGGTGGACGCGGAATGGTCATGATGTGTGAACCCGTTTACAACGCCTGGCGCTCCGTCACAGGAGGGGATAATCAGGATGTCAGGACACTGTTCTTATCGCCGCACGGACAGGTGTTCGACCAACGGATGGCGCAGTCTCTTGCAAAAGATGAACATATCGTCCTGATCGCGGGGCACTATGAAGGGGTCGACCGCCGCGTCATTGATGCGATCGGCTGTGAAGAGGTCTCTTTGGGAGATTTTGTCATGACGGGGGGCGAATTAGCCGCCGCGGTCATGATCGACGCCATCAGTCGCATGGTCCCTGGGGTTTTGCCGGACGAAGAAGCCTGGCAAAATGAATCCTTTTCAGAAGGACTTTTAGAGTGGCCCCAGTATACAAAGCCACGCGAGTGGCGCGGTCACAATGTGCCTTCAGTGCTTTTTTCAGGCCATGCGAAAAACATCGAGCAAGAGCGCCGTTTAGGCCAGTTAATCGAGACCTTAAAAAAGAGGCCGGATCTCTTAAAAGACCATTCGGTGGAGCCTGAACTATGGGAAGTCTTAGCCAAGCGTCTCACGGATTGTGAAGATTGACGGCCATCTTCCGCTATTGACATAAAATTTCATGAAAATCACGATGTAACGAACTGACAAGCACTGTCGTCTTATGGGATTGTGGGAAAATTTCCGCCTGTATGTTTTATTATTGAAGGAGTCATTTATGAAAAAAGTAATGAGCATTGTATTAATTCTAGCCCTTATGTTTACATTCGGCTGCCAGTCGGGCCCCAAAGCCCCCCAAGAAGAAATCGGGGACTTGAAGGAAGCCATGGAACAGATCGTGAAAGACGCGGGTTTTCCAGAGATGTTAGAAGGAGGGTTTATCCTGGATGAACTCGATCAGGAAGAAGCAGGATTCTTAATCGGGACTGAGTCATTGGACGGAAAAATCGCGGAAGCCTACGGCCTCCAGCCGATGATCAATGTCAATCCCTTTGCGATGGGAATCTTCCGCGTCGCTGAAGGGGAGGACGCGGTGGCGTTCGCCAAAGAATTAAAAGACAAAGCCGATCTTAGAAAATGGATCTGTGTGGTCGCCGAACGCTATGGCGGTTGCCACAAAAGGCGATGCGGTGTTCTTTGTCATGGGAAGTCAGGACGAAGTGACAAAACTCACAGAAGCTTCAGGCTTCACTCCAGTCGCGTAAACGGCCTTGCTGTTTTCAAGCGTCACATTTCTTTACTATTTTCTGCCGGCCGTACTAGTCGTCTACTTGGTCGTCCCCGGCCGGTGGAAAAACGCGGTATTGCTCCTTGCAAGCCTTTTGTTTTACGCTTGGGGAGAACCGCGTTTTTCGATCATTATGGTCACGACCGCCATGACAGGTTACCTGTCAGGCCGGGCCATCGACCGTCTGAACAGTGAGAATAAAAGAAAAGCAGCACTTATAGTAGGCCTTGCTCTCGTGCTTGTCCCGCTATTACTGTTCAAATACGGCGATTTTTTCATCCGAAACATCGATCAGGTGTTCCCCGGGATGCTGTCGCCCTTAGGGCTCGTGTTGCCCATCGGGGTCGTTTTTACACCTTCCAGATCCTGTCCTATGTCATTGACGTGTATCGGCGTGAAGTGGAAGTTGAAAAGAATCCTTTTTATTTTCTCATGTACGTGTCGTTCTTCCCGCAGCTTATCGCGGGTCCGATCGTCCGATTCCAGACGATCCAGGAGGAAATCCGAAACAGAAAGGTCAGCCTAGAACTTTTTCGTCGGGCATCATACGCTTTGTCACAGGCTTAGGCAAAAAGATCTTAATCGCGAACCTTTTAGCGGAGTTCGGGCAGCAGTTGAACCTTTCAGGGACACGTTCAGTCCTCTCGCTTTGGGCGGGCGCTCTTGCCTTTACCTTCCAGATCTACTTTGATTTTTCAGGCTATTCTGACATGGCCATCGGGTTGGGGCGTATGTTTGGCTTCCATTTCTTGGAAAACTTCGACTATCCCTATCTGTCGCAGTCGATCACGGAATTTTGGCGGCGATGGCATATGTCACTGGGCTCCTGGTTTCGCGACTATGTGTATATCCCTATGGGCGGGAGCCGCGTCAGCTCTTGGAAAATGATCCGCAACCTGTTGGTTGTCTGGTTATTGACCGGATTTTGGCACGGCGCGTCCTGGAACTTTGTCGTCTGGGGCCTTTTCTACTTTATCCTGTTGCAGCTTGAGCGTATCGGGCTTTCCAAAATACTGGACAAAGTGGGCAGTGCAGTCCGAGTTATTTACACCTTTTTCTTTGTCAACTTAGGCTTTGTCCTATTTAATGCCAATTCACTCACCGAAGCTTTATCCAACATCGGCGGCATGTTTGGAGGACAAGCACTCAAGCTCTGGGATCCTTTGACACTCTACTACGTCCAAAGTTATGCTCTCGTCTTCCTTTTAGCCATCGTCGCCTCAACCCCTATCCCAAACGTCTGTGGGAACGGCTCCGAAACCGGAAAAGCGGCTTTATTTTGGATACTGTCGCGGCCTTAGGTGTTTTCATGGTCCTTTTCTTATCCACCGCACAGCTCGTGGACGGCTCGTTTAATCCATTTCTATATTTCAGGTTCTAGGAGGCTACAAGGTGAAATATCGCGCGTACAGTCTCATCGTCGTCTTTATGCTCGCACTATTGCTAGTGCCGTTTGTGTCGTTCGTAAAAGCGGACGAACCCATCTCCATGACTGAGAAGCGTCCGCTTGTAGAATACATGGACTATGGGGACTACCGGGCGTCCCATCCGGGGGCGGGGTTATCTGAGTACTTTCAATATTTGGAAGACTATTTTCTTGACCAATTTCCCGCCCGCGACGGATTTCGACAATACCTGGCGCTGTTTCGCATCGGGGCTTTAAATCAATTCGACCACCACGGCTATTACGAATGGGATGGCCATTTGGGAAAGCTTGACCCTGTTTTGAATGAAAAAGCCTTGGCCCACGCGCTTTCCATTTTGGAGGCTGTCGCCCGCGAAAATCTCGGAATCGAGGGGAAGCCTCTTTTTGCCCTTATCCCGGAAAAAAATGTCTTCCTGCTAGAGGATAGTCAATATCCTTCCTATTCCTATGACGCCCAATTCGAACAAATAGAAGAGGCTTTGGGCGAAAGAATGGATGTTTTGTCACTTTTGCCGCATCTTTCGATTGACGATTACTACAAAACCGATCCGCATTGGGACCAACGGTATTTAATGGATGTGGCGAACCTGTTATTAGAACAGTTTGGCTTTTTCGAAATAGATGAGATTCAGAATTTTGAACTTAATCGTTTTGACAACTATTGGGGCACCTATGCGGGGCAAATGGCCTGGCCGGTCGCGCCGGATACCTTGAACTGGCTGTCCAATGACACGATCGATAAGATGGTTGTTTGGGACCTTGTGACAGGGGAGAAGGGTCCTTTGTACGAGACCGACAAGCTTCTGTCGGTTGACCCTTACGATCTGTTCTTGGGCGGCGCGAAGGCGCTTTTGAGATCGAAAACACCGAGCAGCATAACGGGCGCCAGCTCATTGTCTTTCGCGATTCCTTTGGTTCCAGCCTCATTCCGCTCCTTGCCCCGTACTACGAGGAAGTCGTGGTCATTGACCTGCGCTATATCGCGATGAGAAGTGTTGTGGAGCGCGTTTCGTTTGCGTCCGATGCGGATGTTTTATTTCTTTTTTCAAGTTCTGTGCTAAATTCGCCCGGAGTATTCAAGAAATAAGGGAAAAAGCGCTTGCCAGCCGTGTTTTCATCTGCTATCATGCTTGAGGTTTATACGGGTGGTCCGCTGCAATTGCGTGCAAGAACATCCGATGACGGATAAAGGAGGAACGCAATATGGACTATATCAAAGCGGTGGAACAGCCATTCTTGCGCGATCAGTACGATAACGTAGAGATCGGCGACCGTGTCAATGTTCATCTCAGGATCACAGAAGGTACCCGTGAGCGTATTCAAGTGTTTGAGGGAACGGTGATCGGGCGAAAAGGAGCCGGACTGAATGAGACCGTGACGGTAAGGCGTGTGGCCTACGGTGTCGGTGTCGAACGTGTCATTCCGATTCATTCGCCAAAAGTCGCGAAGATTGAAGTGATTCGAAAAGGCCGCGTGCGCCGTGCGAAGTTGTTTTACTTGCGCGATCGCGTGGGTAAGGCTGCTCGTGTGCGCGAAAAACTTCCGACCAGAAAATAATTGTCAACAAAAGACAAAAGAAGAACAGGCGGCTTGAAGCCGTCTTTTCTTTTTTAAGAATATTTTTGTCTGTCGTATACTTAAAAGAAAGAACAGACAATCGAGGAGGGGCAAGATGAGCGATATCAAGGGCATGGGCGGCAAGAAGATCCACTGGTATCCCGGCCATATGGCAAGCGCGACCCGTGAGTTAAAAAATGCGTGGCGGCATATCGACGTGGTGGTGGAAGTCGCGGACGCGCGCGTCCCTGTCGCAAGCCGCAACCCGATCTTTTTATCCTTCACCCCCCAAAAGCCCCACATTCTTCTTTTCACACATGCGGACCTGGCTGATATTGACCAGGGCGCCCGATGGCTGCGCTACCTTTATGAGACGGGTGTTTTTTCCCTCATGGTCGATGCGCGCCAGCCGGCGGACATACGACTCATTCGAAGGCAATTATTAAAAATCCACGCGCCCATTTTGGAGAAGGCTAAAAAACAAGGGCGCATCGCACGACCTTTGCGCATCTTGGTCTCAGGCATCCCCAACACAGGTAAATCGACCCTCATTAACCAATTTGTTGGCAAGCGCTCCGCGGCCGTGGAAGCAAGGCCCGGGGTCACAAGGCAACAGAACTGGCTTCGCTCGGGCGCTGAACTTCACTTCCTTGACACACCCGGTATCTTACCGTTGAAGATGGCGGATGAAGAGGGGGCAAAAGCGCTGGCGGCCTCCGGCGCGATCCGAGACAGCATCCTGCCTGTGGAAGATGTGGCGCTTTGGCTCTTCAAAACGCTTTCAGCGCTTTACCCCGACGCGCTTCATGCGCGTTACGGGGCTGTGGCCGATGATGAGAATCTTTTGAGTGTTTTTTCAGACACCGCCCTACGCATGGGCTGCCGGCTCCCCGGGGAGGAAGCGGACCTTTCGCGTTTCTCAGCGATGCTTTTAGACGATTTTCGTTCAGGGCGCATCGGAAAGATCACGCTCGAATGGGCGCCTGTGACGGACATCGAAATCCAATGAGTACCGTCATCCGCATTACCACGCGTGACATCGAACGCTACGAGCGTATGGGCGCCTTTGAGGCGCGTCTTCGTGAGGAAGGCTATCGCTTCATCGCGGGCGTCGATGAGGCGGGGAGAGGCCCCTTGGCGGGCCCTGTGGTGGCGGCCGCCTGTATCCTGCCTGGCGATGTACCATTTCACGGATTGAATGATTCAAAGAAAATGACGGTGAAAAGGCGCGAGGCCTTAGAGATACTCATACGCGAAAAAGCGGTTGCCTGGTCGGTTGCCATGGTGGGAGAATCTGAGATAGACCGCGTGAATATATTAGAAGCCACCAAGGAGGCCATGCGCCGCGCGCTTTCTGAGTTGTCCTGTTCGCCCGATATCGCGCTCATTGACGCGGTGACCCTCCAGGGCTTGGACTACCCCTGTCGGGCGCTTGTGAAGGGGGACGCGGAACACAATGTCATCGCAGCGGCCTCTGTCCTTGCCAAGGTCGCAAGGGATCGCATGATGGTCCGTTGGGACGAAGAGTTCCCGGGCTATGGGTTTGCTTCACATAAGGGCTACGGCACCGCGGAGCATATCCGAGCCATCAAGGAACAGGGGCCTTGTCCGATTCACCGCCTGTCTTTTTTATCGAACATTCTTAAACCAGAGGGATTTTAAAGAAGTCATGACCGGTCAAAAGATGTGAAAAAAGTTTCACGCATTGCCTGTCTCTATGATATGATGTTAGTATCAGTTGGTAGGAGGCGTTATCATGAAACTGGATAGGCACAGCAGTGTTCCGCTTTACGCGCAACTTCGTGAACTTATTGTCGAACGCATCCAAGAAGGTGAGTACCGGCAGGGCGAACGGATCCCTTCTGAGATCACGCTTTGCGAGGAACTCGAACTCTCGCGTCCGACCGTGCGGCAGGCGATTGCCGACCTTGTCTCGGATGGCATTTTGGAGATCCAAAAGGGCCGCGGCACCTTTGTGGCGGTGGAGCCTGATCGACTTTTGATCCCGCATTTTAACGCTTTGACCTTTAGTTTTTTAAATTTATCGACCTACGAAGACATCAATTTGCAACCCGTCCAGCATGTGACCCCGATCCTGAAATTGACACAGCTTAATATCCCGGATGTGAAACACGCGGGCTACTGGGACTGCTCAATGGCCGATCATGTTCGATGAACGCATCTACGGTTGGTGCATGTCGTATATCTCCGCGCAGGTGTTCCCGGACTTGGGGCAGAGCATTGCCCTGGGGAAGCGCATGATCGACATTAAGAGCAATAAGTACGCGTTTTTACCGGTCGAAGCGTTGCGCTTTTGGCGAGACCGGCGAAAAATAAAGAAGCCGCTATTTTGGAGATTCCGAGGCGTTCCATCGTCTTAGCCGCCCAGGGGCAACTTTTCGGCCGAAGCGGATCGGTCTGCGAACATATCCGCGTCGTCTTACGCCCCGACTTATTAAAACTGGAAATCAACTAAAGACCTTGCATTACGATTTTGACACCACGGCCACTTCACCGGTTCTCCCTGAAGTGCTGGCAAGCTATGCCCGGCACCTTGAAGAGGACGGCAACAACCCCGCCTCCATGCACGGCGGCGGTATTCGCGCGCTCGCCTTACTCGGGCAGGCGAAAACTTCGTCCGCAAAGGACCTTGATTGTGCCCCGGATGAAATCTATTTCACCCAAGGCGGCACGGAGTCGATTAACCACGCTTTAAAAGGCGTTGCCTGGGGTGGCAAGCGGGAAGTCTTTTTGTCACTTCAACAGGGGAGCATGACGCGGTCCGAGCCAGTCTTTCGTTTTTAAAAGAACAATGGGATCAGGATGTCCGCGCACTGCCGCTTTTGAAAACGGGATCCCGTGGACAATGGAGGCATTAGAAACCTTGTTGTCCGCCGAGGCGCCGCGCCTTTTGAGCACATCATATGAGGGTCAGTAACGAGACCGGGGCGATTAACGATCTTAAAAATAATTCAACAGCTGTTAAAAAAATACGCGCCTCGTTGTCTTTTTCACAGCGACATCGTGCAGGCGGCGGGAAAACTACCCCTTTCATTTAAACAATCCGGGCTCGACATGGCCTCTGTGTCAGGGCATAAAACTTGGCGCCCCGAAGGGAACAGGGCTCCTTTTAAGAAAGCTTAAGACTTGTCCCCCTCTTACACGGGGGCGGCCAGCAGGACGGCGTCCGTTCAGGCACGGTCGATGTGCCGGGGGCCTTGGCGATCGCGTTGGCGATCCGCCTGCATGTGGAGCGATTGAATAATCTCGCGCATGTCACGACCCTGAAAAAACGTTTCTTAAAGGCCATTCATGAACATGGACTGCCGCACGAGTGTCTGTCGCCTGAGGACGCCTCACCCTATGTGCTGTCCATTGCCTTTTTGGGCCTTCGGGGTGAAACCCTGATGCATGCCTTATCCGCGGAATCGATTTATATTTCAACAGGCGCCGCCTGCGGATTCAAGACACGCGGGAGAGAAAACCATGTGTTAGCGGCCATGGGCATCGAAGCCCCTCATTGAATCGGCCGTGCGCATCAGTTTTCAAGCGCCCGAAGTGAACAGGATGTGCTATGGTTGGCAGACACGATTAACCGTATTTACAGGCGTTATGCCACAGGATAGAAAAGAGGGGTCATGACAGGAGAAAAGGGGAATTTCGAGCGGCTCATTCTCGTGCGTTTAGGGGAGATTACCTTAAAAGGCCTTAATCGCGGTCGTTTTGTCGCGCGCCTTATCTCCAATATGCGCTGGCGCCTTTCTGACCTGGGTGAGTTTACCATCGAAAAGGCAAAGCCATTCAAGGATTTGGCTTCGGGGGAAGAGAATACGAATCTTTCAGATGACGCGCTCCTATGTGAAGTCATCGATCGCCTATCGCGAATATTTGGGATCGTCTCCGTGAGCCCGGCGATAGAGCTTGAGGCCGACTGGGAGGCATTACAGGCGGTTGTCTCAGGTTATGCCAAAGGTCTTTTGGAGGATGGCGAAGGCGCGGACCTTCAAGTTTGAAACGCGCCGTGTGAACAAAGACTTCCCTCTTGATTCCTATGAGACATCGAGTGCCCTGGGCGCTTTATTATTGGAACAATACCCTCACCAGTTAACCGTGAAGATGCTGGATCCTGATTTCATCTTCTTTGTCGAGATAAGAGACAAGATTTATCTTTACCACATCACGGAGGGCGCCAAAGGGACTGCCTGTCGGCATGAGCGGGCGGGTATCTTGCTATTATCCGGGGGAATTGACAGCCCCGTCGCAGGTTACATGATGGCGTCCCGCGGCATGATTTTGGACGCGATTTACTTTCACACCTTCCCCGAGTCCTCAGGCCTTGTCGAAGGTGGAGGAACTTGCCGCACTTTTGGGGCGCTACGCGGGGCGGATCAGCGGTTTGTATGTGGTGGATTTCACGGACATCAAGCAGGCAAATAAAAGTATTGCCGGATACCGCGACAATGAATATGCGGCGTTATGGCGTGCTGCCGATAGCGGTTGAAACAGGCGCAAAGCGCTCATTAACGGGGAAGAGTTTGGGCCAGGTGGCCAGTCAAACATTGGAGGCCATTGTCTTAACCGATGCCGTGGCGGATCGCCCGGTGTTCAGACCTTTAATCGGGATGGATAAAAACGACACGATCGCCATCGCGCGAAAATCGGTACCTTTGAAACCTCTATTTTGCCCTACGATGACTGCTGTACCGTCTTTGTATCCAAGCATCCGAAGACGCACCCTTTGCCCCAGGATGCTGTTTTTGCTGAAAAAGAGAGTTCGATATGGACGCGATTTTAAAGTCGGCCGGGAGTAAAATCGAAAAACGAGAAATTTTGCCCAAAGAAAGGCGTGATCTCGTTTCAGGAGTCTTGCTTTATGGACATTGTGATATGCGGCGCAGGCAAGGTCGGTGAAGTCTTAAGCCGAGATTTGAGCCGTGAAAACCACGGTGTGGTCATCGTGAAAAAAATGAAAAGCGCCTGAACCAAGGTGACTGAGTTAGCGGACGTCTCCGGAGTCGTGGGAAGCGGTTCCCTTCTGAACATCCAGCAGCGAAGCGGGGGTTGATCTGTGCGATATCTTTATCGCGGTGACCCCGGACGATGAGACGAATATCATCGCGGCCATCCTGGCGCGCAAAATCGACGCCCGCCATGTCATCGCGCGGGTTCGAAATCTATTCCCTGCAGATGGATTTTTTGCGCGAATCTTTAGGCATCACGATGCTGATCAACCCGGACTTGGAAGCGGCGCGCGAGATCGAGCGCATGCGACCTTCCCCGCGGCCTTGGGTGTTGAGACCTTCGGGCACGGCCGCGTGGTCATGGTGGAAACAGAAGTGCATGAAGATTGTCCTTACCTCGGTAAGAGTCTAAAAGAGATCGGCCGTCAAAACGGCCATATCCTGATTGCCATGGTGGAACACGGTGAACAGCTGTTTCATCCCGCGCGGCGACTATGTGCCGGCGGTGGGGGACAGGATGTTTGTCACCCGGGCGTCCTTCTGAAGTACGAGAGTTCTGCGCGACGGACCGCGATCCCCGAACGCCATCCGAAAACGGTGCTGATCATCGCGGGAAGCCGCGTGACGCGCTACCTTTTGCCAAGGCTCTCCCGCAACAAGATGCGCGCTAAGGTCATCGAAAAGATGAAGATATCGCGGATCAGTTAGCCGCTGAGTTCCCCGATGTGGAAGTGATCGCGGCCGACGGGACGGATCGGGCGGTGCTCCGCGAAGAACGCCTGCCGAACTATGATGCGGTCGTAGCCCTCACGGGGCATCGATGAAGAAAACATGCTGATCTCTTTATGCCGCCCAAGAAGGCGTCAAGAAGACAATCACGAAAGTCAACCGCACGAGTCTTTTAAATGTCATCCACAACGCCGGCTTGCAGGCGATCGGCTTGACCGAACGCGCTTGTCGCTGATCAGATCATCCGTTTTATCCGTTCCGGAGAACATGACGGCTCAATGTGGAAGCTTTCTTCCGTTTGGCGCCGGGGCGGAGCGGAGGCCTTACAGTTCAAAGTCGCCGTTGACAGTCCGGTTTGTAATGAACCGCTTCACAGCCTGCCTTTGAAAAGGGATTGCTTGTCCTTTGCATGCTTCGGGGCGCTGACATCATTTTCCCGGAAGGCGGGGATACGATCTTGCCGGGCGAACGATGTCATCGTGGTCACCACGCACCCGAATTTTCAGGATATCAGCGATATCCAGAAAGAAGTGAAGCGATGAACCGCGCCATGGTTCGTTTTGTCACCGGAAGGATTCTGTTTATCACAGGTCTTTTAATGTTTCCTTCCGTGGTGGTCGCCTTGTACTACCGCGAAGGCTGGGCAGGCGTGTGGCCTTTTTTGATCCCGATTACGATCGCCTTGCTTTTAGGCTACTTGCTTTTCTTTTAGAAGACCTAAAAATCCCGATTTCTTCATGCGCGAGGGTCTCGTGGTAGTGGGCATTACATGGCTGTCGTTGTCCTTTATAGGAAGCCTTCCCTTTGTCATAAGCCGCTCCATTCCCTCCTATGGTGGACGCGTTTTTGGGGGCGGCCTCAGGCTTTGCCACCACAGGCGCTTCTGTTTTGTCCGCCCCGCAGGAGTTACTGCACTCACAGCTCTTTTGGCGCTCTTTCACCCACCTGATCGGCGGCATGGGGATCTTGGTCTTCGCCTTAGCCGTCATGCCGCGCATACAATCGGACGATGTCTTCATCATGAAGGCTGAGGTGCCGGGCCCTGTGTTTGGTAAATTGCAGTCACGGTTGCGGGGCACCGCGCACCGTCCTGTACATCATGTACCTTGCGATGACCGCGATTTGACCTTGCTTTTAGTTCTGGGCGGGACCTTAATGCATTCGCTGTTGCACGCTTTTGGGACGGCAGGGACAGGCGGAGTTCGGCATTCAGGCAAACTCTGGGCTTATTACACGAACCCTTATATCCACTATGTCATTGCCTTTGGCATGCTAGCTTTTAGAGGTGAACTTCAATTTGTACTACGCGCTTTTATACCGGCGGATGAAGGGAGCGTTTAAGAGCGAATTTCGCTGGTACATCGGTTTTGTGGCGGGGGCTCTGGTACTCATTTTGTTGAATACAAGAAACCTTTATGAATCCTTTTCCCAGCAGTTAAGAGAAGTGTTCTTTACCATTTCGTCGATCATGACGACGACGGGTTTTACCATTAATAACTACGAAACATGGCTGCTGTTTTCCCATGTGATTTTGCTGGGTCTCATGATGATCGGCGGGATGGCAGGGTCAACGGCCGGCGGGCTGAAGGTGAGCCGTGTGGCCTTGTATATTAAGTCGTCGTTTCAGGAGTTTCGCGGGAGTTTAAATCCGAACCGGCGTCTGCCTTTGCGTTTTGAAGGGAAGGCCACGGGGAATGAGTTGAAAACGAAGGTGTTTCAGTATCTTGCCATCTACATCTTGCTTTATATTGCTTTCTTGTTGGTGGTCGCGGCGGATGCGGGGGACTTCATGACGAGCTTTTCGGCGGTGGCCGCCACCTTCAATAACATCGGGCCGGGCTTTGGCGTGGTCGGCCCCAGCCGCTCTTACCAAGAGTTGAGTGATCTATCAAAAGTGGCCCTGTCCTTTGCCATGATCATGGGGCGCCTTGAGATCATTCCGATCATTGCTTTATTGTCTCCGAGGACCTGGCGAAGAACCTGAGCTGGGTTACAGAAACGGTCTTTTACGCGGGTCTATTTTTCCAATATATGGTAGTATATCGTTGATTATTATTTTTTTGCCTTAAAGGAGGTATATATGCCATACGAGCACGTAAAAGAATTTGACCCAGAGATTTATGAAGCGTTAATCAATGAACTCGACCGTCAAAGAAATTTTCTTGAACTGATCGCTTCTGAAAACTTTGTCAGTCGCCCAGTCCTCGAAACGATGGGTTCCGTGATGACCAACAAATACGCGGAAGGCTATCCCGGAAGACGCTATTACGGCGGCTGTGAATATGTTGACATCGCAGAGCAACTCGCGATTGATCGACTGAAGGAACTCTTCGGCGCGGAGCACGCGAACGTACAGCCTCACTCAGGAGCCTCTGCCAACACGGCTGTTTACTACGCCATGTTGCAGCCCGGTGACACCATCCTGGGTCTTGATCTTGATCACGGCGGTCACTTGACGCACGGCATGCGCCTTAATATCTCCGGTAAATATTTCCATGCGGAAGGCTACCAGGTAAATCCTGAGACCGAACAGGTCGACTACGACGTGGTGAGAAAACGCGCCCACGAAGTAAAGCCTAAAATGATCGTGGCCGGCGCGAGCGCTTACCCCCGCGCCCTTGATTTCAAGATTTTCCGTGAGATCGCCGATGAAGTCGGTGCTTACCTCTTTGTCGACATGGCCCATATCGCCGGCTTGATCGCGGCAGGGCTTCACATGAATCCCGTCCCGTACGCCGATTTTGTGACATCGACCACGCATAAGACACTTCGCGGCCCCAGAGGCGGCATCATCCTGTGTAAGGAAGAGTACAAGAAGAAGATCGACTCCGCGGTGTTCCCGGGACTCCAGGGCGGACCGCTTGAGCACATCATCGCGGCCAAAGCCGTTGCCTTTAAAGAGGCGCTCGATCCCTCATTCAAGGAATACCAAAAGAACGTCGTGAACAACGCGCGTGTTCTGGGTGAAGCGTTCGTCGAGCGCGGCATTGATCTCGTCTCCGGCGGCACGGACACCCACCTGTTGCTCCTCAAATTGAAGGGCACCGGAATCACGGGTAAGGTCCTCCAGGATCGTCTGGACGAAGTCCACATCACCACGAACAAAAACACGGTTCCTTTCGAGACCGAGTCACCGATGGTTACCTCGGGTCTGCGTGTCGGCACACCGGCTGTCACCACCCGCGGCATGGGCGAGCCCGAGATGCGCGAGATTGCGGAACTGATCACGAAAGCGATCTTCGACTTTGACAACAGCCAGCAGGAGATTCGCGATCGCGTCGCCGCGCTCGTCAAGAAGTTCCCGCTGTACGATGAGCTCGTCTGATTTAAAAGAGACAAAGGACATCCAAAGGCGTGAGCCTCTGGCTTATCGCATGATGCCCAAGACGCTGGCCGACTTCATCGGCCAGCGTCATATTCTGGAAGAAGGTAAGATGCTGTGGCGCATGATCACGGCCGACCGGCTTTCTTCCATCATTTTGTTCGGCCCGCCCGGCGTCGGCAAGACGTCCATTGCGCGGGTGATCGCGAATTCAACAAGCTCGAATTTCCAGCAGCTGAACGCGGTGACCTCCGGTGTGGCTGACATCAAGCGCATTATTTCAGATACCGAAAATCCCTTACTCACCCCCAGCGGACGCTGTGTCCTTTTTATTGACGAGATTCATCGTTTCAACAAGGCCCAGCAGGACGCGCTCTTACCCTCGGTGGAAAACGGTCGACTGATCCTGATCGGCGCGACGACAGAGAATCCTTTTTTCCAGGTCAATAAGGCCCTGATCTCACGCTCCACGGTGTTCCAACTGTACCCGCTTACAACGGAGGACGTGGTGGAGGTGATGCGACGCGCAATCGCTGACAATGAACGGGGTCTTGGCGCTTTTCATGTGTCGATAGAAGATGAGACATTGACCATGATCGCGGAGCTTTCAGGCGGTGACGCGCGCGTCGCGCTGAACGGTCTGGAGCTTGCGGCGATGACGACGCCCAAAAATGAAGACGGATCCGTCACATTAACTAAAGAGACCATCCTTGACTCCATGCAGAAAAAGACGACGCGTTACGACGCTACAGGTGAGGAGCATTACGATACGGTCTCGGCCATGATCAAGTCGATGCGGGGCAGCGACCCGGATGCCGCGGTGTTCTATTTGGCCCGCGCGCTTCAAGGCGGGGAGGATATCAGTTTTATCGGTAGGCGGATCACGATCTGCGCGGCCGAAGATGTCGGCCTAGCCAACCCGCAGATGCTTACTTTAGCGCTTTCAGCCTGGCAGGCCTCCCTCATGACGGGGATGCCGGAGGCGCGCATCTTGCTGTCGGAGGCGGTCATCGCGATCGCGACGAGCCCTAAGTCTAACCGGGCCTACCGCGCGATCGACAAGGCGCTTTCGGACGTTGAAAAAGGCGATACAGGGACCATTCCCTTTCATATACGAAACGCTCCCGCAGAAGGCATGAAGGACTTAGGCTACGGGGAGGGTTATCTTTACGATCACGATTTTCCAAAGGCGATTGCGCCGCAAACTTTCTTGCCTGAAAAAATGCAAGATGCCGTATACTATGAGCCGACCGATCACGGCTACGAAGAGCGAATCGCCCAATGGATGGAGACGGTGAAGAAGCTTAGAGGGCTTAAAAATGGATATTAAATTAGAACAGCGTATGGAAGAAGCCAAGTCAGAAGCGCGTGTCTATTTTGACCACGCCGCGACAACGGCGCCTCGCACTGAGGTGTTCGAGGCGGTCACAAATGTTTTAAAAGAGAGCTATGGGAACCCTTCCTCCTTTTATAAGGAGGGGCATCAGGCGGCGCGCCTGTTAGAAGAATCAAGAGCCTCGATCGCGCAGGGACTCGGAGTACTGCCGGAAGAAGTGTTCTTCACCTCCTCGGGAACAGAAGCCGATAACTGGGCCATCAAGGGTGTGGCACAGGCCCGGGAGGGGAGAGGACGCCACCTTATTACCACGAAGGTGGAACACCACCGCGGTTTGCACGATGGAAGCTTTGGAAAAGCAGGGCTTTGAGGTGACTTACTTAGAAGTCGACCGCTTCGGTTTGGTGGACCCACTGGATGTCAAAAAGGCCCTCCGTCCCGACACCATCCTTGTGTCCGTCATGATGGCGAATAATGAAATCGGCACGGTGATGCCGATTCAGGCCATCGGCGCCATCTGCCGAGAAGCGAATGTCTTATTTCATTCTGACGCGGTGCAGGCTTTAGGAGCGATTCCTGTCTTACCCCGTGAGCTGAACGCCGACCTCATGTCTTTTTCAGGCCATAAGCTTTATGCCCCGAAGGGCATCGGCGTGCTTTATAAGCGCAAGGGTCTTCGCATTGACCGCCTGTTGGATGGTGGCGCACAAGAGAGGCGCCAGCGGGGAGGCACTGAGAATGTTGCCTTTGCCAAGGCGTTTGCAACCGCTTTTGAACTCGCGTTGGCGGACATGGAAGAAGAATCCAAGCGACAAATCGCCCTTCGCGATCGCATGATCAAGGGGGTCATTGAGGCCGTGCCTCATACAAAGTTAAACGGGCATCCTGAAAAGCGATTGCCGAATAACGCGAATTTCTCCTTTGAATTTATCGAGGGCGAGTCTATTCTTTTACTCCTTGACGCCTTAGGTTATGCCTGTTCGAGCGGCTCGGCCTGTACCTCGGCCTCCCTGGATCCTTCGCATGTGTTGTTGAGCATCGGGATGCCGGCAGAGATCGCGCACGGTTCACTGCGCGTGACGATCGGGCGTGAGACGACGGAAAAGGAAATTGACCGCTTCCTTATTGATCTGCCGCTTGTCATTTCTCGTTTACGGGATATGTCCCCTTTGTTTGCGGATCATATGCGAGGGAAGCTGGATGCCCTGATACCGTTTGAAGGCGGAATCGATGTTAAAATAGAGGGCGGTTACGCACTTTAGTCTTACAATTTTCGATTCGGGAGGATCTTTATGGAATATAGTGAAAAAGTATTAGACCATTTTATGAAACCGCGCAATATGGGTGAAATCCCTGATGCCACGGCCTCCGGGACGGTGGGTAATCCGATCTGCGGTGACATCATGAAGATGGATCTTAAAATTGTTGACAATGTGATTGTCGACGCGAAGTTTAAAACCTTTGGTGCGGTTCGGCTATTGCCACGTCCAGTATGGCGACAGAGCTCATCATCGGCAAGACGACGGATGAGGCGCTTGACATTACGAATCAGGCGGTGGCAGAAGCCTTGGACGGACTTCCCAAGGTAAAAATGCACTGTTCGGTCTTGGCCGAGCAGGCCGTGAAGAAGGCTTTGGAACAGTTTTATCTGGAAAACGACATGATGACGCCTGAGCGTCAAAAAAGATTGGTATTTTGAGCGAAGAACACGATCATTAGACAACATCGATAGCGAAAGGACTTCTATGAGTGAATTAACGAACGACAAGAAGAAGGACCAGGCGGACGAGCTTAGAAAGAAGCTTAGTTTTTCTTTTAAAAACCTCTGGGATCCCGATAACAAAGAAGAGATCGAAGCCGTGATGGCTTTTACGGAAGACTACAAGGTGGCGCTCGATGAGGGAAAGACGGAGCGCGAGTTTGTTGACTTCTCAGTGAAATTATTAGAAGAAAACGGCTATCGCGCCTTTGATTCGGACGCGCCCTTAAAGCCGGGCGACCGCGTGTATGAAACGGTCCACGGTAAGGGGATTGTCGCGGCCGTGATCGGCACCTCCGATCCTTTGGAAGGCTTCAACATGATCGGCGCGCATGTCGATTCACCGAGGCTCGATCTGAAGCCGAACCCGATGTATGAGTCCGACGATTTGACCTTGTTAAAGACGCATTACTACGGCGGGATTAAGAAGTACCAGTGGGCGGCCACGGCTTTGTCACTCCACGGCGTCGTGATCCTAAAAGACGGTACGACTGTGAAGCTTTCTATCGGCGAAAATGAAGGTGATCCTGTTTTTACAATCACGGATCTTTTGCCGCACCTGGGCGCGGATCAGATGAAGAAAACGGCCGCTGAAGTCATTGAAGGCGAAGAGTTGAATGTATTGATCGGGAGCATGCCTTTCCCGGGCGGTGAGGATGTCAAAGAGCGCTTTAAGCTGGGCGTGTTGAATCTTCTCTATGAACAGTACGGCATCACGGAGCGCGATCTTGTCACGGCGGAGATTGAAATCGTTCCCGCGACCAAGGCGCGCTGTGTTGGTTTTGACCGCTCTATGGTCGGAGGCTACGGTCAGGATGATCGCGTCTGCGCCTATACGGCGTTAAGGGCCCTTTTAGATGCCGAAACGCCTTTGAAGCGTACGGGCATGGTCATTCTCTACGATAAAGAGGAGACCGGTTCAGGCGGGATTACAGGCGCGCGTTCGCAGCTTTTCCCCTCGATTCAGCGCCGCATGGTGCGCGCCATGTTAGGCCGCGAACCCTCGGCGATTGAGCTGCAGGACCAGATTGAAAAATCGACGATGCTTTCCTCTGACGTATCAAACGCCTACGATCCGACCTTCGCATCGGTGTCCGACCCGAAGAACAACACCTATGCCGGCCGCGGCATCGCCTTTTTCAAATACACGGGCGCGCGCGGCAAGGGCGGCACTTCGGATGCCAACGCGGAATACTTCAATGAAGTCACGCGCCTCCTGGACGCTCACGATGTGCCCTGGCAGACCGGGGAACTCGGTCGTGTCGATCAGGGCGGCGGCGGGACGGTCGCGATTTACCAGGCGGATCTTGGCATCTCAGTCATTGACTGCGGTGTGCCTGTCCTGTCCATGCACTCCTGCTTTGAGGTCACTAGCAAGATTGATGTCTATAAGACGTATGTGGCCTATAAGGTGTTCTTGGAGCATATGAGAAGTTAAGCGCATCGAAAATGCAATAATTTTAGTCGTTGCTGAATAGTAAACTAAGAGAAAGGGACCCGCAGCCGGAAGGCTACGGGTCTTTTTTGTAGGTGTCATTTTTAGCTTTCAGCTATTTTCTACTCAGATGATCTTTTTCGATTGTAAGAGTGCTGCCACCTCCTCCCATTCTGAAGTCTGTTCGGATGAGACTATGGCGCCTGATCGGGCCGCAAGCAGGTAGCAGTCTTTTTCGTCGCTTAAGCGAAGGAAGACAAAGTACTCGATGCCCGATAACACGTCTTCATTCACGAAGATGCTACTCAGATCGAATGATTGGATGCCGTATTCCGCTTGGGTTTCTTTCACAAAGGCCATGGTGACGTATTCATTGATGATATTGAGTTCCCCAAAAGTAACCCGCAGCACTAAATCGCTCGATTGGAGCATCTCCTCATAGGAGTCGAACCGATCGATGACCTCATCTGTTGGCTTTTGTATGAAGGAAGCGGGATCCTCAAAGATCAGCTGGTGGTAGTCGGTCGCGAA
Organism: Clostridia bacterium; assembly: GCA_040766025.1. Taxonomy (GTDB): domain Bacteria; phylum Bacillota; class Clostridia; order Saccharofermentanales; family DTU023; genus UBA4923. The sequence continues at coordinate 240,147 of JAXGRH010000001.1, read as the reverse complement.
ACGTTCTTCAAAAACGACCGGCAGAACTGACTCATCGATATGCTTTTCTATTCTCAAAGAGCCGTCCCATTGTATTTCAAAGACCGTGTAGCTGTAAATGGGATTAATGAGAGGGTAGGGGTACACCGGAAGCTCCGCTTTATCGGCGAAAATGAGGAACTTGCGACCGACATGCCTTTTGTTCCTGTAATCGCCGTCGTTGATCATGCGGATGAATCCGTCTTCTGTGCTTCCCTTATAAAAATCCCCATCTTCTACCTTGTAAATCTCCCAAAACCAAGATGCATTTTCAACGCGGTCAATCTCAACCAGCGTTCCTTTAAAAACATAATGTGAATCAGCGACAAGCTGCGCAACCGTCTGGTATACGGGTGAATTCTCGTGATAGAAATACTTTATTTCCACCCTCGTTTTCGGCGGAGATGTTCTCTCGGGTGCGGTGGGAGAAGGGGTGACGGATGCGGAGGGGGATGAGGTGGGATGTGTCAGATTACCCCTTGCTATCGGATGACAAGAAGTCATGGTCAAAACGAGCAAGATTGAAAGTAAATAAAGAATTAATCGGCGTTTCATAAAGTTCCTCCTTGAATATTGGACTTACTTGACGTTTCTTTCCTGATTCAATGGGTTTTGTTCCACCGCCTCATGCAAGGCCTTTTGGTCAATATGGGTATAGATCTCGGTCGTTGCCACAGACGCGTGTCCTAAAAGTGCTTGCAGACTTCGTATATCCACTTCGCCATACTGATACATTAAAGTAGCAGCCGTGTGGCGCAGTTTATGCGTCGAATAGCGGGAAGGGTCAAGCCCCGCGGACATAATGTATTTCTTAATAATGTTTTGCACCGCTCTCGGTGTCACGCGTTTACCCAGCCTTGAGATAAACATGGCGTCTTTATCTTCTTTTATGGGCTTGATGCGATCCGGCAAATAGTCCTCAATGGCCGATATGCAAGCCCCGTTCAGGTAGATCGTGCGCTCCTTATTGCCCTTACCGACCACGGTAAGAGTCTCATCTCGCCAGGAGGAGAGATCGATACCGCAAAGCTCAGAAAGCCTGAGACCGCAGTTTAAAAAGAGCGTCAGCATGGCGTAATCTCGCGTAGAAAAGCGCGTGTGGCTCCTGGAAGCCGCCTGCAAAAGCTCGCGGCTCTCATCTAAGGACAGATGACGCGGCAAGCGCTTCACCTGTTTAGGAGACTCCAGGTTAGCCGCCACATTGTCGTCCAGCACATGGGCCTTAGTGGTCAAGTAATCAAAAGGTACGTAAAGATGAACTGCGCCGGGCGCGGGTCGCAGGAGGCAGTCTTGCGAGTCGTCGCAAGCCAACCGATGTAGCCGTAAAGGTCTGACAGTTGAATGCTTCTTAAAAAAGAATCGTCGACCACTGAAATGTCAATCGCTTCCCAGGCCTCATCCTCCGGAACAAGCTTTCTGTCGTCGGAGATCAGGTAGCGAAAAAACAGCACCAGATCGTAACGGTACTGGCGTACCGTCCCTTCAGATCGTTCGAGGATGGCGCGGATATAGCCTAAAAACTCCTCTAAGCGAACAAAGCTGTCGAGCGGTTTTGGTTCATCTTTTTTCACCAAGACTTTCCTTTCGTAGGGAACTACAGATGTCGTGTCGTTCCTATTTTATCACGCGCTTCACTTTCTTCACCCTTTCATAATTGCTATACTTGCGCTGTACGCTCAAAGCGCAATGGATCGGGAGGGTTTTTTGTATGAAAAAATTCCGTGTCGGAATACTCGGCGCCACAGGCCATGTCGGTCAATGTTTTATTTTGCAGTTGGTCGATCACCCCTGGTTTGAAATCACAAAACTCATGGCTTCGCCCAAATCTAAGGGTAAAACATATAAGGAAGCCGTGGGAGAACACTGGCGCATGGATGAACCGATGCCTGAGAGCGTCAAAGATATCGTGGTCGGCGGAACCGATGAAATCGATCTTTTAAAGCGTGAAGTGGACTTCGTGTTCAGCGCGGTCGACATGGAAAAGGACGCTTTAATCCAATTAGAAGAGGCGATCGCAAAATCGGAAATACCGGTCATCTCTAATAACTCCGCCATGCGCTGGACACCCGACGTGCCCCTCATCATCCCGGAGATTAATCCGGATCATACGCAATTAATTGAAGCGCAGCGAAAGCGCTTAGGTATAAAAAGAGGCTTCATTGTGGTGAAGCCCAACTGTTCCATCCAAAGCTATGTGCCGGCCTTAACCCCCCTGATGGATTTTGGCATTGAAGAAGTGTTCGTGACGACTTACCAGGCCGTATCGGGGGCGGGGAGACGCCTTGTTGACTGGCCCGAGATGCAAAACAATGTCATCCCCTTTATCAGCGGGGAAGAGGAGAAAAGTGAGTGGGAACCCTTGAAAATATGGGGCAAAATGCGTGGAGACCGCATAGAATTAGCCCGAAAACCGCTTATTTCCTCCCAATGTGTGCGTGTTCCGGTGGAATTTGGCCATTTAGCGGCCGTTTTCGTCCGCTTTCGCCGCCCCATCGAGTCCACCGACATCCTTTTGCGCTGGCTCGACTTCACCAGTGAAGTCGGGGAGGCCAATTTGCCTACGGCACCGAGACCTTTTTTACGCTATTTTGAGGAAACAGACCGTCCGCAACCCAAATACGACGCCTCCTCCAGGCACGGCATGGGCATTTCCATCGGGCGCCTGCGCGAGGACCCCATCTTTGATTACAAATTTGTCTGTTTATCCAACAACCTCATCCGCGGCGCGGCAGGCGGCGCCATTTTAACCGCTGAGTTGCTCATCCACCAGGGATGGCTTGATTACGCCAAGTAGGGAAGGGGAGAGGCATGCTTTTATCTTCATTATTATCCCAGCTGACCCATCCGAACATTCGATATCTGGGTGAGGACCTTCCCATTTCAGGCGTGACCTGTGATTCCCGTGAAGTGAAGCCGGGTTTCATCTTTGTCGCCATCCCGGGCGCCTTGACTGACGGACATCTTTACATTGAAAGCGCGATTGAAAAAGGGGCATCGGCAATTGTGGCCGAAAAGGATGTTGAGGTTGACATTGAAGGCATCACCTATGTGACGGTTCCCTTTTCAAGACAGGCCCTGGCCGAACTATCGCGCGCCTATTTTGGTTTTTCGGACCGCGACATGTACATGATCGGGATCACCGCCACGAACGGGAAGACCACGACGACCTCCATGCTGCGCCATATACTGGAAGCTGAAAAAGTGCCCACCTCCGTCATCGGATCGGTGGCTTACAGTTTCGGTGACGAGAAAACGGCTTCTGTGCTCACGACTCCTGAGAGTTCTGATTTACACGCCATGCTGAACAAGCAACGGGAAGCGGGGATAAAGGTCGTCTCCATGGAGGTGTCCTCCATCGCGGAGGAACAGTGCCGTGTGTACGGCATTGAATACGACGCTGTGGCTTTTTTGAATATCACGCCGGATCATTTGCCCGATCACGGTTCTTTTGAATATTATGAAGAGAAGGCCATGTTGGTGAAAAATGTGGCTGTGGGCGTGCCCGTGATTTTGAACCTGGACGACCCCCTGGTAGCTCAATTAGAAAATGAGACAAAAGGACAGGTGATCGGCATCGGGATTGAGCATGCTACGGCTCTTATTTCGGCCGAAAATCTCACCCTGCCGGGTGGCATCCCCCAATTTGATCTTGTGATCCGCTCCCCGCTTCGAACCAGAAGGGGAGAGCTACCCCCGGGGCGCTGGCCTGTGAAGCTCTCGGTTCCCGGGCGCCACACCGTGTATAACGCCATGGCGGCCTTAACGATTGCGATGGCTTATGGGATTGCGCCCGAAAGGGCGGTCAAACTTATCGAAAGTTTCCCGGGTATCGAAAGGCGATTGCAGATTCTCTACCAAAAGGAATTCACGATCATTGATGACCATATCAGCGATGAGGACAACACGAGGAAGATGATGGAGGCGCTCGTCCAGATGACCGAGGGCGCGCCTGTGAAGATCATCTACGCCATCCGCGGCAATCGCGGCGTGGAGGTGAACCGTGAAGTGATCGGACAGTTTCAAGTGTTCCGTGACAAAATTAACTGGTCAAGCTTTTATCTGACTTCGTCAAGAGACCTTGCCAAACCTCGTGATGTAGTTCGGGACGAAGAATATGATGCGGTGACCTCCGATCTTGAAAACGCCGGTTATAACTTTACCTACATTCCAAATCTTGCGGACGCGATTGAACAAATGCTGCCTACCGTTTTACCGGGAGAGTTTTTTGTGTTGGCGGGATCCCACAACATGGATAAAGGGGCCAGGATCGCTTTGAATCTTTTGGCTGAGGGAAGAGGGGCCTCTGAACGGGAAAGTATTTTGAAGGTGTTAGAGGATCGGATGATGGGTTAGTTTGGTTTTGAGGAAATGTACTTCGTAAAATAATAATTTTACGAAGTACAGCATAGGCTAAACCGAATTTATGAAGGTAAATGACAAGAGCGCTAAATAGCGCTCTTTTAAAAGGTCTTCTGCGACCTATGAGTCCTTTGGGGTTTTTTAAAACGATCCTGGCGCAGTGTTATTTATGGGAATTGGACTTCTGCGCCGTTTGTCTCAGTCGTTTGGTGTTGTTTGAAATAACTGTCTTCGCCCGTGATCTTTTTTAATTCGCCGACGTCCGTAAACGGATTATAGATGACAAATAAAATGACAAGCAAAATCACGATCATGATAAAGGTCAATGTGTTGCGCAGTGTTCTTTGATAACGTTCCTGGGCAAATTTACGGTTGATCTTATCGACCGTTGTATAGCCTTTTAAACGGTAAATGCGATGCCCCGTCCTTTTATCGTCGTCGACGCTTCCGCGGAGCGGCTGATAGTATTTGGTTAAGATCGATTTTTTGCGACTCATACTGCCACACTCCTGACCTCGTTTATTTTAGCATAGGGATCCGATAATCAGTATCAATGATAGGACTTGATACAAAACAAATGTTTTGTTATGATAGCCACAAAGAGAAATTATGTTCCTGCCATTCAAGGCTGTGCGGGGAGGTCAACCATGGAGAGCAAAGAAACATATCCGTTTACAAGGGCCAACGTCGATGAGACACTCGAGGCGGTCTACGATTTCATCTGTGAGTATATCCGCCATTATTCGTATGCCCCTTCTGTCCGGGATATCGGAGAAGGCACGGGACTGCGTTCGACTTCGACGGTGTACAGCCATTTGAAAAGGCTGGCCTCGGAGGGTCGCATTGAAATGGAGATGGGTAAACGCCGCTCCATCCGGGTGCCTGAACTTGAAGCCGAACAGGCCCCGTCGATTCCCCTGGTCGGTACGGTGACGGCGGGAAGGCCAATTCTGGCAACCGAAAACATTGAGCGGATGATCCCTCTCCCCTTCCCTGTCAGGCAAGACCCTGATTCTGTCTTTGCGCTTCGCGTAGAGGGCGACAGTATGGTGGGGGCGTCCATCCTGGACGGTGACATTGTCATCATTGAAAAGCAAAACATTGCGGATGACGGTGAAATAGTAGTGGCGCTTTTAGGTGATGAAGCCACTGTCAAAACCTTAAAACGCCACCCCAAAGGCCAATATTACCTGCATCCCGAAAATGATCGCTACGATGACATTCCACTTGACCGGGAGGACAGCATGATCCTCGGTGTGGTGCGAGGATTGTTACGCATGGACATCTGATCAGTGCCGCTGAAAGCTTTTATCCTGTGAGACAAATCGCGGGTACGTCATATGGTTATGGTTGCTGCCCGGGCGTGACTTAGGTCTTGCGTCATTGAAGATCAGATGGAGCTCCTCAAAAGGCTTGATGCAAACGACCGCCGTCTTGTAAATTAGCTGCTGGGTGCCCCGGGCGTTCACAACAATCGATTCCTGATCGAAACCGATAATCAGCCCTTCAATAATCGTCTGGTTGAAGAGCTGGATGAATACATGGATTTTTTCACGCCTCAAGTGATTCAAAAATGTTTCCTGAATACGTAAATTGGAAGATACTTTCTTCGTTCGACTGTCATCTGACTTTTCGAAATAGTCCATCTTTCTCATCCTTTCTATTTCTCTACATGAGAGATTTACTACCTATAGCATAGTTAAAAAAGTCTGAAAATTTTTCGATGAGATCAAAATTTATCGATGGAACAGGAGAATTTGCAAGTCTTTTCGCTTTCGAAGCCAGGTTTGTTGTCTTTTTGCATAGCGACGCGTCGATTGCGCGATGTTTTCACGCGCTTTGTCCTCGGAGTATTGGCCGTCCAAGTGCCCAAGGACCTCCTTGTAACCGATGCCCCGAAACGCCGGACATTGTTCCACACGGGGGACCTCTTCAGACAGATGTTTGACTTCCCCGACAAGCCCCGCTTCAAACATACGATCCACACGCGCATTAATCGCGCCGTACAAGGCCGCGCGCGGCGTCCAGTCCAGCCAAAAAGGAAGATAGTTGAAAGGAACCTCGCCTTCGCGCGAGCGAAGATTGATTTCAGATTTTAAAAGGCCTGTCTGACGGTACATCTCAAAAAAGCGCACAATCCTTGTCCGATCCGTCGGCGCGATAACCTCAGCCGACTTCGGATCAAGCCTTTCGATCGCTTTCCAGCTCGCCTCTAAACCCTTTTCATCCACCTCAAGCGCCACTTCTTCTCGAAGTGTGGCGTCGGGCGAATCGCCGATGAACCGAAGGCCGTCTAAAAGCGCTGAAATGTACTGTACGCTGCCGCCGCAGAGGATGGGCCTTTTACGATCCCCAAGAAGCCTTTTGAGTAAATCGGTGACCTCATTGACATAGCTTGCGACGCTCATCGCCTCACAGGGGTCGAGGATATCGATCATGTGGTGCGGGATGGCTTGTTGGTCCTCTATTGTCGGCTTGGCCGTCCCGATGTCAAAACCGCGGTAAACCTGCATCGCGTCACAGGAGACAATCTCCCCTTTGATCCTTTCAGCGAGCATCATGGCAAGGTTTGATTTACCTGAGCCCGTCGGGCCTGTAATCACGGGAATCGAAGCTTTATGAGATTCAACACGCTCCAAGAGCGCATTAAACAACACATCCATTGAATCACTTTGGCAGAGGATGGCTTCTTTTCGGGTCGTCGGCATCTACACGATTCTCCCAAATCTTTTTTCAATGTCCGTGAGGGTCAGTCTTAACGCCACGGGGCGCCCGTGCGGGCAGTGATAGGGATTGGTGAGCGCCAAGAGGCGATCAATGAGGATGAATGCCTCCTCCTCGGAAAGGCGGTCATGCGCTTTTACGGCCGCCTTACAGGCAATGTCGTGCAGGATTTCATTGTCGTCAACCGTGGCGCCGCTTTCCCCTGCCGTCACAAGGCGGTCAAGGGCCGCCTGGAAGGCCGCCTTCGCATCGAGCGTCACCTGAGCGTTCACTGGTGCCATGGGGACCGCGCGTAAGGCCACGGAGCGTTCCCCAAAGATTTCATATTCAAAGCCCAGTAAAGAAAAGTGATCCGCCACATCTTCCAAAAGCGCCATCTCCTTGACCGTAAGATCCACGTGCAAAGGTGCCATCAAGGTCTGTGAGGGCACTTTTTCGCCGTTCTTTTCTTTTCTTTTTAACAGCAGTTCTTCGTACAACACGCGCTCATGCGCCGCATGCTGGTCGATCAGGACGAGCGAATCCCCGTCTTCAAACAATAAATAAGTGTTTAAGAAAGCACCGATGAAACGCGCATGCTTTAAAGGGTGAAAATCACTTGCAGGCGCCTCTTTTTCATCCATTTACTCAGACTTTGTCAGCACCACTGGTTTTGAACGATGGTTTCAATAACTTCCTTTTCCGAATCATCTTGGGTTATTTTCTGATCGCGAACAATTGTTCTTGATGTATCAAAGGCCACCTGCTGCGGTTCATAGCTCGTTTCTTTTTCTCCCTTATTTACCTGTTCAAGCGAGCTGTCCTGAATCGTACTCGAATCTTCGAGCGTGCCTTTAACCTGCGATGGTAAATCGCGCGGAAAACAGCGCGGTCATCCCAAAAACGCACTTCCGTTTTCTGCGGGTGTACATTGACGTCAATGAGATTGGGCGCAATCTCGATATTAAAGACAAGCTGGGTGAATTTGCCCTTCATGAAAAAGCCGCGCGACGCCTCTTCCACCGCGGTTCTCAGCACCGAGGATTGAATGACACGGCCATTCACCAAAAACAGCTGGCGCGCGCGGTTATGGCGCGCGGCGTCAGCCCGGGTCATGAAGCCCGTGAGGCGCACGGGACCTTCGTCCACCGTGACGGGGATCATTTTCTCCGCGGTGTCTTTACCGAAGACCACATAAATGGCACTTAAAAGATCGTTGTTGCCCGGCGTGTAGAGCATTTCACGTTCATCGTCCAATCGTTCTAGACGAAAGGAGACATCGGGCCGCGATAGCGCAAGTTTCCCGACGATGTCCGCGATGGCCCCCGCTTCCGAACTATCCGATTTTAAAAACTTGTAGCGTGCCGGCGTATTGAAAAATAAATCGCGGACGGTGACCGTCGTGCCCTGTGTCATGGGATGCGGTCCCTGAAAGCTCATCTCCCCGCCTTCAACGACCACACGCGTCCCCTCCTTGTCTTCTCTTCGTCTTGTGACAAGTTCTAAGCGTGAGACAGAGGCAATGGACGGCAAAGCCTCTCCGCGAAAGCCCATGGTCTGTAAAGAGAACAGATCGTCGGTTGTTTCAATTTTGCTTGTGGCGTGACTCTCGACTGACAAAAGCGCGTCCTCACGGCTCATCCCCTGCCCGTCATCCTCGCAGCGAATATCACGGATGCCGCCGTTTCGTATTGCGAGCCGGATAATGGAGGCGCCCGCGTCTAAGGCGTTGTCGATCAGTTCTTTCACCACGGAGGCGGGTCGTTCGACCACTTCGCCTGCCGCGATGCTGTTCACCGTCTGGCGGTCAAGCTTATGGATCGTGGTCATCCTTCTTCCTCCTCAAGCTCGCTGTTTTGGCGCTTTTGTTTTTCGGCCAATTCCTTCAAATCAATGAGGAGGCCGAAGGCCTCGACAGGCCGCATATTGTCAATATCCGCGGATTCAAGCCGTCGAATGATGTCGTCAGCGGTGCGCACCGACTGGGCCCCGCTGAAAAGATCCTGCTGGCCGTCCATGGCCCTTGAGCGGGCTCGGACAATCTTACGTTTGGCCTGCCCCGAGCGTTCAAAATGGGCCATGAGTTCACGGGCGCGGTCCACCACTGATTCTGGGACACCGGCCAATTTGGCCACGTCAATACCGTAGCTTTCATCCGCGCCCCCCGGGCGCACTTCATGTAAAAAAACAATGTCGCCGTCCTGCTCACTGACATCGATATGGCAGTTAAACACCCCCGGCAGTTTGTTCCCTAAGTCGATCAATTCATGGTAATGCGTCGCAAATAGGGCGCGCGCTCCTAAAAGTTTTTGGTCCGCGATATGCTCCATGACGGACCAGGCGATGGACAGTCCGTCGGCGGTTCCGGTCCCTCGCCCGATTTCATCCAGGATGAGCAGGCTCATAGGCGTTGCCTGCTCCAAAATACGGGCCATCTCGGTCATCTCCACCATGAAGGTGGACTGGCCGCCCGACAGGTCGTCTGAGGCACCCACGCGCGTCATGACGCGGTCGACGATGCCGATCCTCGCTTCTTTGGCCGGTACATAGCTTCCGATCTGTGCCAACAACACAATGATAGCCGCCTGGCGCATATAGGTTGACTTACCCGACATGTTGGGCCCGGTGAGGATCATGGCGCGCTTAGCATGGCCGTCGAGCGCTAAGTCGTTCGCCACAAAGCGATCTTTACCTTTTAGGATCTGTTCGACCACCGCGTGACGCCCTTCTTGGATAATGAGTGTCCGGTCGTCTAAAATTTCGGGGCGGCAGTATTTTTGGCGGTCCGCGATGTCCGCTAAGGATAAGAGTACATCGAGTTCGGCCAAAGCTTTGGCGGTATTTTGTAGTTCCAAAAGATGGCGCGCGACTTCTTCTCGTATCTGCGTAAACAGTTCGTATTCGACTGCTTTGCGGCGCTCTTCGGCGCCTAAGATTGTGTCTTCTTTTTCTTTTAATTCCTCCGTGATAAAGCGCTCTGAATTGACAAGGGTTTGTTTTCTCACAAAATGATCGGGCACTTTATCGAGTTGTCCGCGTGACACCTCAAAATAGTAGCCGAACACGCGGTTGTAGCCGGCTTTCAAGTTCTTGATGCCGGTCGCTTCCCGTTCTTTTGTCTCTAATGAAAGAATATAGTCGCGCCCGTGCAAGGCCGCGTCCGTCAATCGATCGACGTCGGCGTTAAAACCTTCTTTGAAAATGCCGCCCTCGGTGACAAGAAGCGGCGGGTCGTCGCAGATCGCGTCGTATAAAAGTTGCGCCAAGGCTTCGTGTTCGGTCATGGAATGGCGGATTTGTGACAGTCCCGGATCGTCGAGATCTGAAAGTAAAGTTTTTAACTTAGGAAGGCGCTCCAAGACGTTCCTCAAAGCCACCAGATCGCGCGGGGTGACGGAGCCTTGGGCAATCCTGCCCGAGAGACGCTCAATGTCGTAGAGGCCTTGTAATGCCTCCTGGAGCGTCTGACGCAGCATGAATTGTTCCACTAAGACCGCTACGGAGTTTTGTCTTTTTAAAATCTTTTCCCGATCGATTAAAGGCTGCAATAACCAAGCGCGCAAAAGTCTAGCTCCCATGGCCGTTTTGGTGCGGTCGATCGCCCATAAAAGACTGCCGCGGCTCTTTCGGTCGCGGAGGGTCTCGGTTAACTCCAAGTTGGCGCGGGTCGCGTGATCTAGGAGCATGTAATCGCGAAGCACATAGGGCGTGATGTCGCGGATTTGCGCGGGTGTTGTTTTTTGCGTGTTTTCTAAATAGGACAAAAGTGCGGCGCTTGCCCGAGGCCACAGCAGTTCGGAATCCGTGAAGCTGAGTGTTCTTTTCCTGGCTTCTTTTAAGGAGAATGAATCGTCCCCCAGGACGGAATAGGTGATTTCCTGGCGTTCGATATAGTCTTTGAAACGGCGGTTTTTTGAAAACGCGTCGTTCACGATGAATTCAATCGGTTTTAAACGCGCGATCTCGTCAAATACCTGGGATTCGGCTTGACTTGATAGCATTTCACTGGTCTCGAAGTGACCGGAGGCCAAATCGCAGGCGGCGATGCCAAAGCCCTGCCCGATCTGGCAGATCGCGGCGATGTACTGGTAGGCGTCCTCGGCGATCGCTTCCGGGTCAGTTTGGGTCCCCGGCGTCAAGACGCGTACGACCGCCCGGTCGACTAAGCCTTTGGCCGTGAGGGGGTCTTCCACCTGATCGCAGATGGCTACTTTATAACCGCGCGCCAAAAGGCGTTTTAAGTAATTGTCGGCCGCATGGTGCGGAACACCGCACATGGGGGCGCGTTCGTCGAGGCCGCAGTCGCGTCCGGTTAGGGCCAGTTCAAGTTCACGGGCAGCGGTGAGCGCGTCGTCAAAGAAGAGTTCATAGAAGTCGCCCAACCTGAAAAAGATGAGGCAGTCGGGATACTGTTCTTTTTGCTCGATCAGTTGACGCATCATGGGCGTCACTTTCTCTTTGTCGATCTTGTCAAAGGTCAAGTGGCTCACAGGGCCGTCCCTTCCAGTGAAAATGAACCGGCTTTTTCTATTTTGACAGGGATAAATTGTCCCTTCCGATTTTGTCCTGTTGTCATGATGGCTGTTGAAACGTTGACCAGGCGGTCATCGCGGGTGCGCCCCGACAAGATGTCAGGGTCGCGCCGGCTGGGGCCGTCAATCAACACGTCGACAGTATCTCCGATTAATTGTTGGTTCGATTCGAAGCTGATGTCATTTTGGAGCTGGACAAGACGTTCGAACCGCTCCTTGACTTTGGCCTGTTCTTCTTCGTCGTAAATGTCCGCAGCGGGGGTCCCGATGCGCGGACTGTATAGGAAGGTGAAGGCCGCGTCAAAGCGTACGGTTTTCATGAGGCTTAAGGTCGCCCGGAAGTCTTCTTCGGTTTCACCCGGGTAGCCGACAATGAGGTCGGTTGTGAGGGTTATGCCGGGGCGGCTTAATCTCAGTTTTTCAACGAGCTCGAGATAGTGCTCTGCGGTATAGCGACGGTTCATCTTTTTTAAGATGACGTCACTTCCCGACTGCAGGGGCAGGTGGATATGCGGTTCAATGACGGGATAGCGCCCGATGGTGTCGATCAGTTCATCGGAAAGATCCTTGGGATGGGAGGTCATGTAGCGGACGATGCCAAGGTTTTCGATTTCACTCACGTCTCTTAGGAGTTTGGCAAAGGAGGGTGAGGCTTGTTTCATTTTTCGCAAGTCGTTGCCGTAGGAGTTGACGTTTTGACCCAAAAGCATGATTTCTTGGGCCCCCTCCCCGACTGCCTTTCGCGCTTCCCCCATGATGTCGTCGTAGGAGCGGCTCTTTTCACGGCCTCTTGTGTAAGGCACGATGCAGTAGGAGCAAAAGTTGTTGCAGCCGGTCATGATCGTGATGAGCGCTCGGTGTCCCCGTTCGCGTTTAACAGGCATTCCTTCGCCAAAGACGTCTGTCGCTTGATGGGTAAGATCGAGGGTGCGTTTGCCGCGTGACCCTTGAATTACTTCTGTTAAGGCGTAGGGCAGCAATTCCATGGCGCCAGCGCCTAACAAAAAGTCGACATGGGAGAAGCTTTCAAAGATCACGTCGCGGTGGATCTTTTGTTCCATCATGCAGCCAAAGACCCCGATGATGGGCTTTCCCTCCCTTTTTATGGGCTTCAGGCGGCCGACATGTCCGAAGAAACGGTCGTCGGCGTTGGCGCGTACGCTGCAGGTGTTAAACAGCGCGATATCGGCTTCCTCAATACTTGTCGCCTGTACAAAGCCTGCTTCTTCTAATAGTCCAGCTGCGATTTCACTGTCGTGGTCGTTTTGCTGGCAACCGTAGGTTTGGATGAAGTAGCGGCCCCACTTCCCCGTTTCCGCGAAGTTATCGCGGTTCCAGTCAAACAGGACAGTCAGCGACTGGGCGCATTCATTTTGCAATAATTTTTGTTTTTTCATGTCTACTTTATAAGTTATAGATCATACTAATACTAGTATCATGTATGACTAGCGGTCACTTATTGGCCGTTTTTTACCTTTCAATCTTCGAACCGCGGTTTGGGGAGTACGGCGAGTTTCACCGCGATTTCCGGCCGTATGGCAAAAGCACTGAGATTCCCTTTTTTGTCGATGTCCGAGAAGACCGCCATCTCGGAATATTCGAGTTCGTTGATTGGGTTTTCAAACATCACCGCCACAATGAGGCGTCTTCTTGCGGTCGGATTTCTCTTGATCCAGGCCCGTACATGATTAAATCGGGGGATGGTTTGAAATTTTAAGGCTCTTGCCAAGTCGACATCGCTTAAGTAATCGAAGATCGACCCGTAGAAAAGGCCGATACGGCTCACTTCCGCTGGCGGGATAATCCGGGCGCTGATCGCGTCTTCAACGATGAGCTGATCCTGCCGCGTGATGTACAGATCACAGTGCATCCCGATGAAGCTTGCCAATCCTGAGACGACGGTGAGTTCGCCTCCCCATTTCGCTTTTCGTTCGTGTGTTTTCTTTCGGATGTGCCTTCGTTCCTGGATGAAACGGACTCTTTTCCAAATGATTGAACCAAATGAAAACGCCATCACGATGAAGCCCAAAGTGGGTTCCATGGTGCCCTGCCAAACCAGGTAAAGAGTCGCGATAAAGATCAAAAACAAAGAGAAAACCATGGCCCTATGTTAACATATTGCGCACACTTCCTCGGATGCTAAACCGCTTAGATTCTTGGCCGCAACTCGCCGTTATTTTGAGAATGGATTTTTCAGGTAATGAAAAACGCACAAAGGTTAAGGGGTAAATGAGGCTGTCTTTTCCGATCAGGGTGCCGGGACCCAAGACAGCATTGCAACCGATTTCCACGCGTTGCGCCGTGATGGCGCCGATCTTTCGAAGTCCTGTTTCAATAACTTCGCCTTCGTAGCGAATCTTTATATTCTTCTTATCGGATCGAAGGTTGGAGGTGATGGCGCCGGCGCCAAAATGCGTGCCGTAGGATAAGATGCTGTCGCCAATATAGTTGTAATGCGGGACCTCGACGTCGCCGAATAAAAGGGAATTTTTAATTTCACTTGCAGTCCCCACGACACAGTTGGGCCCGATGTAGGCATTGCCGCGGATAAAAGCGCCCGGGCGGATTTCCACATCGGGTCCTACAATGACTGGCCCTTTCAATGTGGCGAGATCGCTGACATTAGCGGATTTTGCGACCCATATGTCAGGCGCTATTTCGGTGAAACTACCGGAGGGTAAAGTGGCGCCGTACGCCTTGATCCACGCGCCTAAATCTGCAAGGCTCTCCCATGGATACGTGCACTGTAAGAGCCACGACGCAAAGGGTTCATCGCCTTTTAGGCTGAAGAATCGTGCTGTTTTAAGCGCTTCTTTTGGCATGCTTTACCCTCGTAGGGCTCTCCCTTATTCTTCAGGTACAACGGGTTCTTCTTCGACCCTGATTTCAAAGCCAAAGTAGCTGTTGATCTGCGCGGCAGGAGAAGCCTGAATATCGATGTTATCCGCCGTAACATTCGTCAACTTCACATTTCTCTGACTCAAGAAGAGATCGGCCAGGCGATACCGTGCGGCCCCGTCATCACCTTTACCGCTGATGATGGTCAAACCATCGAATCTGACGTTTGAGAGGGTGACATTTTCAGCCGATAAAGCAAGCGCGCCGACATCGACACGGATGCCGGTGTTGACGTTCAGCTTGACGGTCAAGTTTTCAAAGGTAATGTCTTGGATCGTCGCGTCTTTGAGCTCGCGGAACAAACCGACAAATTTTTCTTTATCCGGGTCAACTTTCTTGCTGGATGCCGAGATCGTGATGTTTTTTAAACGGTGATTGTTGCCGAGGATGACGCCGTTAAATTGTTCGGCCATATCGACGGTCACACCTGAAAAATCGATGTCTTGGGTGAAAATATACCCTTCCACTTCGTTTTTGTAGCGATCCAATCCGGTGAACGCGTATTTGCGATCGATGTAGAGGTCATCGAGGTGGCCGATGCGCGCGTAGTTGCCTTCGATGTACTTGAGGTAGACTGTGATTTGTCCGGAATTCTGTTCGTAGTCCGCGATAGATTTTTCAAAGATTTCATCTTTTCTCGCCCGAATCATGGCGCGTTCCTCTTCGGTCGCGTCCAACTCGTATCCGAGTTTATTGATAAAAAGGTCAGAGGTATCGATGATCTCCTCAACGCCTTCTTCATCATCTTCTGTCTTCTCGGGTTCGACGTATTCCACCGCCGTGAAAAGCGAAGGAAATTCTTCGGCTAAGATGTCGTAAACGTCTTGCTTGGTCGGGATTAATTCACTGAAAACGTACACGGAAAAGTCATAAGGCGTGGTGAGCGCTTCATCTTCGTAGTAGCCCAAAAAGGTGTAGCCGTCTTTGTGGATCAGCGATTCGGTCGCACCCGTCAATTCCTGCACCGCGGAGTCGGCTGAGAGGTTTTTAGAGAACATCACAGCGCCCGTCGTCGCGTCGACGTAATCAACGTGACCCCGGGGGATCCAGCGCGCGTAGAGTGTCATGTCTTCTTGTACGCGATCCTCGTCAAAATCCCAACGATCTTCTGCCTTAAAGGCATAACCGGTTACTTCGCCATTGGCGTCTACGATGTCTTCTTTAGCCACATACCAGCCGGCCAGCGCGTAGCCGTCGCGCACAGGCTCGATCAGCATATTGGTCGTGCCGGCAGGCGCGAATAAATAAGAGTTCTTCATGTAATAGGTCGTGCGTACGCCGCGTTGGTTGACCGTCCCTCCGAGCGCGTCATAGGTCACGACACAGTCGTAGCCCCACGCGCCTGGGTCGATCGAGGTTTCACGGCCGCTGCAAGCGCCTAACAGCATCACAACGATGAGCGTTATGATGATAAAAAAGATGCGAAACTTCCCTAGCGATAGCTTCATCTCATTTTCTTCCCTTCATCCAATGTCACTATTTCAACCACACGTGTACACAAAACAGTACAAAAAGTGTAAAGAGCACGATGATGATGAGCGCGAACGCGAGGTGTGAAGTGATCACACCCCATATGATGGCGCGGCGTTCATGTTTTGTGAGCTCTTCTTTTTCGCCCTCTTCTTTTTTCACGGGGATTTGTTTTTGTTTACGACTCAAGACAGACGACGGCATGCCCGCGATGGACATGTCCGCGATGACGCGGCCGTCATCTTCAAAGCGCTGTTTTCTCTTTTTGTCGCTCACGTGCTCAGGTCCTTTATCTCACAATTAATCTTGGCTATACAGGTGGCAGGCCACACAGTGCCCCGGCTCGTACTCTTTGAATTTCGGCGCTACCTTGGCGCAAATATCCATGACCTTCGGGCAACGCGTTCTGAACTTGCAGCCTGAGGGCGGGTTGACCGGGCTCGGGATATCGCCTTTCAAGATGATGCGATCCATTTTTACATCGGGATCCGATACAGGAACCGCGGAAAGCAAGGCCTCCGTATAAGGATGCATCGGGTTTTCGAAGATCTTCTTCTTATCCCCCATCTCCATAATGTTACCCAAGTACATGACGGCGATGGTATCCGACAGGTATTCAACCACCGACAGGTCATGCGAAATAAACAGATAGGTGTATCCGTATTCTTCCTGCAAGTCCTTCATCAGGTTGATGATTTGGGCCTGAATGGACACGTCCAAGGCGCTCAAGGGTTCGTCACAGATAATAAACTTCGGCATCAGCGCGACGGCGCGCGCGATGGAGATACGCTGCCTTTGTCCGCCTGAAAATTCATGCGGATATCGGTAAAAATGCTGTGGTTGCAGCCCGCAGTCGCTCATGACCTTCAGGACGTGAGCCTTATAGCGGGATTTCGGTACGATTTTATGCTGACGCACAGCCTCGCCGATGATCTCACCGACCGGCATGCGGGGCGAAAGGCTCGAGTAGGGGTCTTGGAAGATCATCTGGATGTCAGGTCTTAATCTACGAAGTTCACGGCGAGAAAGATTGGCAAGGTTTTGACCTTCAAAGAAAACTTCCCCGCCCGTCACATCATGGAGCCGCAATATGGTACGCCCGACCGTTGTCTTACCGCAGCCCGACTCACCGACCAGGCCCATCGTCGTGCCGCGCTCGATCTCAAAAGAGACGTCATCGACGGCCTTGACGTAGGAACGCCTTTTCCCGAGAGCGACCTTCGAGAGCGGGTAATATTTCTTTAGATTGCGAACGACGAGGATGTTTGAATCATCTTTCGTTTCATGAGTCATCGCGTTATTCATCGTTAGATTCCTTCTCTCTTTCCCCTTCATCGTCACAGAGTTCGCCCGTTTTACTCCAGTAACATGCCGCGCAGTGGTCAGGCGAATGCCAGAACATCGGCGGATACTCGCCGAGGCATTCGGGCTGCACGCGATCGCAGCGGTTCAAGAAGTAACAATGATCCGGCATGTTGATGGGGTTCGGAACCTGCCCTTTAATACTGTAAAGGCGGTTATCGACCGTTTTGCCGGAAGGTTTGGAACGCATCAGGCCGATCGTATAAGGGTGCTTGGGGTGATGGAATATTTCACGCACAGTGCCCTGTTCGATAATACGCCCCGCGTACATCACGACCACCAAGTCGGCCATTTCGGCAATGACGCCGAGGTCATGGGTGATGAGCATGATGCTACCGTTAATTTTGTCTTTGATTTCACGCAGCAGTTCCAATATCTGCGCCTGTATGGTGACGTCCAGGGCGGTGGTCGGTTCGTCCGCGATGATGAGCCGCGGGTCACAGGAAAGCGCCATCGCGATCATGACTCTTTGGCGCATACCGCCTGAGAGCTCATGCGGGTATTGGTCGTAGATTTTCTCGGGCATCGCGATGCCGACCAGTTTTAACATTTCAATGCTCCGGGCTTTCGCGGATTTTTCGGTCGCGCCTTCAACGTGCAGTAGGACGACCTCATCCATCTGTTCTCCGATACGGAAAACAGGATTGAGGCTGGTCATCGGCTCCTGGAAGATCATGGCGATATCATTGCCGCGAATTTGGAGCATACGGTTGCGCGGCATCTTGGTGATTTCATAGGTTTTGCCATTGGACGCGCGGTAGCGGATGCTGCCTTTCACAATTTGACCTTGCGGTTCCTGGACCAATTGCATTAACGAAAGGCTTGTGACGGACTTGCCGCAGCCGGACTCCCCGACAATGCCCACTATTTTTCCCTGGGGCACGTCAAAGGACACGCCATTCACCGCCTTAACGGTCCCGACATCGGTGAAAAAGAATGTGTGAAGGTCTTCGAACTCGACGACATTGTCAGGATTTTTCATGGTCGTCAGGTATTCTTCTTCCGGGACGTTCTTTCGGGCTTTTGCCTTTTCAAAACGCTTGATTATTTTGTTATTCTCACGGCTGATGCGCATTTCTTCGCGCAGGGTCAAGTAGAGTGGATTGCTCTCATCTTCAACCGTTTTTCTGGTAAAAAATCGCTTAATATTCACCGTACGCACCTTATCTCTTCATTCTGGGATCGAAAGCATCTCTCAGCCCGTCACCGATAAAGCTGAATCCTAACACCGTGACGACGATCAAAATTCCGGCGGGCACCCACATGTTCGGGTAATACGCTAAGATCTCCTGACCTTTGGAAGGATCGGCCAGAGCGATCATGGAGCCCCAGGCTGCGCGCGGGAACGGAACGCCGAGACTTAAATAGGACAGCGTTGACTCGTAGAGGATGATGCCGCCTAATCCTAAGGTCGCGCTGACAATAAGCTGGGGCATCGTATTCGGGATGAGATGTCTGAATATTTTGTGAAAGGCGCTGATCCCCGTTGTTTCAGCGGCCAACATGTATTCTTGCTCACGCAGCATCAAGATCTGGCCGCGTACTATTCGCGCGACACCCGTCCAGCCTAAGAGCGTAATAAAGCCCATCAGGTAATAGATGCGGTGCTCGGCGGGTATTGCCTCAATGGAACTGATCGTAGCGGACAGGATCAATAGGATCGGTAAAGTCGGCAGACAGGCAAAGATATCGACTATACGCATGATGAGTTGGTCAACCCATTTGCCAAAGTAGCCTGCAACGCCGCCCAACACCACGCCTATAAGGGTCTCAAGGAAGATGACAATAAAGGAGATGATGAGTGAGATGCGGCCGCCGTGCATGAGCCTGATAAATATATCAAAACCGGAGGTGTCAGTGCCAAGCCAGTGATCCGCCGAGATGGGGGCCTTAAACAGGATCGTCGTTTTCGAACGATCGTAGTAATGATAGTCCTTGCCATCGGCTGCTTTGAACTTGGCGACGGTCACCATGTCCGTTTCGCGTTCTACTTTAAAGACTTGTGTTTCTCCGTAACCCCAAGTCGCTTTGACGACCATGGGCCCCACAAAGGAGAAGAGGAACACGAAAATAATCATCGCTAAGCCGACGATTGACAATTTGCTTTTGAAGAAGCGTTTGGCAACCATCCGACCAGGTGAGATGACTCGAAAATGTTGCTCGAGATCTGCGTCTGAAAATTCGGTGAGATCAATTGATTCTTGTTTATGTTCGTCCATTGGAATAACGCCTCTCCCCTCTATTTCAATTTGACGCGCGGGTCAACAACCATGTACATCATGTCTGAGATCAACATTCCGGTCACGGTGAGGATTGATAAAAACATGTTGTAGCCCATGATAAATGGAATATCGCCTTGCTGGGTCGCCCGCAAGGCCATCGTTCCGATGCCGGGTATCGAGAAAACGGATTCAGTAATCATCGCCCCTCCGAACAAACCGGGCAGCATGCCTGAAAGCGACGTCACAAGGGGTATCATGGTGTTTCTGAAGGCATGTTTGTACGTGACCGTACGCTCGGACAATCCCTTCGCTCGCGCGGTGCGGATGTAATCAGAGTTCATGACTTCGAGCATATTAGTTCTGGTAAATTTCATCGTCCCGCCGATCCCCAACAGCGTGAGGACCATGATAGGCAAGACAAGATGCCAGGCCTTATCGAGGAAGATCGCAAGATGAGCATCCTGGGCGAACACTTTGGTGGCCGTAGTCAGCCCTTGTAATGGGAATATCCTCAGCCGTATTGCCAACAGGTTCATTAACAGCGCCGATAAGAAGAAGGATGGCAAGGCGGTGCCCGCCATCGCAAACACAGAGACCGTGTAATCGTAAGCGCTGTATTGGTTCACAGCGGCCTTGATCCCCATCGGTATCGCGATAATTATTTCAATCACAAATGAGAACAACGCAATAAAAAAGGAAATCCAAATATAATCCTTCAAAACACTTGAAACGGTTCTCCCGTAAAGGAATGAGAACCCCAGATCACCACTAAGGGCACTCGTGAGCCATTTACCATAGCTTTTAGCGATGCCCCCAACACTTTTATCCGCCAAACCGTACAGTTCTTTCAAACGCATGACATCTTCCAATGTCATGGAACCGTTTTGAACGGCGGCCGCTGTTTGGTTATCGATATAGTCGGCGGGCATCATCATAGTCAACATATAGATGAGTGCCGACGCGCCTATGAGGATGACCAGGGCGAGCCCTATTCGCTTCAACAAATACGTCCACATCGTAAAGCCTCAATATTCAATATAAAAGTTGATTAACACATAATAGAGTGCAAGGCCAAGCCTTACGGCCTCGGCCTTGCACTTTTTCTATGTCAAGTACGTGACATTCGTTCGAAAAATACTTAGTTCAGTTCAACATTCCAGATGAAGCTCAAAGGCGACTGGAAGGGGGTGACATCCTCACCGCTGAACAGGGTGTCCGCGTTGATGACATCGGCGTTGAATACAAACATATTCTTTCTCTGGTAGGTCGGGATTTCAACCGCAAGGCCCGTGGAGAGTTCAAGAGCGCGTTTGTAAATCGCCTTTCTCTCTTCGGTGTCAAGTGTTGAGCGGCCCGCGATGATGAGTTCGTTGAGCTCGGTCAGCATGGCTTTTTCTTCGTCCGAACCATTCTGGAACAGCCAGAACAGGCCCGTGTTCGAGTTGCCCTGGTTGACGGCCGGATCGGAGTACCAAATCTGGAACATGTCGGGGTCAACCCCGCCGCCGCCCCAGGCAGCTGCCCAGACCTGAATGCCTGAATCGTAAGAGGTGCTGAGTTTGTTGAGCAAGTTCTCGTCGATATCAAGATCCACTTTAACGCCAATGCTTTCGAGGATTTCCTGTGTCTCGATGAAGATGGAGCCGGCCGGGTGATCGGAGGCGCCCATCGGCAGTGTGAACTTGATGGTCACCTGCTGGCCTTCTTTTTCGTGGCCCTCAGGATAGCTCATGATGTTCTTGTCTTCGTCATAGAGGTAGCCGGCCTCAAGGAACAGTGCCTTGGAGGTTTCGCCCGTCTCGTCGAAGGGGAACATGTTCTCGGGGTTATCAGGATACGCCCAGAGGACTTTTGTCATGGTGCGGTAGTTGGCGCTTGCCAGCTCCTGATAGTAGTTGTCAACAGCCAGCTGTACGTTAAACGCATGTGCCAGCGCTTTTCTGACTTCGAACTCGGGGATGGCCTGAGATTGGATGCCGATGTAGCCGTAGCCATCGTTGTCAACCAGGGTGTACTCGAGTTTCGCGTAGTCGCCGGAACCTTCCGTGATGTCGTTGATGATCGTCATGCTGGCGGAAGGATCGGTGTAGTGAACCGTGTCGGTCAGGATGGAGTCAAGCTCTGAGCCGCCCGCGATTTCCTGATAACGGAAGGTCTTGATTCTCGGCGAACCGAGCAAGAAGTCGTCGTTGGCGGTGTAGGTCACCACGTTATCTTTGTATTCTTCAAAGATGTAGGGGCCCGCGCCGACCGGTTTCACGTTCTTCGTCTTGAGGAAGTCCATGAATTCTTTGGAATCGAGGTCAACGCTCATCTCATTGAGAGAGCCGCTGTAGCCTTCGGTGTAGTAGTGAGCTGGGGCAACCGCAATGCCCATCTTGAAGATGGCGGTCGGGTCAACACCGTCCAGTACGATCTGGATGTAGTCTCTCTCAACGCCGTCTGCGGAGGTCTCTTTACCTGTGGTGATACCGCTGATGCTCTGGACGCCGCCTTCGATCTGGCCTTCTTTCTGGATGTAGAGATCCGTGATGTAGTCCTGCACGGTAAGATCACCGGCTTGCTCGTAGTTAATGCCGTCGTCTGAGAGGTCATAGCCGTAGTCGCCCAGGATCGCCGCCCAATAAACGTTTGCATCGATGGTGTCTTCTTCGACGTCATAGGTGTTACCCAAAACATCTTCGAAAAGACCGTCATCGTTGAAGTCGCCAAAGCCCCAAAGTGACATGCCGTAGGCAGCCTTCAGGGTATCGCTCGCGGCGATGTCGTCGATAGTGTAGACATCTGAGAAGTACGCTTCAACATAGGCCTGTGTGCCGTAGTTCTGGTAGACATAGTCAATGATTTCTTGCGCAAAGGCTGCACCGGCTTCATCGAGGTAGCTCCAGAATTTTTCCTGGACATCCATAGAAACGCCGGCGGCCGGGTTAATCACCATCTCGCCATCGTCACCATCTGTGACGCCAGCGGCCAAAATAGCATCGACCATTTCGAGGACATCCGCACTCGTCTGGAGACGATACTCGGCCATGCCCTGGATGGGCATCGTGTAATAGGTGGATGAACCGTCATATTGAGGATCCGCTAAAACATAGATCGAGAAGAGCACGTCTTTTACGGTGATAGGCTCGCCGTCACTGAACTTGATCCCATTTTTCAGGACAAATTTATAAGTTGAGCTGGACGAGTCAGAGGCCACTTCCTGGCTAAAGTCATAAGCCAAGCAAGGCGCATCAATACCCGCCTCAGGCGCACCCTCTTTGTTATAGAACAACAGTCCGAGCTGTGTCATGCCCTGAACATCATTGTCATATGCCGAGGTGTAGAAGAAGGGGCTGAACTTGCCGTCCACTGTCATCACGCTGACGACGAGCGGATTGGTTTCGTTATTACCCGTTCTTGGTGTCTCTCTGGCGTCATAACGATTAGCCGGGACATCCGGAAGAACTTCAACCGGTTTTTCGGACTCTGTCGGCGTTGCCGTAGGTTCGCCGCTGCCTGTCGGATCAGGTGTTGCCGGCGGCCCGCAGGCAACCAAACCTACCATCAACACGACAGCTAATAGAATCGCTAGGTATTTTTTCATTTCTTTCCTCCATTGCGAATTTGTGCGTCGTTTTTACTGCACAGTTTCTCTAATTGTATCAAAGGGGAAAATTCACCGCAAGTGAACATGAAGTCGCCATCACGCCAACACGCCCCCTCCTGTCCTATTATACACATTTAGCGCGGAAGCGATAATATGTCACGCAAAATGCTGGATGGCAAGCGACACCACACAAATGAAGGTATCTTTCACTCGAAGCGCCGTTTCCACAACTTCTTCATGGCTTAAAGGTTGATCCAAGACGCCTGCCGCCATATTCGTAATGCAGGAGATTCCAATCACCCGCATGCCGCTATGGCGTGCCGCGATCGCCTCGGGGACGGTGGACATGCCGACCGCGTCGGCGCCAAAGCCGCGCAACATGTGAATCTCAGCCGGTGTCTCGTAGCTTGGCCCTGAGTACATGGCATAAACACCTTCCTCTAAATGGATACCTTCTTTTTGGGTGACCGATTTCAGTGTTTCTCGTAATTGCTTCGTGTATAAGTCGGTCATATCCGGAAAACGGGGGCCAAAATCTTCAAGATTGGGTCCGATCAAAGGATTTTGCCCGGAATAGTTAATATGGTCACGAATCAGCATCAGGGCGCCGGATGAAAACTCCAGATTAATGCCACCGGCCGCGTTTGTTAAAAGCACAGTCTTCACACCGAGTTTGGCCAAGACACGCACCGGGATCGTGATCTCTCTTTGTGAGAGCCCTTCGTAGTAATGCACGCGCCCGCTTAAGGCCGCGACCGTCTTACCCTTATGTTTCCCGATGACAAAGGCACCTGCGTGCCCCTCCACGGTGGGTACCGGAAAACCGGGGATGTCTGAAAACGAGATGACGATCGCTTCTTCCAACGTGTGCGCGAAATCGCCCAGACCGCTACCTAAGATTAAAGCCATCTGTGGCAAGGCATCTGTTTGTTCACGGATATACCGAACCGCCGAATCAATGCGTGTCGTTAAATCACTCATAATGTCCTCCATTAAAACCTTTTCTAGTAGTGTATTGAATCTTCGGTGAAATGACAAAGAGCCCGCACAGGCGAGCTCTTTATTTATGCCCTTTTTGGACATAATCTGGTCGAGGTGACAGGACTTGAACCTGCGGCTTCTTGCTCCCAAAGCAAGCGCGCTACCAACTGCGCCACACCTCGCGGCTACCATCATAAGGGGCGGGACAATAATCGTCAACCACCAACACTTGACAATTGTGATTGATGTTCCATATAATCACGTGGCGCCGTTCAGGGCAAGAAGGGCCATTAGCTCAGTTGGTCAGAGCAGCCGGCTCATAACCGGTCGGTCCGGGGTTCAAGTCCCTGATGGCCCACCATTATGACAGATCATGGGGGAGTTCCCGAGCGGCCAAAGGGGGCAGACTGTAAATCTGTTGTCAACGACTTCGGTGGTTCAAATCCACTCTCCCCCACCACTGTCAACGGATCGTCCGAAAGGGCGATCCGTTTTCTCAAAAAGAATTTGCCGGTGTGATGGAATAGGCAGACGTGTCGCACTCAAAATGCGATGGAGGCAACTCCGTGCCGGTTCGAGTCCGGCCACCGGCACCAAAAAACGCAGCAAGGGCAATAACCTTGTCTGCGTTTTTTGTTTTTGGTCGTACAACTGCGCTAGAATAACACCCACCAGAGGTGATCATAATGTGTCAAGATACGATTGAATCGATGCTGGATGAAGCAGATCTTAAGGCTGAACAAACAACTGAGCGCTATTCCCAGGAGGAAATATTCGAGCGTGTAAAAAAACGTATCAAAAAAAGAATAAAAGGTCCGCAATAGTTCAACCCCTGCGGACCTTTTTGTTTCTTACGAAAATATTAGCCTTAGATCGCTCGTGCCACCTCGTTGGCCTCATAGATGGCATTTATCGCGCGTCGGGCTTCCAGGGCATCCCCGATGACATACCAGTCAATGCCGAGCCTCTTACAGGCTTCCTCGAGGTCCTTACCGTCCCTGGGTTTCGCGCCCACCGCAATGACCGCATAGTCACAGGCGAGGTCTTCGGTTTGACCCTCGTGTTCAACACGGACCGCGTTCCCTGTAATCTCGATCACTTTTGTTTTCGTCTTCACATCGATGCAGGCGCCGTGGATATTCCCTAAGACAGACACCTTGCGGATATCGCCCAAGTCCGCTCCGATCTCATCCAGCATCTCGACGATCGTCACCTTACAGCCTTTGGCACAAAGGTACTCCGCTGCCTCAAGGCCCACAAGGCCGCCGCCGATGACAATGACATGGCCCTCAGGGCGTACGCGTCCGTCCAATACGTCATGGCTGTCCGCGACATTCGGAAGATCCGAACCCGGAACCGGGAGGATCATGGGCTTTGCGCCGATCGCGTTGATCACGACGTCAGGCTTAATGCTTTCGATCAGCTCCGGCGTCACCTTGGTCTTCATGCGCACGTCCACACCCACGCGGATCGCCTGCGCGCCCATCGCCAGAACAGCTTCTTTCATCTCAAGCTTGCGGGGCGCCTCGCCGGCCAAAAGGAACTGACCGCCCAAACGATCGCTCATCTCGCAAAGGATCGGCTTATGGCCCCGTTCGTGCAACAGGAGTGCCGCTTCCAAACCGGCCGGACCGCCACCCGCGATCAGCACCGTCTTAGGCGCATCCGTAACCTTCAACATGCACTCAGCCTCACGGCCGACCGCAGGATTCATCAGGCAGGTGATATGCGGGCGAGACTTGTCCGCAAAACCATCATAACAGCCCTGGTTACAACCAATACAGCGGCGGATGTCATCCACCTCTCCCCTTTCGGCTTTGAGGCAGAAAGCGGCATCGGCCAACTGAGCGCGACCCATTCCGACCAGATCAATTTTGTCATTGGCCAAAAGATCCTCAGCAAATTCGGGATCGTTAATACGGCCAACACCCATGGTCAGGCAACCTGTCTCTTTTCGGATTCTTGCGGCATTTTCAATATTGAAACCGCGCGGCAGATCGATCGGAGGTACCTCAAACTGAATCGCCGCAGTGACAATATTCCCACGGCTGACGTCCAACACGTCCACGCCCATATCCATAGCTCTCTTACAAAAATCGATGACCTCTTCGATGCTAAGTCCGTTCTCCAGAAAATCGTCGTGCGCCCCGATGCGCATGAAAAGCGGCATCCCTTCGGGCATGTTGTCACGGACGGCCTTTAACACTGCCAGGGGGAAGCGATAGCGATTTTCCACCGAGCCGCCGTACTCATCGGTTCGGTGATTAAAGCCCGGTGACAGGAAGCTGTGGAACATATAGTTATGGGCCCCGTGTACTTCTAAACTGTCAAAACCGGCCTCCACCGCACGGCGTGTCGCCTGGCCGTAGCATTCCACGATCTCTTCAATTTGTTCCACCGTCGCGGCAGGGATCGTATACTCCGCCGAAATCGGCATGGGCGACGGGAGTAAGATCTGGCATTGCTCGTCAAAGCTTGCAGCCAAGCCTCCCTGCCACAATTGGAGTGAAGCCTTGCCGCCCGCTTCGTGAATGGCGTCGGTCAGTTCTTTTAGCCCCGGGATGAACAGGTCGTCATAGACAGCGACAAAATAGCGCGGCGCGGAAGGTCCGTGAACACTTGCGACCTCCACAATATTGAGCGCGCAGCCACCCTCGGCGCGGGCCACATGGTAATCGATGAGCTGCTTGGAAACGGTTCTGTCCTCATTGGCAAACTTGGTTCCCATGGCGGGCATGACGATGCGGTTTTTTAAGGTCAGATCTCGGATTTTAATCGGAGAAAAAAGATTTTTGAAACGCATAAAGTAATGTCCTTTCCTAATTTCAATTTAATTTAATTGGGTCTTATTCGAATAAAAAAGACCTTTTTATAATCCTATAAAACAAGTTATCTGTCTAGGGTAAAAAATCATTAAAATATAAAGGCTCTGATAACTGCTCGGTCAACGCTTTGGGAAACGAAGGATTGATCTGGGGGCCTTGCCAAAAGGTGAGTCTTTCTTTTTTCACAGGATGAATAAAGGAAAGGCCGGCCGCGTGAAGCGCTAAAGTCGGGACTTCCCGGTCGCGTGAATCCATCTTGCCGTAGCGCCTGTCGCCCAAAACAGGCATGCCCCGAAGTGATAACTGAGCGCGAATCTGGTGGCGGCGACCTGTGACCAGGTTAATCAGTAAAAGCGATTCATTTTTAGCCTTATCCTGCATCAGGCATTGATATTGTAAAATCGCCTCATCACCTTGATCATCGCGGATGACGCGGCCGTTCACAACCTTTTTGGACAAATAATCCATAAAAGAGCCTTCAAGTCTTTCGGGAATCCCCCGTACCACCGCCAGATAAAGCTTTTCGACATCTCTCCCCCGAAAGCTTTCCGAAAGCCTACGGGCGGCTTTTGAGGTCTTCGCGAACACCATGAGTCCGCTGGTCGGCTGATCGAGGCGATGCACCAGCCCCAAAAACACCTCCCCCGGTTTATGGTCTCTTAGCTTGATATGGCGCTTTAAAAGCGTCAGCATATCCGGTGCCGCTGAACGCCCCGCCTGCGACATAACACCCGGGGGCTTCACGGCCACCAGGAGGTGGTTGTCTTCAAAAAGAATATCAGGTGTTTCAAGAATCGACATATGTGTAGAATAGCACGCATTAGCATATCGCGTGCCATGTTATATAATATGGGCAGTTTATAGAAATGACCCTTGATAATTACAGGAGGTTCCCATGTCGACGACGCCTCATATCCTGATCTGCGACGACGATCCGGTCGTACATGAATCGCTCGGGCTGTACCTTGACGCTGAGCATTTTCCCCATGCTTCCGCCTACGACGGCGAAGAAGCGTTGGAAAAAGCCTTACAGGAAAAACCCGACCTCATTATCCTCGACCTCATGATGCCGAAGATGTCCGGCACCGAGGTCTGCCGCGAGATCCGAAAGACGAGCAACGTTCCGATCATCATGCTGACGGCCAAGGGCGAGGAAATCGACCGCGTCTTAGGTCTCGAACTGGGCGCCGACGACTATATCGTGAAGCCCTTTAGCCCACGCGAAGTGATCGCCAGGATCAAGGCCTTGTTCCGCCGGATACAAGACAGCGAATCGGGACAAAAACCTTCGATCCTCCGCTTTGACGGTTTGGAAATTAACCTTGACAACTACCAGGTCAAGGTGGACAACAAGATCGTCGCCTTCACGCCTAAAGAAGTCGAGATCTTGTATCTTCTCGCCTCGCACGCCGGCCAGGTCATGGACCGCGAACAGATCCTCTCAAAGGTCTGGGGTTATGACTACTTCGGTGACACGCGCAC
Organism: Clostridia bacterium; assembly: GCA_040766025.1. Lineage (GTDB taxonomy): Bacteria > Bacillota > Clostridia > Saccharofermentanales > DTU023 > UBA4923. The sequence goes on along the minus strand of JAXGRH010000001.1, from coordinate 211,706 downwards.
GGTGGATACGCATATCAAGCGCATCCGCCAGAAAATTGACAGCGACCATCCGAAATACGGTCTCATCACGGTCTACGGCGTCGGTTATAAATTCGAGACGCTCAGCTAATTTAGTCCGATGAAAAATCGTTTCTTTGTCCGTCGAATTTTCCTGCTCCTCATCGCGGCGATCATGCTGTGGACCGTTTTGACGGCTATTTTTTATAGTTTTGTCGCCAATCCCGTCTTTAACCGCATCAAGGCGAGAGAGCTCCTGCCCCGCGCGCACATCATCGCGGAAAACGCCTTTAACGGTGAGGGCATGTCCTTTTGCGTCGACCTGATTGAAAACGCCTACGAATTATTCGGCAACTGGGTGTACATTGTCGACCAAGATAAGGGCATTGACTACCATACGCCGCTCCCCGAACCATTAGATGGCCTTGCGAACGACCTGGACGCCATCGTGATGAGAGAACACGAAAAGCTCTTTGAAACGGGCGATCCTTACATGATCAACCACATCAACCTGCCCGTGGCAGGCGACCGCTTCCTTCTTTTGACCGTGCCCATCGGCTCACAAAGCGAGGGCTATATCGGCTCCACCGTGTTTGTCCAACCCATGAAGGAAATCACGGCTGGCATCCAAAGTCTCAACTTTGCGCTTTTGAGCGCTTCACTCATTGTGCTGGTCATCATGGTCATCCCGGTCATCATCGCGGCCTTCCACATCGTCCGCCCCATCGAATCCATACGAAATGTCACACAGGCTTTGAGCCAGGGGGACTTTTCAAGGAGGGCGGATGAAACGCAAGAAGGTGAAATGGGCGATTTGGCCCGCACCATCAACAAGATGGCCGAAGACTTGTCAGAGTCCTTCCAGCAACTGCGCGACCAGACGAACCATTTAGAGCAGATCTTCACAAGCCTCGGTGAGGGCATCGTGGCTGTGGACCGGCACGGTGAGATCACGCAGTACAACGACCGCATCTACACGGTCTTCGGTCTCGATCGCGACTATCAGGTCCACACGAAACCGCGCAACTTCCTACAGGAAGCCCGTATCGATCATTTCTTCACCGAGGCTATCCACGAGAAAAAATCAGTCACCTGCGTCATCGCCAAAGACCATCGCCAGATTGAGGTCGTCATCACGCCCCTGATCGGCGAACAGCAGACCATTGACGGCGCCGTGGGGTTATTCCGTGACATCACGCAGGCGGAGCGCCTCGAGCAGACAAGGCGCGACTACGTCGCGAACGTCTCCCATGAACTGCGAACTCCTTTGACAGCCATGCGAGGCCTACTGGAGCCTCTTGTGGAGGGAATGGTACCTTCTTTAAAAGACCAGAAACGTTACCATGAAATCCTGCTTCGCGAAACCATGCGCCTATCAAGACTCATCAATGACATGCTCGAGCTGTCAAGGATCCAAGCCGATTCCACCCCCGTCATCCAGATGGCCATTGACTTAAACGACGTTGTCCGTGAAGTGGCCAACAATTTCTCAGGCATCGTCATGGATCACGGACTTGAATTCAATATTGAGGGAACTGAAGCCGCTTTGCCGCTCGTATGGGGAAATGGCGATCGCATCGAACAGATTCTTGTGATCTTGCTCGATAACGCCATGAAATTCACCCCTGAAGGCGGCCGCATCACCATTCGGACCCATGCCCAGTACAACGGCGCCGCCATCATCGTGGAGGATACGGGCTCCGGCATCGAGCCGGAGGATCTTGACCACGTGTTTGACCGCTTCTACAAGGAAGACAAGGCCCACCAAGAACCGGGAACAGGGCTCGGCCTGTCCATCGCGCGTGAAATTTCAAAACAGCTCGGCTATGAGCTTTCGGCCCAAAGTATCCGAGATGAGGGTTCGTCCTTCAAACTCCTCATCCCCTACGCCTCTGATATCACGAAGACGCGCCCCTTCATGAAGGATGTCTACGACAGTGAGACGGCCGATGAGAATTAATCGTTTTATCGCCTCCTCCGGTCACTGCAGTCGCCGGCGTGCGGATCAGCTGATCGAAGAAGGCCGCGTCATGGTGAACGGTGAAAAAGCTCTGATGGGGATGACGATTAAAAAAGGCGATCGGGTCACGGTCGACGGCAAGGACATCGTCGCTATCCCGGACGATGAACGGGTCGTCCTAGTCTTCCATAAACCGGCAGGCATCACCTGCACCAGCGACCCTAAAAGGCGCGACAACATCATCGATTACATTGACTATCATAAAAGAATCTTCACCGTCGGGCGGCTGGACCGCGACTCGCGCGGCCTCATCCTATTAACCGACGACGGAATCCTTGCGCACCGCATCATGCACAGCTCCTTCGGCCATGAAAAAGAATACCGTGTGACAGTCGACCGCCCGATCGATGAATCTTTTTTGAATAACATGCGCGAAGGCGTCATGCTCGAGGATCAAATGACCCTCCCCGCCCGCGCCTGGCAAACAGCCGAGCGAACATTTCACCTCGTGATCTCCCAGGGGCTCAACCGACAAATCAGGCGGATGTGCGAAGCCTTGGGCTATGAAGTTGTCGATCTTTTGCGCGTGCGAGTGATGCACATTACTTTGGGTTCACAAAAAGAAGGTGAACTTAGAGAACTCTCACCGAAAGAAAAACAAGAATTATTTAAGCGTTTGGGTATGGAAGACGGGCGCCCATAGCGCCCGTTTCCATGCGCCTTTTAAACTTCAATCAGCGTATTTTTTAGTTACGCTTCCGCCATCCAAAGCCCGTGCAGATTGCAGTACTCATAGACCCTCACAGGGCCTTCTTCCACGCAGAAGGACGCCTTAGGCGGCTCTCCCGGATGCAGGTGGACAAACTTCACGCTGTCGCCTTGCACGGCGGCAATCCAGGTGATGTAGTGCTGAGGGATCATCGGATGTTCGACCTCCCCTACCACCACGTCGATCTTGCCTGCTTCGCGCGTTACAAAGGGGACATGCTTTTCGGTCGCAGCGTCCGTGACACCGGCCACAAGGAGCGTCATCGGCTGATTGCAGCAGACCATCTCGCCCGGACCTTCATTCAATAGATAGGTCAGGTTCCCGCATACTTCACAATAGAAAAATTTCACTTCTTTCATTCACTTTCTCCTTCATCGATTCGATTTTCATCGTTTTCCTCATCTGTTAAAGATACATCCTCATTGTTTCTTCTAAATCTTCCCATAATGGGAAGACTCCACTCTTTTTTGTACACCAGAAGCGCCAGTTGGATCGTCATCAGGATCACAAACAGTAAAAGGGCGCCCAAGGTCACGATCAAGCCTTCGTTAAAACCCACAGGTAAGAAGGCAAAGAAGATTCGGTGATCTCCTTTCGGGACGCGGATGGCCATGAGCGCCTCATCGACCTGTTCGATGTCGACGGGTTCCTCGTCCAGGTAGGCCGTCCAACCCGGATCGTAGGGCATGGTCAAAAGGAGAACACTTTCCTTTTCAGCGTTGATGTTGCCTTCAAACCAATCATCATGCTCCGTCCGATAAAGCATGGCAGCCTGCCTTGCCTCTTTTGAGACATTTTCTAAGACTTCAGGATCCAGGGAAGCCACGCGGGCTTCAAAGTTGCCCGTGGCGGGCGCCTTTTCAGAAAGCGTCACCGTCAACTGGAAGGCTTGGCCTTCTTGGATCGTACCAAGTTCCACAATGCCCCGCTTATGTGATTTTATCTTGATATGCGTCGTCCCATAATCGACTTCGACAGTTTCCGTATCGTGCCCGCGCAGATCAAGGTTTAGGTAATGCGGCTCAGTGCGTTTTGCCACCCATGTGATCGTATATGTGCGAAGTGTTTTCTCTTTTGACTCAGTAAAGGAAAAGGACACGCCCCCTGATCCCGGCCCTGAAAAGGACGGCCCTTGTACTTCATCGTGGGCAATTTCGTGAAAAAGCGTCCCCGCGTCACTTGAAAGCGCCTTGACTAAATCGTTTTGGACACGAAATGGATTCCCCGCCGTACTCTCGTAAGCTAAAACGGAAGGATCGGTCAGGAAGGCCTGCGGGAAGGCATAAGGGTTCTCATAGACCGTAATCTCCTCATTACCCAACACAATGATTCTTTCTGTCTCCAAGAAGTCGGGCTTCTCGCGCGCGATCACATAGCGGATGTCAAAGAGCGCCTCAGTGAACAGGGTGGCACCGCGGTATTGGTAACTGTTAATGCCGTTATGGACATGTCCCAGGTTTTTGAAGAACTTCACCGGCGCCTTCGGCGAGCTGGACGAAAACAACGATAAACCCTTGTAGCCGTAAAGCGCGGGATCGTTCGACGTCTTGTGGGGCCTTGTCTCAACGCGATGGCTGACGGTTGTCGCGTCAAGTTTTTCCACCTGGCGGACAGCTTCGCGGATCGACTGCACTGTGATGCCGGCCGAATAGCCGTCGCGGCTGCCGTAATACTCATTTTTATCCATATGGTAGAGCCCTGAAAAGGTGGATAAAGTGACTTCAAAGAGCATGACCGCCAACAGCAGGTTCACATGGAAGCGGCGGCGGAAACGGCTCGATTTAAAAGACGAAAACAAGATGGCGTAAAGCAGCATCAGGACAATGGCGCCCCACTGGGACCAGGGGGAGAGCTTGATATCGGGTTCAACGGTCATCACGACAGGGATGATGATGGCAAGCGAGATCCCCAAAAGGCCGATTTCAGTCGGTCGGAATTCTCGGGTGGAGCGCAGCCCGTCATAGGCAAGCGTTAACAGGAGCAAGATGACGACAAATGAATAGCGAAAAGGTAGCTGGTTCGGATAATGCATGCCGTGCCATATGAAGTTTATGACATTGGTGTCAAAGGATAAGAATAAGAAAAGTAAAAGCAGGCCGTTCAAAAGCTTGTCACGCAAGCGTATGCGATGGGACAGAAAATAGATCGGCAACAGGATCAGGATAAAAAGCCCCGAATAAAGGTTGGGTGAACCCGAGCGGACGGTCGGTTGCAAGAAAGGAAACAACTGCCCCAGGTACGCCAACGGACGCCCTAACAGTTCCACTGATTTGGGGAACGCGTCGCCTGCCGCCGAAGTGATCATAAGCGACTTCCAGGTTGGATAAAGTACCACGGCCGAAAGGCCTACACCGATCAGGGTAAGCCCTAGGGTCTCTAGGAGTTTCACCAGCCGCTTTTTATGCTGGCGGTCGCTCGTGTAGCGCAGTAACAAAATCGGGTAGTAAAGCGCTGTAAAGATCGCGGCGAAAAACGCGACATAATAGTTTGTGATTAAAAGGAGCGCCACGGACACGGGGTATAAGATCCATTTGCCGTCGCGGACATGCCGGACAATCGCCAAGAGGACCACGGGTAGCAAGATCAGGGCATCGAGCCACATAATGTTCCAAGAATAGGCAATGACAAAGCCTGAGAGCGCGTAAAAGGTGGAAAAGGCTACCGCGAGCGCGCCCTTTCTTCGAAAGCTCGTCCGCAGGTAAAGATAAAAACTAAGGCCCGAAAGCCCGATTTTAATGAGTGTGATCGAGAATATGGCCTCGGTTAAGCAGTTTGCTGGGAATACCAGAAGGAGCAAGTTAATGGGACTTGCTAAGTAGTAGGCAAAAAGCGCGTAAAAATTTGTGCCAAGCCCGATGGTCGGGGCGAAGAAAAGGGAACCTCCTTGTAGTAATTTATCTCGAAACAGCGAAAAGAAAGGCGCGTACTGGTGAAACAGATCCACTGTCAGCATATGGCGGTTGCCGAAGGGAAACACCTGGAGGGCGGCGTACGCCGCGGCTAAGATGACAAACGGCACGATAAACGCCATAAAGGGCAACCATCGGTCACTCCAAAATAGCTTTTGTTCACGCCGAAGGGTGAATCTGCCGTGCGGCAATGCCTTCATCATCTCTCCCGTCTCAAAACGTCATTGATCATCTGAGTCAGCCTGTAAGCCGGGTTCTGTCTTGAACGGTCATTTATCTCGACCTCTCGTTGCCGAAAGGCTCTAGCCGCCTCCGTGGAACCTGCGGGCGACAGTTGTTCCTCCACGGCGTTGCTCCGGATGGGGTTTGCATGGCTGCCACGTTGCCGTGACACCGGTGAGCTTTTACCTCACCTTTCCACCTGAACCGGATAAATCCGGTTGTCTCTTTCTGTTGCACTGTCCTTGAAGTCGCCTTCACCGGCCGTTAACCGGCATCCTGCCCTGGGAGCCCGGACTTTCCTCAGCGCCTTTCTTTCGAAATGGCACCGCGACCATCCGGCTGACTCAGTCATTGATCTACATCATTATACGAAACGAACTTGTCCGCTTCAAACCGATCTTTAAATTGTTCCAACAGTTCCAAAGAAGAAGGATCATAGGGGGAGGCTTTCATAAGTCGGCGAAGCCGCCTTTTAACATAAAGCCGGTATGTTGGATCCATTGCGTGACGCTCATTTTCAAAGCTTCTTAGTTTTTGTAAAATGCGGGGGCCAAAAAAATAATCCAACGGATCCTCTTTCAATTGGGTTTTATCTTCTTTTTCGCATACGATGACCAGGTACAGCTGATCTTCATCCTCGATTAAATGTTCTTCTCGGATATCAAAAGAAAGCGCAGCGAGTGTCTGCCTTAACACTTCCTCCTTGCTTTGAGGCTGCAATATAAAGCGTTTGGGAAAATGGAGTTTATCCCGGTCATTTTCCAAGATACGGGCGATCGTCTCCCCGCCCATGCCGCTGATGAGCACGACATCCTCATTTTGTAAATCTACATCCTGCAGACCGTCTGTCAACTGCGACGCAAAACCACGGGTGATCCTTTCATCTTTGGCACGTTTTTGGGCTACAAGAAGCGGCGCCTTTCGCACATCGGTGACAAGCACTTGGGAAATGGCGCCGCTTTTTAGTAATTCAATCGGGACGGTTGCGTGATCTGAGCCGATGTCGACAAGACGGTAGCCCTGGGCCTCACGCACCAGTTGATAAAGGAGCCCGAGTCTCCCCTCCATTATTCTAGGTATTCGCGAAGTCTCGCGCTCATGTTGGGGCCGCGCATCTTTCTTAGGGCCTTGGCTTCAATCTGGCGGATGCGCTCGCGCGTCACGTCAAACTCAAGCCCCACTTCTTCTAAAGTCCTCGTACGGCCGTCATCCAAGCCAAAGCGCAGGCGAAGCACCTTCTCTTCTCTTGGGGTGAGTCCTGACAGCACCTTAGTCAACTCTTCTTTTAACAGGGTGGACGCCGCCTGATCGGCCGGCGACGGCGCGTCTTCATCGGGGATAAAATCGCCCAGATGACTGTCTTCTTCCTCACCGATCGGTTTTTCAAGCGACACAGGTTCCTGGGAGATCTTCATGATTTCACGGATCTTATCGGGTGTGAGATCCATCTCGGCCGCGATCTCTTCCACCTCAGGTTCACGGCCCAATTCCTGCACCAGCTGGCGCTGGATGCGGATCAGTTTGTTGATCGTCTCCACCATATGCACCGGGATACGGATCGTTCTCGCCTGGTCGGCGATGGCGCGTGTAATAGCCTGGCGGATCCACCAGGTAGCATAGGTGCTGAACTTAAAGCCCTTGGTGTAGTCGAATTTGTCGACCGCCTTGATGAGCCCCAAGTTGCCCTCTTGGATAAGGTCCAGAAAATGCATGCCCCGTCCTGTGTAGCGTTTGGCGATGCTGACGACCAATCGGAGGTTCGCCTCGATCAAATGCTGTTTAGCGGCCCAGTCCCCGGCTTCCATGCGCGCGGCCAGTTCTTTTTCCTCATCCGCCGTCAAAAGTTCGACCTTGCCGATCTCTTTCAGATACATGCGCACAGGGTCGTCCACGATCATGGCGTCGTTAAAGGCCTCCGCCTTCTTATTGCGGTCGCGCTCGCGCATTTCGCGCTCGACTTCATCCTCGTCGATCACCTCAATACCCGCGCGTTCGAGCATGACGATGACATCTTCCAAACGCTCCTCGTCCCATTTAATGCGCTCTAAGTAATCGAGGATATCCTGCTGCTCGAGTTCGTTGTCATTGTCTTTTCCGTGATGGATCAGAGGGTAAATGACGGCCAGATCGATGTCGATGTCGCCGATGCGCTCTAACAGCATCTCTTCATCGACCTCATCCTCATCTTCGTCGTCAAGATCCTCTTCTTCTTTTTCGTACAGGCTGTCGTCGAGGGTCTCTTCTTCGCCGTCTGAAAAATCAGCGTCTAAGTCCTCGACTTCTTCTAACACCGGCTTTGTGGATTCTTCCTCGAAAATCTTCTCAAGCTTTAGTTCGAGTTCATCCTCTGAAGTGACATTAAGAGCATCGCCTTGTGTCTTGTAGTGGTTCAGCGACATCATCTCGGACGGCATGGCCGGTGTGGCCCCCGGGCCGTCCCCGGCTTCGGGCAGATGCAAAAGGCCGGTCATCATGGACACCGTCCGCGCCGCCGCCGTACGCCAGCTATCTAAATTCAATTCATCTTTATAATCGTTCACAGTCGTTCTTCCCCCCGCAACATCATTCGATACGCAAATGCGGCTGTTGTTAATGTCGCCGCGCGCTCATAATATTCTCCCGCGTCCTCATCTTGCCCTTCAAGCTCAAGTTCCCTTGCCATTTCATTCAATCGCGATGCTTCTCTTCTCCAGTTCACCAGGCGTTGTTTGGAGAGTTTTTGCTGATAGACTCGCCTTTCCGCCTCAGGTGATAGCCTGCTTTCTTCGATCGCGTGGAATTGCTGCTGGATGGCTGAATGGACCCGATCAGGATCGTTATCGTTCTCTTGATTCTTTCCCGGTTCATCTTCCTTTTCGTCATGGACCAGAATGTTATCCACTATAGTGTGCAACGAGGCTGCTGTCAATATTCCGTCAACTGCGTCCCGGATGCTTTGGGCCGCGATGCCTTGGGTAAAAGTGCCGTTGAAATCGCTTTCCGTGATCCCCGACAAAAGCGCGTCCGACATTAATAATTCCCGCACCTCGTCATTTAGGGCGTAGCCTTCCGGCAATTCCTTTTGCAGATTGGGCCCGAGATCGACCAGGCGGTTATTGTTCGCCAACATGACCAAAAGCGTTAGTTCAAGGGCAGTGGGCATGGACGGATCTTTTTTTTTCGCGCCTTTCACGGGGCTGACTTCCTCTTGCTTTGATGCGGTCCTTTCCTCTTTTTGCAACAGATTGCGCCGCCGCTCAATCTCTTCGGTGACCGCGCGCCGGCTGATGTGCAATTCCTTGGATAAGTGGCCGCCGTACAGCTCACGCCTCGTACTGTCTGGTTCCTGGGCGAGCAGATCAAGCGCCTTGTCACGGTAATCCCTCTTGGGCACGCCGATTGAATCCTCGGTCTGCTGCTTCAATAAGGCAAGGCGGTAGCCTGTGCGGTCATAGGTCTCATCCAGGGCGGCCAGAAGGCGCTCACGTCCGAATAATTGAAGGTAGTCATCGGGGTCTTTGGCCCCCTTTAACAGGATGTAGCGTGAGCGGATGCCGGCCTCATCCAGGCGCTCGCCGGCGCGCAAAGCGGCTTCAATGCCCGCGCGGTCGCTGTCCATTAAGATGGACACCGCCTCCTTGTAACGTCCGATCAATTTCGCCTGGTAGGCGGTTAACGCGGTTCCCAAAGGTGCCACCGCAGATGTAATCCCCGCCCGGGCAAGGGCCAGTACATCCATATAGCCTTCGACTAATAAAAAGGCATGGGACTCCGATTTTGCCGCCTGAGGCATGCCGAACAGATGGCGCCCCTTGTGGTACACGAGCGTTTCCGAGCTGTTGATGTATTTCGGACCTTTGTCTACCATGGCGCGGCCGCCAAAGGCGAGTACCCGACCGGCCGTGTCAATGATGGGGAACATCACGCGATGTCTGAAAAAATCGTAGAAGCTGTTATCTTGTCGCTGAGAGGGCAGGATTAATCCCGCGTCAAGCATCGCCTCATCAGAAATGCCCTTCGCTTTTAAGTGACGGTACAGGCTGTCGCCTTTAGAGGGTGCATAGCCCAGGCCGTAGCGACGGTACAGTCGGCGGTCGACACCGCGGCGGGCAAGGTAGTCTCGGGCTTCACTTCCCTGATCACTTTCAAGTGACCGGTAATAGAAGCCTGCCGCTTCATTTAAAGCTTCATAGGCCTTTTGTCTTTTTGAATAGCGCTCTTTCCATTCGTCGTCTTCTGTCTCTTCAATGGCAACCCCTGCGCGTTCGGCCAAAAAGCGAATGGCCTCAGGGTAGGACAGGTGTTCGATTTCCTGGATGAACTTAATGACATTGCCGCCCTTTTGGCAGCCAAAACAATAGAAGATCTGCTTCCCGGGAGACACGCTGAAAGAAGGCGTTTTCTCCTCGTGGAAGGGGCAGAGTCCGAAGTGATTCAACGCACTCTTTTTGTCGAGCGTCACATAGGAGGAAACAACCTCTACGATGTCATTTGCCTCGACTACCGCGTCTATGCTATGTCGTGAAATCAGTCCCAATGAAGCAATAACTCCCTTATCTTGGCGTCCATGACGCCGGGATCAAGTGTTGCGCCCTTCTATTATACGACATCAGTGAAAGTCAAAACGGCCCGCCACCCTAAGGCAACGCGCCGTTGTCTGACAAAAGGGCCAAAAAGGAATTATTCTTCGATTTCAGACTCTCTCGGGAATACCGTGCTGATGGCCGACTTTTTGAAAGTAAGCATGGTGTTGGCCACCCCCGAGTAAATGGTCACTTCATCATCTGCGATATTCGCCACTCGACCGACAATGCCGCCGATGGACATCACTTTATCGCCCGGTTTCATCGCCGCGATGGTTTCTTTCAACTTCTTCTCGCGCTTCTTCTGCGGACGGATGGTAAAAAAGTACATGACGCCGACGATGAGAATAAACGGCAACATGGTGTAAAGCAGACTCAGAATGCCTCCGCCTTGTCCTTCCGGATCAGCCGGGGCCGCTGCAAGCAGCAAAGGGATTAAGGTCATGATGATCCTCCTTAAGGTTCAATATCAGAGGGTCGGACGATGCGCCGAACCACAATGAGTTTAACATAAATTTTGTATTTCGTAAGCTTTAAACGCGATAACGCATAAAACTTGACTTTTACAGTTAAAAACGAGAAAAACCCCTGTAATCGCGTATACAGCGTCATTACAGGGGTTAATGCATTTCCGAAGAGTGTTGTATGTTAGAACTTACGTTTGCTCGCTCCGACTAGTTTTCGTAAACCACCGACCGTTAAGTATTTGCGATCCAAGGACAAGTTCAACGCTTCGCCCAAATCCTTCAATAAGTCGTCATAGTAAGTCACCCGAAAGCAGTTCTCGACCATGCTGCAAGCCTGGTACTGCCTTAACGACCGGATGACCCACTCTTCCGGGGCTGTATTGGTTATTGAGCCGCTTGCATAAGCCGTAAGATGAAGAAGCGTGCTAGCACGTCAGAAAATGGGCCCGGATCCTTTGTTCCAAAGACACCTCGACAGGCCGTGTCGCCAAGTCCGTCTTCGTGATCCTGAAGCTGTGCTCAATCTCCCAAAGCCCGTGGTAGGCCTTGACCACCTCTAAAGGCGGCATGTCCATCTCGCTTGTGATGATGACATAGTACCCGTCGTACTTTTCATCTTCTTTGATTTTGTCCAGATCCAGATAAGGTTTCTTCTTAGTCTCGATGCATTCTCCGGTCAAAGGATCGTATTCAATGTCTTTGATGTAGCGTAACGCCACATCCTTCTTGTTGTACGCTCTGGGATGAGCGATAATCTTTTCCGGCCTTGTCTAACACCTCAGCCGCTTATCAACTTCTGACGTTGGGCGTAAAGATCGTTACCAACTTTGAACAATCTGGCGGACATCAAGGGATTTTGCGTTTCTTGTCGTCATGATAGGTGACCCAGAACGTTTGCGGGTAGAGTCTTGATTTCATGTAGAAGACAGGATGTGTTTTCGTCTTGCGCGTCCATAAAAGCATCCAGAATGCTTCACCCGCGCCCCAGGTCGCCTAGTGGCCTGTCCTGTCGAGTACATACGCTTGTAACTCCCGATCCGCCCCTCGGATCTTTTGTGAAAAGATAAACTGTCCCCCTTAACCATTAAAAAGGCAATGTTATCGCCGCTGTTGATCCCTTTGTCCGCCACCGTAATAGTAATTGACCCAACCCGTACGCCTGACGTGTTTCTTGGAGGATCGGCATTGGGGTCTGAGAGTCATAGATTATACAAAAAGTTGGTAGGTAATGCGGGATGGCCTCTTCATCTAATAGGAGTCCCATCTGGACTAAGGGTTTTGCAGGTGTTATGTTTACACATGCCTTTTTTGCGTAAGTCATCTTCTTGGTCGATCTCAAAGTAAAAATTCGTCATCGTAAAAATACGACATTTGTTCGACGCTGGTAGCGGGCGGTGACCTGCTCATGCAGGTGTAACAGGAAGCGCATACGACGGTCAAATAATCAGCGAGGCGCGATAGACATCGTACGCATCGCATCGGTACGTACCGGCGAGCTTGTCCTTTTGTGCGAAGCTGTGTCGCTTTGAGCCGGGACTTAAGAGACGTGTAGACCAAAAGCTGCGCTGACGTCATTGAGGGAATAGTCCATCTTCAGGCTACGTTGGCGATTATTAAAGAAATGGTGCATGCCGGAATTCATGGTAGATGGAACTCAAGGGGGATATTGCCTGGCTTCCAGGGCATCCTCGCCCACCTCCAGCGCCTCATCAAAAGAGATCGTGCCGAGGGGAGTTCTCTTTTCACGCTTTTCTTCAGAGCGCTTCTCCGTGCGTTCTTTGGCGACGGCTTTAAAGTGGGCGATGGGATCTTCGGCCACAATAACTCGTATTCGTCGACATAGCCAAAGTTTTCTACCGCCTTTGTCGGACCTTTTTGGTGTCAGGATCCCGACGGCCATGGACTAAGGCAAGATTGATACGTCCGTTTTGTTGCTTGGTAGGCTTTTAGATCCATTGGATGACCCTCCCTTCGGAGTCATTATACCACAATCCATTACTATTCGCAACACAGATACGTATCTAATTTGACGAAAAAAACAGCACGCGGTGGTACATAAGGAGATCGGGTACTCTATCTTAGATTACTGTAAAAGTAGGGCGGATCAGCCGGGGCCGCTGCAAGCAGCAAAGGGATTGAGTCATGATGATCCTCCTTGAGTTCAATATCAGAGGGTCGGACGATGCGCCGAACCACAATGAGTTTAACATAAATTTTGTATTTCGTAAGCTTTAAACGCGATAACGCATAAAAAACTCATCACGATAGGATAAGAGGCGATCCTCTTTAATGGCCTGGCGTATTTTTCCATCAGTTGCATCCAAAGCAGGTTATGCCGGGACAAAAGGCGGAGTCTAAAATCTCACCGCTCCGGATCAAATGGTGCGGAATAGGCCCATGAGTAATTTTGGCAGACATAACAATCGCAGGAAGAGGTCAAGGGGCATGTCAGACTCGCGGTGCGGGGCGTTTCGTATGACAACACGCCCGTCCCATGTCAGGGCCGTGCCGTTGCAGCCAGGCGCGTGGGAAAAACGCAGTCAAACATGTCCACGCCGAACAGAGCCTTCTACCGGGTAATCGGGCGAGCCGACCCCCATGAAGAATAACGGCCGATCGCTGGGCGCATGTAGGGCATGATCGCTTCCAGCATGGCATACATCAGTTCCGCCAGTTCTCCAACCGAAGGCCCCCGATGCCGTAACCCGGCAGGTCAAAGAGGTGATTTCCTTCGCGCTCTGGATGCGCAGATGCTCATAGAGTACCGCCTTGGACGATGCCAAAAAGCGACTGCTTATGAGGTTGGCTCCACACCTTGACCGCGCGCTCCAGCCAACGTGTCGTGCGCTCCAAGGATTCTTTCGCGTAGGATTCCTCCGCGGAGCCGAGAAGTGCACTCGTCCTTTGCATCATGATGTCGAGCCCAAAGCCTCCTGGATGGCAATCGACTTTTCAGGGGTGAGAAAATGTTTAGAGCCGTCAATATGGGAGCGAAAATGGACACCTTCTTCTTCAATGTCTTTAGGCTTGGCCAAAGAAAAGATTTGAAAGCCGCCGCTGTCTGTCAAAATAGAGGCAGTCCCCAATGCATGAAGCGGTGCAGGCCGCCCATGGCGCACAATCGCGTCCCGGGCGCATCCACGAATGGTAGGTGTTGCCAAAATAATCTTGGCCCCGATCGTCTTTAACTCCTCGGGCGTCATGGTCTTGACGGTTGCCTGTGTGCCCACGGGCATGAAGATCGGTGTCTCAAATGAGCCATGCGGAGTGGTGACTACGCCGTAACGGGCACCGCTTTGCTGGCGAACATGTTTCAACTCATAACTTACGGCAGACAAATCAGTCACTTCCCTTCCCGCCCACAGGTTCCAAAAACATCGCGTCTCCAAAACTAAAGAAGCGGTAATTCATATCCACGGCCGTACGATAGGCAAAAAGCATCCGCTCACGCCCCATGAAGGCTGAGACAAGCATGAGGAGGGTGGAACCCGGCAGATGGAAATTCGTGATCATCGAGTCCACCACACGAAAATCAAAGCCGGGGTAAATAAATAACTCAGTCTCCCCCATACAAGGGTAAAGGAGCTCGGGGCTGTCCTTCTCCCCGGTCCCCTCGTAAAGCCTGTGCGCCACGCTTTCCAACACGCGGCAACTCGTCGTCCCCACCGCGATCACGCGCCCGCCTTCGGCCTTGGTTTCTAGAATCGTTGAAACGGCCTCTTCGTTTAAAGAAAATGTCTCACGGTGCATGGCGTGATCTGTGATCATTTTTTCTTTCACAGGCCGAAAAGTCCCCACGCCGACATGGAGCGTCAGTCTTGCGATCTTGACCCCCATGGCCTCAATCTCGGACAAAAGTTCGTCAGTGAAATGAAGTCCAGCGGTCGGCGCCGCCGCCGAACCTTTGTGATGGGCATACACGGTCTGGTAGCGTTCGGGATCGTCTAAAGTCTCGTGGATATAAGGCGGCAAGGGCACCTCTCCGAGCGTTTCTAAAAGCGTGTCAAAGTCATTATCGTATATAAAACGTACGATTCTTGAACCATCTTCTGTGATGTCGATCACATCGGCTTCCAATATATCTTTTGAAAAGATGATGCGTTCGCCGATCTTCGCGTTTCTTCCGGGCTTTACAAGCACGCGCCAGGTGTCATGTTCGGTGGGGGCCAAAAGTAAAAACTCAACCGCTCCCCCCGTCTGATCGCGGTGCCCCAAAAGTCTTGCGGGCAGGACGCGCGTGTCGTTTACGACTAAACAATCGCCGGGTTTTAATAATGCGGGAAGTTCGAAAAATTCGCGGTGTTCCAATTCATTATTGCGCATCACTAAAAGACGCGAATGGTCGCGCTGTTCAGCCGGATGATGGGCGATCAGTTCGTCGGGCAAATAGTAATGGTAGGACGCGGTCTTTTGATCCATCAAAAAGGCTTGAGCCATCCGCTCCATGGTTTTTTGAAGGCTCCGATCGGAGCGCTGCATGCGTAGATTGCCGCGATCTTTTTTCTTGACGCGCACGCCGAGATCTTCGAGCGGCAGAAGGCCGAAGTTCGCGTTCATCGGCTGGAAGTCAGAGGGCTCCGACGCTGTCACCCAGTCGATCAAAGCCCCGATCATCGTCTTTTTATCAGGAATAAGCTTTTGCCGGGTCTCCTCATCATGGCCCAAGGCGCGGGAGGCGGCCTGAAATGCCGCCACAAGTCCCGAGGCGATGGCCTCCACATAACCTTCTAAACCCGACAGCTGCCCCGCAAAATAGAGGCCTTCTTGGATCTTGCTTTCTAATCCTTCCTTTAATACGGAAGGTCCCTTCAAAAAAGAGTTGCGGTGCATGACGCCGTAGCGAAAGTAAGAAGCATGAGAAAGCGCGGGGATGAGTCCGAAGACACGCCGCTGTTCAGGGAAGGTCAGTCGCGTCTGGCATCCGACCAGGGACCACATGGCACCTTCTTGGTCTTCTCGACGAAGCTGCAGGCAGGCGTAGGGTCTTTTACCTGTTTTAGGATCCACGAGGCCGACGGGGCGCAAGGGACCAAAGCGCATCGTGTCCTCCCCGCGGCTCGCCAGTGTTTCAATTGGCTGGCAGTCTTTGAAATAGACATCGTCAAAATCGTGGACCTCTGCCTTATGGGCATGAACGAGCGCCTCTCGGAACGCCTTGTATTCGTCTTCGTTCATCGGACAGTTCAAATAGTCCGCGCCCCCCTTGCCATAGCGCGAGGCCAAGAAGGTATGGGCGTGATCGATGGTGTCGGGGTCAACAATGGGGGCGACGGCGTCATAAAAATGAAGGCCCCCCTCCCCTGTCACGCGCTCGATGGATTCGTAGAGCTTCCCGGAGGTTAAGGGCCCCGTGGCGACGATGACAAGTTTATGCTCCGACAAGAGTGCCTCTAATGACTCAACTTCTTCTTCGACGAGCGTAATTAAAGGATTCGATCGAATTTCTTCGGTGACCCGCGAAGAAAATAATTCACGGTTTACGGACAGGGAGCCACCCGCGGGAACGGCCGTCATGTCCGCAATCTTCAAAAGCTGTGACTGCAATTGACGAAGCTCTCTTTTTAATAAGCCCTGCGCGGTATCCGGCCGGTTAGATTTTAACGAATTACTGCAGACAAGTTCTGCAAAATGGGGCGATTCGTGAGCTTCGCTCATCTTGTGGGGCTTCATGTCAATCAGGGTCACAGGGACATCCAGCCGTGCGAGCGTCAACGCGGCTTCAGCGCCCGCAAGCCCCGCCCCCAGGACGACGACACGTGCCGGGGAGTTGTCATTTTCAAGGTATTCGCCCATTTAAGCTTTTTCTTCTTAGTGGTCTTTTTGTTCGTCGGGCATTCCTTGTTGGAGCAACGCTCATAGCTTCGTCCGCGGAAACGCTTTAACACCATGTAGCTGTTACAGGTCTCACAGTTTTTGCCGTCGATGGGCAGGTCAAAGCTTGTGAAATCGCATTCAGGATCATTTGTCTTGTCACAAAAATACAAAAGACTGCCTCTTCGGATCTTGCGCGAGCGCACCGGCGAACCGCATTTGGGGCAGTGTGCTTTCGTCTCTTCAGAGATCGCCTCCGTATATTTGCAGTCAGGATAACGGTTACAGGCAATGAATTTGCCGTAGCGCCCTTCACGGATGACCAGGTCGCCCACCTCACAAGCAGGGCATTTTTGCCTGTGGGGATGTCTTCGATGACAATTTTCTCCGCCTGTTTCATGGCCTTTTCCACATCCTGGTGGAAGGGCTTGTAAAAGGTTGAAAGGACTTCCACCCAATTGCGTGTGCCGTTTTCGACCTCATCGAGTTCGTTTTCCATCTCGGCGGTGAAATCCGTGTCCACGATATTGCGAAAATGCGCTTCCAGCATGGTGGTGACGGTCACACCGAGCTCCGTGGGCTTCAATTGACGCCCTTCGCGCTCCACATACAGCCGGTCAAACAAGGTTGAGATGGTCGGCGCGTAAGTCGAGGGCCGTCCGATTCCCAACTCTTCCATTTCTCGGATCAAGGACGCTTCCGTGTAACGCGGAGGCGGCTGGGTAAACTTTTGCTCAGGCTCGAGGCGATGCAGGTGGAGTGTGTCGCCGGAGTTCTAATTCGGGAATGTCGGCAAAATCGGGTTCATCGTCTTCTGTGTCCCCGTCCTTTTTGGGTTTTTCTTCTTCCAAATCCTCCGTATAGCCGTAGAGGGTCAGCCAGCCCGGGAATATTAAGTTCTCACCGCGCGCCCTGAACAGATGCTCGGCCAGGATGTCAACGGACACCTTGTCGTAGACCGCAGGTTCCATTTGCGAGGCGATGAAGCGCTTCCAAATCATCTCGTAGACGCGATACTGGTCGCTTGTCAAAAAATCTTTCACCTTATGGGGCGGCAAATCAAAATGTGAGGGACGGATCGCCTCATGGGCATCCTGTGCCTTGCTCTTGTTGCGGTAAAAGGGCGATTTAGCCGGGAGATATTCCTTGCCGTACTGGGTCTCAATCAGGGTCCTGGCTTCGTTCACGGCCTCCTGTGACACGCGGACAGAGTCCGTACGGATATAGGTGACAAGGGAGGTCTGGCCCTGGTCGCCCAAGATCACGCCTTCATAGAGATTCTGCGCGGCGCGCATGGTCCTTTTTGACTGAAAGCCCATGGCGCGTGAGGCGCTTTGCTGCAAGGTACTCGTGGTAAAGGGGGCGTAGGGCCTTCTTTTGCGCGTCCCCTTTTTTACCTCATCGACGATGAACACTTGGCCCTTGAGTTCATCTAACAGTTGATCGAGCTCTTCTTTCGAGTGGATGGCAACCCGCGAAACGCGCCCATTCTTTTTCTTGCCGTGGAACAGCGAGCCAAAGGGCACTTCGTCTTTTGTCTTCGACAACAGCGCGGTCAGCCGCCAGTATTCTTCCGGGATAAAGGCGTCGATCTCACGCTCCCGCATGACAATGAGGCGCGTGGCAACGGACTGTACGCGGCCGGCTGACAGTCCCTTTCTGATCTTTTGCCATAAAAAGGGGCTCAACTCATAACCGACCAGGCGGTCCAGTATGCGGCGCGATTGCTGGGCGTTCACAAGATTGCTGTCGATCGCTCTGGGTTCATCCACCGCCCGCGTCACCGCCTTTTGTGTAATCTCATTAAAGACAATGCGACTCGCACTATTCTCGTCCACTTTTAAAAGATGTGCCAGATGCCAGGCGATCGCCTCCCCTTCGCGGTCAGGGTCCGTTGCGAGCAGGACGCGGTCTGCTTTTTCGGCCGCGCTCTTCAGTTCGCGCACCACCTTTTCTTTACCGGGCAGTGTCAAATACATCGGCTTAAAATCTTTTTTGACATCGACACCGAGCGTCGACGCCGGAAGATCGCGGATATGCCCGACTGAAGCGCGGACGTCAAAATCTTTGCCCAAATAGCGCGCAATCGTTTTCGCTTTCGCAGGTGATTCCACAACCACCAGTGTTTTTGTCATATCGAGTTACGTTCCTTCGCGTTTAGAATCCATCAATATATACTTGAGAAAACGCTATCTGTCAAAAACAGTCCTCATGTTCGGAGGAAAAAACGTTCAAAATATCGTCAATGGATTCTACTAAACAGGCGCCGTCGCGGATCAGGTCGTGACAGCTTTGGCTGTGTTTTGTGAGGATTGATCCCGGCACCGCGAATACTTCCCGGCTGTAATCGGCCGCATACCCGGCGGTGATGAGCGTCCCGCTCGATTGGGAGGCTTCTGTGACCAGGACGGCGTCACACAGCCCTGCTAATATTCTGTTTCTTGCGGGAAAATGATTTCGCCTGGGGGCGGTACCGGGCAAAAACTCCGTGAGCAGCAATCCTTGCTGTTCGATTCTTTGAAAAAGCGCCTTGTGCTCCGGCGGGTAGCAAATGTCTAAGCCACAGCCCAAGACGGCCGCGGTGGGAGCGCCGTAGGAAAGCGCCGCCAGATGCGCCAAGGCATCGATCCCCCGCGCTCCCCCCGAGATAATCGGGATTTTATGCAAAGCAATCTCCCGCGCCAGTCGTTTTGTGACCTCGATGCCGTAGGAGGAGGGCCTGCGTGATCCGATGACAGCCATGACGAAGGGCGCGTTCAAAAATTGTAGCGATTCACCACTTGTAAACAAAATGGCCGGCGGCCGGCTGATGCGGGCCAAACGCTTCGGATACTCCTGATCCAAAATACTCACCGCTTTCCAGTTGGAGGGGTAGTGGCGCGGAAGGGCTTGCAGTTCTTTTTCGTAGGGGGAAGGATCTAAGGCTAAGAGACTTCCCGCCTTTTCTAAAAGATGCACGCGTTCCTTATGGGAGATCTTTTGTTTTTGACAGAATTGGGTAAACGCCACGGCCATATGTAAGGTATCCATGCGTCCTTTTTTACCACGGATCGCGAAGTAAGAGCGCCATGACTCACGCCTTTTTATGACAACACGGGCGAAATTGTCGTCCCCTTGTCGACATTTTTGGTGCTATCATGGGAGGACCCGGGTTTAACTTTTTAAAACACAAGGATATTACAGATGAAAATCGGAATTGTCGGCCTCCCCAACGTCGGGAAAAGCACTTTATTTAACGCCTTGACAGGCGCGCGGGCGCTTGTGGCCAATTACGCCTTTGCGACCATCCATCCGAACATGGGTGTCGTTCCGGTCCCGGATAAACGCCTGGCCGCGTTGGCCAAGGTTGTGGGAACCGAAACCCTCATCCCCGCCACCGTTGAATTTGTGGACATCGCGGGCCTTGTGAAGGGCGCCAGCCGGGGTGAGGGACTCGGCAACCAGTTTTTATCGCATATCCGCGAGGTGGACGCGATTTTGCATGTCGTCCGCTGTTTTGAAGACGAGAACATTGTCTATGTGGGCAACGGGATCGACCCGATCGCCGACTATCGGACGATTGAGATTGAACTTATTTTGGCGGACATCGCGCACCTTGAAAGGCGTCAGGCAAAACTTACAAAGCAAGCCAAAGGGCACGCCGCAGAAGTGCTTTCGGAGCTTGCCATGATTGAGCGATTGCTTTTGCACTTAAATGACGAAAAGCCGGCGCGCAGTTTCATCCCCTCCGATGCGGAGCTGCACTTCATGCCCCAGCTTCACCTTCTGACCTCGAAGCCGGTATTGGTTGCCGCCAATGTCAAAGAGACCAGCGATATTATTAACGATGAACTTTTAATCGAACTGTACGAGACGCTCGTCCATGAAAATGTCATCGTCCTCCCCGTCTACGCCAGCATTGAAGCTGAGATCTCCGAATTGAACGAAGAGGAACGGAGCGCTTTTCGTAAAGAAATGGGGATCCAGGAAACGGGACTTTCGCGCATCATCAGCGAAGGTTATCGCGTCCTGGGGCGTATTTCCTTTTTCACCGGCAATGAAAAGGAAGTGCACGCGTGGACTATCCGGGAAGGGACAACCGCCCCCAAGGCGGCCGGTGCCATTCACAGTGATTTTGAGCGCGGCTTTATCCGTGCGGAGACCGTCGGTTTTGACGAACTGATCAAAGCGGGGTCCTTTAACGCGGCCAAAGGCCTCGGACTCGTGCGTTCTGAGGGGAAATCTTACGTCGTCCGCGACGGCGATTACATCATCTTCAGATTCAACGTCTAAGAAATAGATCGGGGCAGTGCGGGAAGTGAGATCCCGCGCTCTGAAAGCGCCTCTCTTAATCGGGAGAAGACCTTTTCTTCTAAGTTGATCAGGCTACCGTTATTTTCAATTTCGACATGGGCCAGGTCGCGATACTCCTCGCGCGTCATCTGCACCGCGATGCGCCTTTTGGCTTCTTTTTCATCCATGCCGCGTTTCAATAAACGCGCTATACGCGTATCGTCATCCGCCGCAATAGCCCAGACCTCGTCCGCGACATCTAAAAAGCCCCGCTTCACCGGGATGGGGACGTCAAGCGCGATGACTTTAACTTTCTTTTTCCGAGCTTCTTCAATCTGAGCATCCATCACGCGCACCACCTCTTCGTGCACGATGGCGCTCAAGGTATCAAGCACGCGTTTGTTCGTGAAGGCCAGTTCAGCGACCCTTTGCCGGTCAAGCGAACCGTCCTCACGGACCGTGTCATCGCCCAGCGCGGCCGCGATACGTTCAGGGGTCTCCCCTTTCGTGTTCGTCAGTTCATGCGCGATCCGGTCAGCATCAATGACCTGTACGCCGACGGAGCGAAGAAGTGAGGCGACCGTGGTCTTGCCGGTCCCGATGCCTCCTGTGACGCCGAGAATGAACATATTACTTCAAGTCTCCCCATGTTTTGCCGATTTTGGAGCTCGCGAGAATAGGGACGTCAAGCGTGATGGCGTTTTCCATCTCCTCTTCCAGTACAAGGCGCGCTCTTTCGGCATCCGGCTCCGACACTTCCAAAATGAGTTCGTCGTGTACCTGGAGGATGAGCTCCGCGTCAAGGGATTCCTCCTCGATGCGTTTTTTCACATTGACCATGGCCATCTTAATGAGATCGGCCGCTGTCCCCTGAACGGGCGCGTTCATGGCGGCGCGCATGCCGAAGTTGTAGGTATTTCTGTTTTGTGAAGCCAGTTCAGGCACATAGCGGCGGCGGTGAAATAGGGTTTCAACGTAGCCCATTTCCTTCGCCATCTCCCCTTGACGCTTAAGCCATTGTTCCACCTTCGGGTATTTTTCATGGTAGCGCTCGATCAAGAGCCTTGCCTCATGGATGGGGATGTCAAGATCGCGCGATAGCCCGAAGTCAGAAATGCCGTAGGTAATACTAAAGTTCACGGTTTTCGCGACGCTTCTTTCATGCGGGGTAATCTCGCTTTCATCTTTATGGTAAAGCGTGGACGCGGTCACTAGGTGAATGTCTTTTCCCTGCAAAAACGCCTGGGTAAGGTTGTCATCGCCTGAAAGATGGGCCAATAAGCGCAGTTCCACCTGGCTGTAATCGGCGCCAACCAAAAGATAGCCCGGGGGCGCGATGAAAAGTTCGCGGATGAGGCTGCCCCGTTCGGTGCGCACAGGGATATTTTGTAAGTTCGGATTGGAGCTTGACAGGCGTCCCGTGGAGACCACCGTCTGGTTAAAAGAGGTGTGGACGCGTCCGTCCGCTTGGACTTCCTTTTTCAAGCCTTCTAAGAAAGTGCCGCGCAGTTTTGACAGTTCACGAAATTCCAAAATATTTAGAATGATCGGGTGATAGCCCTTTAAGCGGTCCAATTCGTCCGCCGCGGTGCTGTACTGCCCGGTGGCGCTTTTGCGCCCCGTCGGAAGTTTCAGATCCTGGTAAAGCACCTCGGACAACTGCTGTGGCGAATTGACATTAAATTCGCGGCCGGCGTCGCGGTAGATGGCGCTTTCTAAATCTTCTAATTCCGTTTCCATCTCGTTTGAGGCGATCTCGAGGGCGTCGATGTCAATGAGCACGCCCTTCTTTTCCATGTCGGAAAGAATACCGGTCACCGCCATCTCAACATTGCAAAGCGTCGTGAGTTTTCGATTTTCAATCTCTCGCATTTGAATCTCTCGGGCCTTGGGCATCTGCAAAAGAAGCGCCTTTTTCTGATCCAGGGGATTGGCCAAAAGTGGCAGGGATTCACCTGTCGGCGCGACAAATGAATCGCCTAAGGCGGCCCGCATCGCGTATTCGATGTCGTCTCCTCTTCCCAATTGATTCAGTAAAAAGGCAGCGATGAGTAAGTCGTAAACGGTTTTTTTCGGGGCATCCAGGTCATTTTTACGAAGCTGGGCCTTTAAATCCCAGGTCATGAAATGAAGCGACTCATCTTCTAAGTACTGAAATAACTCCTCCACGTCTTCAGTGGTAGCCGTCGCGCTTTCTGTCGCCACCAGTCCTTCGATGTCGTCTTCCGGCAAAAAGAACGCAAACGCCTTCTGTTTTGGATCGTGCTCAATCAAGGCTTTAACTGAATCGTGCGATAAAGATTCGGCGTTTTCGAGCATGGCAGGCAATTCTTCATCGGCTGTTTTTTCAATATTGAGGCGCTCCAGATAGCTTCGAAAGCCAAGGGAGGTCAAAAGTGTTGAGAGTGACGCCTCGTCATAGTGATCAAGTTGGCGGCCGGCTATTTTGCGCTCAATGGCCTCATAGGGGACTTCTTTATGAATCTCGGACAGCTCGCGCGATAAATACGCCGATTCTTTGCCCGCTTCAAGGTTCTTTTTCAGGGCGCCTTTTTGCTCGTCGAGCTTTTCATACACCGCATCCAACGAACCGTATTCCTTTATGAGGCGTAGGGCCGTTTTCTCACCAATGCCCTTGACGCCGGGGATGTTGTCGGAGGCGTCACCCATGAGCGCTTTCACGTCCAGCCATTGGCCGGGATCGACCCCGAACTGTTCTTTCATGTCGGAGGCCGTGATGATTTCACTCGTCGAACCTGTCTTGCGCGTCGTCAAAAGGACGACGGAGATGTGCTCGCTGATAAGCTGGAGGATGTCGCGGTCGCCTGTGACGATGTAAACTTGCATCCCTTCCTCTTCCCCTTTTTTGGCAAAAGTTCCGATCAGGTCGTCCGCCTCATAACGGGGCAGGGCGACGGGTTGAAAACCGAGGGATTCTAAAAGTTCTCGCGCGATGGGGATCTGAATGGAAAGATCCTCGGGGAAAGGGCCCCGGCCCGCCTTGTAGTCTGAATACTGCTCATGGCGAAAGGTATCCCCCGGGCTGTCCATCGCGGAGATGATATGGGTCGGTGACAGATCGTCTTTGTATTTTAGGATCATGTTCAGGAAGGCGTAAAGCGCGCCTGTCGGGGTGCCGTCGGGCGCAGTCAACCGCCTTCGCCCGATGATGCCGTAAAAAGCGCGGTTCATCAGGCTGTGGACATCAAACAGCAACAAGGTGTCACGAGGGGTCATCGGATTACTCCTAACCAAAAGTTGCGCATGTGCTATAAAGCGGCGCGAAGGGAAGCATCATACGGGATCTCGGGCAGCCGGCAGTTGGGCCCCCCGTTGTCATCCGCATAGGATGTTAAGGCAGATAAAAGCTCTGACATAAAGCTGTCAAGCCCCGTCTCATCGTCGTTGATAATTTGTTTCAAATTCTCAATTTCTGAATATAAAAGTTCAGGATTATCGATTTGTGACAGAATATTGATTTTCATATGTTCTGTGCGATCAATGGATTCGTTCGGCAAGAACAATTCTTCCTTCATCTTTTCACCCGGGCGAAGCCCGATGTATTCGATCGGGACATCAATGTCCGGCACAAGTCCCGACAAGCGGATCAGGTCGCGCGCAAGGTCATCGATGCGGACGGGTTTGCCCATGTCAAGGATGAAGATTTCTCCGCCTTTGGCGTAAGCGCCCGCCTGCAGGACAAGGCTTGATGCTTCCGGGATGGTCATAAAGAATCGTTCCACATCCGGATGTGTCACGGTGACCGCACGCTTGTCTTTGATCTGCCGTTCAAATAAAGGAATAACGCTGCCGCTACTACCGAGCACGTTGCCAAAACGGACCGCGGCGTAGGACATGTCAGGGAATACCTGATTAAGTGTCAGGATGACGATTTCACAAAGTCTCTTGGTCGCGCCCATGACATTGGTGGGGTTCACGGCCTTGTCGGTTGACACAAGCACAAAACGCTTTGAGCCGCATCGGGCCGCCATGAGCGCCGTGTTGTAGGTACCGTAGACATTGTTCTTAATGGCTTCGCCGGGACTGTCCTCCATTAGGGGCACATGCTTATGCGCGGCGGCGTGGAAGACTACGTCGGGGCGCCAGCGGGAAAAGACCTCTGACAGGCGCTTGGCGTCGCGGACAGAACCGATCAGCACCACCAGGTCAAGCGCGCCGGCATAACGGGCGATGAGCTCTTGTTGCAGGTCGTAGACGCTATTTTCGCAGATGTCAAAGAGGACCAGGGTTTTAGGCGAAAAACTCGCGATCTGGGCGGCCAATTCGGAGCCGATGGAGCCCCCGCCTCCCGTGACAAGCACCACCTTATCCTTAATGAATTCACTGACGACGTCCATGTCATAGACCACCGGATCGCGCCCTAAAAGGTCGTCGATACGGATGTCGCGAACATCGGAAAGGTGAACCTGGTCGGTGGATAGTTCCGTAAAAAACGGCAAAAGCCGGACACGGCAGTTTGTTTTATGACAGATTTTTAAGATGTTTCTTTGCGTCTCACTGGAAGCTGAGGGAATGGCGACGATAATTTCATCAATCTCATAGCTTTTCGCAAGTTCCACAATGTCATCGCGCGTGCCCAACACGGGGACGCCGTTGTTTTCATAATTTAGGATCAGCGGGTTGTCGTCAATCGCCAGTACCGGAATGCGGCGCGACTGGCTGGTCTTCAATTCCACAATGATCTGACTGCCGGCCTCTCCTGCGCCCACGATCATGACACGGATCGGGCGATCATCCTTTTGATTCTTTTTGACGCGCTTGATCTGCTTTCGTGTGCGGTAGAAGCGGTATAAAATCCGAATCGCAAACACGGACGATGTCAGAATAAACCAATAGGTGATGTACACTGCGAGCGGGAAACTGCGTTTCAAGATTTGCAGTGTCACCACCGTCAAAAAGAGTTGAATCGTCGTCCCCGCGATGAGGACAAGATACTGTGAGCCGCGCGCGAAAGGCCACATCTGCGTATAAAAGCCGCTGAGGCGAAAGCAGACAACGGCCAAGATGACAAATACAAACCAGCTCGTCTTGATCTGGTTGAATATTTGCACCGGTACCGTGCCCTCATAAAAGACAAGGACGGCAAGCAACAGTGCGATCAGGCTCATGGCCAAATCGTAAACAATCAGAAACAATTTTCTGGGTGTTAAATGCCGCATCGGATGAAATCGGTTCATATCGCGTGTTCGAGGCTCAGGGATACGGTTGTATCGATTAGTCTTTCTTATCCGCCTCCTGCTCGGCGAGGTAAGCGTTGATATCTTCTAAAAGCAAATCGACATTGAGTCCGTGCGCCATGCAGGCTTGTTCGATATTTTCATTCGCGGCAAGCATGCAGCCAATGCAGTGAAGACCGTGCCCCATCAGGAGGCCTGCGATGTTGGAATCCATTTGCAGCAGGTCATTAATCATGGTTTGTTTCGTGGCTTTCATATAATCATTCTCCGTTCATTTTTTAAGCTATATCTTCTGAGATGTTAACGCAGAAGACGTAGAATTATCAAGACGGTAACGAAAAGATGAGGCATGAATATGCCATTTTCGTAAAAGATCATGCCAAAATGTTACACAAATGATCGTGAAAGGCTTGACAAGCCTAGCTTTGAACTGGATAATAGGCGAAGAACTAGCCGGAAGGAGGCACCCTAATGAATAAAACTGAACTGATTAACGCGGTGGCTGCCGAAACACAGCTGAGCAAAAAGGACAGCGAAAAAGCTGTTTCTGCTGTTATTGAAGTCATCACCGAACAACTCGCGAAAGGCGAAAAGGTCGTATTGGTTGGCTTTGGCACCTTTGAAGTCCGCCATCGCGCCGCTCGCAAAGGCCGCAACCCCAGCACCAAGGAAGAAATCATGATTCCTGCCGCGAAGGCTCCTGCGTTTAAAGCAGGTAAAGGACTGAAAACGAGAGTCAATAGCTAATATTAGCCTAGATTCTAGACTTTCGCGGGGCTGTCGATGAGATGGCCCCTTCTTTTATTCCAAGATGTATTCAAGTTCCTCCTCTTCAAGCTCCAATTCCTCAATTCGTTCTAACATTTCTCTCACTTCTTCAGTCAATCGTGCAATGGTACGCCCGACAGGCAGGCTATCTTCGCCGGCGAGCAGTAAACGACCGTCGCTTTGGGCCAAACCTTGCGATTCCCGAGATGCCAGATCATCAAGCAAATAACGAATATTGCGTTCAATCTGATGAGGCTTCAATTTTTGGCGCGAGGCAATCTCAGGATACAGCCGCTTGCTGATCGGATTTAGCAAGGACACATCCACCGCTGTCATCCTTAAGATTTCGCCCAAAAGGCGGTAACCGCGAAGCTGAACATTCCACTCATAGCGCGAGAGCACGCGTGTGACGGCGATTCTGACTTGTGTCTTGGTTGTCCTTGCGCCGTCTAGATTCCGGCTCATCACATTATGGGCGGTCGCCATAATATTCCGAGCGGCAAGGGGAGTACCTTTGCGGGCATCCACCAAGTAGTGAACGCGCCCGTTGGAGTCCATGACGCCGAAGATACCGCAGCGGTTCATGAAGCCCTCCATATGGTTTAGAAGTTCGCGATTGGATGCGACTAGATAGAATCCAAGTTCCCTGTCGGGGCGGGCCATTTGCTCACGTAGCTCAGATGCCATGTCGCTGTTCATTGTCGTTTCATGTTGCATGATCACAACCTCCTTCTACTCTATTATGCTCAAAAGAGGTCGAAATAATTTTGATCTCATCGAAATTTTCAGTCAACGCTGTCTTCGGAGCGATTCTCCGAGGAAGTAATGTGAATGACAAAGCGCGTATGGCGCGTAAAAGAGATCTGGTAGCGCCCTTTGGCGGATTCATCAAATGAGCCCGGCATGAAATGGTAGGAGCGTTCATCGGCAATCAGGGAGCTCCTGCCGAGTTTCACATCCCGCATGTCAATCTCCATCACCTCATAGCGACGTGTTGCCACCTGCAGAAGGTCGAATGTCCGCGGGATCAGTTCGGTCATGGAAAAGTAGACAATTAGCGCCACCATGATAATGGGAGCGATAAAAGATATTTTCCAGCGGTTGGCGTGGTTCCAGTTTTTGCGAAGCATCATGATGAGGATCACAAACAGCGACAGGACGAGCAGGAAGCTGGCCAAAAGGCCTGAGAGGAAGTAAGCGTAGGTCATCGTTCCTCCCCTTTTTGCGCTGCCTTTAAAAAGTGTAAGAACGCCTCCTCATCCATCACCGGCACTTGAAGCTCGTTGGCACGCGCGGCCTTTGATCCCGGGTTCTCCCCGATAATCACCGCGGTGGTCTTGGCTGAGACTGAGCCTGACACCTGCGCCCCCAAAGCCTCTAAGGCTTCTTTGGCTTCTTGGCGTGTCATGGACTCAAGTGTGCCCGTGATGACATAGCGCGAACCCGACAAGCGTTGGTTGTCATCTTTTGTTTCGTGTGTCAACTGTAAACCGGATGCCTCGAGGCGTGAAAGCAGATTTTGTGAAGCTTGGAGGCTGAACCAGTTTTTAATCTCCCTTGCCGTCACAGGCCCGATGTCGCGCACAGCAGAAAGCGTCACTTCATCGGCTTCTTGTAACAAGTGTAGGTCAGGGAAGGCTTTCAAGAGCGCTCGGGCGGTCTGGCGCCCTACAAGCGGGATACCAAGGCCCGTCAAGAGTCGCTCTGTTGGCTGAGCTCTAGACGCCTCGATGGCCCCGAGGAGATTATCGACGCCCTTTTCGCGCCCCACAATACCGCTTTTGATCAGGGCTTCTCTTTGTTCCCAAAGGGTGTAAAGATCCGCGATGGAGCGGACATACCCCGATTCTGTTAAAGCAAGCGCCGCTTTCTCACCCAGGCCGTCAATGTCCATGGCGTCTTTCGACGCAAAATACACAAGGTGGCCAATCAACTGCGCGGGACAATCCGCGTTAATACAAAAGAGTTCAGCGCCGTCGCCGGTGTATTCTGTTTGGGACCCGCAGCGCGGGCAGTGTTCGGGCAGACGATAAGGCATGGTCCCTTCGGGTCTTTTGTCCAGGTTCACAAAAATCACCTGCGGAATGATATCGCCCGCCTTCTCAACGCGAACGCTGTCCCCGATGCGCACATCGAGCTGGTCAATATAGGCTTGGTTATGGAGGGTAGCCCTTTGCACCGTCGTCCCGGCCAAAATGACAGGTTCTAGGATGGCCAAGGGAGTGATCCTTCCCGTGCGGCCGACCTGCGCTTGGATATCAATGATCTTGGTTTCTTTTTGTTCCGGAGGGTATTTATATGCCAGGGCCCAGCGCGGATATTTCACCGTTTCGCCCATGCGCTCTCTTATCGCGAATGAATCAATTTTAATAACTGCCCCGTCAATGCCAAAGGGCAAATGTCCACGCTGTTGTCCGATACTTTCGATGGCCTCGATGATTTGTTTTGCCGTAGTGGCCGTCACTAACTTGGGGATAACCGGGATACTGAGCGATGAAAGCCACATAAGCGACTCCCGGTCGCCTTCAAAACGTCGACTGGCGTGTTGGACATCGAAGGCAAAAAAGCTCAAATCACGTTCGCGCACCACTGAGGCATCCAGCTGCCGCATGGTCCCTGAGGCCGCATTTCGGGGGTTTGCAAATAACTTCGATCCGGCTTGTTCCAAAGAGGCGTTCAGTGATTCAAAACTTTTTTGAGACATGAATACCTCACCGCGCACCACTAACTCATCCACGGCTTCGGGCAGGATATGGGGGATGCTTTGGATCTCAAGGATATTCTCCGTGATGTCCTCGCCGCTTGTCACCCCGTCGCCGCGGGTCACCGCGCGCAACAGGCGCCCGTTTTCATAAGTAAGGCTGACCGACAAGCCGTCGATCTTCATCTCCACAAGAAAATCGATGTCGCCTTCTTCACGTCTGACCTTGTCGACGTAGTCTTCAATTGCTTCATACGAGAAAACATCGAGTAAGGACAGCATGGGGAAGCGATGCGGGACGGAGGCGAATTTTTCCGATACGCTGCCCCCGATTACGCGGGTCGGCGAATCGTCTTGGATGAGTTCAGGCCACCGGTCGCCGACCTGCTGAAGTTTTAAGAGTAAGCGATCGTAGTCGGCATCCTCCGCAAGCGGCGCGTCAAGATCGTAATAGGCATGGTTTAAGCGCCTTAAAAGATCATTGGCTCTTTCAACAAAAGCTTTAGCTTCTTCCTTGTTTTCGGGAAAGGGCGAATGGATATAACGGATGACCGTTTCTTCAAGTCCCCTCCCGTAAATGTCGTGCTGCGAAAAACTTTCGTTCACGCCTTCTCGTTACAGCCGAGCACATGGATAATTTTATGTGCCACAAGCTCTTCGATGGCTTTTCGAGCCGGACCGAGATACTGACGCGGATCGAAATGCGAAGGATTCTCGGCCATGTATTTTCGGATGGAGCCTGTCATGGCCAGGCGCAAGTCGCTGTCGATATTGATCTTGCACACGGCCATGGAAGCCGCCTTGCGAAGCATGTTCTCAGGGATGCCGATCGCGTCGGGCATCTGTCCGCCGTAGGTGTTGATCATCTCGACAAACTCAGGGATGACACTGGATGCGCCGTGCAGCACGATGGGGAATCCCGGCAATCGTTTTTCAATGGCTTCCAAAATATCAAAGCGCAGCTCAGGTTTTTGGCCGGGTTTGAATTTATACGCGCCGTGGCTTGTGCCGATCGCGATCGCAAGCGAATCACAGCCGGTACGCGTCACAAATTCTTCCACCTCGTCGGGATCCGTATAAGATGCCTCCTCCGCCGAGACTTTAATATCGTCCTCAATCCCTTCGAGCCTTCCGAGTTCCGCCTCAACGACGACCGCGGGATCGTGGTTGTGCGCGTATTCGACAACGCGGCGTGTCAGCGCAATATTTTCTTCAAAGGGAAGGTGCGAGCCGTCGATCATGACAGAGGTGAAACCGCTGTCAATACAATCTTTGCAAAGCTCAAAAGAATCGCCGTGGTCGAGGTGTAGCGCGATCGGCAACTCTGAATCAATCAGGGCCGCTTCCACCAGTTTAATCAGGTAGGTCGGGTTGGCGTAGCGCCGGGCGCCCGCGGACACCTGCAAGATTAAGGGCGCGCGAAGCTGTTTGGCCGCATTCACGATGCCCTGAATAATTTCCATATTATTCACGTTGAACGCACCAATCGCATATCCGCCTTCGTAGGCATTTTTAAACATCTCTGTGGTTGTGACTAATGGCATAATAGGCCTCCTATGTATCGCTGTTTTTTAGTATAGCACCCGGCCTTAAGGGGTCAGTGTGCGTTTCAGGTTTTCGATCTGTTCTAACACCTTGATGAGCTGAGCTTCATATTGTTCCTTTTTCGCCCGCTGTTGTTCAATGACCCGGGTGGGTGCCTTGCTTGTGAATTGCTCATTATTCAACATGGCATCTGCCCGTTGGATCTCAGATTTGAGTGTTTCGGCCTCTTTATTAAGACGGAGCTTTTCCTGTTCTAGATCCACGAGTTCATGGAGCGGTATCGCTAACTCACCGCCGGTGAACACGACGACCACATCGTCTGCGGGCAATGAATCCTCGGGTTCGACTCGTTCTAAGGTCGCGATCCCCGCCAGGCGCGTTAATGTTTCGACCGCTTCCGTCATGCGATTCGAAAGCGCGAGATCATGGGTGCGAAGTTTGGCTGAAAAGCGATGCTGGGGCAAAATTTTATACTCGGCCCGGATATTGCGCACGCCGCGGATCGCGTCGATCATATGGCGCATGACCGCACTGGCTTCTTCATCCTCGTGGTAAGCTTCCGATTTGGGCCATGGCGCTGTGACGAGCATCTCGCCGTCGTGCAAATCCTGGTAAATGCGCTCAGTGACAAAGGGCATAAAGGGGTGTAAAAGGGCCATCGTATCGGAAAATACCGTGAACAGAACGTACTGCGCCGCCCTCCCCGATTCGTCCTTTTCTCTCAGACGCTCCTTGACCATCTCGATGTACCAGTCACAGAACAGATCCCAGATGAAAAAGTAGGTTTTTTCAAGCGCCAGCCCCAGTTCCAATTCTTCTAAATGGTCGGTGACTTCTTCTGTCGTTCTTTTTAATTCCGACATGATGAAGCGATCTTCGATCGTGTAGTCGCTTTCTTTAACAGCTGAAAAATCGACGTTTTCATCTAAATTCATGGCGATGAAACGGAAAGCATTCCAAATCTTGTTGATGAAATTGCGCCCGTTTTCAAACTTATCTTCACGCCAGCGAAGGTCGTTCCCGGGCGCGTTTCCGACCATCAGGGCATAACGCAGGGCATCGGCCCCGTAAAGATCGATCATCTCGAGGGGGTTGACGCCGTTGCCTAAAGATTTACTCATCTTGCGCCCCAGTTCATCGCGTACCAGACCGTGGATCAGGACCGTATGAAAGGGGACTTCGCCTGTGTTATAAAGCGAAGAAAAAATCATGCGGGCGACCCAAAAGAAAATGATGTCATAGCCTGTCACGAGGACGTCTGTGGGGAAAAAGGTCTCGAAATCAATGCTTTTGTCAGGCCAGCCCATGGTCGAAAAGGGCCATAGCGCCGAGGAGAACCATGTGTCCAAGGTGTCCTCGTCCTGCCTCAGGCGGCTCCCGCCGCAGGCGGGGCAGGATGTTGGCGTGGTTTCGGACACGACGATCTCATCGCAGTCTTCGCAGTACCAGGCCGGGATGCGGTGTCCCCACCAAAGTTGCCGCGAGATGCACCAGTCGCGGATATTTTCCATCCAGTTAAAATACGTCTTTTTGAAACGGTCCGGCACGAAATTGGTTTTTTTGTCTTGAACGGCCGCGATCGCAGGTTTTGCCAAAGGGTCCATGCGGACAAACCATTGCAGTGAAATCTTCGGTTCCACGACCGAATGGCAGCGCTGACAGGTCCCGATATTGTGACGCATGGGTTCCTGTTTCACTAACAAGCCCTGTGCTTCAAGGTCACGCACCACCGCCACGCGCGCTTCTTGGACAGTCATCCCACGATAGGGGCCCGTCTCCTCGGTCATCTTCCCTTCCAGTGTCAACACGTCGATAATCGGCAGGTCGTGTCTCAATCCGATCTCGTAGTCGTTCGGGTCATGGGCCGGGGTGATCTTCACCAACCCTGTGCCAAACTCGGGGTCTACATACGCATCCGCGATGATGGGGATCAGGCGATCGGTCAAGGGCAGGCGGAGCATGCGTCCCACTAAGGCCTTATGGCGTGTGTCGTCCGGATGGACAGCCACCGCGGTATCCGCGAGCATGGTTTCCGGTCTTGTCGTGGCAATTTCAATGCCACCCTCCCCGTCCGCGAAAGGATAGCGGATGGTATAAAAGCGTCCGTCCCTTTCCTCATGTTCCACTTCGATGTCTGAGATGGAGGTCGCGCAGGAGGGGCACCAGTTGATCATGCGTTCGCCGCGGTAAATCAGGTTCTCACGGTACAGGTCAACAAAGACGCGCGTCACGGCGCGCGAGAGACCTTCATCCATCGTAAAGCGATGGCGCTCCCAGTCGCAGGACAGGCTGAAAGCGCTGCTGCTGTGCGACGATACGGTTGTTGTATTCATCCTTCCAACGCCAGGCGCGCTCCAAGAAGCCATCCCGGCCGGCGGCATCTTTTGAGACCTTCCTCGCGCATGCGCTTGCACGACGACTGCCTCTGTAGCGATAGAGGCATGGTCTGTGCCGGGCAAAAACAGAGCATTTTTGCCCCTCATTCTTTTGAAAGCGTGTCAGCACGTCGGGCAGTGTATTGTCGAGCGCGTGCCCCATGTGGAGTTCACCTGTGATGTTGGGAGGTGGCATGACGATGCAAAAAGATTCTTTTTCGGACGGCGCTTCGGCGTGAAACGCGCCCGTTTTGAGCCACATATCGTAAAGTGGGCCCTCTTCTTTATTAGGTTCAAACGTTTTTGGGATTCTGTTCGATACTTCTATGTCACACTAACCTTCCTCTCATTTCCATCATCGGTTGATACAGTAAATTCACGCGGATAAACACCAGAGCTACCCCGGCGCTCGGGATCAGTCAAACGAAAGGCCAGCCTTGTGATCCGGCTCGTGTCGTTTGCTAACTCCCCTTCGCCCCAGATGATCGACTGCTGGCGGAACGCGTCCTCGATCCTTTGCGGCCTTGATTCGAAGATGACGCCGTTCGCGTCTTCCAATAAAAGTTGGATGCTCTTCTCATGATGGTCCGGGTTCAACACCAGCAGCTCGATCTCGCGGTAGATGCTGAAATCCAACGGCGGAAACGCTGAGGCGTGCCCGATGGCGGCGTCGATCTCCACAGGCCGCTCATTCGCGCTCTGATAGGATAACAAAAGATCGGCCGAACTGTAGCCCATCACTTCTTCGGTGAGACTTAATTCCCCTGCCGCGCGTCACCGCCCACAGCGCGTTTTCGCCCGGCCAGTCTTTTTTCAAGCCGCGGCACATCTCGGACAAGGGGTTCCTTCCAACTAAAATCCGATCGATCTGATCGATCACTCCAGGGCATCGGCACCAGATATCGGGATGGCTCTAAGTCAACGCGGAAAGGCAGTACGGGAATGCCGTCGGCGCCGATCAGGTTGGCGTCCCGTTAAAAGCGGAAAACGCGTAGGTGATCGACACAGGGTCTTCGATATGGTCATGCCAGACAAGGACACGCACGCCGTAAAAGGATCCGCGCCTCGGCTTTCACAAATCGGCGGCTACTGTCGCAAACCGCAAAGACCTTTTAACACCGTATCGCCCGGTTTGAGCCTAAGTCCGTGCCCGCGGACGGCCTGCGGCGTTAGGTCAATCATCCACTTGTTGCCGATGCGCTCCATGGCGACCGGTGCGGGCGCGCCTTTTGAAAGTCACCCCCAAAACAAGACCGCGCGCGGCGATGGCCATCCGCCGCCCCATCGCGTTTGGCAAAAGGCGTCAGAGCTGCACAGTAATGCTCCGCGCTCGAAGTCAGGCGACAAATCGTAAAGGATAAGCCCCGCGTTCACGGGCAAGCATATGACAGGCATGCGCGAGCATTTCATTAAAGCTTGCAAGGCCAAAGGCGTTCAAACCATTGTAAAGGTACGGTGGTAGCTGGGAGATGACAAGGCCAATTCATCGCCCGCCGGTATGAACAGTTCATTCAAGGTGTCGATGAAATGGCGAAACGCGCGCAAATAATACTCGGGGCTGTCGACATCACTTTCCCCTTGCATCCAAAGCACACCTCGAATCGTCAGCCCGACAAAGGGCGCGACCTTGTGATTGAAAATGGCTGACGGCTGATTACGAGGTGAAAACTCACGCTCGAGCGGGACGATATCTTGGATCACTTTCGCTTTTCGGACAACCGCGCGCGGCACGACAAGCGGGATCGGTCCCTGCCGGTCGGGCCTTCTGCCTTCTAACAGCGCCGCTGTCTGCGGACGGGGGAACATTGAACGAGGCGAAGCGATCTCTTCTCGATCTTGACTCGTCTCTTCGACAAATTCGCCGTTCCAATTAGCCTGGTCGCGGTAGAGCCTCACTTCACGCACGTGGTTTTTGATAATGGGGTCCGCTTCGATGATTTCGCGCGGGAGCCAGGCGTGGATATAGGTGCCGGGGCTTGACACATTAATCACGCCGATCGGCACGTCGAGCATATAGTAAAGTTCACGCGCGAAACTAAAAGCAATCGCCGACATATCGCCCATCAGGTACACTTGGTCACCGCGCTGCCACTCACCGCCTTGTGCTTCGCCTAAGGGCGTGTAGCTGTACTCGGGGACCTGATCGGACAAGCCGTCCTCATTCATCTGGTAAAACCGCACGGACGTGAGATTGACGCAATCAGACAGCAATTCCTGGACATCCGAATCGTTCACGGTCTGGGCCATGTTGTCTTGCCCCGCGGCGTACCAAAGCTCGCCGACCAAAATATCGTCGACAACCAGAATTTCGGCACCCGAACGCAGCGTCAGCCGATAACTGTCATAGGAGGCTTTTTGCGGGGGCAGGTGAAACTCAAAATAGCCGTCCCGCCCACTGGTGTCTTCTTCTTTAAAGATCAGGCCGTAATGCGTTTCAGCGTCGGTCGGCTGATGAATTTCAGCCGGAAAGCGCTCCAACTCAACGGTGACACGCGCTTCTGTTTTTGAAAAGCCGAAAAGCTTTGTCACCGTCCCCTGCTGGAGGACCATTCCATCGCAAAAAGCGGCAGCCAGCCGTAATGAAGACATCCTCTAATTTCTCCGATCGTTGGCAATTACGCCATTTCGACAATTATACCCTTTTCATCATGGACTGCGTCAAGAAAAACACGGGTTCTCGTGATGCGCGCGCCAAGCGCCGCCTCCTCGTCCAAACCTCCGTATTGACAAAGCGCGTCAAGCAACAGGTCAACACGGAGGTGATCTGTGCTTCCCGCGCCCCCGATCAATTCCAACCGGTCGCCGTCAGAGCGTAAAACCAGAAGCAGCCTCGGCCGCAAATCCACGGTCACTTCCTTTTTCTTTTGCACGCGCTTCACAAGGATCGCCTCGCCCGAATCATAGACATTGGAAAAAGCCTTTCCGATTCCCGGCGCTTCCAAACGGTAGGCGGCCGCCTTCACGCGCGCCATAGGGCTTTTATGGCCCTCATCCACCCATTCATAGCCGACAATCTTAACGCCGGGGGGAAGCGTGTCATTGAGCGATGATACCGCCTCATTGACATCAAATGTACCGTCAAGATCCTCAATCACGACTTCCACAGGATCGCTTTCTGTCTCCACACCGACGCCCACGGGGAGCGCAAAGACGATCATGGGTCTTGGGTTATACGCTTCCACGCTGAACGCGATCGGCCAGCCGGCACGGCTAAAAGCGCGTTCAAATAAATGCATCGTGTCAAGATGCGCAAGCCAGGCGGCCGCATCCCGGCGTCGATAAAAAAGCATCAGGCGCTGTCTTTTTACGGACTTTATGTCACTCATGCCCTTGATCCTCCAAAGCCCCACTCACTGCCCGGGCAAACACCCGTCCGGTAGCGCTCATTGCCGCAGGCGGAACAACCGTCATAACAAGAGGGTGTCGTTTTTCCTTCTTGTGATTTTTTCCATTCGCGCCATAAAAAGGCTTTTGTCACCCCTAAATCGAGATGGTCCCAGGGGAAGTTCTCCTGTTCTTCTCGCGCTTTTAAATAGAACGCCCCCCCGCCGGGGAGCTTTGACAGTGCCCCATACCAGGGGGCGGCATCAAAATGCTCATGCCACGCTTCCAAGTACGCGCCCGAACGCCACACATGAAGCAAGACTTCCTTTAAACGGCGATCCCCGCGTGACAATACGCCTTCGATGATGGAACTGTGATACTCATGCCAGCTAAAGCTCACGCGGCGATCGCGCAGGCTGTCCGCCAACTGCTTTTGTTTTTCGCGCATCGCGTCGACCGAAATCTGTTCGGACCATTGAAAGGGCGTAAAGGGTTTAGGAATGAAAAAGGCGGCGCTCACCGTGACATTCAATCGTTTGGAGCGCTGATCCTGCGGCAGATTGTCCCAGATGGCGATGAACTTTCGTACAAGCGTCACGATGCCTTCTACATCGTCTTCGGTCTCGGTGGGCAATCCGAGCATGAAGTAGAGTTTCAAGCGGTCCCAGCCGTTTAAAAAAGCTGTTCGGGCCGCCTCCATCATCTCTTCCTCCGTGATATTTTTATTAATCACATCGCGCAACCGCTGAGTGCCGGCTTCCGGCGCGAAGGTCAGCCCCGCGCGCCTTGTTTTGGCGATTTCTTTGGCAAGATCAAAGTCAAAGGAATCAAGGCGCAAGGATGGGAGCGACAGATTAATATGGCGCGGTTCTGTTTTGGGTAACAGCTTTCGCACCAAGGGCTCTAATTGAGAATAGTCCGAGGTTGAAAGGGATAGTAGTCCCATTTCCTCGTAGCCCGTGTGTTCAATCAAAGAATCCGCTGTCTCAAGCAATGTCTCGACAGTTCGCTCACGAAGCGGCCTGTAGGTAAAGCCTGCCTGACAAAAACGGCAACCTCTGCGCATCCGCGAAGCACCTCCATTACCATGCGGTCGTGGACGACTTCCAGGTTGGGCACAATCGGTTTTTGGGGCATCGGCGCCTCATTAATGTCACGTAGGAGTCTTTTGTCAGTTTTTCGGGCGCTTTTTCTTCAAGCGTTCGTATGCGTTCGACCTGTCCGTTTTCCTTGTAATCAATGGCATAAAACGAGGGGATGTACACGCCCGGAATGTCCGCGATGGAAAGTAAAAATGCTCGGCGGCTTAGCTTATTTTTCTTTTTTTCCTTCAAAGCCCCCACAATTTCCAAAATAATCTCTTCACCGTCCCCGATGACAATGAAATCAAAAAAGTCGGCGACCGGTTCAAGGTTGCAGGCGATGGGGCCGCCTCCGACGACGATGGGGTCGTCTTCTTGTCTTTTTGAGGATTCCAAAGGGACACCGCCCAAGGCCAGCATCTCGAGCATGGTCGTATAGGCCATTTCGTAGTGCAATGAAATGCCCACCATGTCAAAATCAGACAGCGCGGTCCCGGTTTCCAGTGAAGTAAGGGGCATGTGCTTCTCTTTAAGAGCTGCCGCATGTCAAAGTCAGGCGCAAAAACGCGCTCACAAAACGTATGCTCATCTTCGTTCAGGATCCCGTAGAGGATTTGGATGGCGAGGTTCGACATGCCGATTTCGTAAAGATCGGGAAAACAGAGCGCAAAGTGTACGCGCGCTGAGTCTTCCAGCTGGAAGAACGAGTCACTTTTATCGATGGCGTTTAGTTCATGGCCCGTATAGCGTGCCGGTTTTTGGACGGCACGCAGCATGGCGCGGACATTCGGGTCGTCAAATCGATTCATGGCCCGGCTTTCCTAATAAAGCAAACATGTTCTGCTTATAGGCCTCAACACCCGGCTGGTCAAAGGATTGACTCCGCTCATGAGGGCGGACAAGGCACAGGCGCGCATAAAGAAGTACAAGAGCTGTCCGATCGCGTAGGGAGAACGCTCCTTTAGACGGATGTCCATGAGCGGTACGCCGCCTGCGACATGGGCCAGCGCGGTCCCTTCTCTTGCTTTTTCATTAATAAAAGATAAGGGTCTCCCCGCCAGGTACTCTAAACCGTCGAGATCGCTCGGATCGGAGGGCAACAGGAGATCCTGCCCCGTGGTGTCATAGGACAAGACGGTCTCAAACAGGCTGCGCGGTCCGTCTTGGATGAGTTGGCCGAGTGAATGGAGATCTGTTGTGAAGTTTGTGGCCGCGGGGATGATCCCTTTATTGTCCTTGCCTTCGCTTTCACCCATGAGTTGTTTCCACCATTCGCCGATATAAAACAGCGAGGGTTCATACTGAGCCAAAATTTCTACGTGGTAGCCTTTTTTAGAAAGTAGCTGCCGGTTCACGGCATAGCGGTCAGAAGAGCACCAACCCTCTTCTAAGGGGGCCGTGGCGGCGAGGTACTCGGCTTTTGCGCCTTCTAACAGTGAAACGATGTCAATGCCTTGAACCGCGATGGGCAAAAGCCCCACGGCGGTCAACACTGAAAAACGACCCCCGATATCGTCCGCGACGACAAAGGATGGGAGCCCCAGTTCTGTTGCCAGCTGCCGCAGCGCGCCTTTTTTTTCGTCTGTCGTGACCCAGATGGAACGGGCAAGTTCTGAATAGGACATATGCCGGAACAGATGCTCGCGAAGTACGCGAAAGGCGACCGCGGGTTCCGTGGTCGTCCCCGATTTTGAGATGACATTCAGCGCCACGCGCTTCCCCTTCACTAGATTTAAGAGATCGTCCAAGTATGGGGCACTTAACTGATGTCCCGCAAATAAAACCAGGGGGGCTTTTCTTTCGTCTTTTGATAGAAGTGAAGAAAAATGTGAGGAAAGGGATTCAATCACCGCGCGAGCCCCAAGATAGGAGCCTCCGATGCCGACCACAATAAGGACGTCAAATTCATCGCGAATTCTTTTGGCCTGACGCATAATCTTATCGATCTCATCCCGGTTGACTTTAAGCGGCAAATCCACCCAGCCCATAAAGTCCGACCCCGGTCCCGTTTTCTTGTCAAGCTGTTCGCGCGCGAGTCTTAATTGCGGCTCCATTTGCTGCCGCTCATGCTCCTTGATCACAAAATCCGTCAGATGATCGTCAAAACTTAACATG
Organism: Clostridia bacterium; assembly: GCA_040766025.1. Taxonomy (GTDB): domain Bacteria; phylum Bacillota; class Clostridia; order Saccharofermentanales; family DTU023; genus UBA4923. Next base: position 171,629 of record JAXGRH010000001.1, on the reverse strand, counting down.
TGGATCCCTCTTCTTTTACAATAGTCAGCTAAAGCGGCCGCACAAGGTAGCCGTTCGCGTCGCCGCCCGTCACGCGGACCACGCGCCCTCTTGAAATCAATTCATCCGCCACCGCGGGGAAGCTTTCGAGTTTATCGCGCGCTTCTTCCTTTTTTGCGGCCCTGTCTTTTTCTTCTTCAGGCGATCCAAGTGGCCGTATCGCGCCCACCTGCCCTGCCCGAAGGTCCGAGATGACCATCGCGCGTTTCCCGACTAGGCTGTCCATATGGCGCTCCATCGAGCGGCGGACCTTTTTTTCCAAAAATCGTCTCGCGATTGAAAGCCCGAGCGCGAGGACTGAAAGCCCTACCAGGATTTCAAATAAATAGAGAAGATATTTTCCCGCCTCCGCTGCTGTCATCCCCGCACCCCTCTAGCCGACGCGCACATAGCCCAGATCTTCCATCCGCAGGATCCCCTGCTTGGCCGCCTCGTCCCGGATCACGCGATAACCCTCCGCCCAGGTCATATGGTAATAGGGGGCAAACAAGTGCAGGGTCACCCAGGGCAGGCAGATGCACAACATACAAAGGAGTATCCATCCGATGAAGGAAAAATCAAGCATGAACAAACGGCCGACTTTCCCGCGCGTCATATCTTGGGCGATTTTAAGCGACGCCCGCGCGCCCAATTGCGGATTATCCGCCAAGATATAGGGCAGCATGCGGTACTGGTAGCTTTTTCGTATGCGAATGATCATGAAGACAAGAAACAATGCGAACACAGCGAGGAGCATGAGGGGGCTAAACAGAAAAAGAGGCAGTCCATAGTGTTTTGAAATGCGAAGGATCAGCCCTTCTGTTAACGCGGCCCGGTTGATCAGGAGATGGTAAAAGACGATTTGTTGGGGTAACAGCCCCAAGAAAAGGATGAGGTAAGGCGGAATCGACCACAAAAACAGCCAGAAGGAACGCCACAGCATGGCGCCCGCGATTTTCGTGTAATCGCCTTTTCGAAAGACAGAAAACAGGCTGCCAAAAGGAGGCGTGTGCTCAACATAGGCGGCTCTAAGGTACCAGCGTTCCCTTCCGACCGTCATGACATTGCCGACCAAGATGCGGTAAAGCGGAAGCACAATGAGCGATACGCCGAGGATGAGCCCGACAAGCCACAGTTGGCTGAGCACGGATTCAATCGACTTTATCATTTGTTCCGTCATGCGTTCGACATCCATCGCACCGCCCGTTAGAGGGGCCAGCTCGTCCCATAAGACGAGCTGTGTTACGGGATTGAAGCTGTTGCCCACAATGGACAGCAAAATGGATAAAGCGCCCGCAATAAGCGATGTCACAACAGCGACACCGAGCGCGTCCCCGTATTTTCTGGACAGGTAAAGGCGGGCGTTCGACTTTAAAGCAGCTCTGTTCATCGCTTTGTGCTGACTTTCGCCATTTCAAGGCATTCTACGCGCTGTCCCTTCCCCCATGAGAAAAGGTAGCAGCCGCTTTGATCCGTCATGGTATTTTCACCCTTTTCAAACGCTTCACTGCCCTTGGGCGCGACGTCCACTAGGACTTCCTTGGCGCCGGCAATGTCGCCGTTCAGCCACAGGTCGGCCAGGGTATCCTCCACGCGCCGCTGGATGGTTCGTCTCAACGGCCGTGCGCCAAATTTCGGATCGTAGCCTTCTTCTGCTAATGCGTCACGCGCCTCATCACTCACCTTGAGCGCGATCCCGCGCAGGGCGAGCGCTTCTTTGGGTTCCTTGATCATGAGGTCGACGATGGCGCGGATGTCTTCTTTCGAGAGTTCATGGAAGATGACGATCTCATCCACACGATTCAAAAACTCGGGCCGGAAAAGCTCTTTTAAGACGCTGTCCACCCGCTCCTCCATCGCCTGATGCCCTGTGGCACCAAAACCGATCCCGTGGGATTTCAACGTCGTGCCCGCGTTGGAGGTCATGATAATGATTGTGTTTTCAAAGTTGATCACGCGCCCGTGGCTGTCCGTGAGGCGCCCGTCGTCCAGGATCTGCAAAAGCATGTTGTACACGTCAGCGTGCGCTTTTTCAATCTCATCAAAGAGCACCACACTGTAGGGTTTTCTACGGATCTTCTCGGTCAGCTGGCCGCCGTCGTCATAGCCGACATAGCCGGGGGGCGAACCGATGAGCTTGCTCACGGTGTGCGGCTCCATGAATTCGGACATGTCAAGGCGCACCAGGCTGTCCTCAGTGTCAAACATGACCTCGGCTAAGGCTTTGACTAGCTCGGTCTTACCGACGCCGGTCGGACCGACAAAGAGGAACGAGGGTGGTTTTTTCTTGGGCGCAAAGCCCGCGCGGGTGCGCCTCACAGCGCGTGACAACGCATTCACCGCCTGCTCTTGTCCCACGACACGCTGGTGCAATTTATCCTCCAGGTTCAAAAGCCGTCCCGATTCGGACTGCGTCAGTTTTTGTACCGGGATGCCCGTCCACATCTCGACGACGCCGGCGATATCCTGCTCCGTCATTTCAACGGGGACGCACTCGGCCTCCACGGCCTTTATTTCAGATTCAAGGCGCATGAGTTCTGAGCGGATCTCAGCTTGTTGTTCGTAGAGCGGAATCGCGTCATCTTTCGATGAGCGCTCGGAAATTTCCTTTTCGTTCTCCTCACTCATCTCCAAGAGTTCATCCTGCCTGTCTTGCAAGCGTTTTAACTCCGTCAGACAGGCGGAATCAAGGTTCTGTCTGGAACCGGCCTCATCGATCAGATCGATGGCCTTATCCGGCTGGTAGCGATCCATGATGTAGCGGTTGGACAGTCGCACCGCTGTTTCCAGTACAGGGGCCGGGAAGATCACGTGATGGTGTTTTTCGTAGTAATCCTTCACGCCCATGAGGATCTGGAGAGTCAACGCTTCAGAGGGTTCGTCGATCATGACTTTTTGGAAGCGCCGTTCGAGCGCGGAATCTTTTTCAATAAAGCGGCGGTATTCATCCAAGGTGGTCGATCCGATGACACGGATCTCACCTCGGGCCAAGGCAGGTTTCAGGATATTGGCCGCGTTCATCGCGCCTTCCGCGTCGCCCGCCCCCATGATGTTATGGAGCTCATCGATGACCAGGATGACATTGCCTGAACGCCTCGCGTCGTCCACGACGCCTTTCATGCGGCTTTCAAACTGGCCGCGAAACTGCGTCCCGGCGACCATGGCAGTCATATCGAGCAAGAAGAGTTCCTGGTCAAGCAATTTGGCCGGGACATCGCCTTCAATGATGCGTACCGCCAAGCCTTCGGCGATGGCGGTCTTGCCGACACCCGCTTCCCCGATCAGGGCGGGGTTATTTTTAGAGCGCCTGTTTAGGATTTGCACGGTACGTGCCAATTCTTCATCGCGCCCGATGATGCGATCAATGCGGCCTGCGCGCGCTTCTTCTGTCAAGTTGATGGCAAATTGTTCTAAGAATTTTCTTTTGCGTTCCTTTTTCTTGCGCCCTGTGCGCTTTTCGTCGCGCATGCGCTGGTAGCCTTCTCGCTCGTCGGGTTCACCGATCGTAGCGGACATCAGTTCACCGATGGACGCGCGGGGGCGAAGTGAGGGAGGGCTTGATTTTTCATCGTCTTTTTCTTCCTCCTCATCCTCTTCTACTCCGCTTTGGAACAATTCTTTTGCCAGGGGCAATTCGGACAGCTCGCCAAAATCGGAAAAGTCAGCCGACAACAGGCCCTTTAATAAATCCTCCGGACTTTTAGCGGAGATGCCCGCTAACACTTCATTCATGCGTGCCGTGATCTCATCGATGTTTTCTTCGTTGATGCCGGCGCGCGAAAACAGTTGCTCCAGGCCGGGGAGATCCGACTCAAAGGCGCATTTCAGGCATATCCCTTCCATACGGGCCTGCCCGTCTTCGTAGCGGGTCGTAAAGATCGCCGCTTCGTTTTTATTACATATCGTACATTTACTCATTTTCATCCATTCCTGTCGCCGTCTCCCCTCTTATCATAAGGGATTAGAGGCTGTTCGCTCAAGAACATAGGCGACTTTCTACTAATTCGTAGGCGTGTTCGCGGTTTAATATTGATTCAAGATACAGCCCGGTAAAAGAATCAGGGCATTGGGCCACCTCTTCCGGCGTCCCGGAGGCGATTACTTCGCCGCCTCCGTCTCCCCCCTCAGGGCCTAAGTCAATGATGTAGTCGGCCGTTTTAATGACGTCGAGGTTGTGCTCGATGACGACCACGGTGTTGCCTTGGGTGACCAGGCGTTGCAAAATTCCGGTCAGGCGGTGCACATCGGCCGCGTGGAGGCCGGTGGTGGGCTCATCCAAGATGATCAGGGTTTTGCCGGTACTCCGTTTTGACAGTTCGAAGGCAAGCTTCACTCGCTGCGCCTCCCCGCCCGATAGCTCAGTCGAGGACTGTCCCAATTTGATATAGCCCAATCCGACATCCTCCAAGGTCTGAAGTTTCCTTGTAATCTGCGGAATGTTCTCAAAAAAGCGCAAGGCTTCACTGACCGTCATGTCGAGCACCTCGCTGATGTTCTTCCCCTTGTAAGTCACCTCGAGGGTCTCGCGGTTGTAGCGCTTGCCGTGGCAGACATCGCAGGTGACAAACACATCGGGCAAGAAATGCATTTCAATGCGGTTGACCCCGTTCCCTGAACAGGCCTCGCAGCGTCCGCCTTTGACATTGAAGCTGAAGCGTCCCGGCTTGTAACCGCGCTGTTTGGCCGCGGGTGTCTCCGCGAAAAGTGAGCGGATCTGGTCAAAGGTTGAGGTGTAGGTGGCCGGGTTCGACCGCGGTGTCCGCCCGATGGGCGACTGATCGATCGCGATGACCTTGTCAAGCTGTTCAATGCCCTCAATACTGTCAAATTTCCCTAAATGTCGCCTTGAACGGTAGAGCTCCGACTCGAGTTTTTTCAAAAGGATGTTGTTCACAAGTGAACTTTTGCCTGATCCTGAGACACCGGTGACGCAGGTCAACACCCCTAAGGGGAGTTCAACGTCAATGTCTTTAAGGTTGTTTTCGCGCGCCCCCTTGATGAGAAGGTGTCCCTGTTCTCTCGGCCGTCGGTGTTCAGGTAAGGGAATCCGTTTTCTTCCCGATAAATATTGTCCCGTGATTGACGCTTCATCCTGGGCGATGTCGTCCGGCCGTCCTTGGGCGACAATTTCGCCGCCGTGCACGCCGGCGCCCGGCCCGATGTCGATGACATGATCGGCTTCCCAGATGGTCTCCTCGTCGTGTTCGACGACAAGGATGGTGTTGCCCAGGTCGCGCAGATTCTTCAAGGTTTCAAGCAGTCGGATGTTGTCGCGCTGGTGGAGCCCGATACTCGGCTCATCGAGCACGTATAAAACACCCGTAAGGCCCGATCCGATCTGGGTGGCCAGGCGAATTCGCTGTGATTCTCCGCCCGATAAGGTCCCCGATGATCGGGCAAGTGTCAGGTAATCTAAACCGACGTCTCGTAAAAATGACAGCCTGGCCAACACTTCTCGCAGGATGGGCCGGGCGATCTTTTCAGATCCGTCCGAAAAGTTCAATGATTCAAAGAACGCGTGCGCCTTCACGATGGAAAAATGGGTTACCTGGTCAATATTCAAATCCCCGATGGTGACGGCCAGCACTTCCGGCCGAAGCCGCGCGCCCTGACAAACAGGACAGGGTGTCACCACCATGTAGCGGTGGTAGTACTCTTTCATGTCCGCGGATGAGGTTTCGTGGTAGCGCCTTTCAAGCGTGGGGATAATGCCGTCCCATGTCGTGCGATAGGGTTTGCCCTTGTTGTAGCGCGTGCGGCTGGTGTCCACGATGATTTTTTCGCCGCGCGTGCCAAATAGTACAAGGTCACGCGCCTCCTCGGAAAGATCTTTCCAGGGCGTGTCAAGGGAGAAGCCATATTTTTCCGCCACGGCTTCGACATGGCAGTAGGACCAGCTCGTCTCATCGGTCAGGTGGAAGCCCGTGACATTGATGGCACCCTGTTTAATTGAGAGATTCTCGTCTTCCACGACGTAATCGGGTGAAAAATGCGTCCTTTCGCCCAAGCCTGTGCATTCGGGGCAGGCGCCGTAGGGATTATTAAAGCTGAACATGCGGGGTGACAGTTCCCCTAAGCTGATTTCACATTGGACGCAGGCTAATTTTTGTGAAAAGATTTGCTCGGATACGCGCCTTTCCCCGTTTTCTTCGGGTTCTTCAAATTGCACGATGACAAGGTCATCGGCAAGTTTCAACGCGGTCTCAAGCGAATCAGCTAGGCGGTTTTCAATGCCTTCGCGTCTCACCAGGCGGTCGACTACGACTTCAATGGAGTGTTTTTTATTGGGTTCCAGCTGGAATTCTTCGCCGAGTTCCCGCATTTCGCCGTCCACCCGGACGCGGGCGTAGCCTTGAGCCTGCAGTTTTTCAAACATCCGTAGGTGTTCGCCCTTGCGCTCACGTACTACCGGTGCCATGAGGATGAGCCGCGTCCCATCCGGTCGCGACATGATCGCGTCGGTCATCTGGTCGACGGTCTGGCGTTCGATGACGCGCCCGCAGACGGGACAATGAGGAATGCCGACTCTTGCAAACAACAAGCGCAGGTAGTCGTAGATCTCCGTCACGGTGCCCACGGTGGAGCGTGGATTTCGGCTGGTGGTTTTTTGGTCAATCGCGATCGCGGGCGACAGCCCGTCGATGCGGTCGACGTCCGGCTTTTGGGCCTGCCCCAAGAACTGCCGTGCATAGGACGACAGGGACTCGACGTATCGCCTCTGCCCCTCCGCGTAGATCGTGTCAAAAGCAAGTGACGATTTTCCCGACCCTGAGATGCCGGTGAGGACGATCAGTTCATTCCTTGGGATGTCAACGTCGATATTTTTAAGATTATGTTCTCTTGCGCCAAAGACGCTTATCTTCGATTTCATAGGTCGATTTTAGCATAGCCGGGTGGCCTGATTGTGACAGAAGTCTGAACGATAGGACGGTCAATTCTTGCCTATTGCACCCGGCTGTCTTATAATTTCTTTCGTGGTCCAGAACTTATTATAGAAAGCCTACTGTCGCGATGTTCCTACATGAATTAGCCATCGATCAATGCGCGCGCATCGTCCGTGTCCACGGAGGCGGAGAATTGCGGCGCCGTTTGCTCGACATGGGTCTGACCCCCGGGACGGTGGTCAAGCTTGTGCGCATGGCCCCTTTAGGTGACCCGATGCAGCTTTGCCTGCGCGGTTATAAACTGTCGCTGCGCCGTGAGGCCGCCTCCGATATTGAGATTGAGCCGCTCGATTTTTGTGAGGGCAGTTGCACGCGTACCTGTTCGTACCGCACACCGGGCTGCGCACCCGATGACCCTGAATGCGTTTACAACAAAACACGTAGGAGAAGGATGTGGCGATGGGGCAGGAGACGTTGACCTTTGCCCTCATGGGCAATCAGAATTCCGGTAAGACAACGCTATTTAATCGGCTGACGGGCAGTGAACAACAGGTTTCTAACTACCCCGGGGTGACCGTGGAGCGCATCGAGGGGAAACTTCGCCAGCACAGCGAGTGCACGATTGTGGACCTTCCCGGGATTTATTCTCTTTCGCCTTATTCTCCGGAGGAGATTATCAGCCGGAATTTTCTTTTGGAAGAAAAACCTGACCTCATTTTAAATATTGTCGACGCGACCAGCCTTGAGCGCGGTCTTTATCTGACCTTGCAGCTGATTGAGCTTGACATCCCCATGACCCTTGCTTTGAACATGATCGATGAGATGCCCGCCTTGGGCCGTAAGATCGATGTGGATAAGCTTGAAGATGTGTTGGGGATTCCGGTCGTCCCGATTTCGGCCAGTCAAAATGAGGGCGTGTCGGAGTTTGTACGCGTTTCCCTTGAAACCGCGAATCACAAACGAAAACCTAAGAACCCTGACCTTTGCAGCGGCACGGTGCACCGCGCGATCCACTCGATCGCGTCGCTTGTTGAGGACCATGCGCAGGACATCAGAGTGACTCCCCGCTTTGCGGCCACCAAACTGGTGGAGGGTGATGAACTTTTCATCCCGAAACTGAAGCTCAATAAAAATGAGTTGGAAACCGTCGACCATATTGTGCTTGAGATGGAGCGTGAAAGTGGGACGGACCGCTGGGCGGCTTTAGCTGACATGCGCTATGAGTTCATCTCCATGGTCGAAAAGAAGGTGCTTGTCTGCGAGTATCCGAACTATGAGGAGGTGCCGACTTTTAGTCGGGCGCTTGATCGCGTCCTGCTTCATAAGTACTTTGGCATTCCCATTTTCTTCCTCATTATGGGCGTGATTTTCTGGTTTGCCTTTGGCCCCTTGGGTAATTTTTTAAGTGAAGGTTTTGCCGACCTGATCGGCTTGGCCGGGGATGCGGTGGGCCGCGGTATGGAATCGCTCGGGATGAACCCGATCATTCAGTCGGCGGTTGTCGACGGGCTTTTTTCGGGTGTCGGCGCGGTTGTCGAGTTCCTCCCCATGATCCTGGTGCTTTTCTTCCTGCTTTCTATTTTGGAGGACAGCGGCTACATGGCGCGTGTTGCCTTCATTATGGATCGCCTTTTGCGCCATATCGGGCTTTCGGGTTCAAGTATTGTGCCTTTGCTTTTGGGCTTTGGCTGTTCGGTGCCTGCGGTCATGGCGACCCGAACTTTGCCCTCGAAGCGCGACCGCTATCTCACGACGCTTCTCATCCCCTTTATGAGCTGTTCGGCCAAGGTACCGGTGTACGGCCTTGTGGCGCGCACGTTATTTCCGCAGTATGTGACGCTTGTGGTGTTAGGGCTTTACATACTCGGCATGGTGCTCTGTGTCGTGACGGCGCTTCTTTTGAAGCGGACGGTTTTTAAGGGTGAGCCCTCCCCTTTTATTTTGGAGTTGCCGCTTTACCGCTTTCCGTCTCTTTTATCCTTGGGGAAATTGGTCTGGCGTCACGCAAAAGAGTTTTTCCACCGCGCCTTTACGATCATTTTGTTGGTCACCATGATCATATGGTTTTTGCAGAGCTTTAATTTCCAATTTTTCCCGGTCGCAAGTCCGGATGAGAGTATGCTCGCGACCTTAGCCCGCACGATCAGTCCCATCTTCTCCCCGCTTGGCTTTAATCATTGGGCGGTGACGAGTGCCCTGATCGCCGGTTTTACGGCCAAGGAGGTTGTGATTAGCGCGCTGTCAGTGGCCACGGCCTCCTCCTATCCCTCTCTCTCGGCGGCGCTCACACAGATCTTTACGCCTGCCTCAGGGCTTGCGTTTTTGGTGTTCATCTTACTTTACACGCCCTGTGCGGCGGCGGTGACGGTCATGCACCGTGAACTGAAGTTAAAGGGCGGCTTTGCCCTGATCGTTTTGTACCAGACGACTTTTGCCTGGGTGATCTCGCTTCTTGTGTACCAGCTTGCCTCTCTTATAATGTAAAAAAGGATTCCTTTTATGAATACAAAGCTTCAATCGTTTATGGACCGGATCAAGGGTAAAAAGATCGCCATTATCGGCGCGGGCATCAGCAACCGGCCGCTCATTTCCTGGTTGTATCCGTTTAATCAAGACCTAACCGTCTTTGATATGTTGGAATCCGACGATGCGCGCCTCCAAAAAACACAAAATGATTTCAATAGGGAAGGCATCCATCTTCATTGGATCACAGGAAGAGATTATTTGGATCAGCTCCAAGGCTTTGATCTCATTTTCCGTACGCCTAAGATGCGCCTTGACACTCCTCCCATTCTCCGCGAGTTGGACAGGGGGGTGGAGATCACCTCTGAGATTAAGTTGTTCACAGAACTTTGTCCGGCGCCCATCTACGCGGTGACGGGAAGTGACGGGAAAACAACGACGACGACCCTCATCAGCGAGATTTTGAAAGAGGCGGGCTATACGGTGTACACGGGCGGCAATATCGGGACGCCCCTCTTGGATCAGATTGCTAAGATCCGTCCGGAGGACCGCGTGGTTTTGGAGCTTTCTAGTTTCCAGTTGATGGACATGGCGCCTAATCCGAAGGTCGCTGTGATTACGAATATCATTCCGAATCATTTGGATTTTCATCTGGATTTTGCTGAATACATTGACGCGAAAAAGAACATGATCCTGCATCAAACAAATGACAGCGTGTTGGTCTTGAATGCCGAGGACCCTGTGTCTTTTAACCTTAAAACCGTCTCAAAAGCGGAGCTCCGCTTCTTTAACAACCAAGATAAGGATCTCACGACGGCTTACCGGGAAGGTAAGGCGCTGTGGCTTAAAAAGGCAGAAGAAGCGCCCAAACATATTGTGGATGAACAGGATATTTTACTCCCCGGTTCTTTTAATCTGGATAATATTTTGGCGGCCGCGTTAGCGACCCTGGACGATGTGCCTCTTGAGGCTGTAGAAGCGTTGCAAAGACCTTCAAGGGTGTGCCCCACCGCATGGAGCTTGTGAAGGATCTGCACGATGTCCGCTGGTATAACAGTTCCGTGGACAGTTCGCCGCCGCGGACGATCCGTACCTTGTCGGCGTTTGAGGAACGTCATATGCCACTCATTTTGATCACGGGGGGCCAGGATAAGAACAGTGATTACACGGGGCTTGGCCAAGCGATTTTAAAGGCGACAAACAGGATTATCCTTTGCGGACAAAATGCAGAGCTGATCCGCCATGCGATTGAAGAAGAATCTGCAATCAATGAATACGCAAATTTCTCAGCGCTTCAATTAATCGAGGGTTAATGACTACGAGGAGGCGGTGAACAGTTGGCCGACCGTTGGTCCATGCCGGGCGATGCGGTGCTTCTCTCCCCCGCGGGGACCAGTTATGATCGTTTCCATCATTTTGAGGAACGGGGCGCGCGTTTCAAACAACTTGTAATGTCATTAGAATAATTTTTTACTCCTAAAACGAAATAGGGCTTGCATCTCTCATTTGTTTGACGTAGGATGTTAATGCAAGCGTTTGCATTAGGAGGTTTCCCATGAAAAAAGAATGGCTATTGACGGATGATCCCAATATAATTTTCGAAGCTGACAATGAAGTAGGTCAATTGAAGAAGAGAATATGGGATATGAGCGAGGAAGAAATTGACGAGGTGCTGGCAGATTACGGTATCCCTTCCCCCTCTGAACTCGGTCTTGCAGGCACCTATATACAAAACACTGCGCGTGCCCAACAGATTGAAAAAAGACGTAAAAATGACATTGTCTTTGTCCCGATCGGATGCACTGAAAACCACGGATTACATGCCAATACAGGGCTTGACACATTTATGGTGACTCAGATTTTAGAAGGTTTAAGGCGCTATACGGCAAAGCAAGGACATGAAGTCAATCTGGCGTTTACACCGCTCAACTATGGCGCCCACCCCTACCACCATATTGGCATGCCGGGTACGGTTATCATGCCGCATGAAGTGGTGCAAGAAACTTTGATTTATATGATGCTCGGATTGTGGAACGACGGTTATAGAAAGATTATTCTTTTGAATAATCACGGGCATTTATGGGTTTTGATCGCTGCAATTCAGGAATTTTGCAAACGTTATCAATTGCCCGGTATATTCCGCGTAATTGACTGGCATCGGGCCGTACGCGAGTTTTTCTACCCGACCGACCGCAAAAATAGCCTCGAAACCAATTTCGTCCATGCCGATGAAGCCGAGACAGCGGTGGCACTTTTGATGTTTAAAGACATGATCGACATGAGTGTGGTGCAGGACGCCGAAGGCGAGTCCCTTTTGCCGGATGGCCACATGGACAAATCCGTTGATCCTTACAGGAGACCTTGCCGCTGGTCTGAAGGTGAAGGCCATAACGCCATTGAACGTGCTGCCACACCGGAAGGGGTCGTCGGACATCCTTCCAAGGCGACGGCTGCTAAGGCCAAACGTCCTATTGCGGCTATTTTGAAATACCTGACCTTGCTGCATGATCAGATTCTTGAAAACTACCCTGCCGGTGAGGTTCCGCCGGTTGAAAAAATCACTTTGCGTACCGCCGAGGAAATGGCGCCATTTTTGAAAGAACCTTTCAGTGAAGGCTGGAAATCAATCGATGAGCTGCCGCGTATCGGCATCTTCGAAAAACTTTAAATAGGAGCGTTGAAATGAAAGCAAAAGTTGCCTTTCTGTATGGTCCTCACGATTTGAGAGTTGAGGAAGTCGAAATAGCGGATCCGAAGCCTGATCAAGTTTTGATCCAGGTCGGTGCCTGCGGTATTTGCGGTTCTGATGTTGAATGTTTTCTGGGAGAATCGGCTGAGGGCCGTTACGACCTGGGAAAATACACACCCGGACATGAATGGGGCGGCAAGATCGTCAAAATCGGCTCAGATGTTAAGGATCTGAAAGTCGGCATGAAAGTCACGGGCGACTGCGTCATGGCTTGCGGCTACTGCCGAAATTGTAAAGACGGTTTGATGCCCTCGGCTTGTCTCAATATGAGAGAGATTGGTTTTCGCCCCGATTCGCCGGGAGGCATGGGTGAGTACATGCTGGTCGAACAGCAATACGTGCACCCGATCCCCGACGATTGGAGCTACGCGGATGGGGCATGGGTAGAGACCTTCTCCATCGGCTACTTTGGCATCTGGGGCAACGGCGGCTATATTGATGCCTCTGACACAGCTGTCATCATCGGATGCGGCCCTGTGGGAGTCTCTGCTGTGATGGTGGCCAAAACTGCGGGCGCCAAGGTCATCGTAATCGATCCGCTTGAGAACAGACGCGAGATTGCTCTACGCTATGGCGCGGACCATGTGGTTGACCCTACGGTGTCACCTGTTAAGGAACAAATTGACGCGCTGACGGACGGTGTCGGGGCCAATGTAATCGTGGAATGCTCCGGCAATGATGCGGGCATTGCCTCTCTTTTTGACATCGCGGGGCATTCGTGTCGAGTCGGACTCTTAGGCCATTCCATCGGACGAAAAGTGCCGGTTGAGCTCGGTTGGACGATCTGGAAAACAATGTTCATCAAGGGCTCGGGCGGCACCAAGGATTTTGGCCAGCGAACCATCCGCTTTATGAGCCGGTTAAAGATAAATACGACTTTGAGGCTTTGAATACGCATTATTATCCCTTCGATCAATTGCATGAGGCGATGGACAAAGCCATCCATGAAAAAGACAGCGCTTTTAAAGTGATGCTGACCTTTGATATTGACTAGCAGCGACCATAAGGGAGGATGGCATCATCCTCCCTACCCTTTTAGTGATGACTATGAATGAGACGAAGAAAACGTTCTTTTTAAAGATACAATCACTGACTAAAGCTAGAATCTTCGAGGATTCGTGGATTTCTTACGACTCCACGCAGTTCGTGATGGCCGAGAATGAAACAGGCTGTTTCCTCGCCGTTCACGGTCAATCCCCCCTTTACCGAGATTTGGATGGCGAAGCGTTTGATGCACTCAAGATTTGCCCTTGTTCACATGAAAACCGTCTTGTTCTCAATTATTATTTTGATTTTACTCGGCCGATTGCATTGGGATCAAATCAAAGTAGCTTTGGTTTTGGCGATCGACTCGGACTGATCACACCGGCCCACATTGACGATGTCACCCCTTATGACATCAAGCCGGTCCTGGCACAGCAAAGTATGCGTGAACTGGCCCTTACCGGCCGCAGTTATCGCGACGTACTGGACGATGTGTTTACGCCGTTCTCAAAAGGGGTTATCGTGAAGGCTTTGGAGCAGACGCCGACCATCTGAAAGAAGAAAAGGACATCGAAGCTGCGCTTGCGCTTGGTTACTCCATGGTCACGGTCGACTGCTCTGAGGTGCTGAGAAGAAAAGAACCCCTCGCTCATCTCCCCTCCAGTCTGCGCCATGAATACATAGAATCTACGGCGCTCATGGATCGGTTGGGCATCTTATTAACTGAGGCGCTGCTCCAGGAGACTTACACCATTTACGGGGATGCGGTGCATTTTTTGGAAGAAATATTCAACCGACAGATTCGCCCACTTTCTCAAGCGATTGATCTTGAAATATCACTCGATGAAACAGAGGCAATCACCCATCCGTTCGCACATTATTTTGTCGCTCACGAATTGAAAAAGCGAGGCATTACTTTTACCAGCATTGCCCCTAAATTTGTCGGCGAATTTCAAAAGGGCATTGATTATATCGGAAGTCCTCAAACCTTTGAATCGCATCTTGTGTCTCATGTCCGTATCGCCGATCATTTCGGGCACAAACTGAGTCTGCATTCGGGCAGTGATAAATTTTCAATCTTTCCAAGCTTTGCCAAACAAACGGCATACCGCTTTCATATTAAAACATCGGGGACATCCTGGCTTGAAGCTTTGAGAGTGGTCGCCCAAAAAGATCCCGATCTGTTTTCAAAGATCTTTTCGCTGTCAATTGAACACTTTGAAGAGGCCCGAAAGTTGTATCAGGTGCGAGCCAATATTCGAAACATCATGGCGATTGATCGAGTAAATCCTGAATACTACGTCGATTATCTTGATGAGGAAAACGCGAGGCAGTGCCTTCACATCGCTTACGGGCATGTCTTAGCCGATCCTGTTTTGATAAAACGCTTGTTTTGTTTGCTGAACAAGGAAGAGTCCTATTTGTATCAGACGGTGCATCGGCATCTGGATCGCCATTTGACATTACTTGGGAGAAAAAGACAATGAGATTTTCGGTTACCGTTGCAGAAAACACATCGATGAAGGTCCCCGTGTTGCTCTCAGGAGATCCCTCTGCCATCCGTTTGGCAAAAGAACTTCGCTATGACGCCTGTGAATTACATTTTGATTCAGCCGACGCCCTCGTTCGCTCCGGCCTTTTGTCCACGCTTCAAGCGCAATCGATGGAGGTCTCTGCCTTGGCAACAGGACGCGGTTACACAAAGTCGAAGCTCTCCCTAATTGATGAGGATGCTCATGTACGAAAGCGGGCCGTTATGTTCATGAGCGAGTTCATTGAACTTGCCGAAAAACTAAAGGCTCATGTCATAGTAGGTTGCATTCGAGGCAATTTGGATGACCGTCGTAATGAAGAAGAACAAGTGAATCTGCTGGCACAGGCGCTAAGAAAGCTTTCGTCTTTTGCGAAAACGCGTGGCGTTTCGCTCGTTATTGAGGCCATCAATCGCTATGAGAATAATTATTTGAACACGATCACAGAGCTGCAGTCTTTTATTGAACGCTACGATTTGGAAAATGTGAAGATTTTGATCGACAGTTTCCACATGAATATTGAAGAAGGCGACATCCACCAATCAATCATTGAGGCGCATGAATCGATCGGCTATGTTCATGTGGCCGATAGCAACCGCTGGCCTCCCGGTAAAGGGCATTTTTGTTTTGAATCTTTTTTTAAAGGATTGAAAGACATCCATTACAAGGGTTATATCAGCGCGGAATGTCTGCCGCTTCCTTCTGGCGAAGAGGCGGCGGAACAATGGATCACCAGCATGAAAACAATGGAGAGACAATATGGCTAAAATTAAACTGGGAATCATCGGATTGGGGCGACTTGGCATGAGGCATGCGGCCAATATTCATGAGCGTATTGATTTTGCTGAGCTCACGGCGGTCTGCAGTGTCGTGGAAGACGAGGTAAAAAGGGCGGTTGAAGCCTTCGAGCCGCGCTACGGCACAGATGACTACCACAAAATCTTAAACGACCGGGAGCTTGACGGCATTGTCATTGCGACCAACTCCGCCTACCACGCACCCATGGCCGTTGAAGCGCTGGATGCGGGCGTCAAAAATATTTACTGCGAAAAACCACTGGGAATGACCCAGGATGAAATCGACGCCATTAAGTTGGCCATCGAGCGCAATGGCGTTGAGGTTTTTCAGACCGGTTACAATCGTCGTTTTGATGAGTCCTACCGCGAAATGAAAGAGAAGATTGAGGCAGGCGCGATCGGCAAACCGATTCTGGTTCGCTTCATCAACCGCGATCAGCCCTGGGATCGTGATGAACTGATTCGCTTCAGTCCTACAAGCGGTGGTCTTGTCTTTGACATGCTGACACATGACTATGACCTCTCGCGGTGGTTCTTAGAAAGTGATGCGAAGTCCGTCTATGGCATTGGCGGCAATTTTAGTTATGAAGGACTTGAAGAGGTCGGCGACATCGACAACTGCATTATCAGTGTTGAATATGAAAACGGTGTCATGGGGGTATTTGAAACATCGCGCAATTCTGTCTGTGGTTATCACTGCGAAGTGGAAGTCTACGGGACGAACGGCGCATTGCGTATGGGCTTCCCGCCCAATAAAAACCGCGTCATCTCCTTCACACCTGAAGGATTATCGATCGCATGCGCAGACAACTTCTACGACTACTTTGAACCTTCATTTCCGGCAGAACTGGAACATTTTGCTGAGTGTATTCGTGACAAAAAAGAACCGCTCGTGAACTTTGATGACGGCTATAAGGCGGTTGAATGGGCTCTTCTTGCAAAGGACGCCGTTAAAAATAACAAGAAGATTGATTTTTGACTTTTCTCCTGAATTTCTTCATTGAGAAGGGGCCGTTTGATGCGGCCCTTTTCATTTTCTTATTGTTGTTCAATTGCCTGCATTTTTCCTGACACTATTTTTCCTAATGTTTTTCCTCATGTCGATGAAGACGGCAACGATAATGATGAGGCCTTCTGCAACTTGCTGCCAGTAGGCCTGTACGCCAAGTAAGGTTAGGCCATTTCTCAACACACCCAAGATAAGGGCTCCGACGACAGCTCCCCAGATGGTACCGATGCCGCCGCTGTGACTGGTGCCTCCGATGGTCGTGGCTGCGATGGCCGTCAACTCGTAACCTGTCCCCGCTCCGGGGTGAACGCTCCCCACACGGCCGGCAAACACAAGGGCTGCAATACCGCACATCAGACCGCCGTAAGCGTAGATTTTGACAAGGCTTTCTTGACATTAATTCCGGAAATTTCAGCCGCATTGACGTTGCCGCCAATGGCGTAGATACTCTTGCCAAAGCGCGTATAACCCAAAAGTATCCACGTCACCCCGATGGCCAGGATGTAGATGATTAAAGGTACTGGTATAGGCCCGACGCGCGCGCCGATAAACATAAATTGATCAGTAAAGCTGCTGATGGGTTTGCCCCCTGTATACATGAGGGCAAAACCTCGAACAATCGTCTGCATGCCGAGTGTCGCGATAAATGGAGGAGACCTGCATAGGCGATGAGCCCGCCGTTGATGCCGCAGACTCGCTCCGATGGCGAGTGCAACAAGTACAGGAATGATCATACTTAGCTCGCCCATATTGGGGAATACTTTCGTGGTCGCGTCTGTTATCTGCGCAAGACTGGCCGCTGCCATCCCGGAAAAAGCCAGTACGGAACCTGCTGAAAGATCAATTCCTTTCGAGGTGATGATGAGCGTCATACCCAAAGCCATGATCCCAAAGATGGAAACTTGGGTCATCACGTTCAGTAAGTTTTTGGCGGATAAAAACTTGGGACTGATGATGGTTAATACGATAATCAGTCCGATGAGCACAAAAATGATCCCGTACTTACTGAAGATCGCCTTCATTTTCTTGATTCGTTCTGGGTCAAATAATTTCCTTGCAGTCTTCTCTTCCATATCACACAACCTCTTCGAGTCTCTGCTGCTTTTGCCCCGTCGCATAAAGCATCAATTCATCCTGTGTTAAATCAGGTGTATTTTCAATGATTCCGGAAACACGCCCCTCATGCATCACCACAATGCGGTCACTCATCCCCATGATTTCAGGCAATTCCGAAGAAACCATGACAACACTTTTACCCTGTCCGACCAATTCTGACATTAAGCGATGGATCTCCGACTTGGAACCAACGTCGATGCCACGGGTGGGTTCATCAAGGAACAAAATCTCCGGCTGTGTCATCAACCAGCGCGCAATAAGTACTTTTTGTTGGTTTCCGCCGCTCAAATTGCTGATTGTCTGTTCAATGGTGGGGGTCTTGATGTCGATCATTTCAACAAAATCTTCTGTGAATGTTCTCGCTTTGCGGTGTGAAAAGAGACGCGATTTTCCAAGACATTGGGTCATGCTGGACACCACTACGTTGTGCATAACATTTAACACGGGGAAGATGCCGGTGAGTCGCCTATCTTCAGTCAAAAAGGCTAACCCGTGCCGGAGTGCACTTTCAGGCGAGTTGATAACTACCGGTTCTCCCTTAATCTCGATCGTCCCTTTTTGGAGCTTCCTAAGACCAAAGATCGCCTCAATCACTTCTGTGCGTTTTGCGCCGACCAATCCGGAAATCCCCAGTATTTCACCGCGCCGAACCGAAAAAGATACATTTTCAAAGACGCCCTCACTGGTCAGGTTCTTTACCTCAAGCGTTGTCTCTTTGATCTCGCAGGGAGTTTTGGGAAATAGTTCAGTCAAGTTACGCCCGACCATCAGGCGGATCATTTCCATGATATCGGTATCTTTCGTCACCCGGGTCCCGACATATTCGCCGTCACGGTACACCGAGACACGGTCGCTGATTTCTTTGACTTCTTCCAATTTATGAGAGATAAAAATAATGGACTTGCCGAGAGCTTTTAGCTGCCTAATCAACGCAAAGAGTGTCTTAACCTCCCGATTGGTCAACGAAGATGTCGGCTCATCCATGATGATGATTTTCGCGTCATAGGATATTGCTTTCGCAATCTCCAGCATTTGTACTTTTGCCACCGTTAAATCGTGTACAAGGGTCAGTGGTTTTTCATCAAGATCAATTTCTTTTAGTAGTTCTTCTGTCATCTCGGCCATTTTTTTATGATCGACCAGACCGAGTTTTGTTCTGGGCTCGCGGCCCAGCCATATATTTTCTGAAATAGAGCGATGCTCTACGGGTGACAATTCCTGATGGATCATTGAGATACCCATGTTGAGGGCATCATGAGTCCTCTTAATCGTCACCGGTTTGCCTTCGAAAATGATTTCTCCGGAAGTGGGTTCATGAATGCCGATAAGGCATTTCATCAGTGTCGATTTTCCTGCTCCGTTCTCCCCTATGACGGCGTGGACTTCACCTCGTTTAACGTTAAGCTCCACTCCCTTCAAGGCCTTGACCCCGGGGAATTCCTTGACGATGTCTTTCATCATCAGCAGGTATTGTTCTTCTGCCATATCCATTCTCCATACGACATCCAGTTTCAAGTCATCTTTTAGGATGACACTGAATTTTCTTCACATCTTTGGCTAAGAAACGTTCCTAATTTGTAAAGGGAGAGGGAGTATGAACGAATTCATACTCCCATCCCTGTTAAGATCACAAGCGCTTATTAATCGAGATAATCCGCGACGTTATCTTTGTTGATGAGGACGAAGTCCACCCATGTGACACCGTCCACTTTCTTGCCGGCCACGAGTTGCTCAATGACGCCGATCGCACCGCCGCCTTGACCCACCGCATCCTGCAGAACTGTTCCTGAAAGCTGTCCTTCATCGACGAGTTTTACCGCATCGGGAATGGCGTCAACACCAAACACCAAGATATCGGTTCTGTCGTTTTCTTTCAGCGCTTCCAGGGCACCGATCGCCATTCCGTCATTGTTGGCGAGAATGGCATTCAGGTCATCACCGTAGGCGGTCAGCCAGTTTTCTGTGATGGTCATGCCTTCGTCATACTGCCAGTTACCGGTCTCCTCAGCAAAGATGGTAATGCCGGGGTATTTGGCCAAAATTTCTTTGTTGCCTTCGGTACGTTTAATGGCACCTTCGTTGTCAAGCATTCCCATCAGAATGCAGACGCCGCCTTCTTCACCCATTTGGCGAACGAGTTCTTCACCCTGGAAACGGCCCGCCACGATTTCTTGAGAACCGACATAGTAAACATCGGCCGGCGGCTGATCTTCGCCGAAAGGATTGCGGTTGACATACACCAAGGGGATCTTGGCATCTTGGGCTGCTTTTGTAATCGGCGCCATGGCGCTGGTGTCGACAGGCACAACAATCAGGTAGTCGACTCCTTGCTGAATCAAAGTATCGACTTGGTCTTGTTGGCGTACGACGTCTTCTTGGGCGTCCTGGACTGTCAGCTTATAGCCGAGCTCACCGGCTTTTTCCGTCGCCGCGTCCACAACGTAGGTTTGGAAAGTATCATTCATGTTGCATGTGACAAAGCCTACCGTAGTCTCTGCCGATTTTTTCTCACATGCGACTGCTCCGGTCAATAGAACCGCTAGCGCAAGCAATACGACTGCTACTTTAATTCTCACGTTCATTCTCCTCCTAAAATCGTTTTGAAACAAAAACACTTTGTTTGTGAACAGTGACGGTTATCACTGTTGTGACCAATCAATATCTCTTCCTATTTTTTGATTTTTCTACTACACCTCCTTGAATTATTGTAAATATTTGTCTTTCCATTGAATAGGTTTACGTTCGATTGATCCTTTCAGATATTGTATACTGTCTTGCCTGTTTTATCAATCAAAACATGTTCTATTCTTGTGCAATTGCCCTATTGCTAAATAGTCACAATCCCGAACAACCCTTGTCTAATAGACATCACACAGTGCTTCTGCGTATCCGACAGATTTCATTCAATATTTATCTTCTGAAACATTTCCTTTCGCCTTCTTGCTCCAAATATCTTTCGAATTTCGCAAATCAATGAAAACGTTTGTTTCCAAAAATGTTTCAAGTATCTAATAATCTTTTGTTTTCCCAATTTCCTCACGATGCAGGCGATAGGCTTCTTGTACTCTTTCACTGTTTGAAACTTCGGCGACCCCGACACGCCACCAATCTTCAAATCCGGGTGACATGGATCCGGGTTTTACTTTCATGTCGAAAACAATGGGGACATCGTGGTATTTTTGACTGTCGCGCAAAGCTTCGTGCAGTTCTTCACTGGTGTGGATGGTATAGCCAACCGCGCCGAGGCTTCGCGCGTTCATCGCAAAGTCGACTGACATCGGTTCCGCATCAAGCTGACCTGTTTTCGCATTTCTGTGACAGAATACCGTTCCAAATGTTTCCGAACCCTGACTGTTTTGCAAGGCTTCGATGCAACCCCAGCCCTTATTGTCGAAGACAAAGATATGGACTTTCAATTTTTCCTGCACCATGGTGTGAAGCTCTGAAGGAAGCATCAGATAGCCACCATCGCCTACCATGGCAAAAACTTCATGTTCAGGGGCTGCCATTTTGACTCCCATCGCACCGTTTAAGTCATAACCCATGGTGGAGTCTCCGTACTCAACGTGGTATCCGTGATCCCAACCCGGGCGCCAGAACCGTTGGAGGTCACCGGGCAAACTTCCCGCCGCACAGACCACAATACCCTTCTCCCCTGAAAATTCATTAATGATACCGACCGCGGTCGTTTGATGAAGTTCAGGGTCGTCGGGAATGCTGTAGTAGTGCTCTATGATCTGGAGCGAAGTCTTTGATTTCCTGCTCGATTCTTGTCTTATCCCATGCGCTCTTATAATCTTGCAAAGCTACATTGAATCCTTCAAGTGCCTCCCTAGCATCGGCAACAATCGCTTCAGCGTCCATCTTGTAGGCATCAAACGGATTGATATTGACCGTTAAAAAGCGCACATCCGGATTTTGAAACAGCCATTTCGAGCAGGTCGTGAAGTCAGAAAAACGCGTACCCACCCCGATGACAAGGTCGGCTTCTTTGGCGATGCGATTCGCTGCCTGCGTGCCCGTCACCCCGATACCTCCAAGATTGAGCGGGTGACGCCAGTCAATGGTTCCCTTACCGGCTTGCGTCGATCCAAAGGGGATGTCGCATTGCTCAGCCAGATCCAGGAAAGCTTCGCCGGCCTTTGAATAGCGCACGCCTCCTCCCAAAATAAGGAGCGGTTTTTTACTCTGTCTGACGAGCTCCACAAAACGCTCCTTCTGGCTTTCGGCCAAGGGACGCCGATCCAAATGCCAGACGCGCCTGTCAAAGAAGTAAAGCGGATAGTCGTAAGCTTCTCCTTCAATATCCTGCGGCAGGGCAAGACAGACGGCTCCCGTATCCGCAGGATCCGTCAAAACGCGCATGGCGTTCATGAGCGCACTCATAAGCTGTTCAGGCCTGTCAATGCGGTCAAAATAGCGACAGACCGCGCGAAATGCGTCATTCACCGTAGTCCCCACGGACGAGAATATTTCAGCCTGTTGCAATACGGGATCAGGCTGACGTGTCGCAAAGGTATCACCGGGAAGCACTAAGAGCGGAATTCTGTTGGCGGTCGCACAGGCAGCGGCGGTGACCATATTCGTGGCACCGGGCCCGATGGAGGAAACGCAGGGGATGATTTTTTTTCGGTCATGCTGTTTGGCGTAAGCGGTTGCGGCAAGCGCCATCCCTTGCTCATTTTTACCTTGATAAAAGGTCAAAGTATGTGTTTCATTTTCGAGCGCTTCACCGACTCCGACCACGCAGCCATGCCCGAAAATGCCGAAGATTCCCTCGACAAACTTTGTCTCTTCTCCGTCTTGCTCCACATACTGCTGGTCAAGAAAACGGATTAAAGCCTGTGACATCGTGAGCCGAATACGTTTGCTCATAATTAAACCCCCTTACAGTTCGACCGTTTTGCCTTCACGCAATGACTGCCCCGCGGCTACACCGATCTCAACAGCGCGCAGACCATCGATCACCCCGGGGCCGCCCCGCTTTCCTTCCAGCGCATCGGCAAAGGTATTGAATTGATCGACAAAAGCGCGCGTGTATCGATCGAGATAGAAGTAATAAATTTTATCTTTTCTGATGGCATCTTCTGAATAGAATTCAACATTGTTGGGCGCGTCGTTGTAGGCAACGGCTTGCCCTTTTGAGCCAAATACTTCCACCCGTTGATCGTAGCCGTAGACTGCCTGACGGCTGTTATCAATGACGGCCAGTGCACCGTTTGAGAGTTCCAAGGTGACAACCGCCGTATCGATATCCCCTTCTTCCTTGATCTTAGGATCAATCAGGTTGGCGCCGTGAGCGGTCACGCGGCGCACTTCCATGCCGCTCAAATAACGCACCATGTCGAAGTCATGGATCATCATGTCAAGGAACAGGCCGCCTGATACTTTCAGATAATGAAGCGGCGGCGGAGCGGGATCTCTTGAGCTGATGCGAATAATCTGCACCTCTCCGATTGAGCCATCTTCCACCAACTGGCGCACGCGGGCAAAGTTATGGTCAAAACGGCGATTGAATCCGACCTGGAACAGCACCCCTGCCGACTCTATCGCACGCACGACTTCTTCATTATTCACTACCGCCTGGTCAATGGGTTTTTCGCAAAATATCTGCTTTTTTGCTTCGGCCGCCGCAATCGCGATTTCTTTATGCGTATCGGTGGCAGAGGCGATGATCACCGCTTCGATGTCATCATTTTTCAACAAATCACGATAATCCGTGTAGAGTTCTTTTATTCCCTTGCTTTCGAGCCATTCTCTTGACGCGTCAATTGCCACATCCGCGGCCGCGACGATTTCCAGACGCGGAATAAAGGATGTAATGTTTTCAACATGAAGTCTACCGATTCGGCCCACGCCGATCATCCCAACACGATATTTTTTCATAGGTCACCTGCTTTCTGCATCGCCATGCCGTAGCGGCATTTATTTTTTCCAACTCGGTAAACCGAGATAACGATTGGTTAATTGAAGGCCTTCGGCCCCGTCTACCTGCATCGACATTGCTGCGCGAATCGCATCGATCGTCTCAGGGATGGTGACTGATTCTTGTGGGATATGAATGCCGAACATGATGTCGTCTTTCGACTCGACGACACTGTCCTCCCATATTGCGATTTCATAAAGATCGCCCCTTGGATGACCCAGATCGCGCCCGTAGCGGAAAAGTGAGGCGTTGCCCAAAAAGCCGTCGGCCAAGCGGACCACGCGGATGCGGTCATGATCTCTAAATGCTTTTAGTGCATCCTCACGGCTAATCTTTTCTTTGCCTGAAGCCAAGACGGTGATGAAATGTCCGTGTGTGATGGGTGTATGGACAAGAATCCCTGTGGCATCCACATGCGGCATGATATTCATGAGGTCAATGGCCTGGTGGCTGGGTGCCTCTTCCACTAACAAAGCGTTGGTCAGGCCCCTGTGGTAGTCACCCGGATCTGCCACGCGCCGGACAATGGTGATGGCCACGCGGTCAAGGCCAAATACTTTATCAAGGCAGTCCACCGCGCGGATTAACCCCGTCGTATTGCAAGAAGTCAGTTTGAGGTAGTCTTTACCGACACCCGCCTCATAGTTGGCGTTTCCGTGGAAAAACACATCGGCGATTTCATTGGATTCGCCGCCTTGGAAAACCGCCTTCACGCCATGTTCTTTGTAGATTGCTTTATTTTTTAAACCAACACCGCCAGGAGATGAATCCAGCATGATGTCAACTTTTTTGACCAGATCAATAAAATCTCCGGCAACCGGGATGCCGTAGGCGTCAAAATCTTCTCGTTTTGCTCCTTCAACAAGGTAGAGATCATAAGGCATGCCCCGCTCCGCCAACGCTTGAATTGACAGGGTAGGCGCGATGTCGGCGACCCCGACAAGTTCCATATCCTCTTGCAGGGCCACGCCGTCAGCCAGACGTTGGCCGATGACTCCATAACCTGCGACTCCAACTTTAATCATAGTGTCCTCCTATTTCTTTTTGCCAAGCAGCATTTCACAACTTTTAACAAGCGCCTCTGCGGTAAGTCCGTACACTTCCTGCAGGTAATCGACGGGGCCCACCTGGCCGAACCGATCTTCAACGCCATGTTTCTTAAAGGGTACACAGATCCCCTGTTCCATCAGGGCCGAGGCAACAGCGTCACCCAAACCACCTATAATATTGTGGTTCTCAGCCGTCACTACGGCTTTTGTTTTGGTCGCACTTCGAACGACAAGTTCAACGTCCAAGGGCTTTACTGTGAACATATCGATGACTTCAATCTCGATACCCTTTTTAGCCAAACTATCGGCCGCAAGCATGGCTTCACTGAGCATCAGCCCGCAGGCGATTACCGTCAGATCACGGCCTTCACGCACAATTTGTCCCTTGCCGACTTCAAATTGACTGTCGTCGCTGTAGATTTTCAGGTATTGGCCGCGCGTACTTCGGATATAAACGACACCTTCCAGCGTTTTTGCGGCTTTCAGAACCGCTGTGAGCTGAACCCCGCTAGAAGTATCAAATACATAAGAACCCGGGACCGCACGCATGAGCGCCATGTCTTCAAAGGGCATATGGGTGCCGCCGTTAAAGGAAGCCGCAACACCCGGGTCTGAACCAAAGATCCGCACGCTGTTGCCCGCGTAACCGATGGAAAGAAACACCTGATCAAAGCAGCGGCGACTGGCAAAGGGCCCGAAGGTATGCACATAAGGGATCCGCCCCATGGCCGATAAACCGGCGGCAACGCCCATCATATTAGCTTCGGCGATGCCGCAGTTGATCATCTGATGAGGTCGCTCTTTCCACAGCTTATATGTACCGGATGAATTCATCAGGTCCGCGTCAAGGAAGATGACACGCTCATCTTCTTCTAACAAGCTTGCGATGGTGGTAGCAAACACATCCTTATGTGCTTTTTCTTCCCTCGTGCCGTCAAATATTATTTTATTCATGGCCACCCTCTTTCGTCAGCGCCAACAAGCCTTCTTCTGCTTCACGGGTCGCCTTTTCAATTTCTTCTTCGCTCAGGCGAAGATGGTGATTGAGTTCCATACACTCGACAAAAGAAACGCCCTTCCCCTTGACCGTGTCAAGTACGATACAGCCGGGTTTACCGTTTTTGTTGCTCACCTGATCAATGGCGCGGCGTATGGCAACGGGGTCATGCCCATCGATCTCAACTGCATCAAAGCCAAAATCTTCGAATTTTTGCCGGATGTCCAAAATATCCATGACATCTTCCAGCAAGCCGTCCAACTGTTTTTTGTTGTAATCAATGAACCAAACCATGTTGTCAAGCTTGTGCTGGGCCGAGAACATCGCCGCTTCCCACACCTGACCTTCGTTGCATTCGCCGTCACCGACGAATAAGAAGATGCGGTTATCGTCACGGGAAAGCTTTTTGGCAAGTGCCATACCGGCTGCGATCGACGTTCCCTGTCCTAAAGAGCCCGTTGTCATGTCAACACCAGGCGTCAGCCGACGATCGCAGTGACTTGGAAGCCGCGTACCCGGTTGGTTGAGCGTCTCTAGCCAACTCATCGGGAAAAAGCCTTTGAGGGCCAGCGTCGCATAAAGCGCGGGGCCTGCATGCCCCTTTGACATGACAAGCAGGTCACGGTCTTCCCATTGGGGATTTTTAGGGTCGTAACGCATGACATCGTGGTAAAGCACCGCAAGCGCGTCCGCCACTGAAAGCGAACCCGCTAGATGGCCGAAACCTCGTTTACCGATCATATGCACAATTTCTAAGCGGATCCGGGCCGCAAACTGCCTCAATTCATTTATTTGAGAATTATCCAATGTTCTCTCCTTTTATATCTATCCCAATGAACTTTCCATGGCTTTTATCAGGGGTAATGGCTTACCGGTCATAAAGCGGACCATGGCGCCTCCGGCTGTACACTGGTAATCAATCTTGGAGCTGTCAATGAATTGCTTGGCCGCGCTGACTGAGTCACCGCCACCCATGACGCTATAACCATCAGCGTCTGCAATCGCGCTCCAGATCTCTTTTGTACCGTAAGAAAAACGTGCGTCTTCATAAACACCCGCGGGCCCGTTAACAAAAAGTGTTTTGGCCTGTCGTATGACCGCTCGATAGCGTGCCACCGTCTCCTGCCCGATATCCATGAACGCCGCCTGATCAAGCGGAAGTGAACTTAATGCAAGTTCCCGGCGTTCTCCGTCCTTTTCGTAAGCGAGATCGCTTGGCATGACAATCCGGTCCCCGTAAAGTTTCAGGTATTGTTTGGCTTCTTCGACAAAGGGCAACAAGTTTCGCGCGTCTAAAAACGCCATGCTCGCCTGCCCCAGCTTGATGCCGCTTGCAAGCAGAAATACTTGACCCACGACGCCCGTGGTCAGGATGGTATCGGCTATTTGATTGGCCAGCACTTGTGCAATCATGCCGAAGGCATCCGATATTTTGGCCCCTCCGAGCACAAAGACGGACGGATGCTGGGGGTTGTTCAAGATACGGCTCAAGGCTTGGTACTCCGCGAAGAATAATTCGCCTGCCGCCGAAGGCAATAGTGTCTGAAAGGCCACCATGGAAGGACAGTTCCTATGCGCTGCTGAAAAAGCATCGTTGACATAAAGATCAAATAGGGGGGCAAGCGTACGAACCAGCCAGGTTTTAGTCATCTCCACAGGGCTCAGCTTGACAACCGTTTCAAAGGTTGATATTTCTTCTGCCAGATAGCGAAGATTGCCAAGCAAAATCCATTCACCGGTTTGTAAATGAGTGATCGCCTCCACTGCAGCAGGGCCGCAGACATCTTCGATGTAGTTCACTTTTGCGCCCAATAGTTTTGACAATATTTCAGCGTGCTCACGCATGGAGATGAGATTTTGGTAATCGAGCGTGTCACCCTGGTGTGCAATGATTGCTGTGGCCGCCTTTGCTTCTTTCAGCTTCACCATCGTTGCAAGGCTTTTTTCAAGCCGCGTTCGGTCAGCGATCTTGCCTGTGTCAGGGTCAATGGGCGCATTGATGTCCAAGCGAAGTAAAATCTTCTTTTCATAGAGATCAAAATCATTCAATGATTTCACCCGATTCATAACAACCTCGATTCTTCCGTTTTTATTCCGGCAACACGCGGCAGTGTTGAACCGCCGTAGGGCATGACGATCACGCGACTTTTTGCGCCTAATTTTTCACGGGCTGCGTCGTACGCCTCCTGCACATTTGAAAAAGCTGTCATAAAGAGTTTTCGGACCGTGCTATCCGGCAGTTCCGATACCAGGTAGACATCGGCCATCTGTTCGACAAGCGCAATGGCCGCCGCTTTATGACCTCCCAATTCAAAATGTTCGCGAAGACGGCTAATCACGGATTGTGCTGAAGTCGCTTCTTCGATCCACCGCTCGAAGACTTCATCGCCCAGACCCTCCTGGCATGCGCCGACAAGAATGATGATTCCGCCCGGACGGACTGCATGTTTTGCATTATCGAGTGCTTTTTGCGTCTGATAGACGTTCAGATCTTTTGGAAAACCGCCCTGCGACACAATGACGATATCCGCAAGTTCATCGATACTGCTGAGATAAAAGCCGTCCAATAATTCGCAACCCCTGCGATGCGCTTCGATGATGTCGCCCGCAACCGCGTAGACAATCTCCTTTTTCTCATTCAAAACGACATTCACGATAAAATCGGCGGGGCAATATTGCAACGCCTCTTCTAAATCCTTACGGACGGGATTGCGGTCGAGCTGTCCTGCCACTGCAAAAGCTTCTACCATGGCACTGTGGTTTCTTGCAATGGCCTCACGTGTTGATACGCCGGGCATGATGGCCTTGGCACCTCCGCTATACCCCGCAAAATAATGGTATTCAATGTTGCCTAAACAGATCCGGCGATCGGCCTCGGCGACTATGCGGGTAATATCGACAGGTGTTTTGCGCTTTGTCATCCCCATACAGACCACATCATGCTCATCGCTGTCCACGACTCGGTACTGATGGTAGATGGCTTCGCCCAAGAGGTATTTCATCTCTTCCACCGTATGCGAGCGATGTGCGCCTAACGCGAACACGATTGTGATGTCTTCCTTTTCCACTCCGGCGCTTTCAAGCCGCCGTAGAACAGGCGGCAGAACGATCGACGAGGGCATCGGCCTTGTGATATCGGAGGTGATGATCACAATCTTTTCACCTTTTCGGACGATTTCTTCGAGTTTTTTCGTTCCGATCGGATGATCAAGCGCGTCCTCAACGGCCCCCGCCCCACTTCGTTCGACGGTGACCGTATTGGGCGTTAATTGCGCGATGAGGTGCTTTTGTTCAATCTCAACGCCTTGCGTACGCCTGCCAATGGAAAGTTCGATCCGCATATTTAAAGTCCCGTTTTATCCCTGATGTATTGGCGTGCTTTCACGGCGTATTCAAAAGGATTCGCGATGGCGGGGTCTTGTTCTGCCTCCACAATCATCCAGCCTTCATAACCGTGTTCATCGAGTATCTTGAAGATGGGGTCAAAGTCGATGTCGCCATCCCCGGGCACGGTGAATACACCTGCTTTCACGCCTTCCAGAAAGCTCAACTTTTCAGTTTTTACACGCGTCAGCACTTCGTCGCGGACATCCTTCAAGTGGACGTGGCGCACACGGTCAACGTATTTTGTTAGGGCTTTGACCGGGTCTTCGCCGACAAAATAGAAATGCCCCGCATCGTAGAGTAAAAAGACAAGTTCAGGATCCGTCATCGCCAAGAAGCGGTCGACCTCCTCCATCGTCTCGACACTGGTGCCCGCGTGGTGGTGGTAGGTTAAGGTAAAGCCGCGTTCCTTAGCGATCGCACCGAGTTCGTTGTACCCTTGGGCGATCAATTGCCATTCTTCTTCCGAAAAGCGCGCTTTACGGCCGTCCAGGATAGGGATGTCCTTTCCTTGAATGGAGTTACCCTGTTCGGAGCAACCGATGACGCTAGCTCCCATGGCGCTTAAAAAATCAAGCTGCTTTTTGAAGTTTTCAAGGGTGACTTCATAGGGTTTACTCGTAAATTCAGAGGAAAACCACTGATTCGCGATGCGAAGCCCGCGCAGATCGAGCATGGGTTTTAGCACCGCAGGATCTTTGGGGTATTTGTTGCCGACTTCACAGCCGACAAAACCCGCCAATGCCATCTCGCTGACACACTGTTCGAAGGTGTTCTCGGCGCCGAGTTCCGGAAGGTCGTCATTGGTCCATCCGATGGGCGCAATGCCCAAATGCAGTTTGTTCTTGTCCATAGTATCCTCTATCTTTTTATTTTTTTCTCGAACGACAGGTGGTCGCCCGAATGATTAATTCCGGTTCAAGCAATGCGAAGCCCTTTATTTCACCCTCATCTTCCGCCTCATCCTCTTTCTTGTTGATAATTTTCATGAGAAGTTCCACGCCGAGGACACCCATCTCGTCAATGGGAATATGAATGGAGCTCAGGTCAATTTGAGGGAAGGCGGAATAGGCAACATTATCAACGCCGATTACACCGATATCTTGTCCTAAAGTGAAACCCATTTCAGTGACAGTGGCCATGCAGCCTAGTGCGATGAGGTCATTCGCGCAGAAAAAGGCATCCGGTCTGTCTTCTTTTGACAGGATCTCAAGCGTTCGCTGGTGCCCGCTGTCCATTAGGTATTTTCCTTCATATACATAGTCCGGCGGGATTGCGACACCCCTTTCTTTTAATACATCTTGAAAACCGTTAAGTCTCATCAATGTCGATGTTGATGTCATATTTCCACCGAGAAAAGCAGGTTTCTTGTACCCCTGATCAAGCAGGTGGCGCGTCGCCATGACGCCGCTTCGATAATGATCGACGTTGACATAGGCTCTTTTTTCCTTGTTTGTCTCGCGGTCGGAAAATAGGAGCAAGGGTAGCCGAAGGTGTTCATAGAGACCATTGTTTTCAGATTCACAAGGGTATAAAAAGATGCCGTCTACACGGCGCTCCAAAAGCGAGCGCAGCAATTTTTCTTCCAGAACCGGATCCCAGCCTGAGTTACAGATAAGCAGCGTGTAACCCAATTTGGATAACTTCTTCTTAATGGCGACCATCAGGGAGGAAAAATAGGGGTTCGCAAGCTCGGGCACAATCAGGCCTAAGCTCTTCGTCTTGTTGCTTGCCAGACTGGCCGCAATCGTATTTTTGCGGTAGCCCATTTCTTCGGCCAGCTGCATGATATGCTCCCTTGTTGCTTCGCTGACGCCCGGGTTATGGTTTAAGGCGCGCGATACCGTCGCAAAAGAAACATCCGCCGCTTTGGCAATATCTTTTATCGTGACATCTTTCACCGCAAACTCATTCCTTTGCTTTCCAGTACTCGGGATTTTCTTCGAGCAACCACAGATGCTCCTCGTCATCAATCCTTGTTTTCTCCCAGGGGTAACCCGGCAGATGGCGAATGCCCCATATGTACATACAGGGGTATCCGGGTGCCATGACCTGCTGGTGTGATTTGTCGTTGTTAATGATCAAAAGACCGTGGTGTGATGTGGTGTATACCTTACCGTCTCCGTTCCATGCCGCACCGAATCCTTCGGGGTGCTCGAAATAATAAAAATAGACCTCGGGCTGTGGATGGTGATGAGGTGGATAGGACGACCACTTGCCTCCCGGGTTCACGACTTCTCCTAAGACCATGTGACTGTCGGGGCGCGTTTCGTAATCGAACACGGTGCGCACATCACGCCGCATGGTGCCTTCTAATTCGTCCACTCCTCTTGCCCAGGTGTGAATCTCCTGAGGTGTGTAGAGCTTGGGTTCGTAGTCGCGGTCATTTTTTGTTTTCTGAATATAGAGTTCACTTGCCCCGTGGGCTGTGATGGCCGCTGGAATGCCTCTTGGCAGGAGTAAACAGTAGGGTGCAAAGTCAAATGGGTCCGGTCGGTTGATCCGTTCTTCCTTGTCTCCAAAGGCGATCGTGACCTCTCCTGCAATGAGATGTACGGCAACCTCTTTTCCGGCTCGTTAATGCCGTAGTGATCGCCTGCTTCCAGAATTAGAAGCCCCACGTCCATGAAGGTCTGTTCGCCCTCATTATGATTCATATTGAGATATTCGTTGTATCCACGTTTTGTTTCTTTATCGATATACATTCAAAATCTCCAGTTATTTGATTTTTGCGTTGTCTTTCGGACGATGAGATCTGGAAAGAGCAATACTTGCCGCCCTGCCCTTGGTTTTTCTTCTGTCATTAAGGGAAAAAGCAGTTCCATACTCGATTCACCGATTTCTTCGCAGGGTACTCGTACGGTGCTTAGCATGATTTGGGGTAAGGAGGCGTACAAGACGTCGTCATAGCCGATTATTCCGAGTTCTTCTGGCACATTGATGCCCTGCTCGGCCGCGGCCTGCATGACGCCTAATGCGATCAGGTCATCGCCACAGATAATGCCATTGGGTCTTTCCTTTTCGGATAAAAGCGCTACCCCCGCTCATAGCCGCTCTGAATCGCGTAGTCACCCTCACTGATCACAATGGAACGTAGCGCCAGTCCTTCTTTTTCTGCCGCCGCCTTAAAGGCGTCAAGCCTCACTCGGGCGGTAGGTGACTGTGCGTTGCCTCCCAGGTAGGCGAGGCGTTCGTAACCGCATTCCACCATGTGGTGGACGGCCAGCTCAAGGCTGCGTCGATGATCGACGTTCACAAAGGTGTAGTCGGTGAGCTCTTGGGATTGCTGTCCGCCGATGACGAGCGGCACTTTTAGTTTTTTCACCCGCTCTTCTGTCAGCTGCGAACACGCGTAAAGAAAGATACCGTCCACACGTGAATCAAGCAGAACATTCAATTCTTCTTCTTCTGTTTTTTCGTCCCAGTATGAGCACGAAATCAGCACGGAATAACCATGCTCATTGGCGATGGTTTCCATGGCGGACAAGATGGTTGTAAAAAAGGGGTTCGTCAGATCCGGAAACACAAGTCCGATCATTTTCGTCTGTTGCGTCACGAGGCTTCTTGCGAGCCGGTTCGGGTCATAGCCCATCTCGCGCGCAAGCTTGCGGATACGTTTACGAGTTTCCGCATTTGTTCCCGGATGATCGCCTAAGGCGCGAGAAACTGTCGATGAAGAAATACCCGCTGCACGGGCAATGTCAAGGATTGTGACCAAAGAAACCTCCTTGTTGCAAACGTTTACTCAATTATAGCACGTTCATTTCTAATTAGAAAGAAAGAAGGACTCCATTTTCGCCTGGATTGGGAACATACGTTGCTTTCCTCTTTTCGCTTATTCGTTACACTGATCAAACAATCGACTGATTTCAATATAAAGGAGATTCAAAATGGCTGATTTAAGTAACCAGGCTTCGGCATTAAAAGATATACTGCAAAAGTTATCGGAGGGCGCTTCGGTGGACGATGTGCGTGAGGCGTTTTTAAATACCTTTGAGTCGGTGGACGCGGCTGAGATTGCGGCAGCGGAAGCGGAGCTTATTAAAGGGGGTATGCCGGTTGAAGAGATTTTGAATCTTTGTAATGTGCACGCGGCCATTGTGGAGGGTAATGTCAATGTGATTGATGTGGATCCTGATATGGGGCATCCTTTGGCGGTTTTTTACCAGGAGAATGAGGGTTTGGAAGATTTCTTAAACGGCGAGTTTAAGAAATCGAAAGAAGCTTTTCTTGAGAATAACGATCAAGCCTCTTTCGTCCTCGCCTTGAAGAAGCTTTCTAAGCTCGATAAGCACTACGCCTCGCAAGGAGAACCTGATGTCTCCCCTATATGGAACGTAATGGGATCTTGGCACCGCCTAAGGTGATGTGGGGCAAGGACGATGAGATCCGTGATCTTATTAAGCAGTCACTTACCAAGGCAGAAAATAACGAAAAAGATGAACCGCTTTTCGATCTAATGGAGTCTGAGGTGCGCGGCATGATCATGAAGGAAAACCAGATCTTGAAGCCGATGCTCGTCGATAACTTGACCGAAGAGGATTGAAGGTGGTGGCCCAAGAGAGTGCGCAATTTGGTTATGCGTTTGTGGAGGGTGTCGAGGGTGCGAGTCCTTCGGATGTGAAGGCATGGTTAAGAGATGAGCCCAGAGAGGACCTCGCTTCGGGTACAAGCGATGTGGAATTACCATCCGGTTATTTTAATGCGCATGAGCTGGAGGCGGTTTTGAATGCGCTCCCCTACGATATTACGTATGTAAATGCCGATGACCGTGTTCAGTATTTTAGTGAGGGGAAGCATCGCGTATTCCCAAGAACGAGAACGATTATTGGCCGCCTTGTGGAGGATTGTCATCCGCCGAAGAGTTTGGATCGTGTGTTGGCGGTTGTGGATTCTTTTAAGTCGGGCGAAAGGGATGAGGAGCATTTTTGGATTCAAAAGGATGGTCTTTTTATCCTGATCCGTTATTATGCGGTCCGCGATCACGCAGGCACTTACCTGGGAGTCGTGGAGGTGACGGAGGAGATTTCCGGTTTGAGGGGTCTTGAGGGGAGTAAGACGCTTGGTGAGGGTTTTTCTGTCTAATTATTAACGTTTGTGAATTTGACAAAGACCACGGGCGGACAGATCAAAGAGCGACTGTTCGGGACACGAGAACGCTATGGGAAACGCGAAATAATGACGGGACAGTAAGCCCGATAAATCTTCTTGCCCTAACATTTTTAACATGTTATAATTCAATCCGTTGCGGACGGCCCCATGGTCAAGTGGTCAAGACGTCGCCCTCTCACGGCGAAATCAGGAGTTCGACTCTCCTTGGGGTCACCACAAAAGCGGAAATGGCGGAATAGGCAGACGCGCTAGTTTCAGGTACTAGTGATCTCACGATCATGCAGGTTCAAGTCCTGTTTTCCGCACCAATTAGAGGCACAGTGTTTCAAAAGACGCTGTGCCTTTTTCATGTATAATCAAGCTGTACCCGTCAAGGAGAGACATATTTTAAAAGATTTTCGTATGGCAAAAAGGGTTCTTGACAGCGGTACATCCGCTTGAAAGGGTTGTCCCAACTTGACCACTGAAATCACAAACAAACCCACACTCAATGTCGCCGTGCGAGAAATGGCCGAAAAAGCCAAACGCAAAGGTCCCCTGTTAGGCAACCTCTACGCGGGCATCACAGGGATTGAAGGCACAAGAATCCACCGCGATTTTTTCGATGGCGCCGACCTTTTTTACCCCGATCACGAACTATTTTCGGAACTCACACTCGAAAGCACTATCGACAATGACAACCTCCCCTTCACGCTCACTATCCGGGGGCGCTCGGATCTTATCACGGTATCCCCCAAGGGGCAGATCCGTGTCGTTGAAGTCAAAGGCTTTCGAGGACACCCCGACTCCATCCCCGAAGAAGGCGACCCCGCATCGCGCAAGCCTTAATCTACGCATGGCTCTTAAAATCCAACCCCCTGATGCGTGAGCGCCCCATCGATCTTACATTCATTGAACTGGAAATCCGCTACATCGCCCTGGACGACCAGAAGACAAAAAGCATCGTCAAGCGCTATACAACAGACGAAATCGACAAGGCATTCAAATCCATTTTAAACGCCTATACAAAACTTATAACCCCCTTAGTCTGCCACCGCTTGGAACGCGACCCATCAAACCATAAGGCCGCCTTCCCCTATGAGAAACTGCGCGACGGCCAACGCGAGATGATGCAAGAAGTCATCGCCTCCATCCGCGATAAGACCGTCCTATTTGTGCAGGCCCCCACAGGCATCGGGAAAACCATGGGCACACTCTATCCGGCCGTAAAAGCGCAGGCAAACCACTTAACGGACCGCATCTTCTACCTCACACCGACGCGCTCCCAAAGAAAAATCGCCGAAGACACCTTAGAAGATCTAGAGTCCGAAGGCTTCAAAATTCGCTCACTCACCTTAAACGCCAAAGAACAAATGTGCTTATCGCCCGAACACTTCTGCGACATGACGCGCTGTCCCTACGCACTTTCCTTCTACGATCATTTGAACGAAGCAACCGAAGAAAGCTATGACACGAGGCGGCTCTTACCTGAGACCCTTATCGCCTTGTCCAAAAAACACAGACTCTGCCCCTTCGAATTCGCGTTAAGCCTCATGCCCACCACGGACGTCGTTATCTGTGACTACAACTATGTGTTTAACCCGAGAGTGCGCTTCCAAAACACCTTAGACGATCCGGAGCATCGCTACACCCTCCTGGTCGATGAGGCCCACAACCTTGCGCGCCGGGCGCGGGAAATGTTCTCAGGTGTCCTGACAAAATCGACACTCGTAAAATTGCATGGCGGTTTGACCGGCGCGCGCGCCTTTTTCATGCGCGACCGCGCCTCCTTTAAAAAAACCATCAACACCTTGGAGCGCCTCATCCGTACCCTAGACCGCTACGGCGAACTGCTCGACATCGAGGACGACACCCTCCTTGAAAACGAACTCTTCAAAGCATTACAGCCCTACCAACCGGTGAAGCGTGAAGCATTCCTGGCGACCAAAACCACACCCGAAAACATCTTAGGCGATGTCACCGCACTGTCAGGGCTTATGACCCGCCTTTTGATGGACTACCCCGAATTTTCAGGCAGACAAGCCCTCATGCTCCCCTACTTTGACCTGTTGTTCTTCCAGCGCGTCAGTGAGCGCTACTACGACGAGGCGTACATCACGACCTGGCGCAAAAGCGATCAGGGGGAAATCTTTGTCACCCAACTCGCGTTAGACGCTTCACGCCACTTAACCGACCTTTACTACAACCGATCCCCGGTCGTCTTCTTTTCCGCGACCCTGTCGCCTCTGCCCTACTACACAAACTTGCTGGACGCACACGCGGCCATGGATAAACCGGAAATCGTGCAATTAAAATCGCCTTTTCCGGACGAACGTCGACTTGTCATCTGCTATGAGGCGCATTCCTTGCGATACCAGGACCGCTCCCGGTCCTACGGGGCGATCGCGCGCTTCATCCTCGAAATGGCGCGCACAAGAAAAGGAAACACCTTAGTCTTTTCACCGTCCTTTTCCTACCAACGCCAGCTGGTGCGCTCGCTGGCTGAATTGGACGCGAAAGACATCGACTTTGTCGTACAACCCGCAAAAATGACGGAAGCACAAAAAAACAAATTTCTTGGCTATTTTCAAAAGAAACATCATGACAAATCCCTCATCGGGCTCACCGTCATCGGTTCTCTTTTAAATGAGGGCATTGACTTAGTCGGTCAGGAATTGACAGGCGTCGTCGTCATCGGGACCGGTATCCCGGGGCTCTCCCCGGAACGCGACATCCTAAGGCAGTATTACGACGGCAAAACGGGACAGGGCTTTCAGTACGCTTACACCTGGCCCGGCTTTAACCGCGTGACCCAGGCCGTCGGCCGGCTGATCCGAAGTGAAGAAGACTTCGGCTATGTGATTCTCATCGACGACCGTTACGGACGCCCCGACTACATGGCGCTTATCCCCGAGGAATGGCACGCGACCCACACCGACAGCTCCGAGGAATGCTTAGAGTTGCTACAATCTTTCTGGAAAAACTTCAACTAGAGGTCGGACTCGTCCACAGTACCCTGTTCTTTTAACAAACGGTCAATCTTTCGCGCCGTCGGCGTCTGAGCCAGCCCGCCGAGCGCCGTCTCACGCAAGGCCACGGGCATCATGCGGCCAATGGACCCCATCGCCAAAATCACCTCATCGACCGGAATACGGCTCTTCACCCCCGCAAGCGCCATTTCGGCCGCGACAATCGCGTTCACCGCGCCAATCGCGTTGCGCTTGATGCAGGGCACCTCCACCAAGGTGGCCACGGGGTCACAGGTCAACCCCAAAAGATTCTTTAAAGCAATGGCTAAAGCATGTCCCGACTCGCTGGGCGTTCCGCCCGCGGCTTCCACAAGCGCCGCTGCCGCCATCGCGGACGCGGAGCCCACCTCCGCCTGACAGCCGCCCGCCGCCCCGGAAAGGGACGCGTGGTTGCCGATTACGATGCCCGAGCCGCCGCTCGTGATGAGAAAGTCAATCTGGGCGCGCCTGGAAAGCCCCAAACGATCGCGAAAAGCGATCAACACACCGGGGACAATCCCCGAGGAGCCGGCTGTCGGCGTCGCGCAGATAATGCCCATGGAAGCATTCACCTCATTGATGGCAACCGCGTTTTGCGCCGCCTCAAAATAACGGCTGTCCCCTAAGGGCGACACCTTCGTCATGTATTCATGCATGCGTTTCGCGTCACCGCCCGTGAGGCCCGAAAAAGACTTGACGCCCTCCAAGCCGGAAGCCACCGCCTGCTCCATCACTTCGAGGTTGCGCTCCATCTGTTGCAGGATTTCTGCTTCCGTTTGATCGCCAAGGTCGATCTCATGGTTTAAAAAATAACGGGCAAGCGTTTTGTCCCGCGCCTCACAGTGCGAAATAATATCCTTGTACTGTTCGATATACATGATCCTTAACCCTCCAATTGACTTTCTAAGGCGTCGGCGTCGCGCTTCAACGCACTCAAATAAACGATGGGACCGATGTCAGGAATCGCTTCAATGGCCCGCATGGCGCGCTCAGGGATTTCAATATCGGTGGCAAGGAGCATGAGCGCAATCTCACCGCGCTC
This sequence comes from Clostridia bacterium, assembly GCA_040766025.1. GTDB lineage: Bacteria > Bacillota > Clostridia > Saccharofermentanales > DTU023 > UBA4923. The sequence continues at coordinate 133,580 of JAXGRH010000001.1, read as the reverse complement.
TTTGCGCGACACTTCCATCTGGCTGATGTTCACATTCTCTTTTGCTAAGACGCTTGACAGCCGCGATAAGCCCCGGACGATCCTGATGAAAGACCAAGACGACAGGCTCATCGTAGCTGACATGGACGTCAAAACCGTCGATGTCCGTGATGTCGATCATGCCGCCGCCCGTTGAAATACCGGTGACGCAGAGCGCGCGCTCGCCTTTTTTCGCATGCAAAGGGTCACCGTATTCGGGTGTTCGGTCAGTTCATCGGAGGTATAAAGCTGCACCTTCATGCCCCTTTTAGCCGCGACTTCATAAGCTTTTTTGATCTCCACACTCTCCGTGGAAAAACCCAGAAGTCCCGCGATCAGGGCAAGGTCCGTGCCATGACCCTTGTAGGTGTGGGCAAAGGAACCGTAAAGCGTGATATTCACTTCCTCCGGGTGCTCACCGAAAATTGAACGCGCGGCAAGGCCTATGCGCACGGCACCGGCCGTATGAGAACTCGAAGGCCCGACCATGACGGGCCCGATAATGTCAAATAGACTCTGAAAGATTGGCATACGACGCTTCCTTTCTATTCATCCGCCTTTTCGTTTTCCTTTGTATTAAAGGAAAAATCAAGGCAGCTATCCAGCAATGACAGGCGCTTATAGCGCTTTTCCATTTTTTCTTCCACCCAGCGGTCCGCAAGGCAACCCGCCTCCTGGCGTATCTTATCGGTTGCCTGAAAGCGGTAAAGTTTTTCAAAAGGGGCCCTTTCAATATGCAAAAGCAAGGCCACTGTTCCCTTTGACAAAACGGTCATCGCGTCCCTTTGCCCTTGAGCTCGGTCCTTCTCGCACAGCAACCCCCCTGCAAGATAACTGAAAAAATACGCACCCTCAATCGGTTCACGGCAGCTGATACAGGCATCCAAGTCAGGCGATAACCCGATAATTTCCATCAGGCGCATACTACTCATCCGCGCGATGAACACCGGGTCCTCCGAACGCGATATCTCATAGACAGTATACGCCCACAGTTCGAACACTTGGCGGTTCGGCTCATCGTTTCGGGCCACATCCGAGAACACTTCCACGGCGTGCGCGGCGGCCGCCAAACGATCAAGATCTTGGGATAGGGCGGTGAAAGCCTCAATCACGGCGCCGTCTTTTACATTGTAGCGTCCGTTTTGTTCGGACAGTGTCAATTCAGAATAAGAAAACAGCTGTGACACGGCACGGAGTTTACTTTTTAAACTTTCAGCCGCGGGCGCCATCGCCGTAATCAGGCCGTGCTCGGGTGTCAAAAGATGCAGTAAGCGGTGACGGTCCTTCCACGGAAACGAATTCATGACAAAGGCCTTTGTCACGAGGATACTCATCTTAGGATTCCTGCTCTTCGATTGAAAGATCGCGAAAATCCTGCGGCCTGTTCTCCCAATTGGGTTTCACCTTCACAAACAGCGACAGGTGCACGCGGGCGTCGGTTAACGCCTCTATTGCTTGGCGCGCTCGGGTCCCGATCGACTTGATCTTCTCACCCTTATGCCCGATGAGAATATGCTTATGGGAGGCCTTAGAACACAAAATGAGCGCATCGATCTCAATAGTCTGTTCATCCTCAACAAAGCGCTCGATCATGACGTGAACGCCATAGGGGATCTCCTCGTGCGTCTGCTCTAATATCTCGCGGCGGATGAGTTCCGCTGACAGGATCTTTTCCGTTTGGTCGGTCTCATCGTCCAGCTGAAACAGGCGGCGGCGTACGGGCAAAAGGCGCGTGACCTCATCTAAAAAGCGATCGATGCCATCTCCTTTTAAGGCAGAGATAGGCACATAGGCGTCGAGTTTAAAAAGATCGTCATAGGCTTTAATGAGCGGCAGGATATTATCCTTTTCTGCCCGGTCGACCTTGTTGATAATCAAGATGACGGGCTTCTCATCGCGCTGGGCCCGCTCGATGACAGAAAGCTCCATCTCCCCCACAAAGGCCTTCCAGGAGGCGTCAATCATGAGGGCGACCACATCCGCCTGGGCGATGGCGACGTTCGTCGCCTTCATCATGGTTTTGCCGAGCGCGTTTTTGGGTTTATGAATCCCCGGAGTGTCAAGGAGCGCGATCTGGTAAGCCTCTGTTGACAACACGCTACGGATGGCATGCCGCGTCGTCTGCGGCTTGGCAGTCGTAATCGCAAGTGTCCGGTCGGATAACTCGTTTAAAAGGGTGGATTTACCGACGTTGGGGCGCCCGATAATCGCGACAAAGCCGGAGGGGACTTCTTCTAGGCCTGACATCAGGCGGCGTTCCATATCGCGCATTAAACGGCGGTCCCCTTCTTGTTCATGGTCGTAGCCGAGTAAATGCAGCATGCCGTGCACCACCAAGAACATGAGTTCGCGCTCGAAGCTGTGACCGTAAAGATGGGCTTGTTCTTCGACCTTTGAAGGCGCGATGACAAGGTCACCGAGAAACAAGGTTTGTGCTTCTTCGTCACCAAAAAACTCGTAGCTTTCAAGCGCCCCTGTGGGTGCCCCATCCCTCATCTCACGCGCCGGAAATGACAAGATATCCGTCACCTGATCCACGTCGCGCTGTTCACGGTTTAACGTTCTCATGGACCGGGGGCCGATGAGCGTCCAGTCCACCGCGACCGTGATGCCTTCAGCCATCAGCTGTTGGGCAAAGGGAGACGAAAAAAGGACATGCGTGATGGCTTCCTCCACGGCGGGCGCCGTGTCTTTTAAGGGGTACTGCCTTTGGCGGTTGTCGTGATTAATTTTGATCATGTCGCCTCTTTTTTAGTCGAGAGCTTCCGTGATACGGGGCACAGGGCGCGTACTTTGCTTTCGGTACGCGACACGCTCATGGAAATGCCCGGCATAGACCTGCAAGAATGACTGTGTAATGGTCCCGATATCGGCAAAGGACAGCCCCGAAAGTTTCAGCTGATCCTGATCCACCTTGTCTCGGATAATCTGTCCGATCAGGGCCTCTGCTTCCTGCAAGGTATGGACATGCTCTGAGCGCATGGCCGCCTCTACGGAGTCAGCGAGCATGACGATGGCCGATTCGCGAGAACTGGGGAGCGGTGTCTTGTAACGGAAAGCCTCCATAGGCGGAGGTGTCTCACCTTTTGCCTCGGCTTCGGCCACGGCCTTATTCCAAAAATATGAAAGTAAGGTGGTACCGTGATGCTCATTCGCGATGCGCAATAGCGGTTGAGGCAGGCGGTATTTTCGTCCGAGTATCAGGCTGTCCTCCGGATGCCGCGTGATAATGCGAGCGCTTTCTTCGGGCGGCAGGCGGTCGTGAGGATTGTCTCCCGTTTGATTTTCCGTAAACATGAGCGGGGCTTCCAGTTTGCCCACATCGTGGAAATAAGCGCCGACACGCGCGATCATGGCATTGGCACCGACGGCTTCTGCCGCGGTATCGGCCAAGTTCGCCACCATCATGCTGTGCTGGGACGTTCCGGGCGCCTCCACAAACAGGCGTTTCATTAAGGGATGGCCCGGCTGGGACAGCTCAATCAGTCGCAAGGGTGAGACTGTGTTGAAGATTAATTCAAATAAGGGCATGATGCCGATCCCGATAATGACCGACAAAGCACCCGACAAGGTGGCCTGCATGACCGTGCTTGTGATGGCCCCCCAGGATTCCTTTTGCAAGAGTCCGCCTAAGAGCGTGGCCGCGGCATTCACAAAAGAAGTCGCAAGGATAATGCGCGCGTAATTGTCGTGGCGACCTGAACCCTTCGTGAACAGCGCCGCGATGGTACAGCCCAAGAGTGCGACCACAGGAAAAGTCGGGTTAAAGGAGGTCATGGGCATCATGAGGATGATCAGCATTGTACTTAAGAACATGGAAGTGCGGAATCCAAAGTACGCCGTAATGACCACCGCCGCAAAATACACGGGCGGCGCCAAAGGATAGTCGCGCGCCAGGTAAGCGGTCATCATGAGGGGGATCAAGATGGCCAGGACCATCGCCAATGTGTTGCGCGGGGTCGAAAACAAAAGATCCGACGAATAGCGCGAGAAAAAGAAGATCGACACGACGCCGACTAAAAGGACCAGCGCCGTTGTAGACGCGACGCGAATCCAGTCAAGCCTCGCCCCGACGGTGAGGTTCAGTTCATCCAGCATAGTTTTCAGCTCAGGGGTGATCACATCGCCCTGACTGATAATGCGCACGCCGCGGTTAATCATCACGGGGTTGCTCATGACGCGTTCGTAGGCGGCGTTTTTAGCCTTTTCGGTCGCTTCCTGGTTGAACTCAACATTGGCCTGCAGTAAAAGGCCTAAAAGGCGCCCGGTTAAGGCCGCGTCGTCAAGGTAGTAATCCATCGATTCTTCGAGGCGCGTGACCGTCTCTGTAATAGCCAGGCGCAGGCCGTTCGTATCGAGCGTCTTTGCCACGATGGCGCCGGCTTCCGCAAAAAGGATGGCGGACAAATGTTCATAGCGGTCGTCGCCCATACGGATCATCTGATCAGCATCCCCTGAAGGGATCACCACCCCTAAGGACTGATCAATGGCCGAGATGATCGAGGACACCGCCAATTCGATTTCATGGCTGTCCGGCCTTCTGGGCCGATCGATATTGTCATCCGGATCCGTGTCATCTATTTCCTCCCCGGGAATGGGTTCGACTTCAACCACCGGTTCACGGTAGAGTGAATCTCTTTTTTCTTTCACGAGGAAAATCAATTGCGAGACCTTGTCGCGAGACTCTTCACTTCGGGCCTCCGAACGGATCATGACATTCGGCACAAGCGACATCTCAACGAGTGCCCGCCTTTCCGTCTCCGCCTCATCGGCAATGTCACGCGGCGCCGCGATGTCGTAGGCGCTGACATCTCCCACATCCAGATCGTACTGGCGCGGCGTGCCGCCAATGTAGACGGTGCCCACGATGATTGCGATCGCGACGATTAAAAAGAGCACGTTGATCGCTTGACGCGCCTTCGCGTTCTCAGATTTCACGGACGCGGTCTCCTGTTCGTATGCTCTTTGCGGCCGGATGACGAGTCCTTCTCATAAGCGCGGATAATGCGCTGTACGAGCGGATTGCGCACCACATCGCGCTCGGTCAGACGGATGCTTTTGATCCCTCCAAGTTTCCGAGTAAGGAGGCGGCCTCCGCCAACCCGCTTTTTCTTCTTGCCGGGAGGTCAATCTGTGTAATATCGCCTGTGACAACGGCTTTTGCGTTGTAACCGATGCGTGTTAAAAACATTTTCATCTGCTCGCGCGTCGTATTTTGCGCCTCATCTAAGATAATGAACGCGTCGTCAAGCGTACGCCCGCGCATGTAGGCCAAAGGTGAAATTTCAATTTCACCCTTTTCCAGATGGCGCTGGTAAGTCTCAAAGCCCATCAGGTCATTTAAGGAATCGTAAAGCGGCCTCATATAGGGGTCGACCTTGCTTTGCAGGTCTCCGGGTAAAAAGCCTAAGTTTTCGCCTGCCTCAATCGCCGGGCGCGTCAAAATAATGCGCGAAACCTCATGCGCGCGGAAAGCCTTGACGGCCATCGCGACCGCCAAGTACGTCTTGCCCGTACCCGCGGGCCCGATGGCAAAGGTCAACTCATGCTTTCGGATCGCATCGACGTAAAGCTGCTGCCCCTTTGTTTTGGACGATATGGGTCGGCCCTTCGCGTTGACACAGATAAGATCCGGTGTAAACGCTTCGACGTCCGCTAAGGAACCTTCCCGCGCGGCGTCAATCAGGTAGCGGATCAATTGCTCGGTGACCGGCGCGGCCCCTGTTCGCAAAAGCTGGTACAGGCGGTCCATAATGCGGGACGCCATTTCAACGGAGGGTTTGTCCGTTCCCCTGAGCACGACGCCATTGGCCGTGGAGTCACAGGAGACATTAAAAGCCTCACTGAAAAGAGAGGCGTTCCCGTTGCAGGCGCCGAGCAGGACCAGGCCTTCCTCGGGGCTTTCTAATTCAATTTGTTTTTCAAAAATAATTTCGTTCGTTTCCATTGTCACCATTATACTATTCCACCGGTTCGAGCAATTCCATTTGGTACGCGATTCGGTCTTCATTCAAGGCCGGAATGAGCACATTCTCATCTTTTCGGATCGCGATCGTCAAAGAGTCATCGGCCAGTTGCTTTTTGATATTGTCACTGATGGACAACAGATACGGCACCACATAGGAATCAATTTTCCCCGGATCGATAATCGCTTTGATTTCAAAGGGTTCTGTTCGATCATACGACACACCGTTCACCAAGATCATGTCCTGGCTTGTCCGGATCTCAGTGGTAGCCACCTTACGCTCCTCATTCACGGCGATAGCCTGCGCGCCCAAGGCTGACAGTTCATTTACAAACTGCCGGACAACGGCGTCCTGCATCTGGTAGCCCTCAAGAGGTGTCATCGTGATCACGACGCCGGCATTTTTTACGGCCCGAAGCCCCGCAAAGAGGGCGTACTGCTCTTTCTCCTCCACGATGTGCAGGTAGCTTTCGCCCCGGCCGCTTGCCAATTCCTCCTCAAGCTCGCGCAAATATTCATAAAGCCGCGTATTGCGGTTGTTTAAGTCTTCGTTCTTTTTTTGGTAGTCAATAATCTGGTTTTGCAGTTCCTGAATACTGGTGTCTCCCACATTGATGAGATTCAGATTCTTCATCAAAAGGGCAATCGCAAGCCCCACAAAGACACAGACAATCAGGATAGACGCATATTGAATCCATTTCTTTTTCATATCCACACCTCAGTTCCCGGTCGCCTTTTAAGGTTCCCGAAGCAGATTGATATACGGCAATATATCGTGTGTCCTGGAAAATGACGGTAACAGCATCTGTTCCTCGGTGTTCACTGAAAAGCGAATCCCGATTTTGCTCTGCGTCAGATGCGCCAGGTACGAATCTTTTTCAAGCACATCGCGCATCGCATCGACAGGTCCGATGGCTTCCAGGACATAGGGCGGCATCTGCCGGATGCCGTAGCACAAGATGACAGGGCCGACACAGCTGATTTCGGACACGGATGTCAGCCGTACGCCGTTAAAGGACACCGCTCGCGCCCCTCCCGACCACAGGAGATTCACCACATAGTTAACGGTGCTGTCATGGATCACCGATTCGATCGGATCAACCAGCGGATCGTAGTCCAGTTTGTCGTCGAGGGTTAATACAATTCCCTTGCCTTCAACGTCGGTCATCCCCGACAGCCAGGCATTTTCGCGAAGTTCTGCCAAAATGCCGCCCGTGTCCTCGTAGTCTTCAAAACGGCGAAGCAGGATGCGCTTTCTATCTTCAAGATCCGCGTTTTGCGCCTGCAGGGCGTCGTAGCGCTCTTTTTCCTCCAACAGGGCTTCATTGGCCTGGCGGATGGCGGTAATGTCAACATCCTCGCCTTCCCCCACCCTGAGCATTGTCTTGATGAAAATACCCCCGGAAAAACCGATGATTATGACAAGTATCATGGCCAGAATGCGTTTGTGCGTGAGTTTGGAGGTCATTTAAAGATCCTCACTTTGCACATAGGAATAAAATCGACCCGGAAGCGGACTATTAATAGAAAACGCCTCCCCCGTCACAGGATGTATAAAGGCCAGCCCTCTGGCGTGAAGCAGATGGTATTCAAGGGCTAATCCCTTGCGCCATCCCCCGTACAGGCGGTCGCCGACTACAGGGTGCCCTATGTAGGCCAAATGGACGCGTATTTGATGTGTCCTCCCTGTGAGGAGCCGGCATTCTAAATGCGTCATATCGTCCTTTTGTGAGAGGACCCGGAAATCTGTTTGGGCTTCTTTCCCCTCCTCTTTCACCACCATCTTCTTGCGGTTGACATCGCCCCTTGTGATGGGTGCGTCGATACGCCCCGAAAACGACGCGGGCATGCCCCAAACCACCGCATCATAAATACGGTCAATCGTCTGCTCTCGAAACAGCTTCGCCAGCTTTTCGTGGGTGTCGTTATCTCGGGCGATGAGCATCGCGCCGGAGGTGTCTTTGTCGAGGCGGTGCACAATGCCCGGGCGATCCTTGCCCGAAAGATCGGATAGACCCTCCGGGTACATCGCCCCCAAAGCGTCGGCCAAGGTTCCCGAGGCGTGCCCGTGCGCCGGATGCACGACAAGCCCTGCGGGTTTATCGACGACGAAAAACCATTCGTCTTCATAAAGCAGTTTAAGGGCCAAGGGCTCGGTCTCCGCTGTCACTTTTGTTTCTTCGGCTTCGATGGAAAATTCAATTTGATCGTTTTCAATAAGCGGACGCGACGGATTGACCTTCTTGCCGTTCACCGTCACCTCGCCTTTTTGGATACGTTGTTTCCAAAATTCGCGTGAATGTTCGGGCAGGCGAATTGAAAGCCATTTATCAAGCCTTAGGCCTGCTTCATCCAAATGAATGACGATGGGATCACGTTTCATGCCGTTCGTCCTCAAGTGATGTAAGGGTTTTTTCATGCTCCCCTAACAACACGTTTAGAAAATGCTTGTCTTTCAACGAAAAGAAGATTAAAAGAAACGCCCCGATCGTAATGAGGGAATCCGCCACATTGAATGTCGGAAACGCGTAAGTTCCGAAAGTAAAGGATAAAAAGTCCGTCACGGCGCCAATACGCAGGCGGTCGATCAGATTGCCGGCGCTTCCGGCCGACAAAAGGATGAGCACGGTTTTCACGCGCGGATCGCTTGCTTTTCGAAGCCACCACAAAAGTGCGAATAATACGACGGACGATAATACCGAAAGAAGCACCAATCCCCACGATTGATTTGCGAACATGCTCCAGGCAGCCCCTGTATTTTTTAGATAGCTGATCTCAAAAAAACCGGGGATCACGGTCAAAGGATCACCTGAACCGATCAGGCGTTCCGACAGGCCCTTGGTCCATTGATCGGCCATGATGAGAATGATGACGATTATCGCCTCCATATCTGTAAATCCTCCACACCTTCATAAGGTGAATAACGTGTCCCTGACATCGTTCCCTCGATATTATCACTGTACCAGACCATCACGGATGTTGCCGCCAAGCCGATGGCGGGCGTCTTCTCAAAAACGCGATAAATCGCCTCCGCGTACTCGGAGGGTGTCGGCTTTTGGATCCGGCTTTCAGGATCCATTTTTCGCCTTGCGGCGACAAGGATTTCCTGATCTTGCGGATCGATAAAATCGCGCCAGTTCCATAATCCTACATCATGTAAGCCTTCCAAGTAATCGACGGGGTCAAGGTAGCTGATGCTTTCATCCGGGATGAGCGCCGCGTCGTAGCCCCTCCGGGCGAGGACCCGTTGCCATTCATCCACACTCACATGCTCCACGATCAGTTGGCGGTCGATGCGAGCCAAGGCGGCCTCGATTTTGTCTATCAGGCGGTTGGGCGTTCCAAACTCCGGTACGATGAGCCGGAAGGGGCGCCGGTCAGAGGCCTCGGGTTTGCCCGCCTCATCTTGAATTTCTTCTGTGATCCCTTCGGGCGCATCGACTTTCAAGCTCCGTATTCTTGCGCCTAAAAGTCTTGCGTCTGTGGGCAAGACCGGATAAGAAAGCCGTGACATCGGCGCCGCGACAAAATCAACACCGGGGTCGCTTTCAATCGCGTAAAGCAACAAATCGCGGTTGTCGATCGACGGGTAAGGAAAGACAAGTGAAATATAGCCGTCGTCATCAAAGCGTTGCTTTCGGATGCGCGATCGATCCGCGTATAGCGTCGTTTCTTCCTCGTCCATGAGCAAAAGATCAATGTCACCCGCGTCAAAGGCACGGGAGGCTTCCAATATAGATGAATAGGCAGAGGCCTCAATTCTCCGCACATGGCCCCCGGTTTCAAGCCTCACAAGCGAAATTCCAACGATCGACGAAGAAGCAATTTGCCAGGACCCGCTTCCCGTCAGAGGATTCAAGGAACGCGTATTCACCTCATCGGCGGGCAACACCGGAATGATGAGAAGGCGAACCAGGTCGGGATCGGGTTCTTCTAACGTGATGATCAATTCATGCGCTCCCCGGCTTTCAATCGTTTTAATGTTTGAAAGTGAGCGGTACTGATGGGTGAGGACCACCGAATGAACACCCTTGAAGGACAATGTCTCAACGGGAGTTTCCTGATCCTCTTCATCGGACGGGCCAAAATCAACGGCCAATCGGATCCGCATATAGGTCTTAAGGGACGCTAAAGCGTCCTCCGCGGTAATCGCTCGTCCGTTATGGAATTCGATATCGTCTTTTAACACAATCGTATACTGCCGTTCGTCGGATGACATTTGAACGTGGCGCACCAACACGGGCACAATGTGTCCGTCGTAATCAAGATCGAACAAGGGCAGGTGGACCAGTCTTAAAAGCGAGGCTGTCGCGTAATGTTTCGGCCAAAGCGGATTGAGGTCCACGTCGCCTCGCGTGGCCACGCGCAACACATCGGAGGCTTGTGGGTTCTGCGGCAGGGGCAGGGTCGGATGTGTCACCGTCTCGGCGATGGGATCGTCGGGTTCAAAGGAAGGCTCTTTTTCCTTTGAAAGGCAGCCGGATAAGGCCAATGCCAGGGCCAAAATAAGCGCCCATGACAAGGCTTTTTTCATCGCGATAAGTCTTCTGAAATGTGTCCGTTTCACCTTACAAGATTACCACAAAGAAGAAACGGACCGCCTCAACTGCAAGCCTATTCTTGCAGCTGAAGCGATCCGCTTCAACTTGTTTTTTGTTGTTTTTTACTTCGCAAAATCGCTGTATCGGCTTTCGCGGATCATGTTCACCTTGATCTGACCCGGGAAATTCAGCTCCTGTTCAATCTTTTTGCAGATCTCATGCACAAGAAGCGGCATTTCCTCATCGGTCACCGCATCCGGTTCAACGATGACGCGCACCTCGCGGCCTGCCTGAACGGCATAGGATTTCTCAACGCCGGGGATTGATTCCGCAATTTCTTCGAGTTTTTCGATGCGTTTAATGTACGTTTCGATGTTCTCGCGTCTTGCGCCGGGGCGTGCTGCGGAAATCGCGTCGGCCGCCGAGACAAGACAGGCAATGGGTGTTTCAGGTTCCACATCGCCGTGATGGGATTCGATGCTGTTGATCGTAATCGGATCCAGTTTGTAGCGTCGGGCAAGCTCCGCGCCCAACTCCACATGCGAGCCGTCCATCTCGAAGTCCACCGCCTTGCCAAGGTCATGCAAAAGCCCCGCTTTCTTGGCGGCCGCGACATCGAGGTCGAGTTCGGCTGCCAGCATGCCGGCAATACGCGATACTTCAACCGCGTGCTGCAGGACATTTTGTCCGTAACTCGTCCTGTATTTCAGACGGCCGAGCATATGGACAATTTCCTCGGGGATACCCGCGACGTTGGTGTCAAACACCACCTGTTCGCCGGCTTCACGCATAGACGCTTCAACTTCCTTGGTAGCTTTGCGCACCATCTCCTCAATACGTGTCGGATGGATGCGCCCGTCCTGGACCAGTTTTTCAATACTGATCCGGGCGATTTCCCGTCTGACGGGGTCAAAGCTCGACAAGATCACGGCCTCAGGCGTGTCGTCGATGATGAGGTCCACACCTGTAAGTTGCTCGATCGTGCGGATGTTACGGCCTTCACGGCCGATAATCCGACCCTTCATCTCTTCGTTGGGCAGGGTGACGACGGAGACAGTCGATTCAGACACATAGTCGCTGGCATAGCGTTGGATCGTCGTCACGACAATTTCGCGCGCCCTTTCCTGTGCTGTGGTTCTGGCTTCGTCTTCAATTTTCTTGTACAAAACGGATAAGTCATAACGGAATTCCGTTTCGGCTGTCTGAAGCACGATATCTCGCGCCTCTGTGACCGACAATCCGGCAACTCGTTCCAATTCCACGCGCTTTTGAGATTCGATCGCGGCGATCTCTACTTCCTGATCCTGTAGCCGATCTTCGCGTTGTTTGAAATTTTGTTCTCGATCTTCCAAGCTCTGCGCTCTTCGGTCGAGCGTTGTCTCTTTTGTATCAATGCGTTCACGCTCACGCGTCAATTCCTGACGGCGCTCACGAACATCGCGTTCGAGTTCCAATTTCGATTTATGAACTTCTTCTTTAACCGATAGGAGGATTTCTCTTTTTCTATCTTCACCCTTCTTGATCGCATCTGTGATGATTGCGACGGCTTCTTCATCTGTTTTCTGCCTATCTTCTAGCAGTTCCTGGCCCTTCTTGCTGTACCCTTTATGATAGAAAAGCGCTGTCAAACCCGAAGCGGCGATCGCGCCCGCAAGCAAACCGATAACCATAAATAACCATTCGATGGTAATCACCTCCATTATTCTATTATCAAGTTTCAAAAACGATTAAATCACGATGAGTATCAATGAATAGCCCCGATGGTGTCGAGGCCGATCGTTTAATCTAATGAATAGTTTATGTTGCAGGGGGCGACTTGTCAATGAAAGTATAAGAATATCCGTTTCGCAGTTGACACTAATAGTCTAGCAGGTGTAGACTAACGCTAGTCTAGTACCATTAGACCAGGAGGTGAGCATGCGCAAAGACCCTACACTGACCCAGGCCGAAGCTAAGCTTGCTATCATCATTTGGCAAGAGGCGCCACTCACATCACCTGAGTTGGTCCTTTTGGCCGAACAGAAGCTTCATTGGAAAAAATCCACTACTTATACTGTTTTGAAAAGGCTATGTGATAAAGGCGTCTTCAAAATGACAACGCCCGTATTTCGGTACTCCTCACACAAGAACAGCAACTTGCCCGTGAAAGCCGCCGCTATGTGGAGGATAGTTTCGGAGGGAGCCTGCCGCGATTTATCACGTCGTTCATGGGCGGGAGAAAACTCGAAAGAGAACATATTGAACAGCTAAAGCGCCTGATTGAAGCGCACGAGGAAGAATCGGATGGATAAGTTGTTTCTCACTGTTTTGAATATGAGTATCACGGGCGGTTTTGTCATCTTGATTCTTTGCCTTGCCCGCTATCTGTTGAAAAGGGCGCCCAAAATGATCTCTTATGGTTTATGGGCGATCGCTGGGATACGGCTCCTTTTCCCCTTTTCGATCGAGAGTATATTAGGCCTGATCCCATTTCGTGCCCAGTCGATCCCGCTGGACATCAGCTCACAAGAGGTTCCGCGATTCGACAGTGGCCTTGTCTTTGTCAATCATGTGGTAAGTGACATGCTCCCCGTTGCTACGCACAACCGCGTGAATCCATTAGAACGCTGGATCCTCATGGGCGCAGTTGTTTGGCTTGTCGGCGCTTTTGCCATGCTCGTTTACGGCGTCCTGTCCTACGTTTCGCTCAAGCGCAAAATGAAAGAGTGCGTTGAAACCGAGCCCGGCATCTTCGAGACAGAGCTTCTCACAACGCCGTTTGTTCTCGGCTTTTGGAACCCAAAAGTTTACCTTCCTCAAGGACTTACGGGGGAGGAAAGAAACTACATTATCTTGCACGAACAGACCCATATAAGGCGTCGTGACCCGCTTATCAAATTGGCGGCATATTTCATTCTATCGCTTCACTGGTTCAATCCGCTTGTCCATATAGGTTTTTTTCTCATGGAACTCGATATGGAAGAGTCATGCGATGAACAGGTTTTAAAAGGTATGAACGCTGAGACAAAAAGAGCCTATTCGCGCTCCCTTTTAGCCTTTGCGACCCCGCGCCGTTTCCAAAACAGCCCCCTAGCCTTTGGTGAGGGAGGCGTGAAAGAAAGGATCAGGCGTGTGCTTCATTTTAAAAAACCCACGCGTATCGCATTGATCCTGGCGGTTGTGCTAGCCTTGGTTTTAGCCGTGGGACTGGTATTAAATCGTCATCACCCTATGAAACCGTCCCCTTTGCCCAGTGATTTTGTTGGGATATTTTTGCTCGAATCGATGACAGACAAAGAAAATTTGGAACGTTTGAGCTCCCTTTCTCTTGACCCCGATGGGACCGCCCGGCTGGCCCCACCGCCCATCAGCAGTTACTATCCTCCCCCCTGTCGCTACGAGCTATCCGATAATGCCTTATTGATCCTCGCTGTGATTCCTTCACCCGAACAGGAAGCTGTTTTCGGCATAAAAGATGGCAGTGAAATCGCGCGTTTTGAAATAATCGACCGGGATACAATAATCTTCCGATCCGCATCGGTACCTCTTTATGCCGATGAGGGAGCGCGGTATACGCGCGTGGACGAGTTACCTCCCCTATATCCCGATTTTGAACCTCGTGTGTGGTTCGACCAAAACTTGGATCCGGAAGGCTTATGGGAGCAAGACCATTCATTGGCGCTCGAGGCGTTCCCCGATATCGCCTTCCATTGTGACGCCGCGATTCTATCGTCCACCCGAGCGGGTGTCGAAACCGAACTTCTCTACGGCATGCCCATTTGGAGTGTCTATCTTGTTGATTTAAACGGGGATAAAAAACCGGAATTGTGCGTCCAGGCCAGTTGGGGTTCGGGCATTGTCGACACTTTTGTCAGTATCTTCGACATCCAAAATGAGACATCCTATGAGCTTAGGGATCGCTTCTCCCACGACTATTTTTTGTCCCTGGTCAACGGGCAGTTGATCGTATCTGAAACGAATTATTGGGATCAGTTCATCCTAAGATCAGGGCCGCTTTCGATTGTTGACAATCAGCTTCAGGTGGCGTGGTCACCCGTTCCATAAAATAATTCGGACGGTGACAAAAAAGCGGCGGGAAAATCGTTTTTCCCCGCCGCTTTTTGTTGTCTTTTTTTATTCTTTTATATCATCGCGTATACGATGTCAATGATTTCCTTTGTCAGGACCGCTGATTCCTCAATATACGCCGCACAGGTCTTTTCAGCCTGTTCGCTGATCGCCTTGTCGTCAATGCCGCCCAAATTAATGCGGACATTCATCACAGAAGCCTGCAGGGCCGCATGGGCCGATAGGGCTGCCACGCCCGCGTCCGAGATACAGTTCTTGTGGCCGTAACGCGCGATGGAACCTAAATGGCGCAACAGCTCCAATGCTTTGCCGGATGTCTCAAGCGGCACTTCCATGGCGATAATCGAAGCCTTTGCCAAAGCTTCTTTTCGAGCCGCCTTCTCGTCATCGGTCTCCTTGGGGAGCGCCAAGGCGTCCATGTATAGGTTAAAGGCATCGATATCGCGGTCGATCAATTCAGGAATTCGCCCTGCAGTTTTTCGATCGCCCGCCAGTCTGATTGAACCGCTGTCTTCACGGACTCATCGTTGGCCTGATAAGATTTTTTAGTGACGGTCAGGTTGTACACCATCTGCCCTAACGCCGCGCCTAATGCGGCAATGACGGCCGAGACACTGCCGCCGCCCGGTGTCGCCGAGGCGGACGCCGCCTGCTGAATATAGTCGGTAATTGCTAAGTCTTTGTATTTCATTTTTGAACCTCCTTTTTTTCTCGCGATAAAAATACTATAGCATGTCACTCATCGAAGAGGATGCGGATGTCACCGTTCAAAATCAACTGTGAGATCCGTTCAATATCCTCTGAAGGAGGTCGGTCCTCCGTTAACGCCGGCACATGGCGGCGAATAAGGTCGTACACGCGAGCGGTCCCCACACCAGCTTTCTTTTTGTCTGCAAATCGATGGCCTGGGCCGCGCACATCAGCTCGATGGCAAGCACCCGGCTCGTATTTTCCACAATTTTTCTCGCTTTTCTCGCCGCGATGGCGCCCATGCTGACATGGTCCTCCTTATTCGCCGAAGAAGGAATGGAATCCACAGAGGCCGGATGCGCGAGTATTTTATTTTTCCGACACCAAGGAAGCCGCCACATACTGCGAGATCATGAAACCCGACTGGACACCGCCGTTCTGGCATAAAAAGGCCGGGAGGCCGTTGGACAACTGCGGGTTCACCATGCGCTCCGTGCGCCTTTCACTAATGTTCGCCAATTCCGACACGGCAATCCCTAGAAAGTCGAGTGCCAAGGCCAAGGGCTGACCGTGAAAATTGCCGCCCGAGATCACATCGCCTTCCTTTGCAAAAACGATCGGGTTGTCTGTCACCGCATTCATTTCGCGCGATAAAATCGTCCCCACATAGGACAAGGCGTCATGGGAGGCCCCGTGCACCTGCGGCACACAGCGCAATGTATACGCGTCCTGAACATCCTCTGTTCTTGTATTTGCATATTGGGAGCCATGAAGTAAAGTCAATAAACTTTTGGCCACTTCCATCTGGCCTTCTTGTTTTCTTAACTGATGAATTCTGGGATCATAGGCATTCGTAAAGCCGTTCAGCGCCTCAAACGTTAAAGCGGCGGCCACATTGGCCGCGTGAAGACAATAGTCGGCTAAAAGATAGGTCATCACCCCGATCCCCAGCATCACGGAGGTGCCGTTGATTAATGCAAGACCGTCTTTGCCGCTGAGCTTAACCGGCTTCAATCCGCGTTTTTGAAGCGCTTCTGCCCCATGAAGGCGCTCCATCCACCAAGCTTCCCCCTCACCGAGGAGCACCAGGGACATATGGGCAAGGTTCGCAAGATCTCCCGAAGCGCCCAGCGATCCCTGTTCAGGAATCACAGGGGTAATATCCCGGTTGATCAATTCACATAAAAGATCGGTGACCTCAGGATTAATCCCCGAATAACCGACGCATAGCGCGTTCAAACGCAAGAGCATGATGGCGCGCGTAATATCTTTAGGAAGAGGTTCTCCGACGCCTGAGGCATGACTCCTGATCAGGTTGAGCTGTAAAGCAGCATTCATATCCTCCGAAATAAGGACTCGGCTCATTTCACCAAAACCCGTCGATATCCCGTAGGTCGGCTGCCCTGAGGCGACAATCTGCAACACCAGTGCGTATGAATCGCGCATACGTGCCTCTGCCTCGGCTGCGATTGTTACGGTAGCCGATCCTTCTGCCACCCGTTTTACATCACAGGCGGTGAGATCATGCCCAGTGAGCTCCAGTACTCTGCTATCCATCTCTTTTGTCATATTACTTCCTTTACAAGGGACTCCCCTGCTCCTTTATGCGATTGTTTTTGCTTGTTCAAGCATGGACGCGGCTAGGGTACGCGATTTTGGGTCTTCGGGGCGCCCCGAAAGAAGCCGCGCAATCTCGTCAATGCGCGCCTCCCCTGTAATTTCCGTGATGCTCGTACGCGTGCGCCCCGCCTCCACATGTTTGCCGATCAGTAGCTGGCAGTCGGCATAGGCGGCGATCTGCGCGCTGTGCGTGACACAGATGACCTGCGCGTGGCGGGCGATGGATCGGAGCTTCTCCGCGATGCGTGTCGTGGTCTGGCCGCTGATCCCGGTGTCAATTTCGTCAAAGATAATCGTGGAGACCTGATCCAATCCCGCCAACACCGTCTTGACGGCTAAGAGGACACGGGAGGCCTCCCCGCCTGAAATAATGGACACCAAGGGAAGTTCCGGTTCGCCCGGGTTGGGGGCGATCATGAAGCGCACATGCTGAGGGTCTGTAGGAATTTCATCGGCACTAAACGTACGCTTTTCAATGGCGACGGTAAACGACGCGTGCTTCATATCGAGGTCGAAAAGTTCTTTGTTGATGGCCTGTTCGAGCAAATCGGCCGCCTTTCGGCGGGCGTCGTAAAAACGCTTTGCCATCTGTTGAAACGTTTCGTAATGCGTTTGTTGCAGATCGGTCAGGGTTTGTAACTCTTCTTCTGTTTGGTCAAGGCGCAGGAGTTCTTTTTTGGCCTTTTCCCCGTAAAGAATCACCTCATCTAATGTGGGGCCGTATTTTTCTTCTAATCGGCGGATAAGTTTGTAGCGCTCGTTCGCATCCTCTAAGGCCTCAGGCTCATCCTCCAAGCGCTCCGCTACGCGTGAAAGATCGTAACCCAGTTCAGAAAGTTCTGTTTTCAATGCGATCGCACGCTCATTTAATGACTCGATTGTGGCGCTGTAGCGCCCGGCGGAGCTGAGTTCACTGATCACCTGATTCAATAAAGAACTTGCAGACTCGTCCCCTGACAGCCGCTCTTCGGCTTTGCCCAGATGAATGGAAATCTCGCGGACAGCTGAAAGTGTTTTAATTCTTTTTAAAAGACTTTCATCCTCCCCGGATTGTAAATTAGCGCCTTCTATCTCTTCACTTTGATACAGGAGGATGTCGCGGCGCCTTTGGCGTGTTGTGGGATCTGTAAACAGTTCGCCTAGGCGGCGCCCGATCTCCGTCATCTCGAGGCGCAATGCCTCCCATTCTTCTTGTAGGGGGCGAATCGTGTCTTTTGAAAATGCGTCAAGTAAGGTTTTATGAACCGACTCTCTGAAAATGGTCTGCTGGTCATTTTGGCTGTGAATGGCAAGGAGCGGTTCCATCTTGTCGCGCAATTCCCCGGCGGTCACAAGCTGGCCGTTAATTTTGGCATAACTGCGGTTCGTATCGCGAAGCGTGCGAAGGACCACAAATTCACCGTTTTCACTCTCGGTGGCGCTTGGATCCAAAAGAATAGAAACAGACGCCTCGAAAGCGCCTGTCCTCAGCATACTGCGATCACTTCTTGCGCCGGTCGCAAAATCAAGCGCGTCGATGACGATCGATTTTCCGGCACCCGTCTCGCCTGACAGCACCGTCAATCCCGATCCTAAATCGAGCTCCGCATGTTCCACCAGCGCGAAATTGTCAATTTCAACGCGATGAATCATATTATCGGTCGGTCATCTCTGGGTCGTCCGCGCCGCTCGTTCGCGTCATCGCGTTCAATTTCTGACGCAAAGATACGGCCATTTCAGCGTTGTGCGTGGCGATAAAAATCGTGTCATCGCCCGCCAATGTCCCCAAAATCTCGTCAAGATACATTGAATCAAGCGCCGAGGCAGCCCCCTGTGCCATTCCGGGAAGTGTTTTAATGACGACAAGTGACTGGGAGTTATTGATGGACACCACGGCTTCTGAAAACACGCGTTTCATACGGCCTGCGGTCACTTCCCCGCTGTGCGCCAGCGCGACATATTTTTGCGCGCCGTCACCCGTCATCACCTTCACGATCCCGAGCTCTTTGATGTCGCGAGACACCGTCGCCTGAGTGACATCAATGCCTGTCGCCATGAGCGCGTCCACGAGATCCGATTGTGTTTCAATGTTTTTCTCAGCTACTACCTGTAGGATGCGAGATTGTCGCAATTTTTTCGGCGCTTTTTTCATCGGCTTAGTCCCCTTTGCTGGATTTTGGCAGGAAGCGTCTTGAAAAAAGACTCTCCCCACAGTCTTATATATTGCACTTTCCTATCTGACGATTTAACGGTCACGCGTGACCCCATCAGCAACGGTATCTCCTCACGCCCATCGACTGTGAGGACGGCGTCTTCTTGATTTGACATCAAACGGAATGTGATCACTGAACCCGCGTCAATCACATAGGAGCGGTTCTGAAGCGTATGCGGGCAAATAGGCGTCACCAAGATGACATCGGTGGCCGGATGGATAATCGGGCCTCCCGCGGACAATGAATAAGCGGTGGAGCCTGTCGGAGTCGAGATGATGACACCGTCTCCCCGGATATTTTGTACACGGATGCCGTCGACCTCAAGACCCACGGTGATCGACTTGGCGCGCATGCCCCGCGCGATCACGACGTCATTTAAGGCCTCTTCCATCATGATCTCATGACCGCCTGTGTCATGGCATGAGGACTCTAAAAGCGAGCGTTCCTCGATATCAAAGTCGCCTGCGATCAATGACTCGACGGCCTGTCCCAGGCGATCGGGATCGATTTCCTGTAAAAAGCCGACACTCCCGAGATTAACACCGATCTTCGGGATACCCTTGGCGCTTTCAAGATGCGCCGCTGACAAGAAAGTACCGTCCCCGCCTAAGCAGATCATGAGTTCGCAGTTGGCATAACTGTCGCGCAACAGACCCTCTTCGACCAATTCGGGCACGATATCCTCTTCGATCACTGCAACGGCCCCCAAGCGCGTGATATGCGTGATCAGGCGTCTTGTGACGCCGAATCCTGGATCTCGATCTTGATTGGGATAAAGTGCGATCCGCACGTCCGCCACCTTTCCTGCCGCTAGTGTTTCGTTTTTCGAGAAAGAAGGCGATCCATACTGTCGATAAGACCCCGCTTATCTAATCCTTCATCCTCTTTCAGTTCGTTGCGCGTCGCCTGACCGGCAAGCGGGTTTCGCACCGCTGCATATTCAATCATAACGCCCGGCACACGCCGAGCGATCTCGGAGGCGATTACTTCACTGAATCCGCCTGTCTCAATTCCATCTTCGACAAGGAGGAGTCTTCCTGTATTATATACAGATTTTATCACAGATTCATAATCAAACGGGGCCGCAGTGACACATGAAAACAGTTCGATGGTGACATTTTTACATCTTTTTGAAAGCTCGGACACCGCCGCCTCACTGTCTGTGAGCGTTACACCCAATGCCACGACCGTGAGATCATTTCCCTTTTGAATGGGACGGAGGGTTTGAAAATCGGACCATTCGATTGTATTAAGATCACTAGGATATTCGAAGTCACCGCGTCGGGGCGCCTGTTCATTAGGATAACGGATGAGAAGCGGCCCCTCATGCTTTAAGGCATAGTGGAGCATGGCTTGCAAATCCTCTGCAGAAGAGGGCGCCATGACCGTCAAATTCGGCAAAGAAAGCGCGATGGAAAGATCGTAAATCCCCTGGTGAGTATCGCCGTCGCCCCCCACAAGTCCCGCCCGATCAATCATGAAGGTCACAGGCAGGTTTTGGAGACAGACGTCGTGCAGGATCTGGTCCACGGCTCTCTGCATAAAAGTACTGTAAAGCGCGACAAAGGGGCGAAGTCCGCCTTGGGCCATTCCGGCCCCCATGGTGACGGCATGCTGTTCGGCGATCCCCACATCAAAAAAGCGTGAAGGAAACGCCTGATAAAAAGGAATCAGCCCGGTTCCCTGCGCCATCGCGGCCGTAATGGCGACGATGTCATCGCGTTCTTGGGCCAATTCAATCAAGGTCTTGCCAAACAGTTGGGAAAATGTCTCTCCCTTGTTCGGGCTTCCGTTTGTGCGGCCGTTTTTTGTGTCAAAAGGCGAGATGCCGTGAAAGATTTCAGGCTCATCTTCCGCGTAACAATAGCCCTTGCCCTTCGTCGTAATGACATGGAGCAATACAGGACCGCGCACGAGCCTCACAGCTCTTAAATGGCGTTCCAGATCTTGGAGCGCGTGTCCGTCCACGGGTCCGTAATAGCGAAATCCCAGCTGTTCAAACAGCACCCCTGTTTCACGGCGCCAGGAGCGCCAACGGCGCTTGATCTTCACGAGCATATTGATGAGCGGTTTGCCTAACACCGGGAATCGTCCTAAGCGTTCCTCCCAGACTGTTTTCATCCGGATGTAGCGGACATTGGTACGAAGCTGTTCTAAATGCCGTGCCATGCCTCCGACGGCCTGGTCGATGCACATCTGGTTATCGTTTAGGATCACGAGGAGATTTTCGCCGCCCTGACCCGCGTCAGAAAGCGCTTCAAAGGCCATCCCTCCGCCCAGGGCACCGTCTCCTATGAGGGCCATCGTTTTGCTCAGGTCACCCTTCATGCGTTTGGCGCGCGCCAAACCCAAGGCCGCGGAAATGGACGTGCTGCTATGACCCGTATTAAATGCGTCATAGTCGCTTTCTTCTCTTTTGGGGAATCCTGAAAGTCCGCCCTTTTGCCGCAAGGTGGAAAACGCCTCAAAGCGCCCCGTGAGAATTTTCCAGGCATAGGACTGGTGACCGACGTCGAATATGATGGAATCGCGGGGAAAATCACCGGTCGATAAAAGTGCGATCGTAAGCTCGATCACGCCGAGGTTCGGCGCCAGATGGCCGCCGTTTGCCGACACGGTGCGTACAATATATTCGCGGAGCTCTTCGGCGATATCAAGTTTTTGCTCATCGCTTAACAGGCGAAGGTCATCGCTCCCGTTAAGGGCTGATAGCAAAGGATATTCCTTCAATCTTAACAAGTCCTTTCAACAAGCCCGCGCAGGTAATCCAATAAGGGTGACACATGGTAACCCCGCTCTTTTAAACGTTCAAAACCGGCTTCCAATTTCGCCGTCTCTGAAGCAAGCGCGGTTAAAGCACCCTGCATGCTGGAGACCGTCACAAAGGTCTTCTTCCCTGCTGCCTCATCTTTATGGGGCGTCTTGCCAAGTGTATCACGGTTCGAGACGCAGTCTAGGATGTCATCTTTGATTTGAAAAGACAGGCCGGCCGCGTGTCCGATCTCCGACAATAGGGCCAACACATCGGAAGGCACATCCGAAAGATGGCCTCCCATGAGGACCGCCGCGCGTATCAGTCGGGCTGTTTTTAATTCTGCCATTTTTATGACATCACTAGGCGACGCCCTGCCAAAGGCCGGATCCTCCATCGCAAGATCGCGGTCCTGTCCGAGGATCATGCCTTCGCCGCCCGCCGCTTGGGCTAACTCGCGCATTGCTGAAAGTACAGCACGAGAAGGCTCTTCTTGAATGGATGAAAGCATGTTTTCGTATGCCCGGTTTAAAAGCAAGTCGCCGGCCAAGATCGCGGTCGCTTCACCGTAGACCATATGACAGGACGGTCTTCCCCGCCGAAAGTCATCATCGTCCATCGCCGGCAGATCGTCGTGGATCAGTGAGTAGCTGTGGATCATTTCAAGGGAGGCTGAAAAAGCCACCGCTTCTTTGGGGACGCTGTCGTTAAACATCAGGCATGTTCGAAATAAAAGCTCCGGGCGCACGCGTTTTCCGCTGCCCAACAAGCTGTAGCGCGCCGCAAGCCACACGGGGCTTGCCTCATAACCTGTGGGTTTTGTGGCCTGATCGAGATGCTGTTCAAGCGCTTGTTTAAGATCTGTCAAACGCTCATCAACCATGAATGTCCTCCATCGATTCGATAGGAGCCACCGCACCCTCGGCGTCGATCAGCTTCACCATCTCTTCTTTCATGGACATAAGATACTCAGAGCACCAGGATGACAGCGCGATCCCTTCTCGAAACAGCTCCATCGACTGATCAAGCGGCGTCTCGCCCCGCTCCAAGAGGGTGACAATCTCCTCTAAACGCGCGATCGATTGTTCGTAGGTCATTTCGGTCGGAATATCCCATTGTTGTTGTTTTTCTTCCATTTGTCTTACTCCTTGCCTGGGTATGTCTTCGTAATTGTGGCATCGGCCTTGCCGTCATGCCAGACAATGTCGACCGCTTGCCCTTGTTTTAGTTTTTTTGCGGAGATCACCGGGACACCCTCCTTGTCTCTTACAAGCGAATAACCGCGGTTCAACACCGACAGAGGTGACAAGGCCAAAAGCGTCTCATGGCTTTTGTCACGGCGGGCTGTTTGGCGTTCCAGCTTAATGCGCATCGTCTGTTCTGCCCGCTGAACTGCGCTTTGCAGTTTATTTTCTTCATGCGCCCATAGTTTCTCCCAAATAGAGGAAAGGCGGTGGTTCAATAGTTCACGTCGTGCCATCTGGCGTTCCACAATGGCTTCGGGTCGTGAGAGCACAGGACGTTCTGCCAAGGGGCGCAGCCTATGACCCGCGTGCTCGATCGCCTTGTACATCTGCTGTTCCATGGAGGAGGTCAAGTGCTCAATGCGAAAAAGCAGTTCCGCTTTCACAGGGACCGCTAGCTCCTGCCGCCGAAGGCGTCGGGGCGCGAAGGTCCGCCGCAAAATCACTTAAGGTAAAGTCGGTCTCATGCCCCACGGCCGAGATCACCGGGATATCGGATGCCGCAATCGCGCGCGCGGTCAGCTCTTCATTAAAGGGCTGCAGGTCAAGCAATGAGCCCCCGCCTCGGCCGACAATGAGGACATCGCCTAGTTTCAAGAAATTGGCCAGTTCGATGGCGGCCGCGATTTCACGCTCCGCCCCCGCCCCCTGCACCGGCACCGGAATGAGAAGCAGGGAGATACCGGGAAAACGCCTTTGCAATACGTGTATGATATCCCGGATCACCGCGCCCGCCTCGGAGGTGATCGCGACAATGCGCTTTGGGATATAGGGGATTTTCTTTTTATTGGAAGGATCAAACAGGCCTTCTTTTTCAAGCGTTTCTTTGAGCTTCAAAAAGCGCTGGTAAAGATCGCCCAGCCCCTCCTCTTCGGCCGCGTCCACGATCAATTGGAAGCGCCCTGTTTTGTCATACAGATTCGGCCGGCCCATGAGGACAACCTTGATACCGTCCCGCATCGTCTCGGGTGCGTTACGGGAGGCCTGACGAAATAGGACGCAGGATACGGCGGCATCTTCGTCCTTTAAGGTGAAATAGGAATGCCCTGAAGGATATTTTTTCAAACCTGAAATCTCGCCACGCACGCGGATCCTGCCAAGCACAGGATCTTGGGCGAGCAGTTCATTCACTGCGCGATTCAACTCAAGGACCGAATATACTTTGTTCATGATCTATTCGTATTCTTTGTCCGCGTCATTGACACGTTTTTTCTCATGCTTCTCAATACTTCCCAAGACCGCATTAATAAAAGATCGCGACTCATCCGTGCCGTATTCATTGGCAAAGATAACCGCCTCAGAAATGGCGATCTCGGCCGGAACGTCGTCGTCAAACAACAATTCAAACACTGATAGTCGCAAAATGGACAAATCAATCAACAGCTGCCGCTCCATCGTCCAACCGCGAAGATAACGGCTGATGATCTCGTCGATGGCCTCGCGATTGTCGCGTACGCCTGTCACCAGGCGGTCGAAATAGGAAAGATCTTCTTCATCTTTAATCGGATCCGACAAGAATAAATACTCCCGCTGCGCCAGATAGTCATCGGGACGTATTTCAAGCTGGTAAAGAAATTGGAACGCTCGTTCGCGCGCTGTGTGACGGCTCATATAGGTCCTTTTTTATCGAAACATTCCCGGAGGAAGTATTTTGTCAATTAGTTTTCGAATCGCGTCGCGGTCTCTTAGATAGCGGAAGCCGACAAAGTAGCCCGCCACGGTCAACAAGAGGATGAACAGGAGTTTCCAAAACCCCAATACCATCCAAAGCACTGCGATCACAAAGGCGATCAGCGCGCCTGTGACCCCGGGCGAAAATGAAAAGCGCGATTCATCCCGATTCGCTTTATCCGGCGGATCATGTCTGTTCATGGATTAACGCTCCACCCTGGGCGCGATGGCTTCCACGCGGCTGACCCGGACTTCCACATTTTCAACTTCAATCCCCGTGTATTTCTCGATGTCTTTTTTCACCCGCTCCTGCACACGCGCCATCATCATGGGGATTTCCACATCAGAATACACTTGGCAGATCATTCGGACGGAAAGTTTCCCGCCGCGGGAAGGCGAAATTCTCGCCTTGGCTGACTTTACACCTGACTGCGCGATTTTCGCGGAGTTCAAGGCGATGTTTTCAATGGCTTCAACACCGATCTCGATTGCGCCGATTTCATTGGCACGAATGCGTGTCTTGCGAAGGCGCCCGGACATGACGGAGACGACAAGCGCGATGAGGGTGATCAAAAAGCCCGTGAGCGTCACAATGATCGCGATTGTACGCATGGGCTGTTTTTGGGCCATGTCAAGGGTAAGCGTAATCATGCCGGTCAGAATCTCAGGGCTGACGATCATCAAAAGCACGACGAGAAAAAACACCGCCAACAAAAATGAGAATGTGATTAAAATAGTTCGCACCCAGCGGCTCATGGGTATTCCTCCCGTCTTGCGGCATCACTGCCGCGCTCGTCTGTTTCATTCGACTCATCGATGACGCGCATGACATGGACGTTCACCGCGTCAACATTTAATCCCGTGAAACGTTCGACATCCCGTTTCACACGCTCTTGCACCGACCAGGCGACCTCCGGCATCACATGCCCGTAAAGGACGTCAAGATACACCGTGATGATGACATCGTCCGATTCTCCGCCGCGAAAGGAGACGCGGACACCGCTCCCCTCCGCCGCAAGGCCGATCGCTTCTTTTAAGCTCGACACGACGCCCGTATTCAGGCGCTTGACACCTTCCGTATGAAGCGCCGCCTCGGCCGCATACTGGGCAATAAAGCCCTGCGACATCATTCGTTCGCCTTTAATCGAGAACTGTTGTCGGCCGTCGTGCTCCATCGTCAGGCGCGCTCCAGATATTCTCCCGTCCGCGTGTCAATGCGCACGACCTCATTTTGGTTCACAAACAGCGGCACGCGGATGACAGCCCCGGTCTCCAAGGTTGCGTTCTTGGTCGCGCTTTGGGCGGTGTCGCCCCGCACAGCAGGCTCACATTCCACGATCTCGAGCTCCACCGTATTCGGCAGCTCCACTTCCAGGATTTGACCCTCCCAGGAAACCACACGTGCCGACATCCCTTCTTTTAAGTAAGGCAGCGCATGTTCCAATTTATCTGCGCTGATCGGGATCTGATCGTAGGTACTTTGGTCCATAAAGTAGTAAAGGTCGCCATCCTGATAGATGTAAGACATATCCCTGATATGGAGCTGTACTGATTCATATTTATCGGAAGGGTTGAAGCTTCTTTGCACCACACTTCCTGTTTGAAGATTTTTGAATTTCACCCGGACAAAAGCAGAACCTTTCCCCGGCTTCACATGCTGAAACTCGACTACCTGACAAGGTTGTCCATCGAGAACAAATCCTGTCCCATTGCGAAAATCACCCGCACTGATCATATATACCTCCGTCATTTACAAGCACATTCACTGCTTCTGCCATTTTAAGCGAAACATCACTATGTAGCAACCAAAGCCCATCGCCCCTGTTCGTGATACAGTATCGTTATGCGATAAAATGTCCAATAAACTTGGAGGATAATGCCGTTGGCAACCACTGAACAAAATTATAGAGAAGAAAATAATCTTAACCCGAGGAAAAGATCGCGCCTTATACGTGCGGTACAAGCGCATTTTTACCCCGACCTGATCGTCTCATCGCCCGAAGTCATCGACTACGAAAGACTAAAAACGATGGGATTCCAGGTCATCCTCTTGGATGTCGACAACACGCTCGTCCTGCACGGGAGCCATGAGGGGGACGCCTTTGCAAGAGCGATTGTCACCAAGGTGCAACAGGCGGGGCTTATCCCGGTGATCGCGTCAAACGCGCGTGAACATCGGGCGCGTTCTTTTGCCGATTCGCTGGGCGTTGATTTTATCTCCCAGGCCAAAAAACCGGGCATCGAGGCGATTTGCCAAGATCTTACAAAACGCTCCTGCGCCTATCACAATGCCCTCATGGTCGGCGACCAGCTGTTGACGGATGTCTGGGCCGCGCGAAAGGCAAAAATTCCCGTCATCCTGACCGAAAAGCGATCCTCCCATGAAATCATCACGGTGAAAATGAAACGCGTCATTGAACGACTCATCCGCCTTTTAGGCGGCAAGGATGACTGGGAAATGCTAAAAGTGATCGATTACGAAGTCCTGATGAGGAGGCCTTGTTCATGATTGTCTGCAAATTCGGAGGTTCCTCCTTGGCTTCAGCCGAACAAATCAAGCGGGCGACTGCCATCATGCTCGACAATCCCGACCGTAAAATAATGGTGGTCTCCGCCCCCGGTAAAAGAAAAGATGTGATCCCCGACCAAAAGATCACGGATCTATTGCTTGACCTGATACGGCATCAGGAGTCCATCGGCGGCGGTCAGGAAGAGCGCGATATTTTTGCCGAACGGGTCGAAGAAATCGCCTCAGGGCTTGGACTGTCTTCCGAAATCGCACAAGACTTATCGTTTGAACTGGATCAGGCGATCGCAAAACTTGATCCCAACGAACCCTCCTCCCGCGCCGATGTGTTGGCCATGGGCGAAATTGCCTCGGCCAAACTGATGACCCAATACTTAACCAATATCGGGGTCCAAGTCCGCTACGTCGACCCGAGAGAAGCCGGCTTGTTGCTTTCATACCGCAACGGTGTGACCGACATCCTGCCCGAAACCTATGACAACCTGGCCCCTTTGGCACTTGAGGAAGCCATCATTGTGTTTCCGGGCTTTTTTGGCCGGACAAAAGAAGGCGATACCATCACCTTTTCGCGCGGAGGCTCGGACATCAGCGGCGCTGTGCTTGCGGCCGCGGTCAATGCCTCGCTTTACGAGAACTGGACCGACCGCGACAGTGTCCAGGCGGTGAACCCCGAGCTCGTGAAAGATGCCGTGGCTTTAGACGAAATGAGCTATCGTGAAATGCGAGAGCTTGCCTACATCGGCTTTTCCATCATTCACCCCGAAGCCCTTGAGCCTGTGATCCGAAAAAACATCCCGCTTAGGATTGCCAACACCGATGCGCCCCATCTTGCCGGCACACGCATCGTGGCCGAAAGGACGCATATCGATCGAATCCTGACCGGCATCGCCGCAAGCGATCATTTTTGCTCCATTAACCTCAGGCGCATCCTGATCAATCAGGAAATCGGCATTCTGGCTAAAATCCTAACCATCTTCTCGGAGCTTGGGATCAATGTCCATCATGTGCCCACCGGCATTGACTCCGTCAGTGTCATTGTGAAAGAAGCGTATTTCCCCTTAGAGCAAGAACTCGTCCTGCGCCATAGGCTAGCTGCGGAACTTGATCTCACACAGGTCACGGTCGTGCGCCAGATGTCCATTGTGATGCTGGTCGGCGAGGGCATGCGAGACACCACCGGAGTCATGGCTCGCGCATCGGCGGCACTTGCCAAAGAAAAGATCAGCATCGAGGTCGCCATGCTTGACTATTTTGAGATCAGCATGCTGTTCATGATGCGCCAGTACGAAAAACTTCGGGCTGTTTCAGTGCTCTACGATGAATTCTTTCTTCGTACTAAGGACGAAGATCCCTTTGAATGACTCCCCCCGTATCAAAGAGGCGGTTGAGATTGTAGGTTCCGGGGCGACGTAAACCGTCGCCTGACACGAATGTTCTGGACACGTAAACATAGTCCTCACTGTTATGCCAGTAAGCCCAGGCACCGTAGCCGCTTTGCAAAAGATAACCCGCATCCGAAAATAGCTTCGCCTTAGCCTTTTGCTGTTCCACATGATCCCCAAAAGGACAGTAGATCGCCGTTAAAGGACCCGTGTAGGGCAACACCCACATCTCCATCATGGCAAGATCACGCGCTATGTCGGCCGTTTTCACATAGGGCAGTGACAGCCGGCCGTAGGTGCCGCTTGCAAGATGCCAGTTCTTCGCCTCGAGCGCCTCCAATAGCTTCGTCACGGTCTCACGGTTGGCCTCATAGTCAACCTGCCAGAGGGCCGGCACAGCCAGTTCAGCTTCCCAAGCCTCCCGCAAAAGCGCCAACTCCTGCACATCGGCCACCGGGTGCCCCAAGAGGCCGTATTGGCCGACAAGCGCGATCGTTCCCGTCGCGCCGTTAAAGGAAAAGTCAGGGTGCTTTTCGATGAATTCTTCCAGGATACCAATCGCCGTATAACGCCGATCCATGCGTTTTGTTCCGTCTTCTTCAAGCAGGAATCCGACCGTCTCCCCTTCATCATTTAAATCAAGGCCAAAGGCAACACCGCTTTCAGCGCGGGGAAAGGATCCGTAAAAATCTTCCAATACGAGTACCAGCGGTCTTTTCCCACGAGGACAGGCAATGCCCAAGAGCTTGCCTTTTTGAGAAACAAATGAGTCACTGTCCACCAGCACGTATTGATTTTCATAGAGTTTTTGGAGGATGCGTTCGAATTCATCCGCAAGGAGCAGGTCGCGGTCGGCGGCCGCCTGATACTTGTCTCCGTCAAACGCGCGCATGGGATCGGCAATGATGGGCTTGATCGCGATATGTTCGACAGGATCCCACCAGGTGATGATCGGGTCCGGGTTTCTTTCATCCGAAATGGCTTTGAAGTTGAGAAGTTCCGCGTCATCTGTGAAATGGGAAAGGAGTTTTTTCAACCGTATGCCCGCGTCGTACGTACGGTCATGCGCCATCTCGTGCCGGATAAAGACGATCTGCTCATCGTAATAGCGCTGCCATACGAGCGTAAGGCGCTCTGCAAGGTAATCGAACACCGGTTCAAGGCCCGTAAAATCGGTTTCACTGACGATTTTTTCGAGATGAACGGCCTCCTCATAATACTTTGCCTCTTGGCCGTACTGATCGGCTTTTTCCAGGCGCTCCCGCACATTGGAGACCGTGTCAAAGCGATCCAAGATCGCGCTGTACTCACGTGTCAGACGCGGGATACCGGTCACTTCGTGGAGAAAGTGTAAAAATGAGGATTCTTCCAAATCACCTACCAGATAAGAGGCAGTCGCGCTTTTCACCGTCTGCATCATGCCCTGGCCGGCCATCACAAAATACTGTTCGAGCCATTCAGTTTCCTCCGGCAGTAGACTTTGACCTTCAAGCGTCCTTCGCAGCAGACTGTCACTTTTTTTAATCGCGTCGCCTTCAATCCGCAGGATGATGCTCTCCGAAAGCTCATCCAATCGTTTGATCGTGTCGCTTGGTTTTTTGTCGGCCAAATCAGCGCGTTTTTCACGCAAGGTGTTGTAGATATGAAAAATGCGCGCATCGTCGCCCGCTAAAACTGCCTGTTCATAGTCTTTCATGGAAAAGGGCAGCCGCGGTTTTTGGATCATCCAGATCGCAAAGCCCACGGCCAATACCAGGAGCAGCACGATCAATATCCGGATCAGATGGCCCTTTTTAATGCGTGGTTTCGAGGTGCTTTCTAAAAGCGGTGAACTCATCTACTCTGTTGACTCCTCAAGCTCGAGCTGGCGGTCCTCCAATGTTTCTTCACGGATATAACGGCCGGCGGTCGGCAGTTTGGCGATGCGGTAGTAGTTGACATCGCGGATAAAATCCAATTCATCCTCAGAATAAAGTTTTGTCAAATAATCGTTCTTCGATCGCAGAATCGTCGCCCCGCGCGCGGTCCTTGTCGCCTTCTTCACAATGAGGGAGGCGTCAAAGTAAAGTAGCTTATTTTTCTTAGAGCGAACGGCGAAGGATAAATCGGATTCAGGCGCAAGATACGCCATACCGATAAGCGGTGAGGAGTCGTCGTAAGCGTTGATCAGCTTTTTGCGCCGCTGGACGGTCTCATAGTGAGAGGCGTCGATGCGGACCCCTTTGCCGTTTTCAAAGACGAACATGAACTCCCCGGTGAAAGGTTCCAAGGTCGAATGCATGAACACCACCTGCTCATCTTCATCAAGTTCCAGGAGATTCGGCGTATACTCGCCAAGCTGAGAAGGCCTATGGTCCTCAATCTCCCAGGCCATCATCTTGTAAACTTGCGCCTTATTCGTGAAGAATAAAAGCTCGGAGTGATTGGTGGAGTCCATCTCCTGCAATAGCCGGTCGCCTTCTTTGAAGCGGATTTCAAAATTACCGCGCAGGGAGGTCGCCGCCAACTTTTTCACATAACCTTCTTCGGAGAGATACACACGCGTGTTGTACGCGGGGATGAGCTCTTCTTCTTCGGGAATCTCAATTTCCTCCGGTGCGATCAGGCGTGTTTTTCGCTCACGGCCGTATTTTTTGGCGATCTCTTTTAATTGGCGGACGATCTTGTCCCTGATCTTTGCTTTGCTTTTGGCCAGTTGTTCCAGATCGGCAATTTCTTTTTCAAGTGTTTCAATGTCACGCACGCGCTTTAAAATGTACGCTCGGTTCAGATGTCGCAGCTTAATCTCTGCCACATAATCGGCCTGCGTCTCATCGATGTCAAAGGCGCTCATGAGACGCGGGAGGACCTCTTCTTCTGTCTCGGTCAGCCGGATCACCGCGATCGCCTTGTCAATGTCAAGCAGGATGCGCTCTAAACCCCTCAAAAGGTGAAGGTTTTTCCCTTTCTTCTCAGCGTCAAAGAGGGCCTCGCGTTTAATGCATTCACCCCGCCAGTCCACCCACTCGAGCAGTATGTCGCGCACGCCCATGACTCGGGGGCGATTGTCCACGAGGATATTGAAGTTACACGAGAAAGCGCTTTGTAAAGACGTCGATGTAAACAGCTGATGCAAGATGACATCGGGGTCCGCGGAGGCTTTGTAGTCCACGGATACGCAAAGCCCTGACAGGTCTGTCTCATCTCGCACGGAAACGATGTCGCGCAATTTGCCTTTTTTGATGCCGTCCGCGATGTCGTCGATGATGGCCTCAATCGTCGTTGTGTAAGGGATCTCGCGTATCTCAATGCGGCGATCTTTGCGGTTTACGTCGGCGGTGGCGCGAAGCTGGAATGAGCCCCGGCCTGTTTCGTAGATGTCGCGCATCTCATCGGGCTTATAAATAAGATAGGCCGCGGTTGAGAAATCAGGGGCAGGCAGTGTCTCCAAAAGGTCGGCTTTCGGATCTTTGATCAGGGCGATGGTCGTATCGCAGATTTCTTTTAGGTTGAAAGAACAGATATTGCTGGCCATCCCCACCGCAATCCCCTGGTTATTGTTCACCAAGACGGTGGGGAAGGTCACCGGGAAGAGCAGGGGCTCTTGCATGGTGCGGGTAGTTGTCGACAAAGTCAACGGCATTTTTTCCAAGCCCGAAAAGATGGTTTCACATAAAGGGTCAAGCCGCGCCTCGGTGTAGGTGAAGCGGCGTACTGCATGTCGCGTGAGCTGACGCTGCCAAAGTTGCCCTTCGAATCCGCAGGGGTGCAGCAATGTCCCGTTGCCGCGGGTCAGTCTCACCATGGTCTCGTAAATGGTCTGGTCGCCGTGGGGGTTGAGTTTCATGGTCTGTCCCACGATATCCGCGGATTTCGCTCTGGGCCCGTTGAGTAAATTCATCTTGTACATCGTGTAAAGAAGTTTCCTGTGGGCAGGCTTAAATCCGTCAATCTCAGGTATGGCGCGTGACAAAATGACACTCATCGCGTAGGGCATGAAATTGTCAAACAGGGTATCTGAAATCTTCTTCTCCGATGCTTCACATCTTTTCGTTGCTCATCCGGGTGTCGTTTCCTCTCCTAGCCAACGTCGAGCATCTCCATGTAGAGATGACCGGTCTTTTCAATACAACGCCGTCTTCCGGGGATGTCGTCTCCCAAAGGAGATCGAAGGTGGAGCGCATGGTCTCCTCATCTTCCGGCATCACGGCGATAAGGCGGCGTGTTTCAGGATTCATCGTCGTGTTCCACATCATGCCGGGTTCGTTTTCGCCCAAGCCTTTGGAGCGCTGTACATGGACATGGCATTCTCTTTTAACTTGTCGAGGAGGTCATTTTTCTCCTGATCCGAGTACGCAAAATAGGTGCTCTCAATCTTCTTTTTGCGGTGACTGATCTCAAACAGAGGCGATTCGGCGATGAATATTTTGTTTTGACGAATCAGTTCTGGGGTGAGTCGGTAGAACATCGCAAGGATCAAGGTTCTGATCTGGAATCCGTCCACATCGGCGTCCGTGCAGATGATGACCCTGCGATAGCGCAACCGCTCGATATCAAAGGCCGGTACATCCTTGCTGTATTTTTTAGTAATATCGACCCCACATCCCAATATTTTAATAAGGTCCATGATGATGTCGTTTTTGAAAATCGCGCTGTAGTCGGCATTCAAGCATTTCAGGATCTTAACGCGCACTGGGATAATATCCTGGAATTCAGCATCCCGCGCCATCTTGACCGAGCCGAGCGCAGAGTTTCCTTCCACGATATAAAGCTCTCTTTGATTCACATCCTGCGTACGGCAGTCGACAAACATTTTTACGCGATTAGACACGTCAATTTGTTGCATGAGGTCGCGCTTCACGGCTAGGCGCGTTTTTTCCGCCTTTTCACGGCTCCGCCTGTTCAACAGCACTTGATCGGCCGCGCGCAATCCCTCTTCTCTTTTTTCTATGAACCAGATATCCAGCTTTGTCCGGACAAGGTCGGTCATAAAGCGTTGAATGAAACGGTTGTTGATCGAACGCTTGGTCTGGTTTTCGTAACTGGTGACCGTTGAAAATGAACTGGTCATTAAAAGAAGACTTTCTTCAATGTCTCCGAAGTTGATCTTTCCTTCATTCGCGCGGTATTTGCCTTCATTTTTTAAGAAGTTATCAAAAGCTGACACGAAGGCGGAGCGGATGGCGCGGTCGGGAGAACCACCGTATTCGAGCCAGGATGAGTTGTGGTAGTAGCGGATATCGCGCTTCGTATTGTTGAAGGCGAAGGCGACTTCACATTTCACCGTGTAATCCTGTCGGTCATCGCGGTCGCGACCCACGCCTTCACCGCTGAAGAGCATGGCCTCTGTGAGACCGTCGACATTTTCCTCTTGGATCATGCCGAGAATGCCGTCGGGGTAACAAAAGTCGGTCCGGGTTCCCTCCAATTCGTCAATGAATTGGAAGCGCACGCCTTTGTTGACGACCGCCTGTTGTTTTAAAGTCGTGTGGAAATATTCGGCCGGGATGGCGATGTCGGTGAACACGTCGCGATCCGGCATCCAGCGTTGCACCGTCCCTGTGGCGGTGGTCTTGATTTCGGTTTTTTTAAGTCCTCCGACGTTTTCGCCCTTTTCAAAATGGAGTTCATAAAGATATCCGTCGCGCCTTACCTCAACGTCAAACCAAGCGGAGGCGTACTGGGTCGCGGCGGCGCCCAGGCCGTTTAATCCTAGACTGTATTCATAGTTTTCACCCAGGTTGGTTTTGTATTTTCCCCCCGCGTACAGTTCGCAGTATACAAGCTCCCAGTTAAATCGTTTTTCAAGCGGGTTAAAGTCGAGCGGGATGCCCCGGCCGCGGTCGATGACTTCGATGGAGTGGTCAGGAAAACGGGTTACGATAATCTCGTGACCGTGGCCTTCGCGTGCCTCATCGATCGAGTTGGACAAGATTTCAAAAAAGGACTGCTGACAGCCGCGAAGATCGTCGGATCCGAAGATTACGCCGGGCCTGAGGCGAACGCGGTCAGCGCCTTTTAGCTGTGAAATACTCGTGTTATCGTACACCTGACTCATAAAAACTCCCTTCGTTTCCGATTCTCACATGGATTGAAATCATCGTCAAGCGACGCTTTACGCCCCAAGAAAAAACCATCCGCGGATTTTATGAAAATCCGGCAGATGGCTGTGATCTGGCGAGCATAGCAGGACTCGAACCTGCGACCCACAGCTTAGAAGGCTGTTGCTCTATCCAGCTGAGCTATATGCCCGTGTCGGTTTCCGGAAAATTGGAGCGGGTGAAGAGAATCGAACTCTCACGATCAGCTTGGAAGGCTGATGTTCTACCACTAAACTACACCCGCATAAGCCGGAAACCTAAGACATCATACAACAGCCCAATACTTTTGTAAATCGTTTATTCTCCCTCATCCGGAAAAAGAAGAAGCGATTCAGGCACGTATCCCAGGCGGCCGTCGGTCATTTTAATCAAAATCCATCCGTCCTTCGGATTGGCCAGCTGCGTGACGCGGTCACCCCGTGTAACCGTGCCCACAAGTTCGTCACCGCCGGGGGACGATACCACGCGAAGGCTACTGGCTTTCACCGTGATGTCGATCTCAAAATCTGTTTTTGGCGTTTCATCTTCCACTGAAGGCGTGGTCACAAGAGGCTGCGTCTCGGTGGGTTTATTGCCTCGCATAATGCTTCTCACACCGACGAATACGGACACAAGGACAAGTAGTATCACCAGCCATGTGGCGATGTAGGCCAGCCATGACATCCCCCTGGATGCCGGTATGAGATGGGTCATCTTGTGATGCATTTTTGAGATTCTCGACGCGAAACCTGTCGGATGCCAATGTTTTAGCCGATCCAAAAGGGAAGGTTTTTTGCGATAGCTCTCCGCGAAGCTGTCCTGTGAGTGAAGTGAACGCCTGTCATGATCGGTTTCACGGGTGGGCAGCGAAGCGGGCGCCTGTTGTCCCTCCGTCCAGATCGTTTTGAACTGCGGGGGTTTTTGGCGATACACCGGTACATCTTGGGTGTTTCGGTTGCCTTCTTGAAAACGTTTATAGCCCGCGGGCGTAATGCGCAGGTTGCCGTCGAGCAAGGGCACGACTTTTGAGTTGGACAAGCGCTGAAGCCAAGGCGTTTCCATCTCGCCCGGGCCTCTTCTTCCGGCTACGCGTTCACGCGACTCCGCGCTGAACATTTCCAAGTCGGGTTCCACTTTTTGGATCTGTACAGAAAACCATGTGGGGTCGATATTACGCCCGTAAGAGATGGATAGACGGGTCAACTCCATCATGGCGACATTAATCTGGTGGATGTCGGCGAACAGGTCTTCCAGATCGCGGGGGTCAAAAAGGTCAATAAAAGCGGGATCGACAATCAAAAGATCGTCGCCTTCGCGCGGGCGGAAACTATAAAAATCAAGGCCACGTCCAAAGACTGACAGTGATCCGTGTTCGGGATGGTAGGTGGGCTGCTGCCTATAGATATGGCGTCCGCGACTTAGGTAGACCGCGTAGCCGGGGTCACACCAGATGACGATGCGCTCCGAGTCAAAAAGCAGCAGGAAGTCAGCTTCCAGTCTGTTGCGCTCTACCATGACCGGAAATCGCGATAAGCCATTGATTTGGAGTTCGCGGAAGGTGACAAGCCAATGGCGCAAAAGCGCCCTGGTCGACAACACAGACGCCGCGTCCTCAGGGTCGGTATGGAGGCCCGCAATGAGTTGTACCCGGCGGTTTCCTGACATCACATAATGACGCTGTTCCTGCGTGGCCACGGATGTCGCGGTCGTTGGATTTGCATATTGCTCTGTCGCGGTCTCGGTCCGCCAAATGCGCCGTCAATGTCGATCGAATCATACTAGGTTCTTAAGGCATCTCCTTCATCGAAAATACTGTAATCAATCTTAACACGCGATCAAAATGATGGCGGTGGCAAGGGTTTGTATTCTTGCTCCAATAAGCCGAATAATAATAAATCAATATAACGGCCTTCACGGCGCATGGCCTCGCGCATGGTCCCTTCTTCTGTAAATCCGAGCTGTCGGAAAAGTTTTAAAGAGGCCTCATTGTCTCTTGCCACACGTGCGTACAGGCGATGCAGGCGAAGCTCTGAAAAAGCGTAGTCAATGATGAGCCGCATCGCTTCTTGTGCCAGTCCCCGCCCCCGGTATTCGGGTTCTGCGAGCATCACGCCCAGTTCCGCGTGACCGGAAATGGGATCCACATAAGACAGGGTCACAAGGCCAATGGTTTCCTTTTCAAGGCGGCAGGCGAAGACAAAGTTCTCTTTTCCGTCGTTCCAGTCCTCCATCAAGCTCTCGAGTTGTTTCAGATTACGCGGCAAGAGGGCATCGGGCAGATAATAATAAATTTCTTTGACATCGGAAAAAAAAGGAGCCATCGCCCGGATGTCATCCGTTTCAAGCGGAACCAGCGATACGCGCTCACCGATCAAGGGAAATCCATTTTTCACGTTTTTGGCCTCCTTCAATTTTCGTAATTTCCAGCTTCAATAGTAGCACGCATGGCCCTAAAAACAGAAATGCCTTGGGGCGTCTGCCCCAAGGCTTATCTGGTGATCCACTGGGGATTCGAACCCCAGACCCCCTGATTAAAAGTCAGGTGCTCTACCGTCTGAGCTAGCGGATCGAATGGCTGGGATGGCAGGATTTGAACCTGCGAATGCGGGAGTCAAAGTCCCGTGCCTTACCACTTGGCTACACCCCAACATGATGACGAAGAGCATGGGGTGGAATATGGGACTCGAACCCACGACCTCCAGGGCCACAACCTGGCACTCTAACCAGCTGAGCTAATTCCACCATAAGCTCTTCGAAAACATCTCGTTGATTTTATCAAGGGGTCGGAATAAAGTCAAGGAGATCGCAGTACACAATCACCACAACTACAGCCACAGCTGAATGCCAAAGTAACTTGGACAGTGAGAATCGCGGGTCGTCCAGTTTAATCTGGCAAGTCGGCTGTTCTGTTTACTATGACACAACATTCATTAATCTGTGTAGCCTTTCCGATGACGCGGTGGCAGGGAATGATGATAGGGAGCGGATTTGTGGCCAAGGCGCGGCCGACCGCGCGTGCCAACTGGCCGGATTTTTCTTTGTCCGGCTGATTTGTTCGGCAATTTCGGCACAGGTACGAACCACAGCAAGGAATTTCAAGCGTTTTTTGCCACACACGCTGCTGGAATTCCGTCCCTTCGGGAAAAACATAGGATTGACGGCTCGTGCCCTTCCGCGCAGCGATTGAGTTCCTGTCTTGCCAATTTCAAAATCTCGCATTCTTCGTCCATCGCCGGATCTTCCTTACCGGGGATGATGTTAAAACCCAATAGTCGCGAAAGTATGCGGTCTGCTTGACCAGGTTGTCAGGCCCGCGGCCCTTTGCGGAAAAACTGGATCGATTCAATTTTTTCACAATCCGGTGTCGTGACCATCGCAAGATAACCACAATTCCAGGGAATAAAGCCCACCTGACGCAACGACACTTCAGGGGCAAAGAAAGTGTTGAGTGTCGCCTCAAGGTCAATGTCGAAAATGTCCCTGACATAGTCGATCCTTCTTGACGTAGGAGGAACAGAGCAAATCAACGCGATAAAGTACTTCGTCATCCCCAATAATCTGACGCGCGATACTTTTAGTTCCTCTCGCGCGTCAGCGGCTCTTTTGTCCATACGCGTGCCATTCGCCAGGTTAACGAGTCGCTGGCAAGCCGCGACGCCAACCCCACCGACAATTTCATTTTCTTTAAGCACATAGAACATTTGTTCGCCGGCGTCAAGTCGACTTTTCACCGTCCGGCGTCAGGCGGCAAGCGACCTGGGCGGATAGTACTGCTCGGTGAAGTCACGAAAACGTTGAATATCCTTCAGGTAAAAACGCTGCCCAACTGAACACCGCTGGATCATCCGAATACTGATTCATCCTATGTTCCTCCTGTATCTCGCGTGTCAGGCGATTTCATTTCGCCCGTATCTCAGGTAGCGGAAACGAATGCCATCCTCCTCGAGCCATTGCCCGCAAGATTCGAGCGTCCATTCCGGCGATCGGTCCAGGTCCAAAAACCACACATCTGCCTCAAAAGCCTCTTCAAACTGTGTGACGAGCACGGTGTCGCAAAAGGGCAGGAGTTGCCTCAGAGCATCGCGCCGCCCCCGATGACGATGAAATCACTTTCGTGATAGCCCTGCTGTTTCAAAACGCGTAACCGCTGGTGGAGTTCTTCCATGCTCGCGACATACTCACAGCCTGCGTAGAAATCTCCTCCCTTTAAGTCCTTGGAGTACATGCTGATGCGCCTAGCGCGTTGCGCTCGGAAAGTGGCCGGAGTGGCTGCGGCTCCTGTAAATGCATCTTCTCACTCTTCTCGTTTTTTGCTGTGAGTGCGCGAAAAACGTCTCAGATCTGAGCTGATTTTTTGTTGGAGGCATCCATTGCATCCGATCCCCCAGTTGGCGTCACATGCGACAATTGCGATCATTGTTTTTCTAGCTCCAATTACGTTGCGACCGGTATTTTCTGTACCACGGGCCCTGATTCAATCTTCAAACACAAAACTATCGATTTTTTCAAAGTCGTAGAAGTTATCAATATCCGGATCGATGATGAGCCTTGGCGCATCGTAAGCCTTTTGTTCTATTAGGGCTTCGACAATGGGCACATGGCGGTCATAGATATGCGCGTCGGCGATGACATGTAACAGTTCCCCCGCCTTAAAACCTGACACCTGGGCGAACATCATGAGTACAGGATGGCGTATTGCAAGACGTTCCAATTGTTGGCCACCAACATATCGTTGAGCGCTGGTTCAGGATTCCGTTCAGACGGTCCCCGGAGACATTAAAGGTCATGCTGTACGCACAGGGGTAAAGCGCCATCTCGTTCAGATCCGAAAAATTATACAAGTTGGTCATCATGCGCCTTGACGCCGGATTATGCTTTAGTCCATAGAGCAATGCGGTCCACCCTGATCAAATTCACTCCCCTCAGGAAAATCATATTTTTGTGCCAGCTGGTAGCCGTAGGCTTTGCCAATGGTCCCGTCTGGCAGGCACCATTGATCCCAGATTTTAGAACCCAAATCACAGACGCGATTGATTTTTTGCCAAATCCACAAAATTTCGTCGATTGCGGCGCGATAATTAATTTTTCGAAGGGTCAAGATAGGAAATTCACGCGTAAGGTCGTAACGGTTGACAATGCCAAAACGTTTCACCGTGTGGGTTGGCGTACCGTCCTCCCAACGCGGGCGGACATCAACATCGTCGTCGCAATCACCGTGGCTCAGGATATCGATACAGCTACTTTGAAAATCTCATCACATAGACTCATCACTTACTCCAATGAATATTCTTTTCCTAATGAATATTATACCATCTAGGACAGTTCTCCGAACAGGCGGTAACCCTTCTTCTTGCGGGCGGCATCCTGCCCATCAACACGTTTGAATCGAAAGGGCTTGCCTATATACCCTAAGGCTAGGGCGTAGTGACAAAGCGCGATACCAAGATCCACATGCGACAAGGGGTAAACCAACGAAAGAGGAAAGCAGAGTTTCTTCTCGTAAAGCAATACGCGTTCTTTTTCTTTCTCCCAGTACCAGGGCTGCAAATTGAGTCCTGAAGGCGCAAGATGCGCCGCCCGGATGCACAGATCATCTGTCGCGTTGGTAATCTGTTCTATTGGTTTTCGATTAAACTCTGCTCCATTCGGCGATCCACGCCCCTTTGTCATGCCGAATGCAAGGCGGGTCATGAGGTCCCGCTTGATTACGGCCGTGTTTTTCTCTTTGGCCACGCCCAGCCAAACACTTCCGATACCATGGGCATTGAACCAGAGCGAGTTGCTGAAATATAAACCCGCAACTCTCTCACCCTCGCGCCCTCCCGCTCACAATGAGATAGTGGGGCGCCCGCACCCGAAACAAGCCCTTTGTTTGGCTGACTAAACGATAACTCAGTGGCACATCGGGATAAAGCGGTTGAAATGCTTCGATCGCCTGAAAGATCTCTTCTAGAGTCTCATCGGACAAGGGTTCTTGTGTGAAATCGCGGCAAGCTTTTCGTTTGAAAATGGAAATGTAAAGATCCATAGGTCATCCTTTCGAAAACCGCGTATTCGCGGACAGATCATACGGCGATATTGAAAAAAAGACATCACTTCCAAAGCAAAGTGATGTCTTCAAATCATTTCCGAGTGACAGGACTTTGAACTGCGCCTCTTGGTCCCGAACCAAGCGCCTACCACTCCGAGCCACACCGATGCCTTATGGATTCTACTGGTTATACGGATAATTGTCAAACAGAAAGCACTTCAGGGACCTGATACATACACCCGATCTTCGATCTGCGAAAATCGACCCTCTTTGATCCCGGGGACGAGCATCAAGTCTTCTGTGGCATTAAAAGCCCCGTGCTGCTCCCGGTAAGAAATGATCGCCGATGCCATCGCCTGGCCGATTCCGGGAGCGTTTCAAGTTCGGCTTGAGAAGCCCGGTTAATGTCAATTTTCCCGTCTGCCGGATGCTCCGTGAAACTTCCCGGCAGAAAATGGCATCTCCTCACCCTTTTTCAGGAATGCGCGTCTTTGATATGGGGCTTAAAAGCATCGCAAGATTCACTCCGACTCGTATCGGCTACCGCTGTAAACCCTCCGGCTTCTTGTATGGCTTCTGCCAGAATCGCCCCTTCTTTGAAAAAAGAATAAACCCCCGGCTTTTTAACAGCGCCGTCAATATGAACTGGAAATAATACAAAGTCCGTTTTTTCTGTTATTTGTATTGATTCTGGCCGCTGTAACATCCGTCGTCATCTCGAAGGAATGCCCCCAGGGTTCCCGGGCGACAAGGAGATAACAAAGCGGCCGTGACCGCAATGATCGAGACAGCGAAAAGAATCGGGGCACGTTTCTTTGCCCCTGCCGCTGCGAATGAACGGATCGTCGATATCTCTTAAAGTCTATCGCCATGACATACTCCCGGATCCAGCATGGGGGAAAATGTCATTTTGAGATTAAAAAAGCGCGACAAGAACTGTCAGCGCCTTTCAATTCGTCGATCGCAGCAGATTTAAATGGGGCGTCGTTCTCCGCTGCTGCGCCAAAGACTCTCAAGCTGGTAATGCAAGCGCGATCCTCGGGCATCATGATGTGCACTACAATATCGCCGTAATCGAGTGTAATCCATGAACGGCTGTCCATCCCCTCAATACGGTCGGGATGAATGCCGAAAGCATCCTTCATTTTTTCTTCCACGGACTCCGCCAGCTGTTTTTGATATGCACATTCGAGGTGCCGCTTGCGAGCACAAACCGATCGGCCAGGGTCGTTTTCCCCGTGACATTCAAGCCTCTGAATGTCGTTGCCCTTTTTCTCTTCCAATACCGCGACAACCGCTTGGGTCATCTCTTCAATACTTTGAAACGGCTCGTTCTCCCTTTTCCAGATCCAATCAAACTCCTCCTTCGGCAGATAGTTGTTCTTTAATCATTGATTGCCTTCACTATATCACGTTGTAGTAGCGGGAGGCATCAAGGGTCAAAGGACACGCTTCTCATCATTTCGTTCGAGCGCATCAAGCACCTCCACGACAAAGCCGCATGCCCCATACATATCGCCGGACTCAGCCAATTCCCGTATGTCATCGAGGCGATCAAATTTACGGTCATAAGCCATTTTATCGGCCAGAAAAAGAATCTCGGAAAACCGCGACATATCCGCGGACGCTGATGAATGCAAAGCAATCGCTTCCATACTTCTCATTTCTAACCCCGACCTATTCCGCATACCAGCATGGCGGATGCCGGCCCATGGGCCAGCTCCTTCGTGATACAACCATTCCAGCCGTTCTTTTTCCGTCGGGTACATGTCAAAGTATGCCTCTGCCAAACGTTGACGCTCTTCTTGGGGGAGATTTTTTGCCACATCGTGGACCAAGCCCGAAAGCGCCGCTAAATGAACATCACAACCGTAGATGGCGGCCAAACGGGCCGCATATTGCGCGACTGAAGCCGCGTGGAGACGCCGTTCCTGCGGATGAAAATCCCAAGCCCATTCTTCGATGTCAAGCAGGGCTTGCCATTGATCATCGTCCATCGATTCAAATTCAAACGCAAAATCATAGGGGCGGTACTGCGTTAAAAAGGATTCTACTTTTGGGGGACAGGTTTCTTGAGACTTTCCTTTTTCCTCCAAGCTTTCCCGGATTTCAGTAGCCGAAAGATTCATCTTCGGCATATCAAAAAAAACAACACGGCAGCCGTATTTCTCTTCGACCGCCTGTCTTTGCCCTTCAAGCATTCGGCGATCGGCATCACCGCGTATAGCCACAGCAAGATCCACCTCTTTTAACAGCGCATCCGGCCTATACCATGAATCAATGGACAAGAGCACATCCGAGCCGGAGATCAAGTATTTTAACCGATCCCCAAGGTTTTCCTTCAACCTTTTTACCGTATGGTAGGTGTAGTCCACGCCGGGCGTTCGAATCTC
This sequence comes from Clostridia bacterium, assembly GCA_040766025.1. Classification (GTDB taxonomy): domain Bacteria; phylum Bacillota; class Clostridia; order Saccharofermentanales; family DTU023; genus UBA4923. The sequence continues at coordinate 90,427 of JAXGRH010000001.1, read as the reverse complement.
ATCGTCCGAAACAACCACATGTTCTAAGCCTGTTGTCCCAAGGCGAGCCATCTCATAGCGGTAACAGGCAAAACTCGTCCGGCGCTCCTTATGGGGGGCGCGGCCGACCGGCATGACGATCAGCTGCTCCAGGCCAAGCAGCTCCACGGCGTGCTTTGCAAGCGCGCGGTGCGCGTTATGGAAAGGGTCAAACGTTCCGCCAAAAAGCCCAATCATCAGGCGTCCTCATTTTCCTCATTTTGGCGCATGGCCATCTCCTGGGCCGCTTCATGCTCTTTGGCATCCTCGACCAGCCAGGCATTAATAAACTTATCAATGTCACCGTCCATCACGCTGTCGACATCGCCCGTTTCATAATCCGTCCGATGGTCTTTGACCATCGTGTAGGGGCAAAAGACATAGGAGCGAATCTGGCTGCCCCAGGCAATCTCAAAGACCTCCCCTTTTAAGTCTTCAATGCGGTCCAATTGACGCTGACGCGCAAGATGGTACAAACGCGAGGTCAGCATACGCATGGCAGTCTCCTTGTTCGACAGCTGAGACCTTTCATTTTGACAGGACACCACAATGCCCGTCGGCAGATGCGTAATGCGAACCGCGGAGCTTGTCTTATTGACGTGCTGGCCGCCGGCGCCCGACGCACGGAAGGTGTCAATTTTCAAATCGTCGGGATCAATCTCGATCTCAATCGTGTTGTCAAGTTCAGGCAATACTTCGCAGGACGCAAAGGAGGTGTGGCGGCGCCCGGAAGCATCAAAGGGCGAGATGCGGACGAGGCGGTGCACCCCGTGTTCACTTCGGAGGTAACCGTAGGCGTTAGGCCCCGCGATGCGAAAAGACACAGCCTTGATCCCCGCCTCTTCACCATCCAGGTAGTCGAGGATCTTCACTTCAAATCCGTGGCGTTCGGCCCAGCGCGTGTACATCCTAAACAGCATACCCGCCCAATCCTGGGCTTCCGTGCCCCCGCGCCGGCGTGAAGTGTGACAGCGCGTTCATCGAATCGTGTTCGCCCGTCAGTAAGGTCTCAAGGCGCAGATCCTCATAGTCGCGATCCCAGGAAAGCAGCTCTTCCTTGACCTCTGCGAGTACCGAGGATCCTCCATCTCTTCTGACAGATGGAGCAACACCTCAGCGTCGTCATTGCGAGCGGTGAGGTCCACAAAGCGCTTGTTTTTTTTATTCAGGTACGCGATGCGTTTTTGCACCGTCTGAGCGCGTAGCGGGTCATTCCAAAATTCAGGATCGAGCGTTTCCTCTGTCAGGCGCGCGATCTCTTCCTTGTCTGCTAAAAGGCGCAGTGATTCTTCTAACTCGTCCAAAAGTGTTTTATTACGCGTCACCACGCTTTGTAATTCTTCGTATGTCATCATTGATATAATCCCCGGTCATAATAAAAGCCAATCAGGCTGCGGATGGAGCAAGAATAAGCGGTCAGTATCCGTCAAATGACTGCTTTTGCATGACTTCGCGTGCTGACAATGACCGATAAAACATGGCGGCCAGTCGACCGAAGGCGAGTGTTTTCAACGCGTAGAAAAACGCGCGGATCAGGCTGCCGGCCCATTCGCTTTGAGTAAATACGAGGTGTAACAGATCGTTTGCGATCGAGGTCACGGATCGCAGGAACAAAAAGGATACAAAAATAAAGAACTTCATCCCCAAGGTCATCTTATAGCTCGATTCCATCGCGGAGGGAAGTGTTTTATTTTCAAAAATCACAATGAAAATCGACATGGACAACATCGTCGACAGCACATAAAAAGGAATACCCATCGCCGGAAGTGAAATGATATAGGGCACGATCATGGATACGGCTAAAACGATCAGCGTCGGGAATGCCTTGAGGGCCGTCATGCCGGGAGTCTTATCACCCATGTCAGGCAATGGCGGGATCAGCGACACTTCATCACTTCCCATGACTTCCGCGGCCACCTCAGAGGAGGCAAAGAGCCAATGCACCGCGTAAAGCAAAATAAACCAAAGGGAGATCACCACGAGCCCCAACTGTTTTAACAGCGAGAGAAAGAGAACGGGCGGAGGAAAGGGCAAAACCCCTCCTTGGGTGAGGAAGGCGGAAAAATCAATCGTGAATGATTCAATCTGCGCGCCCTCGGGAACGGTCAAATAGATCGCGGACGACACGGCGAACAAAGTCAGAAACCAAAAGTGTACGCGCCGCGCTTGAGGCATTTTATCGATTTTCAGTGCTTCTAAGATAATGCGCAAAATAAAACGCTCCTTCCATCACCGTCCACGCGTTAGATTAGCACAATAGACAGGATGCTTTCCACAAAGAGCCGATCGTTCACCTATGTTTGGCGAAGCGATTCCACCCGCACGACAGACCGCGTCTCGGACAGGCGGTATAGCAAATGTTCTTCAAATTCAAAACGCCCCCCCGTCTGGTAGGTGATGAGCATGTTGACAAGACCGTCTACAGGAGGACTTTGCTGGATGGACATAATGCGGGCACCTGTGTCTAAAAAGACACCTAAACAAAGCGATACGGCGTGAAGCGATGACTCCATGACAACGAGCATCGTCGACAGCGCGCCATCGTCCAAGGTTTTTAAGGCGCGGATCGAGTTGCGGTATTTATAATAGGCACTGCGGCTGATACCGACGCGTCGGACGGCTTCATTGACCGAGGGCACAAATTTCAGATCGAGGAGGCGTTTGACCTCCATCACCTTGATAAACACATCGGGTAACACATCTTCGCGCACAATATAGTAATTCAACTCTTCCTTTTTCGACCGGGCCATCTAGAACATCTCCTCCAAAAATGCACGTAACGCGCGTCCCCTGTGACTGATCCGATGCTTTTCACGGGGCTCCATTTCAGCCATCGTCCGAGTTTCTCCTTGGGGGATGAAGACAGGGTCATAACCAAATCCCCTCTCACCGACCGGTGCTAAAGCGATCTTACCCATCGTTTGGCCGTGGTAAATCGTCTCCGTCCCATCGGGGGCGATGACCGCAAAAGAACAGTGAAAATGCGCCCCGCGGTCTTCCTCTTTGACGTTTTTCATATTCTCTAAAAGAAGCGCGACATTCGTCCTGTCATTGGCATCCTCGCCGCTGTAACGCGCGGAATAGATACCCGGCGCCCCGCCAAGCGAATCCACACAAAGTCCCGAATCATCGGCCGCAACCCAACCGCCTGTCACCTGATGTAACGCCCTTGCCTTTTCTAAGGCATTTTCATCAAAGCTCGTCCCCGTCTCCGGGAAAGCCACAAATGCTCCCGCCTCCGCCGCTGTTTTCAACGTGACCGGAAAAGGGGACGCGATCGTTCGCATCTCTTTGACTTTTCCTTCATTGTGGGTGGCGATCCATAGATCGGTCATGTGGCGCTCCATTCATCCATTTAATCAGAGACCGAGAAAATCAACAATCGAAAAGGCCGCCTTTTGTACCGTCTCCTCAGCAAAGGGAGAGGGGTAGCCGGCATCTTCAATAAGCGCAAAGGGTGTTTTTGGTTCATCCTCAAGCAACAGCCGTGTAAAGCATTCCTCCAACCGCTGGTGGTAGCGACCGTAGGGCAAACTGCCGAGCACCATGACCTGGGCCAGGGCCTGCTCAATCCCCGACAACGGTTGGGTCCACCAAAGCGGTGAGAAAAGCCATAAATCGTCAACGGGAATCACGCCGGGCTTATCGGGGGATGTCCCCTCAAGGCGGTAGCGTGCCGCAATTTCACTCCAGGCATGCCGAAAGACCGCCAGATTGCTGACCCTCGCCCGACAAATAAATTCTTCCATCTCATCCAACGCGCAGTAAAGGGGCAGGTCAAGCGCCCATTCGATGAGGTCATACTCCCTTGCGTAACGCGTCAACTGGCTGTAAAACAAGCCCCAGGCGCGCTGAGACAAAATCACCATCGAATAACGGGCAAGCTGCCGCAAAAGGCCGCTGTCGAGTAATGACAAGGAGAGCGAGTTTTGCTTTTGAGCGGACTGATCGTAGAGCAAGGAACCCGTTTCAGAAAACAAAATGCGGCACAGCCACTCTTGGGGCACACTCGATAACAAAAGGAACGATTGGTCGATCTCGGGAAAGAACGCGCTGTTAATGCCGGCCATGGCATCATGGCTACAGATATTACGGACGCGATCAATGTGCCCGACACTCCCGGTGACGTGAAAAGATAAAGCACCCTCACGATTCATCGCGTCAAAGAGCGGCACTTTTGAACTGAAGATATACCGCAGTGCTTTAAGATAAGTTGCTTCGAGGGGAAATGCCTCCTCGGCCAGCGTCGGAACGCCGAAAGCAGAAAGATACAAAGTATCCCAGGGGGCCGGATCGTAGACCTTGATACGTTCCCACTGCGCGTGTCGGATCACGTCAGAAAGCGGTGCAATATGCTTTTCCACAAGATGCCTGAAGCGGTGCACATCCGCGCGACTTTTCTCATCAATACCATTTTTGGCCAAAAGGAAATCATGGTAGGTGCTAAAACCCGCTTTTTGCCCGATGCTGCGCCGCAGCTCGTGGAGGGATAGAAATAGTTTTTCCATCTCGTTTCGATACGCACTGATCCGCCCCGTAAGCGACAGATAGGCGCGCATGCGATGGTCGCGCGACAGTGACTGCAAAAGTTGGCGCACCTCCCCTTTCACCACAGCAGGCCTTGTGCCGGAGAGGGATAGCTCCTCCAGGCGTGATTGAAATTCAGATTCGAGTTGCCGCTCTTCTCGTAATAAAGGGAGAAGATCCGGATTGTAAGCGCCCGCTAAACGGCGAAAATCTTGAGGCAAAGACGGAAAGACAGATGCCAGCACGCGGCTGCCTCTCGTGGAATCCGATACACTTTGGAAAAATTCTGAAAAAGACGAAAGATATAATAATTGGTAGTCAGACAGACGATCATAGCTTTCAATCATTTCGCGATTGCCCGGCTCATAAAAGGCTCGAAGCGATATTTTTTTGCATTGCCGGTCAATCTGTATAAGCCCGTCGACCACCTCTTGAATGAGTTTTTCGATTTCCTTTTCATTAAACGTGAAGCGCAACTGGGACACGGCCCTTTTCGCGTGTTCCGAAAGCGCCTCGGGATGAAGCGAATCGAGCCACTCGTCATCATTCAACCATTTAGAAAGCTCCATCGATCGTGATCCTTTTTTTGTTCGCCGTTACATCCGGTCAACCGGTGAAATGCCCATCAGTCGCAGCCCCGCCTTCAAGGTCTGCCCCACCGCGCGTGACAGCGCAAGCCTTGCGACGGTCAACTGTTCATCCCCTGACTTCAACACCGCCGTATGGTGGTAGAAGGTATTAAACGCACGCGCGATCGCCATGATCTGGCGAACCATAATCGAAGGTTCAAAGCTATCGCGCGCCAGGGCGACTGATTTTTCAAAACGCTCGATTTCCCGGATCACCTCTTGCTCGTGGTCACTTAACAGAAGCGACAGCTGTTCGTCGGTGACGGCCTCCAGTTTTTGGGCTATTTCTTCGGGTGCTTTTCGCTCCAAGGACGCACAGCGCGTCACCGTGTAAAGGAGGTAGGGCGCTGTCTCGCCCTCAAAGTCGAGCATCTCGTCCCAGGAAAACATAATGTCGCGCTCGCGGCTGTTTCGAAGATACGCGTAACGGACCGCGCCCACACCGATTTTTTCGGCGGTTTCGTCGACGGTCATTGCATCCATATCGGGGTTGTTCGCCTCGATTAAGGCACGTGTTTTGGCGACACTTGTATTTAATAAATCCTCTAGTAACACCACATTGCCCGTGCGAGTCGCCAAGGCGCCCTCCGCAAACTTCACCGTCCCAAACGCCACGTGCACACAGTCGTCCGCTTTGGGAAAGCCCATACGCTTCATGACGGCAAACACCTGATTAAAATGATTCTTTTGCGGGATGCCGACTACATAGACATTCTTGTAAAAGTCATAGGTTTTATCGCGCCACAAAATAGACGCGATATCGCGCGAGGCATAGATCGTCGATCCGTCACTTTTTAAAATCAGGCAGGGGTTCAGATCAAAGGCTTCCAAGTCGACGACCTGCGCGCCTTCGCTCTCTTCGAGCAGATTCATTTTTGTCAACTCTTCGACCACATCGGGGATCATGGGCGAATAAAAACTCTCGCCGTTTGTATTGTCAAAATGAATGCCCACGCGTTCATAAATCGTGTTAAATTCCCGCAGGCTCACACGACGGAAGGTCTCCCATAACGCGTACTCTTCTTCGCCCCCCTGCTCGAGCCGGCTGAAGGCCGCCCGGGCATCATCTTCCAGTTCCGGCCTTTTTTCGGCCTCTTCATGGAACTTCACGTAAATACGCGTCAATTCTTTAATCGGAGCTTCATCGAGTGCCGCCTGGTCGCCCCACAGGCGCCAGGCCACAATAAGTTTGCCAAATTGTGTGCCGTAATCGCCCAGATGGTTAAAGCGTTCCACTCGGTAGCCGCCATATTCAAACAGATTCGCAATGGCTTCGCCTAAGAAGGTTGAAAAACCGTGACCGACATGGAAAGGTTTCGCGATATTGGGGGACGAATATTCCACGATGACGGTCTTTCCCTCCCCTTCCCGGGTCGCGCCCGGCCTGTCATGGGCGTCAAGCGTACCACGGAGCACGCTTTTGGCGTAATAGTCGCGACGGACAAAGAAGTTCAGGTAACCGCCCGCGGTGTCAATGCGCTCGATGCGCTCATAAAGCGCTTTTAAGCTCGTCTCACGCTCCTTATCCAGTGCGGCTTTTAATTCATCGGCAATGGCCTGAGGCGCCTTTCGCATCACCTTGGCATAGCGAAAACAAGGCAGCGCGATGTCACCCATTTCGGGGCGCGGCGGCGTGGTCAAGTTCGCGGTGACCTCTTCGGGGTCAACCGATAAATGAATGCTAAGCGCTTTTGCGATTAAGGAAGTCAGTGTCATGTTTTTACCTCTAATAGTTTTTTATTTGGGCCAAAGCGGCATGGGGTAGACACCCTCATCCGCCAACTTGGCTAATGCTTCAGCCACGCGAGGCCTATCTTCACGATTGGTGACGCCGTACCAAGGATCTGTCACAGGCATGGTCACAGCGTCTATAGTGCCTGCTTCGATGTGCCTGCCGGCGATAACCGGTAGTAGGTATTCGGAATAAAGAGGGTCGCTTTTGATATTCTCTTTTAAAAACTCAGAAAAATCGTGTTCCAAAAGACGCATAAATCCTTTGGGAAAGCCCCAAAAATTCATGGAGACCAAGGTATCTTTTGGCAACTCTACGTCCTTTTGTGTTTTTTCGGAATAATAGCGGCCGCCGTTTTCAATCTTTTCAATCTTCTTGATCTCGTGGATCCCGTGCAGCTTTCCGTCCGCCGAAGTATGGCATACCCCTCGCGAGACATGCCCGTAATCGGATAAGGTATCTTCGAGTTTCCATACACATAAGCCGATCCGGGGGCGTTCGCCCTTTTGATCACGGGTTAAAAACCGGAACATCTCCCGGTAGGCACGAGGCCCGTAATAATCGTCCGCGTTAATGACGCAAAAGGGTCCGTCAATGAGGTGGCGCGCGGCAAGCACCGCGTGACCTGTGCCCCAAGGTTTGACACGCTCATGAGGTACCTCGAAGGCTTCCGGCAAGTCGGACAGTTCCTGGTACGCGTACTCAATCGTAACTTTGCCTTGATATTTGTCTTTCACCAATGCGTCAAAGCGCTCTGCAAAGTCCTTTCGTATGACAAAAACAACGCGTTCAAAACCTGCCTTAAAAGCATCGAACACGGAATAATCCATGAGAATTTCACCGTCAGGCCCCACGGGGTCCAGCTGTTTCAAGCCGCCGTAGCGCGATCCCATCCCGGCTGCCATAATAATCAAAGTCGGATGACTACGTTCCATCCTCTTTCATCTTCCTTTCAGCTCCATTTCTTGTGCCTCTCAATCATACCACGCCTGAATCGCCAATTCATGGGCTTTATGCATGCTCTCTGTGATACTATTAGCAGAGATTGCGGATCGAATTCAGCAATCGACTGAAGGGATTATGACATTATGGAAAATACAAATACAAGTGATGTGCGGCTTGCCGTTTTGATCGATGCGGACAATGTTCCGCCCCGCAATGTGCGGGGCATGATGGAGGAAATAGCCCGTTACGGAACACCGACGATCAAACGTATTTACGGCGACTTCACAAAGCCCAACCTCGCGCAGTGGAAAAATCGCCTGCTTGATTACGCGATCAGCCCCATCCAGCAGTTCAGCTACACGACGGGCAAGAACGCGACGGATTCCGCCATGATTATTGACGCGATGGACATCCTTTACACCGATCGGATCGACGGTTTTGTGCTCGTGTCAAGTGACAGTGACTTCACAAAACTGGCCACACGACTCAGAGAGTCAGGCAAGATCGTCTACGGTTTCGGTGAAATGAAAACGCCTAACGCCTTTATCGCGGCCTGTGACCGCTTCATTTATTTGGAGATTATTGACCAGCATACGGATGAAGACGAACAGGAAAAAGAAAAAGCGGAAGAAAAGAAACAGACAGCCCGTTTGAAGACAACTGTGAAAAAGGATAGCGAGAAAAAGCCAGAACCGGCGAAAAAACCGGCCACGAGCAAAGATGAACGCGGCATCCGCAAAGTCGACCGCGAACTCACAAAACTGATTAACTCCTCCATCCGTGACGTGGAAGACGAAAACGGCTGGGCTTTCTTGGGCGAGGTCGGAAACCTGATCGTGAAAAAACAGCCCTCCTTTGACCCGAGAAACTATGGCTACGATAAATTGACCACCCTTGTGAAAGCGATGGGAAAATACCATATCGAGATGCGTGACACGGGAAACCCCAATGTCAAACATGTCTATTTGAAGATTAAAAGCCGCTAGTCAAAGCGAATCAGGCGGAGCATCAGGCCCGTCGGCAAGAGCCAGGCCGCAAAACGAATCAACTTCCCCATGAACCCGGTGACGACAAGTGCTTTGTTTTTCTTGAGCGCGCGCACCGTACGTTTTGCAGAGCGATCGGGATCCTCAATACCCAATCGTTTGTATGAATTTTGCAGCTCTTGTTTTTGTGCCTCGGTGAAAAAAGGTGTCAACATTGGGTTAGGGCATGTGACAGTCACACCTATCCCCTCTTCGCGCAGTTCTTCTCTTAATGCTCTGCCAAAGGACAAAATAAATGATTTGGAAGCAGCATAAGTGGCAAAGCCTGGCTGGGGCAAAAAGGCCGCGACACTTGAAGTAAAAAGAATCCGGCTTTCGTTTGACATGTACGGGAGCGACAGGGATGTCATTTTCAGCTGAGCCCTGACATTCAAGTCACAAAGCGAATCGTGGCGCATGAGATCCAATGCTTGAAAGCGTCCGGCACAGCCCTCCCCTGCGTTATTGACGAGCAAGACGACTTGGGGTTTTTCAGCCGCAAGTGCCTTTGAAATCGCTGTGTAATCCTCATGTTTTGTAAGATCAGTGGGAAACACCCGTGTTGGCCTTGAAAATTCAGACGCGAAATTATTCAACTTTTCAAGATCGCGCGCGATAAGCCAAAAGCTCACATCCTTGCCAAGCCAAGCGTCTAACGCCTGCGTCAGGGAGGCGCCAAATCCCGAGGATGCCCCCGTAATGATGGCCACCTGATCCGTCTTTTTAACCCTCTTATCCTCTTGGCTCATACGATCACCCTTTCGCCGTTTCTGCTCATTATCATAGCATCTGTGTGCTATGATTAGTTCCGAACGAATGAGAAGATTTGATTGAATCAATTGCATTTTAGAGGATAAATATGGCTCGAACACTCGTCATCGGCCTGACCGAGTCAGGCACGAAAACGACCGTTAATGAAGATACATTCAGCTTGGGCGGACGCGTCTACCCGGACATGATCACCGGGAGTGAAGAACGCAGCGCGAAGTCACAAGACTACACGCACTCTATGTGGTCACCGAGGTCACGGCGGTTCAGGGGTGGGCGATTTGGCAGGGCGTCTTGTTCAGAGAACTGCCATGGATCTGGTCGACCTGATCGGCACTATAAACAGCCCGAGCTTGATTTTCAAAAATTTTGCCGCGACCTCATCAAGGAAGCGCACGCACGTGTCACCCGCCAGATTAAACCGAGGGACAATGGCTTTTCGGGCGTCCATGGCACTTTTGTTGATTGATTCCAATGTCGCGCATCTTCTGAATATCGGCGATACGAAAATTCACTTATTCCGAAATAACAAGCTGATGTTTCCGACTTGCTCTCCGGGAGAACAAGAAGACATGGCCGAGTGGGTGATCGGTGATATGACTCGATCAGAGTCGGCCAACGCCATCACGATCAAGCAGTTCACCTTGAGGTCGGGCGATATAATCTTGCTGTCGTCGAAGGGATTTTGCAAGGATTATCCCGAACAGCAGTTTGCCTCAGACCTGGCCTCCCCCGATGCATTTGCCGCGACCATCCGACAGGCTCAGATTCATTCACGCCAGTTCAACGACGCTGTGAACGGCACTATTTTGGCCGTGAAGGTACGCGATCTTGAACTCACGGAACCGGGCGATCGTATTCCCGAAAGTGAAGTCCGTCGCGCGATTTACCATAATGGCAATACCTCGATTCTCACAGAAGAAAATCACACCGTTGCAAATGGAGGGGCGGCTGTCGAGCCGTCATCACGCCAGCCGGAGGATGAAGCCGATATGAAACAGAAAAATAAAAAGGAGCGCCGCCGGCGCAATACCAAGACATTTTTCTTATTCCTCTTTCTGGGATTCCTGGTGGGATTGGCGGTCATCTTTATTTTGTGGTACATCATTTTGAGTTAAAGGAACTCGATAATAGTGTCACTTGATCGCATGTAAAAAGGGGCTGTCTTTTTGTATAAAACCAGCCCTCATTCATTCCCAACTAGGCTTTATTCACTTATTCTCTTTGCACAGGGTCCTCCGGATGGATATTGCCTTCCGGTGAAACATTCTCGAGTGGCGCTGCCAGTCTTGCCTTTCGCTTTCTTTTTCGTCTGCGGCAGATCCATACAATGAATAGGATGAGCGCCAAAAGCACAATGAAGGGCAGCAGATATACCAGTACGACAAGGAAGTATTGGAAACCGAGCACAATGCCGATTCCCACTTTCTGGATGGCATTTTTCATCAGGTAGCCGACGTCAGACCACTTTAAGGTTTTCCATGTGACCTCCGGTTTTGTGATCGTCGGATCGGACTCCAATCGGATCGTAATATCGATCCTTGATTCTGATGTCCAGCTGTCAAGTAGCTTCAGGTGACCCTTCAAACTCTCAAGTTCGAGCGTCAACTCATCAATCCTGCTTTGGACCAACAGGGTGTCCTCAATCGTTTCCGCTTTTTTCAGCATGCCGCGGTAATGTTCAATCAAGTCTTCCGTCGACTGAAGCCTCGTTTTTGTATCGTAGTAGTTTTCGGTGACTTCTTCGCTTGTCACGGTTTTTGTCTCGACACGGGTAACATGTTCTGCGGTGACATCCATGAAATCAGAAAGCGACCCGAAAGGCACCGCAACCTGCATGTGTATCCAGCCATAGTCGTCATCTACCTGACGCTCGTAGGAGACAACCCGCCCGCCCAAGCGCTCGGTGAGTGACACTAAAGACTCGTATGTTTTGTCGACATCGGAGCTTCTGAGCACCAGCTCACCATTTTGGATGAATTTGCGCTCGATCGAGTTCGGTAACTCTTCTTGGGGTGCTTCGGGGACGCTTGGTGAATCTAAGTCCTGCCCGTGTTCCCACCCCGGAATCCCTTCTGATTTGTCGGGGGCGGAGGGCATATTGGCCGATGAACAGCCGATCACAAGTACTGCCATCATAAGGATGGCCAGTGCAAAGACGATTATTTTTTTCAAATTTTTCATGATAACCCTCCCATGGTGCGAAAGTAAAACCGCTCCTAATCTCTAGGACGTCATTCAACCCGAAAGGTTACGCCATCTTAGCGGGCGCTCCCGGAGCTGGTGCTTTCACTACCGTGATCTCAAGCGTTTCCTCATGCGTATTATGGACATTCATTTTTGTGTCAACTGGGATTTTGAGCAAGGCACCGCGCTCATAATGGCGCACCTCCTCTTCGCCCAATCCGATGGAAAGTGTCCCTCGAAGCACATTCATATAGACGTTGCTATTTGAATAATGCAGGGGAAGCGCTTCATCTTGGTTCAAAATCATATGCATGTAATGAAGATTCTCATCCATGATGATGGGCTTAATTGTTTTATCATCCGTTTGCGCCAGTTGATAGACGGTCTCGATCATGTTTTGTTCTCCTTAAAAATGCGTTGCTGCTATAACAGCGTGTCCTCTGAAAACTCCCCAAGTGTCTTGAAAAGGCCCTCATTGCATTTATACACCTTTTTGTACACGTCACGGTAAAGATGTTCGTAGACGGCGACATTTTTGGGATCCGGCCAAAAGGTTTTCTCCTCTTGCACCATCGCTTTGACCGCCGCTTCAAACGTCGGATGGAAACCGGCCCAGACCATGGCGTTGATGGCGGCGCCCATGGCGCTGATTTCCTTGTCCTCTAATCGTACGACCGGGAGGTTAAAGATGTCGGCCGTGAGCTGCATGGCCGTGTCCGAATGACTTCCGCCGCCGACCACCGTCAATTTTTTCACGTTCATTTTGCTCTTTTGTTCAATAAGCTCCAAGCCCTCTTTCAGGGCGTAGGCGATGCTTTCCAAGATCGCGCGGTAAAGGTCGACCTCCCGGTGGTGGTCCATCCAGCCGGCGATCATGCCTTTTCCGTGGGGGTAGAGTCCCGGGTGGATGGTCCAAAACGGAAAGACAAAAAGCCCGTTAGCGCCGGGCGGGACTTCCTTGACCTCCTCGTTCATTTGCTTCAAAAACTCCGGCATGCCGCTCTCTTTGGCGTATTGTTGGCAAAACCAGGTGACCAGCCAGTAACCGCGATAAATGCTGTATTCGGGGTTCCAGGCATCGGGAATACAAGAGGCAAAGGTATAGAATTTCAATTTTTTATCTTCAATATGGCGGAAGATTGTGGTGCCGAGAGTGGCCATCGTCCCGTAACTGATGGTGGCCTGAGAGGGGTCAAAGACGCCTGAGCCTAAGGTTTCGCACTGTTTGTCGCCGGCAGACGCGATGACGGGCAATCCCAGAGGGAGGCCTGTGAGAAGATGACCTTCTTCTGTGACATTCCCGATGACCTCTCCCGGCGCGACCAGGTCGGGCAGTTGCTCCCGGCGCACCCCCATGAATCTGAACACTGATTTTATCCTGTACCAGTCCTGGTGTTTGGCCTGGTACGGGACGTAGCCGACCTGCATGCCCCGCGCGTCTCGAAATACACCGCAGAGTTTTAAGTTGAGGTGACCGGTAATCGATACATAGCGTTTGGCCCGGTGGTACACCTCCGGTTCATGGTATTTGATCCAGTTGAATTTGGAGCGATAGGCCACCATGGAGAAGAACGCGTAATCGGCAAGATAGATGGCGCGGTCGATCCCTTTTAATTCTTTTTTTAAGGCTTCCATGGCCTCCGGCGCGCGGCGCGTATCGACCCAGGTGATCCAATCGCGCAAGGGCTTATCCTGTTCGTCGAGGGCTAGGATATTGTCGCGATTGGCGGTCACGGCCATGGCCTTCAGTTCGCTCAATTCATCGCCCAGCGATTTTGTGACCTCGCGGATCACCTCACAGCTGTCCTGCCAAAACTGATCGGCGGGCACCTCGGCCCATCCGGACTGCCGGCTGTAGTAGGGCGCACTGATCTTTCTTGCGCTTACGACATGACGGCCCCTTGGGTCGAACACGATCGCCCGGACACTTTGTGTGCCCACGTCGACCGATAATACATATCCCTTAGACGGCATAACGGCTCTCCTGTCATTTATTGGACCGATGATAAGGCCGTCCGATTCTTGCGAACCGGACGGCCTTGTGGATCTTGGTGTTTCGCGAACTAGGGGCGAAGCTTTTCTTTCATGATCTGAATATCATTCAGCCAGTCTTCTAGGTCTTGCTCGTGCTCCAGCTCATCTTCCATGATCTGGATGGCCATGCGGTGTGTGACAAAGTCTTTGCCGCGTGTGAATTCTGCAATCTGCTGGTAACGCCTAATCGCACAGCGCTCCCCGTCGATATTTTGCTGCAAGATCACTTCCACGTAAGGATCGTTGGGCTCTTCATAATCGCATTTGGAGTATTCTTTCCAAAGATTGGGGTTCAAAAGCGGCGTTCCGCCTAATTGCACGATGCGGTCTGCCACCATGATGGCATGCTCGTACTCTTCATTGGCGTGTTCCACCAACTCAGGTTCAATTTCACTTCTCATCGGGCCTTCGATCAGGCGCGCGCCTACCCAATACTGGTAAAAGGCAAGCCATTCCTCTGCTAAGGCCTCATTCAGGTACTGGATGAGTTGATTGACATCAAGATCTACGATTTCAATTCCTTGTTTGCCCATTCACTGATACCTCCTTGTATGTATTCTGTAGATAACATCTGCGATTAGCATACAAGTCCTTGGTAAAAACTGCAATATATGAGCCTTTGTTCATGGGAACGGGTTACCGCGAATGCGCGCGTTATCCCCGCGTGTTATAATGAGTTAGCTCTCATATGGGAGCGTACTGGTTTCGACGGGGTTGTTGAGATCGGGAAAGCGGGTAGAGGATTCTCGTTGGCCTCTTTAAAAAACGAGAGACTTTTTAATTGCCAACAAACCGGCATTTGCAGCGGCGTGAGCCCTGCCGTTCCCGCGGCTAATCTGCTAACCGCGTAAGAACGTCAACTGCAGACCTTTCTTTCTAGGCAGGTCAAAGAAAGCACCCGACGGACTAGTGCCTTGGAGTCTCGTTGCGTATTAAAGGCTACCTCTTCGTTCAAGATCGCCGCTGAACTTGATGACAGAGGGAATTTAAAAACAGCGGCTGCACCCGGAGATGTCCCTTTTAAGGCGATTTCGGACAGGGGTTCGACTCCCCTCGCTTCCACCAGATGCCCTTGTAATGACTCAATTACAAGGGCTTTGCACTTTGCCACTACTACAAACCTATTCTAGTATCTTAGACAAGTAGAGAAAAAATCTTGATCAAGAACTGAAGTTGTATCAACGCAATCACGCACATGTTTGATTGACTGTCCTTTTACAACGACCACAGCAGTCAATTTTCCCATGTTCCTCAACATATCGTATATGCCTATATAATCACTATCAGCACTCATGAAAAAGGCTATATCAAAAGCATTAAAAAAGGCATCCTTCAATGCCCTTAGCGCCATATTGATATCCGTACCTTTTTCTCTGACACGGTATGTCGAAGGGTCATTTTTATCCATCAGCGTATTGCTGTCGACAGGTGAGGCAATAAACCTTCCATCAATAACTTCAAAAAAAGGCTTACTATTCAAACCTTTGGCCCATTGGTATGCCTTTGAATAGTTGCTTATATCTTTCAAAAATGTATCTGGTTTTGGTACAAATAAGTATGTTTTAATCAACTGGCAACCAGGTACTAAACGGACGACCTGCTTGGGGAGCTTTGTGTAATCAAGCCATGGGGCATTTCCGCAATAGAGATCCCGAACAGCTATTTCAAAATTTTGATGATCGATCAGTACAATTGCTCTCAACATAAGGCACCTACTAAAAGGGACGATAAGCCGCGAAGGTCAAATCGTCCCGATCCATTCTACACAGGCACCTGCCTGTGTCAAAGATATTACATTGATTTTTCCTTGTAGTCAAGGTCGAAAGCGGCCGCCTAGTCGGCGTTTTTTGGCCAAATCGGCAATTAAAGGCAGCTAAAAGCATCTACATGTTTTTGCTTTCTCACCTCTCCCCTTTTTTAGCTTATGATAGACCAGTAGCTAAAAAAGACATCATCTTAAAAAAGGAGACGCCCATGAAAAAGAATCACGAAATTCTGTTCACCCCATTTGACATCGGCCAAACCACCATACAAAACCGCTTTGTTCTCTGCGCCATGGAAGGCACCAACCTGGTGGAAGGCATGACCAAGTATAAATTCAACGAGCATTGCCCCGATTATTATCGCGAACGCGCTAAAACAGGCGTAGGACTCATCATCCCCGGCATGATCCCTATCCGAAGCTTTGCGGGGAACCAATGGCTTTATGAGTCTGAATCCGTGTTTATGGGCCCTGTGAAAGATTTAGTGGAAGAAATCCACGCGCACGGCTCTAAAATCTTTTTCCAGGTCGGCGCCGGCATGGGGCGTGCCATGGTGGCGGTACCCATTTTGCGAAAACTTTACCACGGTAAGTTTTTGAAACGATTTGCCAAACTGTTCGGCATGGATGTCGAACGCGTCTTTGCGGGCGCCTCCCCCGATATGCCCAACGTCTGGGATCCGACGATTAAAGCCCGCGCGCTTACGAAAAAAGAAATCGAAGAAATCATCAACGCCTTCGGGAAAACCGCCGCGCTTTGCAAACGCGCGGGCATCGACGGCATTGAAATCCACGCCGTCCACGAAGGCTATTTGCTTGACCAATTCACCATGACATGCACCAATGAACGTGACGACGAATACGGCGGAAGCTTAGAAAACCGGATGCGCTTCACCACCGAGATCATTAAGTCGATCAAGGCCGCCTGCGGCGATGACTATCCGGTCAGTGTCCGCTTCAGCGTCGAATCGAAGATGCGCGGCTTCCAACAGGGCGCCGTCCCCGGAGAAGTGTACGAAGAATTCGGCCGTGACAAGGAAGAGGCGATCCAAGCGGCCAAAATTTTGGAAGAAGCCGGTTGCGATCTTTTGAACGCTGACAATGGCACCTACGACGCCTGGTTTTGGGCACACCCGCCCATGTACATGCCCCTGGCATGCAACCTGCCTGAGGCAAGTTTTTTAAAACCTCACGTCTCCATCCCCGTCGCCTGCGCGGGACGTATGGAAGATCCCGATCAGGCGGCCGAAGCATTGGCCGAGGGCCATATCGATGCCGTGGGCATCGCGCGACAATTCCTCTGCGACGGCCTCTACCTCGACAAGATTCGAGAAGAAAAAATCGACGATATCCGCCCTGCATTGCCTGCCACAACGGCTGTTTCGGCGTGTACCGCTACAAGGGCGAGCCGGGGAACCTGCCTAAAACACACTTAGGCCGCTGCGCTTTAAACCCTGTAACCTTCCAGGAAGAAAAATATCGTTTGAAACAAGCCGAACAGAAAAAGAAAATCGCCGTCATCGGCGGCGGGATCGGCGGCATGGAAGCCGCAAGGCTCATGGCATTGCAAGGCCATGAGGTGGATCTCTACGAAAAACGCGATGAGTTGGGCGGTGTCTTCATCGCGGCCGCGGCTCCCTCTTTCAAAGAAAAAGACAGAATGCTCTTAGAATGGTACAAAAATGAAATGGAAAAACTTCCCATTACCATCCACTTTGAAGAGGAAGTCTCTCCCTCCATGCTCGACACCTTGGGAGCCGACGAAATCATCGTCGCAACAGGGGCAACTCCCAGAGCCCTCCCTATTCCCGGCATCGATCTCCCCCATGTGATAGAGGCCATCGAGTACCTGAATCAAGACAAAACAACCGGCCAAAGCGTGGTCGTCGTGGGCGGTGGCTTAACAGGCTGTGAAATTGCTTACGACCTTGCCTTACAAGGCAAAAAAGTCACCATTGTCGAGATGTTGGATGACATCTTGAAGGTCAAGGACCTGTCCGCGGCCAACTCCAACATGCTGCGTGAACTGATCCGCTACCACGCGATCGATGTTGAGCTGGAAGCCCCCCTCCTGTCGATAGCTCCTGACCATGTGGTCATGGGGACTAAGGATGGCGAAAAGACCATCCCCTGCGACTCTGTGGTCCTGTCCG
The DNA here is from genome assembly GCA_040766025.1 of Clostridia bacterium. GTDB lineage: Bacteria > Bacillota > Clostridia > Saccharofermentanales > DTU023 > UBA4923. Next base: position 72,647 of record JAXGRH010000001.1, on the reverse strand, counting down.
TTGGCTACACACCGAACGCCTTGGTATCGGCGGATTCAAAACAAAACATCCATTTATTGGGTGACTGCGAACAAGTCGGCAACTTGAAGGACGTGATCTGGTCCGCCTATGACCTTTGTGTCGGACTGTAATGACACAATTGATTTGAGGAAGTAGCGCCATGCCCGCACATATCGGAGAAATCGCAGCCCTCATTACGGCCCTTTGCTGGGCTTTAAACGGCGTCGCCTTTGAGGCGGCCGGAAAGCGCGTCGGCGCGATGGCGGTGAATTACCTCAGGATTGTCTTCGCGCTCATCCTCTTAAGTCTTACCGCCTGGGCGACGCGCGGGCTCCTCTTCCCGGTGGATGCTTCGGCCTCCACCTGGTTATGGCTTGTGTTGTCAGGATTTGTCGGCTTTGTCTTAGGCGACATGTTCCTGTTTGAAGCCTTCCTTTTAATCGGTTCGCGCGTCTCCATGCTGATCATGGCGATGGCGCCGCCATTGGCCGCACTCATCGGCTACCTCGTGATGGATGAGAAAATCACGGGATTAGGCCTTTTAGGCATCTTCATCATCATGGCGGGGATCTCCCTTGTCATCATGGGGAGAAACGCTGACAAGAATACAGAAGGGCTTCGCAGCCCGCTCTCCCCGAAGGGCATCTTTTATGCCTTCTTGGGAGCGCTCGGCCAGGCTTTAGGGCTCATCTTAAGCAAGATCGGAATGGGTGGCACGTATAACGCGATCGCGGCCACCCAAATCCGCGCGTTCACGGCCGTCATCAGCTTGACCATTGTCGTCACCCTCCAAAAGAAATGGCCGGCCATCCGCTATGCGTTCACCGAGAAAAGAGCGATCAGGAATATCGCAACAGGCGCCGTCATCGGCCCCTTCATCGGGGTGACACTGTCCTTGGTGGCCCTGCAGTATACGAGTACCGGCATCGTTTCATCTTTGAATTCGCTGTCGCCTGTTTTTATCATCCCCATCTCGATGATCGTCTTTAAAGAGAAAGTGTTGCCCAAGGAAGTGATCGGCGCGATCATATCGGTCGCCGGCGTCATGGTGTTATTTTTGTAAACGGGGATCTACCCTTTTTTTACAGCCAGCCCTTGCACTTGCTGTACACAAGACTTACAAGCAAAAAGACAAGACTCACACCGATAATAATGGGATAGGTAACAGGAGAGGCCAACTCAGGCATGCGAAGGTTCATGCCATACCAGCCGGCGATCAGTGTCAGGGGCAAGAACACGGCTGTGATCACAGTGAAGACACGCATGGTTTCATTCAAGCTGATATCCAACTGATTTTGAAACGCCTCTCTGACCTGAGTCAGGTACTCGCGCAAATCGCGCACGTCGCTCGCCATACGGTTCATCTTGTTCTTATGCGCCAGAAAAACACGACGATCGTGATCCGATAAGGGATGCGCGTCATTGAGATCGAGGCTGTCGAGGATATCGTCGAGGGATTCAAAATATCGTTTTAAGCTCAATAGTTCTTTACGAAGGCGGATGATCCCCTGTGACTGGTCCGGCGGTCGTTTATTCGCGGCCAGTTCCTCCAAACCCTCAATTTCATCCTCGATCGCTTCAAGATCGGGCCTTTTTTCTTCCATCAAATGATCAAAGAGGCGAAATAAGCCCCACAAGGGATCTTTTTGTCGCGCCTCTGCGGTTAAGAAAAGCGGCTCGATTCGATCGATCACTCGTTTGTCCGCCAAAAGGATCAGATGCTCTTCGGTCCTATAACACTCTATGAACGATGGGGGAAGTTCAGATCTTTTCGACGCAGGTGTGTAAATGGCCAGATAATCATAGAACGCATGGTGTTCAATATGCGTCGCTTCGCGCTCTGCGCTCGGGTAATCCGAGATCGTCGGGATGCCCAGTCTTAAGAGGACATCGTCTCGATCCTTTTGGGCCACTAAATGGATGCCGGGTGCGAACACGGCTTCATCTTCTTGCTTTTTTTGCTCCGATACCACGTCCATCCCTATGACCCCCTTATTAGCTCTTTCTTGTAGCCTCAATTTAAAAGAAAAAAGGGAGAAACGCAATGAATCGGGTGGTAGAATGCAATTAACTGGAATATGATTTCAATTCCATGCCCTACGTTACCGACATTTTCCAAAAGCACCTTTATTGTAAATCCAATATTAGAATCAATCAAAACCTGAAAAGACATTAGAGAGGTATCCTTTATTAGTATGAAAAACCCCATGGACAAAAACAAACTGAAAGAAAGTTTGCCGAGCCGCAATGACGCAGTCGGTGAACATGCCCAGATGACACGCGAAAGTGGCGCGCCCGTCATCAATAACCAGGACACCATGACCGCCGGCCCCCGGGGCCCGCAGGTGATCCAAGACGTGTGGCTTTTAGAAAAGCACGCCCATTTTAACCGCGAGGTCATCCCCGAGCGACGCATGCATGCGAAGGGATCGGGAGCCTTTGGCGAATTCACCGTGACCCATGACATCACCCAGTACACGAAAGCGGCCATTTTCTCAGAAATCGGCAAAAAAACGAAAATCTTTATGCGCTTTTCAACCGTCGCCGGTGAGCGCGGCGCGGCAGACGCCGAGCGCGACATCCGCGGCTTTGCGGTCAAATTCTACACCGAAGAAGGCAACTGGGACGTCGTCGGCAACAACACGCCTGTGTTCTTCTTCCGCGACCCGAAAAAATTCATCGATCTGAACCACGCCGTCAAGCGTGACCCCAGAACGAATATGCGAAGCGCCAACAACAACTGGGACTTTTGGTCCTCGCTTCCTGAGGCGATGCTCCAGCTCACCATCACGATGAGTGACCGCGGTATCCCCTCCTCCTACCGTTACATGCACGGTTTTTCAAGTCACGCTTACTCCCTGATTAACGACAAGAACGAGCGCATCTGGGTGAAGTTCCACTTCAGAAGCCAGCAGGGCGTCCAGAACCTGACCGATCAGGAAGCCGCCGCCGTCGTCGCCAACGACCGTGAGAGCCACCAGCGTGACCTGTATACAGCCATCGAGACCGGTGACCATCCGAAGTGGACGTTGTTTATTCAGGTCATGACCGACGAAGAGGCCAAAAAGCTGCCCTACAACCCCTTCGATCTGACGAAGATGTGGTTCAAAAAAGATTTCCCGCTGATCGAAGTCGGAGAACTCGTCTTGAACCAGAACCCGACGAACTACTTTGCGGACGTCGAGCAGGCGGCCTTCAATCCGGCGAACAACGTGCCCGGTATCGGCTTCTCGCCCGACCGCATGCTGCAGACAAGGGTGTTCTCCTACGGAGACGCTCAGCGTTACCGCTTAGGCGTGAACCATCATCAGATTCCGGTGAACGCGCCCTTGGGCGTCAAAAATCCGCATAGCTTCCACCGCGACGGCCTGATGCGCGTCGACGGCAACATGGGCAGCGAATTGCACTACGAGCCCAACAGCTACGGCAACTGGAAAGATCATCCTGAGACGGCCGAACCGATCCAAGAGGGCGGCGATGTCTATCAGTACGACTTCAGAGAAGATGACCACGACTACTTCACACAGCCCGGCATGCTCTACAGGGCCATGTCTCCTGAGCAAAAGCTCGTACTCTATGAGAACACAGCGCGCAACATGGGCGACTCAACCCTGCAGATTAAGCACCGCCACATTACGCACTGCTACATGGCCGACCCCGAATATGGTAAGGGTGTGGCTAAAGCACTCGGTATTGACATTGACTCCGTGAACCTTGCGCCCATGAAGTCGGATAGCCGAAAGGCCTGGGAAGAGGATAATGCTCGAAACGCGCATCTTAACACCCCGACTGAACCGGCCTGCCCCGAGACAGCCAAAGACCTGCCCGCGGATGGCCGCGACACAAACGTTGGAGATCCAAAATCCCTTTACAGCTGGGAAAACGACCCGCATATGCTATAAGAACTAGTAAAAAGAGCCCATTCAAAGGGGCTGTCTCAGAACACCGTAAAGTGTGATGGGACAGCTCCTTTTTATTGGGAAAACGCGAAATGTTGTCGTGTAAGTGCTTTTAGAAGGTACTGTCACGCAAAGTCATGGTGTGTAAAGTCGTAAATTCGGGAGAATTCGGAGAAAAGGGCAAGCGAAAATAGGCTAAAGTCGCTTTTCATGCGAAATGGATTGTTTATCCGGTGTCTTTCAGGGGGAATAGTGCCTGCCTTAACCGGTGCCCTTGAATGCGATGATGCAACTTGTTGATGTTAAATCCAAAAGCCAGTAACAAACATTCTGTTTTGACATTCACCATGCCACGTGTGAGAAAACGTTTGAATCCGTGATTCCATTTCAAGACACCAAAAGCGCCCTCGACCTGGATCGAACGATTCACCCGTAGCTTGATCCCGAGAGGACTCGTCACATTGCGTAAGCTTTCTTTGCGGTAGGCCTCAAACGTCTCAGCGACTTGCAATTGTTTTGAGTATTTTCCCGTATAGCAGGTCGCCCGACGTGAACATCCCTCACAACTCTCACAACGATAGAGCTTACTTTCACTTTCAAATCCCGAGGCACTCTTTCTTGTACGGATGTGGGAAAATGTCAATAATCGCCCCTCAAGGCAACGGTAAGCATCCTGTTGAGGGAGGTATTCTAAGCTCAAGCGAAACGCCTGGTCACGTTGAAACTTACGCGTCTTGGAATACTCGTAATTGGACGGCTTGATGTACGCGGTGATGCCCTCTTCTTCCAAATAGGTGTAGTTCTCTTCGCTCTCATAACCCGCATCGCAAACAAGCTTGTCAAAGGGACGACCATAATCGTGTTTCATCCTCTGCAAGAACGGTTTTAGCGTGTTCGAGTCACTGCGTTCACAGGAGACATCCACCCCTACAATGTATTCGTGGGCGACGGCCAACTGGAGATTGTAAGCAGGTTTTAATTGTGCGTTACGCATATGGTCATCTTTAAGCCGCATGAACGTCGCGTCGGGGTCCGTTTTGGAGAAGCTGTTACGGCCCTTGAACAGCAGGTGGTAGCGTTCGTATTTTTCTTGTGTTTCAAGGTAGGATCTTAACGCTTCAATGTCGCGTTGTAACGGGGTCTTGCGGCGGCCCTTACCATGCACAAAAACAATCGCTTCTTTCTTTGCGCGTGCCTCAAGGCGTGTGAGATACTCCCTCAACCTTTCACTTGTCATAATCTCGGGCAAAAGTTCTGCCGCAAAGCAACGGCTGAGCAATTGATGGATCTTGATCTGCAAGCGTGCCTCATACTTGGTCGTGGCCTTCTTCCACACAAAACTGTAGCGATTGGCGTTCGCCTCGATCTTCGTGCCGTCAATGAATACATGGTCGAAGTCAATGGCCTCATAGCGGCTGAGAAGGAGGACCAATTGGTTGAGGAGTAATTCAATACAATCGCCCAGACGTCCTGTGCGAAAACGGGCAATCGTGTTGTGGTCGGGGATATTGTCACCTCGCAGTAGATATTGAAAGGCGAGATTCAGTCGGCAGGCATCTTCAATTTTGCGGCTTGAATAAATACCTTGACTGTAGGCATACACCAGTACTTTAAAAAGATTCTTCGGATGGGTCACGGGTTTTCGGCCTCGGTGCGCGTACGTTTGGTAGAGCGGGCGGTAGTCGAGTTCATCCAATACTTGGTCAAGAAGACGGACCGAATGTCTCACTGGAATTAAGACGTCCGTTTCAATGGGGAGGCAAAGTTGAATGTACTGCGAATTTTTGATATATTCGGGGTGTAGATTTGATTTGTTCATAATGACATTCTACAGGATTAGCGGGCTTTCGGCCCGCTTTTCTGTTAGAATTTATGTCCCAATACATGAAAGGGGCCGCCCCTTTTTGAGACAGCCCCTTCTTAATCCGAATTATCCTGGCTCGGCGTATACGTCGAGTCAAGTGCGGTGCCATCCTCAGATACACCTGTCAGATGATTGCCCTCAATGCGGTACCACTCAGGCGCCGATGTTGGGTAATCAAAGGGCTCATGGCCGGTCAATGGTGCTGGTTTTGAAACATCCTCAGATAGTCCCACCACACCGTTGCCTTCTTTGTCAAAAGTCATCAAAATGAGGCTGTCGCTCGAACCCTGGCCGGTCTGGTGAAACAGCGCGACGTAGCCGTAGGACGTTTGGTTGTACTCACTGTAAAACTGATCACCTCCGGCCATGTTGGCGGTGAAGATATAGCCGCCGCGATCTTTGACATACTCACCCGTATAGCTCAAAGGTTCGCCGGTGTCACTTTGGAAACTCAGGGTCATCTTATCACCTTGACGATCAAGTTTTGCGTTATTGGCGCCAAAAAAGGCCATCGTCATTTTGGCGGCCGCCTCGTCTTGCCACAGGAGTGCCGCGGGCCACATCAACATATCCATCATGCCCAGGCCCATCAGGCCGAAGACACTGTATGCCGCATCAGGATCCTGCGACACGGCTCCTATGATTCGTTCAATAAACTTCGCTTTTGCGGCAATATAGGCCTCATACTGGGCTTCACCGCCGGCGGGAACGTCAATGACAGGGTCCTTTTTCTGATCAGTCGCTTCTGGTGTATCTTTGTCGCCTTTCGGGATAATATCACCGATCGACGGGGGCTTGAAACAGCCGACAAGGAGAATGGCGCTGATCAGGACGAAAGTCAAAAGAATTGCATATTTTTTCATGATGATATTCCATCCTTTCCCTTAATGCCAACATACTTCTCCTCTTCCAATACTTGATTGATGGTATAAATAACTATGTCATTGAATAATAGGCGGCGTAACATCACGCGTTACAAGGATCGTGTATAAAAGATGAAATTACTGGAAACGTTTTTCTTTTAACTGCCGCTTGATATCGCGCTCAACCGCGCGATCCTTGATGGCATCACGCTTGTCATGCAGCTTCTTGCCTCGGGCGACCCCAATTTCGAGTTTCACACGGCCATCTGAAAAATAAGCTTTTAAGGGGATGAGCGTCATGCCTTTTTGCTGCACCGCAACACTCAGTTTGTGGATTTCGTGTTTATGGGCAAGCAGTTTTCGATCGCGCACCGGATCGGGATTAAAGCGGTTGCCCTGCTCATAAGGGCTGATATGCGCCCCCACCAAGAAAAGCTCGCCGCCTCTTACGACGACATAGGATTCTTGCAGACTAAAGTGACCCTGGCGAATTGATTTCACCTCAGTCCCCGTCAATACGATCCCCGTCTCCAATCGGTCGAGAATATGGTATTCGTGGCGCGCCCTGCGATTATCCACGATCAGTTTTGTTTTTTTCAATCGGTCATTCATCGTCATCACCCTACCACGAAGCGATTCACATCGTCGAGTTCTGCCATCGGGACCGCATTGAGGTCAAGGGACGCACTTCTCCCCGACCGCCAGGCATAGTAACCGGCGGAGGCGATCATGGCCGCGTTATCCGTGCAAAACGACAAGGCGGGAATGGTTAGCCGAACGCCTATTTCTTTTGTCATCTCGGACATCAGCTCTCGAAGCCTTTTGTTCGCCGACACGCCGCCCGCAATGACCAACTGGCGGTAATCTGTTTCTTTTAAAGCTCTTTTCGTATGACTCGCAAGCGTTTGGACAATGGTTTCTTGGAAGGTCGCCGCAAAATCAGAAAGACCCACAGAAGAAGGCCAATCCTTTCCTTCTTGCTGTGCTTCGTGCTCAATTTTTCGATATTGATTAATCGCGGCTGTTTTGACACCGCTGAAAGAAAAATCAAAGGAATCTAAAAAATCCGTAATGGGAAGAAAGAACGCATCCCGCCTTCCCCCCTCGGACGCTTTTTCAATGAGCGGGCCTCCGGGATAACCGAGCCCTATGACGCGTGCAATTTTGTCAAAGGCTTCCCCCGGCGCGTCATCACGTGTGCGCGCCAACACCTCAAAGAGTGTGTAGTCTTTGACCTCTGCCAAGGTCGCGTGACCGCCCGAAACGATCAGGCACAAAAAAGGAGGTTTGAGCGCCTCATCGGCCAGATAAGCCGAGGCGATATGCCCCTCCAGATGATGGACCGGGATGAGCGGCAAACCCGTGGCATGTGACAGTCCCTTAGCGGCCGCGACGCCCACCAACAGTGCCCCGACGAGACCGGGGCCGTAGGTCACGGCGATGCCCTCCAAATCCGAAAGCGTTTTGTTCGCCTCTTTTAAAGCCCGATCGATCACCGGCAACATATGGTTGACATGCTCGCGCGAGGCGATCTCAGGCACGACGCCGCCAAATTCAGAATGGATGTCAATTTGTGACGCGACAACACTCGAGAGGATGTGCCGCCCGTCTTCGACAATGGACGCTGCCGTCTCATCGCAGGAAGTTTCAATTCCTAGTATCAATTGCTGTGGATCCGTCTTCATTTGGTCTATGATTGTATCATCGATCGGATTATTGTCGCAATCAATATCTACAAGGAGGGCCACGATGTCACTTTATTCAGACGCACAGGCCATCATTGAGAACGCGCTTCTTGCCGCTCAACCCGGCGAAGCGGTCAAAAAAGCGCTTTCGGGCATTGACTTGAAAAACAAAAGGCGCGTTTTGCTTATTGCGATCGGCAAAGCCGCCTGGCATATGAGTCAGTCAGCCATTGAATACCTGGGGGACCGCATTGACAGCGGCGTCGTTATCACGAAGTATCAGCACGCCCAAGGGCCGCTCCCTCATGTTGAGATCTTTGAAGCGGGACACCCCGTCCTTGACGAAGCAACGCTTCTTGCCACCCAACAAGCACTCGATCTTACCTCGGATCTCGAAAAAGAGGACGCGGTGCTGTTTCTTGTTTCCGGTGGCGGCAGCGCCCTCTTTGAGCAGCCGATGGTCGCGCTTTCCGAGTTGACGGCGATCACAGAAGAACTGCTTTCCAAAGGCGCCGACATCGTCGAAATAAACACCATTCGCAAACGACTGTCGAAGGTCAAGGGCGGACGTTTTGCAAAGCATGCAGCACCCGCTCATGTCTATTCAGTCATCTTAAGTGACATCATCGGGGACCCGCTGGACATGGTCGCTTCGGGCCCCGCCTATCCGGACAATTCCACGTCTGAAGAAGCATTCGCGATCGCTCGAAAATACGATTTGACCTTGTCCGACAAAGCGCGCGAATACCTCCTTTTGGACACCCCTAAACATTTGGATAATGTCACAAGCAAGGTGACAGGCAGTGTGACAGAGCTTTGTCTTTCGGCTGAAAAGACAGCCATTCAGCTCGGTTACACACCCCTTATCCTGACCGCATCCTTGCGCGGAGAGGCGAGAGAAGCCGGAAGCTTCATGGCCTCCATCGCCGAATACCATCAACATTCAAAAAAATCACTGGCCTTCATCGCGGGCGGCGAAACCATCGTCCGCATAACAGGCGACGGCAAGGGCGGGCGTAACCAGGAAATCGCGCTGTCCGCCGCTGAAGTTCTTTCAAAACTTGAAAACACCTGCCTTTTCTCTTTAGGTTCTGACGGGACCGACGGACCGACAGACGCCGCCGGGGGCTATGTGGATACGACAAGCTTTGAAAAATTAAAAGCTCTGGGCATCGACCCTTATGAAGTTCTGCTTCAAAACGACTCCTACCATGCCCTCAAAGCCATCGACGGACTCATCATGACGGGACCGACAGGAACCAATGTGAACGATTTAACCGTCCTTTTGATCAAACGTTAAACAGGTATCGTCTCTTTTTTCTGATACTATTCAAATGAGAAGAAGGAAGAGGAAAGAGAGACGAATCATTTGAGAAAAGCCCGCTACACATCACGCCCCAAAAAAAAGCGATCTGCGGTGAAACCGTTTTTGACGCTTCTTGCTTTGGCACTCGTCTTTGCGATCACGGTGGTCATCACGAGCCTTGTGAAAGCGGACCGCATGATGAAGCGCGCGCCCGAAGCGATCCCCCCCTACGCCACCAATTCGCTCCCGCCCTTTAATACGATCTCGATCTCTTCTGCCGGCGTCCAAATCACACTGCGCGGCTGGCTCATTTCACCTGAAAAACAATTGAATCGAGGGACGGTTATCATGGTCCACGATCAGGATGGAAACCGTCTCCCCTACGGCCTTGATACCACCTCCGTCATCAAGCATCTGTCCCGTCAAGGGTTTTACACCCTGTGCTTTGATCTTCGCCACAGCGGCGAATCGGGAGGTGGCATGTCGTCCTTTGGATACAGCGAGGCCGAGGACGTCATCGCCGCGCTCAAATGGGCGACGCGAAACGTTCCCCCCTCCCCGCTCATCCTCTACGGTTTTGGCTCAGGCACGACGGCGATTTTTCGTGCCTTGTCAACCCTTGAGGAGCTTCGCCAATCAGGCGATGGCAATGACGACGCGGTCAAAGACGCGGTGAAATTGCTCGATCAGATTGCGGCCGTCATGGTCGATTCGCCGGCGCGTGACAGCGACGCCTTTATATTTGCGACCGTCGAACAGGATAACAGCCCCCTGATGTTCTGGCTCCCCTACACCACACCTTATGCCATACGTCTTTCGGCGGGAAGTGGTGACAAGCAAGATTATTTTGCCTGGTTTTCTTCCCTTTCTTACCCCGTCATGCTTTTTGGCCATGCGCATGACGACTATTTAGAAGAAAGTGATTACCGCCCCATGATCGACGAACGCTTTCGCATTCACCCTGATCGCACAAGTGCCCACTTCTTGGAAGGCTCGGGGCATCTTAGTTCGTTTTATGAAGATCCTGAGGCCTATCTTTCGGCCATGACCTCCTTTTTTGACCGCTGGTTTCCAAAGGATCGGGACGCCGCACGTTGAAAGAAATGATCTTCATTATCATTGCGCCATCGCCCTTTATTTCATATCATAATCAAGGTAGCAATCACGCCCCTTTTCGGTCTTTAGAAAGGATATGCTCATGAACGCCATTTTCACAGCGCCTATCGCCCAAAACGAACCTCTGCTCGATTATTCGGCCGGTACCAAGGCACGCGCCTCGCTTCAAGCGGAGCTTGCCCGCCAGTCATCCACTGTGGTCGAAGTCCCGATCATCATTGGAGGTAAGGAAATCCGTACGGGTCAAATCAAAGAAGTCGTCATGCCCCATAAGCACAGCCATGTGCTGGCCCAAGTGCACCAGGCGGGTGACGGGGAACTTCAAGCCGCCGTGTATGCGGCGATGGAGGCCAAAGCGTCGTGGACCAAGATGCCCCATGAGCATCGCCAGGCGATCTTTTTGAAGGCGGCCGAACTCCTTTCAGGACCCTGGCGCGACAAGATCAACGCAGCCACCATGCTCGGCCAAAGCAAAAACGCCTTTCAGGCAGAGATTGATTCCGCCTGTGAACTCTGCGACTTTTTCCGCTACAATGTGGCCTTTGCCGAACAAATCTACAAGATGCAACCCGAAAGTTCGAAGGGCATCTGGAATCGATTGGAGTACCGGCCACTCGACGGATTCGTGCTCGCGATCACGCCCTTTAACTTTACCTCCATCGCCGGGAATCTTCCGACCGCACCCGCGATCATGGGCAATACCGTCGTTTGGAAGCCCGCGGGGACCGCGGCGCTCGCAAGCTACTACTTTTACCTGCTATTAAAAGAGGCGGGACTCCCCGACGGGGTCATTAACTTCATCCCTTCCTCGGGCGCCGACGTCGGACGTCTTGTGGTCTCGGACAAACGTTTAGGCGGCATTCATTTCACAGGCTCCACGGCCACCTTCCAGGAGATCTGGCGGCAGGTCGGCTGCAATATTTCACACTACGAACAGTATCCGCGCCTTGTGGGCGAAACGGGCGGCAAAGACTTTGTCTTCGCGCACCCCACAGCGCACATTGAGTCGCTTGTCGCGGCACTTGCGCGCGGCGCCTTTGAATACCAGGGGCAAAAGTGTTCCGCCGCCTCACGGGCCTACATCCCTGAAAGCCTTTGGCCAAAAGTGAAAGAGCGGCTACTACATGAAATTGCACTTTTGAAAATGGGCGATCCCGCAGAATTTGATACCTTCATGGGAGCCGTCATTGACCGCGTTTCATTTGACAAAATTAAGGGCTATATCGACGGTGCCCACCATTCGCCTGACGCCGAAGTGCTAACAGGCGGGTGCGATGATAGTGAAGGCTATTTTGTCAAACCCACTGTCATCCTCGCCAAAAAACCGGACTACGTCACGATGAAAGAAGAGATCTTCGGCCCTGTCCTCTCCATCTACGTGTATGAAGACGCATCCCTCGATGAGGCCTTGAGGCTCTGTGATGAATGCACTCCCTACGGCTTAACCGGCGCCATCTTCGCGCAAGACAGAGAAGCGCTCGTCATGATGGAACAGCGCCTGGCGCATGCGGCGGGTAACTTCTATCTGAACGACAAACCCACAGGTGCCGTCGTCGGACAGCAGCCCTTCGGAGGCTCACGCGCCTCGGGCACCAACGACAAGGCCGGTTCTTTGTTGAATATGATCCGCTGGACAAGCCCCCGATCGATCAAAGAGACCTTTGTCCCGATTACGGATATCACCTATCCCTACATGGAGGAAGCGTAGATGCACGAATCGACCGATTTGCGGATCAGTGATCACCCGATACTCGATTTTGGGAACAAAGAGGATATCCCCTTCACCTTTGACGGCCAGGCCATGATGGGCAAGGAAGGCGATACCATCGCGTCGGCGCTCCACGCGGCCGGCGTGAAGATCCTCGGTTACCATTTCAAAACCGGGCGCCCGAGAGGCTATTACTGCGCGATCGGGAACTGTTCGTCCTGCCTCATGATCGTGGACGGTAAGGCCAATGTCAGAACATGCACCGAGCCTTTGAAAGCAGGCATGGTCGTTGAAACGCAAAGAGACAGGGGGACGCCCGATGTTCTATGAACCGGATATTGCCGTCATCGGCGGGGGCCCCGCGGGGCTCATGGCCGCGTTGACGGCGGCAGAGGTCGGCGCGAAAGTCCTGCTTTTAGAGCGGGACGGCCACCTGGGAGGTCAACTGGTCAAGCAGACGCATAAGTTCTTTGGCTCTGAAAAGCAACATGCCTCGGTCAGGGGCATCGCGATCGCAAAACTTGGAAAATGAACTCAATGATTTGCAAGATCGAGTCACCCTCTGGCAAGACGCGACCGCTATCGGCCTTTATGAAGATGGCGTGTTAACCGTGGATCACAGCGGCGTTTATAAAAAATACGTCCGAAAAAAATCATCGCGGCCACCGGCGCCAATGAAAAGTATCTTCTTTTTCCCAACAATGACCTGCCGGGCATCTACGGGGCGGGCGCCGTCCAAACCATGATGAATGTGCACGGCGTGAAACCGGGGCATCGCGTCCTCATGATCGGCGCCGGCAACATCGGGCTCATCGTCAGCTACCAACTGATGCAGGCGGGTGTTGAAGTGGCGGCCATTGTCGAAGGACTTCCCACCATCGGCGGTTATGTCGTTCACGCGAGCAAGATCCGGCGGGCAGGGGTACCCATTTTGACCTCGCACACGATTGTCAGAGCGGACGGCGAAGGGGCCGTTGAAAGCGCGGTTATCGCTGAGGTGGATGCCGCCTGGAACATCGTAGCGGGAAGCGAACGGACGATTCCCTGCGACGTGATCTGTATCTCAGTCGGGCTTTCCCCTTTAGCGGAACTTTTGTGGCAGGCAGGTTGCGAGATGCGTTACATCCGAGAGTTGGGTGGCCACGTCCCCGTTCGCAATGAAAGCCTTGAAACCACGGTCTCAGGTCTTTACATCGCAGGTGACGTCACGGGCATCGAAGAAGCCAGCGCCGCCATGGTCGAGGGTCATTTGGCCGGATTAGAAGCGGCGGCTTCACTGGGCTTTAAATCGCCCGATTACGACCGTGAGCGCAAGGATTGCCTCGAACAGCTACGACAGCTGCGTTCAGGCCCTCAAGGCGAAAAAATTCGTTTGGGACTTTCACGCGCGGAGGAACAACATGCTGATTAGAACAGGTATCGTCACCCAAAAACTGCTTGAAAAAGCGCTGCCCTCCCCCGAAAGGCGCGCCCAAGGACCTTATGCCATGATCGAGTGCTTTCAGGAGATTCCCTGCAACCCCTGTAGCATCTCCTGCCCCTTTCACGCGATCTTGCCGATGGAGGATATCAATGAACTGCCTCGGTTAGTCCCCGATCTTTGCACCGGCTGCGGCATCTGCGCAGGCGTCTGCCCGGGGCTTGCCATATTCATCATTGACGAATCTAAAGGAGATGAAAAAGGCCATATCTCAATCCCCTACGAATTCTCACCCCTACCTCAAAAAGGCGATGTCGTGATGGCGGTTGACCGTGAAGGGAATCCTGTCGAAGAGACTCAAGTGGTCCGTGTGGTGCAAAGCAAAAAAATACCGACGCCCCTTGTGACCTTGGAGGTCTCTTTATCCAAAATACACGGTATCCGTTTCTTTCAACCGATTAAAAATGAAGAAAATATCAGCGACGATAGACAGATCTATCCTACGACAACGATTGAGCCGAAGGAGGCAGAGGAAGATACCCTGAAGATGGCGGATGAGACCATTGCCTGCCGCTGTGAGGGCATCACCTTGGGCGATATCAGGCGCTTAATCCGCGAGGGTTATACGACGGTTGACGAGATTAAAAGGATCAGCCGGGCCGGCATGGGGCCCTGTCAGGCGCGCACCTGCGGGCCGCTCATCGCTCAAGAGATCGCGAGAATGACCGGAGTCCCCATCGAAGAAGTGGATCCGTCCTTGCACCGCCCGCCGACCAAATCGCTTCCGATCGCTTTTTTCATGGAGGATAATTAAATGAGCATCCCATCTTCTGCTTCTGTTGTCATCGTTGGAGGCGGCGTCTCGGGCTGTGCCATCGCGTGGACCTTGGCCCAAAAGGGGGTCAAGGATATTGTTGTCCTGGAAAAAGACACTTTGGCGCACGGTTCGACAGGGCGCTGCGGCGCCGGCGTGCGCATGCAATGGGGGGCCGAGCGCAACTGCCAGCTCGCGCAGTTTTCAATTGACTTTTTTGAAAAGGCCAACGACATCCTCGACTACGAGCGCGACATTGAATTTGAACAAACAGGCTACCTGATTGTCGCCGCCAACGAAAAGGAGGCGGCTCAGTTTAAAAAGAATGTGGCCTTGCAAAACAGCCTCGGGATCCCCTCGGTCTACCTCACGCCCGAAGAAGCCAAGGACATTGTCCCTCACATCGACACTTCCCAGTTTGTCGCGGCCACCTTTTGCCCGAAAGACGGCCATTTAAATCCTTTCCATACGACGGAGGCCTACGCGCTTGCGGCCGAGCGTTTGGGTGTGACCATTTTGAAGCATACGAAAGTGGTCGGGGTTGAAGTTAAAAACGGCAAAATCGAGGCGGTCAATACAACTCAGGGCCGCATCGCGACACCGATCGTCGTAAACGCGGCAGGCGGCTGGTCAAAAGAGATTGGTGCGATGGCCGGCATTGACATCCCGATCTACGTGCAGCGCCACCAAATCCTTGTCACCGAGCCCCTAGAACCTGTCCTCACCCCGATGGTCATGGGTTTTTCTTACAACATCTACATCCAACAGGTGCCGCACGGTTCGATCATGATGGGACGAAGTGATGACACAGAGCCTTTTGATCTGCGTGTCACTTCGGGGTGGAAGTTTTTAGAAGAAATGACCCGGACATGCGGGACACTGCTCCCCTACCTGCGCTCGGCCAAAATTGTGCGCCAGTGGGCCGGTCACTATTGCATGACTGAAGACGCCCAGCCGATCTACGGACCCGTTCCCGGCGTGGAGGGTTTCTACTTAGCCTTAGGGTTTAGCGGACACGGCTTTATGCTCGCACCCGCCACCGGCCAGATGATTTCTGAGATGATTTTAGGGGAACCGCTCACCATCGACGTGTCGGATCTTGATATCGGTCGCTTTGAACGCCGCGAGCTGTTCTTCGAATACTCGGTTGTCTAAGCTTATTTCATAAATCCGCTGATGATCTCGGCTTCGGCTTCCTTTTCGCTGAGGCCGAGCGTCATGAGCTTCACGAGTTGCTCTCCCGCAATTTTCCCGATGACAGCTTCATGGATTAATTCAGCGTCCAAATGGTTTGCCGTGACCTCCGGTATGGCGATCGCGCGGCCCTCATCCATTAAAATGGCGTCACATTCCGAGTGACCGTGGCTTTTATGATTGCCTTCCAGTTTGGAGATGAATTTCTGTTTCGACCGACCTTTAACAACCGAACGCGAGATGACATGTGTTTTTGAGTCCTCCCCGTTCAGTTTGACGTCAAAGATCGTTTCCGCCGTCTGGTCGTCGCTTGTCATAATCTTTTCAGTCACAATGAGCGTGGCTCCGTCTCCGACCACAGCGCGAGTGTCGCGCCGGGTGGAATCGACGCCCTGTATTTGGACACTGTCCATCTCCATATAGCTATGGGGACCAAGTTCGATGACTGTGGTCGGGTTCAGAATGTTTTTGGCGCCTTGTTCGCTTTCGCCGTAATGCTTTTCGACGTACTTGACGCGCGCGTTCTTTTCCAAGAAGAAGCGGTGAATGCCGTCATGGCCGCTGTCGTCATGGCCGGGGTTGTGGATGGCGCAGCCTGCGATGATTGTCACATCGGCGTCTTCGCCGATATAAAAATCGTTGTACACAAGGTCATTTAAACCGGAGCGCCCGATGACCACCGGGATGTGAATGCTTTCATTTTTGGTGCCCGCTTTCACAATGATGTCAATTCCCGGCTGATCTTTTTTCGTGACGATGTCGATATTGGCGGTCGTATGGCGATCCACGCCCTCCCCGTCTGCCCGGATGTTAAAGGCGCCCATCGGCATGGCATAGAGTCCTGTCACTTCTTTTAACAGGTTTTGGTAAATCTTATCTTTTACAATGTCTTCTTTGACGGCTGTGTTCGGTGTCATTTTGATGCCCCCTTTAAGCTGAAGTGGTCGCAGGCTCGCTTGCAGTCATCAACCTCAGGATGAGCCCCGGCAGGATGTCATCTTTCGCCCCGTACTGTGCGACTCGCCCTTCTTCTAAGACAATGATCTTGTCCACCATGTTGAGGATGCGTTCTTGGTGGGAAATGATGAGGATCGTCCCCCCGTCACTTCATGAAGGTGATGGAACACGCTGATAAGGTTCTGGAAGCTCCAAAGGTCTATGCCCGCCTCCGGTTCATCCAAGATGGTAAACTCGGAACCTCTTGCGAGCATCATGGCGATCTCGATCCGTTTCAATTCACCGCCTGAAAGGCTCTGGTCGAGCGGACGGTCGACATAGTCAAGCGCACAAAGGCCGACTTCTGACAAGTATTCGCAGGCCGTGTCTTTTGACAATTCCCGCCCTGCGGCAAGTGAGACGAGTTGGAAGATATCGAGGCCTTTAAAGCGTACCGGTTGCTGGAAAGCAAAACTTATCCCGCGGCGCGCACGCTCATCGACAGCAAGGTCCGTGATGTCCTGTCCGTTCAGAAGAATCCGACCCTCGGTCGGTTTTTCGATGCCCATGATCAACTTGGCAAGTGTTGATTTGCCGCTGCCGTTAGGACCTGTCACCGCGACAAATTGATCGTCGATCGTAAGGTTGATGTCACGCAGGATATCCTTTTGTTTGCCGTCCACATCGACGGAAAATGAAATATGTTGAAGTTCAAGCATGGTCGCTGTCCTTTCGTATCAATCGATTGACTGTAACATTAAAGTTCAGCCAAAAATACATTAGCACAGCGCCGTTATTTCTTGGGGTAAGTCGTTACAGATATTCTATCTTTTTCCGGTCGAACCAAATCCGCCGCCGCGATCATTGCCAATGACAGAGACATCGTCAACCTCAATCAATTCAGGGATCTCCACCTTCATGAAGACAAGCTGGGCGACGCGTTCCCCCGCGTAATGTAGATCGTCCCCAAGGGATGGCCTTGCGGATCCAGGTAGAGAGTTTTGTCGGGCAGATCAAGCGTTGAACAGTCTTTATGAGTTCTTTGGCGCATGTATTTTTTTAGCGTTATTGATTGATAGTTTTCATGAAAATGGTCGATCTCATCGGGGTGACTAAGGAGGTAGGATACAGGGTCCAGGAGGCTTTCTATATTTTCGCAAATAATCGACACAAGGCCCCGATAATCCGCGTCAATCGTCCCGGGGGAATTGGCAACACGTAACTTCGTGCGAAGCGAAAAACCGCTCCTCGGGCGCACCTGCGCTTCGTAGCCTTCGGGGATGGCCAGTCTGACACCGGTCGAGATGAGGGCGGTCTCCCCCGGTTCGATGACGGCGTCATGATGCGCAAACAGATCGTAGCCTGAGGCGTCCTCCGACGCGCGCAGCGGCGCTTTTGCGCCCGACTCTAAGGCGAGATAGAGTTTAATCGTCACCCTCAATATCCTTTGGCTCATCGCCCGTGATGGCGTCCTCGATGGTCAACTGGTAGTCTCCGGGTTGCACGCGGCGGATTCTTCGCTCCTGTTTCACTGAGCTGTCTTCTTCGATGCCGCGCTCCGCCAATTTCTTTTCATAGATGTCGCATAGGTTTTGGTAGTAGAGGACATCCTTTTTCAGCTCCCAGAACTGTTCGCGGAGCCGGTTCAGCTCTGCTTTTAATTCTTCCTGCTGCATGCGCGCGAAATCGCGTTCCTGGTAGGCCTCCTTGATTTTGAGATGGAAATCCTCCATGAGGCCGATGGAATTGACGAGCGCCAAAACAGCCTGTGAGACCTGGTTGAGATGCGGGTGAAGCTTGGTCACTTGCCCCATCATGGCATCCGCGGTGGCGGCAATGTCATAGGTCCTTTGAAGATCGCCGCCAGAGGAAAGACGATAGGTCATCTTCCCGATTCTGACATTCACATATTCATCTGATTTTGCCATGCATTGTCTCCTGTCCGAATCATTTTACAAAAGACCCGCGCTTCTGACAAATTGGGCCATGCGAAACAGTGAAGCAAGCTGTCGCGCTTCAAGATCTTCAGCTCTCACTTCATCGGACAACTGTTCATCTTGTTTGAATTTTTGGAACTCGAACCCAAAATCGTCATCAAGCCAATAGCCTGAAAGTTTCAATGCGTTTTGCAGTGTTTTTCGACGATATTGGAAGAGCGATGTCAAAAAACGATGAAAGGACGGATCGCAGGCGATCGTTTTGTGGGAATCGTCCTCATTTGGGGTCAGTGTCAACAAGGCGGAGGTGATGCGGGGTTTGGGATAAAACGACGCGCGGCTGACGGTTCTAAGATAACGCCAATGCCCAAATAGACGGGTCGCGATCGACAGCGTCCCGTACTTTTTCGTGCCGGGTTTTGCAAGGAGGCGTTCACTGACCTCATCCTCTACCATGAACAGCGCCTTGGACATCCCTGGAAAGCGCTGGAGCGCTGTCAATATCAATTCAGTAGTGAGGTAGTAGGGAAGGTTGCCAAAGACCAACAGACGCCCTTTGAGGCCTTCTAACAGAGGTTCATAGTCCACCTGGCGCGCATCCTCGTAAATCATATGGGGCGGGTGTTTGAGATCGCTCATTAAAACATCGTGAATTTTTTTGAATTTGCGATCGATTTCAATCGCGATGACTCGCTCAGAGTGTTGGGCAAGTTCTTTTGTAATGATTCCAGGCCCGGCCCCGATCTCAACGATGGTATCCGTGGGAGCGGGCGCGAGGGTTTCCAATATGAATTGAATTACTTTTTCATCGCGCAAAAACACCTGCCCTAAAGCATGGGTTGGAAAGATTTGGTGTTGCTTTAAAAGTTGGGGAAGCGAAGCCGTGAAGGCCTCTCCCTTAAGGTCTTGAGATGACATAGATAGCTGAGACGGAATTGGAACGAGTCAGATGAGCGCATTCTCCCGGATCATAGGAAAGGTCAAAATTGCCGCCACTGCGATCGCCCACCACGGCCATGCCGTATCCGCGGACAAAGAGTACGGTGCCTCGAGGGTAGATACCGATATCCTGGGCGCCGACCGCGACGATGCCGCGCTGCGCCATGACTCCCGAGCCCGTGTGATGATTCGTCGGTGTCGTGTGACCTAAACTGCATTTTCCGCCGCGCGCTTTGATCTGTTGCTGGCAGACCTCAAGGCCGTCATAGTGGGTCGCGTAGCGTGAGCCGTAATGGTCAATGTAATGGAAGGTCACGCCATCGACGGTGATGGTGCCGTCGCCGTTGTCGGTGAAATTGGCGTAATGTCGGTTGATGGACGGGCTCCCCGCCTTGTTGATGAGGCCGTTGCTTTTCAAAAGATTAAGGTTCGCCGCGACCATGGCGTTTTGACCGCCTGTGGTCACAAATTTAATCGGAGAACTGCCTTGTCCCGAAGGGGCTTTTGTCGTATTCACCGCCGTTGTGGAGGGCGCTTTTGTCGTCTGAGGCTGGGTGGTCGCCAAAGTAGTTGTCACGGGGGGATATTGGCTGATGTATTTTTTTGACACATAGCCAATCTCTTCGCCCGCAAGCCGCACTTTCACCCAGTCATCGCCCAAGGCAATGACCCGGATACCCATGCCGTATTCAAGTTTTTGCTTGACGGGCGCTTGGGTCGACGGGGCTTCTCGGAAATTGAGACCGTCTTCGGAGAGCACGTAGTAGCGGATGTCAACCTCACGGAAAGTAGTGCCTGACACCGCTTTTGTCGTCGTTGTTTCACGGATCGTCTGGGTGGGAGTCGTGCTCAGGGATTCATCTGAAACTTGCGTGGTGGGAGGCTTCGTCTCCTCGCTCTCTTGGGTCACGAAAGCTTCAGTATGGATGGGCGCCTGGGCCTCATCCAGGAGGAAGGCCAGTTCGCCCTCAGGCTGGCGGCGGTCGATAAATCCTTCTATTTCTAGAAGATTCTCCCCTTCCGCGACCGAGGGATCAGTCACTTGATAGATCGGATTTTCAATATATTCCTCGTCATCCGAGGTGATAAGGCGGAAAATAAAGACAACAAAAACAGCCGCGATCAGGACGAGTGCGGTCGTCATCAAAAATGTCTCAATTCTCTGCTTTCGTCGCATACGTCCTCTTCTTTACACAGCAAGACGGAAGCTATGGCTTCTTATCGTGTATTCTACGACTTTCTTAAGTTTCGTGCAAACATTCTTCAGAAATAATACCGAGAATCGCCTTCCCCATGTGGGTGGCAATCTCAAGATCCCTAACGGCATCTTTTCCTTTCGTTTCACCAGGTCGTACGACCAAAATGGCATAATGGCTGTCTTTTAAAGCCTTCACGCCTTCTTCCGCTTTAAGATCCGCGAGGCTTGCATTGGGAAGTGATTTTACTAAGCCTAATGATCCTTTCGTTTGTTCTGCCATGATCGCGATCGGACGGTCATCTTGTCTTAAGCCGTTAATGATCACCGCGAGATGGGCCGCAGATGTTTCTTTTTGCTGCCCGTTAAACAGCCGACGAATGAAGCGATCGATCCCAGGCAAAAAGCGCTTTTCAGCCCGCTTCTCATGGGATGCGATGCGGCCAATCAACAGAAGATTCTGTTCGTAAGAAAAATCATCGGGATAACGGAGTACGGGCGAACTGGTCAGCTTGAAGACGACCCAGGCGACTTGGGACGAGCGCCCCTAGTAAAACAAGCCGAGGATCGCGAACTTCAAGATGTGCTTGACATTCTCACCGCAGGGCTGGGCTCGTACACCTCCTCCATGCTGGCGACAGTGTCGTCTAGGTAGCCGCGACAATGGCGTCTAATGCTTCCTTATTCTCATCCAACTCAACGAATATGTCATCGAGCTCATTTTGAAGCTTCTCGCGGATAAGGGGAATATCGGGATTTTTGAACCGTATCCCATTGCAGATCTGACTGAATGACCGTGTGTGTGGGGACGATCGATTGAATTTTACCCTTCATTTCATACTGAAAAAATCACGGACATAGCGTGAGAGATCCTGGATGGTCTTGTCATCAGTGGGCGGTCACCTGAACATGAAGGGGATGTCACCTTGATTTGTTTCATACCGGATGAGTCTTCAGCCAGACCGCCGAAATCCCTGCCATTGCTCCTTTAATTCAAGGGTCTTAAAGAAATCGTCACTGTTGGCAACCCGATGTAGTCACGAAGCAGCTGGTGGCGGTTTTGCAAAAGTGATGTACTGCGATTCCTCTGATGATTCCTGGACTTGGAAAAGTGACATCGAAAGACGCCATTCTCTGCGCCTCGGGGTCAATTTTCAAGAACAAACTGTTGGGCTGGATCGCCGGACTCTGCACGCAATGTGAGCGATTTAACGTCGGCTAAGCCTCACCGCCTCCGAACTCGAGCTTTGCGCCGCCAATGTGGCGACCTCAATCTGTTTATCGGTCAGAGTAACCCTCGACGTCCTGCGTTTCGTCGGCGATGCGTGCTTAATCCGATAAAAGCCAAAAGCCGACAACAGCAACATCCCGATGATAGGGCAAACAACAGAATCTTCCGCCATGCCAACATCACGGATTTTACAAGGTCCATTATTCTCACGGGTTGTTCACGGTATTCCATACGCCTCCCAATATTTATCATTGTTCGATTGTAGCAGATGTTCACATAGCTGGGCGTAAACAGGCACAGCACGCGATCCAGATCGCCGGATCTGTCCGCCAGTGCAGCGCGGACCGCCAGAGTATCGAGGGCGGGGGCGTTGCTAAAAGCGTTTCCATCTTCCACCAAAGTTCTTCTTCTGACATTGATTTTCAGGTTCACCTTTAGGGTGATCGACCATGTGGCTATAGGTTCGCCCATCTGCCATGTCAAGGGTGATCCGGCTGAGCGCATGCCGGGACTCTTCCGGGTCAATGCTTCATCTTCTGTGACCTGCACGAGCGATAACAGCTCCCTGAGTCTCGGGTCAAAGAGTGACGCTTTGAGTAAGAAAGACATGGGCCCTCAAAAACAAGGGCATCCGCAACGCAGTATGGGGTGCTCATCTTTACCGCGGCGACACTGTTCACTTCGCGTCGGTCGTGCCCCAGAACACCCAATAAATACGTTTCAACGAGAATACCCGATACCTTCAAGATCGGCTACAGCGTCTTTGAGTATCAGGGCCGCTTCAATGGCCGGATGGCAATGACGGCAGGCGGCATAGGGTTTAAAATACCCCCTTGGATCTCCGCTGACTCTGTTTCAGCAAGGCGGCAAAATCTTGGTTATTCATTTTTTTGCCCGAGACGACTTGAATGAAACCGCGGTGGCCGCCTAAACATCTTCGGGCGCCTCATGTGCCAACTGGCCGAACAGCGCCGCGTGTAGCCCGCTCATGGCCGCCTTCCCCAGCGTTATAGGTTTTAATTCGGAGTCATCCTCAATCACTTCTAAAAGACCTGACGCGCCTGTGGCAGCCGTGGCCAAAGCGCTCATCCTTTGTGACCGATCATAGGACAGGGCGTGCGCAACGGCCATAGCCGCGCCGATTGTCCCGCAAATGCCTGTCGCGTGGTAGCCTCTCAATTTGGCCTCCGGTTGTACCGCCCGCGCCAGTTTGATCGCCGCTTCGTATCCGATCACCATGCTTTCATAGAATTCGGTTAATGAGAATTTTCGCTCGTTTTGAATCGAAAGAAGCGCGGAGATAACAGGTGCCCTGTGCATCATGCCGAAACGGTGCCCGTCATCGAGCTCGCCACATGGGCATTAAAGCCGTTGACAAACGCGGCATCCAGCGCCTGGATCTTTTTACGACTCCCGATGACCGAAACATCGCCCTTTCGCGCTTCAAGATAAGGCGTCCAGCGCGCTTGTTCTGAGCGGTATCCTGCGGTCGTCACCGCCAGGTAGTCGATCAGCGATTGACGCGCCCTGTCCATGGCGGCTTTGGGCCAAGTAGATGTCGCCATTTTATCCAAATGGTCTAAAAATAACTCCGTCACATTCATGGCATGCCCCTCCTCTCGATCGTCCCCAGACGGCGGCTGTCGAAGCGCTTGTAACCGCGTCATGACCGCTCCTGTCACGAATGATCAAAAGATCTTGAATCCGATCCATTGTCTTGGCCGCCTCCTTGCCGTCCTTCACCATAAACTTAAAATCGGCCGAAAATGCGGGAGGGTTCCGATTTTTTCCCGGGTCATCTCATCGCCAACTGCATAGTTTTGCATCACATCAATGACGCCGGAAGCGAAAATAATATCCTCAACCCTCCGATATGCGACACGGTACCGATGCCTAAGGGCACACAAAGGCTCCCTGCCACCACTCCGTTCGAGATAGGTGTGATGCGCGATTCTTCCTCTGGGGAGCACATCCTTTCACCCATGGTGTGACGGATCATCATTTTGAGGTCATTGACGCCGTTTCGTTCATCCGTCAATTTGTACATCAGGCCGCCGCTTAAGCGAAGTCCCATCTCATGAAACAGGATTTGGCCTTCGGTGACGAGTGCCTGCAAAAAACATACGCCGTTTTTCATCCCGATGCTCTTGATCATCTTTGCGACTTGCGGATGGATGGTTTCAAGATAGGGTCGGTGTACTGGGAGGGAAACAGGGCAGCCGCCGTAATATGGAGACCCTTTTTCGGATCCACCAACAACTTATCTCCCGTCAGTGTCAGATGCACGCGGCCGTCGATCACAATGTAATAGGCCGTGAAGCCACTTCGCTGTTATTATGTATCGCTCCACCAGCGCCCGGCCGTGGACGAAATCTCTACGGCCGCACGGTAAGCTTCTTTACTTCCTCGGCGTTATGGCAAACGCGCACACCGCGGGAACTCGCCCTGTCGACCGGTCTTCACCATCACAGGATAGTGAAGATGGGAAAGATCAGCGCTTTCAATCTCGGAAGGGACATCATAGCCGGGCACGCACGGCACATCGTGCCGTATGCACATTTCCCTGAAGGATGATTTGTCAGAGCATCGGTCCCATTGGGCTCGCGCAGTAAAATGGAAGCCCCGTCCGTTCACTGAGCGCCATACAATTTTTTAAATTAAACTCGCTCGGCCCGCAAAATACTCCGTCGATCCCCTCCTTTCCACCAAAAGAGCGAGCGATTCGATGTCCGTCGTACTAATCACATAACTTTGATCCGCAATTTCTTTGGCAGGTCCCGTGACACGATCGTCGGCGACCACCGCAAAATAGCCGAGCTCGCGCGACGTGGCCACAATCCTCCACTGATGCGGCAGAACCTCCGAGGAATTAAAATTTTTCTTCATTTTCATCTTCAGATCAACAATCTCTATTCATTTGTATATAGGTTCTTATGGCCCAGCACCGACGCGATGGTCCAGAAGAATATTTTCACATCCAGCACGAATGACATATGTTCCACATAATAAAGATCGTGGCGCAATTTTTTCTTCACGTTCAATCGAGTTGCGATACAATGCGGCGGTATACCTGTAATGCCGGGGCGCACGCTGAGTCTTCGCTGGCGCTCCTCAGACAGATCCGAATAATCCATCCCCTCCCTGGGAATGGATGCTCTCGGACCGATCCAGCTCATATCCCCTTTGAGTACATTGAAAATTTGAGGTAATTCATCCAAAGATGTTTTACGCAGGATGCGCCCCACCGGGGTCACGCGCGGGTCGTGTTGGCTGCTGAAAGTAGAATTATCCACATTTCGGATATCGGGGGCGTCTACATCCATGGAGCGGAATTTGATCATGTTAAAAGGCTCACCCTTCAATCCCCTACGCTTTGCAAGGTAGAACACAGGTCCGCGATCGCCAAGCCAGATCCACGGGGCGATGACAAGAATAAGCAGGCATAAGAAAGGGAGTGCTAGAAGCGCGAGAAAGACATCCAGCACGCGTTTTATATAGTTTCGGTAAATCGTCAAACCCTCTCTTTTCTCTCAATTTTGGTCGGACACCATAATATCAATAAACGACAAGGCTTTCTTGCATCGCGCCAAAGCTTCCTGGGGTGTGTCTGCCGTCGCCACGACTTGTCCGAGGCGGTCACTTCCATTTTTTAGTTGCTGGATACGATCACCTTCACGGGCAAACATGAATAAAGCTTGGACCCCTTCCTGCGATTGGGCCTTGTCAACGCCATCAATCTTTTTGACCCAGCCACTGTTTGCCAACATAAAAGAGGTCGCCGAGGCTCGGGGCTTCCCATATTCAATGACAGGCTTGAGTCCGAGAGCGAGCATAATCGCGGCGCGAGTCATATCAATGCCTGTAGACAACTCGACAAGATGCGTCCCGATAAGATCGCCCCCCATGCGAGCACCCAGTTCGACTATTTTGGGGCCGTCGCAGGTGAGCATAATTTCAACATGGGCGGCACTGTTTTTAATGCCGATAGCGCGACAGGCGTCACAGGCGACCTTTTCAATCGCGGCTAACGCCGCTTTGGGGAGTGAGGATGGTTGGCTGTGACCGATTTCCACAAAATGCGGTTTACCGCTAGTAATCTTGTCGGTTACCTGTAGCATGACGGGTTGCCCGTCGATGACAAGCATTTCACAGCTGACCTCCGGGCCTTCCATAAATTCTTGCAGAATCACTTCCTTGTTCTTTCCAAAAGACGCGCTGTAAATAATGGATTGATTGAGCTCGTCGGGATCATCGATGTATATGACCCCGCGGCTTCCCGAGCTGTCGACAGGTTTTGAAATGCAAGGAAATGAGGGTATTTCTTTCGGATCGAGCCTCTCCGATTCTTTCACGCGTAAAAACCAAGGAATGGGCACGCCCTTTTCTTTTAAGGCTTCCATCTGACAAAACTTATCCGTGGCGCGGACGGCGACATCGTAGGTAAGGCCCGGCAGATTCAAGCGTTCCGAGGCAAAAGCAACCGCACGCATCGGTTGATCCGTCGCGAGGGTGAAGATGGCGTCGGCGCCAAAGCTTGTCGCCGCTTCCAACACGCCCGCTTCATCCGTCGTACTGACTTCGAAAAAAGCGTCGGCGTAAGCGACCCCCGGCGCATTCGGATTTTGGTCAAGCACCGCTGTCCAAAGGCCCATCTCCTTGGCCTTCAGAATGCCCGGTAGCTGATAAGAGGACGCCCCTACGATCAAAATTTTCTTCAAAGTTCCTCCAAACATTGACACACCGTCCTGATAACGTACTGTAATTCATCGTCACTCATGGAGCTGAAAAGCGGCAGGCTCACCTCATTTTGATACTGCGCGTAAGCGTTGGGATAGTGCTCGATCGAAAATCCTCTCTTGCTGTAAGCCGAAAGCATCGGCAACGGCTTGTAGTGGACGTTCAGTGAAACACCTTTTTCTCCGGCGCGGGCAATAAAGCGATTGCGTTCCTCTTCCGTCTTGCCCGTAAGGCGCAATAAAAACAAATGAAGACTTGACTCCGTGTTTTCTTGGAAATGCTCCAACCAGCTGACCTCATAGGGCGCAAAGGCCTCCATATAGCGCTGAACAATGAACTTTCGCCTCGCCTGCATCGCTTCATAACGCTGGAGTTGCACGAGCCCCAAGGCGGCCGCGCTGTCCGTCATATTGCATTTAAAATAGGGCTCGACGATGTCATACTCCCAAGAACCCGAATCCATCTTCGACAAGGCGTCTTTTGTCTGGCCGTGTAACGAGAGGAGCATATACTGCCGGTAGATTTCATCGTCGTCCACACCGTCTATGGGGCGCCATGAGGCGGCTCCCCCCTCCCCTGTCGTTAAGTTTTTCACAGCATGAAAAGAAAAGTTTGAAAAGTCCGCGATCACGCCGGCTTTCACACCATTTCTTGACGCACCCACCGCATGCGCCGCATCTGAGATAACAGCAATCCGTCCCATTTTTTCCTGGTATTGACCCTTAGCCTGAAAAAGATGACGGCGATTGTCGACGGCGTCAAAGATTTTGTCATAATCGCAGACCACGCCACCGATATCGACCGGCATAATCGCCTTCGTGCGTTCGGTGATCGCCTCTGTCATCGCCTCGTAGTCCATCTCGAATGAATCTTCTTCGCAATCAATCATGACGGGCGTTGCGCCCACATGGTAAACCACGCTGCAGGACGCGCTGTAGGTGTATGAGGGGATGATCACTTCATCGCCCGGGCCAATCCCGAGCAAATGCAAACAGCAGTGCGCGGCATTCGTCTGGGCATTTAAGGCCGCCACGCGGTTGACACCGAAATACTTGGCAAGCTCTTGTTCAAACTGTTTTGTTTTCGGACCTGTCGTGATCCAACCGGAACGCAGCACTTCACTGACGGCTTCAATCTCCTGCTCTGTAATATCCGGCCTGAAAAAAGGAACTTTATTGACAGTCATTGACATTATCTCCTCAGCATTCATTGAGGTTCATTCTACCATGCCCTGTGGATTACGAAGAAAAGATCAAGTGGGCTGTGATTAAACGGAAGGCGCTTGAAAACGCCTTACCATAATCCACTTTTTCAAGTTAATCAACAAGAAATATTGGATGGCAAGCGCCATCACATTGCCCAGGATACTAAACTTGCCGACAAGCACCGCTGAAAGCCCGAGGAACAAAACATTGGTGCCGAGCGCAAACCAGAACGATTTTTTGACCTCCCCCAATGCCAGGAAAAGCGGATGGATCGCCGTATACGACAGGGCGTAGGACCGCGCTAAGAGCAGGAGGAACAGCGCGGGCCAGTACTGCGTATAGAGGGGGCCCAAGAAATGATGCATGACCGGGAGCGCCAGAAGACCCACGAGTAACATACCCGGCACCATGATCTTCAGGCTCTTGTTCTTAATCTTCATGGTGTAGTTGAAGCAACTGCGCTCCTCGCCTCTGGCCACCATCTCAGCAAACTGCGGCAAAATGGCCTGCGTTAACGGGGTCGACAGTTTATTCAACAACTGAGCGATCTGTTTATACACCTTGTAGACCGCGACGACGTCGTAGGAGATTGAAGAAAGAATGAGCACGTCAAAATGTTGGACCGGAATGTCGACACTGGCCGTCATGCTCGTCCAAAACGTAAATGAGAAGAAATTTTTCCACACACCCTTGATCGGGCTTTTTAAGATCCCTGATATCGAGATATTCTCATCTTTGTGGACCAGGTACAAAAATTCGACAAACAGGAACAGATAGCCCAAAATCTCGCCGATCGTAAAGCCCACCACCGCGCCCATAAATCCGCCGTCAAAAATAAAGACAAGAACAATCACACCGACAAGCTTCAGTGAGGCATGTACGATTCTGAAAACGGAAAACATCCGAAAGCTGTTTAACAAGCGGATCACGCCTACAGAGGTCCCCGTAAAGTTAAACATGATGATGAATGAGAACCAGTAAATGGCGCGAATCGTATCCTGGTTCCATGAAAACAAATGTCCGAAGGTGTAGGCCACAAAGATAGCGGCGACCGTCCCCAGGACAGCCGTTACAAAGTCAATGATGGAGCCCGCCTTGATGTAGCTTTCAAGCTCCCGGTAGTCTTCTTTTTCAATGGCCTCCCCGCCAAATGTGATGATGCCTTTCCAGGACTGAAAATGCACTAAGGTGTCCATGACGGACATAAAGGTGTAGGCGACGGTGAGAATGCCGTAATTTGCGTTTCCGATCAGGCGGATCAAGATAACGGTCGTAATAACCGCGATGACGGCGGCGCCGCCTTCTCCGACAAAGGAAATAAGCGCATTGCCGAAAAGTCGTGAATAGAAGGTTTCTTCACGCAATTTTCGGTATTGATCCTTTATTTTGCTTTTAAACTTTTCGATCAAAGGGTCTTTTTACCTTTCTCACACGGAACGTCTTCGAGCATAGATGAGATGCGACAGGCCGAATATAAGTGCCAAGGTCGCCCACATGGCTAGGGTCAAAAACGGTGTCACGATAATATCAAAATTCCAGCGCGGCGCTTTGACAAAACTCTCAAAAACAACAAATAGAAGAGTGAGTTTCAAAATACCGGCCCTTTTGACTTCAAGCCAGCGATTCATCCACGACATCATCGCGCCGTACACCATGTTGCCAACCATCACGCCCCAAATACCAAAGTCGTAAAAGAGTTCCGCGATGTAGCAGCTGCCCACCCCAAAGCCTTGTTGGTAACGGTTTAAGGCCAGTGCCATATAACTCATTGCGTGCGCCAGCGAATTCCCTTGGACGGCAATGGCAACGCTGTTTTGCGCGTAAGAATAGCCGTAATCAAAGGTCGCAAACAGATTGACGATCGAGTTGGTGCGAATCCATTTGACAATTCCGTAAAATGAATACGGCGCGTCAGGATTCAGGTAGATTCCATAGAACTTTTCAAGGCGTATGACACTGGCGCTGATCCCCTGCTGTCGGAAAAAACCGATCAACTGCCCCAAAAAGCTGCCCTCTTCCTCCATTTGCCCGAGGCGCGTGTAGTTGAACTGATAGAGGAAAATAAGCATCAGAGGGAATACGATGACGGCCATGAGCACCGTTTTTAGAAATCCAATTTTCGCCGTAGATACCCATCACTTGACGCATCATGACATAGAAGATGAGAAATAAAACGACTGTCACAAAATTGATCCGGCGCGCGGTCAATAAGGTGGCGGCCCCCTGCAAGGCGTAGAGCACGAGGGGATCAGGGCCTCCAGTTTTTGGGCATGGTCGCCAAGAATACAAAAAACGCGTAGGGCGCCATGCTCCCCAGTAATCGCACAGGATAGGATACGCTTGAAATATATTCAACGTAGTACGCCGCGTAACCTGATCCGCTGACAAACAGTGCTTTGTCGAGCACGGTCATCACTAAAAACGGAAATGTGAGGTAAAATCCCCAACGGCTGACCGCCCTGATAATGCGGATGATCTCCTTATTTGCATATTCTTCCCAGCTGTCCTGGCGTTTCTTGGCACGTCCCCTCACATGGTTTTGCCAGTAGTCGGCCACCATCTGCGAAAGAAGCAGGCATACAAGGCTTACACTCAACAGGACATTAGAGTGTCGGTAGAAATCGTAATTGAAATAATAATTCAGCGGCTCGCCAAAATACTCGTAGACGAAATGCCCGCTCAACAAAAAGGTGAAAAATGCGACTAGAAAAACAGCAAAGAGCATGCGCTTTTCAATATTGGACAGGGCGTAAAGGAAGGCGGCCGTCCACAACGACATCGCAACCGCAAAGTACAGGTCAATGCCGAACACAACGGACAAGCCAAAAAAGAGCCATACGACGACAAGCAAAGCGCCTATCGACAAACTTTTTCGCTCAATCGTCATGGCCTCCATTAAATCTCTCCCACAAGAAGTGTCTCGTACAGCGCGATCAGTTTTCCGGCCTCCTGTTTAACGTCGTAGCCGGCTAAACTTACGTCATCGCTTCGATCCCTGCGGCTGTCTCTATTATGCGATACGGCGTCAACCAGCGCTTTGGCCCATTCATTGGCACTCTCTTCCAAAGCGAGTGATATGAATAAATCCGTGACCGCCGCTTCCTTGGGGATAACTGACGAGGCAATGACCGGTAAGCCCGAGGCCTGCGCTTCAATCGCCACGACCCCTAAGCCTTCAAAAAGAGAAGGAAACAAAAAGACATCCATAGCCTGCATGAGGTCCGGCACATCATCGCGCAACCCTGTGAAAAGGACATGTTCTCCGATCCCCTTAACACGGACCTGCTCCATCACGTCCGCCCTGGAATTGCCTTCTCCGACAAGAAGCAGATGGGCTTGTGGTTCAAGCTTCAATACTTCTTCAAACACATCCAAAATGAACCCGTGGTTCTTAGCCAGGGTAAACCGCCCGACATGGCCGACGATGAGGGCCTCTTCTAAGTTCAATTCGCGGCGCATCGCCGCTCTTGTTTCGGGGCGATAGGCGTAATCCGCCGTGCGGATCGCGTTATTAATGACTGAAAATCGTGGACCTGAAACAACCGAAGATGGGTACATGTATTCCCCGGCATCCTTGGAGCAGGCAAGGAAATAATCCGCGTAGCGCGCAAAATTTCGCCTTGCCAGCATGATCGCCGCCTTTTTAATCCCCCGGTAAGTCGTCATCTTGCTGTGACTGTGCGAGATGATCTTGGCCCCTTTACCATATTTTTTCGCGCAGCGCGTCAGAAGATAATTCGTGAAAAAACCGCCGCTGTTGATGTGGATAATGTCGTATTCATGTTCATCCAAGAATTGAGAAACCGCTTTAAGATAATTGCGCTTCCCTGTGATTCCTTTGAAACGATGCACATTCAAGCAATGCAAACGGCCGCCTAACGTTTCGATCGTCTCGCGATACAGATCGAAACACTGGTAGGCGATGGCCACAAAATCAGCGTCGATCCGCCTTGGGTCCATTTCGCGGTAGAAATTAAAAAGAAAGGCGGCAATTCCGCCACTGCTGTTTTTTTGAAATCCGCTCGTTAAAAAGAGTACGCGCATTCGATTGTCTTGCATGGCAACCCCTTTCTTTTTAAAGCAGGGCGACCGCTTTGCGCGGTTCGACACAGCAACTCGGCCGCAGGCAGACAATCCTCACGCCGCTGGCTCTCTGAGGGCCGATTCGTACAAAGGTCGCAAGCACCGAGGTTTTCCCTCCGATACCCAAAGCGCCGACGCCGCTTTTATTGACCGCGTCAGTAATCGCCTGCTCGAAACGAGTCTGTTCCCTGTAACATCCGTTGATTTGAGCCTCCACCATGAGCGCTGAGGCCTCCGGCTGGGATCGGCCGATGCCGATGGAAAGGGTGGCCGGCGTGCAGCCCAGCTTGTGGACCGCGTCCGTCGCCCAGCGGACGATCTCCTCTTTTATAACTTCTGTGTCAAAGTGATGAAACACCGCCTCTGTTTTACCGCGTATGGCCGGCCCTCCGCCGAACATAAGGACGTGGACACGGATTTCATCCCCTCTACAGGGCGTATCAAGAAAGGGGCGGGCAAAACGTCTCCTGGATCCTCACTTAATACCCCTGACTGATCCAGGCGTTCCATGTCGCCCCCCAAAATAGCCATGGGGCGTCCGGGAAGCCGCCGCAGTCCCTCCGCCACCCCTTCTCGGATGGCCTCCAGCATCTTGCCTGTCAGCGCGCGTGAGCGCCCGAGCTCAATATATAGGTGGGGAATCCCCGTATCGTCGCAGACGGGTACGGTCAAATCAGAAGCACAGTGCGCGTTATGGACCATTTGGCGCATGGCCCAAAGGGACGCCTCGTCTGATTCTTCTTTAATGGCGGCTTCTAAGGCATCCAAACGCCCTGCCATGGTCCCGGACCCTGCCGCGACAACCGCTTCGGCTATTTTTTCAATGATCACCTTCATTTCCATGTCCGCTGTATCAATCATAGACAGAAAACCCCTTTGACGCCGCGATGAGGATGGGCAAATCCTTTACCTCTATCTTGTAAATGGCTTCCATCCCCAATTCGGGAAAAAGTAGCCGTTCGGTTTTCTCAACACAGGAACGGATGAGCGCGGATACCGGCGGGATGACCGCGTAAAGCGAAGCGTGCTCTGCCAAACCTCGGATGGTCTTTGCCGAGAGCTCCCCCTTGCCCAGATGGATCCGAACCCCAAGTTTTGCCAAGGGGATGATACTGTTCTCAATGCCTTCTTTGTTGCTGGACGTCGGCCCCAGCCCTGCGTCACTCACGGCGCTGTGGAAGATGACAGCGCCCTGAAGATCGATTCCCAAGGGAGATAACTCTCCCTTTTCTTCCATCTTAAGCAAGCGCGGCAAGGCCGCGTCCCGTCCGGTCAAGATCGTGCCTGACAGCAACACCCTATCCCGGACATCGAGCTGATCGATGACGGAAACGTCGATAGGGGTATTGATTCTCATTGTCTTACCCATAGTATTTTAATAACTGCCGATCAAGTTCAGGTAGTCGGTCTGGTTTTCAATGACACCGTAAGCTTGCGCACGGTAGATGAGCTTTTGAGCCCAGTTACGATGCGGTTCAATTTCATTCATCTTGTTTGCAGTAGAGCTCTTAATGACTCCGCCTGAAGTATTTAGGATCTGCGTCGCGTCCTCGAATTCTTCTCTTGTCACCGCGAACATCGCGTTTACAAAATTTAAGTGAGAAGGGTGAATGATGGTTTTGCCGACAAAACCGTTCGCCTTATCCAAAATAAGCTCGCGCATTAAGCCGTCGACCGCATCATTGACGATCGGTTGGCGTTTGATGAGTGACTCTTGAAAATCAAAGTCGGGCAATTCTTGAAAGCGCATTTCTTTGCTCGCCCTAAAATACTCCCAGACAGCGCCGGATACCGTGTAATCGTTGTTGCGGGCAAAAAGATTCAGAATGTCTTTCAGGCAATCGGTCACCGTCATGATGTCGTAAATCGTATAGTTGATCCCGCGGCGCACACTGAAGTAAGAGGAGAAATCCGTCCCCCCGACGCGAATGTTGAGCACAAGATCGTGATAGCGATCCAGTATGGCACGGACAGCTAAGAGTTCTTCCAGCCTTGTTTCTTTAAAGGCAATCCTCTGGTCTTCCAGGATCGGCATGGCATAGACCACTTCGCCGATCTCACGATTGAGTGCTTCCAAATGCGCCATGTATGCTTCCCCGTTTTCGGAATTAAACACGGGGAAGTTGAAGCCGCAGATGAGGCGATAATGCTCCGGCTTTAGGAGTTTTGTGAAATGCTTAAACTGTTCCACATTGCGGGGTCTGAAAAAGATCAGGGGGATGTCGTCAAAAGCAAGCGATCCCTCCTCTATCTCATGGAGCAAACGGTTCAAAAGCGTGAGGGCGTTTTGTTCCGCCATGGGAACATCTTCCAAGCGGCAGGCATCCTCAAAGCAGAGCACCATCGAGGTCAAACCGGGATATCTTTTATTAATAATCGATTGCGCGAAATCTTTGGTTCCCGGCATATACATGGTCGCGCCAAGGCAGTACTGCAAAAGCTGGCGCTCTGTGTACTTATTGAAATCGACGGGGTCTTTGACAAATGAAAATTCCGGATGGTAACGATGATGTCTCAATCTATTGCTCCTTGCTTCTTAAACGTAGTTCGATCCCTAAGGATTCAGCCAAATCGTCAATCTCCTGCATTTGTTTTTCAGGTAAATCGATCCAGTCATCATTGTCTGAAATCGTTTGGGCATACTTCGCTCCGGGGATATGGATCGCGCCTTCTTCACCCGACGCTTTCATCGCCGAAACGAGCGTATTGACGCGTTGTTGGTACTCGGCCTCTGAAATGAAATTTTGAGGATTTATGAATACAAATAGATGGCCGCTGCGCGAGGGGCCCTCTTCATCACTTAAGGTGCGCACGTCTCCTGCAAACGCGGAACCGGTGATCATGCCTGCCAGCATGTCGATCATCATGGACAGAAGATAGCCCTTGTAATCGCCGATGGGAAGCAGGGAGCCTGACAGCGCTTTGACCGGATCATCTGTGGGTTGACCGTTTTCATCGCATGCCCATCCGAATGGAATGCTTTGGCCGAGTTTGGCCGCCAATCGGATTTTCCCGCGGGCGGCTGTGGTCAAGGCCATGTCAATGACAATCGGAGGGCATTCGTTGCCGTCACCGGGGAAAGCGGCACAAAGCGGATTCGTTCCAAATAGCGGCTTTGTCCCTCCGGTCGGCGCAATGGCAGGCGCCGCGTTCGCCAGGATAAGCGCGATCATACCGCGTTCTGCGGCCCGTTGGCCAAAGTAGCCAGAAGCGCCGAAATTGTTGCTGTTCTTGATCCCGATGACACTGATACCATGCTCCATGGCTTTCGGGATGCCAAGTTCTAAAGCCTTCAACGCAGCGATCTGTCCCATACCGTCACCCGCGTCAATCAAGGCGTAGTTCGGGCGGTCAATCGGGACATTCATCGGGGAATCCGGCTGCATCAGGCCCAGTTCGATCATCCTGGCGTAAAGAGGGAGGCGTCCGATACCGTGCGAGTGAATCCCGATACGATTCGCATACAAAATAGAATCCGCAACAGCGGTTGCGTCCTCATCTTTCAGTCCGATCGCTGTTAGGACAGAAGCCGCAACCCGCTTGAGCAGGGCGCTGGAAATGCCGGCCATCTTAACGACAAGAGCCTTTCTTGGAGGCGATCGCCTCGGGGTAGTAGGTATCGAGCATACGCTTCACCAGCGTAATCTGTTTGGCGCGTTTTCGCGCGTCGTCATCGGTCGAAGACCAACTATGTGTTTTTGCCACTGGAACCGCCCGTTTTCAGATAAACAGGGAGCCCCTACGCGCACCATTTCAGGCACTTCATAGTGGCGGACAAAGCCGCCGGAGGATGCAGGATTTTCGGTATGAATGTCGATCCGGAAGATCGATCGCCTGTGCGGATGGCAGCCAGCATCTGCAGTTGCACGTCGCGGACCACGTTCACCGTATCGGCCCCGAGCATTTCAAAATACACGGGCAGAACAGGGGTTGCCCCATCCCGTATGCGCGGAGACTTTAAACTGTGTTTCTTTAGGGATCTCACCCAATTTGCGCGCCTCATTTAAGACCCACAGACAGCCCTCGTCATACACAAGAAAAGAGTGGGCGCCCAAAGCGCTGGCTCTTTTCACTTCTTCAATGGATCGGACAATCTGCTCCTGGCCCCTCAGGCGGTAGCCCATTCGCTGCCCTTCCGGAGTGTTGACAGAAGCGCTCGTGTCATTCACGGCGCGCGGTCCTATGGCAAGCACAAGCTCAACTTCATGTTTTTTAGCCAGCTCGGCCATGGTCACGATCTCGTCATCGGTCAGCATCATGATCCCCTGGGTCTGTGTCACCCGGTGGATATATGCGCCGTAACGGTCGAGTTCTTCCAAAAGCGCCCGCATCGCGGAGGGTCCTTGAATTCCGGGCACCTCAAATCGATACTGCGCACCATCCGAGAAACGTTTTTCGGATGTGGGCAAATCATATGCGTCTCCACCCGGAAGTCCCAGGCTCTGTAAAAAACGCCTTGTATCATCCATCATGTCAGGCACCTCGATAAAAGATATTTCAACAAATTCTATCACAATCTGAGAAAGCCAGTACGCGCCGACGCTGTCTTCACTCATAAAAGATACGGGCTCCAAGCGTCCCCTGTGATAGAATAATGACGTTAAATATTCGCTATTAATGAGGGGGATTGACCGTGACAGACGATAAGCATGAAGCGCCAGAAAATAAAAAGCGAGCCGAACGAGAAACCGATGCGCAAACCGGTCGTGCGTCAAAGTGACGTTGTGACTCCGGAACCGGAAGAGGTTTCACCCGTCGTCGAAATCGACGCCGAAGAGCCTGAAGAAGTGCCCGAAAAAACCGGCAAATTGAAAACCCTCTGGAACAGCCGGGCGTTCTCAAACACGCTCGTCGTCTTGGCTGTGATTTTCTTCATACTCGGCGCCTACTTTTTCATTAAACCCATGATCATCCATCGTAATCAGGACAAGATCGCGCAGGATCTTTTGGATCGCCTAAAAGAACAAGAACCGGGGAGCACCGATGAGATATCGGTGGATGTCGATATTAAAGACATCAATCCGCCGGGCGGCTATGTCGATGATTACGATTATTTTACCCCGACCAAAACCAAACCGCCGCTCGCCGAACCGACAGAAGCTCCCGCCACTAAGCCTCCTACGGTGGTCACGATTAAGACTGATTCCATTATGCGAATTCCGAAAATCAATCTGGAAATCGCCATCGCGCCTGACGTGAACGCCGCTTCGCTGTGGGTGTTACCGGGCCATTATCCGCCAAGCCCACAGCCCGGAGATACAGGAGTCGCCGCCTATTTTGGCCATCGCATGTACGGCAAAGGACGCCACTTTAACCGCCTAAATGAGGTGGCCCCCGGCGATAAGATAGAAATCCAACGCAAGGGCTATCTTTATACTTACGTGGTTGAATCCTCGGACATTATTGAGCCGCCGGAATTGGGGAAATATGTTTACGAAACCTCCTATGAGCCTCGTATTCTCCTCGTCACCTGTCATCCGATCCAAACCACCGGCGTCCCTAAATACCGCATGGTGGTCCGCGGCGTGCTTGAAAGCGCAGAACCGATTAGTTAAAAAAGGCTGCCCTTCAAAGGACAGCCCGCTTTCATTTCATCAACATCGATTAGGATCGATTACACATCGAACAATTCGTCGAGCATGAGATCGCCCAACGCTTCTGCTAAAATGGCCGATTCTTCCCGGGTCAGTGTCACGCCCTTACCCATCTTTTCATGTTCCGGTGACCAATCTCTGATGTCGAGCTTAGCTGCGTTGCCATTCCAACTCACAAAGTTCAGCTCTTTATTCCAACCCGTTTTTGGACTCGATGAGAGCACCGCAATCTCTTTTTTGATTTCAAATTTGAATTCTGCCATTTTCTTCTCCTTCTATTTGTTTAACGTGGCTTACTCTTCCAATTTTTTACGGTCGACCTTCCAGATCATAGAGGCGTAGTCGCGGATGGTGCGATCGGAACTAAAATGACCGCTCTTGCAAATATTGTTCCAACACATCCTTGCCCAGTCTATCTGATTGCGATAGGCCTCAAAGGCCATTTGTCTCGCCTCACGATACTCTTGAAAATCGCCGAGCACATAGTATGGATCTGCCTTTTCATAACTGGAGCCTTGGAGCAGTCTATCATAGAGTGCGCGGAACATCCCAGTGTTACCGTCCGACATGGAGCCGTCGATCAAGGTGTCCACCGCGCGCTTCAACCCGCCAATATTCTCATACTGCCAATGGGAGGTGTAGAATTTTTTAGTCTCGGGGAAGTCTTTTAGGCGGGGCCCGAACATGAAGATGTTGTCGTCACCCACCTGCTCCAAGATCTCAATATTGGCGCCGTCATAGGTTCCGACCGTCAAAGCTCCGTTCATCATGAACTTCATATTGCCGGTGCCTGAGGCTTCCATGCCCACGGTTGAAATTTGTTCTGAGATGTCGGCTGCGGGAAACAGATATTCGGCTAAGGATACGTTGTAGTTGTGCATGAACACTACGCGCATCTTCGAATTGACCTCCAGGTCCGCATTCACCTTAAACGCGACCTCATTAATAAATTTGATCGTCGCTTTTGCCAGGAAATATCCCGGTGCGGCCTTGGCGCCGAAAATATAGGCGACAGGCGGGACGTCAAGCGTCGGATTTTCTTTCAAGAAGTAATAACGATCGAGGATCTCCAAGGCATTCATCAACTGCCTTTTATACTCATGGAGTCGCTTGATCTGGATGTCAAAGATGAACGAGGAATCAATGTCGATTCCCTCGCGCTCCCGTATGACACGGGCCAAGCGCTCTTTATTGCCACGCTTGATTTCGATCAAGTTTCGCATTTCAGCGGTGTTCTCCGCGTACGGCTGAAGCGCTTCTAAGGCGTCCATGTCACGCAGCCATTCATCGCTTCCGTGAAGCCTTGTCAACATGGCCGACAGCTCAGGATTGCACTGATTCAACCAGCGGCGCGGGGTCACTCCATTTGTTTTATTGGAGAACTTCTCGGGCCACCAGCGATAAAAAGGTTGAAACACTTCCTGTTTCAAAATTTCACTGTGGATGCGAGCCACTCCGTTAATTGACAGACAGGCGTAAATCGCAAGGAGCGCCATGGACCTTGCCGTCATGGATGGGCGACAAGGGGAGTATTTCGTCATCGTTTAGGCCATGCGCGAAAGCTTTCTTTAAACTGCTCATCGATGCCTTCAATGATGTCCAATATGCGGGGAAGAGATATCGGAATATCTCAAGATCCCATTTTTCGAGCGCTTCCTGCATGATCGTGTGGTTGGTAAAAGCAAACACAGAGGTCACAATCGCCCAGGCCTCGTCCCAGCTCTGACGGTTTTCATCAATCAGAAGACGCATTAATTCCGGGATGGCCAACACGGGATGGGTGTCGTTCAGTTGGATAATATTGTCACAGGCAAAATGAGAAAAATCGTAGCCATAACGTTCCCGGTACTGCTTCACGATTGTCTGCAAGGAAG
Source organism: Clostridia bacterium (assembly GCA_040766025.1). Classification (GTDB taxonomy): domain Bacteria; phylum Bacillota; class Clostridia; order Saccharofermentanales; family DTU023; genus UBA4923. The sequence continues at coordinate 33,047 of JAXGRH010000001.1, read as the reverse complement.
CCGAAACAAAGAAATACTGCTGGCGGACACGCAGCACCTTGCCGTCATAGGTCGTGTCGTTCGGGTAAAGCACTCGGCAGATGTCCTGCACGCGGTTGCGCGAAGTCACCGCGTCGTCAAAACGCTGTGAGTTAAACAGGTTGAAATCGAACTCCTCCGCCGGCTCCGCCTTCCAAAGACGCAGGGTATTCACATTATTCGTCCCCTGCCCCGTGATGGGCAAATCCAAGGGGACCGCATAGACATCCATGTCACGGTAGCGGACCAGTACCTTATCTTCCCTTCTTGTCACCATGAAGGGATAAGGGAGTTCCATCCAGGCGTCAGGGTATTCTTTTTTGGTGGCCGTGCTCGATCTCCTGGCGAAACAAGCCGTAGCGGTACAAAAGACCAGTGTCCCATGACCGGGAGATCCATCGTGGCGGATGAATCAAGAAAGCAGGCCGCAAGGCGCCCGAGACCGCCATTCCCCAATGCGGGATCCGTCTCTTCATTTAAAACAGCGTCAAAATCAAAGCCGTCTTCTTCGACCCGCGCCCGGACCTCATCTAACCACTCGCGATTCAACAGGTTATTAAGCAGGCTCCGGCCCACCAGGAACTCCGCTGAAAAATAATGCACTTGGCGCCCTTCGGCATAAAGCGCCCTTGATCGCTCCCAATCGGGGCCGATCATCTCCATGACGACACGGGACAATGACGTCCAGTATTCGTGTTCTGAAGCCGTTGGGATGCCCTTGCCGTATTCAGCGTAAAGATGTGCCTCAAGCTTTTCTCTTAGCCTATGTTTGTCCATATAAATACCTCAATAAAAAGACCGAGCGTCATTATAGCAGAAACCCACCCAAGGGACCGATTAAAAATGGAGCCAATCTCGGAGGTATTGTTCTTTGTCTTTTAGAAAGTTCGAATTTCTCACCCTAAAGGTCGGATCGCTAACAAGATCCGCGATCACCCCTAAAAGAACCTTCGCCGTGTCAAGGTAGACATGCTCCGGATCTTCAATGGAAAACGCATGGCTGTGCACACGCCCCGAATTCCTGAAAAGCCAAATTGAACCGAAGGAAGAAGGCTCCCCACGTCGCCGATGTCGCCTGACGCGCCTGACATCACCCCGCGCTCGATCTGTTCATCCGCAACGATCGTGCGCATGTTGGAAAGAAGAAGCGCCAAAAGGGGCTCCGACTGAATAAACGGCAGGTAGCCTGCTGTTTCAATAATATCAACACCCACCCCGATGGTTCCCGCCATATGCGTAGCCGCACGATCAAAGGTCTCACGCAGGCGATTGAGATCTTCGAGGGTATTAGCCCGAAGATAGGATTCGACCGTGGCTGTTTCCGGTACAACATTCATTGATCGGCCGCCTTCAGTCAAAATGGGTTCCAGGCGCACGCCCGCGTCTTTTGAAAATTGATCCTTCAAAAAGGATAAGGCCTGTAACAATAAAAGCGCGGCATGCAGGGCATTTTTCCCTTGGTGCGCCGCGACTCCCGAGTGCGCCGCCTTCCCTTTAAACACCACCTTCTTAGCCGTAAACCCCGCAAGCCTTGACCCCACGTCAAAGGCGTAGTGCTCACTGCCTGACACATGGCAGGACAGCACACAGTCAACGTCATCTAAGACACCGTCGGCGATCATGTTTTGTTTGCCTGAAAAAAAACGGATCTTTCCCTCATCTAAAAGTGCCTGCCTGCGTTCCAGATCGATGAATTCTTCTGCGGGTGTCAAAAGGAGGCTGACTTTCACCGCCTTATCGCGCAGTAAATCAGACGCGTGGAGCACCCGCATCACGGCGAGCATCACCGCCACCTGGATGCTGTGCCCGCATGAATGAAAGGGGCGGTATTGATCCCCGATCGGCACTAAAAGCGCGTCCATATCGGCCATCAGGGCGATATGGTAATCGCCTTCGCCAAGGGTCGCTTGAAGTCCTGTCAGTGATATGCCATCGACATAGGGAATCTTACTTTGTTCCAACCAATCCTTGGCGATCGCTCCCGTCTCATATTCATAAAATCCAAGTTCGGGTGTGTCAAACAACCGCTTGCCAAGTGAGAAGATATCTTCCTTCATAGCATCGATCGCTTCGTATAATTGCTTTTTATCTGCTGTCATGCGGCCATCATAGCAGAAATTACCGCTACACGACCCAGTGCTCATATGAACTCCAGAGTTCATCGGCCAAAAGCGCCCATACGTCTGCCGCACGATGACATTTGGAGCAGAGTTCGCGCACATCTTCGGGATGCTCGAGGTCGGTGGATTTTGCGCCCGACTGTTCCACCATCCGAGCGAGTTCGTCTTTGTTATCGAGCAAGGGGCAGGGCCTGAGCATGTTCTCATTAAACGGCTGCCCCGCCTGATAGGCTTTAAAAAACGGGCGTTGCAGAGCCTCTAATAGTCTTGTTTCGTATACATTTGAGTCGGCGTAATGAATGAAGGCACAAGGCTCGATGTCACCATTGGCGTTGATATGCAAATAGCGTCTCCCGCCCGCGATGCAGCCGTCGACAAATTCGCCGTCATTCCAAAAATCCATCGTGAAAATGGGTTTCGTTTTGCGATATTCGCGTATCTTGTCAAACATGAAGCGCCGCTGTTCGGCCGATACCATCAGCTCTGGGATGGCATTCACCCCGACGGGCATGTAGGTGAAAAACCAGGCAAATTTTGCGCCCTTGTCCACCATCCAGTCGAAGTACGCCTCACTTCCGACTTCCTCGCAGTTCTCACTGGTATAGCAGCATGAGACACCAAACCCTAGCTTATGGTGTTTCAAAAGATCCATTCCCTCACTTAGTTTGTCAAAGGTACCTTCACCCCGTCGGGCATCCGTTGCCTTTTGAAATCCTTCCACACTGATCGTGGGGATAAAGTTCTTCACACGGACAAGATCGCGGCAAAACGCGTCATCGATCAGGGTTCCGTTGGTAAAACTGAGAAACATCGCGTCCGGGTGCCGTTCACACAGTGTGATCAAGTCTTTTTTTCTTACAAGCGGTTCGCCGCCTGAATACAAATAGACAAAGACACCGAGCTTTTTCCCCTGCTGCACAATGTCATCTAATGTCTCAAGGGACATATTCATGCCGGGGCCGTAATCCGCCGCCCAGCAGCCGCGGCACTTTAAGTTACACGCTGAGGTGGGGTCCATCAGGATGGCCCATGGCACATTACAGCCATATTTTTCACTTGTTTTTGCGCATCGGTCGTTGGCGATAACATTTCCGTTAATCACAAAATTGTGAAACACAAGTTTTCGCTGATCGTCATTGATATCCGACCATAAAGACAGCGCCAGTTGGTACCAATGACCCTGTTCTTCCATGGCGCGCCGGACTTCAGTTACTTGGTTCTGGATGGTTTTGTTTCTGTCAAAAGCTTCGAGCCAATTGAGGATTCGGGGGATATTCTTTTCGGGGTTCTCATCGATCATGCGCAACACCGGTTTAATCGCTGCGCTTTTTATTCGTTCCCTGAACGTGTAATTCGCCATATTCGCACCTCCACTAAAACATTACCCGTGTGCTGGCTTTTGACGTTCCCGAAACCCTCGTTTTTATATTATACCCCCTACCATGCAAAAATAAAGTCAATACATATTTTTTAATCGCACTATCAGCCCTTTTATGATTTACAATAAGGCCAACCGCATAAGTGGTGAGATTTTATTAAGGAGGCGAATGTCATGCAGTACAGGATTGAAGGGACGCCGCTCCCCGTTGTCATCTGCGATCTCAACCCGGGAGAGACGATGCTTTGCGAAGGTGGCGGAATGAGTTGGATGTCGCCCAATATGCAAATGCAAACACAGGCAGGCGGTTTCGGTAAAGCCATGGGGCGTATGTTCTCAGGGAGAGCATGTTCTTGAACCATTACACCGCCATGGGAGGCCCGGGCATGATTGCTTTTGCTTCAAGCTTTCCGGGATCCATCCGCGCGTTTCAAATCACGCCGGGACAAGGCATCGTCGTCCAGAAGACGGCCTTTTTAGCCTCAGAACCGGGCGTGGAATTGAGCGTGCACTTTCAAAGAAAACTGGGGGCCGGGTTCTTCGGAGGCGAGGGATTTATCATGCAGCGGTTGTCAGGGCAGGGCATGGCCTTTATTGAAATTGACGGCTACGCCATGGAATACCAGCTGGGTCCCGGTCAGCAAATGGTGGTTGACACCGGCTATCTTGCGGCCATGAGCGAGACATGCACCATGGATATTGTCAGCACGGGCGGGGTTAAAAACGCGCTGTTTGGCGGTGAAGGTCTGTTCAACACCGTTGTCACAGGCCCCGGACTCATTATTTTGCAGACACATCCCTTGAGTGTGGTCGCGGGTATTATCGGAAACGCATTTAATAAAAAATAGAGCCTTAGCTATGGTATGATGCTTTTCGGGAATGAGGTTCTCCCGAGACTTTGCTCTAAACCGCTTTTAAAGCTGATGACTTCTGCGCGTTGCCGCAGAGCCATCGGCTTTTTTAATATCAAAAAAATGAAGGAGAGATACCCATGATCTTCTCACTTGCACTAATCTTTCTTCTCGGCATGGCGCTGGGAAGGCTTTTTGAAATGTTAGGCATCCCCCGCCTTCTCGGCATGCTCGTGACGGGTATCGTCTTAGGGCCCTACGCGCTCGATCTTTTGGATCCTGCCTTGCTTCAAATATCGTCGGAGCTCCGTCAAATCGCCCTCATTATTATTTTGACAAGGGCGGGATTAAACTTGGACATAAAGGATTTAAAACAAGTCGGACGCTCCGCCTTTTTGACATCTCCTTGTTGGACGCTGCGATCATGGGCACCGTGATTGCGGCCGTCTCCCCTGCTGTAGTCGTCCCCAAAATGCTCCAGCTCATGGAAAAAGGCTACGGGGGAAATAAGAAAATTCCTCAAATGGTAATGGCGGGGGCCTCCGTCGACGATGTCTTTGTCATTGTGCTCTTCACGGCCTTTACGGGACTTGCGCCCCAAGGGAATATCAACGCGACGCATTTTCTGACCATCCCCAGTTCCATTATTTTCGGTGTCCTGGGCGGCATCGCTTCAGGTCTTATCCTGTCACTTATTTTCACGCGCTTTCACATCCGTGACAGCGCCAAGGTCATCATGATCTTATCGGTTTCTTTTTTGCTTGTGACCCTCGAACGCCAAGCCAAGGGCGCCATCGGATTTTCCGGTCTGTTGGCTGTCATGGCACTCGGGATGACGATTGCCCAAAAGAAATATCCGCTCTCGGAGCGTCTGTCATCCAAATTTTCAAAACTTTGGGTGGCCGCCGAAGTGCTCCTGTTTGTGTTGGTCGGCGCCTCCGTCAATATTTCATACGCTTGGAAAGCCGGAACAACCGCCGTGCTCTTACTTATGGCTGTATTGTTATTTCGCATCCTGGGTGTCTTTTTGTCGTTGTCTAAAACAAAGCTTAACAAAAAGGAACGGATCTTTACCGCGCTTTCTTATATCCCAAAAGCCACGGTACAGGCCGCTATCGGCGGATTGCCGCTTGCGATGGGGATCGGGTCAGGGGAGCTCATCCTGACCGTCGCGGTCTTGTCCATCCTGATCACGGCCCCTATCGGCGCGGCCTTCATTGATCTATCCTATAAGAAGCTATTGGCACACGAGGCTGAAAACTAAGCATCCGAAACGGGAGGTATTCCCCATGCTTGTACATGTAACCTCTGACAATGAACTTATATGGAATGCGCTTTGCAGGGCGCTTTGGCCGCATTTGGTAAAAGACGAAATGCTCTTAGCGCGGCGCGCCGGTAAGTTCCCCTATGAATTTCTTTACATGGAGAGGCAAGAAGCCAGGGGTTTTTTATCCTTGTCCCTTCGTCATGACTATGTGGAGGGCACTGGCAGTTCCCCTGTGGCTTACATCGAAGGCATCTATGTGAAACCGGATGCCCGGCACCGCAGTATCGCGTCCGAGATGATCCTTTTTGCAAAACAATGGGCCCAAGAACATGGCTGCCAGGAACTTGCGTCCGACTGCGATATCCATAACAAAGACAGTGAAGGCTTCCATAAAGGCGTTGGCTTTGTTGAAGCCAGCCGCAATATCCATTTTGTGATGAAGCTTTGACAATCGCCCCCACGGTACCGATTGATCCCGTTGATTCGGGCCATTTGTGATCTAATAGACGCAAGAAAGGGGGAATTTTCATGGCAGAACGAAGCATCCTAACAAAAGTTCAGGGTTGATAACACGCGTGACGGCGCCGGTGTCAAACTTGTGCGCGTCTTAGGGCGAAATACGGCCACGATCTTTGATCCCATCTTGCTCTTAGACTCCTTTGACAGTGAGAACCCCTGAAGACTATACAGCAGGCTTCCCGATGCATCCGCACCGCGGCATTGAGACGAGTCAGCTACGTCTACCGCGGACATATGACGCACCGCGACAGCCTGGGACATGAAGATACCATCGGCGACGGTGAAGTGCAGTGGATGACAGCCGGATCAGGCATTAAACATGAGGAGACGCTCCCGCTTCTCCCCGGCCTTTAGGCGTACAGCTTTGGCTGAATTTATCGTCAAAAGACAAAATGGTCCCGCCTCATTACCACGCGATCAAGGATAAGGACATTCAAGAGATCCCTTTAGAGGATGGCAAACTGAGGCTTCTTGCCGGCAAATTTGACGGCATGAGAGGCTATACGGGAAGTTACCAGCCACTCGACTATTATGACATCCACCTGATCCCAACGGGCACATTATCATCCCGACAGAACACGACCGCTCTGTTATGGTCTTTACATTACAGGGAGAGGCCATCATCGCGGGGGAATTAGTGGGCGAAAAACGGCGGTCAAACTGACAGAAGGCGATCAGCTGGAGATCCGAGCGACCGATGAACCCGCACAGGTACTCTTTATAAGCTCCGAGAAGCTCAAAGAACCCATTGCCTGGGGCGGTCCCATCGTCATGAACACGAGAGAAGAGCTGGAACAGGCCTTTTTAGATCTTCGACAGGGTACCTTCTTGCAGAAAAAGATCGAATATTAAGAAGAAGGCTTCGATTTTCGGTAGGCGTCAAAGCGGCGGTAGACTTCTTCCATGTCGTCATCGCTTAAGATTTGAGGCGCGCCTTTGAGGCTCGTCTTGTAGTAAATTTCGGCGACAAATTCAATAATCTCCGCCACTGAATACGCGTGCTTGACGTCCCCTCCGACAGCCAAGAGACCATGGTTGCCAAGCAGCACCGCATTTTTATCCTCTAGGCCCTCCGAGGCGGCAATGGCCAACTCCATACTCCCGAAAGGATAATAGGGGATGCATTTCACCCTGCCTTTGGCAAAACCGATCAGGTAATGCACCGGGGGAATCTCTTCATGCAGGCAGGCCATAATGATGGCGTAAAGCGAATGGGTGTGGACAACCGCTTGGATGTCATCACGCTTCTTGTAACAAAGAAGGTGCATGTCCTTTTCAGATGAAGGCAAATAGTCACCTTCCACTTGTGTGCCGTCCAGCTTGACAATCGCAATGTCCTCCGGTTTCAGCTCATCGTAGTCAACCGCACTCGGCGTGATGGCAACGTATCCCAGTTCACGGTCGTACACACTGATATTCCCGCCAGTGCCCTTGGTCAAGCCTGACTCTGCCATCTTCTGGGAATAGTAAATAATATCTTGCCGTTCTTTTTCCATTAACATATCAACTTGCTCTCCTCATCCAAATGAAACTTTTCGGTCCATTCATGTAAGATAAGCATATCATTGCAAAGCGCTCTTGATGGGCCTGTTTTAGGAGGACCCTATGACCGATTTTGAAAAAACCGCTACCATCCGCTTCGACGAAGATCGTCAGGCGATCGCCATCATCGACCAAACATTGCTCCCCGGCACATTGAAGGTTATTCACCTTAAAACTCAAGAAGAAGTCTGGGAGGCCATTAAAAAACTGCGGGTACGCGGCGCGCCGGCCATCGGTGTCGCGGCTGCCTTTGGCATTTACATGGCAGCCATGGAAATTGAAACGGATCGTTACGACGATTTTTATGTGACTTTCAAAGCCAAAAAAGAATATCTCGCGTCCTCACGCCCGACCGCCGTTAATCTGTTTTGGGCACTCAACCGCATGGAACAGGTCGTCATTGATCATAAAACTGAATCGGTCACTGCCATCAAAGAACGCCTCTTCAAAGAAGCCTCCGATATCCGCCAAGAAGACATCGAAAGCTGCCGCAATATCGGCCTTTACGGCGCAACACTTCTGAACGAAGGGGACGGTGTTTTGACCCATTGCAATGCCGGGCGCCTGGCGACGGTTGAATATGGGACGGCACTGTCGCCGATGTATATCGCCAAAGAGCAAGGCCTCCATGTGAAGGTGTACGCGGATGAAACCCGGCCCCTTTTACAAGGCGCACGCCTCACAGCCTTCGAACTGTTCAATTCTGGCATTGATACGACGGTCCTCTGTGACAACATGGCCGCAACGGTCATGAAAGAGGGGAAAATTCAAATTGTCTTTGTCGGCGCCGACCGGATCGCCGCAAACGGTGACGCGGCCAATAAAATCGGCACCCTAGGGGTTGCGATCCTGGCCAAACACTTCAATATCCCGTTCTACGTCTGCGCACCCCTTTCCACCATCGATATGAAGGCTCAAACAGGGGACGACATTGTCATCGAACAGCGTGACCCCGATGAGGTCACCACATTATGGTACAAGGAGCCTATGGCACCCAAGGGCGTGTCGGTATTAAACCCGGCCTTTGACGTTACAGACCACTCGCTCATCGACGGCATCATCACGGAAGTGGGAATCGCGAAAGCGCCCTATGACCAATCCCTTAAGGCATTGTTTTCTCTTTTGTAAAGCGCTGTAAAAATATCGCAAGCCCCGCCACGACAAGCGCCAATAAAGCCATCAGGTCAAAGCCCGTCTGATGATGCTGAAGCCTGTCATACACAATCCCCACAACAAAGGGGCCGACAAGAATCCCGATATTCGACAAGGTTGAGACCAAGCCAAATCCCAACCCCGATTCCTCTTGTGACAGGAAGCGCGGAATGGTTGAGAACACAGGCGTCGGAATCATGACGGAGGAAAAGCCAATCAATGCTCCCAAGATAAGCGGATTCCATCCGACGCGCGGAACCAGGAATATCCAGGTTGCCATCGAGACGGCACCGGCCGCAATAAAATACAACTCACGCCCCACCCGATCGATCACGGAGCCGATCAGGGGTCCCACAAAAAGCGAAGCGAGCATGAAAAGACTCGTCAAAAAACCAGAGAAGCCCACACTGTAGCCTTCTGCAATGTAGTAATCGCTGGCAAAGGTCGTGTATGAAATAGCAGAAGCGTTATAAAACAACCAGATAAGGGCCACAAGCCACACGGGTGTGTTGAGCTTCTTGATCGCGAGCAAATTCTCAGCCAATGCGGGCTTTGTCCATTCCCTTTCGTCCATTTCTTGCGGGTAAAATAAGGAAAACACGATGAGCGTGATGAGACTATAGCCCGCCGCGATGAACAAGGGCATCCTCCAGCCCAGAGACTCGGCCAAACGCCCGAAACTGTTATGCGCCACAATGACCGCAAGCGGAAGCGCCGCGTGGAACACCCCCATCGCCATGCCGAGCTCTTTTCCCTCAAACCAGGATGACAAAGCCTGCGGTGCGATGATCGCGATCGTCATAGCCCCGATGCCCGAGATGACGCGGCCCAATGCCAGTAGCATGAAGCCGTCGGCTAAACCCGAAAGGATCGTTCCGGCAAACACAAGCGCCAGGGAAAAGATCCCCACATGCTTCGTGCCGTAGGCCTTGGCTAAGATGCCACCCGGAATGGACACAAAAATACCCGGCAGAGCAAAAAGGCTCATAAGGGCCCCCGCCTGACTATGCGTCAGCCCCAGGGAGCTGACAACAAAAGTCAAAATAGGCGGGATGACCTGAAAAGCGAACGCAAAAGCAAGCGTCAGCATGAAGATAAGGGCCAGCACCGTAAAACGAGATCTTTGTTTCATAGATCTACGCTAACAGGATTTTTCAAAAAGAACAAATAGTATTTGAAAAAACAATAACCCATTGATATCCTTGAAATACTATGTGGATCGCACATCTCTTCTTCGCATCTCTTTTCATAGGCTTAGGCCTCTTGTTCTTTCGCGGGAAGGGCGCCTTTCTCATCGCGGGCTACAATACTTCCTCAAAACAAGAAAAAGAGAAAACAGATGTCAAAGCGCTCACGCGCTTCGTGGGGAAACTCATGTTCTTCTTTTCGGCCTGTATCCTCATCATGGCCACTAGCGATCTATTGGCCAGCATGATCCCCTTATGGATAGGTCTCGCACTTTTCCTCGTCGGTTGCATCGGGGCTGTGATCTACGCCAACACCGGCAATCGCTTCCAAAAATAACAGATTGTCAAGCGTTTCGGCTTCGTGTAGAATATGAATGAACGTTGTTCATTTATAAAGGAGCGTCAAAAATGCGGATGAAAGATGATCAGCTACGGCAAATTTTACTCGATCACTCGCGGACAATCATTGATGACAAATCCCCCGAATTATTCACTATCCGGGACCTGGCGGAGGCCGCTGACATCTCCATCGGCACCATCTACAACTATTTCAACAGCAAAGATGACATCCTCTTTGAGGTCACGGCATTGTACTGGGATGAAGCACTTATTGATCTGAATCAACTGATTGAAGATGGGCCCTTCTACCTTCAGGTTGAGCAAATCTTCCATTATTTGAAAACACAAATCAGTGAATCCGGCGCACGCCTGATGCACAGCCTGTCAAATGTGCGAAAGACCGGTACAAGACGCATGCAACGCACCCATCAGGAGATTCAACAACTGCTTATTGGCTTGATGAATCGCGACAACGATATCGATGCTTCTCTTTGGAACGATTCTTTCAAACAAGAAACTTACACATGGTTCATTGTCGTCAACATCATGACCTCTTTGCTGTCGGGTGCTGAGGATATCGATTTTTTTATATTAATTATGAAAAAGACACTTTATGAAAGATAGGAGTGCATACAATGGACAGGCAATTGCAGAAACAGTATTTGAAATTCCGTATCTTAGTTTTGTGATCATCGCAGGATTGATCATGATCGTCAAGGGAAAAAGCCAGCTGGTAAAGCTGGCAGGTGTCATGTCATTGGTGTTGGGACTCGGTGATTCTTTCCACCTGATCCCTCGCGTTTACGCGCTTTGGACAGGGGGCACCGCCGAACATGTGGCCATCTTGGGGATCGGTAAGCTGATCACCTCCATCACGATGACACTCTTTTACATGATCACGTATTACGTCTGGCGCGGTTACTACGAAGTAGAGGGTAGAAAACCTGTGACTTACAGCATGTGGGCACTTGCCATTTTGCGAATCGCACTCTCCCTATTGCCGCAAAATGAATGGCTCTCCCCCAACCCATCCTTGCTCTTTGGCGTACTTCGAAACATCCCCTTCACCGCCATGGGCATCCTCATGATCATCCTCTTTTACCAGGAGACCCGCCGTACGGGCAAACAAGCCTTTCGGCACATGCCCTTAGCCATCACCTTGTCCTACGGCTTTTACCTCCCTGTGGTGCTGTTAGCGGGCATCTACCCCATTGTCGGCACCTTGATGATTCCCAAAACGATGGCCTATGTCTGGGCCGTCCTGATGGTATGGAAAGTCTATAAAGAAGAACAAAAACAGGCGTTACCAGAAACTTAAGCGACATTTTTTGACGGCCTCAGGCGTGTTTTGACGACCCTGCGGCGGAAGATTTATCCAAAATAAGTCCATGCTCTTCATAGGATCATGGACTTTTTTATCCGACACATCTGCCCTACCGGCGCCTTTGTTTGCTCCGCCATCATGTCATGGCGTGACATCCGAACAAGAGAAGTCATTGACCGCGAACTGGCTTGGCTTTCTTTTTTTACGATCATGCCAACCGCCATGGCTCCTGAATCACAAACGCTCACACAAGGGGCGTTCCCCCTATGGATGCAACAGACGATGACGCTTTTGAGTGCCAGCGGCGGTGCGCTCATCCTGTGTTCAATCGCGGTTTTGGCACGCGCTGCGACCGGTAAAGAACTGATTGGCAAAGGTGACCTATTGTTCACGCTCGCCATCGGATTCATGTTACCTTGTCATTATTCACCCCTTATGCTTTGCATCGCCTTTCTTTTGGCACTCCCCTTCTCACTCACATGTCTTCTCGCGCAAAAGACAAAAAGACCCCTCCCCTTCATTCCTTTTCTGGCAATCTCCGCATTTTTGATGCACTGGGTTCCTACATCCTTCATTGGTCTCCTATTCCCTTCGTGGTAAAATAGGGCTGTCCGGCAAACGGACCCTGAAAGGTAATTATGCCTCGTAGAATTGCAAAACCACTGATTATACTCATTGTCATCGTCCTCTTAGTCGGCACCGTTCTTGTCGGCTTTGGCCTCGGTTATCGCTATGTCCGCGACCAGGATAAACGGATCGCGTATCTAAAAGATCAGTTCGATGCCCGCGGGTTTTCCCCCTTTGATGAAAACACGCCCGGGGCTGTGGAAATCTATATCGAACAGCAGTCAAAAACAAAAGACATCGCGACCATGCTAAAAGACAGAGGGCTTATCGGTAGTGTTTTCGCATTTGAATTGCTGTCAAAATTCAACGGATTTGACGGTCAGTACCAGTACGGCACACATTACCTGCTCGAGGGCATGAGTTACGACGAAATCATGGTCATCCTGACCAACCAACCGCAACCGGTCAGTATTGTATTCATCGAAGGGATGATCTACCAGCAGATGAAGCAAAAAATGCTGGATGCCGGCATGCGCTTCAATCCGGACCTGCTTGACGCGATGGTGCGCCAGCCCGGTCTTTTTGCCGATTACTCCTTTGTTCCCCAGATCGAATCGAATCCGGACGTGAATGGATGCTACAGGGCTACCTGTTCCCCGACACCTACCTGTTTGACGTCAACGCCACCGAGCAGGAAATCCTGCGCATCATCTTGAACAACACCGAACGTCACCTGAGCGTCGGGGGCTATTATGAGCGTGCGGAAAAACTCGGCATGACCATGGATCAAGTGCTGACACTTGCCTCCATTGTGCAGCAAGAAGGCCCTATCATTGAAATGCCCATGATCGCGAAAGTTTTCATGAACCGTATCGAAAGAGAAATGCCCCTCCAGTCCTGCGCGACGGTTAACTACCTGCGAAGTGAAGAAGGGCGTGAGCCCCAGCTTTGGATCTTAAATTCAGATATTGAACGCTACAAGGACAGCGGCTATAACACCTATCGCCACGGAGGCCTTCCGCCCGGACCGATCAATTCGCCCGGAACAGTCGCCATCGAGGGCGTGCTTTGGCCAGCCACTGAGCGCACATGGAGCGGCGCGAACTCTTTTCTCTATTTCTGCGCCAAAGGTGACGGGACAAACGATTTTTCCAAGACATTAGAAGAACATGACGCGAAAGTCGCGCGCTACAGTTCACAGTAAATCAAAATACAAAATAATAAAAGAGCTGGCTACTGCGATCGATAAGATCGCGACGATTCGGTTGACATGTGACAGCGCGCCTCGATCCCGTGGTTTTTTGGCGCCATGGCGTCCCGCACAGGCGACTTTGCGTCCATCACGGAGACAGGGGCAATCAAAAGGACTATGAGGACCAGCGCGAACGTCACATAAAATATGCGTACGCGCAGGTGATCGACAAGCGGCATTTGAAACAGAATTTGCGTGATCCACGAAAAGAGCCCGCGCGCAAAAAGCATGGAAAAGCTCATCCCTAAGGTCGCAAGCGACGAAAGGTATAGCGAGTCGGACGCGATGCGTATCCAGGACGATACGAGCGCCATAGCAAACAGCACCAGCAATCCTTCTAGGTCGCCTGACAGCATCGCGGCCAAAAGCGCCGGCAGAAAAATGCGTAAAGCACGGGGGCGTTCCACCGAGTAATGCGGCAAAATGACCCCTCGAAAAAGTAATTCCTGCGAGGTCGCCGGCACCACCGCGGCCACCATGACGGTCAATAGGCCCATGGCGGGCGATAAACCCAGATAAAGTGAGGCCTTCTGCCATAGTTCAGGGATACGGATCCACGTTTCACCCAACAGCGTCAGCGACTGCGCGAGCTGCACAGTGGTCCAGATCAAAAGGCCAAAAAGAAATCCTGTAATCGGGGCCACAAGAAATTGTTCCAGTGACGGACGCGTCCCGAGGATATCCGATTTTTCGGCGCGAAAGATTAGAATACAGACAGTTGAGATCAAAAGGGGCAAAAGGCCGTAGATCACAAGGGCCCAAAGAGAGAATCCTGAAACTCAGCCGTGGCGATCGAGATATAGGCGCGATCTTCCAGCAGGAGAAAGCCCATGACTGACAAAGTCGCGAAGATCATCGCAAAGCTCACCATGGACTTGAGTTTTACTAACTCCGTCCGCTCCCTGCCCGCGGGGCTGCTCGCGGGGTCACAATCTTCATGTGTTGCTTGTTTGCCATGCGATCAGTTTAACACGGCCCAAAATTAGTCAGGCGTGACACGGGAAGACGATTCGTCGCGCGCGGCCCTCCCCTTCCAGATCATCCGAATGGGCGTGCCGAAGAAATCAAAATTCTCGCGCAACCTGTTTTCAAGATATCGCTCATAGGAAAAATGAAGCAGGCGCTTGTCGTTAACAAAGAAGATAAAGGTCGGCGGCAACACGCCTCCCTGGGTCGCGTAGTAAATCCGAAGGTGCCGCCCTTTTTTCTGAGGCGTCGGGTGCTGGACAATCGACTCCGCAAGCACCTCATTCAACACGCTGGTGGAGACACGGCGGGTGGACGACTCGTGGACGCGCAAAATCATGGGCCACAGCCGATGCAGGTTATACCCTGTTTTAACCGACACAAACAGGATCGGCGCATAGGGCATGAACTCAAAGCGGCGACGTATTTTGTCTTCATACTCGCGGATGGATGTTTCACTCGTATCGATGAGATCCCATTTATTCACGACAATAATGGAGGCTTTCCCGTCGTTATGCGAAAGTCCCGCGACCTTGGTGTCTTGTTCCGCCGGACCTTCGACCGCGTCAATCATGATAATGGAAACATCCGCCTCTTCAACGCTGCGCCTTGAGCGAAGCGCGCTCACATACTCAATCTGATCGCCGATCTTCGCCTTCCTGCGAAGTCCAGCGGTGTCGTAGATCAAAAATTTTCCGTATTCATTTTCGATCATCGTGTCAATCGCATCCCGCGTGGTGCCGGGGATGTCTGAAACAATGCTCCGCTCCTCGCCGATCAACTTGTTGGCAAGCGAGGATTTGCCCACATTGGGGCGCCCTGTAAGCGCCACTGTAATGTAGTCACCCTCTTCTTCTTCCATCGCGATTGATTGCATCGGCGCGGTCACCGCGTCGAGCAGCTCCGTCAATCCGAGTTTATGGGAAGCGGAAATCGCCACCGTATCGGAAAACCCAAGCTCAAAAAATTGAAAAAACTCCAAGGGCGCGTCACCGGGTCGATCCGACTTATTCACGGCTAAAACAATCGGCTTACCGCTTTTTCTCAACATATCTGCGATCTTAAATTCAATATCCGACAGGCCCGTATGAATATCGGCCAAAAAACAGATCACATCGGCCATTTCAATGGCGACTTCAACCTGCGCGTACACCAGGCGCTGCATGTCATCACTGGCAAAATCAATGCCGCCCGTGTCAATGACCGTAAAATTCAACCCATTCCAGTCTGTTTCTCCCATGACTCGGTCACGCGTCACACCGGGCTCGGGGCCGACAATCGCTGTGCGCTTTCCTGTTAAGGCATTAAATAGAGTCGATTTTCCGACGTTCGGACGTCCGACAATGGCAAGAACGGGCGTACTCATGGGATTGATCTCACTTTCTTAAACGAACAAAAAGCAACGTGCCGTAAGGCTCGCTGCTCCTATGTTCTCTTCATGGAGTGCTTTTATTTTCCGTCGTCTACGGAAATGACTTCACGCCCGTCATAGTGACCACACGCCTTACAAACGCGGTGCGGAGCCATCAGTGCGTGACATTTCGGACAACGCACTAGGTTTGTCGGACTAATTTTCCAGTTAGCACGATGTGTGCGTGATCTCTTTTTCGACCACTTACGTTTTGGTACAGCCATCGGTACACCTCCCCCGGCTAAATGATTATTCGTCGCGCCTTCGTCGGTGCGCCAGAAGTATTATCCCTAACCTCCCCCTCCTTGTCAAATGGACGGGGCGAAAGCTTGTTAAATTCTTATCGTATCAGCCAACAGGCTCCTTGTATTCCGGCGCGTTTGCCGTGACTTCCAACTGAAGCGTTGTGCTGATCGTGTGGCGGCTGTCAAAATCGAGCGAGTAGCCCAGCTCGATCGCGCCACCTTCTTCGGTCATATTTCCCTTTGCCTCGTGCGTGAGCACTGAAAGGCGTACAGGACCATAGGGCGTCAATTGCGTCTCGATACGCTGGTCGCCTTTGACAAATTCTATTTCCATCTCGACGCTGCCCGTGCGGCTCAAAACAACACGCCCATTCGGGAACAAACTGACACGTGTCTTCGTTCCGCGCATGCCGGTCGCGTCACTTTCATCGTAAGAAATATTCCAGACTTTATCTTGCTCTACGTAAGAAAGCTGGCCGTGCGTCATCAGGCGAACAGGATCAAGCTGCTCCCCATCGGCCCATTGACTGCTCTCTAGGCGTATGATTGCGTCTTTGTAAATGTTCTGTGGTGCGAACACACTATCCCTCCGATTCCTCACACGCGTCCAGTTCAACATAATGAACGATATCGACTGCCATGTCAAGAAAACGGGTGGCCATACGGCGAAATGTATCTTCTGAATCACTTGAGTATATGTCGATGGATCCCGGTTCAGGGGTCAATCGAAGTAGCTTCTTGTCGTCTAACAGTTGTTTGGCGCGCTCAGCGATCAAGGAGGCGCTGTCAACCAGCTTCGTACTTTCAGGCAATTGCTCCGCGATCACCCCGCGCAAAAGCGGATAATGCGTGCATCCTAAGATGACTACATCCGGTGCAAAGGCATGCATATCGTGAAGGTACATCTCAGCGATCAGCCTGGGGATTTCGCCTTGCCACAGTCCCTCTTCCGCCAGAGGAACAAAAAGAGGGCAGGCCGCCTGCTGAATCTCAAGGGTGATGTCGCGCTCCTTTGCCTTTGTTTGGAGCTGCTCCACATACACTTCACTTGACACCGTTGTGGGCGTGCCTAGGACACCGACACGGTGATTTATCTGATCCGCCTGTCGGATGACCTGAAGCGCCGCTTCAACACCGTATTCAACCACTTCAAGCACGGGAACAGGGTAAGCCATGCGGCGCACTTCTTGTGACGCAGACGCGCTCGCCGTATTACAGGCGATGACAATCAATTTCACCTCTTGGGCAGCAAAGTAAAGCGCGTAATCGCCCGCGCGTAAGCCCTGACCATTTTTCTTCGATTTGGTCCCGCGTAAGGGGAATGCGCAAGGTCGCCAAAGTAAATGAATGACTCATGCGGCAACTTATCTTTGAGCGCCTTTAATACCGTGAGCTCCCGATCTCGAATCAAAGATACCGATCGGGCGATTGTATGATTCTGCATGAATCTCCATCGGATCTTTTACGCCTTGCCCAGTACACCATGTGGCGCGCGGGTTTTCCGCATACGACACAATGGGAGCCTTCCGGCAATTCCTGTCGATCAAACAGCGAGAGAGTCGCGGTGGTCTCTTCTTTGACCTGGGCTTCGCATGCTTCCTCCGCACCAAGGCGCGAATGAACCCCGGCACCGTATTCATGGTCTCAACAAAGCTCTCCTCAATCATTTTCGGTCCACAATGCGCGCTTCTAGGCTCTTCTTTTGCGCGGAGCAAGATACGCTCTATGGAAGCGCTTCGAGTAATTCAGGTACGGTCGTATCCACGTTTTCGAGCGGCACTTCTAGTTTTTCTCGATTATCGCGGGAAACGGCAATACAACGCCCTTCGGCGATGTCACGCGGTCCGACTTCAAGGCGAATAGGCACGCCCTTCATCTCATGCTCGGAGAACTTCAGCCCGGCATGCGGTCACTGTCATCGAGCAGGACGCGAAGGCCCAAGGCTTTCAAGCGTTTGGACAATTTAAGAGCCTCTTCTAAGACACCTTCCTTATGTTGCGCGATCGGCACAATCACCACCTGGTAAGGCGCCACCGCCGGCGGCAACACTAAGCCGTCGTCATCGCCGTGCACCATGATGGAGGCCGCCGATGGAGCGTGATGAGATGCCCCAGGAGGTCTGGTGGACATGGCGCAAGCTGTTGTCCTTATCCGTATACACAATGTTGAAGGCCTTAGCAAAGCCGTCCCCCAAGTAATGGGTCGTCCCCGCCTGCAATGCCTTCCCGTCGTGCATCATCGCCTCGACGGTATAGGTGTTGACCGCGCCTGCGAATTTTTCGGATTCGCTTTTCAAACCGCGAAGTACCGGCATCGCGAGCGCATTTTCGTAAAACTCCGCATAGAGTTCCAGCATATCCAGCGTCTCTTTGACTGCCTCGGCCGTCGCGTGCGCCGTATGGCCTTCCTGCCAGAAGAACTCACGCGTGCGCAAGAAAGGACGCGTGGTCTTTTCCCAACGCACTACCGACACCCATTGATTGTAAAGTTTGGGAAGATCGCGCCAGCTCTCAATGATCTCCGCATAGTGATCGCAGAACAAGGTTTCTGAGGTCGGGCGCACGCAGAGGCGCTCTTGAAGCTTTTCCTCTCCGCCGTGTGTGACCCAGGCCACCTCCGGGGCAAAACCCTCAACGTGATCTTTTTCCTTTTGCAAAAGACCTTCCGGAATGAAAAGCGGCATCATCACATTTTGATGGCCGGTTTCTTTAAACCGCCGATCAAGCTCCGCCGTAATCAGTTCCCAGATAGCGTAGCCATAAGGTCGCAAAATGATGCATCCGCGGACAGATGAATACGAACACAGCTCGGCACGCAGGCAGATGTCGGTGTACCAGCGCGCAAAATCGTCGTCGCGCGAGGTGATCGCCTGTACCAACTTTTCATTCTTACTCAAGGTATTTTCTCCTTTTCAATCGAAGCCGCGCATCAGTAGTCGCAGGCACAGCTTCCGATATGCAGCACTTCCGCCGTTTGCACGGCGATGGCCATCTCCTCATCCGTGGGAATGACAAAGACTTCAATCGTTGAGTTCTCAGTCGACAACACGACTTCTTTGCCGCGCGACTTGTTCTTTTCCTCATCGATCTCAAGTCCTCTGTAACTGATTTTGTCGCAGATATACTTGCGGACGATGTCATCATTCTCACCGATGCCTGCCGTAAAGACAATGGTCTCAATCCCACCCATGGCGGCGATGTAAGATCCTAAAATCTTCGCGGCCTGGTAGCAGAACATATCGATCGCCAATTGCGCTCTTTCATTGCCTTCGGCCGCGGCGTCCTGGACATCGCGGAAGTCAGAACTCACGCCGGAAATCGCAAGGACACCACTTTCCTTATTCAGGATATCGTCCACCTCATCCGGTGTATAATTGCCGATTCTTGCCATAAATAAAGCAATGGCCGGATCGATGCTGCCGCAACGCGTCCCCATCATGATACCCTCCAAAGGCGTCAGCCCCATCGAGGTGTCAATACATTTACCGCCTTTGATCGCGGCAAAAGACGCGCCATTTCCAAGATGGCAGGTGATCAAGCGATAGGTCTTGGGGTCGTGTTTCGTCATCTGCGCGGCACGGCGCGACACATAGTCGTGTGAGGTGCCGTGGAAACCATAGCGTCTCACCCCATGCTTCTCATAGTATTCATAGGGAATACCGTACATGTACGCCTCAGGGGGCATTGACTGATGGAAAGCCGTATCGAAAACCGCCACCTGCGGGATACCGGGCATCAGTTCTTCACAGACTTCAATCCCCAAAAGGTTCGCGCGGTTGTGAAGCGGGCACCAGTCAAAACATTTGCGGATCGCCTCTTTGGTCTCTTCATTCACAACAACCGGTTCTGAAAAATAAGGACCGCCGTGTACGACGCGGTGGCCGACCGCGGAGATTTCATCCAAGGATCCGATGGTCGGATGCTCCGGATCAAGTAGCGTTTCCAAAATGATTGAGACGGCGTCCCCGTGTGTCTTCATATCACGCGGCTCTTTGATCGAGTAGCCGTTATTATCTTCATGTTTGAAAAGCGGATCTTCAATTCCGATACGTTCACAGTTGCCCTTCGCAAGAACCGTTCTGTCCACACAGTTGATCAGCTGGTATTTCAGGGATGAGCTCCCGGAATTGATTACGAGTATTAACATGTACAATGCTCCTTCAAGTGTTCCATTATTATTGATATTCAATACTGAGCGTTGGCTCAGTCGAATTCCATTGCCTGCACCGCCGTCAAGGCGATGACGCCCACAATGTCCGACGCGCTGCAGCCCCGCGACAAGTCATTGACCGGCCTTGCCAGCCCTTGCAGCATCGGGCCGTAGGCTTTTGCCTTTGCCAGGCGTTCCACCAGTTTATAGCCGATATTGCCGGCGTTCAAGTCCGGAAAAATCAGGCAGTTCGCCCGCCCCGCCACCTTACTTGCCGGTGCCTTCAATTGAGCGACCCTTGGCACTAATGCCGCGTCCGCCTGCAATTCGCCATCGATCTGAAGATCGGGCGCCCGATCTTTCACGATGCGCGTGGCAGAGGCCATTTTTTCTGGCGACTTGCCCTGGCCGCTTCCGAGGCTTGAGAACGATAGCATGGCGACATAAGGTTCTTCACCTGTCAGCCGGCGCCACGATTCGGCGGACGCGATGGCAATTTCAGCCAATTCCTCGTCACTCGGATCAACGTTCAGTGCGCAGTCGGACATGAGAAACATGCCGCCGTTCCCCATGTCGCAGTTGGGGACGAGCAAAAGCAGATAAGCCGACACCAGTTTCGTGCCCGGCTTCGTCTTCAAAATTTGGAGCGCCGGGCGCAGGGTGTCAGCCGTCGTGTTCACGGCACCGGCCACAAGTCCGTCTGCCATCTTTTGCTTCACAAGCATCATGCCAAAGCAGGTGGGCGACAACACGTTAGCACGCGCGTCATCAAGCGTCATTCCCTTATGTTTTCGCAGTTCATAAAGCGTTTCAGCCATCGCTTCAATGCCTTCGTGGGTCTTAGGATCCATGAACGTGACATCGCGCAAGGGTATATCCGAAAATTCGGCCCTGACAGACTCGCCGTCACCGATCAGAATGACATGGGCGATGCCTTCTGCTACCGCGGCAGAGGCCGCCTCCAGTACGCGTCGGTCATTTGATTCAGGCAGCACGATCGTCTTTTTGTTCTCACGCGCTTTATTGAAGATGCATTCCATAAAATCCATTTGAACGCCACTTTCCATATTAAGGCGCATCCGCGCCCTAATGAGCTAAAGGCCGGAAAAATTATAACACAGTGTTAACGTATCGCGTTCATGACGGCCACATTATCGGTGGCCACCAAGCGAAACACACGCGCCGAGTCGCCCGGCCGGTACCATCCGCCCACAATGTCGCTCGTTTGGCTCGAAGCGTACGAATACATCATCACCGTGAAGGCTGACTGGATCAACAGCGGATCATCCGCCGCACGCCCCAAAATCAACGCCAGCGCGTAGTCAGAAGGGACAGCCTCCGCGGAAGCGGCACTGCCTGACACAGGATTCCAACCATTTGTTAGCTTTTTGTTATCTCTTAACGAGCTTCGGATCAGCGATAAGAAGTCGCGGTCGACCACTCCGACCTCCGCCAAATGTATAGCAATCTTGAGCTGTTCCGTGGTCCGTGACAGGAGTTCGTCGCCCGTGACCAGAAAATAGTTTTCTTTATCATCTGAAACCGCGGAGGCGTAAAGCGGCAAAGGCGATTCACTTCTTGCAGATGTGACGATGCGTTTCCATTCGGAAGCAATCGGTGCCCAAGCAGAGTCAAAGCGCGAAAGCGCTAACAAAGCCCATAAATCGACATCCGCAAGATGCGTCCCCTTTGCCTGCTCCAAGGGCGCGGATTCACCCGGCGTCGGCAATGTGCCGGGGGGGTGTGTCCCAGTCATCGTAAGCTAGAAGCGCCCTCGGCCCCGCAAGCAGCTCATCGGCTGTGTTGTTTTCGCGAAAGACAGGTAATAGCAAAGAGGAATATAACTCGATCTCCCCCACAAGGTAGCTGCCGCCAAAAGCGTCATAGCCCTCTAATAAAGCGCGCGTAAACGCCAGGGTGACACTCCAATGACTGTCCGCTACCTGGCCTTCCGCATCGCGGAAAGCGGCGTGAAAGCCATCTTTTTGCAAGAACGCAAGATCAAAGGCTTTGACCCAGTCAAGGAAATCGGAACGCTTATTCATTTTGACAAGTCCCCGGCCGTACATGATCTGATCGGAGGCCCAATAAAGCCCTGATCGCGTTCCTTCTTCACCTCGTTTCGGGGAGGTCGTGTAAGAAGAGGATAAAAGTGATACCTCCACCCGGTCATCTAGCTGAACCGGTACAAGCAAGCGACTGTCCATAATTTTCAAAAGCCCGGGCGCGTAAAGATCGGGATCGTATTCATCGGCTGACACAGCCTTCCCCGGCAGAGCAGGCAGCGTTTTTTTTCGTCCGGGCCTTGCGATGGTCAACTCATAAAGAATCACGGCCAAAACCGTGAGCAAAATAAGCGCCACCGCAATTATGATCAATCGCTTTGTTTTCTTTGACATTTAACGGTCCATCCTTTAGCTTGATTTTAGCATCATAAGGCAACAGGTATCACGATGGACACATGCGGACTCATAGCGGAATATAACCCCTTTCATATCGGTCATCAACAGCAGCTTCAGATGATCCGGAATCACTTTGGAAAAAAAAGCGGCGTGGTGGTCTGTATGTCGGGGCCCTTTTGCCAACGAGGCGTCCCCGCGTTGCTCGACAAGGGGGTTAGAACCGAGCTTGCGCTCAAAATGGGCGCCGACCTCGTGCTTGAACTGCCGCATATCTACGCCGCGTCCACCGCCGAACAGTTTGCCGAAGGCGCCGTCAAGACCTTACTTGCTACGGGCGTCGTCCGAAACCTCGCCTACGGGACAGAGAACCGCGACGCGCATGACGATATTAAACAGCTCGCGTCACTTTTGGCCGATGAATCCGAAGCATTAGGCCAGCTGATCCGCGACAAAGTTGCCCAGGGCATGGGCTTTGCCGCGGCCCGTGAAGAGGCCGTAAAGGACTTCACCCATGACGCGCGTCAAAGCCGGCTTCTGGCGGATTCCAACACCATTTTGGCGGTTGAATACGAAAAAGCACTCTTGCGCTCAGATCCGATTCCGACCTTGGCCCTGCCCCTTGTCGAAAAAGAGAAGACTTCAGCGACACTCATTCGGGACCGCGTCCAGGACGCCTTCGACTCAAAAGAAAAAGATGCGCTTTGGACCCTGATGAACGATCTTAATCCCTCCTTGCCCCCCGCCTCTGTTGCCTCGGTGATGGATGCACTGTCACAGGGCAAGGGCTTCTTAACGGAAGAAATGATCGCGCCCGCCCTTTTCCTTGCGCCCGTATTTTTTGACCGCGAACAGCTACTTTCAATAAAGGGTATGCAAGGCGGCCTCGGAGAACGACTGTTTAATGAGATACGCCAAGATCCCGCAAAGGTCATGGCAGAAGACAGCACGAGGCCCTATGACGCGTTCGTCCGGCGAATGGCCACCCGCGCTCACCCCGCCTCCCGCGTCCGACGCGCCATTCTCGCGGCGGCCATGGGCATCAGGGCAGATGATCCGGCTAATATGAAAGGACCGGGCTACATCCGCGTCCTCGGCTTTACGCGGCAAGGTAAAAGGCTTCTGTCTTACATGCGCCATGAGGCGCGCCTTCCCATCGTGATGAACGCGTCTGATTTTCGCGCTTTGGACGATGAATCGGCCCGACGGCAAGCCGAGCTCGATTTGCAAGCTCAGGCCTTTTGGAATGAACATGCGGGGCAGCGTCAAAATAGTGAATTCGAACGCGTAGTGCGCACAATCCGCTAATGGCATATGTTAGAGTATTAAACGCAAAGAACCATCAGGAGGTCGCTTTTATGAAAACAAACGTCTATGACACGCTCTTAGAGCGCGATTATATCGCGCAGGTCACGCACGAAGATGAAGTGCGTGAATATCTGTCACATGAAGGCGCGACCTTTTATGTCGGCTTCGATCCGACCGCCGACAGCCTGCACGCAGGGCATCTTGTGCAGATCATGATCATGAGTCATATGCAAAGGGCCGGTATTCGTCCCATCGCGCTCATGGGCGGCGGCACAGGCTATATCGGCGATCCTTCCGGCCGCACCGACATGCGCGGTTTTATGACGCCCGAGATCATCGAGCATAATGTCGGTTGCTTTGTGGAACAGATGGGCCGTTTCCTCGATTTTTCATCCGACAAAGTCATTTTGGACAATAACGCGAACTGGCTTTTGCCCGCAAAATACATCGAGTTTATCCGCGAGGTCGGCCCGCACTTTACGATCAGCCGGATGCTGGCCGCAGACTGCTACAAGCAAAGGCTCGATTCGGGGCTCACCTTCTTAGAATTTAACTACATGATGCTTCAGGCCTACGATTTCCTGATGCTCTTTCGCCGCTACGGCTGCCGTTTGCAATGCGGCGGAGATGACCAGTGGTCCAATATCATCGCGGGCGCGGAACTGATCCGCAAAAAGGAACAAGAACCAGCTTACGGGCTCACCTTTAAACTCCTTGAAACGGCAAGCGGCCAAAAAATGGGCAAAACAGCCAAGGGCGCGCTGTGGCTTGACGAAGAAAAATGCTCAGTCTACGACTTTTACCAGTACTGGCGCAATGCCGATGACGCCGACGTGACAAAATACATGCGCGTACTGACCTTCATCGACATGGAAGAAATCCGGGCTTACGACAAGTTGGAAGGCGCTGCTGTGAATGAGGCAAAAAAGCGCCTCGCCTACGAAATTACGGCGCTTGTTCATGGTCATGAGAAGGCGAAAAAGGCGGAAGAAGCAGCGGCTTCACTCTTTGGCGGCGGCGGTGATGACAGCTCAGTGCCCAGCGAAACCATCGGGCGTGACGAATTGGGCAACACCTTCATCGATGTGTTGGCCGGACATGGCCTTTTAAAGTCAAAAGGCGAGGCAAGACGCCTGATCGAACAAGGCGGCCTGTATGTCAATGATCAAGCCGTCTCCGAATTGTATGAAGTGCTCGATGAGTCAAAGTTTGATGACGGCGAACTGCTTTTACGCATGGGTAAAAAGCGTTACGTGAAGCTCATTCTTGCGGACTGATTTACAAATTTTCCGGGAACGTAAAAAACATCACGGTTCCGCGCAAAATCTTTGCGCGGACCTGATCCGGATAGAGCCCCTCGGCACGATTACTCAGGGCGAGTGAACGGCCGTAAGGGAGCTTCACTTTCTCTAAAGTCCAAAGAAGTCCAAAAAGTGAAAGATCGGTGACTTCATCATCGAGGGCAATGGCCGAAAACAAAAAGCGTGTCGCGGGCAAATCTTGACGCGCCTGATCAAAAATATGAGGCAAAAACACCTTATCAAGGGATTGAGGGCCCGCCGCAATACGTGCCATGGTCGTCCCATCTGTGAGATAAACCGCGGCGCCCTTTTTGGCAAGAAGGCGCGCGAGCGCGACATTGGCCAGCAGATGATCGTGACGAACGCCTGTGTAATTTAAGAACAGATACGATTTCCCTGATAAATCACAATAGGCATTAAACGCCTGATAAAGTTTATGGCCGCCGTCTCCTCCGTAAAGGAGAGGATCATCCCCAAACGACAGCAACACCGCGGCGGCGGTCGCAAGTTCCCCGTCGGTAAAATCTTTGTCAAAGGGAAAAGACAAAAAGAGCGTACTTTCCTTCAGTTGACTTCGATCTTCATGCGACATGGAGTCGCCATCTCCGACCACCATCTGTGGGACAAA
Organism: Clostridia bacterium; assembly: GCA_040766025.1. Classification (GTDB taxonomy): domain Bacteria; phylum Bacillota; class Clostridia; order Saccharofermentanales; family DTU023; genus UBA4923. The sequence continues at coordinate 7,124 of JAXGRH010000001.1, read as the reverse complement.
GCCGCGCTTTAAAACAGCCGCCACACCCCCGTCCGCGGCGACGACATGGGAGGCGTGATGCAAGGCAGTCGCCATAAAATGATCAAAGGGACCCTCATCACCCGCAAGTGCGATCAGGGCATCAAAACGTAGGGTGTTCATGGAATTAAAGCCTCAGGGAGGCCGTCCGGATTATATGGGAAAGCTCTGTGGCGGCATCTTTCGGAGAGGGGGTATCAAACACGGCTGAGCCCGCGACAATCATGTCGGCGCCGGCGCGGACGATGGACGCCGCGTTATCTGTTGTAATACCGCCGTCCACCTGTATGCGGATGGGATAACCGGATTCGTCGATCATGCGCTTGGCTTCCTCAATTTTCAACAGCACCTGCGGGATAAAGGACTGCCCGCTAAAGCCCGGGTTGACCGACATCAAAAGTAGCATGTCAAGATCAGGCAACAGCCATTTGATCGTTTCCAAAGGCGTCGAAGGATTGAGTGAAATACCGGCGAAACAGCCGAGTTCCCGGATGCGGGACAGCGTACGTTGCGCGTGATTCAGTACTTCGACATGGACGACGAGAGTCGTCGCGCCTGCTTCGGCGTAGCGTTCCAGCAAATCATCGGGATTGGTCACCATGAGGTGGACGTCAAGCGGCTTATCCGTATGCTTTGACAATGCGGCGATGACAGGTGGGCCAAAGGTCAGGTTCGGCACATAGTGACCGTCCATGACATCGCAATGCACCATGTCATAACTATTTTCAAGCCCTTTCAAAGAACCCGCGATATCCGCCAGATCCGATGAAAGGATCGAGGGGCAAAGAAGTTTTCTTGTCCGATCAAGGAAGACAGCCCTTTTGGGGTCATCCTTGATACCCCCGCGCGTCACACTCATCCCCTTCCCCCTTAACACTAATCTCCGTTATCGTCTGACGGCTCCGTGGTAGCTGTCGTCGTTGTCGTCGTTTCAGAAGAAGTCGGCGGTTCTGTGTCATCCGTGGTCGTCGTCGTGGTGGTCGGATTTCTGTAAGCCTGAAGATCGGCATAGGATCCAAAGGTCAAGATGACGCCGCTGGCCGGCCTGAAGCCGACCCCCGGTTTGGGATCCTGCTCGATAATATAGATCGCCCCCCAATCGCCCTTGTTATTGGGATCGAGGTTCGTTTCGGGATTCCACTTCACCATCGTGTAGCGCGAAATCTTTAACGGATCCAACTCCTCACGCGCTTTTGCAAAGGTCATTCCCCTGACTTCAAGCATGACCGCCTCTTCGGGGACTGTGGTCGGATTCATGTAATCGTAAAGCTCTTTGGCCGTTCCGACCGTAATCGTAACAAGTGTGTTGGGTGGGTATTTCCCGCCGGGTTCTGGTTTTTGCTTAATGACAGATTTGTCATTTTCAGGGACAGGCTCGCCCGATATCGAAGTCTCCCCTCCGAGCAAAAGTGAATGCTCTTCTAACAAGCTGAGCGCTTGCTTGTAAGGCAAGCCTTCAAGCTCAGGGATCTCGACAAACTGAGGACCGGTGCTGTAGAACAGTTCGACAGTGGAGCCCTTCGGCGCCAGTGCGTTCGCCTCAGGTTCCGTCCGGATGACGATGTCTTTCCCGTAGCGATCCGATACCTCAGGCGTAAATTTCACCAGGAAACCTTCTGTCCGAAGCTCAATGTCCGCGATCTGGAATGATTTTCCTGAAACATCCGGCACCACCGCTGAGTTTTGACCCAGCGAGATGTAAAGCGTCAGTCGGACATCTTTCGGCTTGATTTTGACACTGCCGTCTGACTCGGGATCCTGCCGAAGCACAATATCCTCTAACACCGTGTCACTGGCCTCGTATTCGCGATCGACAATCATGCCGGCGCCTTCGAGCATTTCCAGTTGGTTCGCGATGTCATTGACATTTTTCCCTTGAAAATTGGGCAGTACAATTTCGCTTGTGTCCGTGCCGTTTGAATCATCCGGCGCAAAATGGCTGACAAGCCACACGGTCAAAAGTGCAAGTAACAGGACGGCAGCGACCACGACGGTTACCGCCACCGCGGTGTCACGATAACGTGTGGAGCGCCTTTTATTAAAACTTCGCTCAATTTCTTTAATCCGGCCGTAGTTTGAATCGCCCCGGTCCACACTTAAAGCGGAGGTCGAACTTGTTTCCCATTGTTCGGCGGATTTGGGGATCACCCCGTAATCGCCGTCAGGATCAATCATGAACGCGTCAAGCTCATCGACAAACTCACGTGCCGACTGATAGCGGGCGTTTGGATTTTTCTGTATGGAAAGGAAAATAATGCGGTCAAGCGCGGGGGGCAGGGAGGGCACATAGGTGGACGGCGCGGGCGGCACTTCTTGCAAGTGCTTGATCGCGACCGCGACCGAAGATTCCCCGTCAAAGGGCAGCCTTCCCGTCAACATTTCATAAAACACAATGCCCAAAGAATAAAGATCGGAGCGCGCGGTCACCTGACCGCCGCGTGCCTGTTCAGGGGAAAAGTAGTGAACCGAGCCCATGACAATGCCGCCTGTCAGGGTGATGGTGTTCGTGCTTGAGGCGCGCGCGATACCGAAGTCGGTCACTTTCGCGACCATATCCTTGGTGATCATAATATTTTGCGGCTTAATATCGCGATGAATTACTTCCCGCCGATGCGCGTGTTCTAACGCCAGACCAATCTGAATGAGAAGCGGCGTCGCAAGACGGTAATCGATGGGACCGTTGCGGCGGATAATATCCTTCAGCGTCGTCCCCTCCACGTATTCTTGGACAATATAGCGGATGCCCTCATACGAACCGTAGTCAAGCACCCGGACAATGTTTGGATGATCGAGGCTGGCAGCAGCCCTTGCCTCTGTGGCGAATCGACGCACGAACTCCGGGTCGTCCGCCAAATCATCGTGCATGATTTTCAGCGCGACCTTAAGCCCTGTGCTCCGGTCATCCGCCAGATAGACGGTCGCCATCCCACCTTGCCCCAAGGTTCGTATCACGCGGTATCGTTCCGCGATCACGGTCCCGGGAGCAAATGATTGTGACGATATCATTTAAACCTCCTGTCAGGCGAAAACCACGACAACGGTCACGTTATCGGGCGCCCCCGCCTGTAGCGTTTGCTCTATTAATGATGACGCCACCTCTTCCGGCGTCTCAGCGTGACGAAGTGCTCGGGTAATGGCCTCATCGGTCAATACACCGTGAAGTCCGTCACTTGAGAGAAGATAACGGTCTTTTGAAATTAAGTCAACGTGTGTGATATGCGGCTCAATGTATTCGGGATACCCTAAGGCCTGGGTCAGCACATGGCGTTTGGGGTGTGTGGTTATTTCACTTTCATCAAGCGTCCCCGAGGCGACCATCTGGCCGACATAGGTATCATCCTCTGTAAGGCGTTCAAGGCTGCGGCCGCGGTAAAGATAGCAGCGCGAATCACCGATATGCGCGACATAGCAGCTGTGCGGGTAAAGCACCATGAGCGTCAAGGTCGTCCCCATCCCCGTATTTTGCGGATCCTCCAAGGAGGTCGTGTAGACCCGGATATTCGTCTTTTGGAGTGCTTCTGACAAAAGTAGCTTGATCCGCTCGGGATCGTTTTCCTGGGGAAGTGACTGCTTCAGATAAGGGAGGATGTATTCAACCGCCGTGTGGCTGGCCAACGCCCCATTCTTATGTCCGCCCATACCGTCGGCGACGACAAAAATGGAAGGCCATCCCCTTTCCGGCAGATCGTACGCAAAGCTATCCTCGTTTCGATCACGGACGAGACCTTGGTGTGTCATCCCTATGCAGTTGAGTGAATGCTCAGCCATACCTTATCCTTTATATGAATATTTCATATCATCGAGTGATTCTAGCATTTTACCCCGCACCACGCAATGTTTAGGCCCTATCCGGACGCCGCCTGAGCCTTGCGATAAAGAAGCCGTCCGTCTGATCGCGGGGCGGCCAAAAGAGCACGGAGCCGGGTAAACGCTCGGATATGGGTAGTTTTATCCCCCTAGGCAAGATCTCGACAAGTTCTGCTTTTAAGTCTTCAAGTTCAAATGCTTGTCCCGCTTCAGACGCTAAAAAACGCTCAATCTGAAGCTCGTTCTCATGAGGATTCAATGTACAGGTGGAGTACAAAAGGCGTCCGCCCGGCGCAACCGCCGAAGCCGCGTGCTCCAAGATATCCCGCTGGATACCGATCAGTCGTTCGATCGATTCCGCATTCACGCGCAGGCGGATTTCAGGGCGTTTTTGGATCAACCCGAGTCCGCTGCAGGGAACGTCACAAAGCACGAGATCAAAAGACTCATGCCAGACGGGATTGGCTACGGTCGCGTCATGCACCGCGGTTTTAACAAAATCATGCCCCAAGCGTTCAAGTGTCTTTTCTAATAAACTCACACGTTCAGGCGTAATATCGGACGCTAACATATCAAGCTTGCAGTCCGCAAGCTCCGCGACATGCCCCGTCTTGCCGCCCGGAGACGCGCAAAGGTCTAACACACGCTCATTTTTCACCACCCCGCTTAAGGCGCCCACCATCATGGCTGCCCTTGACTGAAGCGTATAGAGCCCTTGTTTGTAGCCTGTCGTTTCACTGACACTTCGACCTTTCGGCGTGAGTACGTACGCTTGTGGGGGCCAAGTGCGCAAAACAAGTCCCATTCCAAGTGCCTCTTCTCCCTCGCTCCAGTTTAGGAATGCATCCATTTTGCAAAGATTGGCCCGTATCGTAATGGCCTCGGGTGATTCGAGTGACCATTGTCCGATCGCCTCGGCCTCATCCGCACCGTACCATGCGGACAGCTGATCAAATAAAAAGACAGGCAATCCCAGCTTTAAGGCAGCTCTGTTTGGCCCTTCAAGTGTCGGTCTTGATCGGGCTAAGCGCCGGCAAATGCCGTTCACAAAACCCGTCATCTTTTCACCCGTAAGATGCCGCGCAAGCCGGACACTCTCGTCACAGGCCGCGGCTTTTGTCGCTTGGTAGGAATAGAAAAGCTGCCAAATCCCCGCTCTCAAAATAGTCCGAATCCAAGGGTCGAGCTTGTCAATCGGGCGCGATGAGACCTGGGACAAGTCATAGTCGATCCTTGGGAGATTAGACAGGGTGCCGAAAATAATGGCGGAAGCAAAGGCGCGGTCACGCGCGTCAAGTTCAGGGTCCGCTAAATGAAAAGCCGCGCTTTCGTTCGAAAAAGCATTCTCCTCCAGCACCCCAAAAAGCACCTTGACCGCTTGAAGGCGCGCCTTGTCGACCTGCCTTTTACTTCGAGGTTTTTTGCCCATCAGTCAGAACACTCTCGGCATAAAATAAGATCCGCACGAGAACAGGCATCAAAAACTGAACCTTCCTCAAAATTATGCGAACATACCTCACAGCGCATGGAGGTACCCGACTGCGGTTGAATTTCAATCAGTTCCACCGCCCCTTTTGCACACGATACGATCATGCGGCGATCCAATATATGAAGTTCCCCCGGTTCACCAAGGGCGTGGGTCGCATCGTATACGCGAGCCCGGTTAATCTTGTACCGTCTGCCGTCCAAAAACGCAAAGGCACCGGGCCAGGGGTTCATGGCGCGTATATGATTGTGCACGTATGGCGCATCTTGTGAAAAATCAACCTCACCGTCACTTTTGACTAAAAGCCGGGTGACACTGGCCTGTGATTCGTCCTGGCGGTGCGCATGAAGTTTTCCCTTTAAGATCGAGGGCATCGTCGCGACCATCAGGCGTCCGCTTAACTCGGCAAGCGCCTGATGCAATTCACCGGCATTCATATCCTCCGGGATATAAAAGGGCGAACGTGCCAATATGGGCCCTGTGTCAAGCCCTTCGTCCATCTGCATCAGTGTGACACCCGTGATCCTGTCGCCTGACAAAAGAGCGGCCTGGATCGGGGAGGCGCCCCTGTAGCGGGGTAAAAGCGACGCGTGAAGGTTAAGACAGCCCTTCTTAGGGATGGACAACACGGATTGGGGCAGCAATTGGCCAAAGGCCGCCGTCACGATGAGATCCGGCGAGAGTTTCGACAGGCTTTCATAGAAAGCCGGTTCTTTACTGTTTTGGGGTTTTAGTGTCGCGATTTTTCGCGCATGGGCCCATTGGGCCACAGGCGAAGGTGTGAGCACACGCCCCCGCCCGCAAGGGCGGTCCGGTTGCGTCACGATAAAATCAGGAATAAGCCTGGCCTGTTCGAGGGCATCCAGAATGACCGTTGAAAACTCAGGGGTTCCCATGAACACGAAAGAACTCACGCCAGCTCTCCTGCTTCATCCGACAACGGTGCTTGTTCCTCTTCTCCTCCCGGCAGGTCTTCTAACGCGCAGAGCGGAATTTGTGAGTGACGCCTGAATAAAATGCCGTCCAGATGATCATTTTCATGACAGACACAGCGGGCGCCCAGTCCCTCCACCGTTTTCTCAAAAGGGTTGCCGTGGCGGTCAACCGCGCGGACGGTTACTGTCATCGGGCGATTGACAATGCCGAACAGGCCGGGCAGTGACAGACAGCCCTCCGGCCCCTCCTGATCCCCTTCCGATTCAATAATTTCAGGATTGACAAAGACAAAAGGACCTTCTCCGTCATCAAGATCCATGACAAAAATGCGACGCAGGACGCCGACCTGCGGCGCGGCAAGCCCGACGCCGTCACCGTCGTACATCGTCTCAATCATGTCGTCGATCAGGGACGCTAAGCGATCGTCAAATTTTTTCACCGGGCGAGAGCGCTTCGTAAGCGCCGGATCGCCCTCTATGAGTATATCTCGAAGGGCCATAATGACCTCCCATGTTTTTCTAAAGTTTAGCACACACCGCCGTTACTACAGCGTGGCCCAGGGATCTATGTCGACAAAAAAGGACACTTGTTGATGCTTTTCCATATGGTCCGCCGTATGGAATAAAAGCCGCGTCAAAAGCTCCGCCGAAGGGTCGCGCGCTATGACACGAAAGCGATAGCGATTGCGAATTTTGGAGATTGGAGAAGGCGCCGGTTCCGACAATTCTGTTTTTTTGAACCGCGCGCGATGCTGTCCCATAAGCGCACGTGCCATTCGATAGTAGCGCAAGGCCATATCCTCTGTCTCACGCGCATTAAAGCCTCGAAATTCAACCATCCCGATATGACCGAAAGGCAGATAATCCATTCTCTTTCG